>JBHBQE010000012.1:0-22413 GCA_041776485.1 Lachnospiraceae bacterium | reverse complement strand
GTCATACACACTGGAATAATCCATATCATCAGCCACTACAGGCATATTGGGTGAGGATATATTTGCTTCGCAGCCCTTTCTTCCCTCATTTTTCCCATAGCTTATATAATGCAGATAATATGCCCTTAGGTTGTCACCATATACAGCTTGCAGGTCATTGTAAGTATTTTTATAGAAATATACATCAAACCATTCACACGCCTGTCTGCCCTCGTCCATACCATGATGAACAAAATGGTTTAAGGTAGCCTTTTTATCTCCATTAAAGGCTTGCAATATATCAGGATTATTTTTCACATAATAGTCATAATTATAAACCGGTGCATACTCCACGTTATCAATTATGGCAGATTGGTTTGTGGCAGGTTTGGTTTTCTTCTTAGTACCGTTTTGTACTGTCGCATTAAAATCATTTACTGCCTTCTCAAGACTGTTTATTGCAGCCTCAATCTGTTCTGCAGTTGCATTTGGATTATTATATACATTTTCTGCCTCGCTAATGGCTTTATTTAAGCTGTTGAAAGCTTCCTTTGTTGTCCATTTATCGCTTGTAAGAATGTCATTTCCGTCTACACTTTCAGCTATAGATGTGCTGAGACTATAAGCGGCATCAATATCTGTCTTAAGCTTTTCCTTAAGCTTCTTTACGGCAACATCTCCCACTGTAACATGGCACACGTCCTTGTGATTCCCGTCAAGGGTTGTAATGGTAATATTCGCTTCTCCGGTTCCCTTTCCTTTAACCCTTCCGTCATTGTCAACAGTGGCAACATCCGGATTATCTGAGGACCAAATCACACTCTTATCATCCGCATTATCCGGTGTAATTTCATAAGCTAGGCTTATTTCCTCATTATTTTTAATGATAACATCCGTCTTTTTAAGTTCTACTTTAGCTACATGGTATTGATTACCTACGGTTACCAGATAAGTCTTGGTATTTTTTCCATTTGCTGATGTTATATGCACCTTTATATTAATATCTCGGTATTGTTCTCCACTCACCATTATTCTTCTGGTACTCTTTTCTTGTTCACTAGAGGCATTATTAATTTTATTAAGCTCCTGTTCCTCTTCCTGTATAACACCGTCAGAATTTTTAATCAGCTTGACAACCTTCATGGTACTGTCGGGATCTTCCATTGTAACCCAAACATTTGCACGGCTATTATTTCTGATATCTTCATTAATCTCTGAAACCATTTCAGTATTGCTGTCAATATCCGATGAAAAGGCAGGAGTAAGCGAACATATCGCATCAGCATCTAACCAAGGCGGGGTGTTATACGGTTCCGTAACATAAATAGCCGAAGCCAAAGCACTATTTCCCAAAGGAACCATAGTTATGGAATACGTTCTGCTATAGGTTTTACCGCCGTCCTCCTTTTTAACCACCACATTAATAACCGTATCACTCTGTCCGCTTAAGGGTATCTCAACAGGAGTTCCTGAATAAGCAGTACCGTTTACTGTAACCACACCTCCATCTACCGGAGTAGGTTTTACCTTAACACTGGTTTCTGCTGAATAATTTATGGTGTATTCCTTCTTTCTAAAGGAAAATACGTCCTTAAATTCCTTCATTTCTTCCCCTTCTTTTATTTTAAAGGGATTATCATTATTGTCCAAAAGCTCAAGCCCGTCTAAATATGCGGCATTTCTGTGAACGGCAAAATTATAGGTGGAATCATTCTTAAAATACAAAACACCGTTTTTATCCACATTAATGGGACTAATACAGTATTGCTCATAGGGTGGAGAATACAGAAATGTCTCATTGGGGTCTGTAATGGCAGGAGCTGTTGCACCCGGGGTATCATAGAAATAATATATCCCGCCGGGCTTTGCATTAAAGGTAAAATAAACATAGACTCTGCCGTCAGGGCTTCCATTATTATCATAGTCTTCATTTTCATAGGCTGTGGTTAAAAGAGGTGTAGCCTGAGGGTATCCCGGAATGGGCTGTGTATAGGCAATGGCACCGGAATTTGCGTCATCATTATCGTTATTGGGTACCATCGCATTGCCATTTATAACAACAAATTTATGTCCTGCGTTAGGGTCAAACTGTCCTCCGGTTCCGCACACGCCTATATATATTCTATCCTTATATACAACGGGAGTTGCCGTAGTCATACCTCCAAGATTTACATACGAATCCTCTGAAAGATGTCCTTCGCTGTCCACCTTGCATTTATGAAGATGTCCTCCCTTTGTAGAAAAATACAAATAACCATTGTTATATGATATAGATGTTCTTATGTCCCCCTTAATACCGGGTATTGAGTCTATCACGGCTCCTGTAACGGGATTTAATGTAAACAGGGTTCCACCCTTAACATAATTACCGTCATTTGTACCATCATCTGTTCCAACTGCCAAATACTTTTCCGTTACATAGGCACCAGCCCAATAAAAGCCTCTGGCTCTGTTATTATCAGGTCCACCGGAAACCTCTGTACTTGAGGGAACAAAGCTCCATGCCGGCTCTTTTTCCTTATATTTAATATTATTAAATTCTACTTCGGATATTCCCTCATTATCTATGGCAACTGCAAAAAATGTGCCGTCTTTTGTATGACTCTTCCAAGTTCCGGTATATACATATCCCTTTCCGTTTATCCTCTTATAGCTTATATTTGATATTGACTGTCCCTGTAAAGGCTTAGAGGCCCAAAGAGGCTCAAGGGTTTTGGCGTCTACACACTGTATACTTCCTCCGTCTAAGGGTATGAAAAATTTACCTTCTGCATAAAGCATGGGATTCATGGCATATCCCACGTCTTTCTTTTTATAAAATGCAGGTCTTTCCTTGAGGGATAATTCTGTTTCCAAACCGGTTTCTATGTCTATCTGGCGTACATGACTTTTTGCAGCCACATAGGCATATTTCCCGTCAATTAAGGGTGGTGTAGCGCTTGCCTCCCAACCTGAAACTCCGGAAACCTTTGTTGCCCATTTTGTGTCAGCCTCCTTATAATTTGTAATGGTACGGGCATTGGTAACTGCATTGTTTTCCTCATTATTAGAGTACTTATACCAATCCCAATTATCAGGATTAGAAGCGTCTGCCTGTACATTTATGGGATGAATTAATAGAATTCCCATAACGGCAACAAGCATAGCCGCCGCAATCCTTTTAAGCTTTTCTGCTAACATAGTTTCTCCTTTCTAAAACTTCTATGCTTAAAAAATTCCGTTTGTCCAAACTAATCTTATTTCATCGCCGTCTACCACCGGTATTGAAGATGTACCAGCCTGTGGTAAAGCGCCGTTAAGATACCATAACCATCCTGAACCGTAAGCTATATCAAATTCCTGTAATTTGTTAGGGTCCTGTCTATCCCTGTCTAACACAAATATAATATTTCCGGTTCCATCATCCACTTCTTCACCCCACACGGCAAAACCCGATTGCTGCAGCGCATATATTTCCTCCTGAGTTAAATCCCAGCCTTCCGCTATACCGCTTCCGCTTATGGATTCTATATATGCCCCATACTGGTCGCCTCTTATATTTGGGGAATATCCCTGTTGGTTTAATCCTCTGATTATTGGATTAATTGCCGGCTCACCCTCGGTAATTGGAATATGTACACTGCTAAACTTAATTCCGCAATGAATGGCGTTAAGGTCAAGGGTAAGGGTAATCCTGGCATCATTTTCCTCATCGGGTCCACTGCTGCCATATACAGTAAATGCCCTGCTGCTTGTATTGCCCCAGGTATCGGTGGCTGTTATAAGTATATGATTTTCTCCCTCGTTTATAGTCTGGTTAACCAGTCGACCCACAGAAGAGCCGCTGCCGTCCTTCCAGTCACCGGTAGGGATTTCAGCCCCGTTTAGTGTGATTACCACACCCCTGTAATGTTTAATATATTGCCCCTTATAATCAGTGGCAGTTACCTGAAATATGGCAAGGTTATTATAGTAAGTCTTCCCCTCTGCTATTCCCTTTACTTTTATGGTAGGAAGCTTAGTATTGCCTGATGGAGTAGAAGGCTTACCGGAAGGGGTGTTGCTGTCATTATTGTCCTTTATTTCCTTTCCGCTGGTACTATCTTTGCTATCGTTATTGGGCTTTCCGATTATATTTCCACTGTCCGAGGAACTTCCGCTTTTATCGCTTTGGTCTTCTATCTTTTTATTACTGTTTTCAGTAATGGAATCTGTATTCTCAACATTATCAATATTTATTTTATTTTTTTCAGTAATATCAGTGGTGCCGTTTTCTGTTTTATTGCTGTCGGCTTTTTCATTTATCTCATCGGGACTGTGCTCGTTATCAACCTCTGTTTCAGGCAGATTTTCGTGTATAAAATCTGTTACAATATCATTGTTTTTCTTATTATCTATGTCTACAACATAGCCCTCTCCCCTATATACCTGAGCGGACACCTTACTCATATCCACGCTAAGCTTGTTACCGTAGTTTACAGGCTTACAGGTATGGAGTAAAAGTATTGACAGGGCAATAAAAAGCAATATTCCCCCTGTTGCTAAAATTTTATATATTCTTCTTTTTTTCATATAATTTTCTCCTGCTCCTCCACCTGGAAAGCATATATTCTCTGTCGCTTTCCTGAATATTATGGGGGCTGTAGCATGCTCTGTTTCCTATATATACTGCCTCGGGATTGAGGTTTTCATATCTTTTTTTCAGTTCATAATATATGGAAGAAACTGCCGATTTAACGTCCTTTTGCATAAAGGAGGCATACATCTTTATTGATTTAATTAATATTAAAATAAGCCTGAATATGATTCCAAATAATATGAATATCAAAATAACAGTTACAAATATACTCAAAAAATTGTCCATTACGGAATTTTCATGATTATCCAGAATTATTTCCCCCTCCCTATCTGAGGAAAGGCTTGAGGAATGCTTTTTAAATTCCTGAATAAGATTTTCATTATCAATACCCCTGTTAAGGTCAGCCTGAGGAACCATGCCCTTAAATTCCGGTACTGTTTCAATGGGGACCCAGCCTATCGAGTCTATATATATTTCCGTCCAGGCATGGAAATTTTTCCCCATAATATCGTAGGGAATACCAGACTCCATGTTATTGGCGTCCTCTCTTGTAATCAAATACCCCTCTACATATCTTGCAGGAATTTTATAATACCGAAACATCGCCGTTGCCAAAGCCGCATAGGCTCTATCATTTCCGCCGTGATTTTCTAAGGTATCTCTTATGCTTTTATACTCATAATCAGGTTTATACATTAACTTATTTTCCATATAGTCCAGTATATTATTAATTGCCCACTTATAATCTATATGCTCATCCCGATAATCCCCTGTACTTCCTATTTCATTTTCCAAATGAAACATTGTTTCCCTATCTATATGTGTAAAGGAATTGTAATTATGTATATTTAAGGCTGCTTCATTTTCCATATAGTCCTTTGGAAAATTATTCTCAGATATATTTGTAAACACTTCTCCGGCAATATCCGTCCAATGTGAAGTAAGATTTTCATTTGCAAAGTAGCTATATTTTCTTTTTCCAAATAATCCTTTGGATTTAATAAAGCTGTCGCCGTAATTTTCTCCCCGGCTTATACTGTTATCTGATATTTCATACGGTATAAGCATATATTCTCTGTTGGCTTTTTTCATCTCTATGGATACATTGCCGCTTTTAGGCTCGTTTACAAGAGCATTTGCCATGGCAAGTTGCCCCAAACCATTAAATTTTCTGTTTTTTAATATTTCTCTTGTGGCTAAATAGTTATATTGAGCATTATTGGGGTTTGCTACCCATGTACCGTTATTATAGCTTTCCCCCACATAGCCTCTAAGCCATGTACTTTCAGGATTTTCCATAGTTATTGAGAAAGCTGTTTCGTCTTTAGTAATATATTTTTTGCCGTATCGTAACGTATTGAGAAGCTCTGTATTTTTATCATAAATTACATTGGCAAACACAGGCTTTTTACTAAGAAAATCATATGCAGGATTTTTAATCACAATTAAACCCATAAGTATAAATATTAGAGAAATACCCACCGGCATGAAAAATCTGTAGTTTTCTCCATATCTTACCGAAAAAGCCGCAAGCAATGTAAATAAAATAAGCATAAATAAATCCTTAGGGTCTGCAACACCCAAAAGATAAGTGAAAACAACAGGGGCAATATAATAAAATATAAACAATGGTAAAATGCCGCTTTTTATTATAAAAAATGAAATAAGGCATAACAAAATAAATATAAAAGTAATAAATAAGCCGTAATCACCATCAGGTACTTCATAACCTGTAAAAATAATATATCGGCTTCTTCCCAGCATATCTCCTATTATATTGACAATTCTTACATACCCCTCAACAATGCCGCCCTTAAAGGCATTGTAAGGTCCGTAATCCAAAACAAAGAGATTAATTAAAAGGCTAATCTGACTAAAGGAAAGTCCAATGGCAATTAAAATATCAATTAAAAGCCGCCTTATCCTTTGACTGCACTGTCCATAAGACACATATTCAGTTTCATGAAAATTCAATAATATTTCCATAACCTAAAAGCAAATCTCTATCTTTAAAATCATTACTTATTATTATATAATTCGAATATTCCTTTTTATTCTCTGTCTGTAAATACAAGCTTATACTTGAACTTCCATCGTATATAAGATTGGGGGCTGACAGTGTTTTTACACATTTTGTAAGCCATTCTGCCAAGGATTGTACAGTTTCCACCGTAAACTCTCCGGTATCACTGTCATACCAGCCTATATCGTGCTTAACAGTATCTCCGGCAAGGCTGCTTGATAGTGAAAACAAAATCTCTGTAAGTCGTTCTATTTTGTCTTTTTCAATGCTTGAATGAAACTTGTCCAAAATAATCAATATATCGTTGTCCACAGGATAACCCATCTGTCTTATAACAAGATTGTCCATCTTTTCCGACAGCTTCCAGTGAATTGCTTTTAAGCTGTCATTTGGCTGATAATCTCTAATTCCAAATATTTCTCCCGGGTCGTTTCCTGTTTTAACATTAGAATATTTGAAACTTTCCATACTGTAGGAATATATTTTTTCCCTATCTACGGCAATTTCTGATATATCCGGAAAAACTATATAATTACAGCTTAAAGGAATAAAGGACTGTTCCAATTCCTCCTTAAATATCCCTAAAAATCCTCCTTTTTTTATATAATTTACCGATACCCTTATACAACCGCATTGGTCAGGTACCATATTAAATCCGACCGTTTCCTTTCCCTTAGGGAAAATACCAAATACTGAGGTTATCCTCTTTTTTTCACCGTTTAATAAGTTTTTTATTTCAATTTCTGACTCTAAAAATATTGCAGGCAAAATACTTTTATTACTGCATATAAGCTTTACTGCGGCAGCCGATTTCTTTTCGTTATTTCCCGATACCTCCATATCAAAGTTTATATTCTTTGCAAAAACTGATCTTGATATCAGCTCTAAAATTGTTAAAAATATCAAAAAGCCTGGTATGATATAATGCAACGGACTTTTCAGCAAAATATATATTAAAGTCAGCAGAATTACATATATAATCCATGCAAAAACATGTTTTACGCTCATAGTTTTATGCTTCATATTCCGTAAGCGCCTATAAAACCGGAGCAGTAATATCCGACAATATATCCTTTAATATATCATCTTTGTTTTTATTGCCGCCCATCATTGCCTTATTGTCCATTAAAATTCTATGTCGGCATAAATCAAGGAAATGCTCCTGTATATCCTCCGGAACCACATAATCCCTTTCATTAACAAATGCATTTGCCTTCGCCATATTCATAATGGAAAGACCGCCTCTGGGGCTTATTCCAAGTCTTATAAGAGCATTTTCTCTTGTTTTTTCCAAAAGCTCGCTTATATACAGCAAAATTTTTGTGTCAACATATACATTATTGACCTGTGATTGTAAATTCAAAAATTCAGAGGCGCTTAAAACATAATTTACGCTTTCAAGAGGGTCAAAAAAACCTCTGTTTTCCATTAGTTCTATTTGAGCCTCCTTGGATGGGTATCCCATAGAGGTTTGTATCATAAATCTGTCCAAAGATGCTTCCGGAAGCATTTGCGTTCCTAAGGATCCCACCGGATTTTGCGTGGCTACCACCACAAAGGGCGCAGGTATTTCATAGTTTTTACCGTCAACTGTAACCTTTCCCTCCTGCATTACCTCTAAAAGGGCTGATTGGGTTTTACTGGAGGTTCTGTTGATTTCATCTGCCAAAAGGAAATTGCACATACAGGCTCCCGGCATATATCTAAATTCGTCCTTTTCCTTGCTGTACATGGAAAACCCAACAATATCCGAGGGAACCACATCGGGCGTAAACTGTACCCTCTTAAATTCAAGTCCCAAAGCCTTACTAAATGCCAAAGCCAATGTGGTCTTTCCCACACCGGGAATATCCTCCAAAAGGATATGTCCCTTTGCTAAAATTGCCGTTAAGACCTTATCAATTATCTCGTCCTTGCCGACAATGGCTTTTTTAATTTCATTTTTAATCTGTTCAAAATCTTTTCTCATAATTTTTCCTGTCAATTCCTTTTTGTCTTGTATGTGCTTTTTAAACTACTTTTATTTTACATTTCTTTTGCTTTAATTATCTTCCTGTGGGGCTTTTCCCAAGGCTTTTTAGCATCAGTTTCCTCTATGGAGACTCTGTATAAGCTGTATCTGACTGTACCATAGTTTCATCAGCTTTAGGGAAAAGTCCGTTTTGGGATAAATTTTCCTGTGAAACAAGAGCCAATGCCCCTTGCTGTGTTGCTATGCCATCTATTTTTTCCTTGGACTTAACATGCATAAAACCGTCCTCATAGGAATATCCTAAAAGCCCGTCCATTAAGGAATTTCCGTCTTTAATAAAAAGCTCATACTCTGTAACGTCTATTCCAAGTGAGGATAAGGCTATGATTAATTGAGCCGTAGACTCGGCATTTGAGAAGCTTCCGTCATCCTCCTGAACATCAGCCATTCTTTCAAAGGCAATATCAATACCCACCAAGGTATCCGGCATATATGTATAATAAGACAGAGCATAAATAGCCATTGCCTCATAATCAATTATTTCATCCTCTTCATAATCTTCTCTATCTGTAATGTGATTTAACAAATCATAGTAATACAGCTCCTCGTTTTCCAATTTGTATCCGCAGTAGTTGGAAGCAATCAAAGCGTAAGTTTCGGCATTAAGCCCCTGCTGTACCACTTCCTCATCATCATCTAAGGGAAGAAGAAGATTATATCCATAAAAATCAGTCGGATCATACCCTGCCTGTTTAAGCATAATAGCGGTCTTAGCATAATTTGTGGGTCTGTCATCATCTATTTTCCCCTCATTTTCAACTAAATGCTCCTTTAGCTGTTCAATATGATTATTGCAATATTCAGCATATATATCCTCAAACTCCGACTGCTTATAAGAAAGCAACATAACATTCCAATCATACTCCGGACGGTAATCAGTCGGCTTTTTATCTATGGAATACAAATAATTTATACAGGAAATAAGCTTTTCATCAGGTTTTACTTCAGGTTTTGCTTTATCTTCTTTTAAGGCAGTGCAGCCGAAAGCTGAATATAAAAATGCCAATACTAAAATAATGGCAGTGATTTTATTTATTTTATTAAATTTATGCAAATTTTCTTTCATATCCGGCTTTCTTCCTTATACTGAGCTTTATGCTTAAATAGTGTTTTAGAAAGTATGCTATACCGCAAAACCCGTGCTAAACCAAGCTTAAACTTGATATAAAAAGGACTGCAGAGGCAATGCTCCACAGTCCGTATTTACTGTAAGAAAATCTTGGTTAATCGCTCGTTAACAAATACAAGTTTATGACACTATACGCATGTATCCTGACTTAAGAATCATCGCTACTTCTTCACCTTCCCAATATTACTATCAGTGGTCTGCCCTATATAATAAGGCAACAAGACATCGCTATCTAACACAGTGGCGGGACCGTGTAGGAATCTAACCTACTTCCATCTTAGTGCTCAGACAAACAAAATTCATGTGTAAATCCAAGCAAACGCACAGCCTATACATATTCAATTTTAATTAATACAAAGACATATCTCTAATTTGATTATATGCTCAGGTATTTATATTGTCAATATTTTCTTAAAAATGTATAAAATTTTTTATTGTCAGACGGTAAACCTGTACATTGTATATATGAACACCCTCTTTTCTTATATATTAGATTTATCTCTACCTAATCTTCCCACCTTTTTGTTTAATCCATTCCCATCGCATGGTCTAACAGCTTTGTTGATGTTTGTTTTGCCTCCCTTGAAGGCGTGAGCATAGATATTCATTGTAGTGCTTACATCAACATGTCCAAGTAGCTCCTGAACTTCTTTCGGTGCCGCTCCATAACATAAGTTAGCAGATTGCTTGTAAAGGTATGTCTTAGAGTGTGAAAATGAAAATCTTCAAGCCCCTTTATCTTCTTGGCACTTTTGCAAACAAGACTGACCGTGCCCGGCGATTCATAAGCGCCGTCCTCTCTTAAGCACACTAACGATAATGGCTTGTAATCTTCCGGAACTGTTTCATTCATTCCATAAATCGGTTAAAGCCTGCTTCATTTTTAATTCCCTCGAATTCGGGGAAATTAAAATTTGGATTATACATTTCCTCCCAAATCCCTAAAAATTCTATCGTATTTTTATTTCTAAGCCATTTCTCAATTAAAGCCACTCCATTTTCAATATTTCTAACCATATCTGTCAAAGAAATATAATCCCTGTTCTCTATGGCAATAATACTGATTTCTGAACCTTAAACGTTCATCTTAGACACGAAATCACCTCTCATTTCTTGGCTAAAGGTCAATAAGTATCCCTCGCTCAAAGAACTCGGTCAATTATATTTTATCAATAAAATTATCCCTGATTTCTGCGGAAGAAAATTTATATTTTTTACCACAGAATTGACAGTTTAGCTCAATATCCTCATTATCCGCTATTAATTCCTCAAGCTGAGTTTTTCCCATGCTTATAAGAACCTTCTCAACTCTGCCCTTCGAACAGTTACACTTAAAAGAAATATTGTGTTTATCTGTAATTTCCACATCCATATCACCCAGCAAATGTACTAAAAGCTCCTCTGCATGCATGCCTGTATCCAATAACGAGGTAACAGAGGTTATTTGACCGGCTTTTTCCTCAAGTTTTTCTATTATATCATTATCTGCAAAGGGCATAGCCTGTATAATAAATCCTCCCGAGCACCTTACCGTATTATTTTTATTCATTAAAACCCCAAGCCCCACAACAGAAGGTGTCTGTTCCGACTGAATAAAATATGCAGACAGATCATCGCCTATTTCTCCGGTGACAAGCTCTATTTTGGAGCTATAAGGTTCTTTAAGCCCCATGTCCTTAATAACATGTAAAACCCCATTGCCAACAATATTTCCCACATCCAGCTTACCTGTTGCACTAACAGGACACATTGCCTGAGGATTATTGGCATATCCCTTTACATTGCCTATATTATCCGCTGTAACAACCAAGCCGCCCACGGCTCCGTCACCTGTAACCTGCAATGTAAGTATATCCGACTCCCCCTTAAGCATACTTCCCATCATAGAAGCACCGCTCATAAGCCGCCCTAAGGTGGCTGTTACAACAGGAGATGTATTGTGGGCTTTCCTGGCATATTCCACCATTTGTGTACTTGTAACTGCAAAGGCTCTTATCTGTGCATTTGCTGCAATTGCTCTAACTAATTCGTCCATTTTACGCTCAATTCTATATTAAATTTACCGTATTGCCCTAAGACCGCAGACTACAAATTATTATACAATTCCAAAAGCTCTGCACTTAACCTATCCTTTTCTTCCATTAGCTCTTTTAGAAGTACATAATTACTGGCATTTTCAACCTTACTTTCCTCTTCT
This sequence comes from Lachnospiraceae bacterium, assembly GCA_041776485.1. GTDB lineage: Bacteria > Bacillota > Clostridia > Lachnospirales > Lachnospiraceae > JBHBQE01. The sequence continues at coordinate 10,495 of JBHBQE010000012.1, read as the reverse complement.
TCAATCTCTGCCACTTTATTTTCAAGCTCCACAATCTTTGCCATTGTTTTCTGCTCGTCTCTTTTTTTCTTCTCAAGCTCCTTCTTACGTCTTTTTTCCTCTTCCCACAACAGCCTGTTTTCGTTCACAGGCTTTGATATATCCTCAGATATTATTTGACTTTGCTTGATTAGCCCCTTATCGATTAAATCCTGCTTTTTCTTAATATAATAATCATAATTTCCAACATAATTCCTAAGGGTGCAGCCATCAATTTCCCAAATCATATGGGCGCAGCTATTTAAGAAAAACCTGTCATGGCTTATAAAAATCACTGTTCCGGTATAGTTATTAATGGCTTTTTCAAGGATTTCCTTAGACTCCATATCTAAATGGTTGCTTGGCTCATCTAATAACAGTAAATTTGCATTTGAAAGCATAAGCTTACATAGTGACAGTCTGCCCTTTTCTCCGCCGGATAACTTACCTATTGTTTTAAACACATCATCATTATAAAAGGAAAATGCCGCCAGGCTGTTTCTTATTTCTGTTTCCGTTAAATCACCGCATTCATTGGAAATTTCGTCATAAATCGATTTATTTTCATTTAATATATTAAGGTTTTGGTCATAATAACCTATACTCACATTGGCACCTAGACGAATATCTCCCGATTCACTTTCAATCATATCCATTATCAGCCTAAACAATGTGGTTTTTCCGGTTCCGTTTCTGCCAATTAATCCTATATGCTCTCCCCTTTGTACATTACAGGAAATATCCGAAAACAATTCCCTGTCATATGCCTTTGATACATGGGAAATGCTAAGTACATCATTACCGGAAATTACCCTTGGTGAAAGTACAATATTCATTTTAGTTGAATCATCATTAAACTTGGTGAAATCCTCCATCTTTGCCAGAGCCTTTTTACGGCTTTCAGCTCTTTTAATGCTCTTTTCCCTGTTAAAAGATTGCAGCTTTGCGATAACCTCCTTTTCATGAGAAATTTTACTTGCAAGCTTTTTATTGGCATTGTCTATTGAAAGTTTAAGCTGTGACTTTTTCACCAAAAAATCAGAATAATTCCCTGAATAGAGAACATGGGGTACAGTATTTAAATCTAAAATTTTAGTGGCAAATTTATCAATTAAATACCTGTCATGACTTACTAAGATTAATCCTCCCCGAAAGGAGGCAATTTTCTTTTCCAACTCCTCTATTCCCTCTATATCAAGATGATTTGTAGGTTCATCCAATAAGAGGATAGAAGGATTTTCATTAAAAACCCTTTGTATTTCCTGCTTGGTTTTCTCACCACCGGAGCGGGTATCATTTGTATCCTGAGCCTGTGACAGACAGGATATTTTAACATCCTGTTTTTTTATATCACCGGCATCATATTCCTCATTTCCGAGAATAATATTTAAAAGAGTCGATTTTCCGCAACCGTTGCGACCAAGAATACAGAGCCTTTCATTTTTATCCAAACTAAAGGAAAGCTCTGAAAATAAAATTCTATCTCCAAAGGATTTACTGAGCTTATCACAGGAAAGTAACATTATAATCTGCTTCTTACTGCTTTAATAAAGTCAAGACTGTTTAGAACTGTTGGATTTACTATATTGGTAAGCAATGCCAAATCTCCGGTCATAGAACCTTCTTCTATGGTTTCAATTGTAGCATTTTCCAATTTATTGCCAAATTCCGCTAATTTTGCGTTATTATCAAGCTCCCCTCTTTTTTTCAAGGCACCGCTCCATGCAAATATTGTAGCAACTGAATTGGTGGAGGTTTCTTCGCCCTTCAAATGCTTATAGTAATGTCTCTGTACAGTACCATGGGCTGCCTCATATTCATATACACCCTTAGGAGATACCAGAATAGAGGTCATCATTGCCAGAGAGCCAAAGGCAGAGGAAAGCATATCACTCATTACATCTCCGTCATAGTTTTTAAGTGCCCAAACAAATCCGCCGGGAGATTTCATAACCCTTGCTATTGCATCATCAATTAATGTATAAAAATATGTTATGCCTGCCTTTTCAAAGTCATTTTTATATTCTGCATTATATATATCCATGAAAATGTCCTTAAAGCTATGATCATACTGCTTGGAAATGGTATCCTTTGCAGAAAACCACAAATCCTGTTTCATGGACAGAGCATAAGTAAAACAGCTTTTTGCAAAGCTTTCTATAGACTCCCTGGTATTGTGCACACCCTGTATGATTCCCGGACTGTTAAACTCGTGGATAAGCTCCTTTTTTTTATTACCATTCACATCTGTAAATACAAGTTCCGCCTTACCGGGAGTGTTTACCTTTATTTCAACATTTTTATATACATCCCCATAGGCATGTCTTGCAATGGTAATGGGTTTTTTCCAGCTTCTAACCCCCGGACTAATAGACTTTAATACTATAGGCGCACGGAAAACGGTACCGTCCAATATACTTCTGATAGTACCATTCGGGCTTTTATACATTGACTTTAGTTTATATTCCTTAACCCTCTCCTCATTAGGGGTTATAGTAGCACATTTAACAGCCACTCCATACTTTAATGTGGCATTCGCTGCCTCGGTAGTCACCTTGTCATTTGTCCTGTCTCTGTTTTCAAGACCCAGGTCATAATATTCTGTTTTTAAATCCACATAGGGGAGAATCAGCTCTTCCTTAATGTACTGCCACAGTATTCTTGTCATCTCATCCCCGTCCATCTCAACCAATGGCTGGGTCATTTTAATTTTATCAATCATTATAACCTCATAAATTTTATTTAAAATTGCTTATCTTCCCACACCGTATCAATTTAATTTCTATTTCACCACAAAATTAATTATCTTACCCGGAACATAAATTTCCTTAACAATATTTCCTGAAAGCTTATCTTTTAATATCTCCTTGGCATTATTTAATACCTCAGTTTTATCAGCAGATTTGCTCACCTTAATGGTTCCCCTTACCTTACCGTTTATTTGCATAGGAACGTCCAGCGTATCCTCCTCTAAGTACTTTTCATCATATTCCGGCCATTCCATGGAAAACACGGATTTACCATTTCCCAGAGCCTCAAAAATTTCCTCTGAAATATGAGGGGCAAAAGGGGCAAGCAATGTAACCAATGTCTCAATGGTTTTTCTGTCTACGCCTGTAGTTTTTACCATATTAGAAAGTATATTGGTATACTCCATAAATCCCGATACTACAGTGTTAAGACTAAAACTGTCAAGTCTTTGTGTAATATCCTTGATAAGACGGTTTCTTACCTTTAATAATTCAGGTGTTTCAGAAACCTCATCCTTACTTATAACTTCAAAAGACAGGCGGTATAGCTTTCCAAGGAAACGTCTTACACCCTCAATTCCCCTTTCATCCCACTCACTGTCAAGTTCAGGCGGTCCGACAAAGAGTTCATATAATCTCAGAGAATCACAGCCATAATCCTCAATAAGCGGATCCGGACTTACAACATTCCCCAAAGATTTGGACATTTTAACCCCGTTTTTGCCTGTAACCATGCCCTGGTTAAACAGCTTTATAAAGGGTTCATCAAAATCTATTACTCCTATATCATTTAAAAATTTAGTCCAAAATCTGGCATAAAGCAGATGAAGAACAGCATGCTCAACTCCTCCAATATACATATCAATCGGCAAATACTTCTTTGCTTTTTCCTTGCTGATAAGCTCCTTATCATTTTTATTGTCCACATATCTTAGAAAATACCAGGAGGAGCCTGCCCACTGAGGCATGGTATTGGTTTCCCTTTTGGCTTTTCTGCCACATTTAGGACAGGTACAGTTAACCCAGGAGTCAATTGCTGCCAGTGGCGATTCGCCGGTACCTGTAGGCTGATAGCTTTCCACCTTGGGAAGATGTACAGGTAAGTCGGATTCGGGAACAGCCACCTCACCGCAATTGCTGCAGTGGATTATAGGAATAGGTTCACCCCAATATCGCTGTCTTGAAAACACCCAATCCCTAAGCTTAAAATTAACCGTTGCCTTACCAAATCCTCTTTTCTCCACATAGGCAGGAGCTTCATTCTTTACAACCTCTGAATCCTTACCGTTCCAATCTCCGGAATTAATCATAATACCCTTTTGAAGATAAGGTTCTTTAATATTTTCTATATTTGAACCGTCTGGAGATATAACCGGAACAATAGGTATATCAAATTTACTGGCAAAATCAAAATCTCTGTCATCGTGAGCAGGAACACACATAATCGCACCGGTACCATAATCTGCCAGCACATAATCAGAAAGCCAAATCGGGATCTTTTTACCATTAATAGGGTTTATGGCATAGCTGCCTGTAAACACTCCCGTTTTTTCCTTATCCTGCAGTCTATCCACAGAGGAACGAAGAGAAGTTTTATAAATATAGTCTTCTACTGCCTTTTCACACTCCTTAGTTGCCAATGATTTAGCCAAAGCATGCTCCGGAGCCAGCACCATAAAGGTTGCGCCATGTAATGTATCGGGTCTGGTGGTAAATACTGTAATATTTTCATCCAGACTCTCAACCTTAAAATCAACCTCTGCCCCATAACTTTTACCTATCCAGTCTGTCTGCATTTTTTTAACCTTTTGGGGCCAGTCCAATTTATCCAAATCCGTAAGAAGTCTATCGGCATATTCTGTAATCCTAAGCATCCACTGTTTAAGTTTTTTCTTGGTAACATCTGCTCCGCAACGATCACACTTTCCGTTTACTACTTCTTCATTAGCAAGTCCGGTTTTACAGGATGGGCACCAGTTGATAGGCATTTCACTTTCATATGCCAATCCTTTTTCAAAAAGCTTAATAAATATCCACTGAGTCCATTTATAATAATCCGGATCTGTGGTATTAACCTCCATATCCCAATCATAAACAGCTGCTATCTGCTTTATCTGCTTTCTGATATTGTCTATATTTTCTTTAGTGGTAATCTCCGGGTGTATACCCATCTTTATAGCATAGTTTTCCGCAGGCAGTCCAAAAGCGTCCCAACCCATGGGATGAATAATATAATGACCATTCATAAGCTTATATCGACTCCAAACATCGGATATAACATAACCTCTCCAATGCCCTACATGTAACCCATTGGCTGAAGGATAGGGAAACATATCCAGACAATAATATTTAGGCTTACTGTCATCTACAGGATTAATCGGATTTTCTTCCCATATTTTTCTCCATTTGGCTTCAATTTGCTTATGTGAATAATTTATGTCCATTATATACTCCTATGTTTTATTTTATTCCTCACCTGTTTCAAGTTCCTTAGCTCTTCTCTTAACCTCTGCCTCCTGTACATCATGGTTAGTTTGCTGATATCTTAAAAATTCATATGAATAATCACAGTTTCCACCTGTCATAGAGCGTAAATCAGTTCCATATCCATATAAATCCGCATAGGGAATTTCTGCATTAACCTCCGTATTCCCATCACCCAAAGCATTCATTCCATTGACCCTGGCATGTCTTTTGTTTAAGTCACCCATTACATCGCCAGTATTTTCATCCGGGCAAATAACCTTTAGGGATGCAATAGGCTCCAGCAAAATCGGTTTAGCCTCTAATATACCCTTTTTAAAACAATTAACTGAAGCAGTTTTAAATGCCTGTTCAGAGGAATCCACCGGATGATAGGAACCATCATACAAATCAATAGCAACTCCCACAACGGGATAACCTGCCAGAGGACCTGCCTTTACAGAATCAACGATACCCTTTTCAACTGCCGGAAAATAGTTTTTAGGTACAGAACCGCCTACAACAGACTGAGTATAGGAGTATGCCTCTTCATTATTGCCGGAGGGTGAAAATCTCATTTTTACATGACCGTATTGACCATGACCCCCTGACTGCTTCTTATGTTTGTATTCCACATCAGAATTGCCGAGAATGGTTTCCTTATAAGCAATCTTAGGCTTTGCAAGCTCTATTTCCACCTTATATTTTTCCTTAAGCTTATTAACAACCACTTCAATATGCTGTTCAGATATGCCGTAAATAAGCGTTTGCCTGTTTGCAGCATCATTTTCCACCTTAATAGTTAAATCCTCCTGCATTATCTTGGCAAGACCGGAGGCAGCCTTGTCCTCCTCACCCTTTTTAGTAACTATATATCTCATATAAGTATAGGGAGTGGGAATTTCACCCCTTAAATAGGCAATTGGCTTATCCTTTGTAGACAGTGAATCGGTAGTATCCACCTTATTAAGCTTTGATAAGGCTCCAATATCACCTGCATGAAGCTCTTTTATCTCCTCCGCCTTTGAACCGGTCAAAATATAAAGCTTTCCTATCCTTTCCTCAGAATTTTTGTGATGGTTAAATAATGTATCATCAGTTTTGAGTACTCCGGAATTAACCTTGATAAAGGAATAGGTTCCCACAAACGGATCAACTATTGTCTTAAATACATAGGCAGACTTAGGCTTGCTAAAATCGTAATCTGCATGGAAAGTTTCATTGGACTTGGTGTCAATTCCAACCTTTTCACACTGATCAGGTCCGGGCATATACTTAATTATATCGTCCATTAAAGTATAAATACCTTGATTTAATACAGCAGAACCCATGGAAATTGGCACTATGCTTTGATCCTTAACATTTACCCTAAGAGCCTGTCTTATTTCATCTTCAGAGAAGGTTTCACCGCTAAAATACCTGTCCATAAACTCTTCACTGGTTTCTGCAACAGCCTCAAGCAAAGAAGTTCTGTAATCCTCTAGTAAAGGCATGGAATAGTCGGGAATCTCACAGTTCTCCACTTCTCCGTTATCCTTCCACCTATGTCCTGTTTGGGAAACAACATTGATATATCCAACAAATTTCTCATTTTCTCTGATTGAAAAATGAAAAGGTGCTATTTTCTTTCCATACAGCTCACTTAATGCTGCATGCACCTTCCTGAGGGAAGCGTCATCATAGTCCATTTGGCTGACAAAAAACATCCTTGGAATATTGTATTGCTCACATAGCTTCCAGGCTTTCTTAGTTCCGCTTTCCACTCCATTTTTACCTGATACAACAATTATAGCGGCGTCTGCCACAGCCAATGCTTCATATACCTCACCAACATAATCCAAAGAGCCCGGGGTATCTAATATATTTATTTTATAATCTGCCCAGGGAACAGGAATTAAGCTGGTTTGAATAGACATGACCTTGCTTTTTTCCTGGCTGTCATAATCGCTTATGGTATTACCTTCGGAAACCTTTCCCGGACGAGTTATAACCTTTGACAAATATGCCATTGATTCTGCTAAAGAAGTTTTTCCTGAACCTGCATGTCCGAGTAGTACAATGTTTCTAATTTTATCAGTTGTGTAAACCTTCATACCGTCTCTCCTTTTTCTATTGGATTATATAATATAATATAAAATTGCTTTATAACCCGATATTTATAAAGCATTGAATATTTTAACATAACAGTAAATATCTTATCAAGGTAAGAATTAAAAATGGATGTGTTTCTTTATTCTTTCAAGGTCAATTTCCAGTGCTTTGTATCATGCGCCTTCTTCCTCATTTTTCGCAGGAATTGTCTTTATTCGGAATATAAAACAGTACACGTGCGCCATCCAGACAATGGCGAGAATAACACACGGAACCCATATTTCTTTCCTAAACATCATAAAGAAACCAAATCCCATAAGAAGCGTTACCGTCACCATAATGCTGACTTTCGTCTTTACAAGCATTCCTTTGCCGCGAACAAAGGAGGCAAAATGCTTCTCGTACACCTTTGTTCCGAGGAACCAGCTATGTAATCGCTCAGAACTGTTGGCAAAGAAAAATACCGTCAAGAGATAAAACGGAGTTGTAGGAAGGATAGGAATAAATACGCCGACCGTCCCCAGTGTAAGGCACAGGCACCCCAGTATTATAAATAATCCCTTTTTGATTTTCATGTCTTTTCCATCCTCCACTTCTATATTTTCGTCTCCTGCTCCTCTTTTGTGCTGACATCTATCACGAAACTCTCCCGCTTTCCATGTGAATAATACCATTCGCAATGCGAACCGTACTTTTTCGGTGCGAAACAAGTGCAATCGTTTTGCCCTTTGCCTCCTCACACAGAGAACGGAGTATAATCCCCTCGTTCAGACTGTCCAGATTACTGGTTGGCTCATCGAGTAAAATAAATGGTGCATTATGCAGGAAAACTCTTGCCAGCCCGATTCGCTGGCGTTCTCCTCCGGACAGGGTCTCACCCAACTCTCCCACCTGTGTCTCATAACCATTCGGAAGGGTCATAATAAAATCGTGCAGAGCGGCTTTTTTGCAGGCAGCCTCCACCTCTGTGTCGCTGGCAGACAGCCTTACAATCCGAATATTGTTTGCAATCGTGTCCATGAAAAGCTGTGTCTCCTGCGTCATATAGCTCTCCATATTGCGCAGGTTAACTGTGTTGATATCCTCCACGCTTCTGTCGGATATACTGACCACGCCGCTGTTCGTTTTCCAGAAACGCATTAAAAGCTTTAACATGGTGGATTTCCCACAGCCGGATTTACCCACCACACCAATGATTTGGTTTTCAGGGAAGGATACCGACAGTTGATTCAGAACTGTCTCCCCATCGTATGAAAACGATACATTACGAAGCGCCGCACCTGTGAAAACGACGTTCTCTTTTCCAGTCACATCCTCTGTTTCCGGTATCTCATCCAATATGGCAAGAACACGGAATGCGGAAGCCACGGTAGACTGTAACGCCGTACCGAGATTTGCCAATGCGGTGACGGGACCAAAGGATGACATCAGCGCAATAATAGGAATCAAAAAACCGTCAAATCTCACAATGCCGCTCAAATACAGACTGCCGGACAGCACCAAAATCGCCACATCAAACAGAAGTATCAATGTATTTGCCAATGCCAGATTGGTTCCTGTAAGACGGTTCAGAATGCCTTGACGTTCGCTTAACACACCCGTTTTCCGATTCATGGATTCCATTCTATGCTCTTTGCAGCCATACTGGATTGTCTCATCAAGACCACGAATATTCTCCAGCATATATGCCGCCAGCTCACCAGATTGGGTGCGAAGTTCATCGCCAAGCGTACCGCTTCGCTTTGAAATCACTATAGGAAGCGCAACACCAATACACAGAAATGCAATGAGTGACAGCACACCCAGGCTCCAATGAAAGAACCCGATATAGACACACATAATCCCTGATGTCAACGCGGCAATACATATTGGCGAAATTGTGTGGGCGTAAAACACCTCCAAAAGTTCCACGTCAGATGTGATAAGGCTGATAAGGTCGCCCTTGTCCCGTCCTTCCAGCTTGGCAGGACAAAGCCTTCTGAACGCCTGAAATACTTTATCTCGAATGATTGCAAGAAGGGTAAAGGCAATGTAATGGTTTGTCCGCTGCTCCGTCAACCTAAACACCGATCGCAGAAGCGCAAAGATAATCAATAACGCCCAAACCGTTCGAATAGGGATATAGGTATATTGTCCAAGCCCATACAAAACGGCATACCCGCCGAGAATAGGAATAAACTGCGCCGTAAGAAACCCTAGAGTCCCCATAAGAACAGCAAATACCATCCAGCCGGCAAGCGGCTTTACAAGACTAATCATCCGAAAGAGAATCTTCGCTTTTGATTCGCGCTTCATTTACACCTCTCCCTTTCCGTAACGCTCAAGCATATCCTGCGTTTGCCACAGCGCGGCATATACACCGTTTTGTCTGATAAGTTCACCATGGGTTCCGCTTTCAACCACTTCACCATGTTCCATACAATAAATTCTATCTGCCGAGACAACATTAGCAAGACGATGGGAAATCATAATAATCGTTCTGTTTCCTGCCATGCGACGAATCTCACTCAAAATTGCCTCTTCACTCTCCATGTCGATATTACTTGTAGCCTCATCAAAGATATAGACAGGCGTATCGTGCAGAATTGCCCTTGCAAGCGCAAGACGTTGCCTTTGTCCACCCGACAGATTGGAGGCGTTTTCCAGAAGCTGTGTATCCAGCCCATCCTGCTCACGAAGAAAAGAATCTAGCTGACAATCACAAAGCACCTGCCACATATGCTCATCCTCCGGCTCTCGTATTGCCAGCGCCAGATTTTCGCGTACCGTTCCTTTAAAAAACACGCTGCCGAAACCGATGTATGTTATGGTATCCATTAGACTTTTTTCCGATACGGTATCCAGCATTTTCCCATCTATCCGTATCTCACCAAAATTCGGAGACTTTCTTCCCATCAAAAGATGAGCAACCGTTGACTTACCGCTGCCGGACTTTCCTATAATTCCAATAAATCCTTGTTCCGGAATATCCATATCAATACCGTGCAATACCTCCCGCTCCCCGTCATAGGAAAAGGACACGTTTTTGAGGGAAATATCACCGCCAGATACGGTTTCGGTTCGCTGCTTTGGTTCTTCTTCGCCTAAGAACTTAAAAATCTTGTCGCTCGCAGCCATACCGTTCATCGCCATATGAAAGTAGCTGCCAAGTCTTCTCATAGGCAGAAAAAAGT
>JBHBQE010000002.1:0-204496 GCA_041776485.1 Lachnospiraceae bacterium | reverse complement strand
TGAAAAGTATTTCGGTGTAAAAGCCTACTTTGAGGTAATCTCTGCCAAACCTACTCATATCTTTTACTATCACAGTAGATACTTTGTTTTCTTCTACTGCTTTTATCATCTTTTGAAATCCCTCTCTATCAAAGGTTGTTCCGCTTACTCCATCATCAGTATAGTGATAGATATTTACAAAGCCGTTTCTTTTTGCATAACTTTCAAGTAACTGCTTTTGATTGGTGATGGAATTACTTTCTCCTTGCATTTCATCATCACGACTTAAACGCTCATAAAGGGCTGTTTGTCCTGTTCTTTTCATATTTGACATGAGAATTACCTCCTTTCCAAGTTCTTATTATTTTCTCTGTCCCTAAAAGGTTAATCCTTTTGGCTCGGTTAACTCAGATTATGCCATTTCTTCAAAATCTTCCTTGGTAACTCCGCACAATGGACATGCCCAATCATCAGGAATATCCTCAAAGGCTGTGCCGGGTGCTATTCCCTCATCAGGGATACCCTTTGCTTCTTCATAGATATAACCGCATACTTTACACACATATTTTTTCATTTCATCCTCCAGTTTACTTAATTGAAAATGCCTGCTACTTAATTGTATAAATATTTTGGGAATTTGCAAACCATATTATTGAATTTGCCAGTTAACGGGTTTAATATTGTTTTTCTCCAGAAAAGCATTAGCCTTGGAAAAATGTCTGCAGCCTAAAAACCCACGATATGCTGATAATGGAGACGGATGGGTAGTTTTCAGCACTAAATGGTTCGGATTATTTAATAATTTAGTTTTAGCCTGAGCATTGCTGCCCCAAAGCATAAATACCACCGGATCCTGTTTTTCGTTTATTATTTTAATTATCCTGTCTGTAAACTCTTCCCAGCCCTTATCCTTGTGGGAATTAGCCTCACCACGCCTTACAGTTAACACTGTATTTAAAAGTAATACTCCCTGCTTTGCCCAAGATGTCAGCTCGCCATGCTTTGGTATATCAACCCCAATATCCTCATTTAGTTCATTATATATATTAACAAGAGAAGGAGGAATTTTTACACCTTTCCTCACCGAAAAAGCCAAACCATGGGCTTGTCCCGGCTCATGATAGGGATCCTGTCCCAATATCACCACCTTAACTTTGGATATACTGGTTAACTTAAGAGCATTAAATATATCCTCCTGAGGCGGAAAAATACAGGTTCTTTTATATTCCTCCATCAGAAAAGCCTTAAGCCTTTGATAATAGGGTTTTTTAACTTCACTTTCAAGGGCTACTGCCCATTCCTTACTCAACATTATATTCTAACTGAAACTCCATTGTTCTTAAGATAAGTCTTAAGCTCCATTATATTAAGCTCATTAAAATGGAATAGTGAAGCTGCCAAAAATGCCTCGGCACAATCAGAAACCTCCAGGAAGTCCTCTTTTTTCCCTGCACCACCTGAGGCAATAATGGGAACATTTATACAGTCCTTTACTGCCTTTATAAGCTTTCTATCATACCCAGCCTTTGTGCCATCGCAGTCCATACTGGTCAGTAAAATTTCACCTGCACCTAATGACACACCATATTTAACCCATTCTATAAGATCTAATCCTGTATCAATCCTTCCCCCGTGCTTATACACTTTCCAACCGCCTGCATCATCTCTTTTAGCATCCACTGCTAAAACTATACATTGGGATCCAAATACTCTTGCCCCCTCACTGATAATGGTAGGATCATCAATAGCAGAGGAGTTAATGGAAATCTTATCTGCACCGGCACGCAAAATATTCTTCATGTCCTCCACAGTTTTAATTCCACCGCCAACTGTAAAGGGAATAAAGACATTATCCGCCACTCTTTTAACCATAGGAATAACAGTATCTCGACCCTCGCTGCTGGCTGTAATATCAAGGAAAACCAGTTCATCCGCACCTGCCCTTTCATACGCCATCGCAATTTCTATAGGATCCCCCGCGTCTATTAAATTAACGAAATTTACTCCCTTTACTACTCTGTTATTTTTTACATCCAGACAGGGTATAATTCTTTTGGTGTACATTTATTGCTCCATGAAATTTTTAAGTATCATAAGCCCTGTGCTTGAGCTTTTTTCCGGATGAAATTGACAGCCACAAACATTTTCATGCTGAATTGAGCTGTCATAATCAACAATATAATTTGTTCTTGAGGATACAATATCTCTGTTTTCAGACTGCACATAATAGGAATGTACAAAGTAGACAAAAGGCTCTTTATCTATATTCGAGAATATCCCTTTTTCGTTTAATATATTAAGCGTATTCCAGCCAATATGGGGTATTGTAAGAGCATTGTCATCAGGAAACCGAATTACATCTCCCGGAAAAATATGAAGCCCCTCTACTCCCCCCTCTTCCTCACTTCCGTCAAAAAGAAGCTGATATCCTAAACATATCCCTAAGAACGGAATACGGTTTTCTATAACTTCCCTGATAACAGGAATCAGACCTGATGAATTTAATGATTTCATAGCAGAGCCATAGGAACCAACCCCCGGGAAAATCACATGACTTGCATTAACTATCTCATTTGGATTACAGGTACAAGCTGTATCCTGTCCCAGATAATGAACAGCATTTTCTACGCTCTTAACATTACCTGCACCGTAGTCAATTATTGCTATCATCTTCCAGACTCCAAAGCCCCTGACGCTCTAATATACTATATAATGCCTTGGTGTAGTCTTTTCTGTCATTAATCTTCATTAATTCTGCAACCTCTGTTTCACCCACACCATATACATCTGAAAGACTTGTACTGATTTGTCTTCCCAAGGTTTCATATTGGGTTTGAATTCCAAGCTCCTCAGCCTTATCCATATTTTCAGTGTAGTAATATGTTCCCCTTACTAATGCATCTATTGCCTTTATTTCATCCATACCTGTATACATTGAATAGCTATCCAATCTATACTCCAGAGTGGCAAGATACAGGGATCGCTTGTAGAGTGTGGTCTCCTCCTCATTTTCCTCTTTTATTTCAAGTCCGGAAAGCTTCTCATATGCCAGCACATAATTGTCACTGTCAAAATATCCCTTGGCAGACTTTATTGCAGAACGGCGACCTACACTGTCTTGCAATATATATATAAATACGACTATACTGGCTGATAAAATTACAAAGGCAATAAGCACAGTAATCGGAACCTTAGGTGAATTATCCGGCACCTTATTCTTTTGCTTATTAGCCTTTTTAAGAGCCTTTTCTTCAGCTGCCTTTTTCTTAGCCTCCTCCTTTTCAGCCTTCTTTCTTGCCTTTTCCTCTGCCTTGGCTTTCTTTTTGGCAGCCTTGGAATCCTCCGGCGTCTCTCCCTCTATTTCCTCTGCCGGTTGTAAGTCTAAAGCCTCCTCTTCATGGGTTTCTTCTTCCTGAGACTCCCTATTAAAAATCTCCTTTATTTTTTCAAGGATTTTTCCGAAAACAGATGATTTCTTCGCTTTGTCTGTCTCATCATTTTCAACAGAAGTATTTCCTTTTAAATCTTCCCCTGTTACAGTTTCTGAATTACCCTCAATATCTTCACCAAAAGAATCAAGAAGACTTCCAATATCCGGAATCTCTCCCTCTGACTCTTGAGAGAGCTCCTCCGACGATTTAAAATCCTCTGTTACAGATTCCGAAAAATCTTCAGTTTCATTAACAGCTTCACTCTCAGCTTCTTCCTGATATGATTCGTCACTCTCCTTAATAACATTGCTGATGTTTGCTGTTAAATCCTGTTCCTCATCGGGAATTGCTTCCGTATCATCCTCAATATCAGAAATGACTCCATCATCAACATCTGAGATGATTCCATCATTCTCTATATCATCCTTAACATTTGCCGGAGCAGGTACATCAATTGGTATTTCAATATCAGAATCTGTGCCACCGCCCAGTATCCCTGCCAAATCACTTAATAAATCCTCATTGTCGGTATCGGAATCTAAAAATTTAGCAGCACTTTGATAGCCATCCGGCTCTGTTTTAGTGGAAATCCCCTCCAAAATATCTTCCTGCGGCAAAAGACCAAGAGAACGCTCAAACTCATCTACCAATTCCCGGCTGCTTTTTGTTTCTAAATCTCTGGCAATTTCTCTTTCAAACTCATCCAAAAACTGTGCCTCGCTCCTGACTTTTTTGCCAGAGTCGCGGGCACTATCTTTGTTAAAATCGGTAATTTCTGTGACTGAGTCCAGTAGACTATCTAAATAATCCTCATTACGGGGCATAGCTTATTAATGCTCTGTACTTTCAAATTTTTCTATCAATCTATCAATATTTTCAACTAACAGTCCGATTTCAGGCTTTGTAAGCTGCGCATCCGCACCCAATGCCTCCCCTTTTTTTCTTACCTCGTCATTAATTAAAGAGGAAAAAATAACTACGGGAATTTCCTTCATAAGACTATTTTCTTTCACAAGCTTTGTAAGTCTGTGTCCATCCATCTGAGGCATTTCAATATCAGTAATAATACAATGTATATCCTGAAGTACAGTACCCTTATCATAGGCGGCCTTAATCTTATCCCATGCTTCCTGACCGTTTTGATTAATAATAAGATTTGTATATCCTGCCTTTTTAAGGCAACTCGTTATAAGTTTAGAAAGGAGAGGCGAATCTTCAGCCAATAATATTGGTGATTTAGAACGATCCCTTACCTCATAATTGTCCAGCTCGGAAATCTTTAAGCCTGTCTCCGGGTTAATATTTGCAACTATCTTCTCAAAGTCAATAATTACAACCAGTTTATCATTTATCTTTGCCACACCTGTTGCTACTGAAGCATCCTCGGCATTTAATGTAGAATCCGGAGTGTTTATCTCTGACCAGGACAAACGGTGAATCCCGATAACCTCATCCACATGGAAAGCAGTATTTAAGCTGTTGAAATTAGTAATGAAGAATAAGCCCGTTCCCTCCTCCGGTTCTGGATATCCTAAGCAACGCCTTAAGCTTATTACCGTAAGCATCGTATCTCTGGGCATAAATATACCCTCTACATACGGATGAGAATTGGGTACCGGGGTAACATGGGTATAGGTGATAATTTCTCTGATCTTTGCCACATTAATTCCGTAATAATTATCCTCTACCCTAAACTCCAAAACCTCCAGCTCATTAGTTCCTGACTCAAGTAAGATATTAGTATCCATATTCTCCTCCCAAGTTTATGTCTAATATTATATTTTATATATTACCTAATTGCACTAAAGAGGGATGTGATAATTTACTCCATCCTTTGTGCAATTTAACTTTAATCCGCTTAAATCCCCTGTAAGATTGGTGGGGAACTGAAATTGCAATGCCAAATCAACACTTTGATTTCCCGGTATGGTACTATTATATAAAGTCAAATCATTTGACAATACTGTTCTCTCAAGGCTCGAGGTGATATCCCCTAAGCTTGCAGAAAAATTCAATGCCCTGGACTGTATATCGCAGCCAATCTCCGAGGAAGTGGTATTGCTTACAGTATATATAACCGTAACAAAAGAATTCCCCTCCTTAGGTGAAACCAAAAATCCTGCATCTACTCCATAATCCTGGGAAACAACAGATTCCTTGTAGGCAAATGAAATTCCGGGAATCCCAACAGTATCTGTTAGATTAGTACCCTCCACCTGACTCTCACTATTTTCTGCATTCCCACTGCTTTCACTGTTACCCTCCGGATTGGCATTTTCAGGTGTATCAGTAGCTTCCGCTGCCTGATCCTCCTTGAGATTTACAGCCACAATCCCCCGACTTTGCCTTTTATTGTGCTTGTTAATAATTCCCGCCGCATAAATTGCACACTTTTCCTCATCCTCGGGAGACAAGGGGACAAATTTTGCACATCCGGACAGCAAAACTATTCCTATCAAACAAATTATAAAAGTTTTTATTTTAAAAGCTTTCAAATCACACACTCCCAGAATTTAATTATAATCTTTATAAATTAAATATTCAATAAATTTTTGTATCAAGGCTTTTTAAAGGTAAAGTAAAATTCTACACCCCCCTCAATATTATTAACTCCATAATCGCAGCTAAGACTTTCAGCAGCAGCTTTTACCACTGAAAGCCCAATCCCGCTGGAATTAAGTTCCCTTGTCCTGGCTTTATCTATCTTGTAAAACTTATCCCAAATCTTAGGAAGTTCCTCCTCAGGAATTCCGACTCCTGTATTGAATACCACAAATCTTACCCTGTCACCTTCCTCAATAACAGATACTCTCACTCTGTTGGGATACTCTGAATATTTAATAGCATTGGTTATATAATTGTCAATTACCTGCCTTGCTAAAAATTCATCGGTTAAAATCATAACCTCATTATTGCAGTAGCTTTCTATATCTACATCGGCATTATCAGCTAAAACCAATAGGGAATCTATTTCCTCTGCAACAAGCCTTGAAAGATTAATATTCTGCATGTCCACCTGTTGTTTGCCATATTCAATCTCATTAAGCTCTAAAAGCTTTGAAATAAGATTATTCATACGATCCGCCTCATCAATGATAACCTCGGCATAATGTTCCCGTTTTTCTCTGGAGTCAGATATACTCTCATCCAGCAGTCCGTCAGAATATCCTAAAATAAGGCTTATCGGAGTTTTCAACTCATGAGAAATATTGGAAATAAGCTCTCTTCTCATAATCTCATTTTTGTCTCTTATTTTAATATCCTCTAACAGTCTGGCATTCTTTTCCCTCAGAGCATTTACCGTCATAATTGTAGAAACCAATATCCAAAATACTATTAAAATTATCCCAAATACAAATACAAGAGTCTTGGTATAGTTTAAGCTGTTGGTGATGGAATCCATGGCAATCTCCATAAAAACCGTGTTGCCGTCAAATAGACCACCCCAAAGTACAAGATAATTCCTGTCTCTCTCCCTGTCAGTCAGCTCCAAAATAATATATTGATCCTCAGAGACAATAGTCCTTCC
The DNA here is from genome assembly GCA_041776485.1 of Lachnospiraceae bacterium. Classification (GTDB taxonomy): domain Bacteria; phylum Bacillota; class Clostridia; order Lachnospirales; family Lachnospiraceae; genus JBHBQE01. The sequence continues at coordinate 197,557 of JBHBQE010000002.1, read as the reverse complement.
CTGCTCCAAAAATAATGCTTCATAAAGATGGGTTGATATTCTGATAGTATTGCTTTCAGTAGTTAAAATAACTCTTCCGGTAGGTTTTATTACTATGCAGGCAATATTTGCTCTTTCACATATTGTAATAAAATCATCGGCAAAATTGCTGTCATATATATTCCCCTCCTTAGATGCATTAATTATTTCATCAAAGACACCTACCAGGGAGTCCTGCTTTTTTGAAAGATATATCCTGTCAATTAAACCGGAGGTAAGAATACCCACTAGTATGGCAATAATGACTCCGGTACACCCGGCAGAAATTATAATTTGCTTTTTAAGACTAACTCTCTTCAAATTTATACCCGTATGCCCACACAGTTTTAATATGCTTCCCTTTGGCGCCCAGCTTACTTCTAAGCTTCTTTACATGGGTATCCACCGTACGCTCGTCTCCTGGATAATCAAAATCCCAAACACTTTCCAATATCATATCTCGGGATAATGCAACATTTTTATTTCTGAGAAAATATTCTAAAAGCAAAAATTCCTTTTCAGTAAAAGAGGCTTCCTTGCCGTCTATAGTAATAGAATGTAGGCTTTCGTCTAATATAATTCCACAGGCTGAAAGCCGTTCACCCCGATTACCCTTTGTGCCCCTATTTATCAAAGCGTTACATCTGGCAACAAGAATTTTAGGTCGGAAGGGCTTTTTTATAAAATCATTTGTCCCTAAATTAAAGCCTCTAAGCTCATCGTATTCTCCTGTTTTAGCTGTTAGGAGTATTATCGGAATATCCCTTTCCCTTTTTATAAGCTTTAATGCCTCATATCCGTCCATATGGGGCATCATCACGTCTAAAATAACTAAATCAATATTGTCATTTTTATAAAAGGCTTCTACCGCTGCCCTGCCATCCGAAACGGCAATTACATTAAAGCCATCTGCCGAAAGGAAATCAGACACCAGCTCCCTCATTCTCGCTTCATCATCCGCAAAAAGAATAGTACCCTTACTCATTTGTGCCTCTAAGGGAATTTTCCCGTTCAGTTAAATCCTGCTCCCATTCAGCGTATCTATCAGTTATTACCTTTTCATAATTCAGTACAGTCGGTACCTTTGCCGTAAAGGTAATAACAAACATTGCAATCACTGCCAAAAGCAGAATAATAGTGGTAGAAAAATAAATTATAGCTTTGGTTTTATACTTTCCTGCATTTTCAATATCCTTCATAGATAGTGCTACCTTTGGCTTTTTATCTCCACCTGTACGCTTTGCCTTAGCTTCATTCATTGCAATAATTGCTTCTTCCGGGGAATCAATCTTAATAGTTTCAATATCATTATTATCAATATCAGGGTTTGTATACAGATAATTCTGCAATCCCCTTAGAAAATCATATCCGATGGGTGTGTGGAACAGCTGCTGCCTAATAATTTGCTTATATACCTTTAATACGGTATTAGGTACATCCATGTCCAACTGCTTAGTTAAAAATTCAATTGCCCTCTGTTCCTTTTTAGCTTCAATTCCCATATCCTTTTCAAATGAATAGCCATTTATCTCAACTCTTGAAGTATCTTCCATAATAAATCTCCAAAATCCATAACAAGAATACCCTTCATTTTATATTTAACTTGGGATTTGTTCAAGTATTGATTTTAAATACTCAAAATATTTCAGAAAAAAGAACCTGACTATTAATCATTAATGGAAAGCTTTGCGTCAATCTCCTCATAGGATTCCAAACGCATTCTTTCAATATCTTCCCTATCCAGCACAGGTAAGTCTGTAAGAGAAGTAATTCCAAAGGATCTTAAAAATTCTTCTGTGGTACCAAAAAGCATAGGTCTGCCTGGGGCATCCAGCCTGCCTATTTCCTCCACCAATGAAAATTCCACCAGCCTATTTACAGCATGGTCACTGCTTACACCTCTTATCCGCTCTATCTCAGCCTTGGTAATAGGCTGCTTATAGGCAATAATGGACAGGGTTTCCAGCAGTACATCTGTCATTGCGTACTTCTTAGGCTGCTTGGCAATCTTTATTAAAGATTCATACACATGCTTAGAAGTACACATTTGGTAGGAATCATCTAATTTAATGATACGAATTCCCCGGTTTTCACTGTCCCATCTATCCTGCATACCCTGAATAACCGTTTCAACTTCATCGGCAGAAATCTCCAGTGCCGTTGCTATTGAATCTGCCGTTACCGACTCTCCCATAGCAAAAAGAATACCTTCAATTTTGCTTTCTAAGTCATGCACATCCAACGCCCTTGCACCTTTCAATTATTATATCTTCAAAAATATTTTTCTGGACAATCTTTAAATATCCTGATTTCATTAGTTCTAAAAGAGCCAGAAAAGTAACGATAACCTGCATTCTGGTATGCACATCATCAAACATAGACAAAAACGTAAATCTTTCATGGCAATTGGCATAGGCTGTAACCTCTAAGATACGTTCCTCCAACGAAAATTCCTCTTTTTTGATTTCACCAAATCCTGCACGAACCTTATCCTGCCTTTGACTCTGTCTTTTAACCACTTCCTTAAATATGTTATTTAACTTATTTAAGGTTAAATCTCCAAGCAATTCACCAATGTCAACGGGCTCCTCGTATACCTCCACTTCCTTTGGCAAGGTTTTTTCCTTAAATACATTATGCTCAGAATCCACCTGCATATTTCTAAGCTCCATGGAAATCTCCTTGTAGGTTTTGTATTCCACAAGCCTTTCCACCAGTTCCATTCTGGGGTCTATACACTCCTCCTCATCATCATTTACATGTAATTTAGGAATCAACATTCTGGATTTAATGGATAGAAGTGTTGCTGCCATAAGCAGGAATTCGCTCATTATATCCATATCCTTAACCCTCATGGCGTCAATATAGCTTATATACTGGTCTGTAATTGTAACAATAGGAATATCATATATATCCACCTTATTTTTATCTATAAGATGAAGAAGTAAATCCAAAGGTCCCTCAAAGGCCTCTAATTTTATTTTAAAATTTTCCTTGGGCATAATACTCACTCTAACCTACTATATAACGAAAGGATTATACTAGATATAGATAGGATTTGCAAGAGGAAATACTAGATAATGTGATTTAAATTAACAAAATTTTCTCTAATGATAAGGAAAAGGGGGTGATAAAAAAGCCCTGAGCAATCCAATCACTATCATATTCAAATACTGCCGGTATATTTTGATATAATGCCATAATGCCAACACAAACATCATGATAAAATACCTCCAGCTTATTTAGTCTGTCCGTTTAATACCTCTTCAATGGAGTTAGAGGGTACCTCACCAAAATTTTAGCTCTTTTTATTAATTTAATAAATATTAAGATAATATTTTATCCTCTTTAAAAGCCAAAATAGATCCCTTGAGTTTAAAGCACATAAAAATCGCTTATTTTCTGCCAAATCTATCATATGTCCCGACAGGTTCAAAACCGCTTATCTCCTACATACATTACAGTGCTAATAAAACAAGATTGCTTTGCAAAAATAATTTACTCTTTTAGTAAAGCAGCAAATACGACCTGTTTGGGGGCTTGACAGGAGACACGATACTCCGCTTAATCAGTAAGCGGAGCATTGTATCTTGAAACCTTGATGTGCTGTAGCAATTTTGCACAAAGTCTCATAGTGAAATAGTTCACTGTTTTAAGATAAAATTCCTGTTGATTGCAGGAATAGAACTAACATCATCATCGGAGCAATATAGCGAATCATCGCCATATAAAGTTTCTTACGGCGAAAGCTTTCGCCGTTTAGCTGTATCTCGTCAGTGACATAATCCGGTGTCATAATCCAGCCAATGAAAAGCGTAGACAAAAAAGCAATGAACGGCAGCATAACACTGTTGCTGATATAGTCCATGATATCCAATAACTGACCCACAGAGCCGTTAGGAAGCTGTACTTCAAAGTAGAATATACTATAGCCCAGGGCAATAATGGCAGATGCTGCCAGATAGATTACTGTTAGCACTAACACAGTCTTTTTTCGTCCGGTGTGAAAAATATCCATGCAGTTGGAAGTGATAGATTCCAGGACTGAGATACAAGAAGTCAGGGTGGCAAAAATAGCTGTGATAAAAAACAAGATTCCTATAAAAACACCTGCCCCGCCCATTGCATTGAACACCTTCGGAAGAGTAATAAACATTAGGCTTGGACCTGCACTCATACCGTCTGTACCGGAAAACACATACACAGCCGGGATAATCATGGCACCTGCCAGCAAAGCCACTCCAGTATCAAAAATTTCAATTTGGTTAATCGCCTTGTTCAGGTTCACTTCAGGTTTCACGTAAGAACCATAGGTAATCATAATTCCCATAGACACACTGAGAGAGAAAAACAGCTGACTCATAGCGTCCAGTAATATCTGCAAAAAGCGGCTTACGTTCAGCCCATCAATGTGTGGTGTCAGATAATAGCACAGACCTTCCAGACCTGTACGTATCTTACCTGAAGCGTCCTCATGCTGCAGAGTCAGCGAGTATCCTGCAATCACCATCACCAACACCATCAAAATCGGCATCATATAACGTGATACCCGTTCAATACCACTTTCAATACCATTGTACACTATAAAAGCTGTCACACCCATAAAAAGCAGTGCAAACACTACCGGTGACACCGGAGAGGTGATGAAGCTGATGAAATAGCCATCCTCAGCAGCAGCGGCAGAGTTACCGGTTAAATATACCACAGCGTACTTTGTAACCCATCCGCCGATTACCGCATAATAAGTCATAATAAAAACAGGCACCAGAAAGGTTAAAATACCGAGAAATTTCCATTTCGGCCTCATAGTTTCGTAAGCACGTATAGCACTTTGCTTCGTTCGACGACCAATAGCAATATCCGAGGACAGCAAGGTAAAACCAAAGGTCAGTACCAAAAATAGATACACCAATAAAAACAGACCGCCTCCATTCTTTGCGGCGAGGTACGGAAACCTCCACAGGTTGCCAACGCCCACCGCACTTCCGGCGGCAGCGAGGACGAAGCCAATTTGTCCAGAGAAACTGCTTGATTTCTTTTCCATAATTTTCAAACTCCTATACTTTATTTTTGCAATATAGAATAGCATAGGATATTATATTAATAAACTTAATGTTTCTACTATGCCATATAAATTTTACTAATGGGAGGTATTTTTATGCGTGAACAAAAAGACCGCTACGAGATATTTTTGAAAATATGTGAAACCGGCAGTTTCTCCAAGGCAGCAGATGCTTTGAACTATACTCAGTCCGGTATCAGTCAGATGATGGCAGGACTGGAAGAAGAGCTGGGTGTGCAGCTGTTTGCCCGTATCAACAGGGGTGTAACTCTAACCGACAACGGCTCGCGTCTTCTGCCTTATATTCAGGAAATGGCAAATCAAAAAGCCCGACTAAGACAGGCAGCCTTCAATATCAATCATAAAATCGAAGGCAAACTGCGGGTAGGCAGTATTTCCAGCATAACTACTCTCAGAATGCCAAAGATCGTGCATTATTTCAGAGAAAACTATCCGAAAGTAGAGGTAGAGATTCTTGACGGAAATTATGATGAGATTCGGGACTGGATCATTCACGGACAGGTGGACTGTGGCTTTCTCTCATCTATCATGACGGAGAATTTAAAGTTTTATCCGCTTTGGGATGACCCGCTTTGCGCAGTCTTCCCTGAAAATCATCCGCTTACAACACAGCAAAGCGTGACACTGCCCAATCTGTTTCAGTATCCGCTCATTATAGAAACCCCCGGCTGTGACAACGACATCCAACATCTAATGCTCAAATGCCCGGTAAAGCCCAATATTGTATATAGTTTTCGGGATGATACCCTTATTATGGCGTTTGTACGCAGCGGATTGGGTGTAACCATCTCTCAAGAGCTGGTTTTACGGGCATTTGGCTGCCCGGGTGTTGTATCGCGCCCACTGGAGCCCGCATGCTGTCGAACACTTGGACTTGCTTTTTCTAAAACTGCAAGCTCGGTGGTGAGTCAGACCCTACTGAAATATTTACAAAATAAAAGGTTCTAAAAAATTTTATATAAATACATATGATTAAAATATTGATATTTCATTAATCTACTCCCGTAGAGCCGAATCCTCCCCTTGTGGGATTGCCCAGAGACTCCATCTCATTAAATTCAATGGCAGGCTGGTGTTTAAATATTCTGAATTGGCAAAGTCTATCATTAATATTTATTTTAGTATCACGCATTGCAAGCACCGGAAGCATTAAACGATCATCATCAGAGCAATAGCTTTCATCAATAATTCCTATTCCGTTTGTTTGGATTAACCCAAAGTTTTTAAACATAGATGAGCGGGGAGCTACTATCATCTCATAGCCCTGGGGAAGCTGTACTGAAACTCCCAAATCAATCAGCTTAAAATCTCCCTGTTTAAGTTCCACGGATTCTGCACTTCTTAAATCTATCCAATCACTTTTGCCGTCAATATATTTTAGCTTATCTATTTTATCAGAATGATATTTAATCTTAATTTCCATTTTATCCGGTATCCTTTCTATATTTTTAAATGTTTTAAAGCTTCTTTTGTTCGCAATTAACCATATTTTATTATACTAACCTGATGTAAATTCATGCTTGACTACTTACAGATTTTTTATAAAAATTAAAATCCCTGACAGCCTGCAAAGATCTATTATAGACCTTTACAGACTATTTATAAGCTTTTCAAATAATGCGTACTCATCATTATAAAAAACCCTTTTTAAATTTTCCACTGCCCTATCTCTGTCTATAGGATTTTCATCTATGCCCCTGGCAATATCATTAACTATCATAACCATTGCCATATATGGTGAAAATTTACTGTTTAAAAGATAATCTATATTTTCTTCGGATATTTCACTGGATAAAATCCTATGAACACACCTATAATACTCTATCAGCTTTCCCATATCATTGGATACACTAATCATGCCCTCATATCCTGCCTGATTTTCCAAATCCAGGATACAGGTAATATGCTGGACTATGGGCACTCTCCTTTTGCTGTCGGACATAGGAAGCATAATATCCGGTCGGATATTTATTATATCCTCACACAAACCTCTTGCCTCCTTATATTTCCCCTCACCTACCAAAATCCCAACAGCACTTATTAATTCATTTGTTTCCGCTTTATCACCAAAGGTTCCCACGGGATTTCTATACACATTGTACCTATTATGGCGAATATATATATCCAAAAGCATTTCCGATAGGAATCCGTATATTCTTTTGTGATAAAGATCATAATCCGACACATCTATAGCTTCTGAGGCTTGAAACAATATACTAAAGAGCCAATTACAATAATCCTGATACATATCTCTCGGCATGACGCACAAATTAGAATAACAGGAGCTGTAATCTGCCATATAATCATCGTAAGAGCTTTCATATTTCGGATAGAGTTGTATTAAAGAATTTTTTAATATATGTAAATCTTTTTCATTATGGGAGGAAATATATCCCTCGTAATTATTTTTTTTACTTACCAGCAAATCTGAAGTTATACAGTCATATCTGCCTAAAATATTCCTAAAGGCAGCCTCATCCATAATATTGCCTTCATCATTCAAGTAGAACCGTCTATAGTGGCAAATCCCAATATAGTCACTGTCTTTATCGTTTTGCCATATCCAATAAAATCCTGTAAGCTCACCAAAATATGGGTTTAGCTCCGATATGTTTTCTCCTGTATTATCCCCCGGATACCCTAAATCCTTAGATATTTCTCTGCCTACATGGAGGGGTATATATATTTCCTCCTTTGGGGTGACAAAGGGTTTGTGAGTCATCACATATATTTTCATTGCTCTGCTCCCGCTGATTTTTCCATCATAGGCTTTATTATTTCCTTATTCACCTTGATAAGGAAATATAATGTTACAAGTCCTGCTCCAACTTCCGATATGGGAAATGCCCACCATAGAGCATAAAGACCATAAACCTTTGCCAATATGTATGCCACAGGAAGTATTAAAAGAAGCTGTCTTAATATGGAGTTTACCATGGAATAAACTGCCCTGCCTAAGGCTTGAAACAGACCTCCCGTTACAATACAAAATCCTGCTATACAAAAATGCCATGATACTGCTCGAAGTGCAGGAACTCCTATTTCTAACATATCCGCTGAAGCTGAAAAGAAAGAAAGCATTGTTTTGGGAAGAATCTGGAAGGATAGAAATCCTAAAAACATAATAATAAATACTGAAATATATGCGTATTTCATCACCTCTAAGATACGCTTAGGCTTTGAGGCGCCAAAATTATAGGCTACAATGGGAATTAAACCATTGTCTATTCCAAAAATCGTCATAAACACAAAGGACTGCAGCTTAAAATATGCACCAAAAACAGCTGCTGCTGTTGAGGAAAATCCAATCAATATTTTGTTAAAGCCATAGCTCATTATACTTCCAACAGAGGACAGAATAATAATCGGGATACCAATTTGGTAAATGCCGAATATTATACCGGGCTGTATCTTAAAATTCTTAAATGATATTTTAATCTCCGGATTTTTCCGAAGCACCAAATATATTGCCACAGTTCCACCACAAATTTGACCTATAACTGTAGCAATGGCAGCTCCCTTTACCTCCAGTCTTGGGATTCCAAACATTCCAAATATAAAGATTGGATCCAATATTATATTTATAACTGCCCCTACCATCTGTGCCACCATGGAATAAAAGGTTCTGCCCGTAGATTGCAGTATTTTTTCAAACATTGTCTGAATCATAATACCTACGCAGAAAAATCCCACAATATAAGTATAGTCCAAACTATAATTATAGATTACAGGGTCACTGGTAAAGCTCCTGTAAAAAGGCTTGGTAAATAAAAGAATAAGTCCCATAAAAAATATAGAGGTCAGTATAGATAAAATTATGCCATGCCTCGCAACAGAGTCAGCCTTTTCATTGTCCTTTGCACCTAAATATCTGGCACAAAGGGCATTTACACCTGCACCTGTGCCGACTCCAAGTGAAATCATCAGATTTTGTATGGGAAATGCCAAGGAAACTGCTGTAAGCGCTTCCTCATTTACCATTGCCACAAAAACTGAATCTACAATATTATAAAGCGCCTGTACCATCATGGAGGCGATCATTGGTATACTCATTGTAAAGAGGAGCCTGCCAACAGGCATAACTCCCATTTTATTTTCTCTCAAATTATACTCCTAACTTTACTGAATCTTAAATTGTTCTAGGTAAGTATAGCTTCTATCTCTTGCTTTGCCTGTTCTAATGCCTCAGGAATGCCGGAAGGATCTTTTCCCCCTGCCTGTGCCATATTAGGGCGACCCCCGCCTCCCCCGCCTACCATGGCAGATATGGATTTAATAATATTTCCTGCGTGAATACCCTTGCCTATGGCGGAATCTGTAGCTGTAACCATTAAGTTTACCCTGCCCTCACATTCTGAAGCCAACACAATAATACTATTGGGGTTTTTAGACTTTAATTCATCCCCCAGATTTCTAAGTTCACCAGCCTCCACACCCTGCAGGTGTTTTTCCACCAATACAAATCCATTGATATTAACATAATCCAAGTCCTCCAAAGCCTCTTTCGCAGATTTAGCCTTCAATGCCTTATTTTCAGCATTTATCTGCTTTAATTCCTCCACCATGGCAGAAAGTTTTTCTGTAATATTTCCGGGACTTGTCTTTACTATACTTGAGGCCTTATTAATTATCTCTTCAAGACTTTCAAAATATTTAAATACAGCCTCCGCAGTAATTGCCTCAATACGTCTTACTCCGCTGGATATGCCATTTTCAGAGACAATCTTAAATGCCAAAATCTCACCTGTATTCTTAACATGGGTACCTCCGCAAAGCTCCTTGGAAAATTCTCCCATAGACAATACTCTAACCTTATCCCCGTATTTTTCATCAAAATGAGCTTCGGCACCACTTTTCTTTGCTTCCTCAATGTCCATTATCTCGGTAACAACCTCCAGAGATTTCCTAATCTCCTTATTAACTATATCCTGTACTCTATCTATTTCTGCCCGGCTCATTGCAGAAAAATGAGTAAAGTCAAAACGCAGTCTATCAGCAGACACGTCAGAGCCTGCCTGATTAACATGATCACCCAGTACCAATTTCAGTGCTTTATGGAGTAGATGTGTGGCAGAATGGTTCTTTTCAATGGCATGTCTTCTATCAATATCCACAGAAAGGTTAACAATCTGTCCTAATGATATCTTCCCATTATCTACATAACCTATATGGCATACTCTTCCACCGGTAACGGAAATAACATCTTCAACTATAAAGCTTCCTGTATCTGCCGTAATAGTTCCCGTATCGTGCTGCTGTCCGCCCATAGTAGCATAAAATGGAGTTTTTTCCGTAATAATAATACCCCTTTCATTTTCCAACAGTCCATCACATACACTTTCGCTATCCTTGGACTTTTTAATCATACCAAGGATTTTAGAATCAAACTCCGTATTACTATATCCTACAAATTCACTTACAATATCAAGGCTTAACTCATCAAATACAGACTCACCCTCACTTCCGGCATATGTGTATATCTTTCTTGCATTTCTTGCCTTTTGCTTTTGGTTAAGCATACATCTTTCAAAGCCCTCCATATCCACAGAAAGCCCTTTTTCCTCCAGAATTTCAACTGTAAGATCTAAAGGAAAGCCAAAGGTATCATATAGCATAAATGCATTTTCACCTGAAAGAACCTTTTTATTTGCACTCTTTAGCTCGCTCTCATATTCATTTAATATATTAAGTCCCTGATCTATGGTTTTATAAAACTGTTCCTCCTCGTTGGCAAGAACCTCCTTGATAAAACTTTCCTTTTTAATTAAATCAGGGTATCCGTCGCTGCTTTCCCTGATAACCACACCGGAAAGCTCTGCCATAAAGCTATCCTCTATCCCGAGAATTTTCCCGTGTCTTGCACCGCGTCTTATAAGCCTTCTTAAAACATAGCCTCTGCCCTCGTTGCTTGGCAATATTCCGTCGCAAATCATAAATGTCGCGGAGCGGATATGGTCGGTAATAAGCCTTATGGATACATCAAATTTTTCCGATTTATTATATTGTTTTTTAGATAATTCACTTACCTTATCCCTAATGGCTTTCATGGTATCTATATCAAATACACTGTCCACGTCCTGCATTACCACAGCAAGCCTCTCTAAGCCCATTCCCGTATCAATATTTTTAGAGGAAAGCTCCTCATAGTTGCCTTTTCCGTCACCGTCAAACTGGGTAAACACATTGTTCCAAACCTCTATATATCTGTCACACTCACAGCCCACCTTGCAGTCCTCGGAACCGCAGCCATATTTCTCCCCCCTGTCATAATAAATCTCCGAGCATGGTCCACAGGGTCCTGCTCCATGCTCCCAGAAATTATCGCATTTACCTGTTACGGGATCCCTATAAAACCTGGTAATTTTGTCCTCTGATATTCCGATATCCTTATTCCATATTTCAAAAGCTTCCTCATCCTCTCCATATATTGAGGGATACAGCCTTTCCGGGCTAAGCTCCAATACTTTAGTAAGATATTCCCAAGCGTAGGCAATAGCCTCCTTTTTAAAGTAATCACCAAAGGAGAAATTTCCCAGCATTTCAAAAAAAGTTAAATGCCTTGCAGTCTTGCCTACATTGTCAATATCTCCTGTACGAATACATTTTTGACATGTTGCCATTCTGCGTCTGGGGGGTTCCTCCTGACCTGTAAAATAGGGCTTTAGCGGAGCCATTCCTGCATTTATAAGCAGCAAACTCTTATCCCCGGCAGGAGGTATCAAAGAGTAACTTTCATGTACTAAATGGTCTTTACTCTCAAAATAATCCAAAAAGCTTTTTCTTAATTCATTAACACCGTACTTCATCTACTAACTCCCTCTTTAGCAAAGCAATGTATCCTCAATCAAAGACTCCGAGTCCGCTGCACTGGTGGCTAAATAATCACAACGCTCATTATCCGCATTATCATCATGACCCTTAACCCAGCAAAACTCCACATTATGTGGAGCCTTGACCTTTAATAGAGTTTTCCATAAATCTATATTTTTTACTGCACTTTTATCCTTTTTCCTCCAGTTATTTTTTACCCACCCATCAATCCAGGCTTTATTAAAGGCATCTACTAAATATTTAGAGTCGGAATACAGGGTAATGTCACAGGGTTTTTTTATTTCCTCCAATGCCCGTATCGCTGCCATTAACTCCATTCTATTATTTGTGGTTTTAATATAGCCCTGGGAAATTTCCTTCGTATGAAGTTTGCCTTTTGTATCTGTATATTTTAATACCGCTCCATACCCGCCCGGTCCCTTTGGATTTCCTCTGGCGGCACCATCGGTATATATTATCACTTTACTATTCAAATATAAAACTCCTGTCCCTCTTTTTTTATTTCCATAACCCTGTCAAGTCCTGGTAAATCAGGATTATCCCTCTTATACCTTTGTATAATGTCATAATCACCCCACATATGCATAGGGAATATCACTTTTGTATCAGGGACTCTTTTCATAAATTCCTCAAGTCCGTATTTATAACCGGACTTCATCCTGGGGTCAAGTACCACAAAGGCAACATCTATATGCCTCTGGGAAATCTTTTCTATTTCATCAAAATATTTTTGACCCCAGAGCCGAACATAATCCTCACCATTATCAGCCCAATACCACCAATGCAAGTCCCCGGCATGATAAATGACCTTATCCTCTGAAGAAATAAGAAATGCAACTCCCTCATCGGTGGACTTTAAAGTCTCTATCTTTATTCCCGATATATCATATAATTTGTTTTTGGAAACTGAAAAAATATCTATATTATTGCTCTTTATCCAAATATCATCAGAAAGAACAAATTTAACATCCTTATAAATATCCTTAAATTTAAAAACATCCTTGGAAAAATGGTCGCCATGTCTGTGGCTTGCAAAAAATATTATTTCCTTATTGTCATCAATTTCTCCAAGCCTGTTAAGGTCATTTCCATAGTAATCAAAAACTAAAATATGCCTGTTAAGCTCCACTAAAAAGGAGGAGTGAAAATTAAATCTTACCCTCATTACCTAATCCTGTTTACAGTTTCGTTTGCTTTTGCGTAAATTTCCTCTTTGGAAAAGCCTATATTAAAGCTTCCATTTTCATAAAGGATTTTTCCGTTAACCATAGTCATTAATACGTTGGACTTGCTTCCCGCATATACAATATTTTTTATAATATTATTTTCAGGCTGCATATTTGGAGAGTGCATATCAATCAGTATAATATCTGCCAGTTTCCCCTCTGCTATAGAATCACAATCACCTAATCCCATGGCATGAGCACCTGTATACGTAGCAGAATATAATACCTCATCGGCAGAAACCACGGAAGCATCCATTTCCCTAACCTTTGCCAAAGTGGCACATAAATACATTTCCCTAAAGAAATCCAGAGCATTATTGCTGGCAGGACCATCTGTGCCAATTGCCAGATTAATTCCCATATCTAAAAATCTTTTTATCGGAGCAATCCCACTGGCAAGTTTTAGATTAGAGGCGGGGTTTGTAACAGCATATAGACCTCTTTCCTTATATATCTCAAAGTCCTTATCCTCAAACCAAACACAGTGATATCCACCGCCGCCGTACTTATACATACCCAGTGAATCAGTAAGTTCTGTGGGGGTTTTCCCCCACCTTTCTATACATTCCTTATATTCCTTTTGAGTTTCTGAGTTATGTAAAAATATGGGGGATTTAACCTTTTCTGCCAAGGCCGCCATCTGCTCCATATGTTCCATTGAAGTGGTGTATTCGGCATGAAATCCCAGAATAAAGCTTGCCAAATCACCCTTGGAATTTACAAAACTATAGTCTTCTTCAACCTTATTTATATCCCCGCCAAAATCATTAAATCCACTGGTAAGCACAGTCCTGTATCCGCAGTCCAGACTTGCCTGTATATTTACCGGCGGGAAAAAGTACATATCAAAATTGGAGGTTATTCCACTGGTTAAATACTCCATAATCCCGAGAATACTAAGCCAGTACACATCATCCTTATTAAGCTGTCCCTCCCTGGGAAACACCTGCTTATAAAGCCAGTCCATAAGAGGCAAATCATCTGCATAGGAGCGTAAAAATGTCATGGCTGTATGGGTATGGGCATTCTTAAATCCAGGCATTAAAAGATTATTATTGCAATCTATTTCCCTGTCGAAATCTGTATTATCTGCATAATCTCCTGAAACTACCTTTTCAATTCGGTTATTAAGAATATGCAGCTCCCCAGGTATAATCTCAAAGGAATGATTCTCGGTAATCAATATCCTTGCATTATAAAGCCTTATCTTCATAGTCTTCCGATTACCTCCGATACTAACCCGCTAAATATAGGCGCTACCCTCTCTCCGGCCTCAATTACCTCCTGTTCAGATAAAGGTGTGGGAGAAATCCCTGCAGCCAGATTAGAAATGCAGGATATGCCAAGTACCTTTATTCCCATATGCCTTGCTGCTATAGCCTCACAGCCTGTGGACATTCCCACAGCGTCGCCCCCTAATATTCTTGCAGTTCTCACCTCTGCCGGAGATTCATACTGCGGACCTGGCATTTGATAATATATTCCCTGATGAAGCTTTATATTTAATTCTTCCCCGCATTCCTTTACAAGCTTAATTAGCTCCTCATCATATATATGGCTCATATCAGGAAAACGAACCCCTATTTCCGATACATTTGGGCCTCTTAATGGGCTGGGCAGTAGATTGGCTACCTGGTCCGTAATGATCATAAGTTCCCCTGCATTAAATTCCGGATTAATTCCGCCTGCCGCATTGGTAATAAATAAGGTATTAATTCCCATTTTTCCCATTAACCTAATGGGAAGTACTACGTCAGACATATCATAGCCTTCATAATAGTGAACACGGCCCTGCATACATACAGTCTTTGTTCCGTTTATTTGGGCAAATACAAATCTCCCCTTATGTCCGGGTGCTGTAGAAATTGGAAATCCCTTTATATCCTTGTATTCAATAACCTTATCCTGCACCAGGCTATCCGCATAATTTCCTAGGCCGCTCCCTAATACTAAGCCAACCTCAGGCTCATATGGCAAGATATCCTTAATACTGTCATAAGCATCACACAATTTAGTATAAAAATTCATAACCTGCGCCTTTCATTTATAATTTAACAATACTATTTTACTTGGAATGTTTTTCCCTTACCAGCACTTTTCTTACCGCACCCCATTGCCCATGTACTTTTCTACTGGTATTAGGAACTACAGCAACAGAACGAACTCTAACATAATAGTATACTCCGCCTTTCATAAGGCCTCTTTCCTTATATGGCAAAGCTGTTCTATAGATTTTCCCAAAGGACATATTCTCAAATCTGGAAATTTGCACATCATATCCCACAGAACCGTTATGCATAATATTAACAGTTATTTTTTCAGGAATAGAATTGTCAATAGAAAATCCAGGTGCCGCAGGAACACGAGTTTTAGCAACCAGAGAAATGCCATTTTTAAAAACGATTTTATAATCCCTTGATATGGTTCCTACAAATAAAATCCCGCTAATAATTAAAATCACAATACAGGTATATGCCACATGCTTTGCAGTGTATTTTTTCTGTATCACAATACCACCTCCTGTATATTAGATTTTGATTTCTGCGCTCACCCCAAGTTTATCTTTATTTTTTTCCAGAATAGGCTTTACTTCATTATCCAAGTATTCCTTAGTTTGCATAGGGGCACAGCCTATATATTGCTTGGGATCCATAATACTTTCCAATTTATCCCATATTGGATGAAACATCTTATCTGCTCTGATTAATTCCACCAGATTATTGGAAAGTCCCTCTTCCTTAACCCTTGCACCTGCTTCCATGCTCAATTCTCTGATTCTCTCATGGATTTCCTGTCTATCTGCACCCAGCTTAGTCATATCCATCATTATATTTTCGGTTGCCATAAACGGCAGTTCCTCCAGTAAATGCTTTTCAATAACCCTTTCATACACCACAAGATTCTCAGTTACATTTATACACAAATCCAAAACCCCATCACAGGCTAAAAATCCTTCTGCTATAGCAAGTCTTTTATTTGCAGAATCGTCCAAGGTTCTTTCAAACCACTGGGTTGCAGAAGTGATTGCAGGATTAAGTGTATCTATAATAATATATCGGCTTAAACCGCAAATCCTTTCACTTCTCATAGGGTTTCTCTTATATGCCATAGCTGAGGAACCAATCTGATTTTTCTCAAATGGCTCCTCAATTTCCTTAAGGTGCTGCAACAGCCTGATATCATTACTCATTTTATATGCAGACTGGGCTATTCCCGATAATGCGCTGAGAATTCTAAAGTCCATCTTTCTGGAATAGGTTTGGCCGCTTACAGACACACAGGAATTAAACCCCATTTTATCAGTTATTTTTTTATCGATTTCCTTTACTGCGGAATAATCGCCATTAAATAACTCCAGAAAGCTCGCCTGAGTACCTGTAGTTCCCTTACAACCAAGTAATTTAATAGTATCCAGACAAAAGTCCACCTCTTCAATATCCATTAAGAATTCATTTATCCAAAGGGTAGCTCTTTTCCCTACAGTGGTTGGCTGAGCAGGCTGAAAATGAGTAAAAGCCAGAGTAGGCAGTTCCTTATATTTATCAGCAAATTTTGCTAGTCTATCAATTACGTTTAAAAGCTTTTCCCTGATAAGCAAAAGCCCATCCCTCATAAGAATAATATCCGTATTGTCTCCCACATAGCAGGAGGTAGCACCCAGATGGATAATCCCTGCCGCCTTGGGACATTGCAGACCGTAGGCATAAACATGGCTCATAACATCATGTCTGACTTTCATCTCCTGCTGCCTTGCCGCATCGTAATTTATATCCAAAATGTGAGACTTCATTTCAGATATCATTTCCTCTGTAATTCTTGCCTCTCCCTTTTCGTCCTTAAGCCCCAGCTCCATTTCTGCCTCTGCTAAAGCAACCCAAAGCTTCCTCCATGTAGAAAACTTTTTCTCCTGTGAGAATATGTACTGCATTTCATTACTTGCATATCGTTGCGAAAGCGGGCTGATATACCTATCCTCTTCTGACATAATAAACTCCTAAAAATTACCGTTTTTTATTAAGTTTTCCACTCGTACTATAGCTGCATAGGCACCTTCATACCCGCCCTCCTCAGCTAATTTATAGTAAGACAAGGCTGTAGGCAAACTCCTTTTGGTCCCCAATCCATTCTCATACAAATATCCCAGATTTACCATTGCAAGAGGGTAGCCTTGAGCAGCGGACAGTTTTTGGTAATACAAAGCCTTTTCATAGTCAATATCCACACCTAAACCGTTACAATACATATATCCCACCTGATTTAATGCCGGTGCATATTCCATAGCGGCAGCCTCTTCATAAAAACTGAGTGCCTTGTCATAATTAGCGTCATGCTCAGTATCCCCGGATTCATACATTAATCCAATATAGTATTTTGCCATGGCAAAGCCATTTTCTGACGCTTCCTTAAAATAATCCATTGCCATTTCATAGTTCGGATCCACACCCTTACCATTTATATACATAATGCCCAACCTTGTATTGGAAGAATTAATAGCAAACTGATCCTCTATATCATCGCTATTGCTGGAGCTGACTTCTGTATAACCTGTGAGTGCATTGACAAAATCCACTGAAGTTCCAATTCCCATTTCTCTGGCATAATTTAAGTAATACTTGCCGTCAAGACTCCCCTTATTGGCGGCATTGTAAAAATAAGTATACGCTCTATTAGGGTTATAATCTTCATAATCCTCCTGCATAAATAGTCTGCCCAATCCAACGCATGCATCTACAACCCTTGCCTCTAAGGCTTCATCAAAATAAGTCCTGGCTTCATCATAATCCCGCTCAACCCCTAAACCGCTTAAATACATATATCCTATAGCAAGAGCAGCTTTTTTGTTTCCCAAATCTCTGGCTCTGTCATACCATTGCTTCGCTTTGGAAAAGTTCTGCTCTACCACATCGGTTCCGTAATCATATATCAAGCCAAGCCGATATGCAGCGTCTTTGTTTCCGTCTATTACCAATACCTCTAAATCATTTAAAGATAGCTCAGTTAAGTCTACTTGCTTACTTATATCCTTTTTTGAGTCAGACAAATCAGACTTTGGAGATTCCTTATTTACACATCCTGAGCTCACAAGCATTAATATTATTATACATAAAGCTAAAACCCTTTTAAGTATCAATCTAATACCTCTTCTTTTCGTATTTCCCTGGTTTCTATTTCTTTTAACACAGCATTGGAAAAGTCCTCTAGTGACACACTGCCCTCATCTCCCTTAAATCTGCTTCTTAGACTGATATTCCCTTCATTTTCTTCTTTTTCACCAACAATTATCATATAGGGAAGTAAATCAAGTCTTGCCTCTCTTATTTTAAAGCCGATTTTCTCTGCCCTATTATCCACAGTTGACCTTATGCCCTTTGATTTAAGATGGCTGTTTACAGTGTTGGCATAATTTAGGTATTTTTCTGAAATAGGAAGAATTCTCACCTGCTCAGGACAAAGCCATGTAGGGAATTTACCTGCATATTTTTCAATAAGCCAAGCCAATGTTCTTTCATAGCACCCCATAGAGGTTCTATGGATTATTCCGGGTCTTGCCTTGTCACCATTTTGGTCTGTATAGGTCATATCAAAAAGCTCGGCATTAAATTCATCCCACTGTACCGTTATCATGGTATCCTCTTTGCCATATACATTTTTTGCATTAATATCCACCTTTGGACCGTAAAATGCCGCCTCACCCTCCTCCTCTGTAAATTCAATACCCAACTCAAGAAGACAGTTTCTGATATGTCCCTGGGTACGCTCCCAATCCTCATCGGTACCAATGTATTTTTCCGTATTTTGAGGATCCCACTTGCTCAGGTGGTAGGTAACATCCTTCTCTACTCCCAGCACCTCCAGACAATGCTTAGCCAGCGCTAAACATCTTTTAAATTCCTCTGCCATTTGATCCGGTCTTACAATTAAATGTGCCTCTGTTATAGTAAACTGCCTTACTCTCGTAAGACCATGCATTTCTCCGGAATCCTCATTTCTGAATATGGTGGATGTCTCCGAATATCTACATGGCAAATCCCTATAGGATTTAGGCTCGTTTTTATATATAAAATACTGGAATGGACAGGTCATGGGGCGAAGTGCCATTACCTCCTTGTCTTTTTTTTCGTCACCTAAAACAAACATTCCCTCTTTATAGTGATCCCAATGCTGACTTATTTTATATAAATCACTTTTTGCCATTAGCGGAGTCCTGGTTCTGGTATACCCCCATTCCTCATCCTCCAAATCCTCTATCCAGCGCTGAAGGGTTTGGATTATCTTTGCCCCCTTGGGAGTAAACAGGGGAAGTCCCTGCCCAATAACATCCACTGTGGTAAATATCCCCATACTCCTGCCAAGCTTATTATGATCCCTGCGTTTTGCCTCCTCCATTCTCTCTAAATGAGCAGCAAGCTCCTTCTTATCAGAATAAGCTGTGCCATATATTCTGGTAAGCATGGCATTTTTTTCATCTCCACGCCAATAGGCTCCTGATGAGGAGGTAAGCTTAAATGCCTTTATATTCTTAAGGTCATGCAGGTGGGGACCTGCGCATAAGTCAACAAATCCCTCCCCCTGCTCATAAAAGGAAATTTTTGCGTCTTTCGGCAGATTTTCTATAAGCTCAACTTTGTAAGACTCTTTTCTTGTTTTCATAAGCTTGATAGCTTCATCTCTGGGCAATTCAAATCGTGTTAAAATTGCTCCTGCTTTAATAAGCCTTTTCATTTCAGCTTCAATTTTATCTAAATCCTCCCGACTAAAGGGCTTACACTCAAAATCATAATAAAATCCCTCCTCAATTGAGGGACCGATTGCAATTTTTGCATCCGGAAAAAGATTTTTAACGGCCTGCGCAAGAATATGACTTGTGGTATGCCTAAGTGTGGATAATCCCTTGGGATCCTTAACTGTTACAATTTCCAAGGTACAGTCCTTATTAATTACGGTACGAAGATCCTTGTATTCTCCATCCACAATTCCACCTGCAGCTACCCTGGCTAAGCCCTCACTAATATCAAGAGCTATATCATATACTGTCTTTTCCCTGTCATATTCTTTAACTACACCGTCTTTTAATGTTATTTTCATAAAGCTTCCTCAATAATCTACTATTACTTCTTTCCGCAGCAGTGCTTATACTTTTTCCCGCTTTTGCAGGGACATGGGTCATTTCTTCCAATTTTCTCGGTATTAACTACTGTATGAGATTTCTTCTGCTCCTTATATAGTCTATCCCTTGTTTCCTGATCAAAAATAGGCTCCCATTCCTTCAGTCCATATAGCCAGTCTGCCTTTGCTTCTACCATGTTTTTATATAACTTTTCCTTATCAAAACCCAAGGATACAATTGTATCCTCATCCATGGTTTCAATAGGATTTTCCTTTTTAAGGCTGTCGTTGATACCGTCCAAAAATCCGGCAAATGTTACCGTATCCATATTATACTTATCAGCCAATTCCTTAACTGAGCCTTTCACCTCAGTATCCGGAGCAGAAAGAAGCTGTTTATAAACCTCTGTCTCCTCCTTAAAATAATTCTCCCATAGCCTTTTTGTCGCACCTGAATCTGCGTTTTGGTCGTAGGCTTTGTTTTTCCACTTTTCAAGTAAGGTCATATATCCCTCCCGGTAATATTATTTACTGATTAATCTACCTATATAATATATAAGGTTTGACACACAAAAAAGAATATCATATTATTTGCTCATGTACAAGCAATCCCTGTTCTGTCATAGCTTTGGAGAAAAATATGCAAAAGAAAATTCTTGCCGTCATTGCCATAATTCTATTAATATCAATGTATGGAATTACAATTGTTTTTGCTCTGATAGATAATCCCAAAACAATGCATCTATTGGGTGCCAGCGTCGGCTTAACCATTCTCGTACCGGTGATTATTTGGGTATTTATGATGTTCTTTAAAAATAGAGATTAACTGCCCCATTATCTGGGGCAGACTTTATTTCTTTCTTCTGATTATCCACACTGTCAAGCCTGCAAATATAGTAGCAAGAGGAATTAATATTACAAGGATAAATCCATATATTCCCACCATTGACTGACTGACGGTAAGGGTGGGGCTCTCATATCGTTTTATAGAAACACTTGTATTTATTTCCTCCGCCTCACCAACCATGTCCTTTATCAAATTTATAAAGAGAGTGGTATTACGCCCTACAACAACTTCATCTGCCCCATCAGAGAACATAAAGGGGGAACCAAAGGCATAAACTCTGCCATCGCTGCCTACATCAGAAAATGCGGCAACTGCAAAGGGGCCCGATATATCACTATCTTCTTTGGCAATATTTTCCACAATTCCGGTATCAAATATATCCTCCTCATTGCTAAGGGACGCCTTGGCATAGGAGCCTTCTGAGGTTAAAAGAAAGGCTTTTACATTTTCTCCCAACTCATCTGCTTTAAAGCCCAGTGAATATGGAGTAAAAATCTGAAGATCACCTGTAATTCCTGTTGTTACGTCAGACTCTGCTACAGTGGGGAATAAATAGAACTTATAGTTATAAAATCGTTTTTCATCATCTTCACAAATAACTCCCTCTACAGGGTTAAGCCCTGCAAACCCCATAAGTTCCCTTAGGTTTTCCTGATTATTTATGGAAACAAAATCCACCATAATAGAGACTTTTCCCCCGTTGGAAATATATTCCTTTATTAAATCCAAATCATCAGAGGATATATCACTTTCCGGTGCATTAATAATTATAC
This sequence comes from Lachnospiraceae bacterium, assembly GCA_041776485.1. Lineage (GTDB taxonomy): Bacteria > Bacillota > Clostridia > Lachnospirales > Lachnospiraceae > JBHBQE01. The sequence continues at coordinate 175,672 of JBHBQE010000002.1, read as the reverse complement.
CTCGACAATCCTTAGGAACCTCCCTTGTTTCCAGCAAATTAAGTTCTCTATGCTCAAGGTTTAGCTTATCCATTTCCTTAGACAGTCTTTCAGATATTCTAACCTCATTATGTCCCGTTAGGCTGTATATAATAGGAGTATCCTCAGAAAACAGATATTCTATTGCACCAACTATCCTTCCCTCACCGTCAAACCCGGTAATGCTTTGGGTATAGGTTGTATAATCAACACTGGTTTCATAAAGCTCATAGGAGCTGATAACCTTGTTTTTTCCATTTCCGGAAACAATTACAGAACCGGCAGTAAGTTTTTCTACTCCGATTTTGGCTCCCAAATTGGGGTTAATGGACGGGTCAACATATTTTACAGTTATTTTTCCGTTTGAATCCTTAAATCTATCCAACATTCTTGTTAATACTAGATCCGTATCACTTTTTTTAGAATAAACCTGGATAGTTATGTCATCATTTAATTTCTTTAAATATTCCTTGGTAGAATCAGTAATCGAATATATCCCCATAGAAGAAACATCCACAACAGTATCCGTGGGTAAATACGACAAGGCGAAGTTAATTCCAAGAGAAAGTGCAATAGCAACAACTACACCTCCTATGGTAAAGGCGGACAGGGAAAGCTTTTCTCTACTGACATTGAATCTTTTCTTGTAGATAACCTGTCCTGTTAAAAACAGAAATAAAAGTATTACTACAGGATAATATACAAGGCTTGATATGGAAAAAATTCCTGAAACAAAGTCATTTAAGGGTTTATTAAGTTCAATTGTACCGATAATTCTGTAGCCAACACTGTCCTCCTTAAATATATTTCTCATATATCCGGGTAAATTTAATGCTAAAAATAGAGTGCCGAAGGATAATAGGGCGCAAATGCCCTGGCTCTCCACAAGAGATGAGGCGAACATGGATATGGCTACAGCCGCAAGGGAAAATAAAATAAACCCCAAAAGAGAGTTAAAATTTATTAAATAATTAACGTCACCAAAAACATTCATTAAGCATACAGTAAGTAAAAAATATATGCTTTGGATAAACACAATTGTGGACAGAGCAAGATATTTCCCCAGAACCACTGATTTTATGGAAACTGGTGCAGTATATATTAATCGGTCGGATTTATCCCTTTTTTCTCTGGAAAATATCCTCATAGACAAAATAGGAACCAGTATCATAAAAATATATGGCAAAAATGAAAGTGTTTGTGAAATATTAGAAACTCCGTATCCCAATTGATAAACCACATAAAAGGCACCATATACAGAGGAGCATATCCCTAAAAATACCCAACCTATAACATTTTTTAAAAGTGAACTTAATTCTCGTTTATATATTGCTATCATCTTTATCCTTTTCGCTGCTCTTTTTATTTGTTATTGTCCTCTTTATCTTCCAATATTTCTTCGTCACTCTCCGGATTTTTTAAATCAGTTATGTCATCATTTAATTCATTATATTCCTGTGAGATAATTTCCAGGAACGCATCCTCCAAAGATTTATCCTCAGTTTCAAGCTCCTTAAGTAAACCGGAGTATACCAGATGACCCTTAGACATAATAAATACATGCTCACATAAGTCACTGATTTCGCTAAGGATATGAGAGCTTAGTATTATAACATGGTCATCCTTTAATGATAAAATAAGCTTCCTCGTTTCTGCAATCTGCACAGGATCAAGTCCACTCATCGGCTCATCTAAAATAAGCACCTTAAAGTCCGCTAAAATAGCCTGAGCAAGCCCTACTCTCTGCTTATATCCCTTGGATAGATTTTTGATAAGCCTATCCTTCACAGGTTCCAGCTTAGTATCGTCAATAACTCTTTCTATATTATTTTGGATGCTTGACTTGGATATACCTTTAAGCTCCGCTGCAAATTTAAGATATTCTCTAACTGTCATATCTTCATAAACAGGAGGCACTTCAGGTAAATAGCCAATATTTTTCTTGGCTGCAATAGGAGCTTTCAGTATATCATTGCCACATATGCTCACCTCACCGGTACCTGCACTTAAAAATCCGGTTATAATGCTCATCAGGGTAGATTTTCCGGCTCCATTTTCTCCTAACAGCCCATATATACCACATTCATTAATGGAAAAACTGATATCAAATATCCCTGCTCCGTTTGGATATACCCTTGTTATATTGTCTACCTTAAGCATTTCCATATTACTTATTCCTTTTTATAATATCTTCTCTCTTTGGTCCGTTAGAAACATAGGTAATGGGATATCCTAATTCGCTTTCCACAAACTCTATATATTTCCTGCAATTTTCCGGAAGCTTATCATATTCCCTTATACCGGTGATATCACTTTTCCATCCAGGAAGCACCGTAAATACAGGTTTAGCGTTGTGAAGCTTTGCTGTAACAGGAAAATCCGTAATCTCTTTCCCATCTACTTCATAAGCTGTACAAACAGGGATTTTATCTAAATATCCCAGTGCATCCACAACCGTAAATACCACATCAGTTGTGCCCTGAAGCCTGCAGCCATATTTACTGGCTACCACATCAAACCACCCCATTCTCCTGGGACGACCTGTAGTAGCACCATATTCACCTCCATCTCCCCCATGCTCCCTAAGCTCATGGGCTTCATTTTCGTCTAATATCTCACTTACAAAGACTCCGGATCCCACTGCAGAGGAGTATGCCTTGCATACAGAATAAATCTTTTTAATCTCATATCCCGGAATTCCTGCACCAATAGCACCAAAGGAGGCAAGAGTTGATGAGGAAGTAACCATAGGATATATTCCATGATCTGTATCCTTCATGGTTCCTAACTGTCCCTCTAACAATATTTCCTTATTTTCCTTTATAGCATTATCTAAAAACAGTGCAGTATCACATACATATTCCTCTATCATCTTGCCATATTCCAGCAGAGTAAAGAGCAGTTCTTCCTTGTTGAGTTCAGGCTTTTTATACAGCTCCCGCAACAGAACATTCTTTGCCGGCAGGATATTATCAAGCTTTTCCGACAGTAAATTCTTGTCATATAATTCACTTATCTGAAATCCTATTTTTGCATACTTATCTGAATAAAATGGGGCTATCCCCGATTTGGTGGATCCAAAGGATTTCCCGCCCAGTCTTTCCTCCTCATACTGATCAAACAGGATATGGTATGGCATAACCACCTGTGCTCTGTCTGATATAAGAAGCTTTGGTTTGGGAACCCCTCTCTCTAAAACAGAGTTAAGTTCATTAACTAATACCGGAATATTTAATGCAACTCCATTACCGATAATACTGGTGGTATGATCGTAGAAAATACCGGAAGGCAGAGTGTGCAACGCAAACTTTCCATAATGATTAACTATTGTATGTCCTGCATTGGCACCGCCTTGGAATCTAACTATTATATCAGCCTTTTGTGCCATCATATCAGTTATTTTTCCTTTACCCTCATCACCCCAGTTAGCTCCTACAATTGCTTTTACCATGCTACATCTCCTTTATAAATGTTTTCGTAACAGTTGCTGCCAGTGAACCCGGTCCCACATGACAAGCAACGCTTAATGACAATGGATCAATGATAATTTTTTTATTGGGAAAAATCCCTAACAGTTCATCTCTGAATATTTCAGCTTCCTTTTTATTTTGAGTATGAGCAATTGATATAGTCAGTTCATCTAAAGGTATATTTGCAAATCTTTCCTTAACATCCTTTTCAATTGCTTCCATTATAATCTGTTTGCCTTGCTTTAGCGTTCTTGCCTTAGCAAAAGTATCAAGCTTGCCGCCTTGTATCTGAAGCACAGGCTTTATTCTGAGCAGAGTACCAACGGCTGCAACTGCAGGAGTAATCCTCCCGCCCTTTTTAAGATACTCCAGAGTATCCACCATCAGATAAATCGAAGAATCGTCTCCGTTGGCTTCAAGATACTCTCTTATTTCCAAGGCGCTTTTCCCAAGCTTAACCAGCTCTATTGCCTCATAAACCGAAAGCTTCATGGTGACAGAAATCCTGCGATTGTCCACCACCTCAATTCGACCGTCGTAATCCTCAGCAATAAGCTTAGCAGTTTCACATGAGGATGAAAGGCTGGATGACATAGGGATGTATACTAGTTCATCATATATCCTTAGTAAATTCTCCCAAAAATCTATTACTTCCCCTACAATAGGCATTGAAGTAGATACCTTACTCCCCTTTTCTAAGGCTTTGTAAAACTCTTTCTGGCTAAAGTTTTTGCCCTCATACTTGAGCTCACCGTCCACATAAAATGGCATTGGCTGTATATTTATGCCACAGGACTTTGCCTCTTTTGCTGTAAAACCGCTGTTTGAATCTGTTATAATTCCTATTTTTTTCATAATCATATCTTCCTTTTCAACTTTCAAATTTTAGCACAATTTATATTTATATACAATGAACATCTTGTTTTTTAATTTTTTTATGGTATTTTATTTATTGTTGTAAATCGGTCTAATTTATATCTTTTACATAGAAAGGAAGTATATGTCAAAACAAACAGGTTCATTATCAATTAACAGTGAAAATATTTTTCCGATAATTAAAAAATGGTTATATTCTGACCATGATATTTTTTATAGAGAACTTATTTCCAATGGCTGTGACGCTATTACCAAGCTTAAGAAATTAGAGATAATGGGGGAATGTGAACTGGAAAGTTCTTATACACCTAAAATACGGGTAACTGTTGACCCAAATAAAAAGAGCATAGCAATTACAGATAACGGCTTGGGAATGGACGCCCAGGAAATTGAGGAATATATTAATCAAATTGCATTTTCCGGTGCAACTGATTTTCTGGAAAAATACAAGGATAAAGCCAGTGAAGACCAAATAATCGGGCATTTTGGACTGGGATTCTATTCAGCATTTATGGTGGCAGATACCGTACATATTGATTCTAAATCTTATAAAAAAGGTGCAAAGCCAGTTCACTGGGAATGTAACGGGGGCACAGAGTTCTCTATGGAGGACGGTGATAAGAAGGATGTCGGCACAACTATCACCCTTTCCCTTAACGAAAATTCCCTTGAATTTTCCAATGAGTACAGAGCCAGAGAGGTAATAGAAAAATATTGCTCTTTCATGCCCTATCCTATTTTCTTAAATAAAGAGGGCGAGGAGGAAAAGTACGAAACTATCGACAAAGAAGATAAGCTTGATACAGATACCGTTATTGAGGAAATCCATGAAGAGGCTAAATTTGAGGAAAAAGAGGGGGAAGACGGAAAGAAAGAAATGGTGGAAGTTTCCCCTGCAAAGGATAAGCTTAAAATAGTTAAAAGACCTGTTCCCCTTAATGATACCCATCCCCTTTGGTCAAAAACACCTGTGGACTGCAGCGACGAGGAATACAAAGCATTTTATAGGAAGGTATTTAACGACTATAAAGAGCCTCTCTTCTGGATACATTTGAATATGGAATATCCCTTTAATCTTAAGGGAATTTTATATTTCCCTAAGATTAATTCAGAATACGAATCCATTGAGGGCACTATAAAACTATATAATAATCAGGTATTTATCGCAGATAATATTAAGGAGGTTATCCCTGAATTTCTGCTGCTTCTAAAGGGCACAATTGACTGCCCTGATTTACCGTTGAATGTATCCCGATCTGCCCTGCAAAATGACGGCTTTGTTACCAAAATTTCTGAATATATCACTAAAAAGGTGGCAGATAAGCTCACAGGGCTTTGTAAAACCGACAGGGAAAACTATGAAAAATATTGGGAGGATATTTCACCATTTATTAAGTACGGCTGCCTAAGGGATGAAAAATTCTGTGATCGAATGAATGATTATATCCTGTTTAAGGACTTAGAGGATAAGTTCATTACTCTTCCTGACCTACTGGTAACGGAAGATACTAAAGGCAGTGACGAAGCAGAAAAGGATATTGAAAATAAAGACTCTGTTGAAAACAGCTCTAAAGAAACAGCTTCAGACCCAAAAGAACAGGAGGATAAGAGAAAATCTGTTTACTACGTTACAGATAAGGTTAAACAGGGACAATATATTAATCAATTTAAAAGTCAGGGATTAAGCGCTGTAATTCTTGACTCCCCTATAGACACAAGCTTTATTACCCAACTGGAAAGCCGTAATGAAAACTACAAATTTGAACGCATTGACTCTAAATTAAATGATGATTTACTAGAGGAAACCAATGAAGATTTACAGTCAAGTACTGATGATCTCACAGAAACCTTCAGGAGCGCTTTAGAGAACGAAGAATTAAAGGTTGAAGTTAAGAAATTAAAAGATGATTCTGTTTCCTCTATGCTAACTATAAGTGAATCCAGCCGTAGAATGGCAGATATGATGAAGATGTATGCCATGCCCGGTATGGATATGGGTATGATGGGCAGAGATGAAACTTTGGTATTAAATATTGGAAATTCACTGGTACAATTTATATTAAATAATAAAGACAGCAAGCATACCAAAGATTTCTGTAATCAACTGTATGACTTGGCACTCCTTGCCAATGAGCCTCTGTCTCCAGAGAAAATGGAAACATTTATAAAACGCAGTAATAAAATAATGCTGTTACTGAGTAAGTAACAGCATTTATAAACTCTTAAAACCAAAGCGTTCCTAGCGTTTAGAACTCCTAAACAGGAGATATTCCTGCCGGGAAAGATCCTCGGGACGCTTTCTTGTTTTCTTTAAATAATCATAAACCTCATTCATATTAACTGAGGTTCCGTTATTTACCATATTTATATTGTAACCCTTTTGGTTGTATAAAACAGAGCCTGTTTGACCTATAACTCTCACCGATTCTCCTTAATAAAACCACTAAATATTGTTGTTAATGAAATACTATCACAACCATATAGTGGTTTCAATAGGATATAAAAATTTTTAATTAAATCTACGCTTCATTTCTTTATCAAGCTCCCTTTGGATATCTTTCTTCTTAATATCCTCTCTTTTATCATATAATTTTTTACCCTTGGCAAGGGCAATCAATATCTTAACTTTTCCATTTCTAAAATATACCTCCACAGGTACAATAGTGTTTCCCTTTTGATTCACTGCTCCTGCCAATTTACCAATCTGCGCCTTATGTAAAAGAAGCTTTCTTTCTCTAAGGGGATCCTTATTAAAAATATTTCCCTGCTCGTATGGAGAAATATGCATTTGATAAATAAAAATCTCTCCTTTATCTATACGAATAAAGGCCTCTTTAATTGAACACTTTCCCTGTCGCAGTGACTTAGCCTCAGTACCTGCCAAAACTATACCGGCCTCATATTCATCAAGAAGGAAATAATCATGTCTCGCCTTTTTATTATTTGCTATCAGCTTTTTCCCTTGACTTTTCATCTTCCGCTATCCTAAAATCTATTGTTCTTGCTCTTTTATCTATTTTATATATCTTAATATTAACTATATCTCCCAGTTTATAGGTCTTTTTAGTCCTCTCGCCTATAATCTGATACCGCTTTTCATCATAAATAAAATAATCATTGGGTATGGAATGGATGGGTACCATACCCTCAACTGTATTATCCAGTGTAACATATATGCCCCAGCCTGTAACACCGGAAATAAATCCGGTAAACTCCTCATCTATGGCAGTCTCCATAAATTCACATTTTTTTAGCTTATCCACTTCTCTTTCACATTCTACGGCACGCCTTTCCAGCCTGCTGGTTTCCATTTCTGCCTCTTGAAGAAACTTCTTTAAATATCTTTTTCTTTTGGTGTCTATAGGCTTTATTAAATTCTCTTTTAATATTCTATGAACCAGTAAATCCGGATATCTTCTTATGGGTGAAGTAAAATGGCAATAGCAATCCATTGCTAATCCAAAATGGTAGGAATCAACCATATCATATTTTGCCTGCTGCATACTCCGTAAAGAAATCATTGCAAGCAAACTCTCATATTCCTTACCCTTAGACTCATTTAATATGCGCTGTATCTCCTTAGGCTTTACTCCACCCTTGTATTTTTTAAGGGTAATTCCAAGCATATAACAAAGCTCAGCTAAAGTATCCACCTTTTCCTGATCCGGACCGGGGTGGCTTCTATATAATATAGGTAACTTCATATCTCTGGCAGCACCTGCAACAACAGTATTTGCCATAAGCATGAAGTCCTCTATTATACACTCACTTTTTCCCCTGTCCCTTTTTGATATTTCAATTGGGTATCCCCTGTCATTCAGCTTTATTTTTGCCTCAGGAATATCAAAATCAATAGAACCCTGTTTTCTTCTATGTTCACGAATAATTCCTGCCAATTCCTGCATTAAAAGCAACATAGCGGTGGTTTTGCCTAATTTTTTTGCCAACCTGCCCTTAGGGTTATCTAATATGGAATTGACTTTATTATAGGTAAGCCTATGGGAATTTTTAATAACAGACTCCTGTATACTATAATCCACCACCTCTCCATTGGCATTAATTTTCATAATACAGCTAAGGGTTAATCGAACCTTGTTTTCTAAAAGTGAGCATATATTATTAGACAGAGCTTTAGGCAGCATGGGGATTACCGTATCTATTAAATACACGCTTGTTCCCCGTTTATATGCCTCATTATCAAGTGCCGATCTTTCCTTTACGTAGTGGGATACATCTGCAATATGAACTCCAAGAATATACAAATCCTTTTCCCTTTTTAGAGAAATAGCGTCATCTAAATCCTTGGAATCATCTCCATCTATGGTTATAATAAGCTCCTTTGTAAGGTCAAGCCGTCCTCTCTTTTCCTTGTGTGATACTCGTTTGCCGGCATTGTCTGCCTCAATCATTACCTCCTTGGGAAACCTCAGCGGAATCCCAATTCCCTTTGCTATAGCTATAACATCCACATATGGATCATTCTCTCTACCTATTATTTCTGTGATTTTCCCGACAGGGCTTCTTTTTTTATCACCAAAGCTAATAATATTGCAAAGTACCACATCTTTAGAACCGGCATTTAGACTGTCAGAGGATTTTATATAAATGTCCGGAAGCTTAGTATCATATGGTAATACAAATCCAAAATCCCTGGATTTTTCGTATACTCCCACCACAATACTCTGTTTTCTGTCAACTATCTTTATAATCTTAGCTTCCTTGGAGCTTCCCCGCTTTTTCTTTAAAAGAATAATCTTAACAGTGTCACCATCTATGGCATTTTCTGTAAATTTTTTGGAAATAAAAAAATCCTCCTTAATGCCCTCCACACTAACGAAGCCATATCCCTTTTTACTTGCCATAAAGGTGCCTATAAGATGAATTTTTTTAGAATTTGACATAATATAAATATCCCCAGAAGCTATGTCCTGGGGTAATCATTACATAAACCTTTGAATGTTTAAAAAGGTACAGATAACAAAGAACCCTATCACCATTAAGGTGGTAATCAGTACCATCCGTCCCTCCTTGGAACGGCTTTTGTTTTTCATCCAGTAAGAATCAGAATTCTGCCCTGAAAGTGAGCCTAACCCTGCTGATTTACCCTCCTGAAACAATATAATAATGGTAAGTGCTATACTAATTAAAACCAATACTACCGTAACCGCTATACGCCACGCTGCCATAATTCCTCCTAAATAAAACTACATTCGCTATAATCAAATGATATTATCATAAATCCCCTTTTTTTGCAAGAAAATATTCCCTGCCATTTCCTGATTTCACTGAATAAACATGGCAAAACAAAAAACGGAGATGACAGTTTTAACCCTCATTCTCCGTTTCTTATTTGCATCAGGCAGAACACTTCCAACAGTTAATTTAATCAATATGCATGGCTGTCAAAAACAGCTGTTCCTATAGAGCGCCATGCATGGCACCAAAAACAATGGTGCCAACTATTATTTTGTTCCTTTAAAAATAATTCCCTTTTTGTATAAAAGAGCAATAATACATAAGCCTATAACAAGCGCTGCTAAGACTCCCATAGCCTTACCTCTTGGTTGTGCAGGCACCAGAGACTTCTCCTTAGCAACATTTAAAAGTACCTTAACATCACCCTCCTTAGTTTCTATCCTAAGGTCATGCTCTCCTGATGAAAGCTCATCAACATAGGATTTTTTCAAGGTCACTATCAGACTGCCCTCTCTCGCTTCATAATATTTGGGATCAAGCTCCTTTCCATCCATAAATACAGTTACAAGATCACTAAGATGTATACCTTTTATTCTGAAAGTTGCCTCCTCTGATGGGCTGCCTCCATATGTATATTCTCCAAGATCCTTATACAGCTTATTGGGGGTCGATACATAAGACGGGCTGTTCTCTGTCTTGTCCTGTGCTTCAGCCTCATTATTAGCTCTAGGTACTGAATTTCCGTTTACACTCGTTGTGCTGCTCCCACCTGCCGGAAGAGATCTTGTATCATTCTGAACATTTCTTCTGATATTTTGTACAGGATTTAATCTTGTATTTTGTACAGGATTTGATCTTGTGACAGCAGGATTAGTGTTGGGATTTGTTGTATCTCCGCTTCCTGAAGCAGGGCTCACTCCTTCAGTAATCTTGCTGCTATTCCCGTCAGGAAGTGTCTTTTCATCCTGAATTCCATTTCCCGGCTCAATAGGATCATCCTCAGGCACGTAACCCTCTGCAGTTTTTACCATGACGGTAAATCTTACGGTCTTTTTCTCTATATCTCCCGTTTCATCATAGGGAATTCCAATAACCTCAGTCCTTCCCGGTCTTATGCCTTTTATATTGTGTACGGTCCATTTTTCCACATTCACATCATTTGGATCTACATGAACCGTATCAAATATTTCTACTGCTCCTTTCCCGCTGCAGCTCCAATTGAATCTCTGTTCACTTGCAAATTTAGGTTTAATACTCAATTTGAGCGCCTTTTGCTCTCCCTGAGTTATTTCAATTACTTTATCCACTGACGATGCCTTAGTCAGAGGATTTAAATAATAGAATTCCACCTCAAATTCCCTTCTCACACTGCTGTCCTCCGGTAGGCTTGCAACGAATTTTGCTTTTCCCGGCTTTTTAGGAACAAATCCGTTTGCATGCAGCGGATCATATTCTGCAATCTCCGGATTAAGTGATTCCCAATTAATTACATGATAACTGGCATTGTGAGGCAGCGTTCTAAGAGTATATCCTGAGCTTCCCCATTCCTCAACCTCCTCCATAGGGTGATACCTCATTCCTACAAACTTATAACCCAGATTGTTCCAATCGTGTATCGGCCATCTGGCAGGAACATCTCCTTCAAATCCTGTTTGAGGTACATATGAGGATGTAGCCTTAAAGCTTAGCTTGCAACTGTCATCCAGCATTCTGATATCCACAACATGAGTTTCGGGCGACCAAAGAGCGAAACTGCTTCCGATAATATGCTGCTTATTTTTGTACACCAGTTCATACGAAGTATCAGGAATAAGTTCAAAATCAGTTTTTCCTTTTCGCTTTCCCTCTACGAAAACCTTTACACGCTCAGATCCCTCCACAGGCAGGGGATTATCTCCCCCCAAGTCAAATCTTTGCCCATCTCTCATTGCATAGGCTCTTATTTCCTCAACATCTCCTGAAATTACCTTTAATGTAAATTCCTTTTCAAAAACGTTTCCGTCTCTTAAATATGTCAGAGTAGCTTTCTGCTCTCCTACCTTTCTAGGATGAAAGCGATTATCCTGGTCTATCCAAAACCAGAATGAATATTCGTCACTCTGCGGGTGGTGCACATATTCCTCGGAATGCCAATCCTTCACTTGAACGCTGTTATTCTGCTCACCTTCCATGAAGAAATGCCCGAAATCAGTTACCATAAGCTCAATTTCACCGTTTTCAACATATTTCTTCTCCTTTGTTTTGGCATCCTGGAAATAGAAATCCGTATCTTTAATTTTTCTTATTGTTATAACAGCCTCATCTTTTATGCCATTTGCCTCTGCCGTTACCTTTACCACACCCTCCTTCTTTGGAGTAAGGGTTCCTGACTGATCTATATCTGCCACTTCACTGTCGTCAACGCTCCAATTAACTCTATCTGTAGCATTTCTAGGCGTAACCACCGCTTTAAGGGTAACGGGAGCGTCAGGCTCCAGAACATTAGGTGCATTGGTTATAACAACACCCTCGGCAGGAACTTTCACAACTCTTATAATATATTCCTGCTCTCCTCCTTCACATTTTACCTTTATTTTTGCATCTCCGGTTCCTACAACCGTAAATTCCAACTCATATTTTTCAGCACATGTACTTGTGACAGGTGTAGTGTCTATAACACCGTCAGGATCTGTAACCTCAAAGGTGAAGGGTAAGAATTCTTTAAGACCTTCTACATCTGGTCTTAAGCAAACTCTGTTTCCTATTCTTTCCACAATGATATTGTTATCCTTATCGTATCTGACATTCGGATTCATTATTACCGACCAAAACCATTGAGGACCATGCTGTATCCAGGAAATATTATGTCTCTTAACGATGGGCTCCTGTTTTTTCGCATTAATAACTATTTCCCTCTCAGTTAAACCATCTACTGTAGCCTCCAGTATCAATCTGCCGGTATCCTTTGCCTTCACTGAAAATACACCATTCCCCTTGTCCGCTACAGCCAGCTTATCTTCATAGCCCGACTTTGCCTTGATAATAGCCTTCTTTGCAGATCCTTCCTTTACTATGGGTTTTAAAAACAAAAGCTGTCCGGTGACTAAATCGACTTCACCGTCTAATGATTGTGAAAAATTATTATAATTCTTTCCCCTTTTGTGATACCCGATTTTTTCAATAATATTCTCCTTGCCATTTCCAACCTTAAGTATAAAGGATGACTTGCCTGAAATGCAGCTTACGTCTATCTTTACCTCTCCATCCTTTAAAGTTGTGTAATGAAGCTCCTCGTCAGTCTTGCGTACTATCTGCAAAGCTCCGGCAGGATCGGTAACCTCAATATTATATTTAAGCTGAGAGCTTATTTCCTTTACATCAGGCTTAAAGGCGGCATTTACGTTCAGTTCTTCCTCTATAGTACTTCCGTTTTGATATGATTTCCTACCACTTCTTATCAAAAGCCAGGGATTTTTCGAAGTATCAACATTATGCCTCCATATGCTTGGAGAAATATTCTCCTTTACATTAAGCTCAACACTCCTTACCGTCTCTTCTCCCAGGCATATATTGATATTGAACTTTCCTGTTTTATTAAAGCCTATCTTGAATATATTATCGCCCTCCGGCGATACGGTTATATTCTGCTGTGACTCCTGCTCCGGTCTTACGGAAAGCTCCCCCTGCTCTCCATCCTTAAGCTCGGCTTTAATGTAGGCGAACTGTCCCAGGTACAAGTCTCCCTTCGCATTATCTTTTATTTCATTAAACTGATCCGCTTTACCTGTGGTGTTAAATCCGGCAAATTTTATTTTATCTGCGGGACTTTGACTTCCGCCGCTCTCAGCTTTTATCTCAATAAGTATGCTTATGCTGTAATTTGACCCTGAATACGATCCGGTAAATTTGGCTATGGTTTTTCCTGGTTTTAATGCTGTTATATTAAACAGATAATCCCTTGGCCTCTTATAATATCCGTCCTTCCCCTTTTCCACTTTAAAAAGATCGTTTGCACCCTCATACTTTATATCCCAAACATATTTTCTCAAGGGATGTTCACCCAGCCTTAGCCCTGATTGATCCTTGCCATGAAGCATCAGACAAATCTCATCACCGACCTTAAGATTTAATCCTGAAGAAGCAACCTCTATATCAGGATAATCTCCGCTATCGTAACCGTCTTTTCCCTCCTTCCATGAGGCCTTCAACTCGTCTAAATCCTTTCCATACTCCGTATCAAATTCAACCCAATCCTCTTTATCACCGCATTTTGCAGTTATCCTTACGTTTCCTTTACCCTTAACACTAAACCAAAATTCCTTTTCATCAGGGTACAATACCCTTTGGATTGCCTCCGTATCCTGATTTACTATCCACTGAACAGGATCATTTGACCCTGTAACCACGGCTCTAAGCTTATATATTGATCCGTCACTTATCTTCTCCCACTGATCCCATTTAAAAACATGAGGATAAACAAAGGATACCCACTTATCCGTTATTCCTACTCCGTCTCCATGCTTAAATCTTTGCAGTTCAATATTTGTGACGGTTTGAGCCTCACCGCTTACAACAACCTTCTGTTCTGCCAATACATCCTGTATACCGGCCCTTACCAAAATTGCAGATTCTCCCTTCTGCAATGCCTTGAAGGTTATCGTCTGTTCTTCTTTATTCTCACTTATCTTTTGGAGAACCTGATTATTAAGATCCGCAGGATTTTGCACCTCCAGCATATAGTGAGAAAAGTCGACTCCTTCATTGTATTTTACCTTGACGGTAAACTCTTTGCCGTAAGAATCGGCACCCAGCTCAAGATTTCCTGATATTCTGGTTTCATTTCCCCCCTCTAACAAATAAAACCCTTCTACCGCATTTGCCGGTTCATCCGCATATACCATGTCGTTAAACACGACCGGCAGAATCAGACCTAACAGCAATGCAAGCACAAGAGCCAGAGAAATAATACTTCTTCTCTGCATTCTGCTACCCATTAACATAACACCTCCTTCTATTCATAATAGGATAAACATAAATAATACATATGACAGGCAATTACAAGCCCGGAGAATCAGTCTCAGGATAACACATGATAACAGACCGTATTAACCAAGTAACAGGCATCATTAAACGAAAAAAAAGACTAGGAATCGCTCCATAGCCCAACTTGCTGATACATGCTTCCTCATGCACCGATACACCGTCGGCTAAGAAAAGTCTTATGCAGGTCTCCTGACTTGAGATTACCGTCTATTCTCTCCTTCCCGAATAAAATTCAGTGGATGGCTTCGCTGCCCTGAGATAGACAATCTGATACAGTGGCGGGACCGTGTAGGATTCTAACCTACTTCCCTCTTAGTGTTCTCCGACTTTACAAAGTATATCGAAGAACAAACATAAGACACTATTTACTTGTCAAATTTATGTTAAATAATTGTCAGCTAAAAGTCAAGGCTAAAATCAGGCGGATTTTAAACATTTTGTAATAAAAATGAGGAATAAATATTTTTTTGTCCCGGTTTACTTAGTCTTGACTAACCTTAAAAGCTTTGATACCATTAACATACTGTATTTTGAAAGAGGTTATCATATGAGCCAACAAAAGGTAGATTTACATAAGTCAATTAAATCCAATAGAAAAAAGATTAATCGCAGAAAAAAGATTACTAATGCTGCCATTAGTATTTCCACCGGATTAGCTTGTATTGCCATTGTATTTTGGATAGGGTTTTCATTATATACCAAAACCCAAAATCCAGATAGTGAGACTTCTGCTAAAATCCCGGTGAATTTAACTGCTATTTCGGACTATTTGGATAATTTATCTAAAGAGTAGAACTCTTGACAAGTTACTATTGTTTTGATAAAATATTCTAGTTCATTTGCGATAGTGGCGTAGTTGGTAACGCGCGACCTTGCCAAGGTCGAGACCGCGGGTTCGAGCCCCGTCTATCGCTTAATTTAAGAAAACCCCTTATAATCAATAAAGCCTTGATAGCTGAATGATTGAAAGGGGTTTTTGTTACTCTTTTTATACACTATATCTATAAAAATTTGGCAATGTACCATTTTTAAGTTTAATAAATATTTTCCCTATACAAAAACCCCTTTCAACTAGACTTTGTCCAGCAAAAGGGGTACATATCAGTCGTCTACATTTTGTGGAACACTAAATTTTCCTGATATGAGGTTTTATTTTATGAGCTATTAATATTAATCTCTAATGTTACTTCTTATTGGTTGCTTTTCCATTAGCTTCCTTTTCATTTTTGTAGTGCTTATAGGTTTTGTAACCCAGGAAAGTCGCAATTGCTAATAGAAGTAACCACCACCAGGAACGGTTTTCTTCCATTTCAACAAGGTTCTCTGCAAGGGGTGCCTTAACATCCTTACCCTTAACAATATTCTTATCACCGTCATCTAACAGACCCTGACTCTCGTCATCTAAATCAATATTCCCTAAAGGTGCTGCAACATCAGCTGCTGCCACAAGGTTTACATTCCCTGCTCCGCCAAATCCTGCGGGAACCACAGCAGGAGTTACACCGCCAGCAAAGACTCCTCCCGGATTACCTGCACCTTCCACAGAATCTACACCGGGAGTTGTTGCTATAGGTGTTAAACTATCTGCAGGTACATTGGCAGGGTTGGCATTTGTGGTTGCCCCGCTTGGAGTTGTCCCCGGAGCTACAGGATTAGGTGCGAGATCATTAACCTTATTTCCGGCCTCATCCTTCTTATGACTGATATCTGAAAGCTTTTCCCTTGCCTTATCAAGCTTATCCTTAGCCTCATCAAGTTTGCCATTTAGAATATCGATAACTTTGTCTATAGGCTGATCCTTTAGTTTATCAACTAAAGCGTCCAACTCGTTTGGACTAAGACCCTCACCAAGTCCAAGGTACTCTATCATTGTCCTGTTAAGAACAACTTTATTTTGATTACTCTCCATACCTTTAATGGTATCCTGAAGCTTCTTCACTTCCTGCTGTGCAGTAACTACCTCACCCTTGGCAACTTTTGCTTTCTCTGTCAGTTCATTATATTTATCAACAGCAGCTTTGGCATTGGATATGAAATTAATGAAATTCTCATCTTCATTTTCATCAAGCTTAATATTATTATCTGCAAAATTCTTATTTTGTATAACCTCACCAAGAAGCTGTGCCGCCTTATCATAAAGCTCCTCAGCAACAAGAATACCCTCTTCCTTTTTCTGGTTAAGCTCCTTTAAGAAATCCAAATAGAAGGAATACTTTTTATAGCCCTTTAAGCCTTCAATATTCTCATCCTTAATTTCACGCCCCTGTTCATTACCTGTTAAGGTAACATCTTTTTCAATCACCTTGTAAGGCTTCCACAACACACCCTCCCATGTACCGATATGGTCAACGGTTTGGATATTTATATCCTCCCTTGCAAGATCTCTTTTTAACGCGTTAAGAGCTTCTTCAAGATTTGTATATTCCTTATCGTTGGAAACAGTTTGCTCATCCTTTTTATAACTAACTTCACCCCACACCCAGAATTCTTCTTTTCCTATATTTACACCATCTTTTAGTCGTCCTGTAGACAGGTTAACCTCTGTTATATCAAAGCCCTTATACATCAGTCTCTGTATAAATACTGCTCTAGCCTCCCGAGATTCGTTTTGGAAAGCACCATCAGGCTTTTCAAACTCTTTTATCGTTCCCCAATCAATAATTATCTTAAACTTGGGCACATACTTCCCTGTAAGCTGGTAATATGTCTCATTAGATTCCATATCCACAACCTCTATAAAGCTTGCCTTATCTCCCAACTGTGCTTTAAGAGCATTCTTCTCTTCTTCAGTATAGCCCTCTTTTCTGAATTGCTGGGCGCCGTCTTGAACTCTCTGATACTCAGTAAATGTAACATCACCCACTGTCTTTTTTTTCAGCTGTCCATTCTCAACCACGTAATAGGATCTTTCATTTTCAATCTCTGTTTTGGAGGTTTTATCACCAACTTTTAACTCAGACTTTGTCTTTGCAGCACTTACAGAAATAAGTGTACTGAGTGCTCCATTACCTTTTTTAATATAAGTAACCCCGTTAACAACTGCGCTGTTTTCACTATTTAGCTCTTTCCCCAAAATAAACTTAACAGCTCCGTTTTCCTCATAATAGAAAATTTTTTCCTTAGCAAGCTCTTTCTTGGCAGCCTTATCTGTTATATTATTTTTATTGGCATATTCATTGAAATAATCTGAAGCCTGTGCTTCAATCTCCCTTTTTTCAAAAATTAATATATTAGACGCGGAATCACCGTCCATTTTATAATTATAATACTCTTTTTTTGAAGCACCATTTAATGTATATGTTACAACAAAGTAATTGTAATCATTGTTGTCAACACCCTCTATCCTTGTAACTGTAACATCTTGTGCTTCCTTATTGACCACCTGAGGAATATAATAATTTTTCATTATCTCATTAAATAATGTATCCTCAGCTTCCCAATCAATATTGGTATTGCCCTTAACATTCTCCTGAGCTTTAATAATTACCAAAGCACCGGCATTTGCTTTTTCAGCACCTGCCTTTGCAGCTAATAATGCCTTTTCCAATTCCAAAACATTAGCCTTTGCTGTAGCAAGATTATCCTGAGCAGACTGTGCATTTCCTGCTGCACTGTCAACAGAGCCGTTAAATGCTGTAGAAAGACCATTTAACTTTGCTATAGCAGCATCATATCTATTTTTAAGTTCATCAAAAGCATCGCTGGCCGCTTTAACCTTGTCTGCAGTCTCATTGGCTAAAGCATTAAGCTTGTCAAGAGCTGCCTTTGCTTCATCATAAGAAGCAGTACTGTTAACAGACTGAGATATTGCCTCTGCTTCCTGAGAAGCCTTCTCCACATCACTTACAGCATTATCTACAATCTTTTCTACAGCCTGCACATAACCTGCTGCTTCATCCACAGTATTATCTTTTGCAACCTCAAAATGTTCAGCTGCAGTTACATCAGCTTTTGCGTCCTTTACATTCTCCTCTGCCTTGTCTATGCTGTCATCAGCTTTAACGGTTTCATTTTTAGTAATAACATCCTGTGCGAAATCACCAGAATTAACTGTCTCATCAGAATTTACAGTATTACCATTAGAGTCAATACTTTCAACAGTAATTGTAACTTCACCATTTCCTGCATCTCCGGACTCAACCTTATTATCAATCGCATTAGACAAATTACCTGTTGTATTACCTGCATTATTTACTGCTGCATCAGCAGCATCAGCTGCTGCCTGCGCCTCATCAGCCACACCATCAGCAACATCCTCATAGGCTGTGGTATTTCCGTTTTGATTAGGGGCTGCAAATGCAGCTAACGGCTGACCTGCTGCGATAGAAGCAGATAAACCAACTGCTAATGTCTTAACGACTGTCTTTTTAATAGAACTGTTCTTTTTCATCATCAATCCTCCCGAACTCTCCACTTTAGTAACATATATCCCTTACATTCACAAATGAACTTATAACCTATGGAAACTTCTATACTTCTAAGCACTTTATAAATCCACTCAGCATAAGATAGCACAAAAAATTTTTTGCGCAATACTATTGTGCTGATCGACAAATATTTGTGCTAATTGACGTTAAAGGGGCATTAAAAGGGATTTTCTCTTTGTCTCTCCCGAATTCTGTCAAAAACAAAATCAAAATATTTTTGCTTAATTCTTGCAAGCTCCCTTTGGCGAATCATGCAAACTTCACCGTTTGACAGCAGAAATTGTTTTTCATCTATAGAATCTATTTTTTCAAGATTAACCAGATAGGATTGATGACATCGAAGAAATATTTTGCTGTCCAGTGAAGCCTCAGCCTTAGAGATAGGATATCTGCAAAATAATTCCTCATTTTTCAAATGAATTGATATACCGTTTCTTACTGTTTCTATATAATAGATATCCTTCTCATAGATATTTATCTCCTTATCTTTCCCATTAGGAAAAGAAACCATCTTTTCATTATTCTCGCAAACCTGCAATAGCCGATTCATTGCGTCCCATATTTTTTCTTCATTTAAGGGTTTTATTAAATAATGGGTTGCCCAAAGTTCAAAGGCATCCAGCAGAAAATCCTGACTGGTGGTGGTAAAAATAAGCTTTACATCCTCGTCCGCCACTCTAATTTTTTTGGCGGCCTCCACACCACAGGAACTGTCACCATCATAAACATCCAAAAATACGGCATCATATTTCCCCTGATCATAATCTGCCAAAAGCTCCTCGGTATTAGGAAAATAGGAAATATTAATCATAATATTTTCTTTTTTCTTATAGGAGTCTAAAAGACCGGATATTATGTTAAAATCTTCCTTTGTATCTTCAAATATTGCAATATTCATAAATTAAATTTTCGCACTGCACTTTAATTTTCTCTGTTGACCTTATGATCGGCAAATATCCTTAGCTCTAAAGAGCTTAACCAAACTCAGATATTACGCATAACTAAACTATAATTTTAGATATATATATCAAAAAAGAGATTGATTTCTCAACCTCCCTGCATTCCTGTAAAATCAATACCCCGAAACATAGTAAAAATGCGGAGAATGGGACTTGAACCCACACGTGATTGCTCACACAAGATCCTTAGTCTTGCTCGTCTGCCAATTCCGACACCTCCGCAATTCATGCACGCAGAATATTTTACACTATCCGTACTAGCGCGTCAATAGCCTAAATCTCATTTTCCTCATAGCGTTTTTTCTTTGCCGCATACATTCTGCTATCACTTAATTCAAAAACATCCTTAGGCTCTTTTGCCTCTAAAGATGTGGCGCATCCTGCAGAAAATTCCATATTTTCACGCAATACAATATTTTCAATTTCAAATATTGCTTTATTCATATTTTCAACATAATCCCGATAACTATTTTCATCTGCCCCATAAACCACAGAAACAAACTCGTCACCTCCGGTTCGGTATAGTTTGGAATTTGGTATTGCAACTTTTTCCATAATATTTGCAAAGGTCTTTATCAATTCATCCCCCATGCTGTGACCATAATTATCATTGATATATTTTAATTTATTAATGTCAAAGCTTAAAATCATAAAATTCTTCATATCTGTAAGCCTATCCATTTCCCTCTCAAAAGCTCTTCTATTGCCAAGCTCCGTTAAGCTGTCAATATAGGAGAGTTTCTCATAGGTTTTTGCATATGCAGATTTAGCAAGAACACCCTTCATCTCAACAATAAATCCGCCAGATAAAAATAACAGAGAAATAAGAAAACCTATCGGCATGACATACATATACCATCTCCATACCTCAAATATTTGATTAAGGGCTTCCACATATAATAATTTAAGGACCCCTATACTCAAAAAAGAACCTACGCCAAGGCAATAAAAAGCATACCTGTAAAATTCCATATGCTCTACGTTTTTATAGTAGCTTAGCACTCTAACACCCGAAATAATAGAAATAGTTGAAATCACATAAAAAATATTAAGAATTTGAGGATAACGAACTATGTTCAGTTCATTCAAAATAAAAGCAATAGCAGCATATAAAATATTTCCACAAAGAGAGATAATATAAATCCACTTATCAATTTTAGATTTAAGCCTTAATGCGTGCACTAGCATAAAGCCTACTCCAAACACCGGAATAAATGTCAAAATTAAATATTCCATAGTATTGTAAGCTTTGGGACTAAATATGAATATTTCCATGCACCTTGCCACGCATATAGAATACAAGCTTACCGCTATATAGCTTAAAGACAGAATTACTCCCTTTAGATTAAATTCATCCAAAAACATAATTGCTATAAGGAATATTATAACACTTATAGCTGCTCCCAGCATAAAAAGAGACACTGTAAACAAGGAAATAGAGCGTTCATGCCAGATTACCGATATATCCGTACTGTCGTATAATACGATTCCTGTTAATCTGTCCATTGCATTATCTTCTGCAATATAGAAAGCCAGTCTTAAAGTCTTGCCATCAATATTTTCATCCTTAAGCTTTATATAATGGTGGACATTCCCAATCAGTTGATTTCTCTTAAGTTCCTCTTTGCCGTTTTCGTAAATTAATTCATTATCCAGATATACAGAAACTGCAGAATGCCAGGTATAAAAAGAAAGGCTTTTATTATTCAAATCATAATTCTCCAAGGGTCTGGCAAGTTCAATAATATCACCACGCTTGGTACCGGGAAAGGTAAAATTGCAAATAGGACCCTCAGTATAATAACGGATTTTTTCATTGTTAAGATAAATAGTCCAGTTCCCCTCCAGTTCAACCAGACTTTTACTGTATTTAGATGCCCCCTTTTCTATGAAATACACTATGCCCAATATAATTAACATAGTTGCCATAAGTATAAGTATAATTCTTTTTTTATCGTATGTATGTTCCATAATATTTCTGAATTTATTTAGACTATATATTACTTCATATATCGGCTGTTTAGATTTATTCTCGTCATAACTCTTGCAAGAGTAGCCTGAGCGGTATTGTACTGCCAACGGGTATGTTTTTGAAGCATAGCCTCCTTAGACTCTGCCTCCTGCTTTCTTGCAAGATTAAGATCAATATCCTCTGGACGTTCAATAGTATCCACTAAAATAAGCACTTCCCCCTGCTCTATTTTTACCATGCCAATGGAAACCGACGCCTCCTTTTTCTCCTGCCCCGGTATAGTATAATTCATTATCCCCGGTACAATTGCAGTAATTGTATTGGAATGATGAGCCAGTATCCCATACATACCGTCTGGAGTGGGTATTGACAGAGAAAGGCATTCACCCTCATAAAATACATGGTCTGGAGAAAGGATTTTTACATTAAATGATGTCATAACTTGCTACCGTTTCTAATCTTCTCTGTTTTAGCAATAACATCATCTATTGCTCCCACATTGTAAAATGCCATTTCCGGATATTCGTCCATTTTACCGCTTATTATCGCATCAAACCCTCTTAGAGTTTCAGTAAGCGGCACATATACTCCGGGAACATTTGAAAACTTTTCCGCAACATGGAAAGGCTGAGAAAGAAACCTTGTAATTCGTCTCGCCCTTGCAACTGTTATCTTATCTATTTCACTTAGTTCATCAATACCAAGTATTGCGATAATATCCTGTAATTCTCTATATTTTTCCAGGATTTCCTGCACCTTTCTGGCTATTCTGCAATGCTCCTCTCCCACCTTTGCAGGCTCTAACAGTCTTGAGGTTGACTCTAACGGATCAACTGCAGGATATATACCCTGTTCAGCAATATTTCTGCTTAATACAGTGGTAGCATCTAAATGGGTAAAGGTTGTGGCAGGCGCCGGATCTGTCAAATCGTCGGCAGGTACATATACTGCCTGTACCGAAGTTACTGAACCGTCTAATGTGGAGGTAATCCTCTCCTGCATCTCTCCCATTTCATTGGCAAGGGTAGGCTGATAACCCACTGCCGAGGGCATTCGTCCCAGTAATGTGGATACCTCGCTACCTGCCTGTATAAATCTAAATATATTATCTACAAAAAATAATACATCCTGTCCTTCCTTGTCACGGAAATGCTCAGCCATGGTAAGACCGGATAATGCCACTTTCATACGAACCCCCGGTGACTCATTCATTTGTCCGAACACAAGGGCAGTCTTATCTATAACTCCGCTTCCCTGCATTTCCCGCCACAAATCGTTGCCTTCTCTGCTTCTTTCTCCTACTCCTGTAAAAACAGAAAAGCCATTATGCTCAGTGGCAATATTTCTAATAAGCTCTTGAATAAGCACAGTTTTGCCTACACCTGCACCACCAAAAAGACCTATTTTGCCCCCTTTGGGATATGGCTCCAATAAATCTATAACCTTTATCCCTGTTTCCAGAATTTCCTCGGCGGTTTTCTGTTCTGAAAAGGAAGGGGGCTTTCTATATATACTCTTCCATTCACATTTATCAGAAACAGGCTCTTCCCCATCAATCGGCTCACCCAGCACATTAAACACTCTGCCAAGAACTTCTCTGCCTACAGGTACTCTTATAGTATTCCCCTCAGCACTTACCTGCATACCCCTTACCATACCTTCACTGGCAGAAAGCATGATACACCTTACCATACCTTCACCTATATGCTGAGCCACCTCCATAGTAAGCTTTTTGCCATCAACTACTACAGTCATAGCCTCTCTAATCTTAGGAAGGTAATCATCATTAAATGCTACATCCACAACAGGACCTGAAACCTGTGCCACCACTCCGTATTTCAAAAGTCTCCTCCTTATATCCTGCTATCTTCTTTGAGCCAGTGCTCCGGCAGAAATCTCTGTAATTTCCTGAGTTATTTCAGCCTGCCTTGCCCTATTATAAATTAAACTTAAATCGGAAAGCAGTTCCTCTGCATTTTCATTAGCAGAGTTCATTGCCTCCATCCGTGCCTTTTGCTCACTGCAAAAACTGTTAATCAAGGCAGAATAAACAAATCCATGCAGATAACTTCTCATAAGTCCCTCAAGAATTTCATGGGGTGAAGGGCTTAACTCAAAATGTACCTCTACCTTTTTTTCCTTTTCCGGTGTATGGAAAAAGCTCCTATGAAAGGGCAATAGTCTCACGGAATTGGTTGTAATTACAGAGGTTTTACTCATATCTGTATAAACAACAAATATCTTATCTATTTCCCCTTCTTCAAACTGCTGAAGCATTATTTCAGTTATTTCTCTTGCCCGCTCCAGAGTGGGATTTTGTGCAGTATATAGGAAACTCATTTCCATTTGAATATTGTGTAGCTCATAATATCTTCTTCCATAGTCCCCCACCACAAAAAGCTTATTATCCTCGTGCTCATTTAATAACACCTGGGTTTTTCTAATTACATTTTGGTTATACTGACCTGCCAGCCCCTTATCCGCTGTAATAACCAATATTCCGTAAGTGGAATCAGAGTCATCCGGCTCCTTATCCACAGGATAGAAAAATCTGCTTCTAATATCATTGGTTGTACGGAAAATTCTTTTAATTTCCCTTTTCAGTTCATCAAAATAGGGCCTGGTATTTTCCAGATTAGCCTTTGCCTTATTAAGTTTGGTGGAAGCGATAAGATACATAGCATTAGTTATTTTCTGAGTCTTTTTAATGCTTAATATCCGGCTTCTAATTGCAGAGGAACTTCCCATATTTACTACTTATCCCCCTGTCTTTCTTTATATTCCTGTACGAATTTTTTTGCCGTATCAAGGATTATATTATAATCTCCATCCAGTAATGGCTCTCCTAAATCTATTTTACTGCATATTGGCCATATTTTTCTTTCAATGTATGTTCTGTAAGCCTTTAACATAGGTTGAATTTGTTCATCCTCAAAATTCTCAAAAATATGGTTAAGACCTGCCACCAGTATTGCCACCTGACTGTGCTGGCTCATGGGCTTATACTGTTCCTGTCTAAGCAGCTGCATAAGGTTATGCCCGTAACTTAGCTGCTGTTTTGAGCTTTCGTCTAACTCTCCGGAAAATTGGGTAAACACCTCCATTTCCCGGTATTGAGCCAAATCCAGCCTAAGGGATCCTGCCGCCCTCTTCATAGCTCTGGTTTGAGCGTCACCTCCCACGCGGGATACAGATATACCAATATTTACACCAGGTCTTTGACCGGAGAAAAATAATTCACTCTCCAGAAAAATCTGACCATCTGTAATAGAAATAATATTGGTTGGAATATAAGCTGAAACATCTCCCGCCTGAGTTTCAACAATTGGCAAGGCGGTAAGGGATCCGCCGCCCAATTCATCTGATAAATGGGCGGATCTTTCTAAAAGTCTTGAATGAAGATAAAATACGTCTCCCGGATATGCTTCACGTCCCGGTGAACGCTCTAAAAGCAGGCTTGTAGCCCTATAAGCTATAGCATGCTTAGACAGATCATCATAAACTATAAGCACATCTCTGCCTAAATTCATAAAATATTCTCCAAGGGCACATCCGGAATATGGTGCTATATACTGTAATGTAGCGGAATCAGAGGCTGAGGCATTTACTACAATAGTATATTCCAATGCCTCGTGCTTTCTCAGAGTCTCTGTAATTTGCACTACAGAGCTTGACTTCTGTCCTATTGCCACATAAATGCAAACTACATTTTTACCCTTTTGATTGATAATTGTATCAATGGCTATGGCTGTTTTTCCCGTCTGTCTGTCACCAATTATAAGCTCTCTTTGCCCCCTGCCTATGGGGAACATAGAGTCTATCACTAAAATTCCAGTTTCCATGGGACTGTCCACAGGCTGCCTATCCACAATTCCGGGAGCAGGCATTTCAATGGGACGGTATGACACAGATTTAATGTCACCTTTACCATCAACGGGATTTCCCAAGGCATCTATTACTCTCCCTAAAAATGCCTCTCCAACAGGCACACCGGCTCTTTTGCCGGTGCGTCTTACTCTGTCACCCTCTGAAATTTCCTCACCGGAACCAAAGAGAATACACCCAATACTATCCCTTTTTAAATTCTGTACCATACCTTTGATACCTGAGGTAAATATTAAAATCTCTCCATACTGGACATTTTCAAGACCTGAAACTGTAGCGATTTCATCCCCTACCGTAAGTACCTTGCCCAATTCCTCCGGTTTGATTTGAGGGGACCACTCCTGTACAGTCTCGTGGATTAAAGGAACAATATCTTCTTTATCACCGCGAAGTTTCTCTATTTTCTCCTTAAACTGACGAATTCTACCTTCTACGCTCCAGTCATATATATCATTTTCCGCATGCAGAAGAAAACCGTCTGTTATCTCTGGATTATGCTCCCATTGTATGATAAATTTCTTACCATACTTTTCCTGCAAAAACACAGTCAGCTTATCTATATTCTCCTGCTTAGGTGAAACATCACATTCAAGTATTGCTATACTGTCAGTCTGTATGCTCACTATACAAGCTCCTTTCAGCTAAATGCAAAAACTCCTCATAGGGATCTCCCTGGGATTTAAGCATAGCCCTTTCGGCTGCAGATACAGCCATATCTTTTATTTCTGCAGAATATTTTTTAATCATCTGGTCGTGCTCATTTTTCGCAACAGCCTTGGCACGTTCAAGAATTAACTCTGCCTCGTTATGGGCTTGTTTAAGTTGCTGAGCACGCATTAATCCGATTTCATGCTCGGCATCCTCCCTCATTTTCTCTATCTGTCCCTCCAAGGAGTCCAGCTTTTCCCTGTACTCCTCCTTTAGAGCTAAAGCCTCTTCCCTTAGCTTTAAAGCTTCATTTTGCTCCTTTTCATAATAGGACTTTCTTTTATCAATAAAATCCTGTATCGGTTTATATAAAAGAAGATATAATACTCCGGCTAGAATCGCAAAATTAAACAAGTGTAAAAGAATCTGCTGCCAGTCTATATTTAATGGAATTCCCACGGCAACTTCCTTTCTACATAACAAATATTACTAAAATAACTACTAATAGAGCGTAAATAATAGCTGTTTCTATAAACACAAGCCCCAACATCATAGTTGTACGAATAGCACTTCCAATTTCCGGCTGTCTGGAAATACCTTCTACAGCCTTTCCACTGGCAATTCCCATACCTATTCCACCTCCGGCTGCTGCCAGACCTATGGCAAGACATACCCCCAAAGCTTTAAGCCCAACGGAACTGTCCTCTTTATTGTTGTCAGAAGTTTGTTCCATATTCGCCTCTGCTGTAGTTTCTACCTTGTCAGCTTCCTTTGCATATGCCCTATAGGACACAGCTACTGTAACACAAATAAAGGCTGCTAAAAATACCACCATAAACTTAAAAACCTGTTTCACTTTCATTCCCTCCTGATTGAATATCAAAAGTCTTATTTATTTTTCGACTTCGGCTCTGATTTTTCTCCATAGAACATAGATGTAAGCATTGTGAGCACATAGGTTTGTATAAGCGCGTGCAGTAATGTAAACATAAGTCCTACTAATACAGGTAATACATAGCTTAGTGAAGTATAATAATACACCAGCTCTGTAACTAACAGTCCACTTAAAAGTGCACCGAAAATCCTAAAGGTCATGGAAATAAGAAGTGTAGCTTCCTTTAGTGCACCTCCTATTCCTTTAAGCCCATTCCCCAATACTGCACCTGAAAAAATCACAATATAGGAAAGTGCCGCTATCATAATTGCTGAATTTATATCTGCAATGGGAGCAGGCAGGGAAATAGGGTTTCCATTTACCGTAACTGCCTGTACTCCGAATAATTCAAATATAGTTCCAAAGAAAATATACGTTCCTGCACAGAAAATATATACCCCAAGGAATTTGTGTCTCCAAGGGCTGGAGGTTTTTGCCATACCTGAAAATATCCCCACCAACTGTTCTAAAAACAACTGAAATCTTCCGGGAATAAACTTAAATCTCGGAATGACAAAAACTCTCACAATAAGAGCAAAGATACAAAGTATAGCTGAAACTACCATACCTGAAATCACTGAAGGATTGACCAGCATAATTCCAAAGAGACTGATTTTATTCTCCTCGTGCAATACAGCGTCTCGCATAGCCTCCCCAATAGTTTCATTGGAGGCTTCATAGGCAGGAACTATTATACTCCCAATAAAGAGAATAACTATAATTCCAATCCATATAACAATAAATTTCTTAGTGCCTTTATCTAAAATAACAGGTCTTTCTCTAAATCGCATAAGACCAATTATAGTATTGGAAAATTAAATTACAAGCTATTTTTTGTAATATTATATATCCATTCGTCAAATTCCATGGGAAGTGAAGTAAAATGCAAATGCCAGCCCTCCTTTGTATGCTCTGTTGCTCTGCAAAACAGAGGAAATCCCACATCAAGAACTATGTTATTATCATATTTGCTAAGATCGATTCTGGTTTTCATAAAACCACCCTCAGCAGAAATTTTTGTTATATTCCCTCTGTACACTTTTGCGTCCCTATGTTTTCTAAGTACAAATGAAAACTTAATTCCCAGCGGCCTTTTCAGGGTATGGTAAGGCGCAGTATCTGACCAACATTCCTTATTATAGGGATCACCGATTTTAGTCACATGATAAAGTGTAATAGGGCTTTTGGCTCCCTTAGGATATACCTTTTCACTTCTTTCTACGGTAAGAGGAACGCTTGCGTATTCCTTGGTATCCTGAGAAATCAAAATCTGCCCATTATAGGTATAGCTTTGTATTCTGCTGCATAAATTAACATGCTTACCTACCAGTCCATACTTTGTATGTCTGCTGGAGCCAATATTTCCCACAACCACATCACCGGTATTTATACCGATCCCTTGATGAAGCACGGGAAAGTGATGTTCCTTTGTCCATGCATTTACCTTTTCCATGGCACATTGCATTTCAATTGCTGCGGAAATAGCTCTGTCTGCATGATTTACATTATCTTCAAATACACCGAATGCCACCAACATACCATCTCCTATCATATCTATAATAGTTCCATGGTATCTATGTGTCACATCAGTCATTTCCTTAAAATATTGATTTAACAGGGATATTAGATCTGTAGCCTCCATATCCTCACTAATAGAGGTAAAACCATGCAAATCACTCATTAGCATTGTAACTTGCTTTTTGGCACCGCCCAGCTCCAAGGCATTATGATCCTCAATTATATGATTGACAATTTCATTGGATAAATATCTGGAAAATATATCATTTAACACCTTATTTCTGTTTTGATATTTCTTCTCTCTGGTTAGATTCTTTTTATCCTTAATAGCCTCCTTGTCCTCTTTGGACAGATTGTATTTCTTTTCTTTAGCGGGAAAAATGTGCATTTTTTCTGAATTATCAGGTGTTATAATATAATTATGTTTCTTTAGAAACTCAATGGATTTTATGGTTGAGTCAATATCTCCTGTTTCCAGGGTGATAATAGGATTATCTAATTTATTTTTGCATATTTCATTTACCAAATCCCAATGAACTATTCCATCCCCCAATGGCAAATGATCATCAAACATTCCCATATTATCTGATAAATGAATATAGCCTATATAATCTCTAAGTTTATCTACCCATACCTGAAGGGGCTCTCTGGAATAGTTAACATGACCTATATCCAGGCAAACTCTAACATAGTCCACCTCACATTGTCTCATCAACTGATAAATAGGATCTGGATCAACATCCTGGCTGTTTTCTATAAAAACTCTCTTTCCATACTTACGTGCCATGGAACAATAAAAATCCGCAGTTCGTTTTGCCCAGCTGTCAATATAAGAACCCCTTAAAAAGCTTTCCGCACCGCTGTGAAATATAATATTTTCCGCACCGAGTTTACTGGCAAAAACAAAGCTTTCCTCCGCTTTTTCCTTGGAGAGTTCTGCTATATTTTCATCGCTGCTGGCCGGATTGACTCCAATGAAGTTTCCATGTAATGATTTCACCCTCCCTGTACCTGTATACCAGGAAACCATGTTCTCTGTATCTGACTTATCATATCCGGGACGGGAGAAATCTATAACCTCAAAGCGCATCTTCTCTGCCTTGGCAAGCTTTATCCACTCATTCCTATTTTTATATTCCGGCTGTAATTGCAATATCATTTACTATCTCCGGATTTTACCGCCTGCATATATGCCTCTGTAAGCTCTCTTATTCTGGCACTCATTTTCTGTAAAATCTGTACTATTTTAGCAGGCTTATCTTTAAAATATTCTCCAAAGCCCTCTATATCAATCACTGTAACCTTTGTTTTTTCCAAAGCCACTGCAGTCGCTGACCGCGGCTTTGATTCGATAAGCCCCATTTCACCAAAGGTATCCCCCGTATAAAGGGTAGTCAAAAGTCTTTCATTTTCTGTTCCATAGTCAGCATATATACCCACTTCTCCACTTTCTATGGCATACATAAAAAGTTCAAAATCACCCTTTTTAAATATAATTTCCTTTTTCCTAAAGGTCTTTACACCCTCATATCTTATGCTGTCAAACATAGTAAACTCCATTATATTCTATAAACTATTATGATTTTATCCCCTTTTTACTAAGGATACATGGTATCCCGGCACTTCATTAATTCTACCGTTTTTAACTCCTTTTAGGGTTAAACGGACTGTACCGACCCATCCACCGGATCGGGTCGGTACAGAGAAAGGTTATATCTATCTTTCTTCTCTAAAGTAAGGTATCCCCAGAGAGCCAGGTGGCTGGGTTTCCTTTTTCTTTCTAAGAGAAACAGCTATCAACACACCCAATGTAACCAGGTAGGGTATCATTTTAAATATTTCCTGAGAGCTTCTGGTAAGTCCCGGAATATAGAAATATGCCCAATAGAGCACACCGAACAAGTATGAGCCCCAAATAGTATTAACGGGCTTCCATGTAGAGAATATAACAAGCGCAACCGCAAGCCAACCCAAAGCCTCAATTGTTCTCTGATTTTCCCAGGTTCCGCCAATATAAACCATTACATAGTAAATTCCTCCTAATCCGGAAATACCTGCACCAATACAGGTGGACAGATATTTATATTTATCCACGGATATCCCTGCAGTGTCCGCTGTGGATGGATTTTCACCCACTGCTCTAAGACTAAGTCCTGTACGGGTCTTAACCAGAAAATACCACATGGCTATCGCCAGAATTATCGCCACATAGGTTAAAAATCCGTAACTAAATAATGTAGTTCCCAGCATAAGCCCCTTTGTGGGTTTATCTAGAGCAGCTACTAATGGATTAATATATGCTTTCATGATACTTGAGCATTTGTCTACTGAAACCTGTCCAACTCCTCCTGCCAGCTTATTTAATGACCCCCCAAAGAAGTTGCCTACACCTGAACCGAATATTGTCATGGCAAGACCGGTAACATTTTGATTTACCCTAAGGGTTATGGTTAAAAAGGCAAAAATCAGTCCGCCAAGAGCAGCCGCCAGAAAGGTAGAAACCAAACAAAGCATAATAGTAACAGCCCCATTTGGCTCTTTCCCCGCCTCAATACAATATACATTTTCATACATAAAGGAGGAGGCTAATCCTGCTATACCACCTAAATACATAATCCCTGGAACACCCAGGTTAAGATTGCCGCCCTTCTCTGTTAAAACCTCACCCATGGCACCGAACATAATAACTGTACCAAAAATGATTGCTGAATGGAGAAGGGTTGGAAATGATGATAAAAATTCTAACATA
The DNA here is from genome assembly GCA_041776485.1 of Lachnospiraceae bacterium. Taxonomy (GTDB): domain Bacteria; phylum Bacillota; class Clostridia; order Lachnospirales; family Lachnospiraceae; genus JBHBQE01. The sequence goes on along the minus strand of JBHBQE010000002.1, from coordinate 143,998 downwards.
GCTTACTTCCTCCCTTACTTCTTACCACGAAACTTAATGCTGTAGTTAACAAAGAATTCACTGCCTAAAATAAAGAATAGCAAAATTCCGGTAATAATTTGCGACATATAATCATTTAAGCCCATATCAGATGCTATTTGCACTGCGCCCTTATCTAAAAATGTTATCAATCCGGAAACTAAAAGCATAACAAAGGGATTCATCTTAGCTAGCCATGCCACAATAATTGCTGTAAATCCACGTCCGCCGGCTGTGGAAGTGGATATGGTATGGGATACTGCTGATACTGCTAAAAATCCTGCAAATCCACATATAGCGCCGGATATTGCCATAGTTCTGACATAGAGCCAGGGTACCCTTATTCCTGCATATAATGCAGTGGTTTCAGAGTCTCCGACCACAGCAATCTCATAGCCCTGCTTGGTATATCTCATATAGAAATATACTAAAACAGTTACAATCACAACTATAATGATTGTCCACAAAAAGTCACTGTTAAATCCCTCAGAGAGCATATTGCCTATCCAGCCTGCCTTTGTAGAAGAATTAATTGTTCCAACAGAGTTTGAGCCTTTGGGATTTTCCCATTTTGAAACGGCAAAGCTGGTAAGCTGTATACCTATATAGTTCATCATAAGGGTGAACAAAGTTTCATTGGCATTCCATTTCGCCTTGAAGAATCCCGGAATAAGTCCCCATATCGCACCCGCAATAATTGAACCTGCTGCCATACATAAAAACAGTACAGGTGCAGGCAAAGTATTTCCAAACTTTATCATAAAAAAAGCTGTAGCAATGGCACCAACAAGCATTTGCCCTTCTGCTCCTATATTCCAAAAACGCATTTTAAATGCCACACCGATACCAACAGCTATACAGGCGAGTATCATGGTATCTCTAAGCATAAACCAAATACGCTTTTCCGTACCGAAGTTTCCGTTTATCATGGTTAAATACACATCTACGGGATTTTTCTTGGTGATTGCCCAAATAACAATACCTGCGGTAATCAGCCCCAGCAAAAGTGAAATTCCCCTTATCATATATATGTTTAAGGGCGATAATTCATCCCTTTTTGACATACGAATAAGTGGTGTTTTAACTGAATTTTTAGCCATTCTTCTCACCTCCGCCTACTTGAGTCATGTAAAGCCCAACCTGCTCCTTAGTTGTATCTCTGGCATCCAGTATTCCTGAAAGCTTACCACCGCACAATACCAAAATACGGTCACAAAGCTCTAAGAGCACGTCTAAATCCTCACCCACATAAATTACAGCCACACCCTGCATTTTCTGCTGAGTAAGAAGATTATATATGGTATAGGAGGTATTAATATCAAGTCCTCTGACTGCATAGGCTGTCATTAGAACCCTTGGATTACACTCAATTTCTCTCCCAACCAATACCTTTTGAACATTACCGCCTGAAAGTCTCCTTAATGGGATTTTATCCACATCCGGTGTTACCACCTCTAAATCCTTAACAATCTTCTCAGCCTGTTCCTTGGGAAATTTATTGTCTACCATGGGACCATTCCCTCGCCTGTAGGTACGTAGCTTGATATTGTCAACAATATTCATGCCCCCCACAAGACCCATGCCAAATCTATCCTCCGGCACAAAGGAAAGGAGAATTCCGGATTTAATAATATCAAGGGGATCCATTCCGTTTAGCAACTTTTCCTTGCCGTTTTCATCTATATATGTAATATTACTGCCTGTCTCAAGCTTCTGGATACCTGAGATTGCCTCTAACAGCTCCTTTTGTCCGCTTCCTGCAATTCCTGCAATTCCAAGTATTTCTCCCGCCCTTGCAGTAAAGCTTACACCATCAAGCTGCTTTACACCATCTCGGCTAAGAACAGTAAGATTTTCTACCTTTAACAGATCCTGTGGCTTATCATACTTAGGTCTGTCAATATTTAACGTTACAGACCTGCCCACCATCATATCTGTAAGGGTTTGGGTACTGACATTTTCGTCATTATTTACACAGCCTATATATTCTCCCTTTCTCAATATAGCAATACGGTCTGAGATTTCCACAACTTCATTTAAGTGATGGGTAATGATAATTATAGCCTTTCCATCTTTTTTCATATTTCTCATTACTGCAAAAAGCTTATCCACCTCCTGAGGTGTAAGCACTGCAGTAGGCTCATCTAATATAAGAATATCTGCCCCTCGATACAGCACCTTTACAATCTCAACTGTTTGCTTTTGGGAAACAGACATATCGTAAATCTTCTGATCCGGATCAATTTCAAAACCGTATTTTTCAGCAATCTCTTTAATCGTTTTATTAATGGATACCTTATCAAGCTTACCCTTTTCTCCCTCTAATCCTAAAACAATATTTTCTGCAGCAGTGAATATGTCCACTAAATGAAAATGCTGATGTATCATACCTATTCCATAAGCAAAGGAATCCTTAGGTGATTTTATGGTTGCAAATTCACCATTAATTTTAATACTTCCCTCATCTGGAAAATAAATTCCGCCAAGCATATTCATAAGTGTGGTTTTACCTGAACCATTCTCTCCTAAAAGAGATAATATCTCCCCTCTTTTTAAGTCCAGATTAATGTCCTTATTGGCAACAACCTTGCCAAATTTCTTGGTAATATTGTTCATCTGGATAGCATATTCTATATTTGCCAAACAGCTCCCCTCCATTCTATGTCAATATTATATATAAAAAGAAAAGGGGTCCTAAGACCCCTTTCCTTAGGGAAAACTTTAATTTAGTTCTGTAATTCCGTCAATTCGAAGCTCAAAATAAGGCGCTGCTCGGAATTCAGGATTTGACTCGTCAAAGAAAGTAACATCACCCTCTGTAATTACAACTGCAGTTTCTGCCTCATAGGCCTCATCAGGCTCAACATTAGCCAAAGTACTGGAATCAATTGTCTTACCGCCTACAGTAAACTTAGATACATCAAATACCTTTAAGGATCCATCCTTAAACTTAGCAATATGCTCATCAACAGCTTCCTTTGTACCCTCGGCACAAGCCTTTCCAAGCTCTGTTAATCCAACGGCTTCACCTGATGTTCCTGCATAACCCTCTGCCCACTGCTGAGGAATTTGTTCTCCATCCATAACAGCCTTGATAGCCTCTGTATAGTATACCTCCCATTTGTTGGTAGGTGATGTAAGAGCCGCATTAGGCGCCATAGAAAGCATATCTACATTATATCCAACTGAATAAACTACTTTACCCTTTCCAAGTGCATCTTCACAAGCCTGAGGAGCACCTGTAGAGTCGGCATGCTGCCCGATAATTACGCAACCATTAGCTATAAGGGACTCTGCACCCTCTTTCTCTTTGGTAATATCAAACCATGAATTGGTATAAGTAACATCCATAACTACATCAGGATAAACTGACTGGATTCCAAGGAAGAATGCTGTATATCCTGAAACAACCTCTGCATAAGGGAATGCACCAACATATCCAACCTTAACCTTACCTCCCTTTTTATTCTCAGCCGTAAGCTTTCCTGCCTCATCCAACTCTTTAATTTTAAGACCTGCAACCACTCCACCAAGATAACGCGCTTCATATACCTTTGTAAATGAATTCTTGTAATTATCGAGTCCTGAAGTTCCTGCAAGGTCTCCTGTCATGGAAATAATCTGTGTGTCAGGATTCTCCTCTGCCGCCTGCTTAGCATAGGTTTGATGTCCATAAGAATTTGTAAATACTGCCTGACAACCATTGTCAATGCAGTCGATTATAGCATCGTAGCAGCTTTCATCCTCGGGAATACTATACTTAAATATAACATTGTCATCTCCAAGACCATTGTTCTCTAATCCCTTTTGGAAGCCTTCAATATGGGAATATGTATATCCCTCATTTTCATCTCCAACCAAAACTATTCCAACTTTAAAATCATCACCGGAGTCAGACCCACCGGAGCCGCCTGTGCTGTCAGAGCCAGAGCCAGAGTCACTGCCTCCGCCGCAGCCTGCCATAAGACCAACTGTCATCACAGCAACAAGCATTAGACTTGCAACCTTTTTCATCATCGTAATTCCCTCCCTTTCTGAAATGTCAAACGACAGAAAAAGTATACATTCTTTTAATTTTATTGTCAATATATGCCTAATGAGTAAAGACGATTGAAGAGTATCCTAGACAATACTTACAGAAAATATAGACCCCGAAGTATATACTTCAAGGTCTGTTGAATTATTGCTATTTGCTTAATGCTTATTATCCTGTTGACTTCTTTTTTATTGATCTTACGGCCAATAAGTGCTCTTCACTTCAAAGAGCTTAATAAATCCGTAACTCTCACCATAAACTCAATTCGGTTAATTAACCTTATAGCACCCTTCGAACACAAAGTATCTTTCTGTAATAAGCGCTGGACACCTTGATTCCTGAACGTCTGCTGGCTGCATGGACAATCTGTCCGTTTCCGATACACAGTCCCACATGACCGCTGTAACAAACCAAGTCTCCTGCTTTCATCTCATTTATAGGAACCCCATATCCCACTCCCCTATCAGCAGCCGAACTATGGGGAAGATATATACCAAATTTAGCATATACACTCATTACAAAACCGGAACAATCTGCTCCTCTGGTAAGACTTGTGCCACCCCAAACATAGGGGTTACCCACAAATTGCAGAGCATAATTTGCAACCTGTACGCCCTGATTTTCTGCCTCCAATGCCAGTCTTGCCAGCTCCTCTTCTCTGCTTTCCGCATAGTCAAACTCATAGGCAAGATCTACATAGGAGCTTGATACATAGGCATTTGTATCTCCTTTGTTTATAAATATCCATCCGTCATTAAAGGTTGAATCATCTAGCACGTCTAGTTTAACACCATTTCTGGCAACGGAATACACCTTAGACTCCAAACTCATCTCACTTCTAAGTTTAAGGGCATCTGCAGTTACACAGGCATGATACTGCACTGCATTATCAATTGTATTTTGATCACCCACGCTCAAATATTCATTCTTTACATAACCCTCAACATTTCCTGAGGAAATCTTAGTCCAGTCTCCCTCATAGCCTAAAACCGTTCCTATACAATTATTATAGAGCTTTCCTACCTGCTGACTATTTTCTGAGGGTTCCTGCCTGACATTTACGTATTCCTCCGCCAGAGATACCGCAGTCACTGCATAATCCACCTGAGGTTTTGGAGGTTCCACAAAAACAGGAGTACCATCAGCTTCTGCTCCAGCCATTGGAATATCTCCCAAGGCACAACTGTCAGGCTCTTGGGTTTCCCCCAATGCCTCACTCATTACAAGAGACATACCTGAAAGAGGGGTAGTAACAGCTTTTTGGCTGTTATCTATGGTCTCTATACCCATAAGGGCATTAGCTGCTCCTGCCGTATTGGTCGCAGAAACCATGGTATTATCTAAAGAAGCCGCAAGGCATACTGCAATAATAAAACTAGTAAATTTAAGTATGTTTTTCTTCATTCTGCTCCCTATCGGATTCTATTTGTTACAAAATTGTTACATATGTGAAACGCCAAAAGTTTAACAGGAATATTGGGATATGTCAAATTATTTGTTCAATTTATCAACATCATCACAACAGGCAGCTCCAAGACTATACTTTCCTATTATATTGATTTTATTTTTAATAAATAAATCATAGCACAGCCAAGTTATAAGAACTACCTGAACAAGGATACTTACAATACTTCCCTCTACACCGAAGCCGCCTCCGGTTAACCAGCCTGAACCATGGACAGTAACCTGAATAAAGGCGTCTCCTGTGGTGGATCCACTGACGGGAAATGCAAATACATTTCCCTGAAAGCAATTCCATGCAGCATGGAACCCGCTGACTGCCCATATATTATCTGTTTTTATCATATAAAGGGCTGCAAAAACACCGAATAAAGACAAGTCCAGCAACGGTAACAGGGCAATACCCTCATTTTCTAAATGCATTGCTGTAAAAATAGCTGATGAAATTATAATTCCCGCCAGTATATTAATTTTACGTCCGATGGTGCCGAAAATCCAACCTCTGGTAAATACCTCCTCTGCATTAGCCTGTATGGACCAAGCTGCAACAAGGGGGATAAATTGTAAAATAATCCGAGAATTAATCTGTATACCGGTGATTTCAACCGCCCCCAGTAACATCATTATTACAACACAGACAATCAAAATCAATGCACCAACAACCCAACCCTTCAAAAAGTCTTTAACCGCTCCCCTTCGTTTAAATCCCAGCTTCTCCCAGGATATTTTTTGAATAAAATGGGCAGAAACAATTGCCAGTATTGTAATAAAAATAAACCCTGAAAGCTCTATCAGGTTCATAGTCCAATCATTTTGCGGCACCACTTTTAACATCAGTTCAGTATATATTGTTGTAAAAATACCTGAAACCAAAAATGAAGCTCCCGCCACAATCAAGGTAACCATCACATACAAATACGGATTTTTAATAACAAATTTTTTCTTTTCTGTAGATTTCACAAAAACACCTTTCTAAAATGAGCATTTCATAAAATAATGTTTGTCATTTTTCCTTATGTAAAATATTATAACAGCATTGGGGTCATACATAAAGTTTACATCAAGAATGGATAGTATAAATTTACTGTAGGAATCTAATAAACAGCGTGCCCCTAAGATCTGTTTTAGAAACTAAAATTTCTACATTATTATATCCTTTTTATGTTTTTTTACAAACCCCGAATATGATTTGACGGTGTAAACTTATTGTCAGTTGAAAATAATTAGAATTATCCTAAGATAATATCCCGACTTATTGTTCACAATCTTACTGTGGCTTATCTGAGCTGCCAAAGCTTATAATATGCTAAGATATGTTCTTATAATAGCTGCTTTCTTTGCGCTCTGTCACGGTATATGTGTCTGCATTCTAATATATAACTTCTTGCCTGATTACAGTGACCGCTCGTATATCCCTTAAATATGCTTTTCCGACAATCTCATTATCTGTTCCTGCAGTCTTAACTGTTCAAGGTATAAATCTCTCTTAATTTACGAAATGCTACTCCCAATTTTTGTGTTTTGACACATTTTTTAGTAACAGTATTTTATCACCAAATATATATTCAATATGTATTACTAATTTATGTGTACCGACACGTTTTTAAGTAAAGTGTCTCATCTTTTTATTAAACTGCCAATCAACCCTTTATCTTCAATTTTGTAATTCCAAATCCCTTTTTGCCGTTGACTTTTATTGCTGCTCCTATATGATAAAAAAGTTCTTTAATCCCCCTCTGATATCACAAAACCCCTTTCATCAGTGTTTAACTAATGAAAGGGGCTAAATTAAATTATTTTAGAAAGTAATTATCTGATTAATTACATTCCCATGGGCATTCCGCCTGCCGGTGGCATTGCAGGCTCCGGCTCCTTAATATCCGCAACTAATGACTCAGTTGTAAGGAGTGTGCTTGCAACACTGGTGGCATTAATAAGAGCAATTCTTGTAACCTTAACAGGGTCAAGGATACCTGCCTTAACCATATCCACATACTCGTCCTTGGCAGCGTCATATCCGGTGCCCTCTTTAGATTCTTTAATCTTGTTAATGATAACGCTTCCCTCAAGTCCTGCATTGGAAGCGATGTGGAAAATAGGTGACTCAAGAGCCTTAAGAATAACGCCTGCACCTGTTCTCTCATCTCCATCAAGCTTATTCATAAGGTCTGATACTTTCTTAGCTGCATGGATATATGCAGAACCGCCTCCTGCAATTATACCCTCTTCAACAGCAGCTCTTGTAGCATTTAATGCGTCTTCCATACGAAGCTTAGCTTCCTTCATCTCTGTCTCTGTGGCAGCACCTACACGAATAACTGCTACGCCTCCTGCAAGCTTGGCAAGACGCTCCTGAAGCTTTTCTCTGTCAAAGTCTGAAGTGGTTTCCTCAATCTGGTTTTTAATCTGTGCCACTCTGGCTTCAATATCCTTTTTCTTTCCGGCACCGTCAACGATAATGGTATTCTCTTTGGCAACCTTAACGCTCTTGGCACGACCAAGCATATCCATTGTAGTATCCTTAAGCTCAAGCCCAACTTCCTCGGAAACAACCTGTCCGCCTGTAAGAATAGCTATATCCTGCAGCATTTCCTTTCTTCTGTCGCCATAGCCGGGAGCCTTTACAGCAACCACATTAAAGGTTCCACGAAGCTTATTAAGAATAAGAGTTGTAAGAGCCTCACCCTCAATATCCTCAGCAATAATTAAAAGCCTTGAACCGCTTTGAACAATCTGCTCTAAAAGCGGAAGTATATCCTGAATATTGGAAATCTTCTTATCTGTAATAAGTACATACGGATCATCAAGATTCGCTTCCATCTTGTCCATATCTGTTGCCATATATGCAGAGATATATCCTCTGTCAAACTGCATTCCTTCAACCATATCAAGCTCAGTCTGCATGGTCTTGCTTTCCTCTATGGTAATAACTCCATCCTTGGATACCTTTTCCATAGCGTCTGAAAGCATTACGCCTACTTCATCGCTGGAGGCGGAAATTGCGGCAACTCTTGCTATCTGCTCTTTGCCCTGAACCTTTTTAGACATTTTTACAATGGCTTCAACTGCAACATCAGTTGCCTGCTTCATACCTCTACGAAGAATAATAGGATTAGCTCCTGCTGCCAGGTTTTTAATACCCTCCTTTACCATTGCCTGAGCCAATACGCAAGCAGTTGTGGTACCGTCACCTGCCACATCATTTGTCTTGGTGGCAACTTCCTTTACAAGCTGTGCACCCATGTTTTCAAAGGGATCGTCAAGCTCTATTTCCTTTGCAATTGTAACACCGTCATTGGTGATAAGTGGTGAACCATAGGACTTATCAAGTACAACGTTTCTTCCTTTAGGACCTATGGTAACTCTGACGGTATCAACCAGCTTGTCAACTCCGTTTTCTAATGATTTACGAGCCTCAGCTCCAAATTTAATATCCTTTGCCATTACACTTTCCTTTCTATAGATTACTCTACAACAGCCAGTATGTCATGCTGTCTAACTATAATATATTCATCATCACCAAGCTTTACATCAGTTCCTGCATACTTGGAATAAATAACCTTCTGACCCTTTTTAACCTGCATTTTAACTTCATTACCGTCCACAACTCCGCCGGGTCCAACTGCGATAACCTCTGCCTCCTGTGGCTTTTCCTGAGCACTGCTGGTAAGGATGATTCCTGATTTGGTCTTTTCCTCTGCTTCAAGCTGTTTAAGAACAACCTTGTCTAAAAGTGGTACAAGTTTCATAAATAAACCTCCTTAAATTAATTTAATAATATTCCTTTTATTGTTAGCACTCATATATCAAGAGTGCTAACCACGTTACATATAATAAATCCAATACTATAAATTGTCAATAGTAATTTAGAATTATTTTAATTATATTATCGTTTAACACCTTTGGTATCTCTGCCGGCTATCTTTAAGCGGTTAAGTACAACCTCTTTGGAGTCCAGGCTTATCACACTTTCCGTTCCATCTTTAACAAGATATGCCCTGTCTACAAAATCGCCTGAAGCAAGCTTCATGCCCCTAACACCCACAGCTGCTTTTTTCTTTTCCGGAACAGACTCCATTGGAAACCTGAGAAAGATATTTTTATCTGTTTTAAGTACAAGTGTTTCCTCATCATTATAAATTTCTGCAAATACAAGTTTTTCTTCCTTTGCAAGGGTTGTGGCAGCTATTGTTTTTCTGGTTACATCAAACTGATCTCCAGTTACACGCTTTACCATAGCTGAGGAATTTACAAATAGCATTGTGGAACATTTTATTTTTTCCATAGATTCAACAAATATTGCCGCTTCCTTTGAACCGTCAAAATTGCTTACATTATCAATGGGTACACCCTTATCTCGAAATTTTGATATAGGCAAATCCAGTACCTTTATTGTGTGCATTTGCCCTCTGTCTGTAAAAATACACAATTTATCCCCTGTGGATGATATAATAACCTTGGTATTTTCCTCATGGGCAGCAGCCTTATTCCTGTCATAGGTTCCCATATCAATGCACTTACAATAACCAAATTTATCCAGAAGAATTGCCACATCAATTTCCGGCGGCGGAGCAAGCACAAGCTCCGTCTCCCTAATATCATCTATTACAGTTCTTCTTTTGCTTCCATACTCCTCCTTAATGGACTCTAGTTCCGCTATAATATCTCCTGCCATTTCACTTTTGTCTCCAAGCAGCCTTTCGTATCTTTCAATATTTTTAAGAGTTTTTCCATGCTCTGCCCTCAATGCTTCTATTTCAAGACCGATAAGCCTATAAAGCCTCATTCGCAAAATTGCCTCTGCCTGTCTTTCGGTGAAATTAAGCCCTTTTGCCAGCACTTCTCTGGACTTGTCCTTAAATTTAATACTCTTTGTAATACCCTTGGTAAGACAGGCCTTTGCGTCCTCTATCTTTTTACTTCCTCTGATAATCTCTATAATAAGGTCTATCACATCATAGGCTTTCATCAATCCCTCTTGTATTTCCTTATTATCAAGAGCCTTTTTAAGCAGAGTTTGGTATTTTCTGGTGGCAATTTCAAACTGAAAATTCACACTATGTCTTATAATAGGCACAAGCCCCAGTGTCTGTGGTCTGCCATCGGCGACTGCCAGCATATTTACCCCCATGGTATCTGCCAATCTGGTCTTTTTATATAATAAATTAATAAAGCTTTCTGTATCTGCACCCTTTTTAAGCTCAATAACTATCCTAATTCCTTCCTTTGAAGATTGATTGGAAATATCCGATATATCTGTGGTAAGTTTTTGTTCGCTGAGGTTTGATACATCCATTAAAAATTTGCCAATATTGGCTCCCACCATGGTTGCAGGGATTTCCGTAACTACTACAGCCTCCTTGCCGCCCTTTAGCTTTTCTGTAACAACCTTTCCCCTAAGCTTTATTTTCCCCTGACCCGTGGAATATATCTCATATAGCTCCTCTTTATTTGCCACAATTCCTCCGGTGGAAAAATCCGGACCCTTGATATATTCAAGCATTTCCAGGGTATTTATGTCAGGATTTTTTATATAGGCAATACAGCCGTCTATTACCTCCCCCAGATTGTGGGAAGGAATTCCCGTTGCCATTCCAACGGCTATACCCTCCGCTCCGTTAATTAATATATTGGGAATACGAACGGGAAGTACCATTGGCTCCCTTTCCGTTTCGTCAAAATTAGATCCGAAGTCCACTATATCCTTATCAAGGTCTGCTAAAAATACCTCTGTGGCTATTTTCATAAGTCTTGCTTCGGTATAACGCATGGCTGCGGCTCCGTCTCCCTCAATGGATCCGAAATTACCATGACCGTCTATAAGAGGCAGTCTTCTTTTAAAATCCTGTGCCAATACCACCAAAGCGTCATATATTGAACTGTCTCCATGGGGGTGATATTTTCCCATGGTATCTCCCACTATACGGGCTGATTTCCTATAGGGGCTGTTATGCCTTATCCCCAGCTCGTACATATCGTATAGAATTCGCCTTTGTACCGGCTTTAATCCGTCCCTTACATCCGGCAATGCTCTGCTTACAATTACACTCATAGCATAATCAATATAGGATTTTTGCATTATTTCAGAGTATTCGGATTTAATTAAATTTGATGTTTTAACCATAATATTCCTTAGATATCTAAATTAGCTTCCTTTGCCCTTTTATAAATAAAATTTCTTCTGGGTGCCACCTCGTTACCCATCAGTATCTCTGTTACACTTGACGCCATTCTTCCATCCTCTATTAATACCTGCCTTAAATGTCTGGTTTCAGGATTCAGGGTGGTTTCCCAAAGCTGTTCCGCATCCATTTCTCCAAGTCCCTTATACCTTTGAAGGGTAAAGGGTGACTTATGACTCTTTCGGTATCTCTCTAAGGCTGCGTCATCATATAAATACTCCTCATTTCCCTTTTGGGGCATAGCTTTATACAATGGCGGCATTGCCAAATAAATATGTCCCTCATATATAAGCTCCGGCATAAAACGGTAGAACAGTGTAAGCAGAAGCGTGGAAATATGCGCTCCGTCCACATCCGCATCCGCCATAATAATTATTTTATCATACCTAAGCTTTGATATATCAAAATCATTCCCATATCCCTCAGAAAAGCCACAGCCAAATGCATTAATCATAGTTTTAATCTCAGCATTTGCCAACACCTTATCAATACTTGCCTTTTCCACATTTAGGATTTTTCCTCTTATGGGTAAAATTGCCTGATAATTTCTGTTTCTTGCGGTCTTTGCACTCCCTCCGGCAGAATCCCCCTCCACAATAAAAATTTCACATTTTTTAGGGTCACGATTTTCGCAGTTGGCAAGCTTCCCATTGGTATCAAAAGAAAATTTCTGTTTTGTCAGAAGATTAGTCTTGGTTTTCTCCTCTGCTTTTCTTATCTTAGCTGCCTTTTGAGCACAGGATAATATAGATCTTAATGTTTCTAGATTTCTGTCAAAAAACAAGGTTAAATTTTCACCGGTAACTTTGGAAACCGCCTTGGCTGCGTCGGGATTGTCCAGCTTGGTTTTAGTCTGTCCCTCAAACCGCGGATCCTTATGCTTTATAGAAATAACACAGGTCATTCCCGCCCTTAAATCTGCTCCCGTAAAGTTGGAGTCCTTTTCCTTTAAAATGCCGATTTCTCTGGCATAATTATTCATTACAGTAGTAAAGGTAGTTTTAAATCCTGTAATATGGGTTCCCCCCTCGGCATTAAAAATATTATTACAAAATCCAAGGATTTCCTCATGGAACTCATTGCAGAATCTAAAGGCAATCTCTACCTCAATATCCTCCGCCTCGCCCTTAAAATAAATAACCTCGCAGATAGCTTCCTTATTCCGGTCTATATCCTCTACAAAGCCGCAAATCCCATTTTCTTCGTGATATACCCGGGTTTCTGCACTTTCCGGTCTTTTGTCCTCATAATAAATAGTAAGTCCGGGATTTAAATAGGCGGTTTCGTGCATACGACTTTTTATATCATCCTCGCGAAACACTGTTTTTTCAAATATGGTACTATCCGGCAGAAAATGCACCCACGTCCCTGTTTTTCTGGTCTTTCCTATGGTTTCTAAAAGTCCGTCCTTAAGCTTTAAAACGGGAATCCCCCTTTCGAATCTGTCCTGATATATATGACCGCCTCTGAAAATTTTTATCTCCATATACTCTGAAAGAGCATTTACCACAGAAGAACCTACACCATGCAGACCACCACTGGTTTTATAGGCATTAGAATCAAATTTCCCTCCGGCATGCAAGGTGGAAAATACCAGTCTGGCAGCAGAAACCCCCTTAGAGTGCATGCCCACAGGAATACCCCTGCCGTCATCCTCGATGGTAGCAGAGCCGTCTGCCTCTAAGGTTACATAAATATTATTACAGTGACCTGCCAAATGCTCATCCACTGCATTATCCACAATTTCATAAATAAGGTGATTAAGTCCCTTATAGGAAAGGGAACCGATGTACATTCCCGGTCTTTCCCTAACCGCCTCTAATCCCTCCAGTACTGAAATACTGCTTTCATCATACTTATTACTCAAAATATATCCTCACAGCTTACTACATATTAAATAATGCTTCTACAAAGGAGTTCGGATTAAAGGTATCCAAATCACTCGCTTTTTCTCCCACTCCAATATATCTAATGGGAAGACTAAGCTCAGAGCATATAGCTATCGCTATGCCTCCCTTGGCGGTTCCGTCCATTTTGGTAAGCACAAGACCGCTAAGTCCTGTCACCTCATTAAACTCCCTTGCCTGCACCAGTGCATTCTGCCCTGTGGTGGAGTCCAAAACACATAATGTCTCTCTTTGTGCCTGGGGAAATTCTCTGTCTATTATTCTATTTATTTTCTCCAGCTCGTTCATCAGGTTTTTCTTATTATGAAGTCTCCCTGCAGTGTCTACCAGCAATATATCTGCATTTTTTGCCTTTGCACTCATAATACCATCATAGACTACTGACGCAGGGTCAGAATTATTGCTGCTTCCCACCATACTGCAGCCTGCTCTGTTTGCCCATTCCTGCAATTGCTCCACGGCAGCAGCTCTAAAACTGTCGGCAGCTGCAATAATCACACTTTTCCCTTCTTTGGTATATTTATCCGCAAGCTTTCCCACCGTGGTGGTTTTACCCACTCCATTTACTCCAACAATAAGGATAACTGCAGGGCTTTTAATCAGGAAATTTTCATTATCACCTTTTACCTTATCAGCTAATATTTGTATCAGCAGCGACTTTGCCTCCTTAGGATCCCTAATTCGATTTTCGTCCACTGCCTCCTCTAATTCCTGCAAAATGGTTTCTGTGGTTTTTATTCCCACATCTCCCATAATAAGTATTTCCTCCAATTCCTCATAGAAATCCTCATCTAACTCATAGCTTCCGTTAAAAAGGATATCCATATCCTTTACAAAGCCATCTTTAGTTTTCTTAAGTCCTGATTTTAGTTTCTCAAAAAATCCTTCGTTTGCCATTATTCCAATTCATCCTCTATTAAGCTTACGGATACCAATGTAGAAATACCCTTCTCCTGCATGGTTATACCATATAATCTGTCTGCTGCATTCATAGTTCCTCGTCTATGGGTTATAATTATAAACTGAGTATTATCTGTAAGCTTACCTAAATATTTAGAAAATCTATCTACATTTTGTTCATCCAAAGCAGCCTCAATCTCATCTAAAAGACAGAACGGAGAGGGCTTTAAATTTAATATAGCAAATAAAATTGCGATAGCAGTAAGGGATTTTTCCCCACCGGAAAGCTGCATCATATTGGAAAGCTTTTTTCCCGGCGGCTGGGCAATAATACTGATACCGCTCTCTAATAAATCCTTTTCATCAGAAAGTACAAGCTTTCCCTCACCACCGCCAAAAAGCTCCTTAAATACCCTGTCAAATTCTCTGGAGATTTCAGCAAAGCCCTCCTTAAATTTATCCTGCATCTGTACGTTTAAATCATCAATTATATCTAAAAGTCTTTCTCTGGCCTCCTTTAAATCTTCGCATTGGGAGGTTAAAAACTCATATCTCTCGCTAACATTGGCATATTCCTCTATCGCTGCCGTATTTACAGGACCCATATTGCGAAGCCTTGAAGCTATTTCCGACAATTCCCTGGACATCCTATCCCTGTCAGACATATCCTCTTTCCTGTATGCCATGGCATTATGGTAGGTAAGCTCATATTCCTCCCAAATACGGTCGGCTCTTTGGGTTTTAGCCTCATTTATATGCTCAATCTTTGCCTCCAGCCTTATACCCTCTTTCTCCAAATTACCAAGCTCTTTGGATATTCTATCCTTTTCCAAAAGAAAGCTCTTATTTTCCTTTTGCTTTTCATCCCTCAGCATTTGGACTTCTTCAATGTCTGCCAATAACTGTTTAAATGAAGTATCAGACTCTACAATATTATTTTTTATATTTTCAATTTCCCGGGTATTTTCACCGCGTTCCCGTAAAATTTCTTCTTTTTTTTCTCCAATACCCTTAAGCTCATCCTCAAGCCTGTTAATTTCCAGCTTAAGCCTTTCCATATTTTGACTGGAAAAAGAGGTTTCCGACTTGGCATTTGCCTCTTCTATTTGGATTTCATTTAGATTTCTTGTGGCAGTATCCAATAAATATGTATTCTCGTCTATTTTTTCAGATAACTCGGTTATACTTTCGTTGATTTCCTCCTCCTGATTTAAGGTAGATTCTAAAATAATGGAAATTTCCTCTTTTTTAACCAAAAGCTCTGCTGCTGATTTTTCCAAATCTGCTCTTTCATTTATCCTATCCTCCTTTTTCTGCGCCAGCGAAGATAGCTCTGTTTCTATTTGTTTAAGGGCTATACTCTTCGTATTAAGAATAATTGCACCCTCTTCTCTTTTCTTTATCTTTTCCTTAAGCTCTTTTTCTGCCAAATCTCTGGCAATCTGATATTCTTCAAGTTTTTTACTGTAGCCTTCTATATTCTCTTCTATATCCCTAATGTTGGAAAGAAGCTCGTCAAGTTCCCTTGTTCTGCCCATAAGATTGGAACTGTTTCTATAAGAGCCTCCTGTGACGGAACCACCGGGACGGAGCTGTTCTCCCTCAAGAGTAACTATATTTAATCTGTATTTATATTTTTTCGCTATTTTAAGGGCAAAATTATAATCGGTACACACCAAAATCCGCCCCAGCAAGAACTCACCGATATCTATAAAATCACTGTCACAGGTTATAAGCTCTGACGCAAGGGCTATGGCGCCCTCCTCATTTAATGCCTCTTTATACTTAAATTCCTCATGGGGCTTTACTGAGGTAACTGGCAAAAATGTGACTCTGCCATGACGATTTTTCTTCAAAAAGTCTATACATTCTCCTGCTGATTTTTCATCTCTTGTGACGATATTTTGTAAAGCTCCTCCCAGGGCAGTTTCAATGGCTGTTTCGTATTTTTTATCCGTAAAGAATAAATTGGCAACCACATCCACCACTCCCGGGAATGACTGCTGCCTTTCCATAATATTCCTTACAGCCCCGCCATAACCCTCATAGCGCTCTGCAATATTCTTTATAGTTTCACGTCTGGTACGAAGAGAAACAAGTGTTTTACCTGCCTCCTCAATAGCATTCCTGGTATCTTCCATTTTATCCTCAAAGGAATTAGCCCTGGCTTGACAGCTTTCCTCCTCTGCCTTTACAGCCTCATATTCATCACTTAGGCTAAAAAACTCCTCCTTTAAGGAATTTAAGTTATTACTTAAATTTTCAAGCTGAGTCCCATGCTCCAGCTGTCTTTGGGTCAGGGTTGCCTTTTGAATATTAATCTGCTCTATTCTGGTTTCATACTTTTGCTTTTCACTTATAACTTCAAGCCTATTATCTTTAAGGGAAAGCAGACTCTTATTAAGCTCCTCTGTCTTTGTTGTAAGATTCTTTATTTCCTCATTTAAATCATTGGAATATTTAATGGCAGACCTAAGCTTTTCTGTGGCAGTTTCCAATACCTTGCTGTCTTTTTCATGCTTAGTTTTATATTTCCCCAGCTCCTCTTTATTATCAGCAAGCTGAACTTCAATGCTTTTTTCTCTTTCAGAGAGGGTTTCCATCAGATTAAAGCCGGAATTGATTCTCTCCTCTAAAATCTTTATCTTGGATGCCATATCACCCTTTTTGTCGGATACTTCCCTCTCCCTATTTCTGAGAACCCGGATTTTCTCATCTATCTCTCCAAGTTCCCTGCTAAATTCCTCAAACTGACTTTCAAGTCTTTTTTCCTCTTTATTCAGCTCATCAATACCGGCAGATAAATCGGACTTTTGTTTATTTAATTCCTCTGTTTCACGCTCTGTATTTTCTTCCTCCAACAGGAATAAATTAATATCTAAAGCCCTTTGTCTTTCCTTTATAGTCAAAAACTCTCTGGCAATGTCAGCCTGACTCTTCAATGGACCTATACGATCTGTAAGCTCTCCCACCACATCTTCAATACGGGCAAGATTATCTTCCTCCTCCTTTAACCTTTTAAGGGAGGCTTCCTTTCTTTTTTTATACTTTACAATACCAACCGCCTCGTCAAATATCTCTCGTCGCTCTTCGGGCTTAGATGACAAAATCCTTTCTATTTGACCTTGACCGATAATGGAATAGCCCTCCTTACCGATTCCCGTATCATAAAACAGCTCCTGTACATCCTTTAACCTGCAGTTTACTTTGTTAATCTGATATTCACTTTCTCCGGAGCGATAAATTCGCCTTGATATGCTCACCTCATCATAATCCAGAGGCAGAATATGGTCAGAATTATCCAAAGTCAGACACACATACGCAAAAGAGAGAGCTTTTCTGCTCTCTGTACCGGAAAAAATAACATCCTGCATATTGGCACCACGCAGAGTTTTGGCACTTTGCTCACCCAAAACCCATCTTACGGCGTCAGAGACATTTGACTTCCCTGAACCGTTTGGACCTACAATTCCTGTTATTCCCTCGTTAAAACTTAGCACGAAACGTCCTGCAAAGGACTTAAAGCCATGCATTTCAATTGATTTTAAATACATATACCCTTTTCTCTTTGCAAAGCTTCTATTGCATTTTTAGCTGCCATTTGCTCTGCTGACTTTTTATTATAGCCTATGCCATAACCTAGAATACTTATCCCATCATTAACAGCTACATTAAATATCTTTTTATGATCGGGACCTTCTTCCCCAATAACATTATAAACCGGAGCCTTGCCCCTTGCCTGCAAAATCTCCTGCAAAGCGGTTTTACTGTCCTTGTATACCTGATTCTCCTCTATATTCTCAAGAATGTACTTTTCTATAAATTCTCTTGCCTTTTCAAGTCCTGAATCAAGATATATAGCTCCTATGACAGCCTCAAGACAATCCGATATTATGGAAGCTCGGCTTCTCCCTCCATTTTTCTCCTCACCTCTGCCTAGAAATACATAGTCAGAAAGAGCAATCTTTCTGGCAGCTTCTGCCAATGCCTTTTCACATACCAGACCGGCTCTAAGCTTACTTAGCTCACCCTCATTTTTATCAGTGAATTTAAGATACAGAAGCTCGCTGGAAACAAGCTCAAGTACTGCATCTCCTAAAAACTCAAGCCTCTCATTATTCTGTAAGAGGCCTGCTTTGTTATCATTAGCATGTGAGGTATGAGTTAGAGCAAGTCTGATTAGTTCCTTATTTTTAAACTCAATACCTATTTGGTTCTGGAAATCCTCAAGAGTGTACTTCAAAAATTACCCAACTGTGCTCTTTATAAGTTCAAAGGCTTCACCCACGGTTTTAATGTCCTCTGCTATATCAGTATCAACCTCAATATCCAGCTCCTCTTCAATACTCATAATGATTTGAAAAATATCTATTGAATCTGCACCCAAATCATCAACAAAGCTGGATTCCATAGTGATTTCATCCTCTGAAATGCCAAGTACATCACTAATAATTCCCTTTAACATATCAAATTCCATGGCAAAAAATTATCCTTTCTAAAATTAAATATAAGAATTGCCGGAAAACATTTCTCTCATTATTTCTGTAACATTCTGCTTTGTAAACAGCTCACATTGCAATATAGAATTTTTTATTTCTGCCCTGGTGGCATTACCATGTACCTTAACCACCAGTCCGTTTAATCCCAGAAGAGGAGCACCTCCGTTTTCAGAGCTTAATAGAACTTTAAGTCTGTCCTTAATGGATTTTTTCACCATAAGTGCACCTATTTTTGTTATGGTATTCTTAATGAATGCCTCCTTCATAATATCCATCATAACAGTAGATACACCCTCATAGGTTTTTAACAGTACATTTCCGGTAAAGGCTTCACACACAACAATATCCACCTCACCCTTAGGAATATCCCTTGCCTCTATATTCCCCACAAAATTAATGCTTTTACAGCCCTCTAAAAGGGGGTATGCTGCCTTAACCAAAGCATTGCCCTTTTCTTTTTCAGTTCCAATATTTACAAGAGCAACCTTAGGATTTTTCCTTTGAAGTATGCTCTCCATATATATACTTCCCATTATTGCAAACTGAAGCAAATATTCAGGCTTTGCATCCACATTAGCACCACAATCCACCAACAGACAGTGGGATCTTTTCGTAGGCAACAGAGGCGCCAAAGGGCTCCTTTTTACGCCCGGGATTGTTCCCGCAATAAATTGACCCCCAGCCAATACAGCTCCTGTATTACCTGCGGATACAAAAGCATCGACCTCTTTATTTTTAAGCATATTAAAGCCAACAACTAAAGAGGAATCCTTTTTCTGTCTAATGGCGCGAACAGGATTTTCCGCCATTTCAATATTCTCTTTAGTCTCAACAAAGGTAAGTCTATCCTTGGCAAAAAAATCATTGGGAATACATTTTTCCGCTTCCTGATTGCCCAACAACACAATATTTATATTTTCATTTCCATTCAGTGCAGATAATGCACCCTCTACTATCTCATGGGGAGCGTTATCCCCACCCATAGCGTCCACTGCAACTTTTATCATAACGCAAGAATTCTACTATATTAATTTTCTTTATTCAAGATTAAAGTAAAAACTTTATTTTGATTTATTTTAATGCTATTATACTTGAATGAAAGTAATGGCTGTAATTGTTGCCGCTGGTATATCCACCAATCTGGGTGATTTTAAGAAATTATCCCAATCCGGTGAAATTTCCATGGCGGAACGGGTTATTCTTAATTTTAAAGGTGCCGGCATAAATGATATTGTAATGGTAACCGGGCACAAGAGAAAAGAGCTTGAAAAGGCTCTAAACAGTTATGGAATAACCTTTCTTCAAAATGAGAATTTTAAAAGTACGGATATGCTCACTTCTGTAAAAATAGGCTTCAGCTATGCTATGGATAAAGCAGAGCGTATACTCTTTACACCTGTGGACATTCCCTTTTTCAAGCAGGATACTGTTACAAAACTTTTGAGCATAAAGGCTCCTCTGGTATGTCCCATGTACAATGATATAATAGGTCACCCCCTTAACATTGATGTATCTCTGATTCCTCAAATTCTTGAATATAACGGTACCGGAGGATTACGGCAGGCATTTAATGCCAATAATATTATCCCAACTACAATTCCTGTTGCAGATATCGGCTCCACAGTAGATGCCGATAAAGCCGATAATGTACAGGAGATGTCTCTTAAACATTCTCAGGATCTTGACAGACCTGTTATAGAAATAGGACTTGCAAAAAATACCCTGTATTTTAATACTGACATTATGACCCTGCTAAAGCATATTGATGGTTTTGGCTCTGTGGCTAATGCCTGCGAACGTTCCGGAATTTCATATTCTCAAGCATGGAAGTATATTAAGGCAGTGGAAAGTCAGACAGGTTATGAAATTGTAAAGAGAAGCCGTGGCGGTGAGCATGGCGGTGAAGCCACCATTACTGAACAGGGCAGAGAATTAATGAAAAAATATGCCCTGTATGCCTCAAAGCTTAATAAAATTGCAAATGAGCTATACAAGGAAATATTTTAAATCATAAAGTTTTTCTCTATTGCAGCCCCTGTGCTTAATCTGTCTTTATACCTTTCAAGTATCATTTCTCCCGCTATACTTACAGCAACCTCTGCCGGAGTGATACTGTGGATTTCAAGACCTATCGGGGTGTGCACCTTATCTATAAGCTCTTGGCTAAATCCGTCATTTCTAAGCTTATCATTTACCACTTTTATTTTGCTTTTAGAGCCTATGCAGCCTATATACACGGAGTCCAAAGCAATAAGCTGTTTCTCCACAGAATAATCATCTGCATGACCGGCAGTCATAATAACCAAATAATCCTTACTTGTTATCCCAAATTTATTTACAAGATCAGTATAATCATCAATTATCAGGTTCTCTGCTTGAGGAAAACTTTCCTTTACTACCATACCCTTTCTATTATCAATAACCGTTACTCTAAATCCTATAGAGTCTAAAATAGGAACTAAAGCTCTGGAACAATGTCCTGCACCAAATATAAATACCCGCTCCCCTAGAGTAATAGGAATATTATAGCTTTCGTTGTTTTCTATCCCACAGGGCAGCTCATTATCCACTATATAGGGAAGCTTGTCTGACAGTGAAAATATAATAGTTCCTGATTTCCTATTCTCTATCCTGTCCAGTACATCCTTTGATAGTTCCACCCAAGTTGAAAGTTCATGATCCACATATTGAAAATGAACCTTAATATCTCCTCCGCATACTGAGCCGATATCCTCCGTAGCATTTGAATATAGCTCAAAATTATGAAAACCTGACAGCTTACTCTTAATCATATCCTGAGCCTTAAGGATTGCTACATTCTCTGCTGATCCGCCCCCTATGGTTCCCTCAAGAAGTCCCTTATTTCCGACTAACATCTGGGCTCCCACACCTCTCGGTGCGGAGCCCTTCATTTCAATAATGCTAACCAACATTAAATCCCGATTATTTTGTACTTCAGTTATTAATCTAGTAAATATTTCCTTCACAATATTATTCTACAGGGTTAATTAACTTACTGTATTCCTCCTCAGTTAAATCATAGTGATAAAAATAATCATAATATGTGGCAACCTCCTCATACAGATCATAATCACATTCCTCAGGGTAAAGTGTAGATTCAATCCACATCATAGCCAAAAGCCTCTGCACTGATGGCGGGAACCCCATCCAATTATATGGGCCGCTCGGAACCAAATAATAGCTTTTATTTTTAACAGCACTGACCTTTTGCCAAAGTTCATCCTTATCAATAGAAAAGTATATACTATCCGGAGCTATAATTAAAGTTTTAGGATCCCAATTATAAATCTGCTCCATATCTACCTCATTACCGCTACCCTTTGATGAAGGGCTATCCACCTCGGCAATATTATTTGTCATCATGTCAATAACTTCTGAGTGGAAAGATCCCTTCGCCAATACGTTAGTTCCCTTATCCCCCAAAATATACAGCACATCCTTTTTTTCTAGTTTCTCTGATATCTCTTTGCTTCTGTTATAAACTTTTGTACAATACTCTGATAATTTATCCCCTGTTTCCTCGTCACCTACAAGCTCTCCAAGCATTTTGTATGTATCCCCCAGATTGGATAATCTTGCTGAAATGTGTACAAAAGGAACCCCTGTCTGCTCCTGTATACTATCCAAATCCTCTGCCATATTATCCTTTTCCTCCCCAACATCTATAATAACCTGAGGGTCCACATCCAGTAAGGTTTCTAAATTAAGCTCCTCCTTGCCTCCGTACAATTGACCTATAACAGGAAGTTTGCCATATTCCTCACCTAAATATTTTAACTGCTGCTCATTAGGCTCCATGGCAATGCCCACAAGCTTGTCAGGACAAATTGCAAAAACTGCAATCTCTGCCAAAGGTCCTGATACTACAACCCTGTCGATTTCCGCAGGAAGAGTAACTTCGCGCCCCAAAGAATCCGTAAAGCTTCTCTCACTGGCTTCAGAAGAAACAGCACTTTCTGTGGTCACAGTCTCTTCCTTAGGCTCACTGCTGTTGTCCTGCTTGCAGCCCGCCATGGGAAGGATTAATGTTATTGCCAGAACAAAAATCAATCCCCTTTTAAGTAAATTTAAAGATTTCATCATTATTTCCTTTCCTACGTATTGTGGTATATTACAACTCATTCTGATTATATATCGAGTTATATAAAAATACAAGACGATATATAAAAGACATTTGAAAATTCCGGAAATCTCCAAATCTGAATTAAAGAAATCTTTATTTTTACTTAGGTATAGAAATAAAATTTGCCCCCATAAGGGGGCAGGTTTAAAAGATATTATAAGTAGTGGTGGCTACTTTTTAACTATTTAACTAAGTTTGCGCCCAATTCCTTGCAGGAGCCTAGAGCCTCATCACTTGGAAAATCTGTACACATAAAGCTATCCTCAGCTAAGCTGATACCTGCATCATCACAGTCCTTTTCCCATAGACGCATCCATTCTCCATCACCCCAGCCGTAGGAACCAAAAAGAGCAACTCTTTTCCCTGAAAGCTGGTTTTTAATATCATCAAACATAGGTTGAAATTCCATCTCCTCCAAAACCTCTGCACCCATTGCAGGGCAACCCAGAGCAACCACATCATAATTACCGATGTTCCCTGAGTTTACTAAATCACAGGTAAGAAGCTCTGCCTCTGCTCCTGCTCCCTTCATTCCTTCCAGAACCGCCTCTGCCATAGCTTTAGTGTTTCCGGTCCCACTCCAATAAATAACTGCTGCTTTTCCCATTTTTTGTCTTTTATCCTTTCTATAACTTACATATATTTATTGACTATTTAGTATTAAACTGCTATTGCAAGCCGATCAAGCCCAAATCCCAACTGCCAGTGCTTTTTATAGATTTCTCGGCACAGTCTAATTCTCTCAAATTCCTTTTTTGCCTTTATTTCGTCACCGTATACTTTCCAGTAACCGGTACACTTATAGCATTTTGCATGATTTACTATAAAGCCCTCCACATCCTCGGGCGGATAACTTAAAAACAAACCGATCTCATGGGGAAAATCTTCACAGGTTCTCATTCTGCTGATAAGCTTCATAATACATTTACTTTCGCTGTTACAATCATAGCCCTCTTTACTTAATATGCTTACAGCAATGCTGTTATTTAAATTATCCATGAGCCTTTGAGGTCTGAATAAATATAGAAGAGCATAACTCTCAATTACTTTTAGAGGTAAAAGGCAAACACCCCTCGGCACATATCTTCTGTTAAACTCACCAATGGAATTGTTCATATTCATCTTGTCATTCCATCGATAAGAAAACAGGCTTCCTGCCTTGATTCCTGCCAGCGTAGGCGCACAGTACTCAATAATATGCTCCTCAAGCATTTTCAGGTTCCAAACCCGCGTATTTATCAAGTACCCCTCTAAGAGCCGATAAAGAACTGGTTTGACACCTTTCTATGGGGACACCCTTGCCCTTAAGCTCACACATGGCACCCTGTACCATTTTGTGGGACATAGCACTGGTAAAAAATATAACCAAGTCAGGACTTCCAATTTTATTTTTTAGACTGCCTACAGGTTTTGTAAACACCTTGGCTTGACATTTATAATTGCGGCACAGCTCCTTATATCTGCGTCCCATGCAATCATTGCCTCCTAATATAACTAAACTCATAACTTACTCCTTTGAATTTTGTTAGTAGTATCTAACGTTTTTGTAAGTATATGTTAGTTTAATCTAACTGTCAAGAGAAAATATCAGAAAATTTAGAATTTTTTAAAAAACATTTTAGCTATACACTTTAAAGCTGCTATTCCAACCATATGAATAAACAATGCATATATTGCAAATTCAACTACAGGAAATGAATATTTTAGCCCGCCTATAATAGAGTTGTTTCTCGGTAGGAAATGCCCGGCAAATGATACAATAAGACCTCCTGCCATGTATTAAGCATTTATGTTGCTACCTGATTAGTTCTTAATACTAACTGCTCTAAACACTATGTATTATATGTACTAATTTGTATGATACAGCCTGAAAATACTATTGTCAAACCTAAATTATATTCTCTGTTATGCGTGAATTAATGGCAGATGGTATAGAAAAACTCCCCTACGGCTAACCCTGTTTTCTTTATAAAAAGGTTAGACTGTAGAGGAGTATATAAAATTTAAAATACTTTAAATTAATTTACGCTTTCCAAAGGCCATGCAAATTACAATATTCAAATACTGCCTCAACCTTCTCAGATTCACAGAGAGTAAAGCATGCCTTAGGCTCCATATCCGGAGTTAAATTCTTAATTTGAATACCGTTAGTAGTTTCAACACCAATCCATTGTATATAATGTTTCTCCTCCATAGGATGAATCACTTCACTAACAGTGACAACAACCTTGTTACCCTCTACAGTGTAAACCGGTACATGCTTTTCCGTAGCTGCGTCTGTTGTATTGGGAACAAGCTCCTCCATAGCTTGTCCGCAGCACATTACAGGGACACCTACGCCCTTTACCATAGCCACAATATTTCCGCAATGTGGACATTTTAAAAATTTCTGCTTCATAATAAGCTTCCTTTCTATTTACTATAAAACCAAAGAGGCAGGGGTATATACCCTATCTCTTAGTTCACTGTTTAACATATAAAGCCCCTTAGAGTCGCCCCCATAAAGCTCCATATTGGTAATCATATCAGAGGCATTTTTCTCCTCTTCTCCCTGCTCCTTTACAAACCAGTCAAGAACCTGCATAGTTCTATAGTCACTGGACTCATAGGCTGCCTTATATATTCTGTTAATCAAAGAGGTTACATATATTTCATGCTCCAATGCCTGTTTTAAAGGTGTCATGTTGTCGCCCCTTGTCCATTCCGGCTTGTCGATTGCCAAAAGTTCTACCTTTTGATTATTGTTTTGCAGATATTGATAGAACAACATGGCATGATCCATTTCCTCCTTTGCCTGAATCCTGTACCAGTTGCTGAAGCCATCCAGTCCTGCTGCCTCATAATAATTTGAAAAATCTAAATATAAATATGCTGAATACATTTCTCTGTTTACCTGCTCATTTAAGAGTTCTGCTACCCTAGCTTCCATATCCTATTCCTTTCATTAAATACAGACAAGAATGTCATATATACTTCCAATATATCACAGCCTATTAGGTTATACAATATCCACATCTATGAACTGAAACTTCCCGACATCAAATAATCCCATATCTGTCAGCTTTATTTCCGGAATAACGGGAAGTGACATAAAGCAAAGAGTCATAACAGGTTCTACTCCTCCGCTTATTCCCAATCTTTCAAAGGCAGCTTCGTGAATTGCGTTAAGCCTTTCATCCACCCATTCCCCGCTTTTGTCACTCATAAGCCCGCCTATCGGCATTGGCATGGACTCAACAACCTCACCGTTTTCAACAAGAACTATGCCTCCGTTTTGTTTTTCCAAAGCAAGGATTGCAGCCTCCATTTCCTCATCGCATACTCCTGCCACAATTAAATTGTGAGAATCATGTGCAACAGACAGAGCAATTGCACCCTTTTTAAGTCCATATCCCTTTAAAAATCCGCAAGCCACATTGCCTGTCATTTGGTGACGCTCTACAACGGCAATCTTTACAATATCAATATCAGGATTCCTAACAAACTCTCCATTTTCATCTATCTCAATGGTATCAATGGATTTTTTGGTTACTACGCCTCCCGGCAGAAGCTCTATTGTATTTACAGTGTTGGATTTTAAATTCATTTTAAATTTTTCCTTTGAGAATTCCTTAAGATGAATGCTTCCCATAACAGGCTCTATAGGCTCCTTATTTATTTCCGGTAAATATTTGCCATCCTTAGCAACCTCTTTTCCCTCTATCCAAACAGTATTTACATTAAAGTCCTTTAAATCATCAAGCAATACAATATTTGCCACATACCCCGGAGCAATTGCACCCAAATCCTCCAGTTTAAAACACTCAGCAGCATTTAATGAAGCCATACGAATTGCTGTAACAGGATCAATTCCCGCCTCTACACAAAGCTTTAAATGATTATCCAAATGTCCCAGAGATAATATAGTTTTAGGCTGTCTGTCATCTGAACACAGCAAGCACCGCCTGCTGTTTTCCGGTGTTACACCCGGCAGTAAATTTT
The DNA here is from genome assembly GCA_041776485.1 of Lachnospiraceae bacterium. Taxonomy (GTDB): domain Bacteria; phylum Bacillota; class Clostridia; order Lachnospirales; family Lachnospiraceae; genus JBHBQE01. The sequence goes on along the minus strand of JBHBQE010000002.1, from coordinate 116,870 downwards.
CCAGATCATGACAGGCGGAGCCCTGGCGAAGGAGAATGTACATTCCCAGGGAAATCCTCTCCTCCATGGCTTCTACAGTGTCACACTCATGGTCTCCTCTAATTCTTGCTGCTGCATATGCTGTTAATTCCTTTCCTGAGAGCCCCGGAGAATGTCCGTCCACCAGTTTACCCTCATCTTTTGCTACAATTATTTTATCTAATACCTTATCATCAGTATTTATCACTCCTACAAAATCCATAAACTCACCCAGCCCAAGTATTTTTTCTCTTTTGATGGGATCCTTCATGGCTTCCGCGTCCACTACTGCGCCGGCATGTTCAAAAGGGGTCGCCGGCACACATGACGGAAGCATAAACCTAATATCACAAACTGTATTCTCAGCGGCTTTCATCATATAATCAAGCCCCTTTATTCCGAAAACATTAACTATCTCATGGGGGTCTGCAATTACAGTGGTTCCGCCGTGGGGCACCACCATCTTTCCAAATTCCTCAGGAGAAACATAGGAGGACTCGATATGAATATGACTGTCTATAAATCCGGGACTTAAGTACTTACCCTTTGCATCTATAGTTTTCTCACCCTCATAATCTCCAATTCCTGCAATCCATTTATCGTAAATTGCAACATTCCCTTCAATAATTTTCCCTGCAAAAACATCCACAACCTTACAATTCTTTATAACAAGACTTGCCTTTTTATTTCCCTTTGCCACCTGTATAAGGTTTTTCAGTTCTTCTCTTTTCATATATCTTCTCCTTTATTCATTGTAATAATCATCCGGCAATTATTACTCATGAAAGCCCTCGGCATAGCTATTTACTCGATATAGCCTAGTCAAGCCTTAAACGCACATCACAAATTGCTTTCACACCGCCATCAAGGGTTTATAAGCATACTTCTATAATAAACAATTTCCAACATATATTAAAGGGTATTTTGAAAAAATAATTTTTTAATTGATTTAATGATGGTAACCCTATTGTATAACACGCAAAAACACACCGTTTTTATTTATGAAATATCTACATGGCTTCCCCATCTAAAAAATAATCCATGATATAAATATAGCACAACACCCCGCCAATAGTAATATTCGGCGGGGTGTTAAATGATTTTATGATTTTCCCGTATTAAATATTATTTACTAGCCTTTATCGCATCCAAGGCTTCTTTTGCATTATCCTTCGTATATATTACGTTGGAGACTATAGTTTCTGCCTCAACTGATTTTCCCTCAATTAAATCAGCGCAGGCATCCGCAGACAGCCTTCCCTGATCTTCTGTTCCCTGAGAGATTGTAGCCGTTAATTTTCCGTCTAACACAGCCTGCAGTCCTTCCGAGGTTGCATCTACCCCATAAATCTTTATTTTATCACTAAGCTTAGAATCATTCACTGCTTTAGCCGCACCAATTGCCATTCCGTCATTTTGCGCTACAATTGCCACCAAATCCTTGCCTGCACTAAGCCAATTTTCTGTAATAGTAAGGGCAGGCTCTGTAGCCCAATCAGCTGAATCTTCAAACACTACCTTAATATCAGGATATTTGTCAAGAACACTCTTAAATCCCTCTGAGCGACCAACCTGTCCGTCTGATCCCATAGGTCCCAAAAGCTGAGCAATATTTCCCTTTCCACCTATATCAGCAACAACCTGCTCCATAAGTTTGGCTCCTGTTACCTTAGCGTCTGCACCCACATAACAATCTGCCGCCTCGGGTGATGAAATTCTTTGATTAACGATTACGACCTTCACCCCAGCCTCCTTGGCAGATTTTACCGCAGGAACAATTCCGTCCACAGATACGGGTTCTATTATAATTCCGTCAACCCCTAATGTGACCGCCTGCTCTATTTGATTCGTCTGCTGGGCTGCATCCTGTCCTGCGTCATATACGCTGTATTCATATCCTCTTTTTTCCACCTCAGCACGAACTGCGTCAGACAAGGTAATTGTAAATTCATTGGACATATGAGTCATAAATAGCGCTATCTTGCCTCCGCTCTTTTGTGCATTTGTCTCAGAGCCTGTCTCCTGTTGGCTTTCAGTTGTACTGTCGGGTTCTGTATTACCTTTTGAACAACCCGCTACCATAACTGAAACAATTGCAATCAATGATAAAATTGACACCAGTTTCTTTTTCATAGCAATTCCTCCTTTGCATTGTATAAATAAACATATTAAAGCGGAATCCTAAACTATCCTTCTCTCTGCTTTCCACGAAGGTCTAAATACACTGCAACTGCAATAATTATTCCCTTCAGAATTTTTTGATAGTTAGATGATACCCCTAAAATATCCAATCCGTTTCCAATTACCGCAAGCAATAACGCTCCTATAATTGTTCCATACCATTTGCCATAGCCACCGGACATACTTATTCCGCCAATTACAACTGCGGCAATAGCGTCCATTTCATATCCGTCTCCGGATGTCGGAGAGCCTTGAACCGTTCTGGATGCTACAAGCAGTCCGGCTAAGCCTGCCAGCGCACCGCATATCATATAAACAGATAGTTTAAGCCTTTTTACATTTATTCCGGAAACTCTTGCAGTTTCTTCACTGCCTCCCAAGGCATATACCCTTCTTCCAAATACCGTTTTGTTTAATACAAACCCGGAAGCTATTGACACCAGAATAAAATACGCCGCCAAAAGAGGTATAGTACCGAATAAAAATTCACTTGCTATAGCCTCAAACTCTGAAGTTAACCCATAAACAGGAGAGCCTCCGCTGACAATTAAAGCCAGTCCTCTGACTCCCGTCATAGTTGCAAGGGTAATTATAAACGGGGGAAGCCCTGCATAGGCAACACCGAACCCATTTATCGTTCCCACCATCATACCTACCGCAATAGCGGCAAGCACGGTAAAAACCAAAGGAACCCCCGGCATTCTGGCTAAATATGCTGCAATAACACCGCTTATGGCTATGGTAGATCCTGCTGATAAATCAATACCTCCTGAAATAATAACAAACATCATTCCACAGGCTAAAATACCGTTAATTGATGCCTGCTTTACTATATTAATCAGGTTTCTTGGCTGAGCAAAAGCATCCGGTGAAATTATCATTAAAGCAATTGATAAAGCAAAAAATGCCAATAAAATCCCCAGCTCTTTAAAATTAATCTTACTCTTTATACTCATATTGCTTTCCTTTCCGCATAAGAAGCATATTCCATTATTTTTTCCTGAGAAAAATCTTTTCTATACAGTTCTCCTGTAATCACACCCTCACACATGACCAGTATTCTGTCACTTATTCCTATTATTTCTTCCATTTCCGAAGAAATAACAATTATTGATTTACCCTTCATTGCCAAGCTGTTAATCAACTGATAAATTTCTCTTTTTGCTCCAACATCTATGCCCCTTGTGGGCTCATCAAATATTAAAATATCCGGCTCATTAATTATCCATTTTGCCAGTACAACCTTTTGCTGATTACCTCCACTTAAATTTGAAACAAGGGTATTTTCATCGGGAGCTTTTATCCCAAGCTCCTTCATGTATTCATTAACCACATTCTTTTCTTTCTTTAAATCTATTATTCCCCTGCAGGAAAGCTTTTTGTCTAATGATACCATGGACATGTTTTCCTTTATCGTTCCTGCCAAGTTTAATCCTGTTCTTTTTCTATCCTCTGTTATAAGCGCAATCCCGTAACTAATAGCGTCTGCAGGAGTTCTAATATCCACCAATTTTTCATTAACAAAAATCTTCCCCATTTCCTTTGGATATATTCCAAAAATAGTTTCCACCAGTTCGCTTCTTCCCGAACCAACTAATCCTGCTATTCCAAGCACCTCGCCCTGTCTCAGCTGAAAACTGATATTTTTTACCAAATGCCCCCTTGAAAGGTTTTCCACCTTAAGTACCGCCCCTGTAATCTTCGTATACTCCTTGGGAAACATATCATTTAATTTACGTCCCACCATCATGCTGATTAACGTTTCTTCATCTATCTCTCCTATATCCTTTGCAGCAATTAGTTCCCCATCTCTTAAAACAGTTACACGATCTGCAATTTTAAAAATTTCCTCCATCTTGTGAGATATATAAATTATTGCTACGCCTTGCTTTTTCAGCCTTTCTATTTGATTAAATAAAATCTCTGTTTCCCTATCGGTTATAGCTGATGTAGGCTCATCCATAATAATAATTTTTGAATTTAAAGAAATTGCTTTAACTATTTCAATTAACTGCATTTGAGCAACGCTTAAATCTCTCATTAATGTGTTAGGCTTAATATTTATCTGCATTTGCTCCATATACTCCTGAGTCATTTCACGCATTTTGACTTTGTCAATTATATTCAGCTTCCCGAAGCCTTTTTTTGTAATTTCTCTTCCAACAAAAATATTTTCAGAAATTTCCATATCTAAAAGGGTGTTTAATTCCTGATGTATCATTGAAATCCCCTTTGAAAGAGCATCCCTTACCCCGGTAATGGTCACATTTTTCCCTTCCAGTATAATTTCACCACTATCTGATCTGTATATGCCCATTAAAATCTTCATTAAGGTTGATTTACCCGCCCCATTTTCTCCCATTATGGCATGCACTTCTCCGGGCTTAATACTTATCGAAACATTTTTAAGCACTCTCACTCCGGGAAAAGATTTAAATATATTTTTCATTTCTAATACATACTTCACAAATATCTACCTCTTTTAATAATAAAATCCTGCAATATTAATAATATATTGTATTAACAGAAACAATATCATACAACTTACGATATTCACTTTTAGGGGGATTATATTTTGATTTTTACCTTAATTATTTATTATTGTTCCGTCTTTAATGATTTTTATCTCGTTGCTAATGTCATAAGCCTCTCTCGTATCAGAGGTAAATATCATAACGGATATGCCTTTATCGGCACACTTCAATATCATGTTCTTAGTTATTTCCCTTAAATACATATCAGTATTAAAGGGTCTTATACATACAATAAGCTTAGGCGAATACAAATATGTTTTATAATAAACAAGTCTCTGTTTTTCCTCATCACTTAGCAGTTTTACCGGAATATTTGCAATATCGTATCCAAAAAATGCATTACATTCCTTAGTAAGGCTTTCCTGATATTTTTTTTGCATAATATTTCCCACCTTATATGCCATAAAAATTGTAAGGTTTTCTAATACTGTCATTCCGGCAAACAACATGCCGTCTTTTTCAATGGGGTTTTCCTTTATAATGCAAATCCCCGCCTTTAATGAATCAATAATACTACGGGGTGTATAAGCAAACCCGCTAATTAACATTTCACCATGATTACATTGTATCTTACCTTCAATAAGTCCTTGTATTATATCGCAGTAGTACCCTCCTCTATCACTTAAACTTACTATCTCGCCTTTATAAATTGATAAGGATATATTTTTTAATATACCCCATTCCATCTCCTTTAATTGAAATACTATATCTGATTTCCCCTTACTAATATCTAACTTATTATTCTTCTCCCTAATATAGCCCTTATCAAAAAATATTTTATAAATATCCAGCTTAGGCGAACTGTTAGTATCAATCCAAAATCCTGTTCTGCCTCCGATAAGTAAAACAATGGAATCAGAGTATTTATACAGCTCTCGCTCATCAAAATCAATCATCACAAAGGAAATTCCGCTCTTTTTTAATTCAAGCACAATTTTCATTAACCATTCTATATCATCTTCATTCATAAAGCTTGATAATTCTGATAATACAATTAATTCACTTCCACATAATATTGCTTTGATTATACTCAGCTGACACATCTCAAGGACACTGAGGTTTTTTAAATATTCATTTTTATCGATATTAAAACACTTATATTTTTCCATTACTACAGTAACCGCTGCTGTAATCTTTCGTATGCTTCTAATTTCCTTTGGTAATCTGGCACCCTCTATAAATATATAGTCAATTACCCTCAGACTTTGGTTGATCTTTTTATTTTCCTCCACAAAAAAAATATTCCGTTCAAATATGCTTTGAATTTCGTAATACTTTTTTCTCTCCCCTCTATAAAAAATTTTACCTCCGTAAAATGCAATACCGCCTTGAAATACTTTTTGGATTAATCTCAAACACGATAGATTATCACAAACCAGCCCTACTATATCTCCTTTAAAAATTTGCAAGCTAATATCAGAAAAGACAGCACCGTTAATATCCTCTGTTCTAACTCCCTCTAATCTTAATATTTCCTCCCTCACAGCTCCAAATCCTTATATGTAATAGGCATATTTATAACCACCTCTGTTCCCATATCCTTAATACTGAAAATATGAAGTCCAAATTCCTCTCCGAATAAAAGCTTTAATCTGCTGTTAACATTTGTTAACGCAATATTTCCACGTCCTCCCTCTCCCAATTCCAGCGGACGCTTATCCTGCTCATAAAACATTTCATTTAAGTAAATTACATTTTCCTCATCTATACCTGTTCCGTCATCCTTAATTCTTATTTGTAATCTATCTTTAGTATATTCAATATTAATGCTTACCCTTCCCTCACCCATTTTACATTCCAATCCATGAACAATTGCATTTTCCACAATTGGCTGCATCGTCAGCTTGGGAAGTCTGGTTTTTAAAACCATATTTCTTTCTTCCGGAAGATATACCTCCATTTTTATCTTTTCTCCAAACCTATATTTTTGGATTTTAAAATAATTTTCAATATTATCCAGTTCCTCCTCAAGAGTAACCAAATCACCTATATCTGTAATTGTATATCTGAAATATACTGCCAACGCTTTAGTTATTTCTGCAATACTTATACATCCCTCACTTAAAGCGTCACCCCTTATCGCCTCAAGAGTATTATATAGAAAATGCGGGTTGATTTGATTTTGCAGAGCAAGATATTCTGCATGTTTATTTTTTAATTTCTTTATCGTATCATTTTCATCCTGCTCTTTTACTGAATCCAGTACTTCCGTAAAAGTAAAAGGATTCTCCCATATTTTATTATCAATATCGAAAACCCCTTTATCATTAAAATACCTGTTTATGGCAGATTTTAATCGGTAAAATGGAACTAAATACCTGACAATCAGAAAAATAATAATACAAATTAATACTATAATAATTAAAGCAGCATATAATATATAATTCATATCAAATAATTATATCCTTTGATAAAGCTTCTTATACTCCATAGGCGTAAGACCTGTGGACTTCTTAAATATTTTAGAAAAATATTTTATATCCTTATATCCCACCTTTTCGGATACGTAAAACAAATCCTTGCCGGAGTCCTCAGATAAAAGCTGCTTCGCCTTTGATACCCTGATAGAAATTAAATATTCGGAAAAGTTTTCACCGGTATTCTTTTTAAAAAAGGATGAGAAGTAAGTAGGATTAAATCCCACTAAGCCCGCTGCATCCTCAAGGCGAATCGGCAAGTGATAATTCTCCAAAAGATACTGTTTTACAATCCTTATTGATCTTAATTCAGCATTTTCCTTTCCATTTTCAACTTCAGATAAATGCTTAGATACATATTCTACTAAATGAGAAAATACTTCATCAACATTAATACAAGTACAGAACTTCTGATAAAATAAAGCCTTCATATCATTTATATCTATTTCCTCTTTAATAATCTTCAATCCGTAATGATAGCATTCCAATATATCCTCACATAATTTCAACAATTCTTGTCCGCTGTTTATTTCGCTTAAGAGAAATTTCTCTTTTATGTCACTAATAATTTTTTCTATTCCCTGAATATCAAATATATCGACTTTCTCAATTAATCGGTTTCTTAAATTATTATCTATTAAAATACCTAAATTCTTATCCCGAACAGTTCCCTCCAAATAGCTGATTTTACCCATGCCTATAAACATTCTGCTTAATATAATATTTTTCACTTTAATAATAGCCGCCTTAATCTCGGGTATAGAATTCAGCTCTTCGCTGACTCCAATTGTGATATTTAATTTCCCATAGTTCTCTCTGATTTTTATAGATTGCTTATATATTGCATTGACAGTATCCCTGATTTCTCCGGTAAATCCTTCTGAACCGTAAAGAAGAACATATATACCTTCAAATCCTTCTGTAATTATATATTCCAGCTTCATGTTCTCAAGCTCAGCATTAATAATAGATTTTATTTTTTCATTTACAATATTGTATATTTTTTCATAACTGTTTACCAAAACAATATCAGCCTTTATTGCAATAACCTGATATACTCCGGAATCAAAATTATTTTTATAAAATTCATTTAATATATTTTCATTAATTTCGTAAGGATTGGTTATCAGACGGTTAAAAGCTTCCTGCCTTGCAAGCTTTAACTCGTGCTTTAAACTATCATGAACATATATAATTTTGCTCTGCTGCTCAATTTTTCCTATGACTCTTTTTATTGTATTATACAGTTCTTTTTCATCTATAGGCTTTAAAATATAATCACAAACATCAAATTTAAAGGCGCTTTTAGCATATTCAAATTGCCTGAATCCGCTTATAATCACAAAGCTCGTTTCTATTCCGTCATTCTTAACCTTCTCAATCAGCTCAATACCGTCCAATCCCGGCATTTTTATATCTGTCAGGACAATATCCGGTCTGTATTTCCTTATCTTATCATATGCCTCATATCCGGTATTGGCAGTATCTACAATTTCAACATCCAATACATCCCAGTCAATCACATTACAAATCAACTTGCATACCTTATCCTCATCATCTGCAACAATTAATTTATATTTATAATCCATGACTTACAATACACCGCTGCAGGCTTCCATTTTCTTCTTCGCCGCCTTATTTTCATACATATTTTTATCAGAAGCTCTGATTATATCATATATTGTCTGACTGCTGCTTTCGTTATATATGGCATAACCCCAGGAATAGGAAATTTTAATGATTTTCTCCTTTGAATTCTTTTCGGCTATATTATTATCCAAAGCGTTTATTAAGGATTTAAGCCTGTCTGTATCACAATTTTCTATGATAATGGCAAACTCATCTCCTCCGTTTCTGCTGACAAATCCATAGCTTGAAAATTCCTGAGACAGAGCCTCGGCAAACAATTCTATCAACCTGTCCCCCACAAAATGTCCAAAATTATCATTAAATAATTTTAAATCATCCAAATCAATGGATACAAAACAAAGATTCTTTATCCCTCTTAGTTGGGAATATTTTTTTATTTCATTATCATATGCATATCTATTGCATAAGCCTGTCAGCTTATCAAGCCTTGATAGTGCATCGAGCTTTTGAATCTCACCGCTTAGTTTGAAATTTTTAATAAAATACATTATTAAAGCTGCAATTGTAAGCAGAACAAATGTCAAAAGCAATACCTTAAGCCTTTTCATAGCATGTATATTATCCTCTGAAAGCTGCTCTGCCAAAAATACCGTATCGTTCGCCGCTCCAAAGAAATATTCGCTGGAAATATATAATTTACCCTTATGCCTTTCTACCCTATAATTATTTAAAGACATCTTTAAATCAAGCCACTTGTCAACCAGTATCTTAAGCTGCTTTCTAAATTTGGTATCATCAACATAAGCTATATCTTTATCCCCCATACCGGTGCTTATTTCCAACAAAATTTCGTCTATATACTGTACCATTTCAGTTGACCTTACACCGTATAGTTCCTGCTTTACTAATCTTTGGGATGTTCCCCTTACAAGTCCCAGATAATTTATTAATCTGGCATCACCATCTATTTCAGTTATCAAGCCGGCAAACATAAAGTTGGTGATAATAAGTCCCACAAGCACAATTGTAATATATATATTAAAAGCATGCTGCCTTATATACTGAAAAATTTTCATGTTCTAGAATCCTTTTACATCAAGCATTGCAAATACCATAATTTTTTATTATATCAATTTAATATATATATCTTCAATAATAAATTTATATTTATCTCTTCCTAATCTTCCTACCTTATTGACCTAAAGGTCAATAAGTATCCCTCGCTCAAAGAGCTCGATCAATTCATATTTATCTCTACCTAATAGAATAAAAAATGATATAGACTGCAGAGATTCTGCAGCCTATATCACAAGAAATGCATAAAAAAGAAATGCAGTTAGTTTTTTTCGACGCTTATTACCTCTCCCTTAAAGGGATCTATTTCTGAAAGTTCCCCTGAATATTTAACTGTTACACTGTCATTTTCCTTTACCTGATCTAATCCCTCTGGCGGATTTTCAAAGGTGAGCATATATGCATTACCATCATCAGTTTCCAAAGTAAATGCAAAATCCTTTATTTCACTAATCGTCCCGCTTATGGTGCTTACATCCTCCTGTTCGGTTTGTGATGACGGAGCCTGTGTACTTTCAGTCTTAGTGGACACGCTACTGCTGTCACTCGCCGTTATCTGGCTTTCTTCCTCCTTGCCTTTGCAAGCCCCCAGGGTAATAACCAACATAGCTAAAGCCAGCAAATATACCTTTTTTTTCATAATTATTAACCTCCTTTGTAATGTTTTACTTTATTATTGCCTAATTTATTTTTCCTTACCCTTGCATGGAAGGTAATGCGCTCTTGGGAATTGTAAACTGTACCTCACCCATATACATTGGAGCCACATCTCCCTCTTTAAAACACATCACAAGCTCCCCCTTATCATTCACATAAAATCCCGAAGTTTTTATAAGAGAATCAAGATCCATTTCTATAATATCGTCATTCAGCCAATATTTCTTTTCGGAGTCATTTCTCATATTTTCCTCCATTTGTGCAATAATATTTTTTCTTATATCTGATACATACTCTCCCTGATCAGTGAATATATCTGATAATTCAATCCTTTCTCCGGTTTTTGTGCTAATAGTATAATAGCGGCTCTCAACGGTGCTGCTCGCCTCTGTTTGTGAGGCTACCAGCCTTATGGTAAAGTAATCCTCGCTGGTACTCACCCTTTCGGAACTTACTAAGAGATCCTTATAGCCCTCTGCATGCAAATCCTTCTCAAATTCTGCTATAAAATCATCTGTAGCCTGCTCAATTTCCCTGTTAATCTCCTCCTGAGACCGCTTGAGTACATCAGACTCTTTGCCTGTATTTTCGGCTGTGTCAAATCCCTCTGCACTTACATCAGCGGTTTTTGTTTCGCTGGTATATACATAATCCCTTATGGTTATCAGCTTAAAAAATCCTCCTAAAACCGGAACATTCTCCATTGCCATTGCTGCAGGTGCTGAAATATTAGGTAAAATACATACTGCAATTGCTGCCGCTGCTGCAATGGCAAAATTTCTTTTCATAACAAATATATTTCTATTTTTCTTATCATTTTTTGCCTTTTCAATAGAATGCTCAACTGCTGATATTTTTTTAGCATCCATAGTTATTTTTTCATATTCTTTTTTGTATTCCTCTATGCTTCTCATCTCACCCATTTTTTCCTCCTATCTTACTTTTCCTGCAGCTCAACATTGAGTTTCTTAAGCCCACGATACAAAATGCTTTTTACTGTGCTCACATTTTCCTGTAAAATATCTGCAATATCCTCAAGACGCTGTTCCTCAAAGTATCTAAGCTCAATAACCGCCTTTTCCTTAGGCTTCAGCTTGTCCATAGCATTTTTTAAATCAAGATTTTCATAATTATCCTCAACAGCTTCTTTAATTTCATATTCATCTATTGGAACAGTACTTATCCTGTTAAGTATATTGTATATCTCATTTAGCATGATTCGATATATCCAGGTCCCTGCATAATCTGTGTTTTTAAGGCTGTTACAGTTTTTTATTGCCTTATATGCACCCTCTTGAACCACATCCAGGCTATCTGCTTCATTTCCAAGGTAGCTGTATGCCAGTCTATAATAGCTATTATATTTTTCTAAGATGATAGACTCTACTATCCTCTCTGCATTCTGCCCTTTACCAAAAATCATTGATTTTACGCCCCCTTTATTTGAGCCTTTAATAATTAGACAATAAAAGTTGCTAAAAAGTTTCAAAAGTTTTTTAATTTTTAAATTTATTTATTGGGTAATATTTATATTTATTTAGATTAGGGACCTTAAAACCCCTGTTCAATCAAAGACTCCATGGTAATGCCTGATGTGTTCACATCACTGTCCACTGATTTTGAACAATCTAACCCCATCAGTTTTTCCACATATTTCCCGACAATATCATTTTCCAGATTTACCACATCCCCCACCTTTTTATCAATTAATGTAGTTGTCTCTCCCGTATGGGGTATTATTGATACCTTAAAAATAGAACCGTCTACATAAGCTACAGTTAATGAAACCCCGTCTATAGCTATAGATCCCTTGTTAACTATTAACCTAAGAACCTGAGGATCAGCATTAATAGAAATCCATACTGCATTTTCCTCCCTTTTAATTTCAGCTATAGTCCCAAGCCCATCCACATGACCTGCTACAATATGACCCCCAAATCTTCCTTCGGCAGACATCGCCCTTTCCAGATTCAGACTGTCTCCCGGCTGTAATTTTCCCAGAGATGTTACTCTTGCAGTTTGAGCCATTATATCTGCGCAAAATCCCTCATTATTTATTGATGTAACAGTAAGGCATACTCCATTTACCGCTATAGAATCGCCAATTTGGGTGTTTTCAAGCACTTTTTCAGCTTTAACCATAAGACTTCCGGAGTTTCCTGAAATGTCCATATATTTTAAGCTTCCCTTTTCCTCTATTATCCCTGTAAACATAAATTTTCCCTTATATATCTTATCATTATATCTTCATCAAAAAATTTTATATCTTTTTTTATAAATTTGTAAGCCTCTATAGGTTTATTTACACCTACCCCCTCTACAGGGCTTTTAGCGGCTCCTCCAAATATCTTAGGAGCAATAAAGGTACATATTTCATTTACAAGCCCTGCTCGTAAAAATGCCTCATTTACACAGCTCCCGCCTTCAACCAATATACTGTCTATACCCTCATTCCCAAGAATATAAGAAAGGCTTTGCAAATCAATTTTTCCATCCAGTGCGCTTATTTCAATAACTCTAACACCCGATTTTTCCAATGCAATTTTTTTATTTTTTATTTCTGCATTCTTATTAACAAGACAGACAATAATAGTTTCACATTCTTCTGCCGTCCGAACAATTCTTGACTCCATTGGAATCCTAAGGTTAGAGTCCAGAATTATTCTTACGGGATTTTTATAATCCCTTAAATATTTATGCTCAGTATTCAAATTCAAAAATTTGTTTATTTTATCATCCAGTCTTGTGTTGAGCATTGGATTATCTGCCAGGACTGTGCCTATTCCCGCTAAAATTCCCATATTCATATGTCTTAAAAAATGAGCATATTTTCTGGAGCTTTCTCCTGAAATCCACTTGGACTCACCTGTTTTAGTAGCAATCTTCCCGTCTAATGTCATAGCATATTTTAAGGTGATATAGGGTGTATTTGTTTTTATATAATGGAAAAACACATGATTTAGGCTGTCACATTCTTCCCTCATAAAATCCTCAACAACCTCAATCCCTGCCTTCCTGAGAGCAGACACACCCTTCCCTGCCACCATTGGATTGGGATCTCTGGAGCCGATAACAACCTTTTTAATTTTATTTTCTATTATAGCCTGAGTACAGGGTGGTGTTTTTCCATAATGAGCACAGGGTTCCAAGGTAACATAAATAGTTGCCTCGGCAGCATCACATTTTAAAGCTTTAATTGCCTCCCTCTCGGCATGAAGTTTTCCGTAAGCACTGTGGTATCCCTCCCCTATTATCCTATTATTCTTAACAATAACGGCACCGACTCTCGGGTTTGGGTTTACATATCCACTGCCTAATTTTGCAAGAGCAATTGCCCTTTCCATATACAGTTTATCCCTGCTTATTGTATCTTCCATGCCTCTTACCTATAATTAATCTGATACCAGCATATCCAGCATATCGTAGGTTTTAAATGAATGTTGAAAATAAAGTTCCTTATATTTATCCGTGAATTTTCGCAGTTCATCAAAGCAGCTGTCAGATAGCTCAAAGGAATATATTTTCTCAGCCGGTGTATTGAAAATATACCACAAAGCATATACCGCCGAGGACGAAATTCTCTCCAGTCCCTCCATATCTTTTCCACATTCATCACAATAAATACGTCTTTTATCAAAGGAAAACAGATGTATGTCCGCCTTATTCTGACATCTGCCGCACTGAAATATATTAGGATATTCTCCTATTATAGCAATATTTTTAAGCTCATATATTAAACGCACAAACTCTCTTTTAAATTTATCACTGGAAATTGCCCTTAGGCTTTGATAAATAAGCTTTAATCTCTCCACCTCATCAGCATTTTCTCTGGAATAATACTCTGCCACCTCCAAAAAATACAATCCGTAGGCAATATTACTTAAATCATTTTGTACGCCATTAAAACGTTCTGAGATTTCTGCCTGTCTTAAAGTATAGGAACTGCTCCCGGAAAATAAATGGAATTTCCCAAAGGAAAAGGGACCGACATTCCCAAGCGGGCTGCCCTTCCCCCTCTTAGCCCCCCGCAGAAAAGCTGATATTCTGCCTCTTTCCAGAGTCAGCAAAGATATTCTTTTATCATATTCTCCAACAGATTGATCCTTTAGGACTATACCTGTAAGGACAATATCCTTATCCAAGGGTTAAATATCCCTTCTATATCCATAGTTTTTAAGAAGTCTGTCGCTGTCTCTCCAGTTTTTCCTAACCTGTACCCACAGCTTAAGATTAACCTTTTTCTCCAGCAAATCCTCCATATCACGCCTTGCTAACGTACCAATTTTCTTAAGCATTTTTCCTTGTGAGCCTATAATCATAGACTTATGGCTCGCCTTTTCGCAAACAATGGTCGCCATGATATGGTACAAATTTTTACTTTTGTTAGGTTCAATACTATCAATTACCACAGCAATGCCATGGGGAAGCTCCTCAGACAGTAAAAGCAATCCCTTTTCCCTGATCAGCTCAGCACACATGGCACGAATCGGCATATCAGTAACCTCATCTTCGCCATAATATGACGGTCCTTTTGGCAAGTCATTAAAAACGGTATCCAACAATTTATCAATTCCTTCACCTGTTTTGGCTGAAACAGGAAATATCTCCTTAAAATCCAGCAAATTCTTAAAGGAATCAATTACCGGCAGAACCTCTCCAACGCTGAGTGTATCTATCTTGTTGATAATAAGGTAAATAGGAGCCTTACTTTCTGCTATGGTTTTAGCTATTCTTTTATCCCCCGGTCCCGGCACCTTATCCGGTTCCACAAGAAATAAAATCACATCTGCATCTTCCCGTGTACTTGCAATTTCCGACTCCATAAAGCTTCCCAGCTTGTTCTTAGGTCGATTGGCACCGGGAGTATCTATAAATATTATTTGTCCCCTATCATCAGTAAATATGCCTCGAATATTTTCTCTTGTGGTTTGGGGTTTATTTGATGTAATGGAAATCTTTTGCCCTAATATGGAGTTTAGCAAGGTGCTTTTCCCCACATTAGGGCGTCCAATTATTGCGGCAAATCCTGATTTACTCAAATTGTTCTTTCATCCCCCCAGAAAAATAATGCCACAGTACCAATCCCTGTATGGGAACCAATTACAGGACCAATATTATTAATCATTACATCCTCCCTTAAGGATTTGAAATGACCCCTTATTAAATCTGCCAGTTCCAAAGCATCCTCATAACAATAGGAATTGGAAATATAAATCTTTCCTCCATAATCTGCACCGTTTTGTGCATGCTCCTTCATTTTTTCAAAGGTTCTCTGGATAACTTTTTTCTTGGTACGTATCTTTTCTCTGGGAATCAGCTTACCCTCTATATTTACGTTCATTAAAGGACAAATATTTAACTTTGTCCCAAAAAAGCCTGATACCTTGCTAATCCTGCCTCCTCTAATATATGAGGTAAGATCTGTGGAGAAAAACCAGTGATGAAGCTTTGTTTTATTTTCATTAATCCACTTAACATTATCCTCCAGTGAAACTCCACTATCAGCCCTTTCCTTTACCTCTGTAACTAAAAGACCAAAACCTGATGATGCGGAAAGACTGTCCACCACTTCTATTTTGCGCTCCGGATAATTGGGTGCAATGGTATTTTTAGCAATAACGGCAGATTGATATGTACCGGAAATACCGCTGGATAAAGTAATATGCAAAATATCCTTACCCTCCTGCAAATATTTTTCCCAAAGTTTCTCGTAGGCATCAGGAGATACCTGAGTAGTCGTCGGTTCTGCGCCCTCCTCAATTTGACGGTAAAAATCCTTAGGTGATAAGCTTTCAAAAAGGTCGTCTGAATATTCCTTTCCGTCAATAAAATAGGAGAAAGATGCATATGGAACCCCTATTTTGTCTAAATGCTCCTTACTTACGTCTGCTGTCGAACAACATGAAACAATGTATTCACTCATATCTGCTTTCCTTTCTTTATATCTACACTAGTGCCGTGATAGCATCAAATAATTCAGATTCTGCCTCTATGGAAGCCTCACTTCCTAAAACGCATAGGATATTTTCCTTAAGCGCCACATCTACCCTCTCACACAAATTGTTTATATCCGCTTTACCTGCATTTAAAACTGCATTTCTCTCTTCCCTAAGCATATCCTCGGTAATTCCAGCAAGTAAACAATTCATCGACCTTTCTCCTTCCGCAGAAGGTGTTAATGGCATATCCATATTGCTTATTGTCCCTATGATATATTTAACCATTGTTTTGTTGTCGCAGTCAAAGGTTTTTAAGAAATCTGGCGTTTTATCAAAAACTTCCTTGGTTTTTGATAAATTAGGGTCTCTATAGGATACAAAATACATGTCTCCATTTCTCTTAAACCCTGCCATACAACCATAGGCACCGCCAACTACTCTTATATTAGTCCAAAAATACTCATAGGATAAAATAGTTTTTAGTACCTTTAAGGTTCCTGTATAAGGAAGTCCCGTTCTTTTAAAATTCCCTGCCCGGCTTACATATTGTACACTGGAGGATGTCTTAAATCCGGCTCTTTCCCTGTTCAGCGTGCCATAAGAAACCTTTGTCAGCATTTTATTATCAGAACATCTATCTTCCAACAAATTTATATATTCGCCCACAACTTTTGTTTGTTTCGTATCACCGGTAACACTTACTATCAGCCCGGATTTTCTAAATATAAGAGGAATAAGTCTTTTACAATCCTCTTTAAACTCCTCTATTTTATCCTTAAAATTATCATTTAGATTGTTTAAAAACTCATAGAATTTAATGCCGTTTAAATGCTCGCTTACATGGTATTCCTCTGAAAACATTGCCTGTGCCCGTCCTGCCGCCAAGGTATGCCCGGAGGCGCCGGCCCTCATTTTAAAATTCTGCAATTCCTGATTGAGCAGTTCCCTAATTCGTGAATTATCCTCGTATTCTGTATCAAACATCATTTCCAACATAAGCCTCAGAGCATTTTCTGTACTATCCTTTAAAAACTTTGAACCTATAACGCAATAAAATGACAGGCTGTCATCATTGTTGGAAAAATTTTGAATATGTGAATATATCCCGCCAGTTTGAATATTTATCTCATTGCTAAGTTCCTTATAGGAATAATTCTTGGTGCTCAAAAGTCCCATCATTTTTATAATAAAAGAAACCTTGGAGATATCCTCTAAAGGAATATCACCAATATCAAACATAAGTCCCAGATAGGTGATACCATTGCTGTTTATATCATGGTAAACAACCCTTGTACTTTTCTCTGTAACTATCCTATTTTTAATAGGTCTGATATTTTTATCCAGGTCCTCAATTCCCAAGGCAGGAAGCTTTGCCAATTCTTCCGGCGGCGTCGGCTCTGCCTGGAATTCTAATAATTTTCGGCTTTCACTTTTTATTTCTTCAACCTCTTCATCACTTAGGGACTCCCTGTAAGCTGAAAGCCTGTTTTGCAGTTCGCTCTCCTGTTCTTTTGCTAAACCTGCCTTTGGAGACAGTACCACAAAGGAGCTATGGTTATTATTGATTAAATATTTTTCCACTAATTTTTCAAAATAGTCCGTTTCCACCATTTTCTTTAGCTTATTAAAAACAGGAATAGCAGCTAAATGGGTAAATGGCATACTGTCACTGTAATTCCAGCTGTCCATACAAATAAGTCCATATATCAATCCCTTGGGATAGGGTCCGAAATCTGCTTCCCTAAAGGAAAACTCCTGCATATTTATAGCAGCATACAGGGATTTTTTGTCAATTCCGGTTTCCGATATTTCCTTCAACGCATTGCTTACAGTTCTTAAAAATCGGTTTTCATCAGATTTCTTGGCTCCCTTTATACCTATTGAAAAATAGGGCTGATAGGTACCGTTTTGATAACCTCCAATAACATCCTTTCCAATCCCTTTTTTCATTAGAGCCTCTCTAAGGGGCGCTCCGGGAGAATTCAGCAGGGCATAATCCAGCACACTAAATGCCAAATACAGTTCCTGATTTAAAATATTATCCACAACATAATTTAGGCTATAGTAAACTCCCTCCTTTTCCTCCTTTGCAGAGATAACAGGGTATGCTCTGTCGGTTCTTCTTTGAGTTTCAAATGGTTCCTGTAAATTAATATCTGTTTTTGGCTCTATTCTGTCATAATGAGACAAATATTCTCTGTCCAGGAACTTCAGCCTTTCTGTCATATCTAAATCACCGTACAGATATATAAAGGAATTTGAAGGGTGATAATATCTTTTATGAAATGCCAAAAAATCCTCATATGTTAAATCTGGAATATTAACAGGATCCCCGCCAGACTCAAAAGCATAGGTATTTCCCGGAAAAAGGCTGTTTAAAATTTCTCTGTTAAGCACATCATCCGGTGAGGAAAATGCCCCCTTCATCTCATTGTACACAACTCCGTTATATACCAGCCTGTCATCCTCATCTATTTCATAATGCCAGCCCTCCTGCCTGAATATTTTGTTATCATCATATATCCTGGGGTTAAGTACGGCGTCCATATACACATCCATAAGATTTTTAAAGTCCTTATGATTTTGACTGGCAATTGGATATACGGTTTTATCAGGATAAGTCATGGCATTTAAAAAAGTGTTAAGGGAACCCTTGGCAAGTTCCACAAAGGGATCTTTTATGGGATATTTTTTTGAACCGCAAAGTACAGAATGCTCCAAAATGTGCGCAACTCCTGTGGAATCCTTAGGGGCAGTTCTAAATGCTATATAAAATACCTTATTATCGTCATTATTCTCCATAACAGCTATTCTCGCACCACTTTTAATATGTACCATCAAATAGCCATTTGTATCTATATCTTTAAGGTTCTCACCTTTAATCAGTTTATATTCCTTAGGTATATCAAATTTAGGTTGATTCATTCATGCTCCTTATTAGTTATATATAACATTATCAGTATTTGGCATAGCCCACATCCCATATAATCTAAATTATACAGGATATATAAGCTATAATATTCTACCATTAAGAGGGATTTTATGTAAAGTGAGCAGGTTACGACAGATATTTGTGGTATTGAATATTTCCATTACCTATATATAATATCGTATCTGCAGATTCTGATACAAACTCCATATCATGGGTAATAACAATTATTGTTTTCCCCTTATTTGCAAGTTCTCTAATGATTTTGGATATTTTTCTCATATGAAATCCGTCAAGCCCGCTGGTGGGTTCATCTAATACTATTATATCTTTACCACTAAGATATGCCGTTCCAATAAGGAGCCTTTGCTTTTGTCCTCCCGAAAGAATTTGAGGATTGGTATCAAGAGACAGTTTAAGGTTAATACTTTCCAGGCACTCCTCTATTTCTTTATCAGACACTTTACTCCTTCCAATTTGAAACTCATTTCTTATGGAGTATCCATATAGCTGATAATCAATATCCTGCAGTACAAAAAATGTTTTGCTAAATCGCTTTTTAGGCTTTATAGGACTGTTATTTATAAAAACATTTCCCGAAGACTCTCTATATAATCCGGTTATAACCTTACATAAACTGCTTTTCCCTGCACCGTTTTCTCCTAATATGGCATGAACCCTTCCTGCTTCAAAATATGCATCTATATCATTTAATATAATAAGGGAATCCTTTATACATTTTATTCCCTTACAGGAAATAAACCCACTGTCCCCGCATATATCTTCTCCTGCCCTAATCTTAGGTACATCAAGCATTCTAAGTCCCAATTTATTTATTTTCACATCATCTAAAAGGTTTATATCTTTACCTGAAATTTCTCTTACAATCTCCCCGTCTCTCATAATAATTAATCTGTCAATTAAATCCTTTAAATAGTAAAGACGATGTTCTGAAATTACAACTGTATGACCCTTTTCTTTAACCTGTTTTAAAAAACCGGCTAATTCTCTTGTTGCTGTACTGTCTAAATTGGCAGAGGGCTCATCTAAAACAAAACCCTTAGGATAGGTGCAAAAAACCGAACCTATGGCAATTTTTTGCTTCTCACCGCTGGAAAGAAACATCATTTCTCTGTCTAAAAGATTTTCTATTCCCAGATACTTTACCACACTGTCAAGCTTTTCTTTCATAGAATCCCTGCTTTCACAGGCATTTTCCATGGCAAGAACCAGTTCATCTTTCACCCGCTTTGCCAGGAATTGACTTCTCGGGTCTTGAAACACACTTCCCCAATACTTGGAAAGCTCACTAATACTCATATTTCCTGCATTCTTTCCATATATTTTATATTTGCCCTGCACCTTCCCCTGATAAAAATTGGGGCAAAGTCCATTTAATACCCTTGTAAGACTTGTTTTGCCGCAACCTGAAAGTCCTGTTATAACAACAAATTCACCCTGATGTATTTTTAAATTTATATTTTTTAAGGTTTGCTTATTAACGGTATATGAAAATGAATAGTTCTGTAATTCTACCAAAATTTCCACCCCCACCTTATTTCTATAATTCCTAAAGCTATAAAGCTTACGGTTAAGACGGCTAATGATACACTGTCTCTAACTGACCACTTAACCTCTGTAAAACTAACAATATTATTATCTAATTCGACCCCGCGTGTAAGCGCCGCCACTGTGATTTCATCTGAGATACGCACTGTTCTTATAAGTAAAGGAATCAGTGTAAGATAAAAATTTTTCGGCAAATGGATAATTGTATTCAATAGAGATATGCCTATTCCTCTAAACTTCAAAGCCCCTCTTATAGCTTTTAATTCATAGGTAATCGTAGGTAAAAACCTTAATAAAATGATTGCGGAAATTCCAAAACTCTTGGGAAGATGTAATCTGTTAAAAACTTCCAATATCATTCCCGTAGGTTTATCTGATATTCCTGACAAAAAGGAAAGCGGAATTAAAATATGCTTTGAAATAACAGCAAACAGCCATAGAGTCTGAAGCTTTTCTATACCCAGCATAAAATATGAGGCAAGAAGTAATATCAAGAAAGCTAAAACGAAAGTCAAAGCTTTCTTGTACTTTTTTTGAATTAACATAAAAACTACGGAAACTGCAAAGGCTATGTTAAAAGTAATTTCATTTTTATAAACTAAAATCAATATGCCGCTTATAATGGCAAGAAATATATTTACCCTTATATCCGGAATAAATGCCTTATTATCCACCGGCATAATCTAGTTTTCTACCATTCCGTTTGAAACAAAATATTTATTTAATACCTTATATCCAATTTGAGAACCTGCAATCGCACCAACAATAGTTAAGACTATACCTATACCAATATTTTTAGCGTTATATACTGCAAACATTGAATCAATATATTCTTGAGTGATTCCCTGTTTAAGCATAGTTGCGACAGTTGTATCCCGTTGCAGGAGAATGAGAACATTAGGAGCCATTCCAATTGTCACACCAAATATCATATAGGCAATGGTAGCCTTTACCTTATTCCTATAACCATCATTTAACAGAATAATCTCCATAATTATTCCTGCTAAAACTATTATAATGCTAATGACAATCATACTGTTGGTGAAAAAATAATATATAGCAAATATAAATGAGAATATAAGTGCCGTCCCGATTTTAGGAGACTTTGCTATCATTAAGCAGTAAATGATTCCGCATAACAGCCAATCTATTCCTCCCACAAACCATATAACAAAATTAAGATTTGTCATAAACGGAAATAATACCAGCGTCTGTATTCCAAGCATGATTGCTGTCAGCAGCGTAATAAGTACAATATCTTTTAATCCTACCTTTTTACTGTTCATTTGCTTTTCCTCCTTGCGAAATTTTCCATTCATTTGATCTGTTTTGTAAATTCCATAGTCTATAATAAAGTCCCTGCTTCATCATTAAATCCCTGTGGTTCCCCTCCTCAGCTATCTTACCCCGGTCTAAGACTATAATATGGTCGGCATTTTTTATCGTTTTTAATCTGTGGGCAATCATTATCACAGTTTTGTTCTGCACCAAATTTGATATAGCCTTCTGAACCAATACTTCATTTTTAGAATCTAAACTGGAGGTGGGTTCATCAAGTAATAAAATCGGTGCATCCTTTAGTATTGCTCTCGCAATTGAAACCCTCTGCTTTTCACCCCCTGATAATGTGGAGCCCCCCTCACCTACCAGGGTTTCATAGCCATTAGGAAGCTTTTCTATAAATTCATGGCATCCTGCAAGCTTTGAAGCACGAATCATATCATTATCCGTGGCATTTTTCTTCCCAAATATAATATTTTCCCTTACAGTTTCGTGGAAAAGGTAAACATCTTGCAAAACCATAGAAATATTACTAAGCCAGCTATCGGGATTTATCTCATCTAACGGAGTTCCTCCAACCTTTATTGTCCCTGCGTTAATATCCCAAAACCTTGCTATAAGCCTTAGTATCGTGGATTTTCCGCCTCCACTTGGACCTACGATAGCGGTAAGAGAGTTTTTCTTAAAAGTACAGGATATATCATCAATAACATTGCTTCCATTTAAGTATGAAAAGCTAACATTTTTAAACTCTATATCATTAACACCATCTATTGTCCCCTCTCCCTGTAATTCCTTTTCCTTCATAACCCTGTCAATTCTCGTGGCGCTAACATAGTGCATTCTCAGTATAGCCATATACCTAATCCAAGTAAGAAGTGGACTTATGATTTTGGTACCAATTATAATTATACTTAAAAATTCGGCTAAACCCACCTTGCCTCCCATAAGCAAATAGAATCCTGCAAAACACATAAGAGGAAGTCCTGCCCTTGCAAAGGTTAAAGCAAAGCCTAAAAGAGCGCCGCCTATACTCTCCCCTTGCATACTAATATCCTTCAGATGTTCATATGCTTCCACAAGCTTAGAAAATCCACCACCAACCTGATTATAATTTCTAAGAATTTTCAACCCTGCAAGGTACTCATTTAACGCTTCTGCCGTGTTATCCTTAGCAACTCTTGAGTTAACTATTAATTTCCCCAAAACCTTTAATGAAATCAAAATAATAACGGCAGATACCGGAATGGTAATATAAAAAGCAAGCGCCATTTCCCAATTAAACCAAAACATGAAAAATGAAGTTACTACACAGGAAAATATAACACCAAATAATCCTGTAAACGCCCCCACCATACTCTGCTCAATAGCCAAAAAATCTCCGGTAAAAGTATTTATAAGCTCTCCGCAGCGTGTTTTAGAAAAAAAACCAAGCGGCAGGCATTTTAGCTTTTGCACAAAATCTTTCTTATTTTGAGCTGAATTTTTGGCGCCGGGAAGAAATGTCCTTAAAAAGGTTAATGTGCTGATAAGTAATTGCAACAGGAAAAATCCAGCCATCCATAATGTAATTGTCCAATATCCCTTGCTGAATATAACCCCCGGATTATTAAAGTTGTTAATAAACAGGTTTATTGCAAAGTAAACTGCTACAGCAGGAAAGGTCATGGTGAAGCCCTCTAAAAAATACCATGCGGCAGGCTCATATACCTGCTCAGGGTGACCCATAGTAAATTTCCTTATAAGCTCTTTCATAAAATATCATCTCCTTTGCCCGCAATTTCCCAAGACTCGGCTTCAAACTGTAAATCCCAGAGAAATTTATACTCTCCGCCTTTTTCCATAAGTGCTTGATGTGTTCCTTCTTCTACAATCTCTCCCTCTTTTAAAACAATAATTTTATCTGCGTCCATAATACTCTTCAGACGGTGAGCAATCACAATTACTGTCTTATCCTCAATTAAATCCCTGATTGCTTCCTGTATAAGATTTTCATTCTCTGCGTCGGTATATGCCAATGCCTCATCTAAAATAATTATCTTAGCTTCCTTTAAGAAAGCCCTAGCTATTGAAATTCTTTGGCTTTCTCCTCCCGACAGTTTTATGTTTCCTGAGCCTATCTCAGTATCATACCCCTCAGGAAGCCTCATTATAAAATCATGACATCTTGCTTTTTTTGCCGCTTCCATTATCTCCTCATCAGAGTAGCTTCGGTTCATAGAAATATTATTTTTCACAGTATCAGAAAATATATGGGTATCTTGAAAAACAAAAGCAATTTTTTCCATCAAATCCTCTGTGTATATACTTTTTATATCCTTTCCGCCAATTCTGATGCTTCCCTCATGCACCTCATAAAATCTTAAAAGTAATTGACCTATAGTAGATTTCCCTGAACCGCTTTCACCGACCAGGGCTGTCATCTCCATTTCATTACACGTAAATGACACCTTATTCAATGCCATTTTTCTCAGAGGATTTGCTTCACTTTCATATGAAAATGAAACTTCATCAAAAAAAACTCCAAACCCCCTTAACTTTTCCGTATTCGCTTTTGTTACGATAACAGGCTCATCTAAAATATTTTCTATCTGTACAAGTCCTGCTTTTGTAAAATTAATCTGAGTGGCATAATCTATACAGGTAAGAAGCGGTTCATAAAGAGCCGGAACAATGATAAGCGCCATAATTATTGCTAAAACTGTATTACTATCCGGAGTTTTTAAGATAAGAAAGCCGCCGATTGGAACTACAACTGTCAGTAAAGATAAAACTATACTTTTGTACATGCTCATAAAAAATGCGGATCTTTTATAATTTGTTATCTCCCAATCCAGACATTCATCAAGATTTTTCTCCAAACCCTTCGATATTCCTCCAATTCTGCCGAAGAGCTTTACTTCTGCCATTCCCCTTACATATTCTGAAAATTTACCCGTTATATTAGCAGTTGACTTTGTATAACTTGCATATACCTCCTTAGCCTTTTCTCCGCCAAAAATTATGAATTGAAATACGAATGCTACGATTACGCTGATTAATACGGCAATTGCCAGGATAGCATTCAGATAAGCTATTCCTAAAAACAAACAAATCAACATGACAGCTGAACCTATCAGATCAGGCAGCATATGCGCAATTACAGCCTCCAGCTTTTCAATGTTTTCATTCATTATTTTCTGTATATTCCCGCTTGTATTATTAGAAAAAAATCCTATGTGTAACTTCCCTAAATGCTCCATAAGTCTGATTCTGTATCTGTATAAAATATCAAATGCAATCTTATGACAACCTAATCCCCCTAAGAAGCTTAAAATCAAATTCAGTAAAATAGCAACACCCGCTATAACTATCCACAGGAAAACATACTGCCTGTTTTCTCCTGCCGTTAAAAATATTTTTCCTATAAAATATACTGACAGGTACGGAACTATATTACATAATGTACCTAATGCGGATAAAAATATACTCACAATAAGAAAGCTCTTTCCTTCACTGGAATAGTAAAAAATATGTTCAAGAATTCCTTTGGACTTCCTATTCAAAAAAATCACTCCCTTCAAATACTGCTGTCCTTTCTTTGGTTAGACGTTGCTAACTATAGCTTATGACCTGTATATTTTCAATAACAAGTTTTCTTTGAATAGAACAGGTATTAATATATAAATGTTGATTTATAGGGATATTAATAGTATTATTCTCTTTAAATAACACAGAAAATACTTTAAGAAAAACAGGTTATAACAATGAGAACTCTTGAGGATTATTGGAAGGATTTTGAAAATTTTGGTTTTAGAAAAAAAGCTTCTCCATGGCGGATTGACTATACTTTAGAAGATAATCAGGGAAGTGGCGGCTTTTCTATATTAGGAGATGTAGAGACTGCATTGGTGGCAGTTTCCGACTGTACTCTGGCAAAACCCTTTATTATAAAAGAGTACATTAACGAGTTAACCATCGAAGTCAGTCAATATTACACTGGTTCTGCCTCATACTATCAAACCAGGGATAATATATATGAATTTGACTATGGACTTAATTCCTATGTAAACCTGTATAATTACTGCGGATACAAAAGAATAGAGCCTAATATAAGACTAATAAATATCGGTTTTATATTCAGGGAAAAATTTTTTCATAATCTTCCGATTAAACTGGATGAAAATTTTTATAAAAAAGCTGCCGCAGTTCTTAATCCTAACCCAATTATTATCCCCAAGATAACCGCAATCTGCAATAGCATGAAGGAGTGTAACCTGGAGAAAAATGCTTTGAAGATGTATATTCACGGGAAATCCTATGAGGTTTTTTCACTTCTTTACGATTATGTATACAACAGCTCTCCTAAATCCGCCGTTTATCTCTCACCTAATGATAAAATCATACTAAAAGATATTAAAACCTATATGGATACACATTTTTCAGAGGATTATACAATAGCAAAGCTTACTAAAGAATTCGCAATTAATCAGCAAAAGCTTGTCACAGGATTTAAGTATTGCTTTAATAACACTATAAATGGGTATACAAGAAATCTCAGGATGACAAAAGCACTTGAACTTCTATATGACAACACGCTTTCAATAGCGGAAATAGCACAGCTTGTCGGCTACTATGGAGACGGTTATTTCCAGAAAGCCTTCAAGAAAACATACGGAACCACTCCGCGTCAAATGAGAAAGGAAATTCAGCAGCAAAAATTGTAATATTAGATTAATGCCAAATTCTTTAATGCATTGTCTTTAATGAGGAGCTTGCCATGCTCACACACCATTAAATAATCAGAAGCCTCTGAGCTTACATCATCGGAATACTCTGACATGGTGAAAAGATTTCTTGTCATTTCCAATCTGCTCATAGACAAATGAATACATATATAATATTCATCATCATAGTATTTATACAAATCCGCCTTGATATTTTCTATATTGTTTCTGGAAAGTACTTTTGCCATATTTATGCAATCCTGCAATGAAGAAAGCCTTGCCCAAAAATCAAAATCTACTACCTTATTATCGCTGCCTTTAGTATTGATAAAATACTTAATCAGCTTTTCCTTACCCTTGGCAGAATCTCCATTTTCTATAAGCTTTTCTCTGGTTTGAGTTAAAACGCTGGAAAACTCCTTAAGCTTCTCCTTTAGCTGCTCTGCAATTGCACGCACTGCTGCATTTTGGTCATCAGAAATCATAAGAGAAACGCTTCCATCATTTAAAACGGACATTTGAACATTTAATACATCTCCATGGCTTACAAAATCAACTTCGCCGCTTGCCATAGACAGAACGTATTGGAGCAGTTCCTCCGCCTTTTTCCTATCCTCTATAATATCATCCACACTAAGCCCCCTGGTGAGCATTTCCTCACTGGTCATAGTACATTGGATTACATTTTTATTAATTCTTTGAAATTTCATATTTTATAAATCTTAATTTATCTCTTCCTAATCTTCCCATCTTATTGACCTAAAGGTCAATAAGTATCCCTCGCTCAAAGAGCTCGGTCAATTCCTATTTGTTTCTGTTAATACCATAAGGTATAGTTGTTTATTATTATATATTAGTTTATGCGGATATGCAAGACCGGTCAAAGCCATGGTAAATGCTATCATATATTTGTAAACCCCATCTGCAATCTGTCCCATCTATTTTTTATTGACAATATTTTATTTCCTATGTAGGATTCCGCTATATCCAAGGTTGGCGGAGTAGTGCCTAAACAATTGGAGCTTAACCGGGCGCTTCAAACTTTGGATTTTCTTTATTAATGTCTTGTAATACACTATAACTTTCCTTATAATAGTTGCTTGTGTAAGGAGATATATCATGAAAAATAAAAATCAAAAAAACAATAAACCCCTTATAGTAGTCGGAGTATTGGCGGTCTTTCTGATAATTTCCATTATTTGCTTTGTATTTTTGCCAAGCGGTACAGAAAAAAATTCTGCCGAAGATACCAAAGAAACCACTACAGACAGCAGTACAGAACCAATGAATAATCTTGGTGGGGGAGATTACTGGGATGGAAAAGGAGAGAAACTTATGAGCGGAAAAGTTAATGCAGTTATTGATATTCAAGACTATGGCACCATTACTGTAGAGTTAGACGCTGACTCTGCACCGGTCACAGTGACAAATTTTGTCAAACTTGCAAAGGACGGATTCTATGATGGGCTTACTTTCCATAGAATTATGTCCGGATTTATGATGCAGGGGGGCGATCCTCTGGGTAACGGCACCGGCGGAAGTGACGAAAATATCCTTGGTGAATTCCCCAATAATGGCGTGAACAATACCCTGTCCCACACAAAGGGGGCAATCTCCATGGCTAGAAGTCAGATGTATAATTCCGCCAGCTCACAATTTTTTATCTGCCATGATGACGCCACATTTCTTGACGGCGACTATGCCTGCTTCGGCTACGTAACCTCAGGGATTGATGTTGTTGATAAAGTTTGCGAATCTGCAAGCCCTGTAGATAATAACGGAACTATCCTGCCGGAATCACAGCCCGTCATAACAAGTATTACCATTGAGGAGTAATCTACTCCTTTAGTCTGTATAAATAAATCCCACTTTCCTTTGAAGGTGGGATTTAATATATTCAAATATTCTATATTTATAAATTTATTCGATGTAATCCAAAAATCAATCATGGATTACCACGATTGTTCCCACCTCGACCCTGTTAAATAAATTGTGCGTAAAGTCACGGGGCATATTTACACAGCCATGAGAACCGTTAGTTCTGTATATATTGCCGCCAAATTCCTCTCTCCACTTGGCGTCATGCAGCCCTATGCCCTCCCATGTAAGACGTATCCATCTATCCACAACTATACCGCCCGGCAAACTTGGAGATACAAGCTCCCTTTCCTTGTCCTTTTCAAGAATTGTATAGGCTCCGGTGGGTGTATCATATCTTCCGTCACAGTTTCCTGTCACAATGTCTGTGTCCAAAATCAATTTTCCCTGCTCATAATACCATGCGTGCTGACTTCCTATACTAATCTCTAAATAAGTGTTCCCCACAGGTTTATAAAAAGTAAAATCAGGTTCTCTGTTATCGTATGAATTACCCTTTAAAAATGCCTCCCTGGCAAATTCAAGCTCTGAATTATAGTCCATATAACCCATACCCCAATTGCCGCCAACCACATCTACAGGCTTATCTGTATCTGTTGCCACGATACTGCAGCCCTTATTAATATCCTCATAACCGGCAAGCACCTCCCGGAGTTTTCTGTCAATAAAACTATTATCTATGCTTATCTTACCATCCCTGTTAATATACACATATTCAATTCCTGAACTTATGGACTGACCATTACTATAATTTATACACCAGTCAATCCTTGAATTAGCCTCAGCTACTGCCAACTTTATATCCTCTTTCTTTACCTTTGGCTGTATGTAAAATTTCTCCAGCTCCACAAATCCTAAAATATCCATATACAAAAGCACTTTATCAATGTCCACCTGCTCCCCGTATATTTCATCTATAACGGCATAATGTCCACCGGCTTCAATTATATAGGCATTCCTCGACTTTATTGCATTGCTGTTATATTCCTCAAGATAACTCCTAATCCCCTCTCTGTCAAAATACAAGGCCTTTCTGTTTTTACGGATTCTGTCATTAAATGAACAGGGCACATAGGAAACATATTTATTCAGTTCTTCATGATTAAATACATTGGTAAAATTATTTGTATAGAGATAGAATATAAGCAGACATAAAAATAAAAAAGTTACTATAAATAATATTGTTAAAGTTATCCTTCTTACTTTATTTTTCACTAGATAATTTCCAAGATAAGCTGTAATATCTTTCAATCATACT
Organism: Lachnospiraceae bacterium; assembly: GCA_041776485.1. GTDB lineage: Bacteria > Bacillota > Clostridia > Lachnospirales > Lachnospiraceae > JBHBQE01. Next base: position 86,839 of record JBHBQE010000002.1, on the reverse strand, counting down.
TTCTTATATTAACATTGTATTTAGGACCTTCAATAATTACAGCCCCCTTTGCGCCAAGTTTATCTTTTAATATTTTATTCCAAATACGCGGTCTATAATTTTTCATATCTGTACCTCTTTATACAGAGTATATTTTTTCGGCGTTTTGGCGATTTATAATACTATTCTAATGAAGTTTATTCCATTTCACCATTTTCATTATATACACTAAAGCAATTTCTGCCTTTTTCCTTTGACTTATACAGTGCATAATCTGCCCTTCTAAAGGCATCCATATAACTTGTATCGTTTTTCTCAAAGTTTGCAAAGCCCATGGATAATGTAATGGTGTCCTTAACTCCAAATTCTGACAAATCTACATTCCGTACACTATCTAAAATCTTACCTCCCACAACGGGAACCATTATCTCAGACAGTTCTTTAAAAGTAATAATAAATTCATCGCCTCCGAAACGGATAACCATATCTGATGTACGGATACATTTCCTCACAGCATTAACCACAGCCTTTAGTACCTCATCTCCTACCTGATGTCCATAGATATCATTAAATTTTTTAAAATAATCAATATCTACAAAAGCTATGAAAGTATTTCCGCCACCCCTCAAAAAGACTTTATATGCTTCATCCAGTTTCCTCTCCCCATAAACTCTGGTATATGCTCTGGTAACAACATCCACGCTTAGCTTATCCTTAAGCTCTTGATTTTGCTGTTCATAAAGACCTAGCTCCATTTTTTTGTATGTCCTTAATATGAAAACAGCAAATAAAGACCAAAGCAATAGAGCACCAACATAAATCAATATACGATATTTCTGTATACTTTTTTCTGCCCCAATTATATAATGCTCTGAGTCATCTATATTTATACCCATTGAGATTATCCAATCATAATCCTTATATAATCTGGAGTATGTAATCTTTTCTGTCACGACATTGGAGTTAAGCTTTTTGAATGGGTATTTTAAAAATACATACCCATACTTCTTTACACCCTCCAGCTCCTCCTTATATGCCTGAGTACCTGCACTGTTTACCTCATTAGTTGAAAACATGGTACCCTCTGAATCCTTAAGGTTTGGATGGATAATGCGGATTGCATAATCATCTCCGCCACTATAATCAATCACCTCCGAAGCCCACATATAGGATCCGTCATGGTAGGCTTCATAATGAATACGCCTATACAAGCTATCAAATACCTGTTTCTTAATTTGTTCCTCACTATATTCAGGATTCTCCCTTGCGATATCCTCTCTCATAACATCAATACTTAAAAATACATTATCCACAGTATCTTTAAGCATATTCTGTTTTACTGCCAGTGCTGAATCATGGGCAATCTTGGAGCTCATTAAAACAGCCACCCTTGCTATCAGTGCAAAAATGGCTAAATATAGAACCAGTGCTGTAAGTGAAAAAATTATTTGTTTCTTCAATCTATTTTTAATAATAGTATTTGAAAACATAATGCTCTATCCATCATATAAATCTATACCAAGATAACAGTTTTATTATATATCTTGGTATAAATATGAACAAGCACATTGTATCAATTCAGCTCCAATCCCTTAGCATTGTACCAGTAAAACCCATTATCTTCACAATATTTATTTATCCTTTTGGAAAGACTTTTATTGGCATGATATTCCGTAATATACACTGACAGTCCGCTATATTTAACCCTATTAAGATATTCCTTATAATACCCTGTTACCTCACTGTCCTGCGCACCGTAACTTCTATTTTTAAAATCAATACTTGTAAAGACACATTCCTGATTTATCCCTGTAAAAAAATTCCTGTACACGCCCTCACTAATACACCTTGATACAAACAAATCACCCCCGTTAATTATAACAGTATCGCTACATTCCATAAGCCCCCTTAACATATAGCAAAGCCCCTTATAAATATCCTCCCTTTGGTAGTTGTAATATACATCACAATTATCCACAAAAAATCCGTCTATCCCAAGGTTTGCATACTCTGTCCCCAGCTTTTTAACTATAAATTCCTGCCATCCTGCACTGGATGTATCCACCCATTTTTCATCCTCCCAGTTCTCATACTCCCCTATTGTAATGTCCTTATACTCACTGTAATACGGACGATATTCTTCTAATGAGCCGATATTTATATATCCGTACACCACCTGTCCGTTTTTATGTAATTCAGATATTTGCTCTTTATTAAACTCCGAAGGTTCAATCACAATGGTACGATATCCCTCTAACTTTTGTATATCCTTTCCTGTAATCCCCAGATAAACTCCATACTCTCCATAGGTGCTGCCCTCATAGCTATTCAAATATATAAATGCCAAGATAACAGATAATATCAGAATTGCTGTAATAAATATTTTACTTAACTTATCGGTTAAAATATTTTTCATCACAATTTAAATGCTCATCTTTCAAAAAACAAAAGCAAAAGTATACTATCTAAAGACAAAACCTATGCCAATTTAATTTTATTTTGGAACCGGACTGGATATTTTTCTAAACTTAAAAAGTAAAATTGCCGAAATTACAAGTTCAAAGCCTGTAATGCCAAAAACCGTCACAGTCATAATCGAAGACCCGGCAACAGCTCCGCTAAGTATAATATAGTCCCAAATAAAATGAAATAAAATTGGAAACCATATATTTTTAGTATATAAATAAGCTGAACCCAAAAATAACCCCATAAAAAATGTTGATATCATCTGATTCGATACATCTGACAGCCCTACTCCACCGAGAATATTCAAAAAATGCAAAAGTGAAAATAATACGGCAGAAATGATAATTGCCGCAATAGGTCTTAGCTTTCTCAATAATCCGCCCATCAAAATCCCTCTGTACATCCCTTCCTCGGCAATTCCGATAAGGAATGAATCAAATAATACTACAAAAAATTCCGCTCTTAATCCAAAATTCTTAATGACGGAATAAATCCCCATTCCCAATAAGGGTATAAAAATTAGCAAGAACCATAAGTATCCCTTTTTATTATCTGTATTGACAGCTAAATCCTTTTTATTCTTAATAGCATAAATCAATACCATCACTGCCAAAATAATCATTACCGGTAAAAATTTTGCACTAAACTCCGGTGAATCATAGGCTGTGCCAAGACCATAGTTACAATATAAAAGTCCGGCAGCCATAATAACCATATAAACAAATAAAAAAATATAATTCTTCATTTTTCTCCAAAATATCACTCTAACCATAAATTAATCCAATACTAAATATATTCAATACGCTTTTACCTTTCATATATCACATAAATTGTTATGTGATTAATTTTTAATATAAAAAGCAGGAGCTTTGACTCCTGCTTAATAAAATTTAACCAGAAGTTGTACACTTATGCCTTTTCAACAATAGTTGCACAGCCCATGCCGCCACCGATACAAAGTGTAGCAAGACCCTTTTTAACATCTCTCTTTTGCATTTCATAAATAAGAGTTGTAAGGATTCTTGCGCCGGAAGCCCCAACAGGATGACCAAGGGCAATGGCACCACCGTTTACATTAAGAATATCAGTGTTAAAGCCTAAGTCCTTGCCAACTGCAACTGACTGAGCGGCAAATGCTTCATTAGCCTCAATAAGACCAATATCTGAAAGGGATAATCCAGCTTTAGCAAGAGCTTTCTTTGTGGCAGGAACAGGACCGATTCCCATGATTCTGGGATCAACTCCTCCTAATGCTCCGCTCACAAAAGTTACCAGAGGCTTAACTCCAAGTTCCTTAGCCTTTTCTTCACTCATTACAACCATAGCTGCTGCACCGTCATTGATAGAGGAAGCGTTTCCTGCTGTAATCAATCCGCCCTCTTTACCGGAAGCACAACGAAGCTTAGAAAGCTTCTCCATAGTCATTCCGTCACGTGGACCTTCATCTGTATCAAATACAACAGTTTCCTTTTTAACCTTAACTTCAACAGGAACTATCTCATCCTTAAACTTGCCGTCTGCAATAGCCTTGACAGCCTTAGCCTGACTATTTACAGCAAACTCATCTAATTCCTCTCTGGTAAGGCCATAGTCGTCACAGATATTCTCTGCAGTAATCATCATATGATATTGATTGAAAGCGTCTGTAAGAGCGTCATTTACCATGGTATCCACAATACGTCCATTGTTCATTCTATAGCCAAAACGAGCCTTCTCCAAAGCATAGGGTGCAAGGGACATATTCTCCATACCACCGGCAATAACAACATCTGCCTGTCCTGAGCTTATCATGTAAGCAGCCTGATTAACAGCATTTAATCCTGAACCGCAAACTACATTAAGAGTCCAGGCGGGTGTTTCCACAGGAAGACCTGCCTTAATTGAGGCCTGACGGGATACGTTCTGTCCAAGACCTGCCTGAATAACACAGCCCATAATAACTTCATCAACATCTGTTACCTTAATGCCTGCCCTGTTAACAGCCTCTTTTATAACTATACTACCAAGGTCCGCAGCCGGGATATTAGATAAAGAACCCCCGAATGAACCTATAGCTGTACGGCAAGCACCCGCAATTACAACTTTACTCATTATCTTTCTCCTTTACGAAAATAAATTGTATACAACACATAAATACTACCACATAAGAATTATAAAATCAAAGAAAAAAAGAGAGATTATTTCCCTCTTTTAACAGTCTTCCTGTCGTACATTCTTGCCAATCCGCCCTCAGCGGTTTCTCGGAATCGCTGGTTCATGCTTATTCCCGTTTCATACATGGTTCTCACCACAATATCAAACGAAATTCTTTCTGTACCCGAAAGATATGATGCCAACCTTGCCGCATCCATTGCTCTTACCGCTGCCACTGCGTTTCTTTCAATACAGGGTACCTGTACTAATCCGCATATCGGATCACAGGTAAGTCCCAAATGATGCTCCATGGCAATTTCTGCCGCATACTGTATCTGCTCCTTTTTGAGCCCCATAAGACAGGCTACTGCCGCCGCCGCCATGGAACATGCAGTTCCCACCTCTGCCTGACATCCACATTTTGCACCTGATACAGAGGCCTTTGTCTTTACCAGACTCCCAAAAAGTCCGGCTATTGCCAAGGCATTAAGTATCTCCTTATCCTTTGCACCCTGTTCCTTGTAAAAATAATATAGCACAGAGGGTAAAATACCGCAGGAACCACAGGTGGGTGCGGTTACTATGGTACCGCAATCCGCATTCTCTTCACTTACAGCAAAGGCATAGGAAAAAAGCAGCCTGCTCTCCTTATTTTGTATTGTATTTTCCTGTTCTGTGCCGTTGTACAGTATTTTGGCACGTCTTTGTACCCTAAGACCGCCCGGAAGCTCTCCCTCTGCCTCTAACCCGGATTCAACTGAAGCTTTCATAGTTTGCCATATTTTAGAAAGAAAATCCCAAATATCCTCACCCTCACAAAGTTCAATATATTCCGCAAGCTTAAGACCTCTAAATCTGCAATACTGCTCAATTTCTGCGTAGGTATCCTCCGGGTATGCATCAGGCCACTCCACCTCTTTGATACCATCAAGCCTTATATCTCCACCACCTGTGGATACAAAGCGCTGCATACCCAAAAGCTCATCTTTCTTGTATACAAACATATCGAAGGTATTGGGATGATCCACATCCTCCGGAGTTTCCTCACAAAATATTATTTCCGTCTTTTTAGGGGCAAATACCTCATTCAAAATCCTATCTGTTCCATGTCCCTTACCGGTTTTGCAAAGGGACTCATAGAGCTTTATCACATATCTGTCCCCCTCCTCATACTGGTTTTTAAAATATATGGCTGCCCTCTCCGGTCCTATGGTATGAGAGCTGGAAGGTCCACGCCCTATTCTGTAGACATTACGAATGGATTTCATATTATTTTCTCCAGCTCATCCTTGCCTGGGGTATATGACATAGGAACGCCCCTCGCCTTAATTGCATTTTCAACGTCCTTTAAACCATTTCCTGTGACAATAGATACAACGGTATCCTTTGAATTAAGTTTTCCCTGAGCTGACAGCTTAATAAGCCCTGCTGTTCCTGTAACTCCTGCCGGCTCTCCGAAAACTCCACAGCTTTCACCTAAAGTCTTTTGAGCATCCATTATCTCCTGGTCGGAAACATTCACCACAATGCCATTTGACTCACGGATAGCATTTAATGCTTTATCCGCATTTCTAGGCACCCCCACTGCTATGGAGTCGGCTATTGTATTTTCCTCCATCGGCTCCCAGGGCTTATCCTCTGAAATAGCCTTATTAATAGGACAGCAGCCCTCTGCCTGAACTGATATAAGTCTGGGAAGTCTGTCAATAAATCCCAGAGCGTACAAATCCTTTAAGCCTTTCCATGCTCCGGCTATAGTACATCCATCACCAACAGACAAAGCCACATAGTCCGGCACCTGCCAGTTAAGCTGCTCCATTATCTCAAGGGTAACAGTCTTTTTCCCCTCTGATAAGTAGGGATTAATGGCTGCATTTCTGTTGTACCAGCCCCATTTATCAATAGCTGTCTTGCTGACTTCAAAGGTTTCCTCGTAGCTTCCGTTAACCAATATTACATTTGCTCCAAAGGTCATAAGCTGCGCCACTTTACCCTTAGGTGCCCTTGCAGGAACAAAAATATAAGTTTTAATTCCTGCTGCCGCCGCATTTCCTGCCAATGATGAGGCTGCATTTCCGGTGGAAGAACAAGCAATCACCTTTGCGCCTGCTTCAACAGCTTTTGCCACAGCCATAGAGGAAGCTCTGTCCTTTAAAGAGGCGGTAGGATTAATGCCGTCATCCTTAATCCATAACCTGTTTATCCCAAGCTTTCCGGCTAATCTGGGTTCATCATACAATGGGGAAAATCCTACCCTAAGGGGAGGAGATACCGTGGACTCCTCCACCGGTAGGATCTCCTTATAGCGCCACATTGAATTATCTGTCCTGCCAGCCAGGATATCCTTATTAAATATTGATTTAATATATTCGTAATCAAATTCAACATCCAATATCCCGCCACATTGACAGGTTCTTAAATCCGGAATAGTTTCATAGGTCTTACCGCATTTAACACACTTTGCTATAGCTGCATTTTTCATAGGTTATTAAGCACTCCTGTTTCTTCATTAAACTGGTTGATAAGCTCATCCAGTTCTTTAGCCTGATTATGAACTGCTTCCCATGTTCCCTTAACGTCATACCAAAGAGCGTTGATTTCTTCATAGGTCTTACCCTGCTGCTCAACCCAGGTATAGTATTTAAGATTGTGAACACGCTTCCTCTCTGCGTAGCCAAGCTCAAGCATGTTGTCTGTCTTAATGGCGAGCATGTGGATATTGTGGTCAAGCATTGCCTCTTTCTCACTATATGCTCCATGCATATCATTAAGCTCATCAATGCGACTTCCGTACATAACAGCAGAGTCTGTAAGAACAGTTGCAAGCACATCTGTCTCAGTAAGCTCATAGTATTTTGCCATTTTGATACAGCAAAGCACATTAGCAATACCGGATATTCCAAGCCATGTAAGCTTATTAATAAGCTCATCATCAAGCTTAAGCTCCTCTTTAAGATACTTCTGACCCTCTGGAGTATTAAAGAGTCTGAGTAATCTCTGGGAATCTTCATCATCAATTGCAACTGCCATATCGGTATTCTTTACATTATGAATCCAGGGTATATGCTTATCTCCTATTCCCTCAATTCTGTGTCCGCCAAATCCGTTATTAAGGATTGTAGGGCATTGAAGAGCTTCACCTACACCAAGCTTGAATCCGGGATATAAATCCTTTAATCTATCACCGGCAGACATGGTTCCTGCTGAACCGGATGTAAAGCAAGCACCTGCAAAGGTATCACCGGGATTCTTAACCGCTTCAAACAAATCAGCCAACGCATTTCCTGTTACATTGTAATGCCAAAGAGGATTTCCCATCTCCTCAAACTGATTGAATATCATATAGCCGGGATCCTGCTTAAGCTCATTCGTTTTATCAAAAATTTCCTTAACATTTGACTCACAGCCGGGGGTTGCAATAACCTCTGCCCCGATTTCATGGAGCCAGTCAAATCTTTCCTTACTCATTTCCGCAGGAAGAATAGCCACCCCCTGTGCTCCTAAAAGACGAGAGTTAAATGCACCGCCACGGCAATAATTTCCTGTTGAAGGCCAAACAGCCTTATGCTTATCCACATCAAACTGACCTGTTACAAGTCTTGGCGCCAAACAGCCAAAAGAAGCGCCCACCTTGTGGCAGCCTGTAGGGAACCACTTTCCGGACATTGCAATAATTCTGCAGGGTACTCCGGAAAGACTTGATGGAATTTCCACATAATTAGGCACTTTCTGGAATTTTCCGCCGCTTTCCTTAGCTTCGTTTTTCCAGGTGATCCTAAACAGGTTTAATGGATTAATATCCCACAGCCCCAAGTCCCCAAGTTTTTCCTGTACCTTCTCAGGAATCGTTTCAGGGTGCTGCATTTGCTCAATTGTAGGAATTAAAATGTTCTGCTCCTTTGCCTTTTTAATATTATTCTTCAGGCTGTCACTTTTCTTTGAAAAATCAATCATCGTTCTCTCCTAACCTCTGATTAAATCTGATATAAACTATAAAATCTGCCTTGCTTCCACATAATATCTCTTATCCTGGGCATGACCCATCGAAAAGGTTTTCCTTGGAAGCACACCATCTGCCATTACGGTTTTAAACAGCTGTTCCTTACCCATGGCAGGCAATAGGAATCCCATATTACCCGGCTTCGAGCCTAAAGTTCTGGTTACATCATCTCCATGAATATAATCAACCTCACCGCCATTTTTCTCAATAAAGCTATCTATTACAGCCTGTAATGTGCCCACAGCCAACTGCATTTTAGGGTTGGGAATAGTATAGAAACTATCATTTCCCTGCCATACTATTTCTATAGTGTGTCCCTCACCCTTACCTTCATACATATCCGGGTAAGCTTCCTTTAGGGCTGTCATAAATTTTTCACTGTCCACATCAAACATTACTCTGTGGATAGGCTCAAACTGCAATGCATCGTCATGGTTATTCACTACCTCAACAAGAGCATATCTGGCAGGTAAGTCAGCCCACTCTTCCTCAGGTGTCTTACTCTTAAGATTTTCATAGCATTGCTTTGCAGTAGCCAGGGAATGGTTTCCGTCACCTACTGCAAACAATAACGGCTCCGGATTTTTCAATCCATATTTGCTTTCCATTTCCTCATTTGAGCATAGTGACAGAAGTGCCTTTGAAACCTCCTCAAGCTGAGCAGCACTAAGTCTGTAACCCTTAATATGACCGCCATCCTGCATAAGCTCAAAATCATACAGCTTCTCCATAGTGTCTGCAGCAGCTGTAATCGGCTCTATCACACTTCCCTTATTATCATCAATAAGGAGCATTACATGAGGAAGCTCTACAGGTGCATTCTCTCTAACCTTTACTCTGGGAGGTATCCTTGATAATACTGTTCCCTCTGTAGCTCTGATTAATGCACCGCTTCCGGGGGTAAAATCATACTGCTCCAAATCTACCATACCGATAAGACCATGACGTACCCTGCCATCTGACTGAACTCTTTCGATATAGATTAATCCTCCCTCCAGAGTCTTGAACACACCTGAATCTAAATAATTTTCCATGGAGCGATTAATATTTAAAATATAATCCTCTACATTAGGAGCATTCAGCTTTGACTCCGGAAGTATCATGTGCAAAGTAGAGGGGCTGTCTCCTACTATTTCCTCCACTTCCTGCCAGTATTCCGGCTGGGAAGTAAACTGATCGCAGGCAACAACCGCCCATTTTTCATAGTCTTCATCCCTGGGCAAAAGTATATCTGCAGGATAAAATCCTATTTTTTCCCATTCACCCATCTTAAAAGCCCTCTACAATATCAACAAGCTCTAAGCCGATACGCTTTTGAGCCTCTTTTGTACCTGCTCCTATATGAGGCGTGCAGGATACAAGAGGGTGCCCTGCCAATTCCCAGTTAGGGTCTTTTTCACTAAGCCATACATCAAGCCCTGCTGCCGCAACTTTTCCTGAATTCAACGCCTCCAGTAAATCAGCCTCATTAACATTTGCTCCACGGGATACATTGATAATAACAACTCCATCCTTCATTTTTGCAAGACTTTCCTTGTTAACAATCTCTCCCTCTGTACTAGGCGCACACAGGCAAATTATATCGGATTTGGCAAATACCTCCTCCCTGGATACAAAGTGCATGGTATCACACTCGCAACCTTCAGGCTTATTTCTATGAACAAAGGAAAGCACATCCATTCCCAAAGCCTGTCCCTTTGTTCCCACCATCTGACCTATACGCCCATAACCTACAACACCCAAAGTCTTTCCCTGTAGCTCAAAGCCCTTGGAATAAGCTTTTTTCTCCCATTTGTTTTCGCGCATAGTATGTCCGGCTATTGATATATTTCTGGCACAGGAAAAAAGTAAAGCCAAAGCCAGCTCTGCAACTGCATTTGAGGAAGCCCTCGGGGTATTCTTAACCTCAATTCCCGCTTCCCTTGCATAATCAGCTGCAATATTGTCAATACCAACACCGGCACGAATTATGAGCTTAAGCTGTCCGCCCTTTGCAGCGTCAATCTGCGGCTCTTTTATCTTGGTGGCAGAACGAATAATAACCACATCAAAATCCCTTAAAGCTGTGCCAAGCTCATCAGGCTCATAAAATTGCTCAACTACTTCAAATCCGTCACTACGCAGTTTTTCAACTGCGCTTGCATCCATTCCATCTGTTACAAGTACCCTCATAGACATAATCCTTCCTCCTTTAATGCTCTGCTTCATATTTCTTAAGGAACTCAACTAAAGCCTCTACGCCCTCCCTGGGCATTGCGTTATAAATGCTGGCACGAAGTCCCCCTACACTCTTATGACCCTTTAAGTTGTCAAATCCCGCCTCCTTAGAAGCCGCAACTACCTTTGCATCCTCTTCGGCATCACCTGTTACAAAAGGTACGTTCATAAGAGAACGATCCTCTTTTACTACAGCACCCTTAAATAATTTACTGGAGTCAAGATAATCATAAAGAATCTTAGCCTTATCCTCATTTCTCTCATTCATAGCAGAAAGTCCGCCATTGTCAAGCAGGTACTTAAATACCTTGCCACAGCAGTAAATTGCCCAGCAGTTAGGGGTATTATAAAGAGAATCTGCATCTGCATGGGTCTTATAGTTAAGATATGTTGGTACATTAGTATCCAAATCATCTCTTAATAAATCTTCTCTAATGATAACTACAGCCATGCCGGCAGGTCCGACATTTTTTTGTACTCCTGCCCAAATCAAGCCATACTTGCTGACATCACAGGGTCTTGATAAAAACATGGAAGACTGATCTGAAACCAAAATGTGCCCCTTAGTATTGGGAAGATTAAAGAAAGTTGTTCCGTTAATGGTTTCATTTTCACAAATATAAACATAATCAGCATTATCCGGAATATCCAAATCCGAACAGTCAGGAATATAGGAAAAGTTTTTATCTGCTGATGAAGCAACAATCTTTACTTCTCCATATTTTTTACCCTCTGCAATAGCCTTTTTGGACCATGCGCCGGTTTCCACATAACAGCCAATACTGTTTTTCATAAGGTTCATAGCCACCATGGCAAACTGTACAGTTCCACCGCCCTGAACAAATAGAACCTTGTAATTATCCGGAATATTCATAAGCTTTCTTAAATCACTTTCAGCCTCGTCACGTATTTCCTGAAATACCTTTGACCTATGGCTCATCTCCATTACACACATTCCACTGCCACGGTAATTCATCATTTCTGCTTGAATTTCCTCTAAAACCGGCTCCGGCATCATAGCGGGACCTGCTGAGAAATTGTAGGTTCTTCCAAATTTCATTGCTAATTCCTTTCTGTAAACATTGTGGTTTATCAACTACTGAACAACTTAAGAACGCCTAAAATAAAAGTCCTTTAATATAGTATAATAGGTTAAAATTAATAGTCAACAAAAAATTTTTGTTTATTGCGCAAAATTTTTTGTTTGATTTTTGTAAATATTTTATAGGTTTGACATAGGAATTATTATAACATAAAATATTCACATGGATTTATTATTTAGCCAATCCCAAACACAGGTTATTACACCAATGATGATACAGTCTGTTCAAATGCTCCAGCTTAATGCTATGGAACTTAAGGAGTATTTGGAAAAGGCTTCTTTAGACAATCCTCTTATGGAAATAGAGGATATTGATGAAAATGACAGCAATTTCCACGAGCTGGATTTGCAAAGAAAGTTAGACTGGCTTTCTGCCACGGATCATCAGAATAAAATATATTATAGGTCAGACCTGGAAAACGACTATATTTCCAATATCCCCGACCAAAATAGAATGGAGGAGAGCATAACAGGCTATCTCCTATCCCAGCTTGATTTAAACAGATTTTCCAAAAGAGAGCTTTGCATTTTAAAGTTTTTGATGGAGTCTTTAGATGAAAGGGGATATATTTCTGAGGATATAGATACCCTTTCCTACGAACTTACCTGTAGTCATGAGGATGTAAAAAAAGGATTAGATACTATCAAATCCCTTGATCCGGCAGGTATTGGTGCTAAGGATTTGGGGGAATGTCTGCTGTTACAATTAAATAGACTTGGGCGGGACTCTGTCCTTGCAAAGAGAATAATTAAAGATCATCTCGAAGACTTAGGGAAATGCCATATTCATATTATTTCCAAAAAATTGAATGTAAGCCTGGAAGATGTACAGGAGGTGTGTGAGACCATTCGCAGTTTAAATCCTAAGCCTGCCAGCAGATTCTGCTGCAGGAAAACTCTGTCTTATATTTCTCCTGATGTAATTGTAGTAAAAAATGCTCAGGCATTTACTATACTCACCAATGAATATACCTATCCGAAGATTGGTATCAACTCCTATTATGAATCACTTTTACATACCACAAATGATGAAAAAACCATAAAATATATAAAGGAAAAGCTTGATAATATTAAACAGTTAAAGGAAAGTATCGAGCTTAGGAAAAGTACTCTTTCAAGGTGCGCCCATGTTATTGTGGAAAGACAGCTGGACTTTTTCCTCCACGGAAGCGGTCACAAAATGCCTCTTAAGCTTTCAGATATATCTGAGGAGCTGGGTCTGCATGAATCCACCATAAGCCGTGCCCTTTCCGGCAAATATTTACAGTGTATGCAGGGAACCTTTCCTCTTAATTATTTTCTTACTCAAATTGCCACAAAAAGCCTTTGTTCAGGTGAAAATATCACAAAGGACTCTGTTGTGGAACAGATTAAATGCATTATTGAAAATGAGGATAAATCCCACCCTCTCAGTGATCAGGCCATTTCAAAAAAGCTTTTAATGTATGATATGAAAATTTCCAGGAGAACAGTGAATAAGTACAGAACTCAGCTAAATATTCCCGATAAATCCGGCAGATTAGTCAGAGCTTAATGCTGCCTTTTCACTTATCCTCTTTACTATCCTGTTTATCCTGACTGCCCGCTGCATTTTCTATAGTCTTAACTGCTTCAACAATTTCCATAAACCTTTTCATAATGTAATCGGCAGTGTCCGGTCTGTGGGGAATCAGGCATTTACTGCAATCCTTTATGCCATTTTCCGTATAGGAATAATTCCCCCGGCACTTTCTGCCAAGGGCATACAAAGGACAGTAGCAAAATAAGCAGTTAAAGTCCTCATCATTATCCACCTTATGGCAGGGAAAATATTCACATTCCCTATTACTAAAAAAGCTTGCAGAGTTTTTCATTTTATACCTCATTTGCAATATCGAAAAGATACTGCCCATACTCGGTTTTTATAAGAGGTTTGGCAAGATTTTCCAGCTGCTCTCTGTCTATAAAACCTCTCTTATAGGCGATTTCCTCTATACAGGAAATATAAAGCCCCTGTCTTTTTTGGAAGGTGCTTACAAAATTTGCCGCAGACAGCAGCATATCCGGATTGCCTGTGTCAAGCCATGCGAAACCTCTGCCTAATGTCTCCACATACAGGTTTCCCCTGCTTAAATATTCATTATTTACTGTAGTAATCTCGAGTTCTCCTCTGGCTGAGGGCTTTATACTCTTCGATATAGCTACCACATCATTATCATAAAAATACAATCCGGGTACAGCATAATTGGACTTGGGTTTTTCCGGTTTTTCCTCTATTGAGATAGCCTTACCCTCACTATCAAATTCTACCACCCCATACTCACTGGGGTTTTTAACATAATATCCAAATATTGTGGCACCGGATTCTGCAGAAATCCTTTCAAAGGTATCTCTAAGTACCTTTGAAAAACTTTGACCATAGAAAATATTATCTCCCAAAACCAAAGCACAGGAATCATTCCCAATAAAATCCGCACCTATAATAAATGCCTCAGCCAATCCCTTTGGCTCCTTTTGTACGGCATAATGCATATCCATTCCAAGCTGACTTCCGTCCCCCAAAAGCTCCCTGAATACAGGCAAATCTCTGGGAGTGGATATAATAAGTATTTCTCTAATACCGGATAACATAAGCGTAGACAGAGGATAATAAATCATGGGCTTATCATAAACCGGCATAATCTGCTTGCTCGTAGCCTTTGTAAGTGGATAAAGTCTGGTACCGGAACCTCCGGCTAAAATAATTCCCTTCATACTATCTGTTTAACTCCTTATCTGCTAATTGCAATGCCAAATCAATTACCATATCCATATCGTAATATTTATAGGTACCCAATCTGCCTCCAAATATAACTTTTTCTTCTTTTTTGCCCATCTTTTCATATCTGCGGTACAGACTGTTATTATCCTCATCATTCACAGGATAATATGGCTCCAATCCTATTTCCCACTCCTTAGGGTATTCGTAGGTAATAACTGTTTTGTCACTGTCAGTCATTTCAAAATGTCTATGCTCAATGATTCTTGTGTAGGGAATGTCATCCTGAGTATAATTTATAACCGCATTGCCCTGATAATTCTCACAGTCAAGAATCTCTGACTTGAAATCAAGACTTCTAAAGGACAGATTGCCTAGGCTGTAATTATAGTATTCGTCTATAGGTCCTGTATATATCAGCTTATCATACTCTATATCCTTGTCCAAATCCTTAAAATCACAGGAAAGTTTAACCTCTATTCCCTCCAGCAATTTTTCAAAAATACCTGTATAACCTCCAATAGGGATACCCTGATATCTATCTGTAAAATAGTTATTATCATAGGTGAATCTTAAGGGCAGCCTTTTAATAATGAATGCAGGAAGCTCTTTGCAGTCCCGACCCCACTGTTTTTTTGTATAGCCCTGTATAAGCTTCTCATATATATCATAGCCCACCAGAGATATTGCCTGCTCCTCAAGATTTTCAGGCTCGCCAATATTTTTCTCCCTCCTTTGGGAGTCTATAATGTCCATTGCCTCCTTAGGGGTTTTTATTCCCCACATTCTGGAAAAGGTATTCATATTAAACGGCAGATTATATACCTCATCTTTATATATTGCCACAGGGGAATTAATATAATTATTAAATTCACAAAAGCCGTTTACATATTCCCAAATATGCTTTTTCTGGGTGTGGAAAATATGTGCCCCATACTGATGAACATTGATACCATGAATATTCCTTGTATAGCAGTTCCCTCCGATATGCTCTCTTTTGTCTATTACAAGGACATTCTTTCCAGTATTTTTTGCTTCATGGGCAAAAACGCTTCCAAAAAGCCCGGCACCCACTACGAGATAATCAAATTTCATTATTTATAATACTCCTCATAATATTTTTGATAATCTCCGCTGGTAACGTTCTTCATCCAGTCCTCATTTTTAAAGAACCATTCTATAGTTAATCTAATACCTTCTTTAAACATGGTATCAGGCTCCCAGCCAATTTCCTTTTTAATCTTATCAGGAGCAATGGCGTATCTTCTGTCATGTCCCTTTCTGTCAGTTACATAGGTTATCAAATCTCTGGACACGTTGGCTCTTCTGGGATCATTTTCCGGAAGCATTTCCAGTAACGTGTCCAGAATTATCTCTATTATCTCAATATTTTGCTTTTCATTGTGACCGCCAATATTGTAGGTTTCACCCATTCTACCCTCATTAATGACCATATCTATTCCCTTGGCATGATCCAATACATATAGCCAGTCCCTGACATTTTTACCATCGCCGTACACCGGTAAGGACTTGCCCTGCAGTGCATTGTTTATCATTAACGGAATAAGCTTCTCCGGGAACTGATAGGGTCCGTAATTATTTGAACAGTTGGTGATATTTGCAGGAAAACCATAGGTATCATGATATGCCTTAACCAGCATATCACTTCCCGCCTTAGAGGCTGAATATGGGCTATGGGGAGAATATGGGGTATCCTCATAAAAATATCCTTCACCCTCAGGCAAAGATCCATATACCTCGTCTGTACTTACATGGAGAAACTTTTTGCCCTCTGGATATTTACCATCCTTTTCCCAAGCTGCTCTGGCGGCATTTAGCATGACAGCAGTTCCTATTACATTGGTTTGGACAAATACTTCGGGATTTCTAATACTTCTATCCACATGACTTTCTGCCGCAAAATGTACCACATAATCTATATCAGCCGCCGCAAATACTCTGGAAACAGCCTCTCTATCACATATATCAGCCCTTACAAATGAATAATTATCTCTTGCCTCCACATCCTTTAAATTCTCTAAATTCCCTGCATAAGTGAGCTTATCTAAGCAAATAATCTTAATATCGTCATTATACTTATCAAACATATAATGAATAAAATTTGAGCCAATAAAGCCTGCACCGCCTGTTACTAAATATGTTTTCATATATTCCTCCTAATTTTCTTTATAAAGTCCACTTTCTAAGTATTCATCCAAAGCCTGCTCCCAATCTGCCATTTTAAAATCTGCATTGGTAAGACGAAGCATGTAATTATCCAAAATTGAATAATGGGGTCTGTCTGCCGATTTAGGGTTCATCTCCTTATATTCTTTACTGCTTACATGAACAACCTTTGTATCAATATTCAGCTTGGAATATATCTTTTCTGTAAACTCTGCCCAGTTGGTATTCCCCTCACAGGTGGCATGATACACACCATAGTCCTTTGTGTCTGCTAAATATTTTATCATACGGGCAAGCTCCAAGGCTGTTGTGGGGCTTCCCTTTTGATCCATCACTACGGACACCTTGTCATGTGACTTTGATAAATTAATCATAGTTTTCACAAAATTCTTACCATCTCCGTAAAGCCATGCGGTACGAAGAATAAAATATTTTTGGGAAAACTGCTGTACAAATCTTTCGCCTGCCAATTTTGTTCTGCCATAGGCACTGACAGGATTGGGTATGTCAAACTCTGTATAGGGTCTGCTGCCATCTCCGGCAAAAACATAGTCTGTTGAAATATGAACAAGCTTACAACCATACTCACCGGAAGCTATGGCTAAATTCCTGGGACCTATTGCATTGGCTCTATAGGCAGCATCTGTTTCCACTTCACAACCGTCTACATTGGTAAATGCTGCACAGTTAATTATCATATCCGGATTATGTTCCCGAACTGTCCTATCCACCTCATCAATATTTGAAATATCAAGGCGAATACAACCCGGCATATCCACCATATCTGTAAGGATAAATTCCCCTTTAGTAAACACCTGCCTTATAGCCCGCCCTAACTGTCCATTGGAGCCTGTAACTAATATTTTCATCATATCTCCTATCTACTTGTTTCCCAGCAAATACCCCTCTATTGCCAGCAATGCTTCTCTTTCATCTACTCCGTCACAAATAAGCTCAATGGTTTCTTTATTTCTGATACCTGCTCCCAAAATACTTAAAACGGATTTCGCATTTGCCTCATTTTCTCCCCTGTATTTAAAGCGTACATGGGACTTATATTCCATTGCCAATGCACAAAATTCGCCTGCCGATTCTGTTTCCAAGCCAAAGGAATTATTAACTGTAATCCTTTTATTAATCATTTTTATTCCCCATTAACAATTTTGATTTTGACTGTGGCAGGCCCAAATTCAACACCTTCTACAGTATCTATTTCCACCTTAACAGTGTGTTCACCCACACCCAGCCCCTGAGTATCAATATATGCTGTTAAAAGATTCATGTTAACATTATTAAGGGCTGAAGGCAATCCTGTTGCAACCACCTTTACCTCTTCATCAACAAACTCACATTTTATCCCCTCGCCCAAATTCTTAACGGAAATATTGGCAATAGGAAGTACCATGGTCTTGCTGTTTTCTCCGCTTACCTTAACACTTATGGATACCTCCGGGGACACCTCCGCTGCAAGGGAAGCACCCTCAGGAAGATACTGGGAAATATCTACGGTGGTACTTATATCCTCAGTTATGGTGCTTAGATTAATTACTGACCTTGGAATAATAATCTTTGTAATATTATTAAGCACAGAGGCATTTCCACGAATCCTTATACTGGTGGGAGAAATGCTCACACCGGTAACCTCCACCTGAGTATTCTCAGAGGATCCTTCAAGTTCAATTGAAACATCCTTTACATTGGTGAAAGTGACACTCATATTCACAGTGGAAAGGGAAAGGGTGAGATTGGTTGTATCCACCTTGTGTCCATCAGAGTCTAATATTGTGGGTACAACATTTTCTGTAATAGGCTCATTAACATCAGAGATATCACAATATGCCACCACCTTGTCTATTTTTGATACAATATTTTCCGGTCCCTTTATCATAATTACATTTGGTTCCACATTGGCGGACTCCATAATAAATCCGCTGGCAGGCTTCCCCTTAATCTGGGGTGAGATAATGAATTTTTCTTCCATTTCCATACCTACCTCAACTGTTAAATAGTATTTTCTGTTGGAAATAGTAATGGAGCTTTGGTGATTAATTGCCTGAATTTCAATTGGTATCCTTGTATCATTTTCCAAATTATTCAAGTCAGCCACAGCCCTAAAATCACTGCTTGACAGTTTTTCAATAACAGATCTCGGTGCAGTTACCCTAAATGTTACGGTATTATAGCCATCAGGTATTTTATAGTATTTCCCCTGCTGAGACAAAACTTCAGGATTTATCACCTCCACATTAGAGGTAATACTTCTAGACTGGGGGGGATTGCTTACATTTACCACAACCAGCCATATTATCACGGCAAAAATCAAAGCTGCTATTTTCAGGAGAAGATTCTCAGTTAACATTGCCTTTATTTTATGCATTGTTTTCCTCCTCCCTCTTTTCATGAGACACCTCGGAAAGCTGTAAATCGCCCAGAACACTCCTTATTCCCTCGGCATTTAGATTCTTAGTAAGGGTTCCGCCCTTTGCAACGGAAATGCCGCCAGTTTCCTCAGAAACTACTAAGGTAACCGAATCAGATACCTCAGAAATACCCAATGCTGCTCTATGCCTGGTGCCGAGGTTTTTACTAATGGAAATATTTTGCGACAGGGGCAGATAACATGTTGCCGCCACAATTCTGTCACCCCTTATTATAACTGCACCGTCATGGAGGGGTGTATTTTTCTCAAAAATATTTAATATAAGCTGATTGGAAACTATGGAATCCAGTTTAATGCCGGTATGTATATACTCACCAAGAGCCACATCCTTTTCAATCACAATTAATGCCCCGGTTTTAACCTTGCTCATATCCATGCAGGAGCTTACTAAATCCTCAAGAGTTTTATCCTGAAACCTCTTATATTTTACACGTCTGAAATAGGCAGGAAACAGTCCGGCTATAATATTTTGCCTGCCTAAATGTTCAAGAGCATAGCGAAGCTCCGGCTGAAATACCACCACAATAGCTATG
This sequence comes from Lachnospiraceae bacterium, assembly GCA_041776485.1. GTDB lineage: Bacteria > Bacillota > Clostridia > Lachnospirales > Lachnospiraceae > JBHBQE01. The sequence continues at coordinate 67,045 of JBHBQE010000002.1, read as the reverse complement.
AATGCCACGCTAATAAACTTCTCCCCCAACCAAAGAATAGTATTCATCCTGAATAAGGTGGCAAAAACAAAGAAAAATACTATAATGATAATTCCACGTAAAAGCATCCAGGCTCTGGTTTGTTTTATCCACTTTAACAGGCTATAGGAAAAGAAAGCGATAATAAAAATTTCTATTACATCTGTAATAGTTGCATCAGGTATGACAATATCAAAATAATCCCTTAAAAAGATATCAATATAATCAATTATCTCCACGGTCTATATCTTCCTCAACATCAAGATTTCTGGTCTGATCCGTAATCCTTATTACCTTCTTTGAAGCTTGCTCAAGCCTTACCTTAGGAACACAGATGACAGTATATATAAAATCATCATCCTCAAAGTTCAGCACTTTCCGCAGTTTAACCTTTATATCACTAAATAATACACCTAATATCATGCCAAAAACAAGAGTTATAAGGTTAGCCATTAAAAGCACGGGAATTTGAGTTTTATAGTCAGTAAATATATATCCCATTATCATAATACCAAATTCAACAATAATACCCATTATACAGGCAATATACCATGCCGCCTTAGTTGACAAATCTTTCACATATGTAATTATAATAAACATAATGGCAAGTGCCATGATAAAAGCATAGAAATTAAGGTTAGAAAGCATGCTCTCCCTTAGTAATTCATAGGAATCCAGAGTATCTGTGTTGGATCTGAAAGCAACCTCTGATTGCTTTAATGCCCTAAGGAAAAAAGCCAGCACCCCTCCTCCTACAATATACACAGCCTCCCGTCGTTTCCCAAACAAGCCTTCAAACACAGGGATTAAAAAGGCGGCATGAAAAATAAAGAGAATCGGAATAAGGGATAGATATATCAATCTTTTTGCCCCAAAGGTCTTGCCGATTAACATAAACACAAACCATATACCCATAAAAAGAAAAGCAATTCCCTTGGAAAAGAAGAACAGCTCCAAAGACATAAATATAAAAATTAATATACCTGCCACATTAACAGGTATAAAAGCACCCAATATAGCAAATATAGTTAATATCCAAGGATTTTTAAGGATTTCTAAATATCCGTAATTTTGATTAAATACAAAAAATGATATAAAGCAAATTATAAAAACCATAACATGCTTTAATTTCCCTTCATTTTTAAGAAAAAATTTAATCAATTTGTTTTTATTTGTATTTTCAAGATTCATATTTCATCATTTCATAAAGTTCCTGCAAGCCCTCTTTATATTTTTTTATTTCCTCACTTAACAAATCATACCTGTTAATCGCTCGCTTCTTAACCATAGACAATCCTATAACACATAACCATATATAGATAAAAAATAAAATTCCCCCTATAATTATTAGATTATCCACAGAAATGGTATATTTACTGTCCAGAAAAATATAGCTGAAAATAAACATAGCGAAACATAGGTATAAAAGACTTTCCAAAAGAAAGAATATAAACATACGACCCTTAACATATTCTCTTTTTTTAAGCTGTGGTCTTGTTATTTCCTTGCCATATTCTGCTTCCAGCAGGGCAAGTCTTATCATAACTATAATCCGTTCCCTGTCTATCATAATACAATTTTAATGCAATCCTAAGGGTATGTCAAAACGTTTAGAGGATATCGCCGCTAAATTTATAGAAATTCAGATAAGTCCGAAATTACTCATAGCATTATATATGCCATCTTCATAAATGGAGTCTGTAACATAGTCTGCGGCAGACTTTATTTCCTCTACTCCATTTCCCATTGCAATTCCGACCCCTGCGTAATTAATCATATCCGAATCATTTACACTGTCACCAAATGCAAAGGTATTTTCCCTTTCAACCCCAAGATAATCACACAGATATTCTATCCCACTGGCTTTGCTGTAACCAAGCGGTACGACCTCCACAACAAAATCATTGTGAACTATAAAACTAAAATCTGCAGAAAGAGCCTCCATTGCCGCATTTAAGTCTCCCTTAGCTATATCCACGGAAAACTTGCATATTTTATCCCAACTGCCCCAATTTTCTGAAATAGATCTGATATTTTCCCTTAAATCCTTGAATAATTTTCTGTAGTAGGGATCATTTTCCCATTCTGGGGGGTTCATATACAACGCCTCATAACCCTCTAAAATAGTACGAAAACCAAGATCATCCATGATATTTAAGGATTTTTCCAAAAGCTTATTGGATATAAACCTTGAAAAGATAAGATTATCCTCATATTCAATTGTGGTGCCACAGCCCCCTACAATTCCATCAAAGCCCAAGGCAAGCAATCCTTCATCTCTGATGTAGCCCCTTGCTCTTCCGGAGTTCAAAAAAAGCTTATGCCCCCTTTTTTTAGCAGCCTCTATAGCAGCAACCGTACTGTCCGGAATCCTGTTAGTAAAATCCCAAAGAGTCCCATCAATATCGAAAAATATTAACTTAGTATCCTTTGACAATTTCAATTATTTATTCTCCCAAGTAATATAATCTATTGCGTCATCAGCATCAAATCCTGTTTCATTTTTTATCTTGTCTGAAATAGACTTAACCTCTTCAGTCGGTTCATATTCATATGCCTTATACAGAAATTCATGGGCACGGGATACATTTGTGTACAGTGTGCAGGGAACTACAACGCTTCCCTTACTTCCCAATTCTGCTGTTCTGGGCTGAGTCGGCCAGCCAATATTATCTGTAATTTCATAATCTGACATGGCAGCAGCCAACTCCAAACATTCTCCCAAAGAAAGACTCGTGGAAACCTCCGGGAATATTGCGTCAACTAAACTGTTGAGCTGAACAGGTCCTGAGGACTTTGCCTTATCTACTAAAAGTGACAGAACCGTCCGTTGCCTTTGCGCCCTCCTGAAATCATCTCCTGCCGTATATCTTATTCTGCAATATGCCAGTGCCTGAACACCATTTAAGGTTTGATAACCGGCAGAAACACGCGGTGACGATTTCTTGGTAACCTTTTCAATTTCCGGAATATACATATTTAAAGTTTCCACTTCAGAGTTAAGCACCTCAAGCTCTATACCTCCTACTGCGTCCACAGCATCTACCACTGCCTTAAAATCTACAGCCACATAGTTTTGAATATCCAAATCCAAATTCTTGTTAAGCATCTTCATCGCCTGTTCGGGACCGCCGTTGGAATATGCAGCATTACACTTTTTAAAGCTCCCCTTGCCCACATCTAAATAGGTATCACGGAATACCGACATAAGTCTAACTTCCTTTGTATCATTGTCTATGGAACAAACCATGATACTGTCACTATTTCCTCCTTTATAATCACCTACTGTTCTGTTATCAACCCCAAATATTGCCACTGTAGTATATCCCTTAAGAATTTCCTCTGTCCTTTTATCTAGTGAGTTGGTACCGATTGTGCCAATATCATTCCATTGTATAAGTCTGAATTTATTCCAAACAAACAAAATCCCCAGCAACATTAACAGGAGAAATAATTCAATAATCAAAATTCTCCTTCTTCTTTTCCTGCGAATTTGCTTTTTACTTACGGCTTTTGTTTTTTTTACATTATTATTTCTGTTTCTTTCCATGCATTGTCTCCTTATTTAGAGCCTTGTCCTGATATGACAACCCCCAGGGTCTTAAACATTATTTTAATATCCAGCAACAGCGACCAATTTGCTATATAATTTGTATCCAGTCTTACAACCTCTTCAAAATCAGTAATATCACTTCTTCCGCTAACCTGCCAAAGTCCCGTCAGTCCCGGTTTAATGCCAAGTCTTGCCTTGTGATGATTTTCATACTTTTGAAATTCCTCCTCTGTGGGTGGCCTGGTACCTACAAGACTCATATCTCCCTTTAGTACATTGAGAAATTGCGGCAGCTCATCTATGGAATGCTTCCTCATAAAATGACCTATAGGAATAATTCTCGGGTCATTATCTATTTTAAACATATTCCCATGTATTTCATTTTCATCCATAAGCTGAGTTTTCTTTTTGTCCGCATCTACTATCATAGTGCGAAATTTGTAAAACGTAAAACGTCTGCCGTTTCTTCCGATTCTGGTTTGCTTAAACATTATCGGTCCCGGAGACTGAAGCTTTATTATAGGCGCAAAAATAATAAATGCAAGTCCGGTTATAACAAGTCCCACCAAACTTCCCACAACATCTGTAAACCTCTTTAAAAGTAAGTTTAAATCTGAAGCTATCCTCATACTGCTGGTAAGGCAAACATAAGATCCATAGATTTCCAGTTTTCTGTTAATTACCAGTAAATCGCTGCTTACCAAGCTAACATGTACAGTAAGCCCCAGTTCTACCAAAGTATTGGCTAAGCTTTCTGCACTTTCCCTGGAATTTTCATCTATAAATACTTCATCTACAACATTTTCCCTAATATAGTCCAGACAGCTATCTGCTGTTGCTACCACAGGAATCCCTTGAATAACCTCTCCTGTCATATCCTTATCAAGAACAATTACACCACCCACTTTAAAATCCAAATATCCATTATGGGCAATATTGGTAAGACAACGCTCTGCCGTAGAAGCCTCCACAATAGCAATCATAGAATTCTTGTCAGTATCTGATAGCTTTCTTCGCCTTATTTTTCTTTTTCTTATACATCGTAAAAAGTAGCCCATTACAAAGGCTATTACAATAAAGGTAAATAATGTTTGTCTACTGTAATAAAAGGATATTTTTACAGCATAAAGATGTGTCAAAACCGCAGCAAACACCAGGGTATAATGCAAAAATGTATATCTTAGCTCCTGATATTTATTTCTTCTTAAAATCCCATTATATGGTTCAGTAAAAAATGCTATGCAAACATCAAAAAGAATGATAAATCCTGCTATTGGCGCAAAATACACATCATTAAACAACCATTGCTTCGGAAATCGAATTGCATAGGCTAAAATTAAAGCTGCTTCCAGACTTATTATGTCTATAAAAATAAAATCTATATGCTTTATCCAGCTACGTTTACCCTTGCTGTACACTATGTAGGCTCCAATCCATGATACATGTTACAAAATTGTAACATTTAACGGCAATAAAAGCAATATTTATACTCCTCTCCTGCTTATAACAGTTCTTATAAAATCCTGATTATTCTTTGTATGGGTAAACATCTGAAGGATACTCTCTCCTGCTTCTTCCTTCCTCATGCCGTTTAAGCCTTTCCTTAGAATATCTGCCGCTTCATATTCCTCTCTGTCTAACAGTAAATCTTCTCTTCTTGTGGAAGATCTGGCTAAATCTATAGCCGGGAACACACGCTTTTCTGACAGCTTCCTGTCAAGAACAAGCTCCATATTTCCTGTTCCCTTAAACTCCTCAAATACCACATCATCCATTTTTGAGCCGGTTTCCACTAAAGCGGTGGCTAAAATGGTAAGACTTCCACCCTCTCTCATATTTCTGGCAGCGCCAAAGAATCTTTTAGGCATATGAAGTGCAGCAGGATCCAACCCTCCTGATAAAGTTCTTCCGCTTGGCGGAACGGTAAGATTATAGGCTCTGGAAAGTCTGGTGATGGAGTCTAACAATATCATTACATCCTGTCCGTGCTCCACAAGCCTTTTGGCTCTTTCGATTACCATTTCCGATACCCTCTTGTGGTGCTCCGGCAATTCATCAAAAGTTGAATAAATTACTTCGCAATTTTTCCCTTCCACCTCTTCTCTCATATCTGTAACCTCTTCAGGTCTTTCATCTATGAGCAATATTAACAGGTGCATATCCGGATTGGCGTGCTTCACACTTTTTGCAATCTGCTTTAAAAGAGTGGTTTTCCCTGCCTTGGGCTGACTTACAATCATGCCTCTTTGACCCTTTCCAATGGGAGAAATAAGATCAACTATCCGCATGGAAACAGGACATCCAGGACGTTCCAATCTAATTCTTTCATCCGGGAAAATCGGTGTAAGATTCTCAAAATTAGGTCTCATACTGGCTTCCTTGGGGTTATAGCCATTTATGGACTCAATATAAAGAAGTGCACCAAACTTATCTGTAGGATTATTTCGTCTGGTTTTCCCTACAATAATATCCCCTGTTTTAAGATTAAACTTCCTTATCTGTGAGGGGGACACATAAACATCATCATCCCCCGGGAGATAGTTTTCACATCGAATAAATCCATACCCCTCTGAGAGTACCTCGAGTATTCCACCGGCAGGCTTTGCGTCCTCATACTGTGGATGACTCGGTCTTTCCTCATTCTCCTCAGATTTCTTTTTTATAGGTTCAGCCTCTTTTTTAGGCTCGTTACCTGCAGGAGTTTTCGGCGCTTTATTCTTCTCCCTTTCCTTCTCTATTTCCTTATCCTTTTCATCCTGAAGAAGCATGGCATTAACAAGCTCCTCCTTTTTCATTCTGTAGGCACCTTTAATATCTCTTGCCTTCGCCAAATCCTTTAAAACGCCAACAGGTAAACTTTCATACTTTTCCCTCATAAATTACTGTATCAATCCTTTCTATTTCAAATCTTATCACTCATAATATAAGGAAAACTCCGGTCGACTTGACCTCGATTTGCTATTTTCTACTGTTTTAGTATAACCAAAAATAATATAATTGCAAGAAATTTTAAAGATAAGATATTCCGGATAAAATTTAGCCGTATTATTCCTCTGATTTCAAGATTGTATAGATAACTCCGCCCAATATTAGCATTATTATTCCAATAATTTTAATTGATAAAACAATCCAAGATTCTGCCATAGAGTGCGGAATATACATCCCACCTAAGAGCAAAAAAATGCTTAATATAATCAACGCGGCTCCTATAAGCTTTTTATTAATGTACCCGTACCTCCCCTCCTCAGGCAAATATTTATTATGAAGCTTAGCTTTACTTTCATAGGCAAAAATTAAATTATTAAATTCTACGGCTGTATTTTTATCGACACATTCCGTCTCTTTTAGTTCACCTGTAGCGGCAAACCCTTGAATATTATATATTTCTTCTATTCTATAAAGAGCAGTATCTATAACGGTAAGCATCTTATCATTTTTATAAAACCGCCTTACCGGTGTAAATATTTTAAAAGCAAGTATGACCGCGCCAATACAAGAATATCCAGAAATTTCGCCAAGACTTAACAGATAAATACAAACAGCAAAAATGCTGCTTATTCCGACACTACGTACTACTGACATGGCAATTTCAAGCCCATCCCTGTTTGCTTCAGGTTCGCCTGTTTTCCGGTCTGTCATAAATTTTCCTGCTAATATTGCAATAATTAAAATAATTACACTCACAGATCCAACATAAGGATTTAGAATATACATAAAAACAAGCAGTATTATCTGAGAGAAAATGCTGTCAAGCACAGAAGAAATTACTTGCGCCGCCTCTTTCTCTATAAGCGCCATATCCGTATTTAACACTGAAATAATCCTGTCAATATTATCCTGATTAAAGTGTTCTGCAGGCAATTGTCCAAGATAATTGCCAAGTTCCTTTCTTTTTTCTGCAAATGTCATATAAGAAGCAGACAAGCACATACTATCGGAAACGTACTTAAATACACTATGAAATACCAGAAAAAGCACCATTGCAGCAGCAATGTATACAATTTGCCTCAAGGCTATATTCTTTTTTGCTGATTCTCCAATTAAATTAATTGTCAGGAAGATCGGCATGTTCACGGTTAGGGATTTTAGGAATATAAATATATAGGAAAGTCTTATCTTTCCGGCGTATACACCGAAAAATTTCATCATTCTGCGAAGTATTCTAATCACTTTTTTCTCCATACCTATAAACGTGCTTAACCCCTTGGATTAAAACTTCGAATCATAGTTTCCATATGCTAAAGTCAGAACCTTTCACCTAGGAAGCAGGATATTCCAAGGCTTTTTCCAGCGCCTGTATTTTAAGGCTAATTTGAGGAACCAAACTAACAAGATCCATGCTTTTCAGTACCAATGGTCCAATTTCAAAAGAAAGACATATTGAAAGAATATATTTGGCAATGGAAAGCTGCCCCAACCCTACCAGTAAGGCTCCCAGGGGAAGCGAATACAATATTGTCATATAAAATACACTTTCATACATTGCCTTCCATGGCAAAGATACTTTGTGCCATATTAAAGCAGAATCCCTATAAAAATTTACCGCTTTTAAAAAGCTCGCTTTAAATTTATCATCCCCGTTAAAATCGTTTCCCCCTGCTATACTTTTAACATATTCTATGGCGATATTGCTGAGCCTTTTTGAGGCGGCAGAATAATTTCCCGTTTGATTTATTCCTGTACGATACATTTGTCTTGATATGCTTATCCCAATTATAATCATAATCACACAGCAAAATGTCAGACTCCAATCTACAGCAATAAGAAGCAGCAGGGATATTATAATAACGGACAAATTGCCTGTTATTTCCGGAATCAAACGTAAAAGCAAAAACACCATAGACTCCATTTCATCAACAAATGATTTCTTCATCGCTTTGCTTACAAAGGGAAATATATTATCTAATGCCTGCTTATCCGACTTTTCCTGTAAAAAATATCTTATATTTTTAACAATTTGATGTGCAGCCTTATCAGAAATTAAAAGTCCCGCAGCATACAACATAGTATACAAAATCTGACAAAGCAAAAACACAGCCACACTTATAAATATCCCTGGAATAATAATTGAAACGGGCTGTGATATGGGTACATTAAAAGCAGTAAGCTCCTTTAGAATTTTGTTAACTATATCAAAAGCAATAAAGTACGCCCCAATACCGGATAATGATCCTAAAGCAATAATAAAACAGGATAGATATATTTTTTTCTTATCCTCTCCTGCATAATTTAAGATTTTACCAACTGCACTTACCGCACTTCTTCTTTGCCCTGTATTTTCATTATCGATACTTATGAAATATGACAGCACTTTGTCCTTTCCATCGCTGTCTACAGGGTAAAATTCCGATATTTTGCCCCTTTCTATATGCAGCACATGAGTTGCACATTGCATAATAAGCTCCGGATCGTGGGTAATTATAATCGAAGATAAAAATTGACCTTTTAGCCTTAAAAGCAGCTTACCGAAATTTTCCATTCCTTTTCTGTCCAATCCGCTGGTAGGCTCATCGAATACCATTATAGACTTTCTAGCTAGAAGAGCTGAGGCTATGGCTGTTCTTTGCTTTTCTCCGCCAGACAGGGATGCCGGGTGTCTATCCTTATATTGATATAACCCAAGCTCCTTAAGAATTTCCTCAGCTTCTTCATCCTTAGCATCGGAATTCATCATTACCTCTTCCATGACACTATCTGAAAAAAGCTGTCTATTTACGTCCTGCATAACCATAAAACTTATTTTGCTTCTTTCTTTATCGGCAAGATAGGAATTATTCACTGAAATACTTCCGCCTGCAGGGATGAGCCCTGTAATCGACTCTGCAAAAGTGCTCTTTCCACTCCCGTTATCCCCTATAAGTGCAACCACAGCACCCTTTGGAATATTCAGTCTGTCCACATCAAGTATCCTTGCATTTCCTCTGCTACACACCATATCAAACGCTTCTATTGCAAAAATACTATTTTCATGTTCAAATCCCATGGGAATATTTTCATTTCTTTTAAGAGTACTAAGATTAGTACAGCGAAGCCCCAGATCGGCAAGGTCGCTATCCTTCAGAGCATACATTTCCTCTCTGGTATAAATCCTGTCAATCTCACCATTTTTCATATATACAAATCTATCTGCAAGCTCCATAATATAATAGAGCCTATGCTCCGCCAATATAACAGTTCTTCCCCTGGTCTTTATTATCTTAAGAATGTTTTTTAGCCTCTCTATTGCTTTTCTATCAAGATTTGAGGAAGGTTCATCCATTACGAAAACCCTGGGATCGGAGGTATATACAGAACCACAGGCAATTTGCTGCTTTTCACCCCCTGACAGTTCAAAAATATCCCTATCCATAAGAATATCAAGCTGCATATCATTTCGTGTTCTGCTTAGGCGTCTATCTATTTCTTCTCTGGATAGATTTTGATTTTCACAGCCGAAAACCAGTTCTCCGGTAGTATCCATGTTAAAAAACTGGGATCTGGGATTTTGAAATACACTGCCTACCAGGGCAGAAGTATCGGAAAGCTTGCCATTACTGACATCTTTACCCCCTACAAGTACACGTCCGTCTAAATGACCCTCATAGAAATTGGGAATAAGTCCGTTGATGAGCCTTGTTAATGTGGTTTTACCGCAGCCGCTTTCACCGCAGAATACCACAAATTCTCCCACGTTAATGCGGAGGTTAATATTTCTTACGCTTCCTCCTTTTCCATCTTCACCCTCATAGCTAAAGCTTACATTTTCAAAGCTAATCATAGAATAACCTCTAATTTCCCGCTAACTGCCCCTAAAGCAAGAATTAAAACAGCCAATATCATTACTAAATAATCGGGGAAACAAAGCTTTACACTTTCATATGAAGTTCTCTTTTTCTCACTATCTATCCCCCTTGCAAGAGCAGAAGCTGCCATTTCCTCCATAACGGAAACAGAGCTGAATAAAAGAGGAATAATACCATATTCAACGGTTTTAAGCGGAGAGCGAAGTATGGCAATCGGCTCAAGAGAAATCCCGCGAAAAGCCATTGCCTTTTTTACCCCTGTCCATTCCTCCTTTACAGTCGGTATGAACCTGAAAAGAACCGCTATAGCTATAACTGCTCCCTGAGGTAATCTCATTGCCTGCAAAGCGGAGAGAAACTGACTTATTCTGGTAGTTTTTGTAAGTAAAATAAACGATAAAAATATTGGAAATACAAACAAAACAATACTGACAATACCCTGTATCAGCATTGTCAGCTCCAAGGCACCAGCATTAGAGATTTCCAGCACAAACCTGATATACAAAAGAACATACAAAATCAAAGCAATTCTTAAGGACTGAAACGGCGCCCCACAAAGTGCGATTAAAAAACAAAGCAAAGTACCATACATAAGCAATGGTAAAATCTTAAAGCTTACCAAGCTAAATATACTGCTAACACAAAATATTAAAAATTTGGTTCGAGGGTCAAGCCTAAGCCTGACCCCAGTATCCTCTTTTAAACTGTCAAAACTCAATCAAACAATCCCCGCTTTTTCAAAATGCTTTTTGATAAGATTGGAGCCTATTATTGCACCTCCAATCCCACCTGCCAAAGCAAGAGCAAGTATCGCATAATAAATCCAACTCGGGGTTACAGCTGCCATTGCACTAGCCATATCTTCTCCGTGATAGCCTCCGGTAAGGGATAAAAATCTTTCCCTTTCCATAACCAGCATTAAAAAGGGGGCTGCCATATTTAAATTAAAAACAATAAATGAAAGACTGTACATTTTCTTTGATTTATACTTTCCAAGGAAAATTACAAGCTCTGCCAACAGCGCCACAACAATTCCCATAATTAAGGAGTAAATATAGCTTGAGCAGGCTATCAGAGAAAACAAAACCCCCAGTATTATTGCTGCACCCAATTTCCTTACCTTGGTGACATAAAGCATATATACTGTTCCGCATACAAGCCCCACAGTCAAGGGGCTTATAATATAAAGAACCGGGGATATAACTGTGGATCCCATTACTATTATAAGCATTAAAATCAGATAAATAGCACAAAATGCTCCTGCATAAATATACTCCTTGGTTCGCATTTTTCTGCTATTCTGTGTCTTGTCCATATACTACCTCCAATACTATAATACAATCACTACATTCTTACCCGACCTACATCAGACATTGCAGGGAAGCATTCTATTCTCCCTGCCTGCTGATGTAAAAATAAAGGTACGGCAGTTTAGTTAGTTAATACTAACTAAACAGTATAGTATTGGTCTAATTATTTGTCAAGGAAGTCTGCGGGGATATAAATCCCTTTTGTTATCTATTTAGAATCTCCTTATTTACAATATTTAATGGGATCCCCCCTTCAAGCACTCTAACAATATCCTCAGCTGGTGTAGACTGTAGTATTTTCAGAGATTCCTCTGAATACCATGCTGTATGCGGGGTAATAATAACATTTTCAAAATTAAACAGCGGATTGTCTCTTTTCGGAGGTTCATTTTCCAATACATCTAAAGCGGCGCCGCCAATTAGTTTATTCTCCAATGCCCATATCAAATCCGATTCAGAAACAACCGCACCTCTTGCAGCATTTATTACTACAGCTGAGTTTTTCATATTCCTGAATACTTCCTTATCAAACAGATGGTGAGTTTCTTCAGTCAACGGGCAATGTATTGAAATGTAATCTGCATTTTTTACTATTTCTTCAAAATTTTTCGGAACTACCCCATACTCAATGATATCCTCAGGGTCAACAAATTTATCATATACCCAGATATTTTCACAAAATGGTTTGACCTTATCTATAAAGCTTCTTGCAATTTTCCCAAAGCTTATGACTCCTATCGTCTGTTTTTTCAGACTGTACTGCCTGCCAGGCATTCCATACCAGTTTCCTCCATGAGTCCATAGATTATATTTATTTATTCTCCTTGCCATTTCCAAAAGCAATGCGACTCCATGAACTGCAACCTCTTCGCTGCAATAGTCCTGCACATTGCAGACATATATTCCCTTATCAGTAGCTGCATTCAAATCTATTCCGTCAAAACCAGTTGCATACCTTGCAATTATCTTGCAATTATCTAACTCTTTAATAAGGCTTCCGGGCATAGCGGCATACTGGACAATTATAGCGTCGGCATCCCTTGCAACTTTCAGTATATTTTCCTCATCCTTATATTGGTAATCAAAAACCTCGGCGTCTATTTTTTTGAGAATTTCCCTTTCATTATCAATGCTCTCATACTCTCTGTCTGTAATAACAACCTTGTACCTTGCCATTTTTGCCTCCTTTTATTTCTCACCCAAAACATTCTTTATCCTGTATAATGCCTCTTTCAGCGAATCTATTCCCGATGCATATGAAATTCTGATGTATCCTTTGCCTCCGTCTCCAAAGGCATTTCCCGGAGTAACTATCACCTGACACTCCTCAATCAGCTTTTTAGCCAATTCTTCAGACTCCATACCGGTATCCTTTATATTGGCAAACACATAAAATGCGCCCTCCGGCCTACTGCATTTTATCCCATTTATTTCGTTTAGCCCCTCAACCAGTGTGTTTCTTCTGTCCTCATAAATATTTTTCATCCTGACTACCTCAGCCTGATCCGACTCTAACGCAATTACTGCTGCGTATTGGGCTGACGCATTTACACTGGATGTCAAAGATTCCTGAAGCAATGTCATACTGTCAATTAAATTCTGCGGTCCGATTGTATAGCCCACTCTCCAGCCTGTCATTGCATAGCTTTTTGAAAGGCTATTCACCGTGACCACATTGTCTTTCAGCGACGGAACTGAAGCCAGACTAAAGGGCTCCCTTCCGTCATAAACGATTGATTCATAAGGCTCATCAGAAACAATTACTATATTATGCTCCAGCGCAAGCTCTCCTATTCTAATCAATTCATCCCGTTCCATAACGGCACCTGTAGGATTACATGGAAAATTTATCAAAATAGCCTTTGTTTTCGACGTTATTGCTTTTTTCAAGTCCTCATACTGTAAATGGAATCCGTGCTCCTCATAAGTCTTAACCTTTATCACTTGTGCCTTTGCAAGCATTAAATATCCTAAATAATTCGGGAAATACGGATCTGAAATAATTACCTCGTCGCCCGGATTAATCAGACATTGAAACACGGACATCAGTGATTGTCCCGCTCCATTTGTAATCATTACATTGCTGCTTGTGCAGTCAATCTTATTGTATTTACACGCTTTTTTCGCAACCGCAGCTCTGAGATCCGGTAAGCCTGCATTAGCAACATATTTTGTGTACCCGTTATTTAACCCGTAACATCCTGCCTCTACGATATGATGAGGTGTTTCAAAATCCGGCTCTCCAATGCACAAATTAATTATATCGTCATACTGAGACGCTATCTCAAACATTTTCCTGATTCCGGAAGGCGGAAGGCTTGATACACGATTGCTTATTTTCATTTTTACCTCCTTTGCATAAAGCCTGTTAGCCTTATTACCCTAAAATTATTATTTTCTTCATTAAGCCTTAAGATTTCCTGATTTATATCCGTCATGAGCTTTTTCCCACAACGGCAGATTCCCAAGCTCCGGGAAATCCTTAGGGTTAAAAACAGGATCCGCGCCTTGCTTTTGCTGGTTTTCAAAGTCTCTAAGAAGCTTTGCCGCCTTAGGTGCCAAGAAGAATAGACAAATAATATTACCCCATACAAGCATTCCGCATCCTAAATCTCCCAATGCCCATACGGAGCTTCCCGGTATTACCGTACCTATAAACACGGTTATCAAAATCAAAGCCCTTATTACGTATGTGGCAGATTTCGGTATAGCACTCTTTCCCTCAAAAAAGAACGAAAATGCCGTCTCGCAGTTGTATGACATATTTATTATAGTAGTAAAGGCAAAAAAGAACAGTGACACCGCAACAAATTGAGCGCCAACAGGCAACAGCGTATTCACAGCTGCCTGAGTCCACATCGTTCCTGCTTCAATATCCAAATTATGTACAAGGTAACCCCCGTTTGGAGCTATAACATTATAGGATCCGGTTGAAATTAGCATTAATCCCGTGGCAGTGCAGACAAATAATGTATCTACATAAACTGAAAAGCATTGAACCAACCCCTGCTTCACAGGGTGAGAAACTTCAGCCGCAGCGGCAGACTGTGTTGCCGTAGCCATTCCTGCCTCATTAGAATATACACCTCTTCTGACTCCCCACATTACCGCAGTACCCATCATTCCGCCTGCGATAGGTCCGACTCCGAAAGCGCTTTCAAATATCATTGCAAAGGTATCGGGAATATTCTTAATATTCACCAGCAGAATAATTATGGCAATTATACAATATGCAATTGCCATAAAGGGCACTACAACATTTGCAACGGCAGCAATTCTTTTTGCGCCACCGAAAATAATGATTCCCAGTAACAGCACTAAAGCTATTCCAACCGCTATAGGAGGAATGTGAAACCCATTATTTGCAGATGATGAAATTTCATGTGACTGTATTCCGAACAATGCCAGCTCAGCCACCACCATTACAACTGCATAAAAATACCCCAGAAACTTAATTTTTAGTCCATGCGCTAAATAGTATGCAATTCCGCCCCTATATTGACCGTCAATTTCTCCCTTGTATAGCTGTGCCATTGTACATTCAATAAATGAAGTAGATGCACCTAATAATGCCATTATCCACATCCAAAAGAGTGCGCCCGGTCCTCCCGCTGCTATGGCAGTCGCAACTCCCGCTATATTACCGACTCCAACACGTCCTGCTATTGCAAGGCAGAACGCCTGAAAAGATGACATCCCCTTTTCTGAAGCCTGCCCATTAAATAGCAGCTTTAGCTGCGCAGGTATTTTTCTCACCTGCACGCCTCTCAGTATTATTGTAAATACTATTCCTGCAACAATACACAACACCAACATTGGAGTACTCCACAAAACATCATTAATTGCCGTGGTAATTTTAATAAACATATTTCGCCTCCTTTTCATTGATAAAACAGTAAAACAGGTGCCTTACCACAATATAAATGCAATAAATATGCCAATATATCCATAAATCTAAAATAAAATTCAGATTTATGGATATATGGCATGTTTTCAATGTTTTTGGTTATGGATTTGTGTTAAAGAGCGGATATATTATTTTAAAATTAATGATTTTTATATGTGATATATAGTGTAATAACCATTTAGAACCGTTTAACACCCTTTTTATATTTTTATTTTTTCAATGCCTAACTGACTGATGCGGCTTCCGCCTCTGCCCTTATGCACCTCAACAAGCCCTTCAAGCTCCAGCTGCTTTAATGCTTTTCTAATCCTTGTTTCTGTAATATGTATTCCATTTACCTTTGCTTTTTCCATAATAGCCTTGCGACCTATACTTGTTTCCCTCATATTCGCTCCATAAAGCAATTCCAGAACGAACATATTTATATCCTTTTGCTTTTCTTCACAAAGATTTCTCGGATATGGGTAGTCCTCCACCTCAATTACAGGCTTATCCAGGCACGCAAAAAACTCCAGAGAATTATATAGCTGTCTAACATTCCCCTCCCATTCCAAGGATTTTAAAAACCTTATCATATCATTTGAAAATTTATAGTCGTAATTATGGCTTGAAAGGTATGCATGAATCAGTTCATCGATATCATCAATTCTTTCTCTAAGCGGCGGCAGCTTAAGCAAAAGAGGCGATAGCCTGTAATAAAGATCCTTTCTGAATTTGCCTTCATCCTTCAGCTTCCTTAAATCTATATTTGAAGACGCTATTACTCTTACGTCTATGTCAATCAGCTTATTACCTCCAACCCGCATAATCTGTTTTTCCTGAATTGCCCTCAAAAGCGCACTTTGCATACGGGAATTCATATCCTCTATCTCGTCAAGAAACAACGTTCCGCCATTGGCCAACTCAAACAACCCTATCTTACCGCGCTTACGTGCACCGGTAAAAGCTCCCTCTTCGTACCCGAATATTTCACTTTCTAACAAGCTGTCCGGAAGAGCCGAACAATTTATGGCGACAAACGGGTAGTTTTTTCTCTCAGATGCATTATGTATTGCACTGGCAAACATCTCTTTGCCCGTTCCTGTTTCGCCTTCAATTAGTATCGAGGCATCAATTTTTACCATTTTCTTCGCCAACTCAATTATTTCAGATATACCTTTCCCCACTATATCTCTAAATACATATTTCCCCGTATGCCCCATATTATCTACTTGCTTAAATATACGCTCCTTTTTTTGACTGGAGATTAAAATAAAGTTTCCTCTGTATTTATCTGATGATGCTAAGGGATAGACCTTAATATCCAATTTCCTTTTCTGATGCGTCCTTTCCACCTGCTCTACAATACCGCCAATATCAAAATATTCTCTCAGCCATCCGAACAATTCCTCATTATACTCCCATATTACCTGACCTATAGCATCCTCTTTCACCACATTTAATATTTCAGCTACCCTTTGATTAAAGCATATAATTTTACCAAATTCATTTATGGTGATCACACCTTCAGAAATTATATTTCCTAATGCTTTAATTCCATTATTTACGTTAAAATTATCCTCTGCAACATTCTCGTTCCCCTTATTGCTTTGTACAAACTGATTAATATAGTTTTTATAATTGCTCCATTCAAAAATATATTCCATATTAAAGCTGACGGCAATCTCATCTATCACGCTTGGCGAAAGTTTTCTTCTCCCAAAATCTAAAACCTTATACTTGTCTTTTATTCTTTGGGGAACATTCTGCATCTCTCCGGGGGTGATAGCAAAATCTGCAACTGCGAAAAATACATTCTCTTCCGAATAAGGAATCCATTCTATATTATAGACACCCAGTTGGTGCAATCTTGATATGCCTTCATTTGTAAAGCCCTGTGACGCACTGATAAAAATGCACTTTGTCCCCGGTTTGTAATTTTTCAGTAAAGAAATGTTTTTTCTGTCAAAATCCAGACGAATATCCACAATGGGTATTCCCATAGGCAGCTCAATATGAGTATTTATTTCCTTGGTTATGTAGTTATTGTGCAGCAAAAATAAATCGACGTCTCTTACTAAATCCTTGCTGTAATTCTTAAAACTAAGGATATCAACTACTATACTGTTTCCAAATACCTGTAACAATTGATCCCGATATTCCTCTGCGGCAATAAGATTAGTCATAATAATGCATATCTTTTTCATAATTTCACTCACCTTGCCAAACATCCGACATCTGAAAATATCCCGTTCCTGTATCCAACCTTGCAGCGTTTACTATTTTAACACATAGTCCATATTTTTAGTATTCCTTCATTATAATTATCAGCTTATAATTTTAAATAACTTACCTAAGCGTTTGAATAATTTACTGAGCAATTACGCACATATTCATCTGACTTTAATATTCAGTCAAAATAAATCTGTCCCGCATTCCTTCTGTATTCATAAAAATCTCTCTCTATTTGCTCTTTAAATTTTGGATCCGCTATTTCAATTAAAGCTTTACACCTCTGGTTGAGAGATTTTCCAAAAAGGTCTGCAACACCGTGCTCGGTAACCACATAATGTACATCATTTCTCGTTGTCGTTACAGGCGTACCCGGCTTCAATACTCCTACAATCCTTGAAATTTCACCATTTTTAGTGGTTGACGGAAGCGCTATTATAGGTTTTCCTCCTCTGGACTCCTCGGCTCCTCTTATAAAATCCTGCTGTCCTCCTACTCCGGAGAACATCTTTGCACCTATGGAGTCAGCAACCACTTGCCCCATGGCATCCACCTCAATAGCAGAATTTATAGCTACAACATTATCCAGCTGGGCTATAGTTCTGACACTGTTTGTATACTCTACCGGCATTAGCTTCACAATAGGATTATAATCAACAAATTTATAAAATTCAGGGCTGCCTTGGACAAATGTCGCTACAATCAGACCTGTATCAATATTTTTCTTTGCTCCGGTAATTACTCCCTTCTCAATTAGAGGCAAAAGGTTGTCCGAAAATACCTCTGTATGGATTCCCAAATCCTTTTTATTTTCCAGATATGGCAGGATAGCATTGGGGATTTTGCCCTGTCCCATCTGCAGGCATGCTCCGTCCTCAATCAATCCGGCAATATTTTCACCTATCTTCTGTGCAACTTCATCTCCGGAGGGAATTTTTTCCATCTCATAAATAGGCTCGTCATATTCTACATAATAGTCTATATCATCTACGGGAATTCTGGTTTCTCCCATAACATGAGGCAAATTCCGATTTACCTGGGCAATTGTAATTCGTGCGGAATCTAAAATTACGCGTACCTGATCGCAGGACGTTCCCATCCAAACATATCCATCCTCATCTGGAGGGGTAACCTGAAGAAATCCTACGTCAACCCGACAATTTCCCTCTCTCATGGCTATCGGCTGTGCATAAAAATGCATCGGAATCATCTGACCTCTCCCGCTATTGATGTAATCTCGATTTTTTTTACCGGGAAAGAAAGACCAGTTGATAAAGGTAGGATACATTTCATCCTGTGCATAAAATGCATCTCCTATATTAAGTCCCTGCAGAATACCCAGCTGCGTCCACCTGTTTCTCATTTCGCACAGCTGAGAGAACAAATATCTCGGTTCCGCAGAATTATGCGATGGAACAATCATTTCCCCATCCCTTATATTACTAAGTGCCTTTTTTGCAGTTACGCATTTTCTCCTGTAAATATCAGTCCAGCTCATTTTTTCTCCTCCTATAATTATTAAACTTATCTCATCGCCAGAGTTATCTCACCTACAGCCGATATCTCTTCATTTATAAATACCTCTGCATAGCATTTTACAATTGCTTTTTCCTCCCTCTCGCTTATTATTTCAGAATGAATTTTTAAAGTATCCCCCGGATTTATCTTCCTTAAAAACTTGACTTTATCAATCCCGATAAAAAGCGGTTCCTTTCCTGCATATCTCTCACAGGAAAGAATAAGTATGTCCGACGCCTGAGCCATAATTTCAACCGTATATACCCCGGGGAAAACCGGAGCTTTGGGGAAATGTCCTTTTAAAATTTCACATTCAGGATCCACAAAATATTTTGCTGTTATATTTTTTTCTCCTTCCATATCCAACACTTCATCTATCAGCAGCATTGGACTCCTGTGTGGAATTATCCGCTTGATTTCCTCAATATTTAGTTTATTTGCCATTTTCTTTCTCCTTAACACAATTTTCACACGCAAGCAGGGCTGCTCCTATTGCTCCTGCCGCCTGACTGTACCGAACAACCTCAATATGGCTGTCAAGCTCTTTTCCCAGAGCTTCAACTACATTTTCATTTAAAGCTACTCCGCCTGTCATAACAATTTTAGGCTTATATCCGATTCTGTTACAAAGCCCTGCCACTCTTTTTGCAATTGAAACATTTACCCCATGTGCAACATCCTCAATAGCTTCTCCTGCCGCCAGATTTGATATCACCTCACTCTCAGCAAAAACTGTGCATATACTGCTAATGGAAATTTCCTTCTCGGATTTTGATGCAAGCTTTGGCAACTCTTCCAATTTACATCCGAATACACGAGCCATCACCTCTAAAAATCTACCTGTTCCAGCTGCACATTTCTCGTTCATTACAAAATGCTCCACATGACCTGCTTCATTAAGCCTTATTACCTTTGCATCCTGTCCGCCAATATCTATAATTGTTCTTACACCCTCCGCCAATAAGGTTACACCCTTGGCATGACAGGTAATCTCAGTAATCTGCTTATCCGCTTTTTCATAGGTTATCCGTCCATACCCTGTGGCAACGGTATATTCTATGTCTTTTTCTTCTATGCCCGCTTCTTTCAACACCATATCCAGCACCCTTACCGGTGCGTCTGTGCCTGTACCGAAATTGATAACGGCAATCGCCATTATTTCTTTTTTTCGATTCATCAAGGCAGCCTTTGATGAAGATGAGCCTATATCTATTCCTAAAAACACAACTATATTTTTCTTTCTATGCTAAAAACAGTGTCTCTGCAAAGCTTTGTATGCGTGTGTGAATTTGCTCAAGTCCAACTGTCTGTTGATCTGTTTCCAAATAAAGCATCGGTATATTGGCGTTCTCAATTTCAGCCTTATATATGGGGTAGTCATACTGCTCAGGATCACAAAATTTCATCATCATGACAATTACTGCATCTGCATTATATTTCCTCACCAATTCCTGAATATACCACCCTCTCAACTTCTCCGGTTCAAACATAAACGGATCGGCTTTTGCGTCAGCAAACCTTAATGTCATTTTCGCATATACATTCTCCACATCCTTGCGAGCTGGCGTTCTCCAGATTCTTGAGCCTAGCGACATATCATCACCTGCAATCCTTAATCCTTCCTCATCAAAAAAGTGCAGTATTTCCGAAGGCTCGGCCATAATTCCGGTTACTATAACCCTTTTGCCGTCAAATTTGTCTTCCTCTTCAGACTTAAGACCCTCTGTTATCTCTTGCAGCAAAGCCGTATATTCAGCCTTATCCATATATAATCCCGCCTTTATTATCATTGCCCTCTTAAAGGACGTTATACGATCTAAATGCTTTGCGGCGACCATCTCAAACACTGACATCGCAGAACGATATTTTTCATATATGCAAAATGCGGCTTCAACCATATCATCGGTAATTACAGTATTCTGCAGCTTTTCCAGCTCATGTTTTATCCTCTTATATTCACTGATAGTATATTCCTGGCCTATTTTAAGTTTTCTTTGTTGTCCGTATCCCATACCGATAATCTTTAAACTCTTCGGAGAAGATAATTTCAGATTCTCCAGTGTACATTTCATTGAATCACAAAATGTGGGAACAACAACGGCTTTTAAAATATCGTAGGTACCGTTTGCAGAGTATTCGACTATAGCTCTGAGGATTCCGCAGCAAAAGCTTTGCAGATATTTGTCCACTTTTGAAAATTCCGGATTTCCGCCCCAAAGTCCCACAGGAATTGCGCCCGACGCATATATTATTTCATCAGGAGTATGGTAAGGAACGCAACCGATTAAATTTTTACCTGTTTTTTTTTGTGTCTTTACTATCGTCCTTGCAGGGTGCATTCCAGCCTCGCAAAGCAATTCAATTGTGTCGAGATAGCTCATCACAAGTTCCCCTTCCTCTTTTTTTCTTTAAATTTATCCATCATTTCCGTCAAAGCCTGAACTCTTGTTTCATATTGAGCTTCAGAAAAAAGCCTCGGATCAGTTTGATCACCGTCGAAAGTTACTGAAGGACATCCCGTTGATTGCATTATTCTTCTTTGAATTTCAAAGGTTCTAAAATCCATAAGCTTGCAGCTTCTGTTTGTATGAAAGATAACTCCGTCAATATCAAAATTACGTATCAGCTCCTCCATGCTGCGTTCTCCGAAATCCAAATTCCGATTGGCATAATTCCCCGTATAGCTTCTTGCCATTCCATCTAAATCATTAGTTTCATAAACCTTATACCAGCTTTGAGGATAGGTTGAAGTAACCATATTTATTCCATATTTTTTAAGCAGTTTGTAAGTTGTTGATAAATAAGGCCAACATGCTATTCCATCCCAAATAATCCTATACTCCTCCTTTAAACTGCTCCAGGGTCCCATGCCGCTGTCATGCCTTTCTTTTAGCTCCTCATACCACAGCTTAAAGCAGTCTCTGCTCTCTTCAAAGCTTCTGTTAGCCACCATAAGAGCCATATAATTAAACATCTTAAACCCATCCAACGGCGAAGGATTATATCTCCCTGTATCGGTAGCCTTCTTCCACCACATGCAGGTTTCATTATTTATCTTCATAGCATGGGAAAGCTTATCATAATCCATTTTTCTTCCCGTAAAGGCTTCCAGTTGAGATATTGCATTCTCTATCTGTCCCCTTATGTACGCCGCTGCATTATCTAAAACCTCATATTCATGGTTAAACGGCATATCAAATAAAATCAAAGGTATATCCAGTTTTTTTGAAATATTCTCATACCATTTCAGAACCGTATGACATATATTGGTGCTGGAAAAAATCAAGTCCGGAAGCGGAATATCTTGAGATTCTGATTTTTGAATATCAATATATCCCATATTTACTCTGGCATAAGAGCAGGTATCCTGACCGTAGCCCATACTTTCCGCCCTGTTTATGAATTTCATCGCCTCCTTCCTTGCTCCTATAACACCCGCCTGATTTTCAGGATACACTACCGCTAAATCCATTGCGTTAAGTAACTCATCAGGGCAAATAGACGTAGCCCAGACAACCGGCTCTCCATTCCTTTTCGCCGCCCATGCCCTGTCATAAGTGCTGTCTTGTATATCCTTTAACATATCTTTAGACGTTTTTTTTATTTCCTCCGGCACCTTGTCACTCCTTTCCTCTATTTGTTTTTGAATTTTGGTTCTCTTTTTTCAATAAACGCTTTCATACCCTCCTTTTGGTCATAGGTATTAAACAGCCTAGTCCACTGCTCCGACTCCAGCAAAATTCCTGCAAGCACGTCCCCTTCCGATAATCCATTCTCAATTACCTGCTTTGCCATTTTCACTGCCACAGGTCCTCTTTTGCTTATTTTCACTGCCATCTTAATTGCTTCCTCAAATACTTTGTCATCAGCAACAACATGGTTTACAAGACCGATACGAAGCGCCTCTCCGGCTGAAATAATGTCTCCCGTAAAAATCAGTTCCTTTGCAACGGAACTGCCTAATAATTTCGGCGCCCTTATTGTTCCACCCGCACCGGGGAAAATCCCGAGCTTAACCTCCGGAAACCCCATATTTGAGCTTTCTCCAGCAATTCTGATGTCCGTTGCAAGTGCAAGCTCCAACCCACCCCCCAGTGCATATCCTTCAATTGCGGAAATCGTAGGAATTTTTAAATTGGCAATTTTATTATAAGTGGTTGAAAATATAAACTTTCCCGCCTTCTCCTCATCGCAGTCTGCCATAGCCTTTATATCTGCTCCTGCAGCAAAATTTTTTTCGCTGTATATTACTAGACTCCTTATATCTTCACTCTTTAAAATTTCTTCAACTGATTCGTCAATTTCATCAACAACTTCACGATTTAAAGCATTTAACACTTTCGGCCTGACAATGCTTAATATTGCAACCCTATCCGAAATTTCCACTTTTACATATTTCATTATTTTTTCTCCTCATAATCATAGAATCCGGCACCAGTCTTCCTTCCCAGCCTTCCCGAATCTACAAGTCTTTGTATCTGCGGACTGGGTCTGAACCTCTCACCATACGCGTCAAACATTATCTGATCTACCCTAAGATTTAAGTCATGCCCCGTAATATCCAAAAGAGCAAATATACCCATAGGATGACCAAGCCCATATTTACAGATTTTATCTACATCCTCAACTGAGCATACCCCCTCCTCCACAAGGCGGCAGGCTTCTGCGTACATACAATGAAATATTCTGTTCAGTCCAAACCCCACTACATCCTTCACTCTGACAGGTACTTTCTGTATTTTCTCAAGAATTTCAATAACTTCATTAACTGTATTTTCTCCTGTCAACAATCCCGGGACTACCTCAACAAGCTTCATTACGCTTGCAGGCGAATTAAAATGCATTCCCACAAATCTGCCTTTTCTTTCTTTTCCCACGCAAGATGCCAATTTAGAAATTGAAATTGACGATGTATTTGTGGCAATAATTGTATTTTCCCTACAGCACTTATCCAAGCTCTCATATACACCCTTTTTAATCTCCCAATCCTCCAAAACCGCCTCAATAATTAAATCGCAGTCAGATAAATCAGAGATGTTTTCTGTCGGATATACTCGGTTTAATGTTTGAAATTTATCCTCTGAGGTTATTTCTCCTTTCCCCACTCTCTTATCCAACAAAGCCTCCTGCTTCTTCTTCCCGTTTTCTGCTATTTCAAGAGAAACATCGTTTAAAATCGTTTCATAGCCTTCCCGGGCAAAACAAAGCGAAATCTCCGCTCCCATCATTCCAGCTCCAATAACTCCTATTTTTTTTATCATTATCTATAACTCTCCTCTCTCACCGTAAATAAACTGTCATACTACTCCGATATATTCTCAATTACTGCAGATACACCCAGGCCACCTCCGCAGCAGGCTGAAAACAGTCCATACTTCCCATTAACTCGTTTTAGTTGATTCATTGTAAATATACACAGCCTTCCCCCTGAAGCTCCGTTTGGATGGCCAAATGCAATTGCACCGCCCAAGGGGTTCCACTTTTTTCGGTCAATCCTCTCCCCGGACATTATCTCCATCTGCTTTATTACACAAAGGTTCTGCGCTGCAAAAGCCTCGTTGCATTCAAAAACATCAATATCCGAAATTTTTAATCCCAGACGCTTCAATAAATCCATGTTTGAAAATGCCGGTCCTATCCCCATATATTTGGGATCCACCCCTATATCCTTTCCCCCTGCCCATCTTGCAATTGGTCGATACCCAAGCTCCTTAGCCTTCTCTTTGGACATCATAAGGATAAATGAAGCACCATCATTTAATCCAGATGCATTGCCTGCAGTTGTAACACCACCATCCATTACGGGCTTCATCTTTGCCAAGCTTTCAAGCGTTGTCATGGGGCGCGGATGTTCATCAAAATCGATAAAAGCGGTCTCCTTCTTCTCTTTAATCTCAATCTCTATCCCGAGAATTTCATCTTTAACGTACCCGTTTTCTATTGCAGCCTTAGCTCTCATCTGACTGTCAAAGGCAAATTTATCACACTCCTCTCTTGTAATTTCCCATTTCTTTGCCATTCTGTCCGCCACCTCTATCATAGATATGTCATCATCATCAAATGGAGACAGCCTCATCTTTGCCGCTACCGGGGGCTGCTCTTTATAAGGAGTAACGCAGGTTGAAAATTTAAAAGCAGTTCGGCTATGACTTTCTGCTCCACCGGCAATTGCCACATCTATTATTCCTGATTGAATCTGCAAAGCTGCAGTATTGATACAGGCTATTGACGAGCCGCACTGCATTTCGACAAATGTAGACGATGTTTCATAGGGTAATCCTGCCTTTAGCGTAGAATATCTGGCAAAATTATTGCAATCAACATCACCCCATGCAGTCCCTGCGAACACAGCGTCAACCTTGTAACGATCCAGTATCCCTGTCCTCCTGCAAATTCCCTTAATTGTCATTCCCGCCAAATCAGACGGAGTAAATTCCCTCAGCGAACCTCCTCTTCTGCCAAATGCAGTTCTCATTCCTTCAACTATTACAACTTCATTCATTATTCTCTCCTTACATACTCTGCACTACATCCTACAAGCTGTTGATAATTTCAACCTCTACATAAAACTCAGTCTTTTCTTTCCTCATTAATTTTTATTTCATGCAAATTAAAACCGGTTACATATAATGTACAGCATAAATTATGCCAAATAGCCCATACAGCCCAACGCAACATAGATACAGACAAAAAAGTAAATCCCGTCGGTCAGTAAATACGCCGATTAAGCAGAAAAATGCTCTTGACTATTTAATTTAAAAACAGAAAATTATATATGAATAATACCCGTGAGAATATGTTTCTTATTGATTATTTTATAAATTAATTGGTTTATTTGTGTTTAAATTGGCTTTTTCACCTTTTTATTCGATAACGAAATCCATAACACGAAAGTATCAAATCGGCTGGTTCCGTATTTTATTCGTTTGAGCTGGATAAGATAAAAATGCCGGAATAGGAATTTATTCCCACCCCGGCATCTTCAGTTCGATCACCACGTCATATGGACAGATTTTTAAATTTTTCTAGGGCCAGATACCCCTTACCAAATCAGCTTCCACAACACGTTTAAGAGCTATCATATATGCACCCTCTCTAAGGCTAGTGTTCTTTTCCTCGGCTATGGAATATACTTCTTCAAAAGCTCTGTCCATTACATGCTTGAGTTTGGTATTGGTTTCCTCCTCTTCCCAGTATATTGCCTGCTGATTTTGTACCCATTCCAGATAGGATACTACCACACCGCCGGCATTACTTAATATATCCGGAACAAGGACTATGCCCTTTTTATTTAATATTTCATCTGCTTCTAAAGTGGTGGGTCCATTGGCAGCCTCAACTATAACCCCTGCCTTAATACTCTCCACCGTTTCATCATTTATCTGATTTTCCAAAGCCGCAGGTATAAGCAAATCACAATCCACTGCCAAAATGT
Source organism: Lachnospiraceae bacterium (assembly GCA_041776485.1). Lineage (GTDB taxonomy): Bacteria > Bacillota > Clostridia > Lachnospirales > Lachnospiraceae > JBHBQE01. Next base: position 40,311 of record JBHBQE010000002.1, on the reverse strand, counting down.
CCTTATTAGTAATGTGTGAATATCCATCTCCATTAAAGTCCGCAAGCATTTTCCCCTGATTGTCCTGCAGAAATTTATCTATCATGGGTACATCGATGCCATTAGGGTTTGACAGACCTCCGCTTACATCGCTAATTGCTATAATCTTATAACCCTCCTGTGCCAAAAGTCTTGCTGTTGTTCCACCAACATTTCCATAGCCCTGTATAGATACTCTACATTCTGATTTATTCATACCAAGCTTATTAAGGATATTGTTGCAGGTAAACATGACACCACGCCCTGTGGCAGCCATACGTCCGGGAATACCGTTTATTTCAAGGGGTTTTCCCGTTACCACTCCCGGAATACTGTAACCCTTTAGCATAGAATAGGTGTCCATTATCCATCCCATTATTTTAGGATTTGTATTTACATCCGGTGCAGGTATATCCTGGTCAGGTCCGATAATCGGAGCAATCATGGTGGTATACCGTCTGGTCAGTCGTCTAAGCTCCTTCTCTGAAAGCGTGAAGGGATCTACAATAACACCTCCCTTTGCGCCACCATATGGAATATTTACCACTGCACATTTAAAGGTCATCCATGCCGCCAGAGCCTTAACCTCATCCATATTTACAGAGGGATGAAATCTTATCCCACCCTTGGCAGGTCCTCTTACAGTAGAATGTTGTACCCTGTACCCGGTAAATACCTTAAGCTCTCCATTGTCCATTTCAACAGGAATAGATACCTTTAATTCCCTTTCTGTAAATTTAAACTGCTCATACTCCTGCTGCTTATACCCCAACATTGCCGCAGCCTTGTCAACAACCTGAATTACATTGTCAAAAGGATTATACTCTGCCATTTCTTCCTCCTTTAAAAAATAATTTATATGAATAAAAAATTTTGTATACAACTGAATGTATCACAGCAATAGGTAAAATACAAGCAGGATTTTTAAAGAGTTTTTCCTCACTGCTCCTGTTGCTGCTTGTCAAGGACTTTCTAATCATTTTTATCGCCTTTTTGATGTTTTTCAATCTCCATTTCTCTAAGCATTATGCGTTTTAATTTATCTTGCATTGTTTCAGTAGCATTTTCATTAAAGTGGATAACAACCTCATAAGTTACTTTCCCAATCTTCTTTATCGTCTTTGTTCCTGTATTCTGTTCATTTTTATTTTCGTGCATATTATTTTTCTCCTGTTTGTTGCAATTAAAAAAGACGATAGATTTTTACTTCTACCACCTTGCTTAAAGCTCATATAACTAAGTATTCTTTTATCTATGATGTTATCTACAAAGTGTCCATCACGATCTAATGATGAAAATGGAATTACATTATGTTTCCAATTCTTTTTCTGAAGATATTTTTCATGTTCTGTTATCTTTCAATAGACTTTGTAGACTTCTTCACTTACGGGTACAGCTTTCTCTTTGACATAAAGGTACTATTCTTTATTAGCCATTGCGTTATCCTCCTTTTTTATTTCTCTGTTTTGATTTTCTGAGAATAAAAAAGGAGGACTTCTACACTTTGGCGTAAAAAGTCCTCTCGGCTCAAAAACTAATGTTTTATTATTTTTTCTATTTAACTGTTTTTAATAACAAGATATTGCTACATAAAAGTATTTCTAAATGTTGGAAAGGTGAAATAATTTGATTGATTGTAATATTGCATCTTATCATTTCCATTATTATCCCTCCTCCAATTTCATCTATAAAAAATTCTAAATAATCCCTGCTTTTTCAAAATGCTTCTTCAATAATTTCTTGGAAATCACTGCTCCAATCAATCCGCAAATAGCTATTAAAATAAGCATCATTACTGTAGTCATAGGAGAAACAATTTTAGTTAATGTACCTAAATATTCGCTCCCAAACATTTTTTCATAAGATTTAAGTGTTTGATCTGCATAAAATAGAAATGGTACGTACATTCCACCAAAGCCGGCAAGAACACAAAATATCATATATCCAATTGTTAATCCTTTATAATTGCCAACCCCTTTTGTTCTTGCAATCAACATAGCTATAATCCCGGCAAATATGCAACTAATGATATATGGTGGATAAAAACCTATAATGCTTGTAAGTACACAAAACAATAAAATCATCCATGGATTTTTTGTTTTTACCGGTACTAAGAAATAGGCAATTGCTCCAATAATTGACCATATCGGAACTGCTAATAACATTGTGTATGGCGATATGAACAGAAAAGATAACACTCTATATAAAACCTGTGAGCATAACACCATTAGTGCTGTAATAATTAAATCTTTAATTTGAAATTTCTTTTTTTCTTCCATAATCATTCTCCTTGTTTTTAAATATTTTTTATTTTCATAATGATGATAGTTAGATAAAATACCATCATTATTACTAGCAATAACATATCAAGCATACGAAATTTGACTTCTGTATAACTAGTTTTTTTACACGAAACTCCAAGTCCTCGTGTCTCAACAGATGCCGACAACTCAGTTGCAGTACATAACATTCGCATTAACATAGGAATCAACATCATTTCATAAACTTTAAAAGGATGTTTTAAAAATCCAAAGAAAGAAATATCAATCCCTCTCGTCTTAATTCCCTGCTTTATACAAGTAATATCCTGTTTTAGAGTAGGAAAAAATCTTAATATAACAGCTAATGGAATGTTTATATAATATGGGATTTTCATATTTTGCAAGGAAGCTAATACTTCAGATATTTCACTTGTTCTAATCATATTTATAGCTGCAAGTGTCAATGTTATAAAACATAGGAAAAAATAGTGTATTGTAGTTGAAATAAATAATGGACTTATTTCCGCTACCATAAACAACGCTATATATAAAGCTAAAAATTTAAAACAAGTTTTGTATATGCCGCTTATCATTCCATATGCAAATACTGACAAAAAAAGTAGAACTTCATACTTTTTACCAGTAAAAGTAAATACTAAAACCCCTACAATTAAAACCTGTAACAACTTAATTCTTGGATCATATCTTATTCCATTTTGTTTACAAGATTTGCTCATTCTTCATATCCCTCACTCTGTAGTAAAAATCTTTTTATTATTTCAAAGTCACCACTTTTCTTTAAATTGATCCTTTTGCTAACAGTATTATTCTCTATAAAAACTGCTTTAGTTGCTACTCTACTTAAAAATTCTAAATCATGAGAAATAACAAAAATCAGCATTCCTTTTTTACGAAGAGCATTAATTGCTTCAGATACGACTTTCATATTTTCACAATCAAGTCCACTGGTTGGCTCATCAAAAATCAGAATTTTTTTATTTGAAGCTATTGCAGCTGCAATAGTAACTCGCTGCTTTTGCCCTCCTGATAAGCTTTGTGGATGTCTATTTCTGAATGATGAAATATTCAATAAAGTCATCGCATTTTCTATTTTTTCATCATTTTGCTTAATACTATTCATAGAACTGAGCATTAACTCAGAAACAACAGAATCGGAGTACAATTGATAATCTGCATCTTGCATTACAAAATATACACTTTTATATAAATTCTTTTGCTTTGTAAATTTACCTTCAATAAAAAATTGTCCCCTTCTTGCTTTTAGTAATCCTGACATTATTTTCCCTAATGTCGTTTTGCCGTTTCCATTGTGTCCAACTATAGCTACTGTTTCACCAAAATTCCCTTCTAAATTACAATTACTCAAAACAGAATGATTGACATCATAGGAAAAAGATAAATTTTCCACTTTAAAATCTGCATTTTGCTTGTTAACAATAAGATTATCCTTTAGTTCATATTTAATATTACTTAACTTAAATGTTCGAAGTTTATACGCTCTAATATCTGAATCATTCAAGTTATCAATATCATTTTTCTTTAATTCTCTATCAATTTTTCCATCTTCCATTATTAAGCATTTATCTACTAAATTTTTTAAGTAGAACAATCTATGCTCTGAAACAATTACTGTATGTCCCTGTTTCTTTAACCACTCCATAATTTTTTTCAATTTAATAATTGAATGAATATCTAAATTTGCAGATGGCTCGTCAAAAACATAAATCTTGGGATTCAAAGTTTTTGCAGCTATAATCGCTATCTTCTGTTTTTCACCACTAGATAAAGAAAACATATCCCTATCCATAAGATTTTCAGCTTCAAAATCGTTAAATGCACAATTCACTCTATCTATCATTTCATCTCTATCTATTCCATAATTTTCAAGAGCAAATGCCACTTCCTTGGTGCTATTCGTTGTAAAAAATTGACTTCGTGGATTTTGAAATATAGAAGCAATATTTTTACCCATTTCTCCGGGAGTGATAGTTTTTATATCACTTCCTAACACTTTCACAGCTCCAGTTAAAACCCCTTCAAAGAAATGTGGAATTAAGCCGTTTATCAATCTTGTAACAGTTGTTTTCCCTGAACCAGACTGACCAGTAAGCAAAATAAATTCTCCTTCTTTAACTTTGAAATTTATATTACTGAGACTCCCTTCTGTTTGTGTTCCATAACTGAAACTTACATTATCAAAATCAATAACTACATCTCCCATTTCATCACCTATATTTGCCAACCAATAGATTGTTTTCTAATTTTGATGAAATGTTTATATACTCCATCTTGACTAATTAGTTCCTTATGATTTCCTTGTTGCACAATTTTCCCTTTATCAATGACAATAATTTGATCTGCTTCTCTTACTGTAGATAGTCTATGTGCAATACTAATAAGAGTTTTATTTTTTGTTAACTCCTTTATTGCACTGATTAGCATATGCTCATTTTCAGGATCTACACTTGACGTTGCTTCATCAAGAATAATAATTGGCGCATCTTTCAGAATTGCTCTTGCAATAGATATTCTTTGCTTTTCTCCTCCCGACAGCGTTGAACCGCCCTCCCCCACAACAGTATCGTATCCGCACTTAAGACTTATTATAAAATCGTGGCAACACGCTTTCTTGCAAGCTTGCACTACCTCATCATGTGTTGCATTCGGATTTCCAAATTTTATATTGTTTTCAATCGTGTCATTGAATAAATAAACCTTCTGAAATACCATACTGATATTTTGTAATAGGCTTTCAGAAGTAAAGTCCTTAACATTATGTCCTCCAATAAATACTTCACCTTTATTAACATCCCAAAATCTTGCTATAATATTACAAAGGGTTGTCTTTCCGGAACCTGAAGCACCGACAAGAGCCAAACTGCTACTCGACTTTATCTGCAAATTTATATTCTTCAAAATCTCTCTTTCCCCATATCCAAAACAAACATCTTTCAATTCAATGTCATAGGAATTCAAATCAATTTCTTTTCCGCCCTCATCAAGCGAAGGTATATCTGAAACATATTCCAATCGATTAAGTTGTGTTGCGAGCATTCTGCTTAAAAATGCTCCATCATTAACCAACTCCAATTCCATAAAAATTAGAAAAGCAGATACTATAAACATAAGAGTATATGAAAGTGGAATCAGAGATTTCATATATAGAATTATTGCAACAAACACCAATACACAGCTCGCAACTTTAAAAATCATTTCATATAGTTTCATTAAATAAGCTGAACCCTCAGTAACCTCAATATCAACTTTGCATTTCCTCATAAACGCTTTTTCAACTTTATTTTTTCCGTCAGTTCCTTTTTCAAAAGAACGAAGTACTGAAATTCCTCTAATATACTCAATTGCATCAGTAACAAGCATTTCTTGTGAGTCTTGCATAATAGGAGAATATTTTTCAGTTTTCTTTGCGATTAATTTAAGAACGCCCATACCAAAGATGATTGCAATTAAAGATACCATCCCTACTGGAAAACAAAATATCAATAACATGGTAGTCATACTAAAGGCATGAAAAAAACCTCCGACAATAAAGTTCATCGCAAGCATCGCCATACCCTCTAAGTCGGAAATAGTTGTTGTTAGAACCGCTTGGATTGTTCCTAAGTTTTTTTCTGAAAAATACCCCATTGGAGCTTTTTTCAGTTTTTCCCCTATTTCAATCCTTTTATCCTTAAAAATTTCATAACCTGATGCACTTAATTTTCTATCACAAAGATATTGAAAAATAAATCTGCCGAATATACTCACAACTACAATTGCTGTTGCCTGCATAATAATAGTCATATTCAACTGTTCAAGATTAATCATAATCAGTAAAACCGCCAACAACATCAAAGAAACGAAAAATGATTTTAATCCACTAAATATAAGACCAAGGATTACATTTTTTTGATACTTTCCTGATATTTTTAATATTCGTTTTACAATGCTAATCATTTACATCGCCTCCTTTTCATTATCTAGTCCGCCCACATAATTTTTCCACAAGGAAGCATATACTCCATCTTTTTTTACAAGGTTTTCATGAGTTCCATTTTCTACAATTTCCCCATCTTTCATAACAAGGATTGTATCAGCATTTGTAATAGTAGAGAGCCTGTGAGCAACCACTATAAGAGTCTTTCCTTTAATAAGATTGTTGATTGCACTTTGAATGAGATATTCATTTTCCGGATCTGCAAATGCAGTTGCTTCATCTAAAATTATTACCTTAGATTGTTTTAACATTGCTCTTGCAATCGTAATTCTTTGCCTTTCTCCACCGGACAAAGAACCTCCTGCATCACCGACCTTTGTGTTATATCCATCTTCAAGTTCCATAATAAAGTCATGGCAAGATGCAGCTTTAGCCGCCTCAATAACCTCATCATCACTTGCAGTTGGGTTTCCTATTTTTATATTTTCTTTTATGCTTGTATTAAACAAGAAATTATCTTGAGCAACATAGCTTATCTCATTTGTTAGCTGTTCAAATGGAATTTCAGGTATTTTTTTCCCACCATAACAGATACTTCCCTTGGACGAATCCCAAAAACCAGCCATAAGTTTTGCTATTGTAGATTTTCCAGAACCGGAACTTCCTACCAATGCGGTTACTGTGTTTGGTTTTAATTCAAAGTTGATATTTTTTAGCACAAGTTCCTTATCATATGCAAATGAAACATTTTCAAAACGATAAAGAGTCTCATCAAAGATTACCTTCTCTTTTGGTCTTTTAAGTTCCTCTTTCGATAGAAATTCCTCTATTACGTCTAAACTTGCCTTAACCATGTTGAATTGTTCAGAATACTTCCCAATCTTCATTAAATGTGCAATAAACCCTATTGGCAGTATAATGCACACAATAAAACTCGATAGAGAGATTTTTGAATTCATATATAGATATGCACCAACCGGCAAAGTTCCTAAAAGTGTTGACGGCATAACCGCTTGAACAAATGCTGACCATAACCAACTTTGTTTCCACCAAGCAAGTGTACTATCATGAAAAAAGTTAATCGCATTCGTGAATTTCTCGTAAGAAGAAGCACTGTGATTAAAAGCTTTTATAACTTCAATTCCATTGATGTACTCAACCAAAGTACTATTCATATTATTTTGAGCTGTAGTATAAGTTTTGCTTCTAAACTCATAGTCTTTCATCATACCTATATATCCTAACATCCCTAACGGAATAGTAAGTAATGAAGCCAACCCCATCCTATAATCCAAAGTAAAAATCAAAACTAAAAATAAAACAGGAGATACTATACTTGATGTTATCTCCGGCATAAAATGAGCCATTGAATCTTCCAGCTTCGACACTATATCTACGATTAAATTTTTAATTTTACCTATAGGTGTATCTATCATTACACCCATAGGTACTCTTAACATTTTTTCAGCTACTAAGCTTCGTATATTTTTTAAAATATGAAATGTTGCTTTGTGTGAAGTTATTGTTGAATATAATGTAAAAATTCCTTTTAAAATTTGTCCGCACAAAGCAATAAGTGTTAAATACAATACGGTTCTAAATGACACCTCAGATTGATATATTTTTTCTATCAACTTGGCAATTGCTAAAAATGGAATCATTCCAAACAGCTCCCCTATGGTCGCTAACAAAATTGATTTGTATAATTGTTTTTTCTCTCCACCGGCGTATTTAAGCAACTCTGAAATAGCATTTTTATTGTTACTTTTCAAGAAAACACCTCCTCCAAACAAACAGTCAATTAGTCATCGCTAACTCTTTGACAAAAAATCATCTGTTATTTTTCTTCATTAAGCCTTTCCAACCATAATATTGAAAAACAACAATACTTCTAATATATTCACTAACATCATCATGCGGTATATTATGAAGAACACATTCGCATAAAGATGTAATATATCCTTTCGTAAGAACATGAGCTTCAAACTCTTTAATTCCTGTGTTGATTTGCTCCTGTTTAGCATCGAAATGAATAAGCTTCATGTTTTTAGATGTATATCTTTCAGTAATATCCTCAATAAAATTTTCCACTTGTGAGCCTTTGCTACACGCAAAAATCAGCTTGAAATTATCAAAATGTGCATACATATAATCAACAAATAGCATTGTTTCTAAAAATAAATTTTCTATAATCGTTTCATCATAGACTAAATCAGAGTCTATCTTAATATTTTTATTTTCACTCTTTTTTTCAACATCAGAAACAACATCTAGCGTGTAATTATATTCTTCTTCAATCAGAGCAAAAAATAATGCTTCCTTATTCTTAAAATGGCGATAAATTGCTCCTGTAGTTACTTTTGCTAATTTGGCAATTTCAGCTACCTGTGCATTTTCAAATCCTTTGCTTAAAAATTCCCCTTTAGCACATTCTAAAATTCTATTTTTTGTTATATCAGAGCAATAAGACATATAACTCTCCCCTCTCATTTTTTATTTTGATAATTTTATTATCTTTGATAATTATATTATCACTTTTTTTGGTTTTTAGTCAATATATCACCAATCCTATAAATTATCATCTAAACCCTTTACCGGTATCCCCGCTCTTTTCAAAACCTTTAGTTTCTCCTGTTTTTTTTGCTCTCGCCTTGCCTTATACCTTTCCTCATATTCCTGTTGTTTCCCGTTTGCTTTACGCTTCAAATAATTTTGATGAAGTCTGTCCTTTCTCTCATTGATTTTTCGTTCTTCTTTCTCAAGTTTTAATCGTTCTTCTTCGGTTAATTCTTCTTTTGGCGGTTCATAATTCCCTATGAAGTTAAAATATATCTCTATCTTTTGCTTGGCTGTTTGACTACCTTTTCTATCCCTTTCATGGACGATTATCTTCTCTACAAACTCATTAATCATTGTAATTGTTAGTTCATCAAAGTTTTCATAGCGATTGATAAGGGATATGAATTTTCTTGCTCTGTCTGTTTCTTTTTCATATCTTGATATTGCAAGCTCTAAATCTTTAATCTCTTTACTTAAAGTTATCTGCTCTGTTTCATATTGGCTATTAAGTATCTCATATATACTACTTGGTATTTTTTCAAGTATCATATCTTCGTAAATACGGCACATAAGCCTTTCTAACTCTTGTATTCTCGACTTATTATCAATTAGCCTTGCTCTTTGCCTTTCTATCTCTACCTTTTCCTTTTCTTCCATTTCGTTTTGAATGGAATGGAGAAAGGCTTCGTTATCTTCATCAAGGCTTTTCTTAATGTCTTGTAGGGTGCTTTGAATGAGATTTAAGACTGCTTCTGCTTTTATCCTGTGAGCGGAGGGACAAAGTGTCCCACAAGGTACTTTTGTGTAGGCACTGCAAGTATAATAGGGGATATTTTTGTAGTTGCTCGTTCTATGCACATACATTTTACTGCCACAATCGGCACAATACATCAATCCTGTAAGAGGGTGATAGTCGCCCCAACCGTCGGGATACCGTTTGACATTCCCTCGTATTCTCTGCACATTATCAAAGGTTTCTTGGTCAATAATCGGCTTGTGGGTGTTTTCAAAGATGAGCCACTTATCTTCGGATACATATTTGCTTTTCTTGTCTTTGAAATGCTTTCTTGTTTTGAAGTTGACCGTATGCCCTAAGTATTCTTGTTTCTTCAAGATACTTGCAATCGTGGAACTGCACCAACGATACGGATATTCAAACACTTTGCTTTGATGTAGTCCATATCCCAATTTCTGCTGATGATAGGCGGGTATATCTATCTTGTCGGCTTCTAATATCCTTGCTATGGCATAGGGTCCTTTTCCGTCCATTGTCAGATGAAATATTCTTCGGACAATCTCTGCCGCTTTTTCGTCTATAATCCGCTGATTTTTATCGTCCTTGTCTTTGATATATCCATAGGGTGGACTGCTTCCTGTGTGCTTTCAGCTTTCTCCTTTCGCTTTTAATATTGACGCCGTTCATCATTGCCATAAAGCCCAGGCGATCAAACTGTGTTCCGCTGATTCCGTCATCGGTAAAATGAACGATATTCTCCAAATGATTTTTCTTTGCGTATTCTTCCAAGATTTTCTTTTGATTGATGATAGAATTGCTCTCGCCTTGTAGTTCATCATCTCGGCTTAACCTTTCATACAAGGCGGTTATTTTCTCGTAGTTTCTCACGATTACCTCCTTTCGCCGGGATTATTAATACCAAGTATAGGAATGAGTATAGTGATACCATTCTCCATTTTTCAGCCTTGCACAAACAACCCCTTTCCCCAAGCATACCTCTATAATGCTGATCCCATCTTTGTAATCATTACTGACTGCATTTTTATGGAGTTCATTGGTTTTGAATAGGATTTCATTTTGTCTGTCATTTAGTTTTTCCAAGCCTTTTATCATAAATCACTCCTTTCAAACAATAAAAAAAGAATTAAGTAAAACATCTTTCACTCAAATAGTGATGAAGTGTTCTTCTTAATTCTATAACTCCTGTTGTAATTTAAAGCCATTTTTGTTATTATGTCACCCATGGCAAATACAGATATAACATACAAAGTAACCGCATTATACCTGCTATATATCAGCAAGGTTCCTCTGTCCTTAGCATTGATTTGTGAATTTTTTGTTAAGAGAAATTACAGGGATTATTTTAATACGGTTTCTATTATTGGAGAGCTTTCAAGCTCTAAGCTTATTGACGCTGAAATCACCAACAATATTACCCTTTATTCCATAAATGAGGCGGGAATTTCTACACTTATGCCCATGACTGACCATATTAGCGGCAAAATAAAGGCAGATATAACAGAATTTTTAAAGGCTAATGATATATCTATTAAGGAAACCAAAAGCCTCTATGCAGACTATGACAATTCACCGACCGGAGGTTATATTCTGCATTTAATGGCTACAGAAGAGAATTTAACCATTATTGATCTTAAACTCAATATCGGCAATGAAAACATTGCAAAGAGCATATGTACAAACTGGAAGCTTAATTACAGAAAAATATATGATATATTAATGGATAATTTGATATAGAAATCCTAAAATTTATTTAAGTAAATCCGGCCTTTTGTTTTGAGTCATATTATAAGCCTGCTCACTTCTCCACTTATCTACCTTTGCATGATCACCGGAAAGTAATATTTGCGGCACCTCCATTCCTCGCCACACTGCGGGTCTTGTATATTGAGGGTATTCCAGCAAATTATTTTCAAAGCTCTCCATTCCTGCAGACTCCGTATTATGAAGTACTCCCGGAATCAGCCTGGATACAGAGTCTATTAATACCATAGCAGGCAGCTCACCACCGGTGAGCACATAATCTCCTATGGAAATCTCATGGGTAACTATTTTCTCTATCACCCGCTCGTCAATACCCTCATAATGACCGCATAACAGTATCATATCTCCCATATTTGATATGTTCCCGGCAATTTTCTGATTAAAAGTTTTTCCCCGCGGAGTTAAATATATTACAGGAAGTTCTTTATTTACCCTGTTAATAATGCTTTCATAGCATGAAAAAACCGGCTCCGCCTGCATGAGCATGCCTGCTCCTCCCCCATAGGTATAATCATCTACGCTATTGTGTTTATTCCCGGCAAAATCCCTTATATTAACCGCCTCAATAGAAATATATCCTGAATCAATCCCCCTTTTCATAATACTAAAGGAAGATAGAATTTCTATTATTTCAGGGAAAAGTGTCATCACATAAAAGGTCATATTAAAGCTCCAACAACCCCGGCAGTAAATGTACCGTTAAGGTTTGTTCCTCAAGATCAACGCCCCTTGAGCACTCAGGTATCATAGGTACCAACAAATCCTTTCGACCATCCATGCCTATTTCATATACAGAATTTGCTCCGGTTTCCAGAATGTTTTTCAATACACCCAAAAATTCTCCAGTATCTGTGTATACTTTAAGTCCTATCATATCCTTGACATAATACTCACCCTCTTTCAGGGGAATAGCATTTTCTCTGGTTACAAACAGACCTTGACCCTTAAAACCAATTACATCATTAATATTATTAAATTCCTTAAAGGATACTATGGCAGTGCCTTTAAAAAAACGTACTCCGGTAACAGTGGCAGAAACAAGTTCTGTATCTACCTCGTCATTACCAAGAAGCACGTCCTTTAATTGAAAAAAGCGCTCGCTGTTCTCTGTGGTGGGAATAACCTTTACATCACCGACAATTCCATGAGTATTTGCAATAATCCCAACACGAAAAATATCAAGCGTCAACGATATCTACTATAACTTTTTTATCACATTTGTAAGCAGCAGCGGTAACAACAGCACGAATTGCCTTAGCAATACGACCCTGCTTCCCTATTACCTTCCCCATATCATTTGAGTCAACACTTAACTCTAAAATAATATTATCACCATCCTGGCGCTCATTTACCATTACAGCCTCAGGTTTATCCACCAAAGCCTTGGCAATTGTGCTAACAAGTTCTTTCATAAGTCAAACCTATCCTATAATTCCGGCGTTTTTAAATAATCTTTTTACTGTTTCTGTAGGCTGAGCACCCTGCCCTAACCATTTTTTTGCAGCCTCCTCTGATACGGTTACAGCGGCAGGCTCCTCATTAGGATCATAAGTACCTATTTCCTCAATAAATCTACCATCTCTCGGACTTCTGATATCGGCTACAACTATCCTGTAAAAAGGATGTTTTTTCTTTCCCATTCTGCGAAGTCTAATTTTTACCATTTTCTTTCCTCCTATTTGGTATCTGATTCCTAAAATGCAAAGGGCATTTTCATCTTACCCTTTTTACCCATCATGGATTTCATTACTTTTCTGGTTTCATTAAATTGTTTAATAAAACGATTTACCTGTGCAATATCCAGTCCACATCCCTTAGCTATACGATGCTTTCTGGATGGGTTTATAAGGTCGGGATTTTCCCGTTCCTTCTTTGTCATTGACAGGATAATGGCTTGATTTTGCCTCATTGCCCTGTCATCTATGGAATTTTCTATAGCAGATATTTGATTTTTGTTTACCTTTGGCATTATTCCGGGGAGCATAGACAAAAGACTCCCTATCCCACCCATTTTTTCCATCTGAGACATGGACGTAAGGTAATCATTATAGTCAAATTCATTTTTCTTGATTTTCTGAGAAAGGGCTAATGCCTCTTTTTCATCAATTAATTCCTCTGCCTTTTCAATTACAGAAAGGATGTCCCCCATTCCAAGAATACGGTTTGCCATTCTGTCCGGATAAAACTCCTCAAAATCTGTAAGTTTTTCTCCGATTCCTGTATATATAATAGGCTTTCCTGTTACAGCCCTAAGGGAAAGCGCAGCACCGCCCCTCGCATCTCCGTCAAGCTTTGTAAGGATAACGCTATCTATACCCAGTTTACTGTCAAAGACCTGAGCAGTATTAACTGCGTCCTGTCCTGTCATTGCGTCAAGTACCAGTATACAATCAGCAATGTCTATTTCATTTTTAATCTCTATCAACTCCTCCATAAGAGCCTCGTCCACATGGAGTCGTCCGGCAGTATCAAGAATGACCACATCACAGGCAAGTTTTTTTGCATAATCCAGTGACGCCCTCGCAATTTCTAAGGGTTTGGTATCTGTTCCCATGTCAAACACCGGAATATCATGCTTTGCCCCATTAACCTTAAGCTGTTCTATGGCTGCCGGTCTGTACACATCACAGGCAACTAAAAGGGAATTCTTACCTTTTTTCCTAAGCTTAGCTGCAAGCTTTGCTGAAGAAGTGGTTTTACCTGCACCCTGCAAGCCCATCATCATTATAACCGTGATGTTTTGTCCGCTTCTAAAATTAAGGCTGGTCTGTTCTCCGCCCATCATAGCACAAAGCTCCTCATTTACAAGCTTTATTACCATTTGTGCAGGATTTAAACCATTAAGGACATCCGTGCCCACTGCCTTTTCCTGTATAGCCTTTGTGAAATCCTTTACAACCTTATAATTTACGTCGGCTTCTAAAAGAGCCATCCGCACTTCCTTTAAGGCTGCCTTAACATCCTCCTCTGATAAGCGTCCCTTACTGCGAAGATTTTTAAAGACATTTTGTAATTTACTGGTAAGACTTTCAAATGCCATAACTAACCTATAATTACAAAAAAGCTGAAAATTGTCAAGAATTTTTCATCATAGCGTCAAGTATTTCTGCCCTTTCTGCCATAATTCTCATAAATACTTTGGTTGTTTTATTGTCCTTAGAAGAATCCGGATGATATTTTTTAACCAAAACCCTGTATTCCGCCTTAAGAGTTTGAATATTTTTACGGGCAAGCTTTGAAAACCATCCGCCTTGATACGGTTCGTTACACTTAACCCTTTCTCTAAATTCCTCTTTCCGTCTTTGTTTCTCCCTCTCCTGTCTTCTTCTTTCTTCCTCCATAGCATCTCTAAAAGCGGGGTTTTCATAGTATTTTATCCCACCGCTAATGCTATCCTTAGGGATATTTTCAGAGTATATTCTATCACTTTCTAAGACATTTGTGTCTATCACAATTCCCTGACTAAATGTATAGCTTGACATATTGTAAACATGCTTAGGGTTTGTAACAAAAAACACATCCTTATACTTGCTTATACAGTAGTCTTTCTTTGTAGACTGAATCCAATCCGCAAAACCATTTTCGCCTAAAAATAAATCAAGCAGGTAATTACAGAATATATGTCCTGTTTCCCTTATCAGAGTTGCCATTCTCCTTTGATAGATAACCTCAGATTTTGCCAGACTTTTCAGTTCCTCCTTAAGATCCCTCCTTACCCCTCTTAAATCAGAGATTCTCTCTAAAAGCTCCGCCTTGTTGTCGGGATTTTTTTTCTTAAGAGCAGTATTAATATCTATCATTGCGTCTAATCTTTTAATTGACTTATTGATAGGCACTGCCTTACTGCTGGTATATTTAAAAATCTTTGTTAAAAGCCCATAATCCTTAAATAAATTACTGGCTAAAAACATCGGGTCATATATTGCATTTATCATGGGAATATTTGAAAAAGGATTTCTAAGCTCCTGCCAGTTAAAGGCGGGCAGCAGCCTTAGTATTAGCTCCTTATTCCTAAGCATAAGGGTATAATGCAATACAGAAAGTCCGATGTCATTACCAGTCTCCAAATCCTTGCTGCTAAGCTCATGCCCTGCCGCAAAGTTAGCCTGTATCTTAGCCAGATTCCTGTTTTTTCTTCTGGCAAGGGTGGCTTTAATAAGCCATAAATCCCCCTCATTTATATCATTTCCTACCTCTGCCAAAATAGAGTTCATATAGTCATAATCCTCTATTTTAAGGCAAAGACAGCATAGTATTGTAGCCTCTGAAACAGTTAACTTCTCTTTGGATTTAAGGTTTAAATATATTTTTATTACATTATTTGTATCAATAAATAAATCGGGGTTAAGCAAATCTCTAATGAAGCTTGTATAGAACAGCTTGTCAGGATTATGCAGTATATTTATCGTCTCCTCCGGCAAAAGTTCGAATTTTTCAGAAAGGAGCGTTTTATACTGAATAACATTGCACTTTCTGTAGGAGTTTTCAAACTGAATAAGAAGTACTTCCTGCTTTATATATGGAATTTCCTCCATTGCCTGAAGTACACTTAAAAAATCACTATTTAAAATACCCTGCTTACTAAATTCTCCTCTAATAAATAAATAAATCCCCTTTATAGTGCTTTCAAAGGACTTTTTATTTACGGAGGAGAACATTAAGCTATTCTGCAATAATCTAAGAAGCTTTACCAGTTCCTTTGCAATACTATCCTCATTTTTAGAAGCACCGCTATATATTTGATATTCACATTGAATACCTAAAAGCTTTACCTGAGAATTCTTATTGTCATATATTAGATAACTGCATATATCAGAAAGAGGAATCCTTTTATCATCATTTCCGGAATTGATTTCAGGGTGAATATAAATAGCCTCATCAGTAATGAGGGTTCCTCTTCCCTTTAGAGACTCCTTGCATGTATTGGAGTCCACATAAATCAACAGCTCCTCGTTATCCGGAATATTGTAAGAGGCTCGATATTTATTGGAATTATCAAAACTGTCTGCATCATAGGTAAGTCCCGGCAGTTCCTTACGCTTTGAAATAACAAGGTTAGAAAACTCTCGCATAATATCTCCACTAAACAAAAGAGTAACCTATATGTTGATAAAATCACATACTTTAGTAGTTTATCATACTTTATATAGTGGTGCAAATGTTTTTTACCGCTGTTCAAAAACAATTTTATTCTAATTTTCCTTAATATAATTTACCCCAAGTTTTTCCGGTACATGAAGTTTCCTTCTGGATACTGTTAAAACTATTACAAGTATATAAGGCAATGCTGAAAACAGCTCGCTTGGAGCTCCGGAAAGCCCCAGCGCCTTTACATAGATACCAATTGCGTCTGAAACTCCAAAAATTATACCAAAAATTAAAGCTTGAACAGGATTCCAATTCCCTAAAAAACAAATGCCAAAGGCAATCCAGCCACGCCCTCCGATAATTTCAGAATTATACATTCCCACATTGCAAAGAGGATAGTATGCACCTGCTATTCCGCCCAATAACCCCGCAGCCGCAACTGCCAGAAGCCTTACCTTTCTTACATTAATTCCCGCCACATCAGCAGCCTCCGGATTTTCCCCGCAAGATCTTAGAGTAAGCCCCAATGAAGTATTAAAAATAATAAAAAATATTACAGGCACTGCAATGTAAGTACCATAAGTTATAATATTCTGATTAAAAACAATTTCTCCTATTATGGGAATTTTTGACAGCAGCGGAATAGGCAGGGTTTTTATAGGATCAATTTTAAGAGGAGTAGTGGGAATCCCGAATACTACACGATAGAAATATTTGCAAAATCCGGAAACTAATATTGCAATGGCTGTCCCCATTACAATTTGGTGCTGATTCATATAAACTGTAGTGGTGCCATATACCATAGCAGTACAAACACCGCATATCATTGCCAAAAGAAAGCCTATAGCAAAATTCCCCGTCATAAAAGCTCCAATGAATCCACCCCATGCGCCTATAAGGAAAATTCCCTCCACAGCCGTCATCATCATTCCAGTTCGCTCTGCAATCACTTCTCCCAAAGCCCCTAAGATTAACGGGGTACTCATAAAAAATGCTCTCTGAAGCAAGCTTACAAAAGTATCCATTATACCCTCTCCTCCCCGGTTTTATTCTGATGAATCAATCGTTTTAACTCGATTTTCCTTCTGAAAAAGAATGACATTAAGACAAACAGCATTACAAAACCCTGAATAAGGTCAATCACGCTGGCTGGAGCCTCTGAAGCATGACCAAGGAGAGTTCCTGCCACCTGTAAAAATCCAAATAATAAAGCTCCGAATATAACACCTATAGGGTTGGAATTTGCCAGAATTGCAATTCCAATACCATAGGAACCAATATCGGTATCAAAGCCGGTTAACAGCATATGCTGCATACCGTTTATTTCCACAAAGCCTGCAATACCTGCAATGGCACCGGAAATAGCAAAGGCTACCATGTATTCCTGTTTAAGATTGATTCCTGACGCAAATGCCGCCTCGGAATTCATTCCCGTAACTCGAATTCTATAGCCCAAAGCAGTTTTATATAAAATAAACCATATTAAAACAGCCACTGCCACAGAAATCACTATTCCATAGGATACTGAAGTTCCCGGAATAAGCCTTGGAAGCCATGCCTCTGAAGCAAGATAGTCGGTTTTTAAGTACTCATGCTTTGATTCCTGCAAAACTCCTCTAAGTAAAAACTGCATTAAATATACAATCACATAGGTAGACATCATGCTTATCAAAAACTCATTTGCGTTAAACCTTGCCTTTAAAAACCCTATCAAAAGTCCTGTTAAACCGCCGCCTACAGCACTGGCAAGCATAGCTGATAAAATTAATACTACTGACGGAACTTTTCCTGCAAGACCTAAGGAGACAGCCGCAGCACATATACAGCCAATATAAAACTGTCCCTGTGCTCCAATATTGTAAAGATTCGCTTTGTAGGTAAAAGCAAATGCCAGCCCTGTTAAAATAAGGGGGGCTGTTTTTACTAAAATGTTTCCCATTGTAAATGTATCTGCAAAGGTTTCAGATAACATAATAGCGAGTGCATTAAACGGGTTCACTCCCACAAGAGGCAAAAAAATCAATCCGCATACAAGCCCTAAAGTAATAGCTATTACCGTCCAGAGGGTAAAATCATATATTTTTTGTTTACTGCTCATACTGCCTCCCCCTTGTTTTTCTTATCAATTTCTATTCCTGCCATAAGCAAACCTATTTGTTCAGACGTTAGCTCACCATTTTTATATATACCCATAATTTTACCCTGATATAAAATAGCTATTCTGTCTGATAAGGCAAAAATTTCCGACAACTCTGTGGAAACAAGTAAAACAGCTTTTTTACTATGCTTTTCTCTGGTAATAATTTTGTGAACATGATTTACTGCGCCTAAATCCAATCCACGGGTAGGCTGATCAAATATAATTAATGCCCTACCCTTTTCCACTTCTCTCGCCACCACTGCTTTCTGCTGATTTCCACCGGAAAGATTTCCTATTGCAACACTATGATTTACAGCCTTTATGCTATAATCCTTAATAATATTATCAGTATGCTCATGCAGCCCTTTCCAGTTAATTAATCCTCTCCTTATCCACTTGGCTGATTTACTGGATTTAAGCAGCATATTTTCTGAAAGACTCATTTCCGGAACTATTCCGTATCTGTATCTGTCCGATACAGAATATCCAATCCCCAAATCAATTCTATTTTGCGTAGTCATATTATCCAATGAAATATCATCTAACTTTATACTTCCCTTAACACCTGAAATACAACCGTAAATAGCATTGCAAAGTTCCTGCTGTCCATTGCCTGATACCCCTGCAATTCCCAATACCTCTCCCTCATATATGTCAAAGGATATATCATCTAATATAGTTTTTTTGTCTTTGGAATTTAACGTTAAATGCTCAATCTGCAAACGTTTTTTTCTATTGCTGTAATCTATTTTGCCGGGCTCCTCTACAAGCTCCAAATCATGTCCGATCATAAGCTTTGCCAACATCATTTCATTGGTTTCATCTTTTTTGACGCAGCTGCACACTTCCCCGTTTCGCATAACAATAATAGTATCCGAAACCTCCATTACCTCCTTCATTTTATGGGAAATGAATACCACCGTATTCCCCAGAGAAACATATTCCTTGATAAATTCCATCAAAGTTCTAATCTCCTGAGGGGTAAGCACAGCCGTAGGCTCATCCATAATCAAAATTCTTGCATTTAAATAAAGCGCCTTTAAAATTTCAACCTTTTGCTGTTCTCCTACCGTTAAATCACAGACCCTTGCTTTGGCGGAAATACTGAAATGATATTTATCTGCAAGGCTTTGTATCTCCTGCTCTTTTACTTTATAATCAATTCTGCCCTTTACATTTCCGAGAATAATATTTTCTGTAACAGTATGGGCAGGCACCAAAGAAAAGTGCTGCTGAATCATTGAAATTCCTCTTGCAATAGCCTCTTTAGGATTTTCAATATTTACCTTTTCTCCATCAATTAATATTTCACCGCTGGTGGCATGATAAAGACCATACAAAATTTTCATTATGGTGCTTTTCCCTGCACCGTTTTCACCCAGCAAAGACAACACCTCGCCCTTATATATATCAATACTTATATCATCATTGGCAAGTACATTTGCAAATCTTTTTGAAACATGCCGGATTTTAACTATGGGTATCGCCATAATTCTTCCTTCCTACTATCAGTAACACACAGTCTATCTTTATCTCCTCTACCGTTTGGTTATATCACTTTAAGATATTCTAAAGCTAAACTGCCGCTTAACTTAGCATATATTCGCATATTAATAATTGGGCAAGAATATCCTGCCCAATTACATATTAGTTATAATAAGGTATTATTTGTCTGAAAACATTGACTTTAAGTCAACCTCGCCTGCCTTAACCGCTTCAAAGGCAGAATCAACAGCCTCCTTCATTTCATCGGAGCACCTGTCTGAATATACTACAGAAAATACACCCTCGGCTATTCCAACCTCCTGAGCGCCCTTTAATTTTCCTGTTGCAATGCCCTCAATAATCCAAGGATAAACATTTGCCCAAACCATATCTACAGAAGCAATTACACATTCGGATTCCGTACACTTATTAGCTGCAAATCCTACAAATTGCACCTTTTTATCTGCACAGGATTGAATCGCTCCGGAAGTACCTTCATTTGAGTAACAAAATACAGTATCCGCACCATTATCAACCATCTGGTCAGTTGTTGATTTTGTTATTGAAACATCTGTCCATGTGTTGAGGAAAGAACGAGTTGCCTTCGGTGATGAAATTCCTCTTTCCTCTGCTGTGGCAATAGCTGCAGCCTCATATGTATCAAGCAAATGCACCATTGCCAGATTAGATTCACCGCCCATGGTGGCAAAGTTTCCATTTTCAGTTGCCCAGCCCGCTGCAATACCTGCAACATAAGAGCCCTCATATTCTTTAGGGAATACAGGAACCATATTGTCACTATTGCTTATTGTACCGTTTATAATCGAATAATATGTATTGGGATAGTTTGGCGCCACTGCTGCACATGCCTCATCAAATTGGCTTCCTGCCGCCATTACAATATCATATCCCTTTTCGCCGTATTCGGTAAAGGTTGCTTCAAACTCCTCAACAGGAACAGACTCAACCACCTCAATATTTGTTCCTAAATCCTTATTTGCCTGCTCTGCACCTGCGTTATTGCTGGCATTCCAGCTTTGGTCATCAATACTTCCCGGCAAAATTAATACAATTTTCATATCTCCATAGCCTTTTTCAGAATCAGATGATGATGAACTCTGCTGGGACTTATCATCTTTGCCACATCCTGCAAGCAATGCTAACGGCATTGCAAACAGAATAAACCATACCAACAATCCTTTAATCTTTTTCATGAACTTCTCCTCCCTATCTTATGCAGGGCTTAGCCCTGCTGCACACTATATTTTTATATTTTAAAAAATAGTATGTCGATAAAATGTCGAAGCACTGTTTTGCAATGAAGCATTAGTAAACTCTGCCCAGGAATATTGGTACATAAATTCACCTTTGTATGCATTAATGCCCTGCGCCGTTCCATCCAGCCATTGATAATAATCGCAATCAATCATCCCCTTATTAATGCCTAAAATTCCTCTTCCTGAAACAATAATCTCCGGAAAGCCTATTTTATTAAAGCTGTCTATTAAATCCTTTTTTAAATCTCGAAAATAGGAATGATGGTTTTCATCCTCCCAAAGCGCCACCATAATCTCGCTGCTCGTGCAGCTGACTCCTCTTTTAGAAATTAAATAAGCAAATAATTCCTTTGTTTTTTTGTGCTTAAATTTAATCGGCTCATTATCTAAAAAAACCTCAAAGTTTCCGAAACATTGAGCATATATTTTAGATTTAATCTCTGTTTTAACCGGAAATCTTAATATCTCCAGCTGTTCCTTCACGCTATCCACAGTAATCGGTTTTAATAAATATCCGCTTACATTTAACAAAAATGCGTCCGGCATATATTCTGAATAGCCTGTTGCAAAAATAATATTGGTTCTAGGCTGATTCAGCTTTATTTCCTTAGCTAAATCAACCCCGCTTTTCCCGCCCATTTTAATATCCAGAAAAAATACGTCTACAGAATTTGCCTTGGCATACTCTATTATTTCTCCAGACTTTAAAAACCCAACTACTTCGGCTTTAGGCTCTGCCTTATTTATGCAAAAAATTAAATTCTCCAGCATTAAAGGTTCATCATCTGCTGCAACTATTTTCACTCTTTTCCTCCTTGACTATTTACCGGATTGCTTTGCAATTATAATTACGGCATTTGTTCCCATACCTATTTCACTGTTGATTTCAAGGGAAGCTCCCACCATAAGTCCCAGTCTTTGCCTGACATTTTCAATACCTAAATGAGTTCTTCCGTCATCCAAAACCAAAGATTGATGTATTTCATCGGAATTTAAAATCTTACCTGAATTATAGTCTATTTGGAATTTCTGCAAGCTATTAACATCAAACCCCGGGCCATCGTCACTGATTATTATCTCATAGAACTCCCGATTGTCTTTAACTTCGATTTTTATAGTACCAGGCTCTTCCTTGCCACAAATCCCATGTTTTACTGCATTCTCCACTATAGGCTGTATAGACAGTGCCGGCACCTGAAAATCACAATCAGCTATATTGTAAATAACATTTAATTTTTCTTGAAATCTAAGCTTCTCAATCCACAAATAGGTTTCAATATGCTTTAACTCCCGTTTAAAGGAAATTGGCTTTGTTCTGTTCATTGCCTCTAAATTCATTCTCATATAATTTGCAAAATAATTAATTGCCTGGCCTGCCATATCAGGATCTTTATAGCAAAGCACCTCTATTGTTCCCAGAGTATTATACAAAAAATGAGGCTGAATTTGACTCATGGCAATGGCTATTCTATTTTCAATCAATGTTACCTTTGTTTCTGACAATATTCTGCTTTGTTCAGTTGTAATAATTCCAAAAAGTAAAATCAGAGAAAGCAATGTTCCTAAATATAAAATAGTAATATCCCACAAAAATTCCATTACAATTGCAAGCACCAGCAAAAAATTCAAAAATATAATCATAAGAGCCTCTTTTTTGCTGGTTTTAGCCAAGTGCCGAAATACAAAGAGCATATTATAAACTATCAGTAAAAATGCAGGAAGCTGTATATAGTTATATAGGGGACCCTCTACATTAACAGCATTATAGGCAATTAAGAAGAAAAGCCTGCTGTCCTTAAATCCAAACCAGACTATCAGAGAAATAAGTGCAATAGGTATAGCAATATATTTATATATATCACTGACTGTAATCCATTTTCTTATATATTCTACAAAATACAGATGATAGAATATGAACATAGTGATGACTATAACAAATATGGAATAATACACAATTTTAAACTGCAGCAGATAATCTATTTTCCCCCTTAAATGCCACTTTAAAAAATCAAAAAGAAAAATAAGAATTAAAAAACTGTTCCAGCCAATTAAATATTTATTTATCCTATCAGTTCTTTTCCTCTGTAAAATATAGACAATCAGCAAAATACAGGAAATTATCAAGGCATAAATATCTAAAGCAGTATGGGATAATTTCATATTATTGTCTCATAACTATGTATCCAAAGCATGCTGTTAAACCGCTTCCTGATAAACTTTTAACATATCCTCATAACCCAACGTCTTAAAAGTTCCTATGGTTCGGGTTTTATCATATGAACAGTGAAGTGCCAATGTTTCTATTTCCTCAGCGGTTGGCTTCTTACCCAGTAATTCCGTAAGATTCGTTGGCATAGACAGGCTTTTGAAAAATTCTGTGATTCTTCCTACCGACAGCTTTGCGCAGATTCTGTCATCCTTTTCCTCTATGCCAAACACTCGTCTGCCGAAAAAAGCAAAACGGCTGTAATCCTCCTCCATAACATAATTTGCCCATGATTTAAAAACTCCGCTTAAAGTAGCTCCATGGGTTGAGTTATATATGGCGGATAAAGAATGTCCAAGCTGGTGACAGGACCAATCCCCTTCCCTATTGGTATCTCCCATAGCCCCCAACCCTGTAATGTTGTTGTGAGCGATAGTACCTGTCCACATGACTTCGCTCATTGCCTCATAATCTGTAATATTGTTTACCGCTATTTTGCCATAGCAGATAATATTCTTAAATACGCCTATTGCCAGCTCGTCTGACAGATGATTTCCCTGCACAGTTGTAAAAAACCTCTCAGCATTGTGCATAAATATATCTGTAACACCTGCACCCACTTGATATTTAGGCAAACTCATGCAAAGACAGGGATTCATTATGGCAAATGCCGGTCTGTTTAAATCTGTATTAAGCCCTCTTTTTTGCTTTGGCTCCACCTTATCGTTTGTGATAACAGAAGAATTGCTGCTTTCAGTGCCTGTTGCGGGAAGTGTAGGAATACAGCCTATAGGAATACTCCCAGGCGGCAGTTTCCCTGACCAATAATCCCATACATTTTCTGTAGGATTTGCCACACCGTGCGCCACCAGTTTAGCGGTATCAATGGCAGAACCCCCACCTATACCCAAAATTAAATCCGCATTAAATTTAATTGCTTCCTGAATTAAATATTCCCCATGGGAAAGAATGGGATTTGGAACAACTCCGCCAATTGCTTTAACCTTTAACCCATTCTCCTCTATGCTTTTAATGACGGTATCTAAAAGACCGCTCTTTTCAACGCTTCCGCCACCATAAACAATAAATATATTGGTGCCGCCATGCTTTTTACACAGCTTTCCGGTTAAATTCTCAGTATCCTTCCCAAATACTATTTCTGTATTGGAAAAATAAGTAAAATCTCTCATAAGCTTCCCCCTATGCTGTAAATTATATTCACAGTATAGGGGGAAAGAGGGGATATTGCAAGGTGTTCCTTATACCGTTAAAGATATAATTTTATGGTTTATCACATCAATCAATCCCTTATCTGTAATTCCAAGCTCAGGAACCGTGGGTAATGATATAAAGCTAAGTGTCATTAACGGTGAATCTAACGGACAGCCTAATTTTTTTATCTCTTTATTAATTATTTCCAGTTCATCATTTACTTCATCAGCAGATTTTTCACTCATTAAACCTCCAATAGGCAAACATATATCTGCTAATACCTTTCCATTCATCGATACACAGGCCCCACCGTGAATTTTTTCCAGATAATTAACGCATACCGCCATATCCTTATCATTAGTCCCTATAACAACAATATTATGATGATCATGTGACATTGAATAAGCTACTGCACCTTGCTTTAAGCCAAAACCGATTACAAATCCCTTACCAATATCTCCATTTTTGCCATACCTTTCCACTACTGCAATTTTCAAAATATCTTTGCTGATATCAGAGCATAGCTTACCCTGTACTGGTATAATATCCACTATTTTTTCTTTATTAATAATTTGGTTTTTAATCAACTCAATTGCTCTGATTGATACTGCCTCAAAATTATCACACTGTGATATTTCAAAGGATTTTTCTGTTATCTTAGTCTTAAGATGTACAGTATCCTTTATCCATTCAGGATACTGTCTAACATAAACCTTATCCAGCAGACCGTTTTTATCGGTAACCGGGCTTCCCTCAAACCACACTTGTACGGGTTCAATTTTTTCCATACTCTCTGAAAGAATAATATCTGCATATCTTCCCGGAGTAATGCTTCCCAGCTGATCCTCCATTCTAAAATGCTTTGCAGCATTTATTGTCGCCATTTGTATTGCCTGCATTGCAGGTAACCCAAGCTCTATTGCACGATTAACATTATAATTAATATGACCCTCCCTGCGAATATCACTTATATGCTTATCATCAGTGCAAAACATAAGGTTATCCGTAGGCAATTTTTTTGACACCACCTCCGATATCAATTCATCCACATTTCTCTCACTGCTTCCTTCTCTGATAAATACCTTCATTCCGACCTGTAACCTGCCCAACAATTCAGAGTAAGTCACGCATTCATGATCATCTGAAATACCTGAGGACGCGTAAATATTAAGCTCTTGTCCCAAATGTCCTATGGCGTGTCCATTTACTACCAATCCCCTGTTTAACGCTGCTAAAATTTTTTCTAAATACTCATCCTCTTTTGATATCAATATTTTAGCTGCATCCATTTCCCCCAAGCTTCTGCTTTCATCCCAATCCAGCAATTGGCTTACCTCGTATGTGCCAAGCGTTTCTCCATTAGTTTCAAGTCCCGGTGCGGTCGGTACTCTGGAAGATATCTCCAATAGCATCCTGTAAGGCAACTCCTTTATTGATAAAAGCATTTCCTCTAATCCTGCTTTTCCCGCCACATTTGCAATTTCCATTAGGTCTGCCATTAGTGTGGTGGTTCCCTTGGGTATAATTTCCTGGGCTAACGCCTCCGGAGATAACATTGTAGACTCAAAGTGCATATGGGAATCAATAAATCCGGGTATAGCAAACATTCCATGACAGTCAATGATATTATTTGCCTTTAAATTGGCATTCGTGTCTATAGAAATAATCCTTTTGCCCTTAATATAAATATCTGTTGCATACACCTGTGCGGAAAATACATTGACCAATTTAACATTGCTAAGCTTGTAATCACAGGAAGTCTCTCCTTTTCCTGCTGCAATTAATTCCTTTAATTCTTCAACAGTTCTCATATTTTTCCCTTTCCATTATAGCTTTATGAATCGCATTTATAATATTTTCATATCCTGTACACCTGCATAGATGACCTGAAATAAGCTCTTTAATTTTCTCCTTAGAGTATATCTCTCCCGTATTTAATATCTCCAATGCTGACATAATAAATCCGGGTGTACAAAATCCACATTGTACCGCAGCTTCGTCAATAAAGGCCTGTTGAACAGGGTGTAATAGTCCATTTTTTCCCTTTAACCCCTCCACTGTTAATATTTTCTTTTTATCAGCACATACCGCCAAATAACAGCAACTATCTATGGCTCTACCATCTACCAAAACTGTGCATGCTCCACATTCTCCTTCTTCACATCCTCTTTTAACACTGGTTAATCCCAGCTTATTCCTTAATACATCTAACAAACTCTCTCTTACATCTACCGCAATATCAATATCATTTCCATTTACATTACAGTTTATTATTTCCAACATTCTATATCCCTCGCACGATTTATTGCATTTTCTACAGCCCTACAGCTTAATTCCCGTATTAACTGATTTCTAAGTTCCTTAGATGCTCTAAAGCTTTCTCTGACGCTAGTTTCAGCTAATATTGATTGCTTTATTTTTTTAAATATTTCTTCCCCTATCTCAAGTCCTCTAATCTCATTTTCTGTCGCATAACACCTAATTGCTTTGGGTGCTGCTACGCTTAGAGCAATTCTGATATCCGATATGTTTGTTCCATTATTGCTAAGCTTTACACCGGCCGCACAACCCAAGGTTGCAATTTCCATTACATTCCTTTGACCAAATTTTATATAGTCAAAACCATATCCTTTATAGTCCTTACTCATTATATCTACCTGAATCAACAATTCTTCCCTTTTCTTAACCGTTTTCCCCGGTCCGAAAAAAAACTTTTCTATAGGTACTATCCTTTCAGAATCAGCATTTTTTAATAATAACTTAGCCTTTAGCACCAATAACGCAGGTACACTATCTGCACTGACTGCTCCGTTACAAATATTTCCACCAATTGTAGCGACATTTCTAATCTGTGGACTGCCGACACATTTTGAGACCTTTTTCAAAATTGGAATATTATTTTGAATGATAGGATTTTTAATCAAATTAAAAAAGCATTCACCCGACTTAATACTAATGTATCCATTATGTAAAAATATACCTTTTAATTCCTTTACATCACCTAAATATATTAAGCTTTGGGATACATTACTTTTTTGTTTTATTTTTATAAGAACATCAGTGCCTCCCATATACGGCAAAGCATCAACATCTGTTTTTAAAATGCTAAAGGTTTCATCTAATGTTTCAGGCCGGTAAACATTTTTTATATCAAACATATCATATACATACCATAACTACTACGGTATTATCCCTTTCTATGAATTTTCAAAATTTATATAATTCCAAATTTTTTAAAATTATGTATAAGGTTCTCCGGGTTAAGAGGTAATGTATTTATTCCCACACCCGTAGCATGTAAAACGGCATTTCTAACGGCGGGTGCCTGAGGGATTACAGGGGGCTCCGCCAGCCCCTTGTTCCCATAAGGTCCTGTAGGTTCCCATGTATCCACAAAATATACTTCTATTGGTGGTATATCCATTGAAGTTGGTATCTTATAATCCAGCAAATTAGCATTTAGTGGTCGCAGTGTTTGTTTATCAAACAGCATTTGCTCGGTTACGGCATACCCAAGCCCCATAACAACACCACCTTGAACCTGCCCGCGTGCCAAATGTTCATTTAATATATTCCCACTGTCATGTACCGCGATTACCTTATTTATCTTAATCTTTCCAATCCTAATATCTACCTCCAAATCCACAAAACTGGCTCCAAATGAAAAACAATTAGAATGGGCCGTATGGGTTGCTTCAGCGGTAATATGCTCACTGGCTCTGGTAAGATTATTTTCATACTGCATACGCATGGCAACATCTCCCACTGTCATAACCACCTTTTTATCTATAGCACTGCATACTTTACCTTTCTCTATCGTCAGATCTTTACTGCTTATTCCAGCAAGCATAGCTGCTCTTTCTATTATTTTTTCTTTAAAAAGCAATCCAACCTTTTTTACCGCTCCCCCTGATACGTAAGTTTGCCTTGATGCATAAGCTCCCGCATCATGAGGGGAAACGTCAGTATCCTGAAAAGAAACTATGCGAATATCCGCCTCAGGTATACCTGTACTCTCAGACGCAATCTGCAGCATTACAGTATCTGAGCCTTGCCCCAGTTCCGTTGACCCCACCTGAACCTCAACCGTCCCGTCCTCATTTAATAAAAATCTTGACGACGCTGTTTCCAATTGAATGGGGTACACACCGGTTTTATATGCAAATACAGCCATACCCACTCCATATTTTATATCTGAAGAATTTTGGTTAAGTTTATCGTACATTATCCTTTTAGATTTCCATTCCATTTTTTCGCTTCCAACAGATATGCACTCCAAAAGACCATTGCTTTGACAATAAAATTTATCAAATGGGTCAAAAAAATCCTTAGGCATAATATTCCTTTTTCTAAACCATAAAGGATCCCAATTATTTTTATAAGCAATATCGTCAATTTGAGCTTCCATAGCAAAGGTAATCTGAGGTATTCCATATCCACGCATTGCTCCGGCAGAGGGTATATTACTATAAAAGCTCATTGACCTGCCTATTTGCTTACCTTTAACCGGATAAAGCTGAAAAAAATTAGTAACTGCATATGCTGCCACGGCATGTCCATTAGAGCCATATGCTCCACTGTAAGCATTTATAATAACTCCTCTATCCACAAGATTACCTTCATCATCTGCTCTTTGCGCAGAAACTATATCCATTGCATGCCTAACTCTGCTATTAACAAAAGTTTCATGCCTGTTTAATACAATCGCAACACATGCACCATTTAATCTTTCGCTTAATAAAGCAGCCAATGGTTCAAAATATGTATCCTGCTTATTCCCGAAGCCACCACCCACATATGGTTTAATTACTCTTATATCGGATAACTTTTTATCCAATGCCTCCGAAATATGATGTCGCAGCGTATGAGGCATCTGGCTTGGTGAAACTACAATAATCTGCTTGTTTTCCATGTAAGCAAAGCAGCAAATATTTTCTATATGAACATGCTGTACTGTTGGAAGAAAAAATCCAGTACATTCCATATTCTCAAATCCCGGTATCTTTTCTTTTGCTTCATATTCCTCTTCGGAAAAACTAACATCATTTCCATCTATTTCAAAATCCATTCTGGAAAGAATATTTTTAGGATAATCCTCATGCAAAATATCCTTACTGCTTAATGCCTCATCAGGGTGCCTGTAGGGTTCATATATCTCATAGCAAACCCTTATTTTTTCCAGTGCACGATCTGCAATTATTTCATCTCTAGCCACTACCACAGCTATCTCATCGCCGTAATATTTAATCCTATCTGTCAGCATTGTCTTAGTTGCAACATCTAAATGGTCAGGATCTATTGAGTGCGGGTGACCTGCAGTAGCATATTTAATTTGAGGTATATCAAAGCATGTTAAAATCATCTCAACACCCTTTATTTTTTTTGCCTCATCAATATCTATATGTATTACTCTTCCATTTGCAATCGTGCTATGTAACAGCTTTGCTACCAAGGCGTTGCCAGGAATTAAATCCTCTGTATACTTAGCTCTCCCTGTAACCTTTGCTATGGCGTCTACACGATCTATATTTGATTTGATACCCATACTCTAATTCTCCATATATTTTGTGTAAATATCATGCAGCTCTAAAAATCACCTCTAAAATAAGGTATAGCAGGAATATTCCTGTCAATACCCAAGTACCTATACTTAACTTTTTATACTCACCTGCAAATAACTTTCCGCCTGTATATGCCAGTAATCCAAATAATATTCCATATGCAATATTAAAGGTGAATGCCATAAAAGAAACACAAATAAAAACAGGAAATGCAATGGTAATATCACTTAAATCGACATGACAGAGAGGCTCCATCATAAAAATACCAACCATAACCAGCGCAGGTGCTGTCGCTATTCCCGGTATCATTAAAAATAACGGAGTAAACAGTAAAGATAAAATAAAAAACAGACCCACGAAAATTGCAGTCAAACCGGTTCTGCCACCTTCGGCAATACCTGTCGTACTTTCAGCACCAAAAACCGTAACTGTTTGGGTTCCCAACACAGCACCTACGGCTGCTCCTGATGCAGATACAAACAAGGCCTTACCTGCCCCCGGTAATTCACCCTTTTCATTTACAAATCCCGCTTTTATTCCGACACCAACAAGTACACCTATACTATCGAATAAATCAACGAACAAAAAACTAAAAATAGCAAACAGCACTCCTATAGAAGTTGCCAATCCCTTGGAAAATAGACCGCTGAAACGTAACTGCCCAAAGGTGGGTGCCAACGCTTCGATAGGATTTTCCAATGCAAGCAATCCCTTCCACTCTGTATAATGCATGCCTGTCATAGGATTTGTTACAAATAAACCAATAAATGTAATAGATAAAATTCCAATTAATATAGCGCCCTTTACTCTTTTTATAACCAATCCGGCAGTAAATACTGTTCCTATTAATGCCAATATCACACCGGGATCCTTTAAGTTTCCAAGCTTCAATAAATTATCACTGTCGGCTGCAATAATCCCCGCATTATGTAATCCTGCAAATGCAATGAAAAATCCTATAGCAGCCGAAATAGCCTGTTTAATACATTCCGGGATAGAATTAACAATTTTTTCCTGCATTCCTATAACACTTAAAATACTGAATGCTACACCCTCAACAAAAACACAAAATAATGCATTTTGCCATGATAACCCCAATGTTCCGCAAACCGTATAGGCAAAGTATGCATTTAGCCCCATTGCAGGTGCCAATGCAAAGGGAAAATTAGTTAATAACCCCATTGCAATACATGAGATAGCCGCAGAAATAGCCGTAGCCCACAATACTGCTTTAGCATCCATTCCTGTTGAAGATAAAATTGCAGGGTTAACCGCTAAAATATATGTACATGTCAAAAACGTTGTCAAACCTGCAATACACTCCGTTTTAATATTGGTATTTTTTTCCTTTAACTGAAATCGCTTTTCTAAAAATTCTTTCATAGAGTCATCCTTTCTGTATGTTCTTTTATAGGTATTACCTATTAGTATTATTTGTAGTTTATTATTATTTATATTGCTATGTCAAGTAAATTTTTATATATTTTTGTATACATTCGGGAAAAATATATGTAATATATACATAGTATTTTATATTTAAACCACTATACTCTAACTATTTTTTACAAAACGCTTCGGTGTACCGATTAGCTTTACAACAGATTGAAAATCTATTATGATTTTCATAAAGGTAAGTTATAAAATGAATATGCAGACTCATAAAAATCAACTTTCAAATAAATATACCGGCATTTTACTTTCAGAGCTAAAAAACGGAATATATGCCAATATTTCCCACTTGCCCTCTGAACACGAAATCGCTAAACAATTCGGAATAAGCCGTACGGTGGTGCGGGATTGCTTGGCAATATTGGAGCAGGAAGGATTTATAACCAGAAAACACGGTATAGGAACCATTGTTAATGCACATGTCCTATCGGCAAAAACACGTATTGACCTTGAAGAGGAATTTCTGGACATGGTGGCGTCCACAGGACATAGGGCAGCCGTCATTCAAGTTGACTATGAATATGTATGCTCTAAGGAATTAGACGAAAAGCTCAATATATATGGGAAAAATTTTTTAAAGGTAGTAAGAACCATAACCTCTGATGAACAACCTGCTATTTATTGTGAAGATTATATATCCGAGGTACTTATCAAAAATCATAACTACAATCTTTCAGATTTATCTAAGCCTATATTTGATTTTTTGTCTGACTTTTGCAATATACAGGTCTATATGGACCTTTCAGAAATCATGGCAATCAATGCCGATACATGTATAGCGAAAAAATTGGCTATAAAAGAAAATACCTCTGTGCTGTATATAGATGAGATAGGCTATACTTTAGTGGGGCAGCCTGTCCTCTATTCAAAAGAATACTATGTAAACAATGCATTTCACCATATGATATTGCGAAAAAAAATTTAGAGTTTACGGAGCAACTAATCTCAGTCTTTATAGTTTAACCTTTAGGAGTCGTATTTACTGTCCCCCCTCCGAGATATTGTCGGATCAATATTCAGCTTAACATATCCCACTTCATAGATCCAAAACTTCGTATTAAAGGGTCTATCTTAAATTTTCTTATTTTTAATAGCTAATACCATAGTCATTGATTTTTCTGTAAAGGCTACGTTTTGCGATTCCAAGCTCATCAGCTGCAACAGAAATATTGCCTCCACTGTGTTCTAGAGCTTTAATTATAAATTCTTTCTCACAGGCATTCGTGTATGCCTTAAGGCTGCTTTCACTGCTGTACGGACTGACGCCTCCCATCATCTCACCCGGAAGAAGATTTGCGTCAATTTCTCCATCTTTAGAAAGCACCACTAGTCTCTCAACTATATTTCGAAGTTCTCTTATATTTCCGGGCCACGAATATTTTTGAAAAGCCTGCAATATTTCTTCACTAAGCGGAAGAACCTTTCTATTCATTTCATTTGAAAATATTCGAAGAAATTCTTCAGCAATTTCTATGATATCTCCCTTACGCTCACGAAGAGGAGGAACCTCTATAGGTATAATGTTTAATCTATAATATAAATCAGTGCGAAAATTATTATTTTTCACCTCTTCTTTAAGATCCTTATTTGTGGCTGCAATTAGTCTGAAATCACTCTTAATTAAGTCAGCTCCTCCCACTCTTTCAAATTTCTTTTCCTGCAAAACTCTTAAAAGTTTTATCTGCATATTCAGGCTAAGCTCTCCAATTTCATCAAAGAACAAAGTTCCTCCATTTGCCATTTCAAATCTGCCTTTGCGGCTTTTGTCCGCTCCTGTATATGCACCCTTTTCTGCTCCAAAAAGTTCCGACTCAATCAAATTCTCATTAAAAGCTGCACAATTCACACAGATAAATGGCTTATTTTTTCTATTTGAATACAAATGAATTAAATTTGCAATTACTTCCTTTCCTGTACCTGTTTCTCCAGTAATCAGAACAGTGGAATCTGTTTTACCAATCTTTTTTGCATTGTTTCTAAGTTCACAGGCTATATCAGATGAGCCGATCAAATGCCGATTTCTTCCCATAGTTGCGATCTGTTCTTTCAGTGTCTCATTTTCATCCTTTGCTTTTGAAAGTTCCATTGCTCGCTCTAATGTAAGAAGTATTTCATCTATATCCGCCGGTTTTACAATATATGAAAATGCACCGTTCTTTACAGCCAAAACTGCGTCGTTAATTGATCCTTCAGCCGTAAGCATAATCACCTCTGTTAATGGGTATTTACACTTTATTTCTTTAAGCAGCTGCATCCCATTCATATGCGGCATTATTACATCGGTAATTACAACATAGAATGTATTTGTTTTAAAAAGCTCTAAAGCTTCTGCTCCACTTGAACAAACCGATATTTCAAATCCTTTAAGTGAGAATAATTTTTTATATACCTTAAGTAAATTTTCGTCATCATCTACAAGTAAAACATTTTTATTCATTTTTGTCCTCACTTCCGACTGGAATAGTTATGATAAACTCCGTAAATCTATTTTCATTATTCAGCTTAATTGTTCCATTCAAAGATTCCACCATTTTTCTTGTGATCCAAAGCCCAATACCACTTCCTTTTTCCTTTGTAGTTACAAACGGCTCAAAAATTCTTTCCTTTGGCTCTATTTTTATTCCCGGACCATCGTCCATAACACTTATCATAATTGTTTCATTTTCTTTGTCCTTTTTTATGTTAATCCATATATGTCCGCCGTCCTCTATGGCCTGAATTGCATTCAATATTATATTTTGAAGCACAATCTTAAGTGCCTCTATCCCGTCTGAATAAATAATACATTCTTCATCGTTCTTAATTTCTACACTAATGCCCTTTGATATTATTTCTTTGTTTGATAAAAGAAAAATCTGGTTAATAATTGACCCCACATTTATCTTATTATCTGCACTATTCTTTCTTGAAAAATCCAAAAGTGTAGTGATTACATTTTCTGCCTCAGAGATTGATGAGTTAATAATCTCTATTTCATCGCTATTTTTAAAATTCTTTCCCGTTAATTCTATAACATAGGTCGCACCCTTAATCCTTGCCATTACATTCTTAAGCTCATGTACAATTGCAGCTGACAGCTGTCCCACTCCAGCCATTTTTTCCATCTGCTGTAGTTCCTTTTCCGCAAGAATATCAAGAGTAATATTTTTGCTCATATAATCAAAAGCCTCATTAAGCTGAGCTATCTCAAAGTAGTTGTCACCGGGCAAAGTTTCAACCAAACTGTAATCTCCCTGTGAGATCTTGTTTGCCCTATTTACAAGAGCTCTCACCGGCTTGGAAAACTGTCTGTATAAAACTATAATAAAAATCAAAGCTATAGCACCATCAAGTACAATCAGCACCCAAATATTACTGAAATCAAATTTTATAGTAGGTTGTACATCTCTTGTATCCATTTGAAGCAATAGATATGAATCCATGCCCTCTACTTTAGAATAAACCATTATTCGTGAATTAAAATTTTTATCTACATAGGTACATAATCCAGAGGTTTTGCTTAATGTTTTTTCATATGCAGCTTTCTCACTATAACTCATTTCATTCATTGTAAAAATATTTTTTTCAAATATTTCACCCTGAATTTCAGACTTACCTTCAAAGTCACTATGATAAAATATATTACCCTGTGGATCTAGCCAGATTATCTTTCCATCTGAGCCAAGACTGAAATCCTTAAATAACTCCTCTGCCATTGTTTTAAGTGCAGCGTCCAAGCAGACTACTCCAAACATGTCGCCATTTCTGTCATATATCGGCTGAGTACACGTAATCGTCCATCCCATTCCAAGATAATCATTGTATGGAGATGTAAGAATAGCCTTTTTATCGGGATTCTTCTCTGGACCTGCCATAGTATAAAACACGTCTCTTGTCTGATCATGGTTATCATCAAAAAATTCTTCCAAATTAAGATATGGACTAACTCTAAGCAAGTTATTCCCTGTCACAGTATATCCCCATATTACATCTTCATTATCTATGATGGTTCCCATAGCTTCGTCAAGCACTTCAGTGATAACCAGCTCCCTCGCAAGTTCATCCGCATTTTCAGAATTTAATTTCACTAAAACATTGCTTTGGCTGTTGACGCTAACATCTTCTTTTTTCTCTCTGATAACGGATTTATCCTTGTTAATACTATAACCCTCCGGAATCGTATAATAACTTTTCTCATTTTTTAATGCTTCTTCAATAATAATTTTTAATATCTCAGTATTATTTTCAAGCCTATCAAACTTTATAGAAATCAGTTCACTCTTTTCCTTCACAATCTCAAGCATACTTTCCTTTGCATAATTGATAGATGTACTGTTCCCCTCAACCTTTATATAGTAAGAAAAAAGTACTACAGAAAGAACATTTAATACTAAAACTATTATTACCATATCTGTTATAAGTGAGCGCCTTTTTTTCATATTGTAATTATAACATAAGGTTATATCAGCCGAGAAAAAATCTCGGCTGACAATAAATCTTATCAATTTATTTTTACATTAGTCCAGTACATTGATTTCTCTCCCTACTGTATCAGGACTAATTACAATTGGTGACCAGTTTTCAACATCCTTACTTTGTTTAAATTTTGCATACATCCAAAATCCAAAGCCCAGAATAGCATAAATAATCAGCACAATGATTGCACCAGAGTTCATAGCAAGTGCATTTTGAATGATTACCCAAATACAAAATACAATACCATAATATCCCCAGAATGTACCTCCCGATAAAATATATGGTCTATCCCATTCCGGATGTTTCTTTCTTAGTATAATAAATGATAAGCAAACAAGAAGATAAACAATTCCTGCTACTACGCCATAAATTGTATAGATATAGCTTACCCAAGCCTCAGGAGCAAATGCGGTAAAATATATGGACAAAACCCCTACAATAAGATTTGCAAATGCTGGCTGTCCATGCTTATTTAGTTTTACAAACATTGGAGTCATCTGACGCTGCTTTGCAGCTCCATAAAGAATTCTGGAAGCAGAAAGCCAAAATGATGAAAGTGTGGTTATGCATGTCAAAGCACCCATTACTACTATGATAAGACCAAGCCAATGAAGTCCAAGAATATCCGCTACTCTAGGATCAATAATATCTGCCTGATCTATCCATTCATTCCCTACAACTCCACCAACTGCAATAATTGCAAGACCATATATAAGAACCGTACACCCAATTGAACCAACAAACGCCTTCCAAAGGTCTTTCTTTGGAAAGTTAGCTTCCTCAGAAAGCTGAGGGATAAGGTCAAATCCAACAAATTTCATAATAAGAAGAGCTATGCCTGCAGTAAAACCCCCAACACCAAATCTGAATATCGGTTGAATGTTTTCGAATTTCCACTGACCGCTGAATATAAAGATTAAATCTGCAATCACAGCAACAATCAAAGTGCTCCAAAATAATACATTCTGTAATTTAGTAAGTATTTTAAGCTCTGAATTTGTAAGAAAATACCAAATTACAAGAATTGAAATTGATAATATCTTTAGCTGAGTATTCGTAATTGGAAACAAATATCCAATCATGCTGGCAATACCATATGATACCGTAGGCATAGCCATTACATATAAAAGGAGTATTGCCCAACAGCCAGCAAAACCTACACTCCAGCCAAGCGCATTGGAAATCCATATGTTCTGACCACCTGCATATGGCATCATACTTGTTAACTCAGAGTAGATAAAACAAAGAGGAAGTACCATTATAGCGCACGCCAACAATGACAAGAATGAACCCACCCCTCCTATTTCAAACCAATATTTAATCTCAACCATCCATGCCGCAACCATTCCACCGGCAGCCATGGCAATCATACCTCCTAATTTGATTTCCTTTCTTAAACCGTTGTTTTCCATACTATCCTCCCTATGTTTAGATATTGACCTTATCTAAAAGTGCGATCGTTTCATCAGTGGAAAGTACATCGCAGTAAATAACACTCATAATTTTCAGCTCAGCGTCATGAAGTTCCATATTTCCTGCTGCACAAGCATCCTCACAAACTATAACTTTCAAGCCTGCGTCTGCAAGTCCTCTTACGGAACATGCTACACATTGGTCTGTAACAATTCCTGTTACAATAACTCTCTCAATCCCCATAAATCTCATTACTGTCAGATAATTTGTACCTGTTGTTACACTATCTGTCGTCTTATCAAATACAAGATCATTTTTTCCAGGATTAAGTTCATCAATAATCTGTGTTTCAGGACTGTTTGCCGGAAGGAAAATTCCATTCCATCCTTCTGATTTCTGAACCGGTGATCTATCTTCGCCATCCTCTCGATGGCAAGCTATACGTGCATATGTTACCGGCATGCCATATTTTCTGAAAGTATTCAGAAGCTTAACATTGTTAGGAATTACAATCTCATCCAGTCTATCATGGAATGGCAGCCACCTTTCCCATTCACCTGCTGCTTTATACGCCTCAGCCTCAGGGGAGTCCCGTCGTACAAACTCATTTTGCATATCGACAATAAGAAGTGCTGTTTTCTTAGGGTCAATTACCGGCTCAGGCACTTCTCCAACAGTTTCATAATAGAAGTTTAAATATTTTTCTTTTACTTTCATTTGGTTAAAACCTCCCATCTTGAATAACAAAAATAGTTTCTAACCAACAAAAAGCATATCCCATGCCAATATTTTTCAATTTATATCTATTCCCTTTAAATTTATAAATACAGTCACTAAAACACTAAAATACAACGTTTTAATATAGATAAAGAACATAAAATGAGGAAAACAAACTACTTGTTTTCCTCAATCTTTTGTGCCATTTTTGACACATTTTGCCATATTTTACTCTTGCTCAAATTTTATCTGGGATATTGCAATAAAAAGTTTACAATCATCAACATTACCAGGCGAATCGATTGTGTAGACCTTTTTCTCCAACCACAAACCACCAGAGATAAGCTTTAACCTAGACAGTTTCATTAACCAAAACTTTTCTACTTTACATTTTACTCTGTTTCTATTAAAACTATATTTGATTACAATCAAATGTATAAATTAACAAGTTACATTTCACCCTTGTGTCAAGTAGTGAATATATTTTTTTAGAAATTGCTTATTTGAGGTAAAGGTTTTTTATCTCACTTTCTTGACAATTATTCATGGTGAAATTTTTGCACCTTGAAAATTATACATCTGTTGTTCATAAAGCTTTTTGGTGGTTTCAAATCTTAAACAATCCTTGCCAAATAAACACTTTCCCTTTTCAAAAAAATTCTATAAAAAGATTGTAGTTAATAATCATCATTTAAGTCTCCATTTTCTCTTTGCAAGCCTCCAAATAAAAAAACATATCAGAAATGTTAACAGTAAAATAATTCCTAATAACACATACTTTGGCAATTCAAGTTGAACACAAAAATTTTTGGTAAATTCCCTCTCAAGTACAAAGTCTATTAAGTCTAAAACAATGGATAGGATAGCAATAAATCCAATAAACACTCCGAATAGATTAAACTTATTCCCATGATCCACATTGCTTTTTTCATATAATATCTCTAAATTTTTTCCCAATGCTTCCATTTCTTTTTCGATATATAATTGTTTTCTGATGAGCTCATATAATTCAATTCCCTGCTCTTGTGAACTTACCTCAAAAAAATGTAATTGATTGCGATAATCAATATAGTCGGATTGAAGTTTCTGAATCTTTTTATTATTCATATCACCATGTATTCGTTTTTGGAATCGCAAAATCGATGTCCTTTGAACCAAAACCAAAATAGCAATCTCTACATATTGTGTTAGAAAAGGTCGAGTGATAATCGTTTCTAAAAATTCACCTTCCCCGGTGATTGCCACTAATGAAGTATGAGAAGCTCCATAAATTGTGCCAAACTCCGTCCAACGATGATATATGGAATTATCCAAAATCTCTTTTCGAAAGCTAAATGTCGCTGCTGAACACCCTCCCTCTTTGTC
Source organism: Lachnospiraceae bacterium (assembly GCA_041776485.1). Taxonomy (GTDB): domain Bacteria; phylum Bacillota; class Clostridia; order Lachnospirales; family Lachnospiraceae; genus JBHBQE01. Next base: position 632 of record JBHBQE010000002.1, on the reverse strand, counting down.
TATGTATATATATTCATATAAACTTTCTGATATTTGATTATATTTTTTCTCATCATATATTGAGTTATCTTTGTAATCTATTCCATATATACGACTTAACTCATTATTTTGAATCAAACAGCATGTAAACATACGATCATCCAGAGAAGATTTAATCCTGTAAACATTCTTTGCTTTTTTATCAATTATCATATTTTCCAGAAAGTCCAATATATATCTTCTACCTTTAGGATCTTTCCAAAAATTTTCGTTTTTTTCTTTAAAACTATATGTTTTATTATCCGGATATAAAAAATCCCAAGTTATCTCTTGAGCACAAGCGATATTAGCACTATCTTTTGCAATATATGGTAAACTGATTTGTCGTCCTAAATAATTAATCTCCTTTACGCTCTTAAAGTCTCTGTAATCATTATTATGCAGTTCTATAATCAATATACAAATCCCTGTGTTAAATACTTTAAGCCTTATATTGGAAACACATAGTTTTGTCATCTTTGGCAGCTCTATTTACATTTCACTCTGTTTCTATTAAAACTTGTAACGACGGTATCTTCTTCGTCCTTGAAGAAATTTACATTTCACTCTGTTTCTATTAAAACGATTATTTTCACTGTACTTATAAAACTTAG
>JBHBQE010000001.1:0-124289 GCA_041776485.1 Lachnospiraceae bacterium | reverse complement strand
GGCGCAAATTACTGCGTCCAAAACAAACAATACCACAACCTCAAGGATAACCTCTCTGGGATATGGAAGTACATTGAAATAATACAGCAGCAAAGCCTCTATTGGAAGTACAATAGCACAAATTAATGAACCAAGGGAAACATATCTTGTAGTAATAACTGTAATTGAAAATGCAAGCAGACAGCCAAGGGCTGTAATTGGCGCCGCAACAAGCAAAAATCCCAAAGAGGCGGCAATACCCTTGCCCCCCTTAAAGCCCTGAGTTATTGGAAAAATATGTCCCATAACTGCACCAAAAGCAGAATAGGCGCATAAATATCTTACATCAAAATTCTGAGTTTTACTAAAAATAAAATAAACTATAATTGCCGGAATTATTGCCTTTATACAATCTAAAATTAAAGTTAATATTCCCATTTTTATTCCGACGGTTCTGGAAACATTGGTAGCTCCCACATTTTTACTGCCTACAGATTTAATATCCACGCCATTTATTTTTGCAATAATAATACCCGGAGAGATATTTCCAAAGCAATATCCTATTAATAATGCAATTAATCTAAATAACAATATATTTACCTTTCAAAACCCGCCAAAGGATTTATTAATCCTTTTTTTCCCTTACAAAAAATTTAAGTCTTGTACCGTTAAAGCCAAAGGCTTCTCTGATTTTATTTTCCAAATATCTTAAATAGGTAAAGTGCATAAGCTCCTTTTTATTTACAAATACCGCAAAGCTGGGAGGCCTTATTGCCACCTGAGTAACATAATATACCTTAAGTCTCTTCCCCTTATCGCTGGGAGGCTGGTGCATGGCAAGCGCCTCTGTAATAATCTCATTTAACACACCTGTTTGAATTCTCATTGAACGATTTTCCAGTGTTGCGTCAATTATAGGGAAAAGCTTATCTACCCGTTGACCTGTTTCTACAGAAATAAAAGTTATAGCAGCATATGGCATAAAATTAAGTGTTCTTTTAATATCTTCTGTAAAAACATTTAGTGTTTTATTATCCTTTTTAATTAAATCCCATTTATTAACTGCAACAATGAATCCCTTACCCCTTTCATGGGCAATTCCCGCTATTTTCGCATCCTGTTCCGTTATCCCCTCTGTAGCATCTATCATCAATATTGCCACATCACAACGCTCTATTGCAGATACAGCTCTGATTATGGAATATCTTTCAATATCGTCATTTATCTTGGACTTTCTGCGAAGCCCTGCCGTATCCACAAAAATATATTCTTTTTTATTACGTTTAATTTTAGAGTCTATGGCATCCCTGGTGGTACCTGCCATATCAGATACTATGGCTCTGTTGGAACCTGTAAGTTTGTTTATAAGAGATGATTTCCCTGAATTAGGTCTGCCTATAACTGCAATCCTTGGAATTTCATCTTCCTCCGCCTGATCTGAACTGTTCTCAGGGAAATGGGATATTATTTCATCTAAAAATTCTCCTATCCCAAGCTTTCCTATTGCAGATACAGGAAAGGGATCCCCCATTCCCAGAGAATAAAATTCATAAATATAAGGCTCATATTTTTCAAAATTATCTACCTTATTTATACACAGTACCACTGGCTTATTTGAGCGTCTAAGTATATCTGCAACATTTTTATCTGCGTCGGTAAGACCGCTTCTTACATCACATACAAACACTATAACATCTGCTGTTTCAATGGCAATTTCAGCCTGAGCCCTAATATGCCTTAAAATGAAATCATTGCTTTCAGGCTCTATACCTCCGGTATCTATAAGGGTAAATTCTTTATTTAGCCACTCTCCTGCGGCAAAAATTCTATCCCTTGTAACTCCGGGTCTGTCATCTACTATGGAAAGCCTCTTTCCGGCTAACATATTAAAAATTGTGGACTTCCCCACATTGGGGCGTCCAATAATCGCTACTATTGGTTTAGACATATAATGCTCTTTTTCTTGAAAATTTATACAACAGGGGTAGAGTATAACATAAAATTTTTCCTTTGAACAGGGCAGGTGTAGGAAAATCTAACGCTTTAAAAACTTAAATATTGCTATAACAATTAAAAGAGCAGCTGCCACAAGAGCTATTTCATAGGCAGTATTATCAAAAAGCCTATCCCCTATAAGCGTACTTATAACTATTGTAAAAACTATCGTCAAATACTTAATATAAAAATCTCTGCCTTTCATAAACTCACCCCTATTTATATACTGCCTATCTTTTAACATATATCTTCGGATTTTTGGATTTTGCAAGCTTAATTATATCATCAATAACTGCCGGCTCCATGGTATATGTTCTGGTTACAATATCCTTTCCTATGTGAAGCATAACCTTAGGATATGCTCTCTTTTTATCCACATGAATACTGGTAATATCCTTCCACTCCCAGTGATTTATACTTTCAAACTTAAAAAGGGTATAGACAATATCTATACCCTCTTCATTTATAACGTGTTCTTTTTTGAAAAAACAGGCAATAATTACGATAATCGCAATTGGAGTATAGCTTAATTTGGAAAGTAAAACATCCCTTAATATGATAAGTGCACATATAGTAATTGCTAAAGGCACAAAATATTTTGGTCTTTGTTTTATAATTCCTTTATACTCCATTGGAAACTAAGCTGCCTCTCCCCTCATTTTTGCCAAAGCCTTCAATGCCTTCTCTCTGGCTTCCTCAGGCGCTCCCGGCATGGATTTGCTCTTTACAAGTCTCTTAAAGAGGTTGGTTCTGGAACCGTCGGCATATAGAATATTAATCCCGAAGAATGCAGTTACCAGTGCAAAAATGGGATTTATAATATTCATAAAGCAATAGGGTAAATAGGTAAGTGTAGGCACACCAAGTACGCTTGAATGATATGCACCGCAGCTTGACCAGGGAACAAGGGGAGACCAAAGGGTTCCACCGTCCTCCAATGTTCTTGAAAGCATATTTCTTCCAAGTCCCATTTCATCAAATTTTTCCTTATACATTGAAGCAGGGATAATAAGCCCTAAATACTGGTCACACATGGTTGTAATACAGAATATTGAGGTTAACATAGTTGTAAGTACAAGCTGAAAAGGCGTTTTAACCTTTTTAATCATTCCTCCGAGAAGTGCCTCAACCGTATTTGTAACCTGAAGTATACCTCCAAAGGCAACTGCCACAATAACAAGGTTATTGGTCCAAAGCATACTGTCCATACCGCCTCGGTTGAGAAGCTTATCACATAATTCATTACCTGTTTCAGCAGAATATCCATAATGAAGCATATCAATTACAGCAGCAAAATCTGCACCCTGAAAAACCACTGCAAATACAGCACCCAGTAAAGACAGTAAAAGCACTGCGGCAACCGCCGGCATTTTTACCACTGCCACAACAATAATAAGTAAAATCGGTATTAAAAGTACAGGACTCATATAGGTATAATGATCTAAAATGGCATTTGATAAGTCCCTCGCAAGAGTAGGATCATAGGTTCCTTTAAAGTTCAGGGAATAAATTGTATATAATACTATAGCGATTAAAAGGCTTGGGAATGTTGTGGTTACCATTGCTCTGACATGGTCAAATAATCCTGTTTGTGCAGAGCCTGCAGCCAGGTTCGTAGAGTCGGACAGGGGTGAGAATTTATCCCCACAGCAGGCTCCGGAAAGTATGGCTCCTGCTATAAGTCCGGGTGGCATTCCCATTGTAGCTCCAATTGCCATAAAAGCAATGCCTAATGTTGCCACAACTGTCCATGCACTGCCTAAGGCAACACCAACAAATGCACAGATAATTGCAATAATAGGTAAAAACAATCCCGGTGTTAAAAGCTTCAACCCGTAGTAAACAACTGCAGGTATAGTTCCTGCATACTCAAAAGAACCGATAAGGCAGCCGACTATCAAAATGATAATAATAGCCTCCAGTGACTGGCTTACAGCGTCTAATGCTCCCCCAAGCATTTTTTGATAGCTGTATCCATAAATTCTTCCTACAATCATAGCCACTCCGCAGGCTAAAAGTACAGGAATGTGAGGATCGAATCCCCATTGGAATACGTAGCTTGAAATCATAATAACAAGCAAAAAGATAATTGGAATAAGTGCTACTACTTTGTTTGGCATTCTTTCAATAATTTTTTCGTTTTCCATAGTCCCCTCATTTCATAAATTATAGTCAATATTTCTTCTCCATAAAAATCAAGACCATTCCTAGCGGAAAATGGTCTTGATTAATACTTATTTTTTAAGACTGAAAATTTCTCTCGCCTCATCAGGCGTCGCCACTTCTCTGCCTAAAGTTCTGATAATATTCGCAGCCTTGTCCACCAACTCTCCGTTACTCTTAGCTAAAACGCCCTTTTCAATATAGAGATTATCCTCAAAGCCTATACGGACGTTACCACCCATTAATACAGAAGCCGCCGCCATATCAAAGGCATATCTGCCGATACCTGTACCTGTCCATGTGGAACCCTCCGGAAGAGAATTTACGCAAAATGAAAGATCTCTCACTGTAGCTGTCATTTGAACTCCCAATACAAAATTAAAGTGAAGGGGGTCGAGAAGAAGCCCCTTCTTCCTGAATTTTATCGCAATATCAATCATTCCCTTGTCAAAAACTTCAATTTCAGGCTTAATTCCCTTCTCCTTCATGATTTTTGCAAAATTTTCAATTGTGGTATCTGAGTTAACAAATATATCATCACCGCCAAAATTACAGGTACCGCAATCCAATGTTGCAAATTCAGGAGTCGGGGTTACATTTGTAGAGTCCAATCTTTCTAAATCAGTCATTCCCACAGCCCCACCTGTGGATGGGAGAATAATAACATCAGGACAGTCCCTTAATATCGCATCTATGCAAACCTGAAATCTTTCATGGGATTGGGTTGGCTTGCCGTCATCTTCTCGTACATGAAGATGTATAACAGCAGCACCTGCGTCATATGCAGCCTTTGCTTCCTTTGCTATTTCCTCTACAGTATAAGGTACTGCGGGATTATTGTCCTTAGTAACCTCTGCACCGCATATTGCAGCTTCTATAACAACCTTTGACATTCCTTACTCCTCTTCCATTTCCTTTAAATCAGGATCGATAATAAGCTTACATCCTGTAGCAGCCTGAACCTCATCAACTGTGTAGTCAGGATGAATCTCCTTTAATACAATCCCCTTATCAGTAACCTCCATAACGCCCATTTCCGTGATAATCATATCAACGCATTTTTCGGCAGTTAAGGGAAGCGTACATTTTTCAAGTATTTTATGGGCTCCCTTTTGGGTGTGAAGCATGGTAACAATAACCTTTTTGGCTCCGACCAGCAGATCCATGGCTCCGCCCATTCCGGCAACCATCTTTCCGGGAATAATCCAATTGGCAAGATCTCCGTTGTCGGCAACCTCCATAGCACCTAAAACAGTTGCGTCAAGGTGACCTCCTCTTGCTATACCGAACCCCATTGCAGTATCAAAGTATTTAACCCAAGGTACTGCGGTAACATAAGCACCTCCTGCATTGGTAATATCCACATCCTCATGTCCGGGTTCAGGCTTTGCGTCTAAACCGACGAATCCGTTTTCAGAGTGCAATGTAACTGTAAAATCCTTGGGAATATAATTTGCAACCAGTGTAGGCATACCTATACCAAGATTTACCACATCACCGTCTTTTATTTCCTTAGCACATCTTTGTGCAATACGTGCCTTTAAATCTGCCATGGTTTCTCTCCTTCCACAATCCTGTCAACTAAAACTCCTGAAATATCATAGGTGTCTGGATTCACTTCGCCTATTTCCACCAATTTTTCTGTTGCCATGATAACTATATCAGCAGCACCTGCCATGGCATAATTAAAGTTCTTAGTAGATTTATAACAACTGAAATTACCAAACTTATCTGCTATGGAAGCACGGATAAAAGCAAAATCAGCTCTGATGGGACGCTCAAGAAGGAACTTCTTCCCATCCACCGTTACCACCTGCTTATCTAAACCGTTTTCATCCTTATACTCCTCAAGCACTGTACCTACGCCTGTCGGAGTTAAGACACCGCCAAGACCGTAGCTTGCTGCTCTAATCTTTTCAGCTAATGTTCCCTGAGGAACAAGTGTACACTCCAAAGTACCGTTGTTCATTCCCTCTCCAACCAGTGGATTCATTCCAACATGGGTGGCAACTAATTTGCTTACCATACCCTTTTCCAGAAGCTTTCCAATACCCCTGGCACCGTCATGGCCATAGGTTCCGTCAGGAAGTCCGCCGTCATTGGCAATAATAGTAAGATTTTTAACACCCTTTTTTACCAATGCATCTATCAATATCTCCGGAGTTCCTGTGCCTAAGAAGCCTCCTACCATAATAGAAGAGCCATCTTTAACCTCGGCAATGGCATCCTCTAATGAGAAAACTTTGTTTACCATAATACCTTCCTTTCCAAATTAAAAATAATATCCCTCTAAATATACCTTATTAAATTATATTTGCAAGCCTATAAACTGCTGAAAGTAAATTCAATATATCGTCTATACACACTTATGCCTCTATATAGCATAGCAAGTATATAAAGCTTACATTTTAGCGGGAACTTATCTCTGCCTTTTTCTCCCAGCCACGTTTCTGCACCTCCTGCATAATAAAGCTCATTACATGCTCGGCATATTTCCCGGGACCGAATCCTGCGTCATATCCAAGCTCCTGAGCAAGCTCATGGGAAATACGAGGTCCTCCGCATACAAGTATTACCTTATCTCTAAGACCCTCAGCCTCCACAAGTTCCACCATCTTAGTCAGATTGATGATGTGGATATCCTTTTGTGTTACTGTTTGGGATACGAGAATTGCGTCTGCATTAACCTCCTTAGCCTTAGCTATAAGCTCCTCACAGGGCACCTGAGATCCCATATTGTACGGCACTACATTTTTAAATCTCTCTAATCCAAAGTGACCGTGGAAGCCCTTCATTTGAATGATAGCATCTATTCCAACAGTGTGGGCATCAGACTCTATGGAAGCACCAACAACTGTAATATCACGACCTATATTCTCCCCTATCCACTGTCCACACTCTACACGGTCCATAACGCTGCCTTCCACCTTAGGCACGTTAATTGCAGTAAAATCAATGGTAGCCTGAGCAGAACCATATACTACAAAAAATGTATATCCGGGGGTGAGCTCATGATAATAAGTAACATTTGGCTCTTCAAATCCGATTTTCTTTACATATTGCTTTGCGCACTCCTCCGCCTCTTCACCATAGGGAACCGGAAGGGTAAAGGCTAATTCCACCTTTCCGTCATTCAAAGTATCCCCGTAGGGTTTAACCTGTGTTAAATCAATGTCGCTTCCAGCAGTTTTATTTTCTGACATATTACAACCTCCTAATTCTATTTATGGTCTAAGAAAAGCGGAATAAACGGATTGAAATAATTCTCTCCCTTTGCACACACACCCTCTAAGCCGTGACCACCTTCATAGGGACGCTTAACTCCGCCGAATTTACCCTGCTCAATAGTTGAGAAAAGCCCGTCCTTCTCCACCTCTTCAAGAAGCATATCCGCCTTCTTCAATACCTCCTGAGCACGAGACTGGATGATTCCGTCCTTCTTAAATTCCATTTCCTCGCCAATATGACGCATATTGTTAAATATATACTGAGCATTTTCGATAGATAAATATCTATCGTGCATATGAGGTGTATGAATAGCCTCTGTAAGCATTCCCTGCAAAAGAAGTGACTGCTTAGACCAAATTGCCACAATATTAAATAATGCGTCCTGAATATGACCCATGAAGATATTACCCGTCATAAACTTTGTGGGTGGCATATACTTAAGCCTTGCCTTAGGGAAGATTTCTCTTGCCATAATAGCCTGAGATAATTCCAGCAAAAATCCGTCCTCTGTTTTAGGATCCATCTCAAAGGCATGTCCAAGACCCATCTGCTCCTCAGGTATATTGGCAAGAACCGCAAACTGCTCATTAATAAACTGTGAGGCTGTAACTGTATGCGCTGATTCAACGGCATCGTCTGTGGTAAGATAGTTATCCTCACCGGAGTTAAATATAATCCCGCAATATCCGATAATTACACGGCTCATATACTGATCAACAAGCGTACGCTGCATATTTATATCACGGAAAAGGATTCCGTAAATAGCGTCATTAAGCATAACGTCAAGACGCTCCAAAGCACCCATTGCTGCAATTTCCGGCATACACATTCCGGAGGAATAGTTACAGAGTCTTATGTATCTTCCAACCTCTTGTCCAACCTCATCAAGGGCTTTTCTCATTATTCTGAAATTTTCCTGTGTGGCATATGTACCGCCAAATCCCTCTGTAGTTGCACCATAGGGAACATAGTCAAGGAGGGATTGAGCTGTAGTCCTGATAACCGCAATAATATCCGCGCCCTGTCTGGCGGCAGCCTGAGCCTGAACCACATCCTCAAATATATTACCGGTAGCAACGATTACATATAAATATGGTTCCGGACCCTCACCTATCGTGTCTAAATACTCCTGACGTTTTTTCTTTTGAGCATCAATTCTTTCAAAGGTTGCCTTAATGCTTGGCTTTAATGCCTCGGCAGCCTCCTCCATGGAACAGGTGCTAAGCTTTGTAATATCAAGTTTGCCTGTGGACACATCTTCAGCAATTTCCTGAGGGGTTTTTCCTGTTTGAACTATGGCATTCCCAACCCAATATGCTACACCTGTAGGAAGTGCTCCCATTTCCTTTAAGTGGTCTACCAAAACATTGGGAAGTGGATTGTCTACTTCATCTACTCCGTCAATACCCAAAAGTCTGGCAATGGTTCTCTCTGTAGACACTGTAGTATGCCTGTTAATAAAATCCTGCATATCATGTGCGATATTTGCAGCATGATTTCTGGCACTGTCTACAATTTTTGGATCTAGATTTAACTTACTCTTCATCGTATCCCTCCTGTATTGTTTATATATACTTTTTCGCTCCATCTATAATCGACTTATCGATCCCCAAAATGGCAGCTATATTCAAGGCGTCCTTAGGAACCTCTGAATCATCAATAACCGGCTCAAGCCTGTAGTCCATATATTCTGATATGGTTTTAATCCGCTCCCTCCTGTTTGCCGTTTTTATTCTATTATATAATTTATCAAAATCACAATTTTTAAGTCCCAAAACCTGCATATTATATACACCGCTTTTGGAATGTCCGGTTTCAAAGTGAGTGGTGATCATTGATATGAAAGGTTTTTCTGACAGATAATCCACTACACTTTTTGTGAGGGCGGTTCCCTCTGTAGGATTGGTACCGGAGGCTATTTCATCTATAAATATAAGGCTTCTTTCCTCTGCCTGTGCCAATATTTCCTTTAATTCCTCCATTTCGGATCCAAAGCTTGAAAGTCCTCTCTCCAGGGACTGGGAATCTCCTATTAACATTCTGGCATAATTGGAAAGTCCCACCTTTGCTGACTCTGCCGGTACAAACAACCCATATTGGGCTAAAATCGGAATCTGTGCCGCAAGCTTTAAAGAAACGGTCTTCCCTCCCATATTCGCTCCTGTGATTACAGTTACTCCGTCCACCAGCTTTAAGGAAACCGGACAATACCGCAGCCCTCTTACAGCCATAGCTGATTCCACCTGTATATTTCTGCCGTCTATAAACTCCAGTATATGCTCATCACAAATCTTAGGCATAACAAGCTTATTTTTAATGGCATATCTGCCATGGGCAACTGCAAAATCCAATTCTCCTATTTTTTTGCAATTGCTAAGGAGAACTGTTTTATATTCTGCAATCTTTCCTGAAAGGATTTCCCTTACCCTTTCCTCCTCTTCATCAATGGAAAGATTAATACTTTCTATTCTTTCTGTATATTCATAAACCTTTGGGGTGGGTTTAAGCTTAAAAGTTACGCTCATATAATCCTGATTATCCACCACCAAATCGGAAATTCCGCTTATTTTTTCAAAATCCTGATGATTTTTTGAAACAACAATATCAAACTTAGGGGTAAGGTTTACACCATATTCTTTCCTTATATCCTCCCTTTTTTGCTTTTGTTCTTTTCTAATGAGTATTTCAATCTCTCTTTTTTCACCTCTAAGGCTTGTAAGCAATTGACTAAACTCTTCATATATATAAAAAGTATTTAACCGATCTCCTCTTGGATCCAGGACATCAAGAAGCTTTTTTGTATCCTCTAATATGAAAAAATCCGGAACATTTCCTTTTTTTTCTGTATTTTCATTAATTGCTTTATTTTCTTCTCTTACACTGTCAATATCACTGTGGCAGCCCACGTAATCTCCTGCTATATGATCCCTTGTAATAGACAGAATCTGACGCATTTGCAGCAGGAGCTGCTTAATATCAAATAATTCAACAGTTGACAGTGTAGTTTTCCCGCTTCTTTCTACGGTATTGGAGGAATCCTTTATCTCCATAAATACTTCCAACAGCTTATTTAAAAGCAATGGATTTAAAGTTAAAAATTCAATTATATCCTGATTATATCCCAGTCTGATTCTAAGCTCCTCCTCTTCACCGGGATAGTAGGGTGTAATATTATTAAGCTTATTTCTCCCAAATGGTGTACGAATATCCAGATTATGCAATACATAATCCAGTCCGCATTCCTCTCTGGTTTTAGTATTAGTAAATATTTTTTTTGAAATATTTTCCATATTACATTCTCACATCTGTTACAGGTATATCCGGTACCGCCCTTTGCATTTCTCTGCATAATAAAGCATTGTCGAAGGTATATCCTGCAGGTGCCCAGGGATTAACAGTAATTGCTGCAATCTTAATATTCTTAAGGACAGATACATTAAATCCCCTTTTTTTGTATATGCCCCAATCCATTGCATTAATAAATATTTTGGTAGGATCCTTCAGTACAAAATGTATGTTTTTAAGTTTTTTAGGTCCAAGCTCTGAAATAATACTTCCTGTAAAAGCACCCGGTATATACAGATATTTCACATCATCTGTAATATTGGAAACAATTTCTCTGGCAGCCTCTGTCCCAAGACCGGTAGCTAATTGGAGTTTATTAACCTTTCCCTCATTGGAAATAGTCATAATCCTATCCCCTTCCTCTTGATTTTCAATAATCAAAGTTCTAAGATCGTCATCCTTAAGCTCAGGTAACCTGTATAAATTAGCCACATGAGCAGTTTCCTCCACTACCTTATCAAGCTTTCTTGACAAAACCGCTCCGCTTGCCAAAATAATAGCCTCACTTGTGTCAGGTGAGGCAATGGACTTCCTGTCTATAGCCCCGTCAATAAGTATCATTTCACAGCCAAGCTTAAGCATATCCTCACATAATAGCTTTTGCTCTGCATTAATAACCGGTCCCGCTATCTGTACGTAACCTGCCTCCATAACACGGCAAATAAGCAGTGAGCCAATTGCAGTCGAATAATTGGTACGCTTAACCACCTCCAAGGAGGCTTCAGACAATGAAAACAGCTGCTGAGGAACAGCCACAATTGTACCTCTGTCCAAATATACCTTTGGCTTTTCCGTACCGGTAACCACGTCCTGAGTTTCTCCGTCACGACCTGTGGAAGTAACACCAATTACTATTCCCTCATCCATGGCTTCCTCTATAAGGAAATTTAATGCAGTAGTTTTTCCTGCATTCTTTGACATTCCGACAAATGATATGGTTTTATATTCTTTTGATATTTCAAGTAGTGATAGCATAAAACGGCATAAACTCCCCTATCCGAAGATAGGGGAGTAAATAATATTAATTAGTGTTTATTTCTCTCGTGTCTTAATAATCCCATAGGCTCCATGCTCATTCTTTCACCCTGAACAAGACCGGCAACACCTTCATAGTGGTATTCTTCTACAGGCTTGCAGCCTTCATAGCTGCACTTAAGAGGTTCCTGATTAACAGGCTCTGTATATGTTGTAATAACACCCTCGTAGTTTCTAAGAATAACCTTATTAGGGCTTTGAGAAATAACATACTGAGGCATAACAGGAGTCTTTCCGCCGCCTCCGGGAGCGTCCACAACAAACGTGGGAACTGCATATCCTGAAGTATGACCGCGAAGTCCTTCTATAATCTCAATACCCTTTGATACGGGAGTTCTGAAATGCCCGATACCAAGAGAAAGATCACACTGATAAATATAGTAAGGTCTAACTCTGTTTTTAACCAGTATGTGCATAAGATTTCTCATAACATGCACATCATCATTTACGCCGCGGAGAAGAACCGACTGGTTTCCAAGGGGGATGCCTGCGTCTGCAAGCTTTCTGCAAGCCTCCATTGCTGCAGGTGTCATTTCCTTAGGATGGTTAAAGTGAGTATTTAACCAAATAGGATGATATTTCTTAAGCATGCTGCAAAGTTGATCCGTAATACGCATAGGCATAACTACAGGAGTACGGGAGCCTAACCTTACTATATCCACATGCTCAATTTTTCTAAGCTCGCTGATAATGTACTCCAACACATCATCATCCACACAAAGACTGTCACCGCCGGAAAGCAGCACATCACGAACTACAGGGGTTCTCTTAATATATGCAATACAAGCGTCAATATCTTCCCGACACCTTGCTCCGTCCTTTTCACCTGCCACACGACGTCTTGTACAGTGGCGGCAATACATGGAGCACTGATCCGTTATAAGGAAAAGAACTCTGTCGGGATATCTGTGGGTAAGTCCGGGCGCCGGTGAATCCTCATCCTCATGCAGGGGATCAAGCATATCCGCCTCAGACCTGTGAGTTTCCTGAATGATGGGCACTGCCTGCATTCTTACAGGACATCCCGGATCGTCCGGATCCATCAATGAGGCATAATATGGAGTAATACCCACACGGAATCCGTCCATAACCTTTGATATGTCAGCCTCCTCCTCGGGCGTGAGATTAACAAGCTGTTTTATCTGCTCAACAGAATTAATACGGTTGTCAACCTGCCAATGCCAATCATTCCACTGTTCCTCTGTTACATCTTTAAACATAGGAATATCTTTCCAATTTCTGGTTGCCATAGAAACTTCCTCCTTCTATATATAATAATATATTATTACATATTTAATCCGCAAATAATAAAATCATCTATAAGCCGGGCATACCCCCAGCTTATAGAGCATAATATTACGCGTATAAATTCTCAAATAACTTTCTGATACCCTCATGCTCACGAAGAATCTGAAGTGTAATCTCTGCGTGACCCTTAGCATATCCGTTACCGACCATCATATCAACGTCCTTGCCTACGCCCTCTGCACCAAGTGCTGCCTTTGTAAAGCTTGTAGCCATTGAGAAGAAATAAACCTTTCCACGATCTTTACATGCAAGGATAGAAGCCATTTCAGTATTCTCTACGTTAACGCAGTTAATAACAACGTCACAAAGTCTGCCGTCTGTAATCTCCATAATCTTATCATACATAGCAACAGCGTCAGTTGCATCTATTGCAAAATACTCATCGGCAAGCTCCAATCTCTTAGGTGTTTCAAGAGCTTTGTCATTATAATCAGCGCATATTACCTTACCTGTAGGTCCTACACGTTTCTTTGCTTCATATAACACAAGCATACCGGACTTCCCGCCGCCTCCGATTACAAGTATATAATCTCCTGACTGAGCAAGCCTTGCTGTCTGAGCAGGAGCACCGCATACATCAAGAGCTGATAACGCTGTTCCCTCAGGTATATCATCGGTAAGCTTACCATATATACTGCTCTGGAATAATATGGCTTTACCCTTTACATCAACCTGATCAATTGCAGGGCGCATAGCTGTAATTTCATCAATGCGCAGCGGAGTGAGTGAAAGAGATACAAGAGTTACTATACGATCGCCTACCTTAAGGTCTCCTTCATAAGCAGGTCCTATCTCTTCAACAGTACCTAAAAGAACTCCGCCCGAACCTGTCCAGGGGTTCTTATGCTTTCCTGCCTTTTCAACGATAGACATCATGGTTTCCTTTACCTTCTCCTGATCCTCAGGTGAATTTTCAATCTCTGAAGGCTTTTTGCCGTCACATGATCTTCTTACTATCTCTGTAAATGAAGCTGAGTCAATATTTAATGTTTCAACATCAATAAGAACCTCATTGTCATAAAGCTCCGGGTCATTGTCAACCACATCTGCAGGCTGAGGTAAAATGCCCTTTGGCTCAATAACTCTGTGAGTTCCGTAAATAGATCCATGTCCTTTACTCATGAAATAATCCTCCTAACTTTTTATAAACAAAACTACACAAAGTTATATGCAAATTTCATGCCAAAAATCACAAATTATATTTATTTTTCTTTCTTACAAGCTGAGTTTGGCTGATACCGATAGATTTAGCAGCCTTTCTTGTGGAGCCATAAGTATCAAGAGCACGCTTTAATATATTCTTTTCATAATATTCCATCATCAGGGGTAAATCCATATCCACACAATCAGCATTTGGCTTTGGCTCCGTAATATTGCTGTGAAGCTCGCCCATTACATCCATAACAGTAATAACATCACCTTTTGTGGTAATCATAAGTCTTTGGATTACATTTTCCAATTCTCTGATATTTCCGTGCCATTTAAGCTTAGAAAGATATTCTCTGGCATCCTTATCAATATCCTTTTCCACCCCGAACTTCTTGTTATATTGATTGATAAATGCCTCTGCCAAAAACGGAATATCCTCAGGTCTTTCATTTAAAGCAGGAACCATAATCGGAAATACATTCAATCTATAGTATAAATCCCTTCTGAACAGCTTCTTTTCCACCTCTTCTAATAAGTTTCTGTTAGTGGCAGAAATAATCCTTACATTGCATTTGATAGGCTTTGTTCCGCCTACCCGCATAAATTCACCCTCCTGAATAACACGAAGGAGCTTTGCCTGTATATCAAGAGGCAGTTCTCCCACCTCATCCAGGAAAATAATTCCATTATCTGCCGCCTCAAAATATCCCTTTTTCCCGGTACTGCTGGCACCGGTAAAGGCACCCTTTTCATATCCAAAAAACTCCGATTCCATAAGGTTTGGAGCAATGGCTGCACAATTTATTTTTATAAAGGGCTGCATTCTTCTTTGGGAATTTTTTTGAATAATATTGGCAACCTTTTCCTTACCCACACCGGTTTGCCCCATTATAAGCACGTTACAGTCATACTTGGAAACGCTTTCTATTTCCTCCATTACAGATACCATTGCGCTGCTTTCTGCCACAAATTCTTCAGATACCGAAAACATCTTATAGCTGTTATTTGCCAGAAGTGCCCGTCTTTTTTCATGATCAAGCCCGGCTCTCTTTTTAGGCACAAAATCCAAATCTTCGAAATGCACGGAAAGCTTCTGAACCAATTCCAAATCAAACTCATCATACTTGTCTATAAACCCGTCAGCACTTCTGATTCTCATACTTCTGGATATATATTCCGTTACATACAATGCCATATTATAGCTGTTTGTATAGCCGGTAAAAACAACTACACCGTTATTCTTTGTCATAAGTACATTAATAGTTTCCGCGCCCGGCACATTTACGCAGTTAACACTCATATCCACAGGCGCATAGTCTATTGTCTCAAGACACTCTACCGGATGAAGCAGGTTATGATAAGATATTTCCGTAAATACCTCATTCATAAGCTTCTCAATTTTAGAACCCTTAAGGGTAATTTCCGTATAACTGTCAAATATACAATAAATATTTGCATCAGATCCTGCACTTTCCCTGATAGTAAAGCCATATATAAGGCTTTGAATAGGATTATTCCCCACAATCAAAAAATCCTTTTTGTTCTTTGCCTCATGATACACGGTATATATAGTTCCTGACTCATCTAAGGTGAACAAAAGCAAATCCAAAGGCAGGTTATAAGGCTTTTTAATGATAGGGAGTCTGGAATAAGCGATGGCATATCCCTCCACATCAGCCTGATAATAAAGTCTGTCAATTCTGTTAACGTGCTCAATATGAAGAGGGATTCCTGTAAGTGAGGCGTTACAGATTACCTCATCTCCAATTTTGAGTCCTTTTGTGTTCACATAATCATCATCTATTTCCTCAATAATTCCATACAATATCCCTCCGGAATCTGTTACAGGATTATGCATTTTCCCGCGTCTAAGCACAATATCCTTAATTTTTTCTCCTATTAAAAACTCGTCCTGTCGGGATTCCTGACTGATTTGTCTGAAATTCATAGCCTCAAGCTGTATTCTTTGAAGTTTTATCCTCATCTCTCCCCTTTTTAATTCTCTGGAGTTATCCAGTTCCCATGCCGCTACCGGAAATACCTCCTTAGGGAGAACTACTCTGTCCAAACCATATAATTTTTTCATAAAATTTCCTGCTTAAAAATAATTATTTCTATAATATTATACAATCAATTTTAAACTATTGGCATGAAATTTGCAACGGATATACCGACTATCGTTTTTATTAAATAGAAAGGGATTTATTATGGACAAGATTTCATCCACCCTTAGGGTGCGTATGTCTCACAAAGACGCTCATTATGGCGGAAGCCTTGTTGACGGTGCTCATATGGTACACCTTTTTGGTGATTTAGCTACAGAGCTTCTTATTATCGCAGATGGTGATGAAGGGCTTTTCCTTCGTTATGACGAAGTAGAGTTTTTAGCTCCCACCTACGCAGGAGATTATATCGAGGTATACGGGGAAATTACTAAAATGGGCAATACCAGCCGTGCTATGTCCTTTGAGGCAAGAAAGGTAGTTGCTGCAAGACCTGACATCAGCCCCTCTGCTGCAGATGAACTGGATGAGCCAATAGTTGTTTGCCGTGCTAAGGGAGTATGCGTAACCCCCAAGGATTCCCAGAGAAAATAAAGAATTTTCTCATATTATACAATACAAAATTTCACCCTTCCGTTATATAATACAGCCTCTTTATAGCAGAAGGGTGATTTTATGTCTTGATTTGTTTTTAAATCAGTTTTTATTATTTTTGTTTAATCTAATCAAACAAATTTAACCGCCACATTCGGACAATTGCTTACATAGCAAAGAGAGGCATAATTCACATCAAATTCCAACACATCACCCACCTTAATCTCTCCCCTGCAATCCTCTATATCTATAATGGTATGATCACTGCTTGCACCTATAATTTCCACACCCTTCATTCTTGGAAATATTTCCTCAATACTGCTGCCATAATCCACCTTACCTATAGCAAGCAAAGCTCTTTTTCTAATCCCCCTGTCTGTATACTCGGGAGTCTTTCCAAAGGCATCCACAGCCAGCTGCCCGACAGGATGGGTGGGTTTATCCTTAACTTCAATAACCTCTGCCTTTAATGTATATACATCACGATTTAAAAAACTCATATCATAACCGTAAAATTCCTCTAAATCTCTGGCAAGCAATATTCCCTCACCAATTCTTAGATGGTTAATTCTATCAGGCACATCACCATCAATAAGTCTTTTCAAACTGGAGGTGGCCCCACCTGAAATAAGCTCCAGCCTCCTGCCCAGCTTTTCTTCTATCATTTTTGCAATTTCAACCAGTTCCATAAGCTTTTCCCTTGTCGGATCCACAGAACCGTAACATCCCACATTGGTACCTATTCCAAAAAGGTGTAAATTCTCCATTTCATTCTCTATAGCCAACGCCGTATCTGCCATTTTCAATTTATCCCAAAAGCCTTCTCTTAAATCTCCAATATCAGCCATTAAAATAACCTTATGAATCTTACCTTGCCTTTGAGCTTCAGCATTAAGTGCCCTAAGCACTGAAATCTCGCTGTTTAAACTAATATCACAAAGCCTTATTACCTCACTCACCTCAGAAAGCATGGGAACTCGAAGCAATAGCATGGGAAGCTTTATTCCGATATCCCTGGCATCCTGAATTTGATTTAACCTTGAAGAAGCTATTTCCACAGCACCGTTATCTGCAAATACCCTGGAACATTCGGGAATACCTGTAGTTCCCTTTATGGTTCCTGCAACTATAATTCCGTATTTCTTACATATATCTGTAACTCTTTTAACATTCTCTCCCAGCTTCTTTAAATCAATTTCCAAACTTGGATACATTTGCTTATACATATGCCCTGCTTTCTATAAATCATAAACTACCGCCACCATACTAGCACTCAATAAAGCCTATGTAAATACGTTGATTACTACATAATAATTATAATTGACCGAGCTCTTTGAGTGAGGGATACTTATTGACCTTTAGGTCAATAAGGCGGGAAGATTAGGTAGAGATAAATTCAAAATTTATCTATCAGATTTAATTTCGGTTCACCTGTATATCTATGCGATTTATTTTCGGTTCACAAGTGAATGTTTTTAGTTATAATATACAAGTCTCTAAAATTTATATAAATTTTTTAATTGATTTTTAAAAAAAATCGATTACGAAATATAGTCATATATAATATATCCATAAACTATTATGCTAATATATATGCTTATTAGGAACATATAACAATTTTTACTAAATGGCACAGTAATTGCTATTAGTTTAGTGTACTAATTTTTATACCTGAAGATCAGGAAATATTAGAAGGGAGTTAAATAGTATGAATTTTTTAAAGGCATTATTTAAGTTTGTGCCTGTAGTTGCTTTGGCAGTTATGATGATTAAAGGATTTGATGCCTTAATCGCTGCGGCAATTGCATGGCTTGTTGCCCTTGTTGTGTGCGCAATCACTGAAGGGTACAAGTTTCCTGAGATGCTTGATGCTTCAATGTCATCAGTTTCTCGTATCTTAGTTGCACTGTTTATTCTTATGTATGCCTATGCCATGGCAAGCTGCTTTATGTCCTATGGTGTAGGAGCTGCAGTAGTAAACATTGCTCTTGCAGCAGGAGTTACCGCTTCTACAGTCGCCGTAGTGGGATTTTTATGTACCTGCGTACTTTCAGTAGCAACAGGTACCTCCTGGGGAACCTTTGCAGCTTGTGCTCCTATATTCATGTGGTTAGGAGACATTGTAGGAGCAAACCAGATCCTCGTTGTATGCGCAATTGCCGGCGGAGCCTGCTTCGGTGACAATATCGGACTTATTTCCGATACTACTATCGTAAGTTCCGGTATCCATGGTGTACAGGTAGTTGACAGAATTCGTCATCAGGGTGTTTGGTCAATAAGCTGTGCAGCAATTTCTGCAATTCTTTTCTTTATAACAGGAAAAGCAATGAATCTTCCTACAGAGAGAGTTAACGGTGCTCAGGTTGTTGGAAACATTTCTCAGGAAGTTTGGGATTTCCTTGCTGAGGAAAGACCCGCCGCAGTTAGTCTTCTTGAGCAGGTTCGTGACGGTGTGCCTTATTATATGGTTATTCCCCTAATCCTTGTTATAGTTCTGGCTATACTTGGTGTTCATACCTTCGGATGTATTGGAACAGGTATTATAACCTCATATGTTCTTGGATGCTTTGCAGGTACTGCACCTGATATTATGGGATTCTTAGAGGAAATCACAACAGGCTTTGCTGATGCAGGAAGCTGGGTTATTGTAATGATGATGTGGGTTGCTGCCTTTGGCGGAGTTATGGGTAAGATGAGAGCTTTCGATCCTCTTGCTAACCTGATAATTTTCGCGTCCAAAAAAGTTCGTCATATGCTCGGCTGGAACTCAGTTTTAGCAATTATCGGTAATGCAATTCTTGCAGACGAAATGGCTCAGATAGTTACTATCGGACCTGTTATAAAAGAAATCACAGATGAAAATGTAGTTTGCGAGAACGAAGAGGACAGATATAAATTGAATATGCGTAATGCTACATTTAACGACGCTATGGGTGTGTTTGGTTCTCAGTTGATTCCCTGGCATGTTTACCTTGCATTCTATGTAGGCATTATAGCAGGTGTATATCCTCTATTGAAGGTTACAGCAATGGATTTCTTAAGGTATAATTACATGGCTTATGTTGCAGTTATCTCTCTTATACTGTTAACATTTACAGGCTTAGACAAGTTCATACCTCTGTTTAAGCTGCCCAGTGAGCCTGCAGTTCGCCTTAAGACTAAAGAAGAGCGTGACGCGGATAAAGCTCGTGCTGCTGAACACAAAGCAGAATAGTTGTTTTAATAAAACTTAATTTCAGTCTATAATTAAGCGATATTAAGTGGGAGCTAATTTAGCTCCTACTTTTTATCACTTCATATAATAATGTGAAAGCTTTCATATACAACGATTACTGCTTGATTTAAGGAGGTATTAATGACAGAAAAGAAACAGGAATTACTGGCGGTTTTGGGACTTATTATTGTAACCTTTCTCTGGGGATTTGGGTTCGTTTCTTTAAAATACTGTGAAAATATCCCGCCATTTCTATTAATTTCCCTGCGCTTTATTATTGCACTTTTTGTACTTGTTGCAATATTCTTTAAAAAGCTAAAGGGCATTAATAAAGAATTAGTCACTGTTTCCTTTTTCGCCGGTCTATTTATTTTTCTATGTTATGCATGTGCCACAATAGGAATCAGATATACTACCCCATCAAGAAATGCATTTTTCACCTGTATGGAGGCTATAGTTGTACCCTTTATTAATCTGTTAATATTTCGTATTGTTCCGAAGAAAAAGGAAATATTATGCGTTATATTATGTTTTCTGGGCATTTTCCTTATTTCCATGGGACACAATGAAAATATAGGACTTTCCAGCGGTGATTTTATTTCCTTTTTTGCCTCTGTAACCTATGCATGTGAGCTTATAATCTTAAACAGATATGGCAAAAAGCATGACCCGATACTTCTAACCATAGTACAAATATTTTTTATAGCCGTAATTTCAATTTTAATGACAGTAATAATGAGAGAGTCTTTCTCTAATAGCTTTAGTACTCTTGAAATTTCCCATATAATATTTTTAGGACTGGGTTCTACTGCCATTGCCTTTGTGCTTCAAACTGTATGTCTTAAACATATAACCTCTCAAAAGGGAGCTCTTGTACTCACAATCGAACCTGTACTCGGCGCAATATTTTGCGCTATAGTATTTAGAGATTACCTTGGCATTAATGGCTATATTGGAGGACTGATTATATTTTTAAGTATATTAATTTCTGAATCAAATGTTGAAAATATCTTTAAAAAAGATGTAAAATCCAACTTTAACTAAATTTTATACCTGTATCGGAGGCAAAATTGGAAATTGACAAGAAAAATACACAATCAAAGGGGAGTAAGGTTATTGGCATATGCCTGTTATTTATGTCGGCAATTCTCTGGGGTATGAGTTATTCCATTACAAAGATTGGAACCGGCAGTATATCCCCTTTTGCATTTGCAAGCTTCCGTGGAATATTTGGCTTTATATCTCTAATCCCGATTACAGCCTTTACATATTTTAAAAATAAAAGTCAAAATCTGCCCAAAACCGATATATCTAAACTCCTAAAGGCAGGTGTCGTCTGCGGCAGCCTTCTATTTACGGGAATAGGATTTCTTGCCTTTGGATTAAAATACACAAGTGCGGGAAAGGCGGGCTTTATCACTGCATTATATATATTAATTGTTCCTCTTGTGGGACTTTTAATGGGGAAAACTGTTCCGAAAAAAATATGGATTTGCGTATTAATTGCAATCATCGGGCTATATAGATTAAGTATCTCCGATACTCTTTCCATTAATCCGGGAGATATTTTTATTGTTTTTGCAACCCTGGGATTTGCCCTCCATATCGTTGCCCTGTCCCACTTTACACAAAAGGTAAATAATATTTATCTGGCATGTCTCCAATGTTTTGTGGCAGGAGTAATCGGAACTGTTTTAACATTTATATTTGCAGAGGTTACAATTACTGATATAAAAAATACAATTTTTCCACTTTTGTACGGCGGTATTTGTGCCACAGGTATGGGATTTACCTTTCAAACTCTCGGACAATCCATTATCCCGCCGGAAAGAGCCTGTTTAATATTGGCTTCAGAATCTATATTCGCCTCAATTTTTGGAATGCTAATTTTGCAGGAAGCCTTTACCCCCAGAGAAATAACCGGAGCTATCCTTGTATTTATTGCCATAGTATTGGCACAGGTGGAATTTAAGAAAAAAACATCCGATTAGTATATCCTGCCTGGTCAATATTGTCTCAATATTTAAAATATTTCCTTTACAGGAAATCCATAGGTTCAAAGGCGTTTTTATAAAGACATATATCATTGCCAAGTATGGAAATAATATCAAACCGTATATTCACATTATCCCCTAAGCCCTTTGACTTTAAATAATATAAAGCTGCATAAACAATATGTCTTTGTTTCCGAAAGTCCACCGCCTCTATAGGGTGTCCCATAGTACTGTCTTTACGGTATTTCACCTCTCCAAAAACATAATATTCCCTATCCCGGTATATAATATCAACTTCACCCTTGGGAGTATAGTAATTTATCTCCAGAATTTTAAAGCCTTGTTCCTCAAGATATTTTTGAGCCTTTCGCTCATTTTTATTCCCCAGACTCCTTTTATTCATTTAAGCTGTTTTTTTGCCTGTTCAAGCCTTGCTCTCATCTTATCCATGCCATCAACAAATACAAGGATTTGAGCCACTACCTCATAAAGCTCCGGAGGTATGGAATCCCCTACCTGCAGCTTAGACAAAGTTTCCGCCAGTTTATTATCCTCATACAAGGGCACATCATTTGCCTTTGCCTCATTGATTATCTTTTCTGCAATATGTCCCTTCCCTGTGGCAAGGATTTTCGGTGCTGCTTCCTCCGGATCGTACTGTAATGCAATTGCCGTTTTTTCGGTCTTTGGTTTTTTTATCATACTACGCCCTCACATCAAAGGAATATCTCTGAATAGGTCCCTGACTTTTATTAACATCCCTCATAAGAAAATCCTCTACAAAATTAATGGAATTGGACTCATTTTCCACAGACATAGTGCAGCTATATCCCAATTCTGTAAGTCTTTCCTCTAATATATGAAGATTTTTTGCCACTAAATTATAGGATAGATCATCCTCTAAGAAAAATTTGGTATCAAGAATATTGCCCTTTAGTTTTACAGCAATATCTGTTGACCCAAGATTTTCCATATCAAAATGTAAAAACGCTGTTATTTCATCATCCTTATCTTTTTTAGTTCTTTTATTTGTATATACATAAAGCTCTCCGGTTGTATTTTCTCCGGACATCTTAAGGGGGATTTGCACATACTGGTATATCTGATTGACCTCCCTTATAAAACCAAGATTATCCCTAATTGCCGAGGCAGAATTTGATATAGGATTATTTTCAGCACCCGTACTACGCTTTGCAAGCTCCATTATCCTATTCATATCCTTCTCAATTTCCTCATAAAGCTCGCCTATAGCATCCTTTCTTAAAAGCTCTTTCGGCTCTATGGTCCATGCATTGCCAAGGAACTGCTTCATAAGATTTTTAATGGGATCGAGACTCATAAAGCTTAAAATATCCTGCTTGGAAATATTGGTATTATTTAAAAAGAATTCATTTAAGGCAAAAAAAAGCTGTTTTGCCCCTATATTTGGATTAAGTCCGTTTTCATTAAATAGACTCGGATTTTCTCTTACAAACTCCGGCATATTAATGAATAACCTGTTTAATTCGCCCATTTCTTTAGGCTCCGCTAAATTAATAATTTGCCCTTTAGACACATCTTCCTTGCCTGTATTTTCAGGATTAACCGACATATTTTCTATATTAATATTTTTCAGTATTTCCGATTTTGGAGAATTTAATGTATCGATAATCTCCATATCATTATTTAATAAGGAGCTTTTAGTTTTCTCTGTAATCTTTACTGTATCCTCCGGATTTGCATTGTTCTTATTAATAATATTTAAAAGCTCCTCCTGAAATTTAATTACACCCTCCTTGGTAATATTTTTTCCTGACAATCCAATAGTAATATCAGAGGAAAGGTTATCCACCATTTGTAATATAGCACCCTTACTTTCCTTATAATTATTAAACTGAGTAATCATTCCCTCATTTATAGGAAGCCCCAGCTTTTTAAGAGATACTAATGTATCTATATTGCTGTTCGGATATGCCCTCATTTCTCCCAGCATAGCTCTTACGCTATCCTTGTCCACAGGCATCTGCTCCTTCATCATGGCATTAATCAACAAAAGATTTGCCTCACTTTCCGGAAGCCCTGCGTTTTTAAGGGCATTAATAAGAGTAGGATTTCCACCCAGTTCGGTATTTACCGGACGGATTTGTATAACTCCTCCCTCATTGGATTTAACCTGAAAAAATACTGACTGCCCCTCAGTTAAAGAAATTCCTCTATCAAGTCTTGCAGTTACCGATTGACCTGAAGAAAGAGCAAGAGTTACCTTATCTCCTTTTACAGAGCTTACAGTCCCCTCAAAAATCTGTCCCTTTTCCAAGGAATTAACAGTATTTGAAAGCTGCTCCACTCCCTTTGTTTTAGTGGCTATTTTAGAGCCTGAACTAAGGCTGTTTTGATATTGATTTATCAGGTCTGAAACTAACATACATCACCTAATGCAAAAAGGTTTTTCTATGTATTTTACAGGGACCCAGATTGTTTAACGCCTCATAATGCACCCTTGTCCCGTATCCCTTATGGGAAGAAAAACCGTACCCCGGATACTCTAAATCATATTCCAGCATAATCCTATCCCTTGTAACCTTGGCAATTATACTGGCTGCAGCAATAGAAAAGCTTTTGGTATCCCCTTTTATAAGGGAAACCTGAGGAATCTTTGTATCAATTTCCACCGCGTCTATAAGTAATATATCGGGTACTGCTTCCATGGAATTAACTGCACAGGACATAGCATATTTTGTGGCATTTAATATATTTATCTTATCAATCAGCTCATTGTCTGCAATGCCAATTCCAACAGACTTAGCAGAATTTTTTATTTCCTCATACAGTATATCTCTTCTTTTAGGAGACAGCTTTTTAGAATCATTAACATAGGGAATAATAATATCTTCATCAAACATTACACAGGCGCACACCACAGGGCCTGCCAGAGGACCACGACCGGCTTCATCTATACCGGCCACAAAACCATACTTATCCCGGTATATGTCATCAAATAACTTAAGCTCTGGAGTAACATCCACAGGTTTAGCCATGCTTTAAAATTCCTATTTTGTTAAAAGGGTATATCCTTATAAAGGCTCGCCCTACAATTTCCTTGCGATGTACCAGACCCACCTGAGCAATCCTTGAATCGGCACTGTTATTCCTGTTATCGCCCAATACAAAGTATTCATCATCACCAAGAGTAATAGGGTCAATAGCAATTCCCGGATTTTTGATTATCTCATTTCCATAATCTTCCTTTAATACCACATTATTTATATAGATTTTTCCCTCCATATCTATCCTGATGGTTTCTCCGGGCTTTGCTATAATCCTTTTTATATACAGAGTATCCCCTTTATCCTTAGGAGGAAAAATTATAATATCATAACGCTTTGGTTCGGAAAATCTATAGCTTAATTTATCCACCATAAGGTTATCCCCATCATATAATGTATTTTCCATTGAGGATCCGCTTACTGTTGTTCTCTGTCCTATATATGTAACAAATAAAAATGACAGTATACAAACAAATGCAAAAAATATGATATTACTTAATATATTTGCCTTAAAATTTTTATTATTTGTTTTCTGTGCTCTTTCTTTCATGTTCCACGCTTTCAATGGTAATATTCCCTAATTTTCCGCTTCTAAATTCCTCTAATACATACTCTGCAGCTCTTTTTATATCAGGCTTTCCTCCTGCAATAAGGAAATTTCTTGTCTTTGCTATAGAAAACAATTGATTAGCGGGATCCTCAGCCTCTATATTATATTTTTCCATAAGTATATCCGGTCTGTTATAATTTAAAAAGGTTAGAAGCTTTACGGAAAGCTCTTCCTTTTCCAGTATCTCACCCCTTATACTGCCGCAAAACGCCAGATATTCCCCTGTAGTTTCATCTTCAAATTTAGGCCATAGTATACCCGGGGTATCTAAAAGCTCTATATCATTTCCAAGCCTTATCCACTGTTTTCCTTTGGTGACTCCAGGCTTATCACCGGTTTTAGTACTCTTTTTCCCAATATAGGAATTGATAAAAGTAGACTTGCCGCTGTTGGGAATTCCGCAAATAAGACAGCGAACCGGTCTTTTCAATATACCTCGCTTCCTGTCCCGTTCCCGCTTTGCTTTTGCTGCCTCATTAATAATATTGCTGACTCGCTTAACAGAATTTCTGTTTCTGGCATCTACGGAAATACAGTGAAAGCCCTTATCATTAAAATAGGAAATCCATTCCTTTGTTTTCTTAGCCTCTGCCATATCCTCCTTAGATAATATTATAACTCTGGACTTATCTCTTGCAAAATTATCTATATCAGGGTTTTTACTGGCATTTGGAATTCTTGCGTCTAATATCTCAATTACCACATCAATCAACTTTATATTTTCTGTAATTTCCCTAAGGGCCTTTTTCATATGCCCGGGATACCACTGTATATTTCCCATATTAACCTATTAATCCAAAATTAGACAGAGAATAACAAAACCATACCTTGCCTAAAATATCTGATTTTTTAACCAAGCCAATTGACTCATATCTGGAGTCCTCACTGTTGTTCCTATTATCTCCCAGAAGAAAATATTCATGCTCCCCAAGGATTATTTCATTTTTTGCAAGTCCCGGGTCGGTTATTTGATTGTTTTCCTCCGGATATAAAGGTGACTCCTTTTCATTATTAACATATAGCTTACCATTACTAATATATACCCTGTCTCCCGGAACCGCCACAATCCTCTTAATATTAACCTGATTATTCAGCCCCACCTTTGGTTTAAATGCAACAATATCATTGGCAGAAAATCCGGATATATTTGAGGCTCTGTTAATCCAAACCCTGCTTCCTGGTGACAGTACAGGCTCCATACTAATTCCCGCATTAGTTACTCCTGAAAAAAAGGTAAATGCAATCAATACTCCAAGGGCAGCGGCAACACATATCTCTCCAAAAATCTTTAATATGCCCGTTACACCACTATATTCTCTCTTTCCTCTTTTTCTGTTAAAATCCAAGGTTCTTCTCTTTATAAAAGGAAGATTATTAATAATATCTAAAAGCTTATCTTTCATATAATTAAAAAAGGGAAGATGTTTTTCATCTTCCCTGTCCTACTTAAACTACTGGATTCTTTCCTTAACCTTAGCTCTCTTACCAATTCGTCCTCGTAGGTAATTAAGCTTTGCTCTGCGGATTTTTCCTCGTCTTACGACTTCAATCTTTTCAACTATGGGAGAATGAAGCGGCCATGTTTTTTCCACACCTATACCGTTGGAAAATTTTCTAACTGTAAAGGTCTCTCTATTGCTTCCACCCTGACGCTTAAGGACTATTCCCTCAAACACCTGAATCCTCTCTCTATTTCCCTCTTTAATCTTTGCTGATACACGAACCGTATCACCAATAGCAAACTCATCAATATTTTCTTTAAGCTCTGCTTCTTCTATCTTCTTAATAATATCCGTGTTATTCATTATAACCTCCAAAAGTCCTGAGAAAACAACTCATATATTCTAGCATTATAGGGTATGCTTTGCAAGTATTTTTTCCTAATATTTTCCGATTTTGTTCACTTTCCAAAATCTGACATATGAAATTATAATATTTATGCCTTATCCATTTTATTCAATTCATCTATAATCAGAAATATCCCTACAATAACCATAATGAAATCCACCAGCGGCTGAGTAAACCACACTGCCTTTACTCCAAATATCATTGGCAAAAGAATCATTGCCGGCACAAATCTCATCCCCCCGAAGCGGAATAAATGAAAATGCATATACGCGAAGTGACGCTGTCACCAAAATCCCATTAGGGTCTCCCCCATATTTAAATGCCATTTTATAAAGTATAGTATGCTGAATCATAAGCAGAAGCTGCATCATCATAGCTGCAAAGTGTATTGTCCTTAGAACATATTTATTATATTTTTATCTACTGCAAATTCAATCCATTTACAATAATACTGTATTGCAATCAAATCCTCTATAATCCTTACCCAGCCACTTATTGTTCTTATTTTATTTTAATATATCTTACCCAAATTAAGTATCCTCCTCATCTAACCAACCCATGGTTCTTTCAACGGCTCGTCTCCAGTATCTGTAATTCTTCTCTCTTATTTTCTTCTCCATACAAGGGATAAATCTTTTCTCAATTCTCATATCTGAGAAAATCTCCTCCATACTTTTCCAGTAGCCTACTGCAAGTCCTGCTAAATAGGCTGCTCCAAGGGCTGTAGACTCAAGAGTGACAGGTCTGTCCACCTCCACATCAAGCATATCCGCCTGAAATTGCATTAAAAAATTATTGGCACAGGCACCACCGTCTACTCTAAGATTGGACAAGGCAAATCCCGCATCCTCCTCCATGGCAGTTATTACATCCTTAGATTGATAAGCTATTGACTCAAGAGTCGCTCTCACCAGGTGCTCCCTTTTTGTACCTCTGGTTATCCCGAATATACCTCCCCTGGAATACATATCCCAATAAGGTGCACCAAGACCCGTAAAGGATGGCACAACATACACCCCGCCGGTATTTTCCGCTAAATCAGCATAATACTCAGACTGGGGAGAATCATATAACAATTTAAGCTCATCCCTTAACCATTGAATAGATGCACCTGCAATAAACACAGATCCCTCCAATGCGTATGACACCTTATCCCCTATGCCCCAGGCAATTGTAGTTAAAAGACCATTACTTGATTTTATAATCTTTTCCCCTGTATTCATAAGTACAAAGCAGCCTGTCCCATAGGTATTTTTTATCATTCCCGGATAAAAACAGCCCTGCCCGAAAAGAGCCGCCTGCTGATCCCCCGCTATTCCTGCAATAGGAATATTTATGGTTTCCCCCATCTCCAAATCTGTATATCCATATATTTGAGAGGAATTTGCTACTGTTGGGAGCATGCTTTTTGGTATATTAAATAATTCTAATATCTCCCTGTCCCATTCTAAGGTATTGATATTATAAAGCATGGTTCTTGAAGCGTTGGAGTAATCTGTTATATGAACCGTTCCTCCTGTAAGCTTCCAAATTATCCAGGTATCAACCGTGCCAAACAACAGCTCCCCATTTTGGGCTCTATTTCTTGCACCATCTACATTATCAAGAATCCATGCAAGCTTTGTGGCAGAAAAATACGCATCAATAACAAGCCCTGTTTTTTCTCTGATTTTATCCTCATATCCATCCCTTTTTAATTTACTGCAATAATCAGCAGTTCTTCTGCATTGCCATACAATGGCAGGATATACAGGCTCACCCGTATTTTTATCCCAAACAATAGTGGTTTCTCTCTGGTTGGTAATTCCTATAGCAGCAATGTCCCCGGCAGATATACCGGCTGTTTCCAAAGCTCCTTTAGCAACACTGCTTTGAGCCCTCCAAATTTCCATGGGATCATGCTCCACCCAACCCGGCTTGGGATAAATTTGGCTAAACTCCCTTTGACAGGCTCCGATATTTTTCCCGCTTTTATCAAAAACTATTGCCCTTGTACTGGTTGTCCCTGCGTCAAAGGCCAGAATATATTTTCCCATAGATATCTCCTGCTTTATAAATCCTTACTCTGAACAAAAACTTATAATATCATTATATACAGTTTCTTTATCTGTTTCATTCAGTACTTCATGACTCATATTTTTGTATAAAATCATTTTTACATATTTCCCATAGCATTCATATCCCTGCTTTGCCCTTATTACATCCCTTGTGAAATGTCCCACCGGATCCCGTTCTCCGGCAATAAGAAGTATTTTCTCTGCCGTGCAATCTCTATAGGTACTGCTTTTATTTATATATAGCAAGGTATGAAGCAAAGTTCTGTAACCCTCCTTAGTAAAGGGACATCCGCACAAACCGTCATTAATATATTTATCTCTATTTTCAATGTTTAATGAAAGCCAATCCATTGGGTGGTCAAAGCCCTTTCCCATGGAATCCATCATCAATCCCTGTATAAACGGCAATGGTACTCCTGATTTTGTAAATAAAAGCATAAACTGCAAAATCCTTATAAGTACTCCGGGATTTTGACCTGTACCGGAAAGAATAAGCTTATCCACATAATATAAACTGCTGTATATTCTTGCAAGAAATGAACCCATACTATGTCCCAGGCAAATATACTCTCCATCATGTGGTACTGAATTTCTGACAAGATGAATATCCTTTATTGTATTATCCAAAGATACCATATCTCCAAGAGGATGTGTGGAATTTATACTTTTTCCATGGCCGGCATGGTCATGTATAATTACACTGTATCCGTTCCTCTGCAGATATTCGGCAAAATCGTTATACCTGCCCTTATATTCCTGCATGCCATGGAGAATTTGCACCAAAGCTTTAGGATTATCAGTCTTATAAAAATTTACATCAATTTCAATACCGCTTTCACTTTTAACCTGATAATTTTCCATTTACTTTTCCCGCCTGCTTTCCCATTCCTCTTTTAAAATTGAAAATATCAATGAATCCCTTAGGGTTCCGTCATATATTTTATAGCTTTTTCTAATGGTTCCCTCATACACAAAGCCACAATTTTTAATTACTCCCTGAGACCTTTTATTTGCTGCCCCCGTACATATTCCGATTTGACTTAGCTTAAGCACCAAAAATCCATATTCCAATACTCTGTTAGCTGCCTCTGTCATAATCCCCTGTCCCCAATATTCAAAGGCAAGAGAATATCCCATTTCCTTGCTGTTTGATTCAGGCCTGTGTTTATCCGTTTCAAGACTTATGGTTCCGATAATTTTATCACAGTTCTTTAATCTAATACTCCAAGCCTTAGCAGGAAGAAACAACTCCTTTATTATATTCTCAGATTCCTCAACACTTTTATGGGGCGACCAGCCGGCAGGAGGTCCCACATCAGGATTGCTGGCATAGGAAAATAATCCCTGTGCATCATCTAAAGTATATGGTTTTAGTATAAGTCTTTTGGTATAAAGAATCTCCATTATATACCCCCAAACATTTATATCTTAAATCTATTCCAATCAGCCAATGAACAGCTATTGCTTTTGGAACAGGTTAGTTCTGCTTTTCGTATTGTAACATATAACAGCTTACGTTAACATATATTAACATAAGCATGTATCTAAATATCAGAATGTCAAAATCCTTTATTGTAAACTCCCCGCTTATACATATAATAATAAGCATGGAAATCATCAATAGAAAAATAGAACTAAATGCAGAGCTTTTATCACAAATTCCGAAAAACTCAGTTTTCTTTGATATAGAAACAACGGGATTTAATTATAAATATTGCAGAGTATATCTTATCGGCTGCTTTCGCCTTGTGGATAATACACCCACTGTTAGCCTTATT
This sequence comes from Lachnospiraceae bacterium, assembly GCA_041776485.1. Lineage (GTDB taxonomy): Bacteria > Bacillota > Clostridia > Lachnospirales > Lachnospiraceae > JBHBQE01. The sequence continues at coordinate 92,963 of JBHBQE010000001.1, read as the reverse complement.
TTAAGCGACAGTGCTCATGATGAAACGGATATACTTGATAGCTTTTTAAATATTATTTCCCCATATACTACATTAATAACCTTTAATGGGGAAGGCTTTGATATTCCCTTTTTGCAAAATAGGGGTATAAAATACGATATTGATTTTAATTTCTCCGACTATAATAGGATAGACATATACAGAAGTATAAAACATTATAAAGAACTTCTTGGACTTTTACGGGTTAATCAAAAAAGCCTGGAGGAATTTTTCGGTATACACAGACAAGATAAATATGATGGCGGCGGACTTATACCAATTTATAATAATTACATTAATTCAAGAGATAAATTCTTAAGAGAGCTTTTAATTTTGCATAATTACGAAGATGTAGTGGGTATGTTAAATATTTTACCTGCCATTTCTTATGAAAAATTAAAATTTATCCCCTGTATTATAAACAAGACTAATATACCTGAAGGTATAGAAAATGAATCAAAAAACACAGCAAATGAAATATATATTTCCTTTGAGGGAAACTATCCCCTGTCTATCCCTAAACCCATTAGATTAACAGATAAAAATTATAATATTAAAATTAATTCTAATATTATTTCCGGTTATATTATTCTGGAAAAAATAAAATTAAATCTATATTTAAAAAATATCAAAGACTATGTATATCTCCCGCTTGAAGAAAAGATTATCCCCCAAGCCCTGGCAGGCTCCATTCCAAAAAGCAGGAAAGAAAGAGCCACAAGAGAAAATTGTTTTGTCACAGAAATTGACTATTTCTTTAAGCTTCCTGAAAATAAAAAATTCTATAAAATATTTGATTTATCTAATATTAAACTATATAAATCACATTATAAAGAGGAGTTTTCCTATATAAATATAACCTGTCATGCTAATGCAAATCAAAATACCGGCACATTAAAAGAATCACAAGATTCCTGCCATACTGATAAAGAAAACAAAATAAGCAAAAGCCCCAATTCCTTGGGACTTTTAGAATTAATTAATATGTTAGTAAAATACAGGTTAAGCTGAATTACTCTGACTTTACAGGTTTTTCGTAGAAGAAAGAGGATTTTCTGTCATACCCAATATCCCTATAGCCCATGACCTGTTCAGTACTGCCTATAAACAGGTAACCTCCCGGAACCAAAGACTCATAAAATCTGGAATATATATCGTGCTTTGCCTCCTCTGTAAAGTAAATCAAAACATTTCTGCATACAATCAGATGACATTTATCAGGATATTTATCCCTAAGCAAATTCTGCTCATGAAACTCTACATGACGCTTAATTTCATCCTTTATCTGAAAAGAATTATCACCAATTTGTTTAAAATACTTTTCTTTAAACTTATCAGGCACTCCGGCTATTGATTTTTGAGAATAAAGTCCTGTCTTAGCCTGTGCCAAAACCTGCTTGTCAATATCTGTTGCATATATTTTGATATTATTCATATCAATCTTTTCGGATAATGCCATAACCAAAGAGTATGGCTCATCACCTGTTGAACAGGCTGCACTCCATATTTTAAGCTTATTACCGAATTTACTAATTAAATCCGGAACATAAGTCTCCACCAGAAGCTTCCACTGTTCCTGATTCCTGTAAAATTCTGATACATTGATGGTTAAAAAGTTAACAAATTCCTCAAATATACCTTTATCATTTCTAAGCATAACAAGGTAATCTACATAACTTTTGCAGCCATTCTTATTTGCCAGAGAGTCAATTCGTCTTTTCATCTGCTTTTCCTTATAGGCGGAAAGGTCAATTTTAGTTAGACGAAGAACCTCTTCTTTAAATGCTTCATAATCTCCCATATCAGTATATAATTTACTCCTGTCCCTCTTCAGGCTCCACTGGGCAAGTTTCTTCAGCGGGCTCTTCTGCAGTCTCTTCTGCAACCTCACAAACCTCAGGCTCTGCTTCAGTTTCAGCGGCTTCCTCAAGCTTAGCCTCATCCTCCATAATCTTGCCAAGCTCCTCCTGATTTACATCAGCATAATCCTCGTCACCAGAGTCTTCACCGTCATCTGTCAATGCCTTAATGGAAAGCGAAATCTTTCTGTCCTCAGCCCTGAATTCAACAATCTTAGCTGTAATCTCCTCACCGACCTTTAATACATCTGAAGGCTTTTCAACATGCTCCTTTGCAATTTGTGAAACATGAAGCAATGCGTCTACTCCAGGTGCCAGTTCCACAAATGCACCAAAATCAGCCATGCGAGCCACACGTCCTGTTACAATATTTCCAACACCATATCTGTTTCCTGCATCATTCCACGGATTTTCATCCGGGAATTTTCTGGAAAGTGCAATACGCTTTCCATCTATACTCTTAACAAATACCTTTACAGTATCGCCATTTTTAAGTGCCTCATCAGGATTAGATACACGTCCCCAGCTCATTTCAGAAATATGCATAAGTCCATCTATTCCGCCTAAATCTATAAAAGCACCGAAATTTGTAACATTTTTAACAACACCGTCAATAATCTCTCCCTGTTCAATACGTGAAAGAATTTCCTCCTGCTTTTTCTCACGCTCTGCCACAAGAAGCATTTTACGGTTACCGATTATACGACGTTTTCTGGGATTAAATTCGGTAATAACAAACTCTATCTCCTGTCCCTGATATTTATTCAAATCCTTTTCATAGGAATCTGATACGAGAGAAGCAGGAATAAATACTCTGGATTCCTCTACAGAAACACTTAATCCACCCTTTAACACCTGCACTACAGGAGCCTTAAGGACTTCTTCCTTCTCATAAGCCTCTTCAAGACGCTTATTTCCTCTTTCCTGTGCAAGTCTCTTGTGTGATAACAGAGTTATTCCCTCTGTTTCATTAACTTTAACAACTACAGCTTCCATAGTGTCATCCACAGCACATACAGTTGTTAAATCAAGATTATTATCACTGCTATACTCATTTCTAAGTATTACACCATCAGATTTAGTACCTATGTTTAGTATAATTTCATCCGGTTTAACTGAAATAACTGTCCCTTCAACTACATCTCCATTGTGAACCACCTTAAATGATTCATCCAACATCTCGCCAAAACTCATTTCTGACATTCTTTTGTGACCTCCCTTATAATTTTATCCGGTGTGGACGCCCCGGCTGTGATTCCTACAGTTTCAATGGAGTGAAGTTCATCTGGATTCAATTCCTCCTTTGCCTGAACAAAGAAAGAGGTACACTTACTCTTTGCTATATCGAACAGCTTCCTGGAATTGGAGCTGTTCCTGTCACCTATCACAATCATTGCGTCAACCTTTGTAGCAATTTCCTCGGTTTCCCGTTGCCTCTCGTAAGTGGCTAGGCAAATTGTGTCCAAAGTAGTAATATCATAACCTTTTTCATTTACAATTTCAACATATTCTTTAAATTTATTATTGTTAAATGTGGTTTGTGCCACTATGCAAATTTTTGCATTTATATCATGACTAAAAGCCTCTGCCTCATACCTATGATTTATTACCGTATAGCTCCCCTGTATCCAGCCTGTTATACCCTGCACCTCCGCATGCTTTGGATCCCCCAAAATCACGATATGATAACCTCTGTCTGAATAATCCTTTACACTATTATGAATTTTTTTAACAAAGGGACAGGTAGCATCAACTATCCTATGTCCCATATTCTTAAGTCTGTCTATTATTTCCTTTCCAACCCCGTGGGATCTGATTATTACGATGGATTTTGGTTTATCTTTAAGTTCCGAAAGGGATACCGTCTCTACTCCCTTATTCCTTAATTCATTTATAACCTCATCATTGTGTATTATTGGACCTAATGTGTAAATACAGGAACTGTCACCGGAATTTTTAGCCTCATTTTCGGCTATATCCACAGCCCGCTTTACGCCATAGCAAAATCCGGCATGCTTTGCAAGAATAACCTTCATATCAGCTTCCGCCCCTTTTTGCATACAGACGAACTATCTCATCACATACCTCATCTATACTAAGATTAGAGCTATCCACCAGTATTCCGTCCTCTGCCTGACACAATGGGGCAATCTCCCTTTCTGTATCCTGCTTGTCTCTAATAATTATATCTTGTTTTATTTTTTCAAAATCAACTTCCTGTCCCTTGTTGATAAGCTCCTTATATCTTCTCTCTGCTCTGCATTCCACAGAGGCAGTAAGAAATATTTTAAGCTCAGCGTCAGGCAATACAACTGTTCCTATATCCCTGCCGTCCATAACTACGTTTTCAACCCTTGCAATATCTCTTTGAATATTAAGAAGCTTATCTCTTGTCGGCTTTCTGCTGCTGATAATACTGGCAATATTACCCACCTTCTCATCTCTGATTTTCCCTGAAATATCCTCATCATTAAGGTAAACATATTGGATACTGTCAAAATATTTAACCTTTATCCTACATTCCTCAAATAAACCTGACAATTCCTTATCATCAGCCTCAATATCAATATTATTATTCAGGCAAAAATAAGCAAGACTGCGATATAATGCTCCAGTATCCACATATATACAGTCAAGTCTTTCTGCAACTAACTTGGCAATTGTACTTTTCCCTGCGCCGGCAGGTCCATCTATAGCAATACTTTTCAAACTAAACTCCTGAAATTAAATAATAATATTAATGATCTGACCTATGAAATCCGTTTTTCATATTTTCACAGGCAACCTGAAGTACATGGTTTAATACCTCTGTTGTCTTTTCCTTAGCCATTTTGCAAAGCTTTTCATTAGCTTCCTCAAGCAGCTTAATATCTTCACCTGCTTTTTTATCATATTCCAGCAACAGCCTTCTGCCCTCAGTTGCCATAATCTCCTGATACCTTTCAATATGCTGAATACTGGAATAAAAATAAGGATCTGTAAGAGCACCTATATATCTGCTTGCCCAGTAAAAGTTTTCTGTAGTAGAATCTAAACTTACCCGGGAAATATATTTAGGAAGCTTGTCTACATTTGTATATATGGGAATCATTGCATTAAAGCTTGTGGAACCGAAGCAAACCCACTCAATACCCTTAGCAGCCTCCACTACATCACTTCTGATTTGACAAATTCCCATAACCCCTGTCCTGTTAATTCCAATAGTTCTGTATATCCCACGCTTATCGCTTTTATTTTGGGAATAAGGATTATATTCTGTCCCCTGATAATATGAGGATAGGAGATATTTTACATCCTCAATAGTAACCTTTTTTTCCGGTTCAAATGACCAGGGAATATCATCACTCTCCGGTGTAAAGTCCGGATTTTCTCCCTCCCACTTACGACTGGGCATTAGATATCTGGCCATAAACCAGGCTCTGGGAGTGTTATACACATGGTCTGCATCCTCATGGCTTCCAAATATATCCCTGGGATTAAATACTTTATCTTTTCTTAAGTTTAAATTATATTTTTCAATAAACTCCTTTAAATCATTGGAACACATATTTTCCCTTTGATGAGTACAGGCATCCTCCATATCAAAGCTATCCATTCCGAACTGATTAGGATTTATCACACATTCATTGTCCTTAACCCTTCTTGCCATCCAATGATGACCCCCTATGGTTTCCAGCCACCATACTTCATTTTCATCATTAAATGCCACTCCGTTCGATTCATATGTTCCATATTTTTCCAGCAGTTCTGCTAAACGAAGTACACCTTCCCTGGCAGAATGAATGTAGGGAAGCACCAGAGTGATTATATCCTCCTCACCTATTCCTCCCTTTTTCTCTTTGCCATTCTTCCCCTTTTTCTTTTTATATACCACCAGAGGATCTGCTGACAGTACTCTGGGATTTGAGGAAATCGTTTCGGTGGCACTCATTCCCACATTTGCTTCATTTATTCCCGTAGTACCCCAAATCCCCTCTTTTTTGTCCACATTAGGGCAGGCAGTGTATCTCATAGGGTTATCCGGCAATTCAATTTCCACGTGGGAAAGTACACTTTTATACTTCCTGGGCTGATCCTTAGGCTTAACAACAATCATCTTCTTAACATCAAAATGACCGTCATCGGTTCTTGCAATCATTGTGGAATTATCATTGCTGGCTTTTTTACCGACAAGTATTGTTGTACACGGCATAACAGTCTCCCTTCAATAATTCTTATTCATGTTAAACATTTGCTGCAGAAAACCCCGCGATATAACCTGTAGAAAAGGCACATTGCAGATTATATCCCCCTGTTAAAGCATCAATATCAAGTATCTCTCCACATATATATAATCCTCGAATACTCTTACACTCCATTGTGGCAGGGTTAATCTCTTTAACTGACACACCCCCCTTTGTAATAATAGCTTCATTAAATCCGCCAAGAGATATAATATTTATCGGAAACTCTCTTATCAGCTTATATATTATCCCTCTCTCCTTTTTATTTAATTCGGAAATCCTTTTTTTCTCATCTATTCCTGTAATTGAAACCATTATAGGTCTTAGACTCTTTGGTAGCAGCTTGTCGTAATAGGACTTAAACTCCATTTTGCCCCTTGTGTTTACTGTATCAATTAACCTGTTATCCAACTCATTATCAGGAATACCCGGTTTTAAATCAATACTTGCGCTAATTGCCTTATTGGAAATTATCTTCCTTCCAACAAGAGCTGAAGCTGTAAGTACCAAAGGTCCGCTGATCCCCTGATGAGTAAATAATAAATCTCCGAATTGACTGAAAATCATTCTATTATTCTCTTTGATACTAAAAGATATATTTTTAAGGGTTAAGCCGGCCAAATTCTTTGTCTTAACCTTTATTTCCCTGCCAATATCAGCAATAAACGGGACAAGTGACGGAGTTATTTCCGTCACTTGAAGTTTTAATCTTTTGGCAATATCATAGCCTATAGTACTGCCCCCCGCTCCCGGATATGAAGCTCCACCTGAAGCAAGAATAATTGAATCAAAATTTAATTTTTTACCGGAACATTCTAGACCAACTACTTTTCTATTGGCTTGTTTGCCCTTTTTATTCCCCCTTAAAGAGGAATTCTCTCTATTATTACAGTCGATATTCTCTAATAATATTTCATCTGCAATATTATTAAATCTAAACTTAACATCAAGATCTTCTAAAGAATGCAAAAGTGCCTTTGTAATATCTGAAGCATGGTCGCTTACAGGAAAGACCCTTTTTCCTCTCTCTACTTTAAGCCTTGTTCCATTTGCCTCTATAAATCTCATCAAATCTACATTACTAAAGCGATAAAAGGCATTATACATAAATTTCGGATTGCTTACAATGTTTTCAAAAAACTCCCGGCTATCGCAAGCATTGGTGACATTACATCTTCCCTTACCTGTTATATATATTTTCTTGCCGGGCTTTTCATTTTTTTCAAAAACAGTTACCTTTGCCCCATGGCTTGCAGCGGCATAGCCTGCCATTAAACCGGAGGCACCGGCACCTATAATTGCAATATTCATTAATAATCCTGTTTGACATCCTTCATGGAAAAACTTATACGTCCCATCTTATCCTTGCCCAGACATATAACCTTAACCATATCCCCCAGGGTAAGCACATCTTCCACATGTTCTATCCTTTGGTCGGAAATTTTTGAAATATGAACCATTCCCTCCTTTCCCGGGGCAAACTCCAGGAAAGCTCCAAATTCCTTAATACTTACAACCTTGCCTGTAAGAATCTGATCCTTCTCAAAATCTCTGGCAATAATATCTATCATCTCCTGAGCTTTTGCCATTTTAGCAGAATCAGTTCCGCAAATACTTATATTACCTTCATCGGTAATATCAATCTGTACACCTGTTCTCTCAATGATTTCATTTATAACCTTACCTCTGGGACCTACTACTTCTCCAATCTTTGATGGATCAATAACTGTTTGGATAATCTTAGGTGCATAGGGACTAAGCTCACTTCGTGGCTCGGATATTGCCTTGGACATACAGCTGTCCATTATGAAAAATCTTGCTTCTTTTGTACGTTCAATAGCCCCCCTTACCATGGACTCTGTAAGACCCTCAATTTTTATATCCATTTGGATGGCTGTTATTCCGCTCTTTGTTCCTGTTACCTTAAAGTCCATATCTCCAAAGAAGTCTTCAAGCCCCTGAATATCTGTAAGCAGTACATAATCCTCATCAGTATCTCCGGTTACCAATCCGCAGGAAATACCGGCTACCATATCCTTAAGGGGAACACCTGCAGCCATTAATGACATACATGAGGCACAGGTGCTTGCCATGGATGTGGATCCGTTTGACTCAAAGGTTTCTGATACTGCCCTGATTGCATACGGAAATTCCTCCTCTGTAGGAAGCACAGGGATTAATGCCCTCTCTGCCAAGGCTCCATGACCTATTTCACGACGTCCAGGACTTCTGTTGGGCTTGGTTTCACCCACTGAATAGGCAGGAAAATTATAATGATGAGTATAGCGCTTAGAGGTTAAATAAGGATCAAGTCCGTCTATCTTTTGAACCTCTGACAATGGTGCGAGGGTTACAATATCACAAATTTGAGTCTGACCTCTTGTAAACATTGCAGAACCGTGAACTCTGGGTATTAAATCCACCTCTGCCTTAAGGGTACGGATTTCCTCCATTCCCCTTCCGTCAGGGCGCTTTTTGTCCTTTAAAATCATCTTTCTTACAGTCTTTTTCTCATACTGATACACAGCCTCTTCAAGGAAAGATAGTGCTTCTTCATCCTCAGCAAACGCCTCTATTAATCTATTCTTAATTCCTCTTATATTTTCATCACGAACCTGTTTAACATCTGTGAAAACTGCAGCCTCCATTTCTGTTTCAGGTACAATTGATCTTATCTTATCAAAAACTTCTTCAGGAACTTTTATTGACTCATATTCAAATTTGTCTTTGCCCACCTCTGATACAATCAGCTCTATAAAGGCAATAATTTCCTTGTTAACCTTATCAGCCATAAATATTGCTTCAAGCATTTTATCCTCAGGTATAATATTTGCCCCTGCCTCAATCATCATTATCTTTTCCCTGGTGGAAGCGACGGTAAGCATTAAATCCCCCTCATCCCAGTCATATTGAGAGGGGTTAATAATAAACTCTCCGTCAACCATTCCCACCTGGGTCATCGCTACGGGACCGTTAAACGGAATATCCGATATAGCAGTTGCAATAGCGGTTCCAAGCATTGCTGTAATCTCCGGTCTGCAATCGCTATCCACGCTCATAACCAAATTATTTAAATAAACATCATTTCTAAAATCCTTGGGAAACAAAGGACGCATAGGTCTGTCTATTACTCTGGAGGTAAGTATTGCGTTCTCAGAAGGGCGTCCCTCTCTTTTCATAAAACCTCCGGGAATTTTACCAACTGCGTACTGCTTTTCCTCAAAATCTACAGACAACGGGAAAAAGTCAATTCCATCCCTGGGTTTTTCACTTGCTGTTGCAGTTGAAAGTACTGTGGTTTCACCATAGGATATAAGCACAGCTCCATTTGCCTGAGCAGCAACCCTTCCTATGTCGCATTTAAGCTTTCTTCCGCTGATTTCCATTTCAAAAATCTTTTCCATCTTTCTTCTTTTCCTTCTTTCTTCTTCACAAAAATATGACCCACTTACAGGAAATGCCCTTTCGGGCACTTGCTGTAAGCATATTTAAAAAGGTACGGATATCCGTACCTAAATAAGCATAAATTATTTTCTTAGACCTAGTCTTTCTATTAAGCTTCGGTAACGCTCAATATCCTTATTTTTAAGGTATGCAAGCAGGTTACGTCTTTTACCTACCATCTTAAGCAAGCCTCTGCGACTATGGTGATCCTTCTTATTTACCTTAAGGTGCTCTGTAAGCTCCCTGATTCTGCTGGTAAGTATTGCTACCTGTACCTCCGGTGAGCCTGTATCTCCCTCGGTTCTGCCATACTCCTTGATGATTTCCTGTTTTTTTGCTGAATCTAACATAATTTCCTCCTTTTATAAATCCATCCCATACCTGGCAGAGGTCAGAGGTGCCAAAACCAAGTAAAGGACAATAACTTATGTATGTTATCACAAATATGATTTTTTTGCAAACAAAACTCTGTTAAAGTTTAAAAAATCTTCGAATCTCACCTTCATCTTTTTGTATCTGACTGGTTAATTCCGAAACCGAGGCAAATTTTTGTTCCGGTCTGATAAACTTAATAAACTCAACCCTTATATTTTCAGTCTTTGAACTGAAATCGCCACTAAACACATGGCTTTCTATGGTAATCGTTTTTATTTCCTCATCAATTGTTGGACGAAGTCCTATATTTGTCATAGCTTCATAGCAAATTCCATCTACATATACCCTTGTGGCATATACACCAAACCTTGGAATTACTTTATCCTTAGGTGGATATATATTAATGGTGGGATACCCTATTTTTCTGCCAATATGATTTCCTGATATTATTCTATTTTGTATAAAATAATTATATCCAAGCATTTCTTCAGCAATTTCCATATCCCCCATTACTATAGCATTTATTATATCTGTTGAGCTGATTACATTTCCTCCGGACTTTAGCTTATTGCAGGCATTAAATTCAAATCCCATTTCCCTTGACAGCTCCTCTATTAAGGATATGTCACCACAGCCTTTATTACCAAAGCGAAAATCTCTGCCTACTGCTATATATCTCATATTTATTTTATTAAATAATAATTTAATAAAATCTTCCGGGGCAGTTTCTGCCATATTTTTATCAAAAATAACTTCCAATTGAATATCAATTCCAAGGGAAGATAGCATTTCATTTCTCTCAGTCCTGGTAAGTATATATTTAACCTCGCTCCCTTTATTAAAAAACTCCTTAGGCGAAGTGCTAAAGGTAATTACAGTAGCAAGAAATCCACCTTTTTTTCGCTTCAACACAGAATCAATAAGTATTCTATGACCCCTGTGAATTCCGTCAAACTTACCAATTGTAACTGCTGTTTTGTTATTTAATTTAAAATTATCTATTCCAAGTACATGTTCCATCACATTAAATACATTTTATAAGGGGTAATATATTCCTCCCCTACACTATAAACTCCAATAAAGCTGTTATCACTTCTATACAATCTTACAAATCCATAATTTTTGATATTATCAGTATCTAAAAGTCTCGTCTTTATCTTCCCTCCATTTACTGCAATTTTTGTTAATTCATTATTTAATTTGATTGCAAAATACTGTTGATAAAAGAAATCCACCGGAATAATAAAGCTTTCATCTCCGGCTTTCAATTTTTCCTGTATCTCCTCAGGCTTTAGCGCTCTTGAAATATCAAAATCATATACTTTTGTTCTGGTAAGCTCCTCCATACAACCACCGCAGCCCAGTTTATCTCCGATATCATTGCAAATAGTCCTGATATAGGTTCCCGTAGAGCAATGTATCCTGAGTCTTACTCTGGGCACATTAATGCTCAATATATCAATGCTGTAAACATTAACTTTAGAGGGTTTCCTCTCAACCTCCATTCCCATCCTAGCCAATTCGTAAAGTCTTTTGCCGTTTATCCTTTTGGCGGAATACATAGGTGCAACCTGCTCTATCTCTCCGACAAAACTGTTTACTGCATTAATAATATTTTCATCAGAGGGAAAATTTTTGCAACTTAAAATTATTTTGCCGCTTATATCCTGAGTATCTGTAGATTGTCCAAGGAGCAGTGTTGTTTCATATACCTTATCCTTGTGGGAAAGTTCCTCCACCAGCTTTGTTGCCTTACCAAAACAAATTGGAAGAACACCAACCGCATCTGGGTCAAGAGTCCCTGTATGTCCTATTTTTTTTATTCCAAGGATTTTTCTAAGCCTTGCCACAACCCCAAAACTGGTTAGTCCGGCTTCCTTATATATGTTTATTACTCCGGAGCTTATCATCTTTTACTGATAATTATTTCCACCAGTTTTTCAATTTCCTCCCAGGGCTTTTTGCCTACAGTTGCACCGGCAGCCCTAATATGACCGCCTCCCCCCAAACCTTTAGCAATTTCTGCCACATCAATATCCTTGGTAGATCTAAGGGAAAGCTTGTGGGTACCGTCCTCATTTTCATAGAGAAAAATAGAAATGTCACAGCCTCTGGTAATACGAAGCTGATTTACTATACCCTCGGTATCACTTTTATCGGCATTACAGGCTTTAAAGTCTGCCTTTGAAATAACTGTAGCAATAATCCTGTTTTTATCATATAGCTTGGAATTAAGTATTGCCAATGCCATAAGTCTGTTTTGGTTGTAGGTTTTCTCATAATAGGTATATTCTATTATTCTGGAATAATCTATACCCTTTTCCATCAGCATTCCGGCTGTCTCCATAGTTTTCCTGGAGGTACTCTGATACTGAAAAACACCCGTATCATGTACTATTCCCGTATACAGGCATTCTGCAATAGCTTTATTTATTTTATCCTTATCTATTAGAGATGCTATAAGCTCTGAGGTGGAACTGGCGTTAGGAAGGATATAATTTATATCTGCAAAGGCGTCATTACTTATATGGTGATCTATGCAGACTTTAAGTTTAGCGTTTTTAAATATTTTCCCTGTTTCTCCAATTCTATCCACATCTGAACAGTCCAATACAAAAAATACATCATAAGCTTCCCCATGGACTTTTTTTGGAGATATTCCGTTTTCTGCTCCGGATAAAAAACGAAATACCTCAGGTATTTCTCCATTTATAAATAAGTCAAGTTTTATATCAGGATAATTATTACTTATATAATTATATAATCCCAAAGTTGATCCCATACAGTCTCCGTCAGGATTTACATGACCTGATATACCCACGGATTTTACATTCAATAAAATTTCATCAATATTAATCTTCTCTGTCACCTTTACAAACCTCATCAATAAGCTTTGACATCTTTATTCCATAACTGATGGAGCCGTTACATAAAAATTGCAGCTGTGGAGTATTTCTAAGGTTAATCTTTTTTGCCAGCAGGCTTCTAACATGGCCCGCACTGGCTCTAAGTCCCTCCAGAGTTCTATCACTATCCTCCTGAGAGCCAAGTACACTTATATACACCTTGGCAGTTTTTAAATCCGGTGCCACCTCTACAGAAAGTACAGAGGTAAATTCCGCAATCCTGGGATCCTTAAGCTCTCCCCTGATAATTTCAGATATACCTCTTAATACCTCTTCATTTATCCTGTTGTTCTTGATACTCTTCTTTCTCATGGTTCTATGCTCTTGCCTTTTCAACCATAATATAGGCTTCTATTTCATCATCCACCTGGAAGTCATAAAATCCGTCAAATACAAGCCCGCATTCAAAGCCTGCCTTAACTTCCTTTACATTGTCCTTAAATCTCTTTAATGAAGAAAGTGACCCTTCAAATATCTGTTCATCTTTTCTGGTGATACGAACCTTACAATCTCTTAATATCTCACCGTCCTTAACATAGCTTCCTGCAATATTACCTATTTCAGAAGCCTTAAACACCTGACGAATTTGAGCATGACCAATAATCTTTTCTTCATATACAGGGGCAAGCATACCCTTCATGGCATATTCCACATCCTCAATAATATTATAAATTACATTATATAATCTAATATCTACACCCTCAGAGTCCGCTCTCTGCTTGGCTATATTATCAGGCTTTACATTAAATCCGATTAACACTGCATTTCCTGCACTTGCTAAAGTTACATCACTTTCACTGATAGCACCGACTCCCGAGTGAATAATCTTAACCACTACTTCCTCATTGGAAAGTTTCTCCAGAGAATTTTTTACAGCCTCCACAGAACCTTGGACATCAGCCTTTACAATCAGATTAAATTCCTTAAGGTTGCCTGCCTGAATTTGGGTAAACAAATCATCCAAAGTTACCCTCTGTCTGCTGTCCTCTACCATTCTGTCCTTATCTACAGATACGAAGGTTGCCGCAACGGCTCTCGCCTCCTTATCAGAGTCCATAGACATAAATATTTCACCCGCATTGGGAACCTCTGAAAGACCAAGTATCTCTGCCGGTGTTGACGGACCAGCCTTTTTTATGCGTTTACCATGCTCATCTATCATGGCACGCACCTTTCCATAGGCCTTTCCTGCGGCAACAGCATCTCCCACATGCAATGTACCCTTTTGTACCAAGACTGTGGCAACAACGCCCCTACCCTTATCAAGCTCTGCCTCAATAACCAAACCTCTGGCATTTCTCTTGGGATCTGCCTTAAGCTCCTGTACTTCAGCAGTTAATAAGATTATATCTAACAGGTCTTTTATACCCTCACCGGATTTAGCTGAAACCGGCACAAACTCTGTGCTTCCGCCCCAATCTGTGCTGACAAGCTCATGCTCGGAAAGCTCCTTTTTAACCCTGTCGATATTTGCACCCGGCTTATCAATCTTATTAATAGCTACAATTATTTCAACATTGGCTGCTCTGGCATGGTTGATTGCCTCTATCGTCTGAGGCATAACTCCGTCATCTGCGGCTACCACAAGTATGGCGATATCAGTAGAGCTTGCACCTCTCATACGCATTGCCGTAAAGGCCTCATGCCCCGGGGTATCAAGAAATGTTATCTTCTGACCGTTTACATTTACCATGTAGGCACCTATCTTTTGAGTGATACCTCCCGCCTCTTTACCGGTAACATTTGTCTGTCTTATTGCATCTAATAATGACGTTTTACCATGATCAACATGACCCATTACACATACAACCGGAGGACGGGTTACAAGATTTGCCTCTACCTCTTCCTCATCCTTTAACAGCTCTGCAATAACATCCACTTTTTCCTCAGGCTCACAAATACAATTAAATTCAAGTGCAATTTCCTCTGCCTGCTCATAAGTTATATCCTGATTTAAGGTCACCATTTTTCCCTTTAAAAATAGTGCTTTAATAACCTCACTGGGAGCCATCTGCATTTTTTCACACAGCTCTTTAACAGTAAGTCTGTCAGGTATAATAAGGGTTAGAATATCGTCTTCACCACGCTTTACAGTCTTTGGCTCTGCCTGTTTAACATGCTTTTTAAGCTTTGTCTTCTCCAGATTAATACTTCTTTCCTGTTTTCTGGTATTTTCATTTTGTTTTATGTTTTTCTTTCTTCTGGAATTATCTCTACTACCCTTTTTCTCATCCTTCTTTTCTGCTGCAGCAGATTCTATCGGAGGAACTATAGCCTCCTTGGCAGTTGTATGAACAAAGGATTTTTTTCTTCTGGGAGTATCCTCAACCTTAGACAAATCCACCTTATTTTTTACAGGAGCTTCGGATACCTTGGCTTCTACAGTTTTAACTTCCTCCTTTTTTACAGGGAATGCAGGCTCCTCTGTAATCACCATAGTATGAATCATTCTCTCCCTGTCCTGTCTTGGACGTATAGGAGTATATCCACCCTCTGGTCTAAATGGTTTTGCACCTGGTCTTTGGAGCTTTCTCTCTCCTTTCCTGTCCTCTCCTCTGTTTCGTTTTGAACCGGACTGTGTACTGTATTGGGAATTAAACACCGCTGTAATATTTTTCTTTTTCCTAAGCGGCATAGCCTCCCTTTTTTCCTCCGGTTTTACTATTGGCTTTGGTACTTCTCCGCTTCCTTTAGCCTTTTTAGCTGCTTCAGTCGTCTTTTCTTTAGTTTCTTTTTTTGCTTCTTTAAAGCCAGCAGGCTGTTCATTTTCCTTTATTGGAGTTGAGGATCCTTTAAGAAACTCTCTTTTAACCAGCTCTATCTCCTTTTCCTCCACATTGGAAGAAGCACTTTTAATTTCAAATCCGTTTTCTTTAAGATAGGCAAGTATCTCCTTTGACTCTTTATTTACTTCCTTTGCCAGCTCATATACTCTCATTTTTGCCATTCAAATACCTCCTATGCTTATCACAAAATGCCTCTGCAAAGCCTTTATCACATACAGCAATGCTTACAGCGTAATCTTTTCCTATAGCTTTTCCCAAGCTAATTTTATCTCCAAACTCTATTAACAATATATCCCTATATCCTGCTTTATCAGTAAACCTTTTTTTTGTATTCTCTGATGAATCTCCGGCAATAATAACCAGCTTTGCCTCTTTATTTTTTATCGCCTCCATTACGGAAAATTCACCGCATTTTATTGAACCGGATTTTTTCATAAGGGAAATAAATGATAATAGCTTATTCATTATCAGATAATTCTTCCTCCGGATTTTCTCCCTCTATCATTTCTTCATCAGAAATAATATCTTCTATTTCCTCATCTTCAATGGTTTCTGTATACTCTCCATTTTCGTCATAATACCCTTCGGTATCATAATACTCATCATCGTAGAAATCATCTGCACCAAATCCCGGGAAGTCACCGGACTCCCTTGCCTGAGACTCTGATTTAATATCTATTTTAAATCCTGTAAGTCTGGCTGCAAGCCTTGCATTTTGTCCCTCTCTGCCTATTGCAAGGGAAAGCTGATAATCCGGAACAATAACATCTGCGGTTTTTTCATCAGAGTCAGCTATAACGGAAATGACTTTAGCAGGACTAAGGGCATTTTCAATAAGCATTGCCGGATTTTCATTCCATTCAATAATATCTATTTTCTCATTACCAAGCTCTGCACAAACTGCATTAACTCTAACACCGTTCATTCCAACACAGGCTCCAACCGGATCCACATCTTCATCATTAGACCAAACAGCCATTTTTGTCCTGTTGCCTGCTTCTCTGGCAATAGCTTTAATCTCCACTATACCGCTTCTGACTTCTGCTACCTCTTCCTCAAATAGACATCTGACTAAATCCGGATGAGTTCTTGACACCCTTACTCTAGTGCCCTTTGGTGTATCCTTTACCTCTAAAAGGTATACCTTTATCCTGTCCATAGGGCGATATCTTTCCCCTTTTACCTGCTCTCTTTCAGTTAATATTGCATCGGCTTTGCCAATATTAATATTTATGTTCTTACCGATATTATGCTGAACAATACCGGTAATCACCTGATTTTCCTTTTCCTGATACTCATCAAGTACGATTCGTCTCTCCTCGTCACGCACCTTTTGAACAATAGAATTCTTAATTGCAGATATCTGTATTCTTCCAAAGGACTTAGGATCTGCCAACACAACAGCAGTATCTCCCAGCTTATAGTCTCCGCTTATTTTTCTGGCATCCTCTAGTGAAATCTCTGTATTAGGATTAGAAACGGTCTTTACAACTTCCTTTTTTAATGTAACATCAATTCTTCCATATTCAGGGTTTATCTTAACATCAATATTGTCCTCCACCTGAAGACGTTTCTTTAGGGTTTCAAGCATGGAACTTTCAATTGCCTCCATAATTGATTCCTTACTGATATTTTTTTCCTTTTCAATCTGTCCTAAGGCATCTAACAAATCAAATTCTTCCGCACGCTTGTTACTCATTCTTTCCTCCTAAAACTCAATTGCCTGGTGGATAAGGGCTATTTTATCCCTGGAAATTTCTATTTCTCTTCCTTCCACACTAATCACAATACTGTCATCATTAAAGCTGATTAATTTTCCAATAAACAGCTTTGTATTTTCCATGGGAGCAAATAATTTTACCTGTATTTTTTTCCCAATGTTTCTGTTAAAATCCTCCTGCCTTTTAAAGGGACGGGTAAGTCCCGGCGAGCTTACCTCAAAAATATACTGACCGCTTATAAACTCCTCCCTGTCTAAAATTTCATTCATGGGATGGGTTACTGCCACACAGTCGTCTATGGTTACACCCCCGGGTTTATCAATAAAAACCCTAAGATAATTTTCTTTATTTTCTGTAACATATTCAGTATCCACTAGAAAAAGCCCATCAATATTAACTTCTTCTATAACCTTTAAGGCAAGTTCCTTTGTCTTTTTTTCAATTTCTTTGACATTCATATGATTCCCCTATAACAAAGTAAGAGCGGACAAAGTCCACTCTTACCAAGTAAGTCTACAGTTCGTAGGGGAGTCGAACCCCTGATTCCGCCGTGAGAGGGCGGCGTCTTAACCACTTGACCAACGAACCAAAATCCTAGGTAACTATACACTAATACATGATTAAATGCAAGTTATTTTTTTATAATATCCTTTATCACTTCTCCAGCCATAATCATTCCCACCACCGGTGGAACAAATGACACACTTCCGGGAGGATTTAATCTGGCAACAGGCATTTCCTGAGAATAAACTACCTTTAGAGATTTGATATTCCTCTCCTTGAGTTCTTTTCTCATTATTCTGGCAAGGGGGCATATCTTTGTTTTATATATGTCTGCCACAATAAACCCTGTAGGGTCCAGCTTATTACCTGCCCCCATAGCTGAAATAATCGGTGTGTTCACCCTGCAAGCCTCCACCGCCAGAGAAATTTTTGCACTTACTGTATCAACTGCATCAATAATATAATCAAACCTTTTGAAATCAAATTTTTCGTTTTTATCAGGCAAATAAAATATATTATATAAATCAAGTTTTATATCGGAGTTGATAGAAAACAGTCTTTTTTCCGCTGCCTCCACTTTACTTTTCCCAATATATTCCTCTGTAGCAAATATCTGTCTGTTAATATTTGTTATATCTACAGTATCAGCATCAACCAGTGTCAGCTTGCCTACTCCTGCCCTTGCCAACGCCTCGGTTGCAGCTCCTCCCACACCGCCGATTCCAAATATCGCCACATGGCTTTCATTTAATTTAGCTACCGCTTCTTTGCCCAAAAGGAGCTCTGTTCTATCTGTATACTTTTTCATATCCTTCCCAGTCTAAATAAAATTATATATAGATTATATTTTATGGAATTTTACCTCTCTTTACAAGCAATTATATATCATATATAATACCCTTTTATCATGGACTTAACAGGAAGCAGTTCTAATTCAATATATAAAAGGGCAATGTGGATTTCAATGCCCATTATGATTCAGGCAGCCATCACAAATGCCGTGGGGCTGGTTGATAATATGATGGTGGGTACATTAGGTACAGAATCCATTACTGCTGTTTCTATTGCCATTCAGATTATTTTCATTTATTATCTTGCCGTATTTGGCGGTCATGCAGGTCCCGGTATATATACTGCCCAATACCATGGA
This sequence comes from Lachnospiraceae bacterium, assembly GCA_041776485.1. GTDB lineage: Bacteria > Bacillota > Clostridia > Lachnospirales > Lachnospiraceae > JBHBQE01. Next base: position 73,977 of record JBHBQE010000001.1, on the reverse strand, counting down.
CAGGGAAATACTGAAGGAATACGCCAAACCTTTAGAATAAAATGTTGGATTAGTTTATTTTGTCTGATAACTGGAATTTTTATATTTTATTTTTTCGGACGGGAAATTATTCTTCTGTATATGCAGGGTGACTCCAACAATATTGATGTGGAATTTACCCTTAATACTTCTAAGGAATACCTTAACATTATGCTTATAGGTCTATTGCCCTTTTCTGTCACACATATATATGCTACCACCTTGAGAGAAACAGGAGACAGCATTAAGCCTATGGTAGCGGGACTATCCTCTGTAGTTACTGATATAATATTAAATTATATCTTAATTTTCGGAAACTTTGGCTTTCCTGCTTTAGGCGTGCGTGGTGCTGCAATTGCCACTGTTATTTCCCGCTTTGTAGAATTATTTGTTATTGTAATCTGGTCACATTCCAGAACCAATCAACATAAATTTCTGTCGGGAATATATACCACGCTTTTGATTCCTCTTAAAATCCTGCCTCAAATACTTATCCGTACAATACCTATATTTATAAACGAAGTAATTTGGGCTGCGGGAATTGCAGTACTTACCCAGTGTTATTCCCTATTGGGACTGGAGATTGTAGCAGGATTAAATATTTCCAATACATTATGTAATCTATTTAATATTGTTTTTGTTTATTTAGGAGAGGGTATAGGAATAATTACAGGGCAGCTCCTGGGAGCCGGGGAATTTGAATATGCCAAAAAAGCAGCCTGGAAGCTTATATTATTTGGGCTGGCAGTAACTCTTGTGCCTACTCTATTACTGATAGGTATTGCCATACCATTTCCGAAAATTTATGATACAACAGCTAAAATACAGTCATTAACCACTGTATTTATATTTATCTCCGCTGCATTTTTCCCGGTACAGTCCCTTATTCATTCCATGTATTTTATTCTTCGTTCAGGAGGGAAAACTCTAATAACCTTTTTATTTGACGGAGTTTTTAACTGGTGTATAACAATACCTGTTGCTGCCCTGCTCTGCACCAAATCCTCCCTTTCAATAATTCCTATATTCCTAATCATTCAGTCACTGGATTTTATTAAAATTACTTTTGGTTTTATACTTCTTAAAAAAGGGATTTGGATTACAAATTTGACTTCAGACAATTGAATAAATTTATCCGAAGCCTAAAGTATGAATACCTTAATATATTATCTACGGAAATTAGGATTGCTGTAGCACCAAGTCTCACTTTTATAGCGCCCCGGCTGTCTGTCGGTAAAGATAATAGATTTAACATATCCACCATCCTCAGACTCTGAAAGATAGTGAATACGCGATAAATAATCAATATTTTCCTTAAGGTAACTAAGATTGCCTATAGTAACACGTCCATTTTCATCTGTGGTGGAAACTCCTGTAGCTTCAAACTTACGCATTCCAAAAACTGCACTCTCCCATGCAATCATAATATTCTTGCCATTTTTTAGCTTAAATTCCAAATCCGTCAGCCTTTGTATATGTCTTGGAGCAACCCACTCTGCAACAATGGTCATTTCTTACCTTCCTTAAATTTATAAAATATCCTATGTATTCTAACAAAGGATTACAGTTTTTACAATAAAATATGATATATATTTTGTTGGATATCCATAAAATATCGGCATAACAATTGTTATGCCGATATTAATTGCATTAATTAACGTAAAATTATTTCATAAATGTTTCATTCGTCATCTGATCAATGTACTCAAGATACTTTTCCTGAATTTCGGCAGGTACCAGCTCAGATAACTCACCATGGGAAAGAGCGCCGTTTTGAAGAGTACCGAATAATGTTTCTCCGCCAAACTTTCCTTCTTCAACTGCCTTCATGGAAGCAATTATCATGGCTGCATTATCAGTAACCTGAGAGCAGATAATGCACTCATTCTGTCCGAGTATATCAGCAGGCTGTCCAATATCAAATACCTTAACCTCCCCCTGAACCTTGTTGTAGTCATCAATTGCCTGTCTTGCTCCGGAATCAACTGCTGAAGCGTCACCGAAAAATACATCTGCATCCTGCTCTATCATAGTCTTTGCAAATTCCATGCCCTTGGCAGAATCATCAAAGGAGCCTGCAAATGGGCACTCCAATACCTTAACGGTTTTTCCTTCCTGCTTTGCGACATATTCTGCTGCTTCGCCATAGCCTGCATACTTTCTTAATGTAGTATCAAGCTCCATACCTCCAATGAAGGCTATAGTACCTGTTTCTGTCATTAATCCTGCTAAGGCACCGGCTATCCATCCAATCTGCTGTGCGTCAGGCAGAAGTGAAGAAACGTTCTTGTTAACTGCTTTATCGGGAGTATCCTCTGCACCGTTTAAAAGAGCAAATGCCACATCAGGATATTCCTCGGCAGCCTGAAGAACCGCATCAGTATACTGATTGCCCGGTGCATAAATCATATTATAACCAAGAGCACAATATGCCGCGATTGAATCATAATACTCGTTTTGAGCTATGCTGTCGGTTACTTCATAGCTCCACCCCATTTCATCTGCTGCAGCAACCATAGCATTATAACAAGCTGCTCCCCAACCACCGTCATTGATACTTGAGTCGCAAATCATTGCAACCTTGTATCCTGAACCGTCATCTGCACCGCTTCCGCCGCCGGATCCGGATGTTGTACTTCCTGTGTCAGTTCCGCCACAGGCACAAAGGCCCAGAACCAAGCACAAAGTAATTCCCATTGAAATAATCTTTTTCATTTTTATCCCTCCTGAAAATAAATAAATACCTATAATATCTGCCTCCTGGCAGTTACTACCTCTGCTCTCTCCTATAGGGCTGACCGTTAGCCCTGGGTCCGCTCTTTTTAGCGCCTATTACAGACAATACAACCACCGTTGCAATATAGGGTATCATCTGGAAAAACTGATAGGGTGCTCCAAAGGAACCTACCTGTAATCTTATCTGTAATGCGTCACAAAATCCAAAGAACAAACAAGCCACTAAAACGCCGCCTCCTGTCCATCGTCCAAATATAACGGCTGCCATGGCAATAAAGCCTCGCCCTGCTACAGTCCCCTGAGAATAGGTGTCTGAATAACAGGTAGTAAGATATGCTCCTCCTATACCTGCCAAAGCACCGCAAATAACACATGCTAAGTATTTTACGCCTATAACTGGAATGCCAAGGGTAGCCGCTGCCTGAGGATGTTCTCCCACAGACTTATAATTCAAGCCTGCCCTTGTTTTACTGAAGAAAATACCGGTAAATATAATAAGCAAAACAGCGATATAAACCATAGGAGTCTGATTAAACAGCAGCTTCCCGAAAAACGGTATATCATTTAATACAGGTATCTCCACCGGAGACATCAATGTAATCTTCTTTAAATCGCTTCCCGAGCCAAAATATACCCTATAAACAAAAGAAGCCAAAGCAGGGGCAAATATATTGATTGCCATACCGTAAACTATATGATTTGCACACAAAGTAATAGTTGCAAAAGCATATATCATATTAACAAGTATTCCTATTCCTGCTCCGCATAATATGCCAAGCCATGTGCTTCCTGTTATGAAACAAACCAAAAAGCCCACAAGGGAGCCAATTGCTGCCAATCCCTCTAATCCAATATTTACCATTCCCGCCCGCTCTGAATAAAGCTCAGCCAATGCTATAAAAAGTAAGGGAACTGCCATACGTACCGTAGCAAGTAATAAGCTTTGTATCCAATCCATGACTACGCCTCCTTACTTTCTGATTTATTGCCGAAATATCTAAGTCTCAACGCCTCAAATTCCGGTAGTTTTACCAATGCCATTCCAGCCACTGAGAATACGATAACCAATGCCTGAATAATATCGGAAACACTTGTTGGAACTCCTGTTGCAGCCTGCATAGCCGTAGAACCTGACCTTAATGCGGCAAAAAATATTACCACGAATATTGTTGCTATAGGATGAAGCTGTCCTATAAGCGCCATGGCAACTCCGTCAAATCCATAGCCCGCACCATATCCATTTATAAGTCTAAACTGGGTTCCAAGGATTTCTGCGCCGCCGCCTATTCCTGCAATAGCACCGGATATTATGAAACTTGTAAGGATGAACCTATTAACCGGGAACCCGTTAAAATGACTGGCAGTCATATTAAATCCCACTGCCCTCAGTTTAAAGCCGCCCGATGTCCAAAAAAGAAAATAATAAACTGATATACCTATAAATAGTGCCAGTATCAAGCCCCAGGTAAAACGCATATTGTCCACTACTCTAGGAATCATAACCGAATCAGGCACCGGCAGGGTCTGGGGTACAGAGGCATCTCTTAGCCAATTGGTATAAACTACACCCATAAATAAAGTTGCCACATAATTCAGCATAATGGAAATAATCATTTCATTCTGCCCTCTGACAACCTTTAACACACCAGGAATTAACCCCCACAATCCTCCGGCAATAGTACCCGCTAAAAGACTTAGGATAATTCCGGGCATTCCTGTTATCCCTGAACAGAAAGCCATATAGTAGCAAGCCACCGAACCGATTATAAACTGACCTTCACCCCCTAGGTTAAATACTCCGCACTTATAGGCAAAACATGCACATAATGCACAGAACATAAGGGGCGTAGCCTTGGTTAAAGTTGTACCGATATTTGCGGAACTGCCAAAAGCTCCCTTAAACAAGTACTGCAAAGCGATTATCGGATTAGAGCCTAATACAGTGATAATTATTGAACCTATAATCAATGCTAAAACAATTGAAATAATAGGTACCAGGAAGCTGCTAAAATACTTAGTAAACTTACTCATTGCCTGCCTCCTTTACCTTCCCCGTCATTGCAAGACTAATTTCCTCTATCGACGGATCCTTACCTGAAAATTCTCCCATTATCTGCCCCTCAAAAATAACCACAATTCTGTCTGAAAGCTCTAGGATTTCATCAAAGTCAGCACTTATTAGAAGCACTCCCACACCATTATCTCTTGCCTCTATCATTTTGTCGTGTACAAATCCTGTAGCTCCCACGTCAAGACCTCTGGTGGGATGAACCGCCACCAAAACCTTTGGATCCGACTCCAATTCTCTGGCTAAAATAACCTTTTGCTGATTACCGCCTGACAGACTCCTTACCTCCTGGTCCAATCCCTGACACCGTATATCATATTTCTCCACCAAAGATTGAGTATATTCTTTAATATTCTTTTTGTTTAGAAACCAACCTGAACAAGAGCTGAACCTAGGTGAATCTGTAGACTTTAATACTAAATTGTCAGACACGGTCATACTCCCTATAAGCCCCTGTAGATTTCTATCCTCGGGAACGTGAGAAATATTTTTCTCAATAAAGGAGGCGGGAGCAAATACAGCTACCTTGCCATCTTCCATATTCACCTCACCCTCCTGAGGAGTCAGAACACCGGTAATAATCTGTGCCAGCTGAGTCTGACCGTTTCCGTCTACACCTGCAACACCCAGTATTTCGCCCTTTTTAAGCTCAAAGGATACCTGACTTAATCCATTGTGCTTAGACTCCTTATTGTATGCCACCTTATTCATAGACAGGGCACAGGAGTCCTTTGGCTCTTTCTTTTCATACTGAGAAGGATTAAAGTCCTTTCCAATCATAAGACTGGCAAGAGTTTTTGCATCTGCACCCTCTCCCGGAACAGTTTTTACTATCTCCCCTGCTCTCATTATTGTAATTCTGTCTGAAATATGCAAAACCTCTCGCATTTTATGGGAAATAAAAATTATACTCTTATCCTCACTGATAAGCTTTCTCATAATAGCAAAAAGTCCTTCCACCTCAATATCCGTAAGAGCGGCTGAAGGCTCATCTAATATTAAAAGTTCTGCGCCATGATACAGAGCTTTAAGTATTTCTACCCTTTGCTGGGCACCAACGGATATTTCAGTTATAGACTTATCCAACTCCAAATTCAGACCATAGCGTTCTGAAAGCTCCGTTATTTCCTTTTTTCTTGCCTTTTTATCAATAAAAATCCCGGAAACATTTCTATCACCAAGAATAATATTTTCAAAAACACTCATAGCCTCCACCAGCATAAAATGCTGATGAACCATTCCAATTCCAAGCTTTACTGCCTGAGCAGGACTGGTAATCCTTCTTTCCTTTCCCTCAAGAAAAATTTTTCCGTCAGTAGGCTGATACAATCCAATAAGGATATTCATTAATGTAGACTTACCTGCTCCATTTTCCCCTAACAGAGTATGAACCTCGCCACGATTGAGAGTTAAATTAATATCACGATTGGCGTAGAAATTACCAAACCTCTTGCTAATGTTCTCCATCCTTAATAACTCACTCAATATACACCCTCCAAATCACTGTTTAAATTACTTACCAAACATTACAGCCATTCTCGCTAATGTTACCAATTTAACACCTCTATAGCAAGAAAAAAATACTATACATTTTTTGTCTATTTTTACCAATATAGTCTCGTATACAACAATCTGTTGACACAGATTGTTTCCTGATATATTCTAAATTTCAGGTTTAATGAAAGGTGAAAAATGAAAAAAATAGTTTCAATACAAGATATTTCCTGTTATGGGCAATGCTCATTAACTGTAGCTCTGCCTATACTGTCTGCTCACGGAATAGAAACCGCAATTCTCCCCTCTGCTATATTAAGTACCCACACAGGCGGCTTCAAGGACTTTACCTGCCTGGACTTGACAGATGAAATGCCAAAGATTATTCGCCATTGGATAAGCGAGCACATAAGCTTTGACGCAATTTATACGGGATATATTGGAGATTATCGGCAGTTTGAGATAATTAAGGATGCAAAAAAAAGCCTTTCCCCAAATGGACTATTGCTTGTTGACCCTGCCATGGCAGATAATGGAAAGCTGTACACCGCTTTAGACTATAACATTGTTGAAGGAATGCGTTCCATCATATCTCATGCTGATTTGGTTTTGCCTAACCTTACCGAACTTGCATTTTTACTGGATATTGAATACAAGGAAAAATATACCAGAAAGGAAATTCATAGTCTGCTTTCCAAGCTTTGTGAATTAGGGGCAAAATCTGCTGTTATCACAGGTGTTTCCTTTGATGATGACAAGCTGGGGGCTGTTTGTTTAAATCAAGAAAACAACGAAATAAATGAGTATTTTACAGAGAGAATCCCTCAAAATTTCCATGGAACCGGGGATGTTTTTTCCTCCATATTAATTGCCAACTATCTAAATGGAGCAAGCATGGGTGAATCCATAAAAAATGCCTGCGAATTTGTAGTTAGTTCCATTAAACATACATTGAATTTCCCTGAGCATAACTATGGGGTAATGTTTGAGGATTTGCTATTAAACAGGCAGACTACTGACCTGTAATGGTTTTTGCAATTTCCTTGTCAGAGCTTCCTTCCTTTATGGAATAGTCTCCCACCTTAATAAACTGGTCATAGCCATTTGTTTCTAAGTATTTATTAAATTCTGTAGGATTTTTTACAAGACCTGCCTTATATAAATTTGCAGAAACAATATTAGAGCTTTCACCTTGTTTTACAGAAAAATTAACCTTTTCCTTTGTGGTTCCTTCTTCAGTATTTTTGGATTTATTGGTATATATACTGGAATCTGTAGTTTCTTTGGGAGGTTCAGTTACATCATCACCTGTAAGAGTTTCAACGGTAACCTTATCTCCTGCTTCAGTTGTATTTTCGCTAACCATATCCCCGCTATTTTCTGTCTCCTCCTCTGTATTCACCGCCTTTTCGTCCTTGGATTTTACAGTTTCGCCTCCGGGCATTACCATTCCCAGTTTCTTTGCCCTCTCAATTATATAAGCATTGGAAACCTTATCATCTTTAAACAAAAATGAAATTGTAAATATTAGGGAAGTTATAATAATGCCTACACCCATTCCCCTCATAAAATATTTTCTTCTCATTTATGCAGCTCCAAATCATACTAATTATTAAATAACCCCAGCACCAGCTTAATTTCACCTAATCCCCTGCCAAGGCTCTTAGCAATTTCCACTTCACTATACCCCTCTTTATACATTTTCAGTATCTTATCGTTCTGATTATTTTCTTCCTTGGAATTTTTGGTGAACTTGACCTTATTATCCAGCGCTGTTTCTATTTTATTATCCCCTGCTTCCTCAATAATTTCCTCTAATACATGTACTTTTTCTATTTCTTCCAGCTCATCTGTTATAAGCCTAAAATCTCCATTATTTGCAGATTCTTCTATATTCGCCTTTATCTCCCTAAGATTTGATTCAAGTTTTTGAATATTTTTTGTCAGCTCTGTTAAAATTTCCTGTTTCTCTGTGAGCATATCATACATAAAAATAATTTCCTTATGGGATTTTTCAATAGAAGTAAGAACAGAATCGGAATAATCGCTGATGGAAAGAATTTTATCATTTAATAATTTATCTGCCTTGACCTCAAATTCATCCATGGCATCCTCCATGCCATCAGCTATCATTTTTTTTATATTGTCGTCCGCCTCTCTCAGTTGTCTTTCTACTATCGCATTCATATCTGATTTACTCATTTTTTCAAATTCGTTTACATCAGATGAAGAAAGCTTCTCTGATAAGAAGAAGCTTACAATAAAACACAACAATCCTGCTAATAGTAATCCAATATATAAAAAACCCATACTATATCCTATACACTGGTATCAAATGTAGTTCTTCCGTCTCTGAGCTTTACTGCTCCGTCAAAACCAGCCTTTTTCTCCTTATCTTTCTTTTTCTTATCTCCATCTTTCTTATATCCTGTTCCATCTCCACCACGGGATGGATCAAATTTATCCTTTGCCGTTTCCTTGGTATTTGATACCTGACTTGCAGATACTGCAGTGCGCTGTGCATTATACATTGCAGCCTGCTCCTGTTCCGCCTGAGGGCGGTGCTGCTCCACTGCCTTAGTATGGGAAATTTCTGTAGTATTTTGTATCATTCCGGTAAATTCAATAGGTCTAATTGACATAATTATACCTTTCTATCCGACCATGATTCCCATATATTGCCCCATTTTCTTTTTCATTTTGGACAATGCCTTAGTATGAAGCTGAGAAATTCTGGACTCGGAAACCTCTAATACTTCACTTATTTCCTTAAGGGTAAGTTCCTCATAATAATACATCAAAACTACCTTTTTTTCCTTTTCGGTAAGTATTTCCAAGGACTGGGCAAGAACCTCCTTTAACTCATCTCTTGCCACCTTTGTTTCCGGCATCTCAAAATGCGATGAACTAAGACTGGTATCGGAAACAGGTTCTCCGCCCTGCTCCATAAACTCATTTAATGATATAAGATTTGTGACCTTCAGCTGTCCCTGCCACTGAATATATTCCTCATCCGACAGTCCCAACTCATCTGCCACCTGCTTATCCGTTGCTGATTTGCCGGTAATATTTTCTATATTTTTAACCGCTTCGTCTATCTTCTTTTGCTTTTGGCGGATTGTTCTCGGTATCCAATCCATCTTTCTGATTTGGTCTAATATAGCCCCCTTAATACGAAGAGAAGCATAGGTTTCAAATTTAACTCCCTTACCTAAATCAAATTTGTCAATAGCATCGATAAGACCAAATACTCCATAGCCCACCAGATCATCATACTCCACATTTGAGCCTAAATACATAGTAAGCTTACCTGCAACAAGCTTTACAAGTCCTGCATACTCTATGATAAGTTCTTCCCTCAGCTTAGGTGTGGGAGTCTTTTGATACTCTTCCCACAGCTTTATCTTGTCAACTGCCATACCTTATTCGTCTGATTCCTCCAGGACTTCATTTTCTTCTGGTACAACCTCATCGGTCTCGACCTCTTGATTTTCCTGTAAAGAATCCTCATCTTCTGTTTCCTCTGAACTATCCGTCGGTACTTTGGAAATCTTTTTACTGTTAAACATTAAATCTAAAACAAGCTTTACAACAACGCCGATAATTCCAAAGAAAATTACGGCTTTAATTAATCGAGTAAAAAAAATGCTAAAATCTGTAAACTGAATTACAGAAATAACACATGCAATCCCTGCCCCCAATAAAGTAATAATAATAGGCAAAGACTTCGTTTTAAGCCGAATCCCGGGCTCCATGACAGGATCCTTTATAATCTGCTTTTTATTTTCAGACTCCGGACTTGTACTATCACTCATAGCTACAGAGTTTTTGCAGGCTTCCCAACAGATTTAATAAGATAATCTCCTGTCTCAGAATATATCTCTACCGTCCGTCCATAGTTAAGCCCAATATCCTGCGCTATTACAGGAATCCCCAGTTTTTTTAATGCCTGAATGGAAGCCTCTGCATTACGCTCACCCACATTGATTGCACTGGAAACAGAACCTGACATACCAAACATCTTGGCTCCCCCTGCAATCTTTGCCCACATTTTAGTTTTCTTTGCCCCCAAGGCTATCATTTTATTATATAACTCGGGAATTCCTGAGTCAGCAAATTTAGCCACATTGGAAGCATTCTTCATTACCGTAGAATCCGGCAGCATAATATGTGCCAATCCTGTAATTTTTGTTAAAGGGTCATATATGGCAATACCTATACATGAACCTAACCCAATTGTAGTGAGATTATCAGGCGCTTTACAAGCCTTAAGATCCGCCATACCCACTTTAATCATTTGTCCCATAGATTAGAAAATCCCCTTATATTGGAAGTCCAAGTGCACCAAGTATCTTTTCATAGGAATTACCCTCCGGCATCAATATAAAGTATCCGTTAATTGTGCCTCCGTCATCACCGATTTCCGTTTTAATTAACAGAGCATGGTCACCCTCCATACCGAAGGTTACTGCCGGCACGCTGAGGATTGCGGCAGCCATATCAACAGCAACAAATGGCACTGAAGGCGTAATTGACAAATTGGTCATTCCTGATAATGCATTAAGGTATGAACCTGCGATAATATTGCCTATCTCCTGAATGGCTGAATAGTCCATTTCATCAAATTCCTCATTATAGTTCGGATCTCTCATCATCATACGATTAACAAGTCTATGAGCAGAATCCATATCCAAAAGAAACATCATACTTCCATGAATATCCGCTTCTATGCCCAACATAATGCCTACAATAATCTGCTCTTCCGAACCCAGAAAAGTAACTATATTTTCAACTTTAATAAGATTTACAACAGGAACAGATATATCTACTTTCATACTGAGCATTGAGGCAATAGCCGTAGCTGCATTTCCCGCACCAATATTACCTATTTCCTGCAGTACGTCAGGATACTTCTCGTTTACTTCTTCTAATGTAAGATTTGCCATTATATCTCTCCTTTATGCCAACGGCATTTCTTCAACTACCATAGATAAATCAAATAACGAAACAAGGTCATCTCCGTTTTTCCCTATACCGTTAATGAAAACTGCGTCAGCACGCTTAGAATTACGTACATTACGCTCTATTTCACTTTCAGCTAAGGTTATAACCTCCTTAACCTCATCTACCAAAAGTCCAACAAGACCCTGTTCAGGTAATCTTAACACAATAATCCTGGTTTTGTCATCTACTTCATCATCTGCAAGTCCCATTTTTCTTCTAACACTCATTACAGGCACAACCTCTCCACGAAGGTTAATTACCCCCCTGTAATGATCAGGGGACTGTGGCACTCTTGTTATCTTAAGCATACGAACAATATTATCCACTATAAATATATCAAGACCATATTCCTCGTCCCCGATTTTAACTACTATATATTGTTTTCTTTCCTCAATATCGCTATCAATATTTAAGACTTCTGTCGCCATAACTTTCCTCCTTAAATCAGATCAAAGCGTTAGTATCAAGGATTAACGCAACCTCACCATCACCAAGTATAGTGGCACCATTGATAATCCTATTATCTTCAATAACCTTGCCAAGAGATTTAATAACCACCTCAAGCTGACCTATAAGCTTGTCCACCACAAGACCGGCATAATTTTCACCCTTCATAATAACTACAACCGTAAGGGTAGTCTTTTCCTCTCCATCCTCATTTTGCTCACAGTCAAGAAATTCATCTAACCTTATCAAGGGGATAACATTTCCTCTAAGATAAATTACCTCTTTAGCCTGAACATACCTGATATCTTCCACGGCAATATCTTCAATTGTATCTATTGAGCCCAGGGCAATTGCATATTTCTCATCCCTGACTTCTACCATAAGTGACTGGATAATAGCCAGAGTAAGAGGAAGTCTTACTGTAAAGGTTGAGCCCTTTCCAAGAACAGATTTAACCTCAACATCTCCTCCTAATTGCTCAATATTAGACTTAACCACATCAAGACCAACACCTCGTCCTGACACATCTGTAATTTCCTTTGCCATGGAAAAGCTGGGCTGAAACAGAAAGTCTACAATTTCCTTCTGAGACAATTCATTAGCCTCAGCCTCTGTAACTATTCCGCGCTCTATAGCTTTCATTTTCACTTTTTCAGTATCAATGCCGCCGCCGTCATCACCAACCTGAATGATAACATTATTACCCTCCTGATAAGCATTCAGGAAAATATTTCCACATTCCGGCTTACCCCTTTTCTTTCTTAATTCAGCACTTTCAATACCATGATCAGCAGAATTTCTAAGAAGGTGCTGAAGAGGGTCTCCGATTTGATCCACAACAGTTCTGTCTAATTCTGTATCTTCACCTGTCATAACCAAATTCATCTGCTTATTAAGTTTTCTTGACAAATCCCTGATCATACGCGGGAATTTATTAACAGTGGTTTCAATAGGCACCATCCTGACCTTCATAACAGACTCATGAAGATTTGTAGTAATACGTTCCAAATATTCTATTTGATCATGGAAGGTCTGGAAATCAAAGCCTTTACTTTCATCACTGGAATTTAATGATGCCAGTGAATTTTTAGCAATAATAAGTTCTGAAACCTGATTCATAAGTTCATCAAGTTTCTCAATATCAACACGAACCGTACGAGGAGTGACAGGCTTAACTGCCGCCTTTTTCGCTGCCTGAGGCTTGTTTTCCGCCACAGCCGCAGGAACCGTCTCAGCCTCCTTTTCAACAGATGTCTGAGCACTTACAACCTCTGCTTTTTCCGCTTCAGCAGCCAAAACCGCCTCTGCAGTTTTTTCCGCTTCTTCCTCATCGGTGTCATAATCACTTAAATGAACAATAGCTGCTTCTACATTGGTAATCTCAGAAACTGCAGCGGCTGCACTGATTATCCCGTCAACATCATCGCTGTTGGATCTTAAAATAACGCTGAATTTACTCTCAAATTTTTCCTCTTCAATTTCACTGTATTCCGGACTGTAAACTATAATTTCACCAAAATCCTCAACTGCCTTAAAGACAAGAAAGGCTCTGGCTGCCTTTAACAGGCACTCTTCAGCAACGGTAGCTGTAATACCCACAAAGATATGACCTGCACCCTCTCCCGATTCCATGGTGCCAAGCTGGTCATCATTTAGCTTTATTGTAAGATATTCCGGCTTTTCGTCATCCTCTTCGGAAGCTTCCTGAGCCACCTCTACATTTTTTGTCTTATCTTCAGCAGTTCCTGCTTCCTCTGTATCTGATCCGCTATTCAGGAAATCGTTAAGCTTTTTAATGATTATCTCATTATCATCTGTACCCTCATTTTGGGTTTCCTTAACATTTTTAAGATAATTTTCAATAGCATCCAGACAATCAAATAGTATATCAATAAGAGTGCCGTTAACACTTACATTATGACTTCTAACCTCCTGGAAAACATTTTCCATATCATGGGTTAAATGCTGCATTCTCTTAAAGCCCATGGTCCCTGCCATTCCCTTTAGAGAATGGGCAGCCCTGAAAATCTCATTTACAGTATCATCATTCTCAGGTTCCTTTTCCAAACTCATTATACTGTCGGATAAGGACTGAATGTGCTCAGTAGTTTCATCAATGAAAATGTCTAAATATTGGCTTACATCCATTTTATAAAACCCCCAGTTCCTTTTCTAATATATTTGCCATATCTTTTATATCACAGGATATGTCTGATAATCCATGGTCGTCTACTGACTTTGGCATTCCATAAACCACACAGCTTTTCTCGTCCTGGGTTATTATACCTATCCTTTTATGCTCTTTTAATCTTAATATCCCTTCAGTACCGTCACACCCCATGCCAGTAAGAACAACACAAAGTATCTTCTTAAACGAACAGTCTATAAGGGATTTATACATAACATCTGCACAGGGTCTTAAATTACTGACAATAGAATCATCTTTAATGTCAATTGTATATACGCCCTTTATTTTTTCCCTGATTTTAAGCTGTCTTCCGCCCTTGGCAATGTATACATGATTCGGTTTAAGCACATCTCCATCCTTAGCCTCGGCCACATTAAGTTTTGATTTGCCATCAATTCTTTCTGCTAAAGAGGCTGTAAAATCTTCCGGCATATGCTGTACAATAACTACCGGTATATCAATATCTGCTGTTATACCTGTTATCAGTATCTTCAACGCCTGAGGACCGCCTGTAGAGGAGGCAATAGCTACAAGGTCATATCCATTACCTTTCTTTTTGGAAAATTTTTCCCTTGTTTTTTTACCTAACGCCTCTACATTATCAGACTCTTTTCTTGGGGCAGTCTCACCTTTATTACCTGAAGCTTTACTTTTTGGAGCCATATTCTTTAATGCTAAACTTAGTTCATCAGTCAGCGGCTCTAAATATTGAAACCCCATTCGCAGCGGTCTGTTAATGGATTTTACATTATATCCTCCAAGCTTTTTAACAAGTATATCCCTCTCCGACAAGGGCGGCACCATGGCTACAATAGGAGTCTTTCTATCTTTTTCCCTAAGCTGCGATATAAATTTTATGCTATCACCATCTACCAAACCAACACTTATTACAATAACCAAATGCTCATTTTTTTGAAAGTGCATTAAAGCTATATCAGTATTTGCACAGGGTATAGACACCTGTTCTCCACTAATTTTATTAATTATATCACAGATAAACTTCCTCATGAGTGCAGAGTCATCTATCACTAAAATATTGTCAAAATTAAACATTCCTTGTTATCTTCCTTTGAACAGCATAGACATATGAAACTATATCATTTTGTATTTTAGAGTCCTCAGGTTGAAACTGAACCCGATAGCTACACATTAAAGACCTGGGTATAGGCTGTCTGCTTAATGTTTTCCCTGTAACGCTTATGCCCTTTTTCTTATCACCTATATCTAAAATAAATACCATCATCAAATATGAATAGTCATATATCGGAGTTTCTGACAAAAACTTAAGTCCACCGCCACTTATATCCACAATGGTGCCACTGTGCCAAGACTCATTGTCTAAAAGTTCCGTAATCTTATTTTTATAATCCTTATCCTCAAAATCCTCTTGTCTAACATTAACAGTCTGAAATTTCATTTCCACTCTGCAGCTGACCCTGTAGAAATCGCGCCTTTGAATCTTCTTAAGAGGACTTATGAATTTCACCTGTATCATAGGTCTATTATCAAGCCTTGCCCTTTGCAGAAAAACTCCATGAGCTGTTTTCATCCCGCTTTCATGTGGAAATAAAAAGCTGTATCTGGTATTTCTTTTTAGTTCCACATTTTTCCCCAGATATTGAGGCACAGATAAAAATATCGTATCATCAGGGTTAATCTCAATAACCTCACTTAAGTATATGACTCCCACATTCCCCATGACATCATCAGGATCGGTCTCCACAGGCCTTATTTCACATATGGGATATCTTCGTAATTCATCTTTTAACGACATATTACCCTCTTCTTAAAAAGGAATTAAAAAACTTTCCAATTCCGATACCGCCCTTATTCTCACTCTCAGACAACAGCTTTAAAGCTGCTGCATTATATGCTCTCGAGCTTTTTGCAGAAGGCATTTCTAACGAAACCACCCTTTGTCTTCTCACACTTTTTTCCAGATTACTATCTACCGGCACCATTCCCAAATACTCTATATGACCTCCTAAGAATTTGGTAACCACCTGATTCATTTTATCATAAACAGCCTTCCCCTCTGCCTCATTACCCACCTTATTTGACATAAGATAAACTTTGGTATCACAAAGGAATTTGGGACTGTGGTACATTGCCTTTAATAATGCATAGGAGTCTGTAATGGAGCTTGGCTCCGGTGTGGAAACAATAATAACCTCAGGGCTTGCCAGCACAAAATCCATAACCTGATTACTAACACCCGCTCCCGTATCAATAATAAGTATATCACATAATCCGTCCAGTTGAGAAAGCAAAGATGAAATACGTCTTATTTGTGCCTCATTAAGATTGTTAAGACTGGTTACACCGCTTCCTCCGGAAATAAAACCCACATTATTCAATCCCTCGCACACAATATCCTTAATTTGCATATTCCCAAATAATACATCGGACAAATTATATTTTGGAACAGTACCGAATATCACACCGATATTGGCAAGCCCAAAATCAGCGTCAAATATTATTACCCTCTTTCCGGAATTGGCAAAATTAATTGCAAGATTAGCTGCTGTATTAGATTTGCCAACACCACCCTTACCGCTGGTAACGGTTATCACTCTGGCATTTTTTACATTTCTTTGATTTTGAAGCTTTATAACATTCCTAAGGTTTGAAGCCTGATCCATTCTAACCCCCTAGCATTGACCTTACAAATTTCTGAGGATCTATGGTTTCAATATCATCAGGCACCCTTTGTCCTATGGTAACATAGGATAGCGGAGCATTTGTATATAACTTCATATTTAGGATATTTCCAAAGCTTTTAGTTTCATCAAGCTTGGTAAATATAAGTCTATAGTCACATATATCTCTATAGCTGTCTGCAATTTCCCTTAAATCTCCATACTTAGTGGTAATTGATAGTACAAGAAATACAGCTCTTCTGTATTTTTCATCTAATGCGGACAAAAGCTCCTTTGTAGCATTTTTTTGCTCTGCATTTTTGTGAGAAAATCCGACAGTATCCACCAGAATCAAATCCTGATCCTTAAGGGACTCTACTGCCGCATTTAATTCTTCGGGAGAATATACAATTTCAATAGGAGCATCTAATATATTGGCATAGGTATGAAGCTGTTCAGTTGCCGCCATACGAAAGGTATCTGCGGTAATAAAGGATACCTTTTTCTTATCATTTACAATAAATGCACTGGCAATTTTAGCAATGGTTGTAGTTTTCCCCACCCCCGTAGGGCCGACAAAAAACACTACCAACGGTTCCTTACCTCCCTGCAGGGAGATTGGAGCCGGCTTTCCCAATTTTAAAACCATTTTCTGATATATATTGGAAATCATTACATCGAGGTTTCCTGATGATGACAGTAGATTGCCCATATCTCCAAATATTTGATTAATATACTTTTCATCTACCTCATTATCAATTAATGTATTGTATACCATCCTCACTATCGGCAAACTCCCGACTGCACTGTTTTTAACAATTTTATTTGGAGTGTTTTCCGTACTAACGGGCTTCTCTTCAGGTTCTATTTGTTTTTTATCCCTGGGAATTTCCTCAGGTTTTATATTTTCCCTTTTAATTACCGCAGATTCGATGGTTTCCTTTCCTTCCGCCTCCTTAAACACCTGACTTATCTGTCTGAAGGCGTCCTTCAACTCATTTTCCGCTACCATCTTTGAGTACTCTTCATCATTACTTTGAAGATTTATCTTTTCGTCTGCTACAACACTGAATTTTGAAGTTAAAAGCGGCTCTTTTTTTAATGAAACAGAGCCATCTGTATCTTCTTCTAAAAATGCAGTTACTTCCCAGATACTGGGTTTAAATATTCCCAATATCCCCTCCGGCTTTCTGCTTTTGGCACTGGAAATAACCGCTGCTTCTCCCATTGCCTCCTTGGCTGCCTCAATAGCCTTTTCTTTAGTTTCACCTGTATATTTATTAACAATCATTTACGCTGCTACCATTCCCACTGACTGAAGCTCCACATCAGATTCCACCTCGTTATAGGATACCACAACAAGGTCTGCAAAATAATCCTCTGTCAACTTTTTGAAATACATACGCACTATGGGTGAGCATACCACAATTGGTATTTTTCCCATTTCCTCAACCTTTTTAACCTCAACTTTTAGATTTTCTATAAAGGAAGCTATCTTTTCCGGATCAAGAGTAATATATGCTCCCTGCTCCGTCTGCTTCACACTTGCCATTATATCCTGTTCAAGCTTAGGATCTACTGTTATAACAATATTTTTTTCATTCTGCTCAAAATATTTACCGCTTATGGCAGGTTTAAGTCCTGCTCTCACATACTCTGTAAGTACATCGGTATCTCTGGTGGTTTGAGCATGATCTGCCAGTATTTCAAAAATACTCAGCAAATCCCTGATTGATATACCCTCCCTAAGGAGGTTTTGCAATACCTTTAATACATCACCCAACCCTAAAAGCTTTGGAATAAGTTCATCCACAAGTACAGGATTTGTCTCCTTAAGGTGATCCACAAGATTATTAACCTCCTGCCTGGTAAGCAGGTCTGCAATATGACTTCTGATAATTTCTGTTAAATGCGTAGCAATAATAGAAGGTGGATCCACCACTGTATATCCAAGACTCTCCGCTCTTTCCCTTTGACTTTCTGTAATCCACAAGGCAGGAAGTCCAAAGGAAGGTTCAAGGGTTGGAATACCTGTTATTTCCTCCTCCACATAGCCCGGATTCATTGCCATATAATGGTCAAACATTATCTCACCCCCGGCTACCTTTATTCCCTTTATCTTTATAATATATTGGCTGGGATTCAGCTGAATATTATCCCTCAGTCGAATAATCGGAACTACAGTACCCAGCTCCAGAGCAATTTGTCTCCTGATCATAACCACTCTGTCAAGTAAATCGCCACCCTGATTCACATCAGCTAAAGGTATAATTCCGTATCCGAATTCTAATTCTATAGGATCAACTCCCAATAATGACACCACATTCTCTGGTCGCCTTATCTCCTCTGCCTGTGTTTCCTCCTCTGCAATCTCCTGCTCAATTTCCTCCACCCCGATGGTTTTCGAAATAGATCGTCCTGCAATAACAAATACCAATCCAAAGGTAAGGAACAAAAGAGTATTAAGAGGTGTGGTAATTCCCAAAATAGCCAAAACCGCACCTACTATATAAAGTACCTTGGGTATACCAAAAAGTTGCCCAATAAGCACACCTGAAAAGTCCATCTGCTTTGAACCCTTTGTAACTAATATACCTGTGGATAATGAAATAAGCAAAGAGGGTATTTGGGAGGCAAGACCGTCACCAATTGTAAGCAGTCCATAGTAATTAAGAGCTTCCCCTGCAACCATTCCGGATCTCGTCACACCCATTATTATTCCGCCAATAAGGTTTACAAAGGTGATAATAAGTCCGGCTGCCGCATCTCCCTTTACATACTTAGTAGCACCGTCCATGCTTCCGAAAAAGCTTGCCTCCTCCTGAAGCTTAGCTCGCCTTATCTTAGCTTCCTCATCACTTATGGCACCTGTATTTAAATCTGCGTCAATTGCCATCTGTTTTCCCGGCATAGCATCTAATGTAAATCTGGCAGTAACCTCAGAAACACGCTCTGAACCTTTATTAATTACAACAAACTGAATGATAACCAAAATAACAAATACAATTGCTCCTACAATAATGTCGTTCCCGCCCACAAATTGCCCAAAAGTGGCAACCACATTTCCCGGATTTCCTGTAGTTAAAATAAGTCTGGTGGAGGATACATTAAGGGAAATACGAAATATTGTTGTAAATAGCAGTAAGGTTGGGAAAAAAGACATATCCAACACCTCTGCTACAAATAAAGTATTAAGCAGTACAATTAACGCAACTGAAATATTAAAGCAAAGCATTATATCCAACATAAAGCTGGGAATAGGAATAATAAAGAAAAGAACGGCAGCCAAAATAAAGGCTGCTATTCCAATATCTGCTTTCTTAACTCCAATACGTTCAAACATCAGGCAATTTCCCTTTTCGTAAATATAATTGCTAAAATTTCTGCTACTGCAGTGTATAGCTCAGGTGGTATCTGTTCCCCTACATCAACTGTGGCATATAACATTCTTGCCAGGGGTTTGTTCTCTATAATAGGTACATTTGACTCTTTAGCTGTTTCCTTTATCTTTTGAGCGATATACTGTTCTCCCTTTGCCACTACAACAGGTGCGTTAGCTACCTTTGAATCATACTTTAATGCAATGGCGAGCCTTGTTGGGTTTGTAATAACCACATCTGCCTGGGGCACCGATTTCATCATACGCCTGCTGGACGCCTCCCGCATACGTTGTCTTATCTGACCCTTTATCTGGGGATCTCCCTCGGCATTTTTAAACTCATCCTTTACCTCCTGTTTAGTCATCTTAATATCATTTCTAAACTTCCACTTTTGAAAGATTAAATCCGCCAACCCCACAACCAGATATACTAAACTAATTCTAATTCCCGTTGTAACAATAATATCAGAAACAAGAGCCACTGCCTGCCCTATTTGCAGTTCATAGAGCATAAATATCTGCATTAAATGGTCCTTCACTGTAAAATATGCCACAAAAAAAATAAGAAATATTTTTAAAATTGCCAATACTAAATTAAAAAGTGCCTGCTTTGAGAAAATTCTCTTTATTCCGCTTATCGGGTTTAACTTACTGAATTTAGGCTTTAATGGCTCAAATGATACCTTGAAAGTAAACTGAAGCCCTGTGGCAAGGGCTGCCACTAAAAATCCAATTATAAAAAAAGGCACTACCATTTTTGCCATTATGATAATCACATTATTTAAAGTGAATATGGTAGTATTAACTGTAAGTCCTCCCCTTTCTCTCTGGATAATATCAGGGATTAAACTTCCGTATACCCACTGAAAGGTATTTAAAAAGCTCTCCCCCATCCTTGCCCCGAAGAATCTCATTATCATAAACACAGTTATTAAACTAAATGCATGGGCAAGCTCCTGACTTTTGCCAACCTGTCCCTGCTTTCTGGTATCATCCAGCTTCTTGGAGGTTGGCTCCTCTGTCTTATCTCCTCCCTCATCGGCAAAAAGCTGCAAATTATACGAAAACAGTAAATTCATATTGTGTTTGCTAATACATTCCATTTACGATATCCTTTACGGCAATTTTAGTCTCTTCCGCAACAAAATCTACCACCTCTGGAAACAGGAAAACCATAAAAAACAAAATTATTATACCCACTAACACCTTAATATCTATCCCTACAGAAAACATATTCATCTGCGGTGCTACTTTTGCCATTACTCCCAACACCACATTTAATACCAACATAGTGGCAAATATGGGAATGAATATCCTAAATGCCAATATAAACATATTAGTCATAAAGGAAATAAATCCTGTCAGCAAAAAATCCCACTCAAACTCCTGCCCACCTAGCGGCATTAACTTAAAGGTATCCACCAATGCCCGCAGCAGCCAGCCATGTATATCTGACAGAAGCATTAACATGAGCATGCAGTAATAATAAATATTTCCTGTTATGGTAACATTTGTGTTTAACGTAGGGTCAAATTGACTTGCCATGGTAAGTCCTATGTCCATATCAATCAAATTACCGGCATAGGTAACTATATACTGACAAATACTTGCCATATAGCCAATTATCAGACCGCAAATAATTTCCTTAAACACAATAATACCATAGCCTAAAGCAGAATAATAGACAGTGATTTCAGGTCTAACCGAATTAATAATTAACAGAGAAATAATGCAGGATAAGCCAACTTTAGGCAGCGGCGGGATTCCCTGCTGACTAAAAAAAGGCGCTGCAAAAATAAAGGATGAAATTCTTGCTAATATCAGAAGAAAATATTCAAAATCAGAAAGATTAAATGTGGTTTCAACCATAGGTCAAAACCTTGTATATATACTAAAATCCGTCCAAAGATCCTCAATGAAAGTTATAAGATTATTCATAATAAAAGGACCGAATATTATTAAAGAAATAAATATTGATACTATTTTAGGCACAAAGGTAAGCGTCTGCTCCTGAATAGACGTTACTGTTTGAAATATGCTTATAACAAGCCCAACTATAAGGGATACTAAAAGCATTGGGGCAGCACACAGCAGTATATAATAAAATGCATTTCGCATTATATCCAGTACAACTCCCTCTGTCATCTTTCCCTCCTAAATATTTCCTAATAAAAGGTTCTCACTAAACTTCCAATTACTAAATTCCAGCCATCTGCCAAAATAAACAAAAGTATCTTAAACGGCATGGATATGGTAGTGGGAGGCAACATCATCATACCCATTGCCATAAGCACGCTGGATACAACCATATCAATAACAATAAAGGGTATATAGATTAAAAACCCTATTATAAAGGCTGTTCTAAGTTCACTTAAAATAAAGCTTGGAACAATGACCCTAAAAGGAACCTCAGAATAATCCTCATATGTAATACCTGCTATTTCACAAAAAAGGTTAAGATCCTTTGTCATGGTCTGCCCATACATAAAGTCCCTAAAGGGCGCCTCTATCTCATCCAATGCCTCCTCCATGGTAATTTCCCCTGCGTCCATAGGCTTGATGGCATTCTCATTAATTGTAGAAAATGTTGGCCACATAATAAATAAAGTGAGAAACAGAGCCAATCCTATCAATACCTGATTAGGCGGCGCAGTTTGAGTGGCAAGACCCATTCTCACAAAATGCAACACTACTATTATTCTTGTAAAGCTGGTAAGCATTACAAGAATCGAGGGCGCCAACGCAATTACAGTAAGAACCAAAAGTATCTGTACGGTAGAGGTTAAAGTACCGCCGTCTGAGTTAAAATCTAAAGTAAATCCGCCTCCGGTTCCTGTTACGTTATCAGAAGCATTAGGGGCATTTCTGGTAGCTCCATACTCTGTTCCCTGCTCTCTGTCAAGATTCTGGGCATTGACATTTGTACTGCAGAAAATTGACGCAAATAAAAAAAGACCAAGAAACACTAACAGGTACCCTTTAAATTTAACCTTAAAACCTGTTTTCATGATTCTTCGCCCTTATCATCCTTTTTACCCGGTATCACTTTTTTCACAAAGCCAGACAATATATCTGAAAAATCACCCGGAACACTGCCTGTCTCAGTAAGGTTGATTTGAGATTCATCAATCTTAGAAAGAAAATGAATCTCATCCTTGCCAATTGCTATTACAAAATACTCATTTTTTCCTACACGGACAATTTGAAGGAATTTATTATTGGTAATTCTGAGAGTTTCAATTATCTCAAAATTTTTATTATACATTTGGCTCTTTTGGCTGCCGGCTATCCACTTCGTTACATAGTACGCAGCAAACAGCACACCCACCAATACAACCAAATAAAAAATAAGCTGCAGAAAGTTTTGAACAGTAAAACTTGTTAAATACAACTATCCTATAACCTTTTTAACTGCTTCTAATACTCTCTCTGCCTGGAAAGGTTTAACAATAAAATCCTTTGCGCCGGACTGAATAGCATCAATAACCATTGCCTGCTGTCCCATCGCTGAGCACATAATTACACAGGCATTAGGATCTGCTGCACGGATTCCCTTAAGGGCACCGATACCGTCTAATTCTGGCATGGTAATATCCATAAGCACAAGGTCAGGGTGTGTTTCATTGTACACTTCAATGGCCTTTTGCCCATTTTCAGCTTCGCCTACAACGTTGTAGCCATTCTTTGAGAGTATGTCCTTAATCATCATTCTCATAAAAGCTGCATCATCACAAATTAAAACATTCTTGCCCATTATCTGTCTCCTTTTACTTTGTTATCTCTGTAATACGTACGCCAAAGGCTTCCTCTATAACCACTACTTCGCCCTTCGCAACGTATTTACCATTCACTAGAACATCTATCGGCTCTCCCGCAATCTTGTTTAATTCTATAATAGTTCCGGGGGCAAAATCAAGGATTTCTTCAATTGATTTTGCAGTTCTGCCAAGCTCAACTGTAACCTCCAGGGGAACGTCCATGATTAAATCAATATTTTCATGGGAGTATTGCAGAGGCATACCCTGAGCAAACGGTGTAAATTCTGCCTGCTGTATATTTACAGACTCTTGTATTGGTTGATTCATTTGCATTACCTGTGCTTGTTGTGGCATGGGAGCAGGTCCCGGTTGCGCCTGCTGTGGTGCAGGTGTCGGTGCAGCTGCCATAGGAGCAGGACTTACATCTTCCATCGGCTGTACAAAAGCCGTTTCATCCACAGTTGAATCCACATCAGATCTCATATTACCGGATATCATATCCACCATATCCCTTGCCAAAGGTATAGGATATAGCTGCATAATATGAGAATCCACGAGATTATCAATTATTAGGTTAAATTTTATTTTAACAAAGGTACCCTCTAAAAATTTGTCAATTTCTGAAACAGGGGGTTCCTCATCCTTTGCAATAAGCCTTGCAACAGGAGGCGTAATATCCACCATCATACTAAGCATTGATGAGAGGGAGGTTGCACTTGCCCCCATCATCTGGTTCATTGCTTCGCTTATAGCAGATAAGTGCAAATCACTTATGGGGTCTGAAATATTAGTTCCGTCTCCTCCCATCATAAGGTCAGTGATAATCTTTACATCACTTTCCTTCAGCACCAGCACATTGCTGCCGTGTAATCCCTTGGTATAGGCTATTTTAACCAATACACAGGGTCTATCATCATATTCTAACAGAGTTTCTTCCCAAGTTGAGGCTGAAACCACCGGAGTAGATATTTCAACTCTATTATTAACTAAAGCAAATAACGCTGTTGCAGCGGAACCCATACTAATGTTGGAGGCCTCTCCAATAACGTCAATTTCATCCGCACTAAGGCCAGACTTTGCCTCTGTTTCTCCGACGGAGGAATCCCCCGGATTTGCAAACAGTGCATTTATTTCTTCTTGGGAAAGGGTGGAATCCCCCATCCTACTCTTCCTCCTTTTGAACAGTCATAACTCTAACAGCGTAATTCCTACCGGCAGCACCGGGAAGAGCCGTAAACTTCTTCATAGAGCCAACATAAATATCAAGTTCATCCTCTACCTTACGATTGAGCCTAATTACATCACCCACCTGTAATCCAGCAAAATCAGATACGTGTATTCTGGTTTTGCCTAGTACAGCAGAAACTGGAACATTGCTTCTGGAAATAATTGACTCAATTTCCTCATCAAAATCATCTGAGGATTTTTCCTGCTGATTAGAGTACCAAAACTTAGTGTTAAGTCTATCTATTACCGACTCTAAAGTCAAATAGGGAAGACAAATATTCATCAATCCCTCTATTTCACCAATTTTAATATTTAAAGTAACAATGGCAATCATCTCGTTAGGAGAAATAATTTGCGCAAACTGAGGATTTGTTTCAATCCTGTCCAATCTGGGGCTTCCGTCCACAACGGAAATAAGCGGCTCCCTTAAAAGCTCTGCACAACTTGTCATTATTCTTTCAATAATAAGAAGCTCTATCTCTGAAAAATCCCTTGTCTTCTCTAATGGCAGTCCCTCGCCTCCTAACATTCTGTCTACCATTGTATAACCGAGCTTAGTAGCTATTTCCATTATTATATTTCCATCCAACGGCGGATAATGAATTATCCCCAGTAGTGATGGATTTGAAAGAGAATTTGAAAATTCAAAATATGTAAGAGCTTCTGAATTCATCACTTCAACGCTGACATTTTTCCTAAGATAAATAGGCAGATGAGTAGAAATAAGCCTCCCGTAATGCTCAAAAATATTCTCAAGAGTTCTAAGGTGTTCCTTTGAAAACTTAGATGGTCTGGCAAAGTCATAATCTTTAATGACTTTGGCAGGCTCCTTCTTCATCTCTTCAGCATCTACCTCACCGCTATTAAGTGCCTGTAAAAGACTGTCTATTTCATTTTGGGATAAAACATCACTCATAAATTCCTCTGCACCTAGCTGCTAATTGCTTTAAAAGTTACCTTGGTTATTAAATCACTTCCAAACATAGTGTTTAGATTTTCTGTAATTCTTTCCTGTGCCTCAACAACTGTTTCCTGATTTTTTATTTCCTCGTAGGTATATCCTGCCACTATCTTTTGAATTTCGGCAGCTATAATGCTTTCATACTGAGTAAGGTCTGAATAGGTATCAAATACACTGGAATTATTATTAAGCAATATGGTAACTCCACTTATGGAAATAACATGATTTTCCCCATCTCCGCTATCCTTAAGGTTAGCCGTAATGTCCCCCTGCAATAAAACAGGAGTAACGGAATCCATCGTTATTTCAGCACCCCCTGAAGCATCGCCCCCTGATTGAATATCCAAATCAATTGCAGTACCGATCCTGGTTACCAAAGAGTTCATATTATTTACAGCGGGCAATACCGTTACCACTATAATAACATTAAGTACCAGATTAACCAGAACTAAAGAAAATGTTATTAATGTTAAAAGCGTATTTTTCATATAATTCTCCGTTCAATTATTGTTCAGACTGTAATGCCTTGGATGTATAGGAATTATGTATAATTATTTCCACACGTCTGTTCCTGGATCTCCCCTCAGGTGTGGAATTGTCTGCTATAGGTGCGTAATCGCCTCTGCCGCTGGACTTAATATTGCCGGGATTAATGGTACTCACCTCTCTTAATCTGTCTGCAAGAGATAATGCCCTATACATGGAAAGAACATCATTATTCTCATACTTCCCTGACTTAATGGGAACATTGTCACTATGTCCCTCCACCTCAACTAAACAATCACCATAGGAATTAAGTATTTTTCCTATATTATCCACCACTCCATAGGCTCCTGACTTAATTTCCGCCTTTCCCGAGTCAAAGAGTAATGCTCCGTTTAAGGTTAGCCTGACATAATCTCCATTATAATCTATTTCCACACTGTCCTGCAAACCATATTCCTTAGCAAGCTGACCAATATTTTCAGCCATATTTTCGCTTTCCTCCAGAGCCTTTTTCTCCAGAAGCTCCTGTGCCTGACTTGTGGACATCGGTGCACCTGCGTTCTCGCTTTCCGAGCTGTCGGTATTATCAGATAATGCCTCACGGTTGCTCTCACTGGTTACTCCGCCGCCCTCAATTAAATCTCGGTCTTCACCGTCCTCAGCCTCATTTCCCTCAGAGTCATACAACGTATCTCCAAAATAGTTGGAGTAATCCGGCATTTGGCTGACTCCGGAGCCTATCAATGTGCCTTCCAGCACCGAGGAACCTCCTGCATTTAATACAGAAAAGGCTGACTTAAGTGAATTAACAACCAGGTCATATTTGGCTGCATCCACCGATGACATCGAAAAAAGTAAAACAAAAAAGCATAATAACAAATTCATCAAATCGGAGAATGTAGCCATCCATGCCGGGGCACCCTTAGGTGGATCTTCCTGCTTTTTCGCCATTACTCTCCTCCACTTCCTGCACCCATTGACTCTCTTATTTTAGGTGCAAGGAAAGTTTTAAGCTTTTCCTCAATAACTCTCGGGTTTTCTCCCGCCTGTATAGAAAGCAATCCCTCCACTGCAACTGTTCTTACAGCATATTCAATATCATTATTTAAAGCCAGCTTGGCGGCAACGGGGCTGGCAAGCCAGTTAGCAATCAAAGATCCATATAATGTGGTAAGCAAAGCCACCGCCATTGCCGGGCCGATTGACGAAGCATCTGACATATTCTGAAGCATAATAACAAGGCCTATAAGAGTACCTATCATACCCCAGGCGGGTCCCATTTCTGCCCATTTCTCCCAGAAAGCAATAGCTCTTTTATGTCTGTCATTGGTGGAATCCATGTCATTTTCAAGAATAGCTCGTACAAGCTCTGCATCAGTTCCGTCCACCACCAGCATAATCCCTTTTTTCAAAAATTCATCATCTAAGGATTGAGCGCTTTCCTCCAGAGCAAGCAAACCCTCTTTTCTTGCAATATTTGCCATACTCATAATATTCTTAATAACCTCTGTAGGGTCGCACCCTGGTGGATCTTTCATAATCAATCTGATAGAAGCAAAACCATTTATAAAATCCGCTAATTTAAAGCTTGAAAGACATGAGGTCAATGAACCGAAAAATGTTATAAGTATTGATGGAAAATCAAAGAATATTCCAAGACTGGAACCACCTGAAATAACACCATATACAAATACTACAACGCCCAATAATAACCCAGCAATGGAAGCTATATCCAAAATTATTCTCCTTTATTTACTGTAATAATCACATAGTGACCACTACTCGTGAATGCTCTCGCTTTCACACATTTTATATGAAATAATTTATAAAAGATTCCTTAAAATCTTTGTTATCATACTATATTTTGTGTTTCTTGTCTACTTTTTTTTATATATTGTACTAGATACCTAAATAAATCACAGGGGCATTTGCCCCTGCGTGTAAGGAATATATATTAAAAGTATACACTTTTATTACCTCTTCAGATTTGTAAGCTCCTCTAACATGGTATCGGAAACAGTTATTATTCTGGAATTTGCCTGGAAGCCACGCTGAGTGGTTATCATATCTGTAAATTCCTGAGAAAGATCCACATTGGACATTTCCAGCTGTCCTGAATTTATCTTGCCACCGTCAGCGGTAACATCCACGCCTATTCCATCAAAATCACCGGAGTTTCTGGTGGTGGCATAGCAGTTATTACCCAAGGACTCCAAACCGGAAGCATTGGCAAACCTTGCCACCGGAATCTGCCCTAAGCATCTGTTGGTACCATTGTCATATGAACCCCATATGGTTCCATCCTGACTTACAGACAGTCCCGTTAATGCACCGAGCTTTCTTCCTGCTCCAAGGGTGATATTGCCCAGCTGACCTCTATCCATTGAAAAGGTACAAACCGCACCATTATCATATGCAAGAGATGAAGCATAATTAACATTTACATTTGAGAAAGCATCACCCAACACAGACAGATTAAGCATAACCGATGTTCCGCCAACATTTCCTGCAGAAACCAGTGTTCCAAATGTCTTATCAAAATTTAGCTTATAGTTAGTTGCAGGATATTCCACGGTTAACTGTCCGTTTCCATTTACAGTTAATGTGGCACCACTACCGGGAGATATATATCCAAATATCTTGGCATTATCAATACCATACAGGCTTGATGCCTTCACCTCATTGGGTGCGGGTATCGGATTACCTGTACCGTCAGGATTCTCACGGAAATTAACTATAACATCACCTGATCCGTTTACAGAAAAGCCGGCAGGCAGTGCCATATAGTAGGTTTTGCCTCCTGTCGTATATGTAACCTGTCCGTTTACAAGAGGATATCTGGATTTGTTGGTGATATCATAAGTTACCTTTTCACTTCCGCCTGCATCACCAAATACATCTGACAGACTTCCGCCTCCGCTTATGTAGTTGGCAAGTATATCATTACCGTTGGCATCCTTTATAGAATCAAGTTTTGTAGTATACTGCTGTTCATTTCCGTCGAAAAGTCTTGTGGAAAATCTTACTGTATAGGCATAACCCAAATTGTCATACACTGTAAGAGAGTTTACATATCCTGACTCACTTACAATATCCTTATTATTTTTGTCTAAAACCCCTGCACTATGAATATCCGTAGTCCACTCAGGCGTAGAGGTACGATTTTCCGGTGCCATAATCCTAAGGGGTGAAACCGTATCCCTGCGAATAGAAGCTGTTTCCTCATTATACTGCCACCCCATTACCATATAACCTGTAGTAGTCATGGCAAGGTTTCCTGCACCGTCTATATAAAATGTGCCTGCTCTTGTAAATAAATTACTGGAACCATTACTTACAATAAAGAAATTTGTGGAGCTTTGGTCCGTAAATCTAAGATCAAAGGCTTGTCCGGTAGACTGGGCTGCGCCCCCCTGTTCAATTAATATTTTTGTTGCACCGCTGGTTACACCAAGACCGGTCTGTTTCGCATTTACACCTCCAAGGGTCTGCGTTGCACCCGAAGCTCCTGAGGTGGTTTGATACATGATATCCTGAAATGTAACTGCACTGGACTTAAATCCAACTGTGTTTACATTGGCTATATTATTACCTATAACGTCCATTTTGGACTGGTGTGTTCTAAGCCCTGCAACACCTGAAAAAAGTGACCTCATCATAAGGCATTTCCTCCTAATATTCCGCGAATTCTACATCTGTCAATCCGTAGATAAGCCTCCCTAAGGTCCGGCTATATAATCACGGCTCCGTCAATGTTTGTAAATATCTTATCCATGGACTCCTCCCTGTTTATAGCTGTCACTACCGTATTGCTTGGTATATTTACTATCAATGCCATAGAATCCATTATCATTAGAGAATCCCGTATTCCCTTTTTGCTGGCTCGCATTACGCCATCGTTTAATCTTTTAGCCTGCTCCTTTGTAAGATTAAGATTTCTCTCATCTAACCTTTTACTTGCGTGCTTTGAAAATTTTAATCCATAAAGAGTATTTTCAAGAACATTGCTAAAGGATTCCTTTCCTTTACTTTCAACAGTATTCAGTTTGTCTGTATTAGAAAGGATATATTGGGCATTATTTTCTATTGAATTAACTCTTATCATTGCCTTACCTTTCTGTAATTTCTATGAACCTGAATTTCCCTCATCAGCCTTAGTCAAAACATTCATCCTGGCAACTAATGCATTTAATTTTTTAACCGCATCAATTGTTAAAAAGCCCTTACCCCTGTCACTTAGAGAATTAAATACCTTAACTGCGTTTTCCAAATCTGCCTTGTCACTAAGTCCCAGATTTTCCTCCAGTGGAAGCTTATCTATCATACCCTTTAATGCTTCCGCCGTAGTTACTGTAAGATAATATTCTGTATCATGAATTTCCTGAATACCACTGGCAGGATAAACCTCTCCGTTAATGCTTATCTTCCAAACACCATCAAGCTTAGCTACAGAATCAACCTTTCCCTCGCCAAAGCTTTCATTCTTCGGATCTCTTACAGATACAAACTTACCTACAAGGCTTTTTACTGTCATTTCCTCAACATCTTCCTGAACTGAAAGTACAGATTCTGTCTGGGACATGGAGTATAGCTGTTGTACGTATTGAGAGTTGTCTGTAGGCTCCAGCGGATCCTGATGCTGCATTTCCGCCACCAGAAGCTTCATAAACATATCCTTACTCTCTTTATTTTTGGTTCTCTGCTCAGACTCCTGGGTACTTGGCTTCTCCGGTATTTTACCATGATCAATCGGTAAAACTATGGACATACCTCATCTCCTTTCTTGAAAATTTATTATTAATATGAACCGGCATTCATCTATTTATATATCGGAATTTATGCCTTAAAGTTAACAGTGTTTCCATAGGTTTTCATCATACTGACGGTAAGGGCTTCCTCTTCACTAAGTATCCTATCCTCCATATAGCTTTCATCACCTAAATTTATACCGTCACTGAAACTATTTTCTCTATTATTTGGGGAATCCTCACCCTGATTTCCCATAAAATTCTTTTCGAGATTTTCTTCGAATTCATGGGCAGAAACACTTACAGAAACGGCATCCACCTTTACCCCCTGCTCATTAAGCTTTTCTATCAGAGAGGCTATAGCACCCTCCAAAGCAGCCTTAACCGACTCATTGGCAGTAAAAAATTTTGCAGTAATCTGACCCTCGCTTTCAGATACTTGCATGATCATTTTCCCTAGGTTTTCAGGATTTAGCTGTAATTCCATACTTCTAACCTGAGCTGTAATATTGGTTCTTACCTGAGTTACAATCTGGTTAATAATATCTGCTGGATTAATACCGGAATAAGCAGGAATACTGGGCACCGGCTTAACACCGTCTAATGCCTGAGCAAAACCTTTATTATCAATAGGAACACTCCTATCCAATAAATTTGTTTCTGTTTTTGCATAGGCACCGGGGTCTTCACCGGATTGAGGATTATTTTTACTGTTTTGGGAATTGCTTTCCTGAAGTTTAGAGCTTAAAACCTTGGCAATATCAGTCTTAACCTCTTCTATATCATCAGATAACTCCTCATGATTTTTAACCAAGGCCTCATTATTTACATCAATATTCTCCTGAAAATTTTTAACCAAAGTATCATCTGTTTTCATTTCCTTAGATAATATATCCAAAACCTCTCCTTCTATAGCCCCTTCAGCAAGAACTTTCTCTGCTTCCTCTAAACTCATATCTAAGCCCGCAGCAAACTCCCGTGTCAGTTCTGTAATATTATCCAAAAGAATCTTAAAGTTTGAATCTACCAATAATTCCACGGTATCACCACTCCCTTCAAGTTTAGAAAAAAGCAGTGCAAGGTTATTGGGATTGTTTAAGTCCACCAGCGTAAGCCCTAACTCCTCCAAAGCAAGGGTAAGCTCCTCCTCCGAAATATCAAGCTTTTCCTTGACTTCCTTTTTTACAGCTTCGGTATACTCCTTAATCAAATCCTTAACTTCTGATTTATCCGGTTTCTTGCCAGTATCAACCGCATTATTTTCGGCTGCACCAGAGTTAAAATCAGACTTTCCTAACCCCTTACTAACATTATTTAGATTGGTTGCCTTGGTACCGGATACAGAATTAACCACCATCTGATTTTTAACTGAGTCAGACATTAGAGAAAGAAAGTTCTCCCTTGTATCCTCTTTAGTTTTTAAAGAATTATATGAATTTGACTGTGAAATATTTGACACCGAAACATCTTTGATGTTTGAACTTGTCATTTCTACCTCCAATTTATATATAAATTGGCTTTCCTTAGCAGTTATTCGCTTCCTTGCATAAAGCTATTTCGGATCTAAGAGTTTGGTAAGATGGGCTGCATGCTCTGTTTTCATTGCAGCTAAAATCTTACCCCTATCCTCGGCAGTCATTGCCCTTAGAATCCCTGCCACCAAAGTGTAGTTATCAGTCATTTCATCAAAGATTGCCGCCGCCTCTGCCGGTTCCATAGATGAATAGGTTTTGGCATAATCCTTAATGGCTTCCTTAGTCTCCAGCTGCTGAGTTACCTGTTTATATAGTATCTCTGCATTAGCAGGGTCAATAGACTCATAATAGCTTTTATATTCCTTTATATCGGGTGCCTTGTCGGAAAAAACAACCTCTTGATAAAACTTTTGTCTCTCCTCGTTAAATGAATCCACATTATCCTTATAGGGAAGAAGTGCTGCTATCTGCGCTTCCAAATCAGAAATCTTTGAGCCTGACTGAGTACTGGCGCTCTCCTTTTCAGCTAACTGTCTTTCCAATTCCTGAATACGATTTATTGCCTCGTCCATGGTTTCAAAGGTATAGGCGCTTTCGGCCGGTATATCCACTTTAGGCAGAATTTTATTTACAACAGGTACATTCTTTAGCAACGGATATGCAAAGGAAGAGCCTATTCCCCCAATATCCATGCGAATAATCACAGCAAAGATAGCCAGCCACACCAGTAATATAAAAAATACGGCAACTATCACAAGTCCCACACCGTCTTCATCATCTTCCCAGTCCTCAGGATTGTAGGTACCGTTTTTCTTTGCCTCCTTAATGGCAAGTTTTCGTTCCTTTTTTAATTCCTTTTTCTCTGCTCTTGTAAGCTTTTTCTTATCCTTTTTTTCTGTATCGTTTTTCTTTGCCATTTTAACTCCTAGCTTTATAATTAAAGCTTACTAATTCATCTATCTCTTTACTTTCCTCTTTGGCTATTTCTCTTTTAAATTCCACCAAAGCGCGTTCTCTAAGTTTATACTGTATCTTTCTTTCCTTTATGGCTTCATCAAGCTTTACTCTTTCTGTCTCCAAGGCCTCCTCCGCCTTTTTTATATTAAACATCTGTTCTCTAACCTTGGTTTTCATAATATCTATGGCTTTTTTATTAAACCTGATTTTTGCAATATCTATATTTTCAAGTGTATCTTCTCTAAGTCTATTTTCATATTCTGCCTGTCTTATTAACAGACCTTTAAGCTTTTCCTGCTCATCGTATAATACAGCACTGGCATTTCTAAAGGCAATCTTTTGTTGAGCCTCTAATTTTTCCTTTAACTTCAATATATTTTGCATTTTAAAAACAAATTTTGCCATTAGCTCTCAACACCCTCCAGATGAAGTTCCTCATAAATCCCCTCGTCTCTATTAGGCAGAGGAAAAATATTTGCCATGGTATTTATTATATCATCAAAATCAAACTTTTCATCCGTTTCCTGCCGCAGAAATGAATTAACCTCATCAATTTTTGAAATCGCAAAGTCTATTGATGGGTTGGAGCCAGGCTTATAGGCTCCTATATTTATTAAATCCTCTGCTTCGCTGTAGGTTGCCAGAACATTTTTAAGCTGACCTGCCGTATATTTATGATCCTTTGTGGCAATGGCAGACATAACTCTGGATATGCTTTGAAGCACATCCACTGCAGGATAGTGGTTTTTTTGTGCCAGAGAACGATTCAACATAATATGCCCATCTAATATACTTCTTGCAGTATCTGTAATAGGCTCGTTAAAATCATCTCCGTCCACAAGCACCGTATACAATCCCGTAATAGAACCAATCTCCCCATTCCCCGCTCTTTCTAACAGCTTTGGCATCTCTGCATATACACTGGGTGGATAACCCCTTGTAACAGGCGGCTCTCCGCTGGCAAGTCCAATCTCCCTCTGTGCCATGGAAAATCTGGTTAAAGAGTCCATCATCAGTATAACATCCTTGCCCTGATCTCTAAAATATTCCGCCACAGCTGTAGCAGTCATAGCTGCCTTTTTTCTGATAAGAGCAGGCTTGTCACTGGTTGCGATTACAAGTACCGATCTTGCCATCCCCTCTTTACCCAGGTCATTTTCAATAAATTCCCTAACTTCCCTGCCACGCTCTCCTATTAATGCGATTACATTTATATCTGCCTTGGTATTTCTGGCAATCATGCCCATAAGTGTACTTTTCCCCACACCGGAGCCGGCAAAAATTCCGATTCTTTGTCCCTTGCCAACGGTAATTAAACCATCGACGGCTTTTACTCCCAATGGAAGTACTTCCCCTATTATAACCCTGTCCATCGGATCAGGAGGCGGGGCATCCACCGGATATAATTTATCATTTACTCCTTCAAAATCATCCGTTACCCTGCCTATCCCATCCAGAGTATGTCCCAGCAAGTCATCTCCTACAGATATCATAAGGGGATTTCCCGTATTTTCGACAATACAGCCTATCCCCACACCTTCAAGAACATCAAAGGGCATAAGTAAAAGTCTGTTATCTGCAAAACCAACCACCTCTGCCATAACAAACTCATCATCTCTTATCCATATCCTGCACAGGTCATTAAGCTTTGCCTCAGGTCCGAGAGATTCCACTGTAAGACCTACAACCTTTACCACCTTACCAAGTCTTTTCAGGTGTTCTTTTTCAATTACAGAATAATACTTTTCTCTATCAATCATGGATTTAATAATCGAATACTTTTTAGTAAAGACTGAAGCTGAACATCAAGCCCACAATTAAATACTCCCCCATCGGTTTCTATAAGGCAGGCACTATCCTCCATGAGGGGGTCCGCTATAATATCCAATATAACCTCTGATCCAAGCTTTTCCAATAATTCCCCCTTTTTTTCAAGGAGCATATCCTGGTTAGGGGGGCTGACCCTTACAATAAAAGTTTTAGAGGTGTTAGCCTTCATAATTGCATTGTCCACCAAATGCAAAATTATCTCTTTAGTATCTTCAAACTGAATGAAAAAGGTTTTTTCTATTACATCACATATAATATCCACCAATTCCTTTTCCATATTTTCCTGAGCCGAATTAAACTTTTCTTGAAGCTGCTTTTTTTCCTCCTCAATTTGGGAAATCTTAGCTTGATATTCCTGTATGCCTTGGGATATTCCCTCGTTATAGCCCTCTTTCCTGCCTTCCTCCCTGCTATGCTCAAATATGGCTTCACATCGAACGTTGGCTTCATTAATTATTCTCTCAGCTTCAATATTTGCGTTTTGAATAATTTCTTCCGGTGATACATTCAGAGCCTCTGCTTCCAAAGGTTCCTCATCATCGGAATTATTTTCCTCCGTATCTAGTATAATATTTCCTTCATTGTCAATATTAACAAGAGGGTATCCCTCATAATTCACCGGAACAATGTAATATCCCTCATCATCCACAGGTATAACAGGTTTCCCCTCTTCATCATAGGTCAGTTCCTCAAGGAACTTTTCTAGCTTTTTCTTATCATTCAGTTCCCTTTTTCGCAGGATTTCATCTCTATATTCATTAAGTCTTGCGGCAATCCTATCATTGGAATTAATAACGAATTTTTCATCCAGCTCATGGGGATAATATTCCTTAGACAACCAGCTCATCACCTCCGCCTCTGGAAATTATAATCTCAGACTGATCCTCTAACTTTCTTATAACGCCAACAATCTTTTGCTGAGCCTCCTCCACATCTGTCATACGAACAGGACCCATAAATTCCATATCTTCTTTAATCATCTCAGCCAAACGTGAGGACATATTCTTAAGGATAACGCCCTGAACCTCCTCGTTGGTTCCCTTAAGGGCTACAGCAAGATCCGAATTTTCCACATCTCTAAGCACTCTCTGGATAGATCTGTCGTCCAGAAGAAGAATATCCTCGAATACGAACATCTTCTTACGGATTTCATCTGCAAGATCCGGCTCTTCAATTTCAAGAGTTTCCATGATATGTTTTTCTGTACTTCTGTCTACAGCATTTAATATGGCAACAATTGCGTCCACTCCGCCTGCAGTGGAATAGTCCTGATTAATCAGTGATGAAAGCTTTCTCTCCAAAACTCTCTCCACCTCCTTAATAATCTCAGGAGAGGTTCTATCCATGGTTGCGATACGTTTGGCTACATCTGACTGCTTGTCAACACTTAAGGCTCCTAAAATTAATGACGCCTGGGAAGCAGACAAATATGCCAGTATCATGGCTATAGTTTGCGGGTGCTCATCCTGGATAAAGTTTAGTACCTGAGCAGGCTCAGTTTTTCTGATAAATTCAAATGGACGTACCTGAAGTGATGCCGTCAGCTTGGATATGACATCCATAGCCTTATCATTACCCAATGCCCTCTCCAAAAGGTCCTTGGCATATCCGATACCACCTTCGGCAATATACTGCTGTGCCAGACAAATTTCATAAAATTCCTCCAGTACAGACTCCTTAAGCTCCGGGGAAATACTTCTGGTATTGGCTATTTCCAGAGTAAGCTCCTCTATTTCCTCTTCCTTTAAATATTTAAATATATCTGATGATTTTTCCGGTCCCAGCGTAATAAGCAATATGGCAGCCTTTTGGATACCGGTATATTGAGACAGTTCTACCGCCATCTAATCTCCCCATTCTTCATTTAACCAATTTCTAAGAAGAGAAGCCACTGCCTCGGGTCTTTCCGCAATAAACTGTTCTATCATAAGTCTCGCCTCAGACTTTTCAGTAAACCGAACTGCCTCAAGATCAGAATCCTCTTTATTCATAAGATCCTCAATGGATACCTCGGTTTCAACCTCGTCCTCTTCTTCTCGTCTAAGAGTTCTAAATACCACAAATCCCAGCATAGCTATAATAAGCAGCGCCAGTATAATTTGCAGATAATCTGTCCAATCCCTCAGATTTTCAGAATAATTGAACATAGGTACATCATACGATAAAATCGAAATATTTTCCACAGGAATTCCTGTGGCTTTGGATATGGCTTGAATAATATCCTCCGGCACCTCAGTTTGTACATTACCGCTGTTTTCCTCCACAAATTCATCAAAGGTCATATCATCCAGCTTACCGGCAGCTTTCATGGCAGCCTCATCATAATTTACATAATTATAAGCAACCACTGATATGGTAGAGGTTTCATAGGATATTTTCCCCACATCACCGTCAATTGTAGTTATTGTTTCTGATGGCAAATAATCCTCTTGAATATCTGAGCTGGAGGATGAAGATCTGGCATTATCCTGAAGTACATAGGTTGTATCATCATTGGAGTCAGTACCGGGAACACCTGCTACACCATTTTCCGAAACGGTCTTTGTTTCTCTTCTGGAATCAAGATAGCCCTGAGTTTGACCCTCATCAACATAATAATGATAATCTACGGAATTTTCCTTGTTAAAATCCATATCAAGATTAATGCCTATTTCCACATTGTCATAGACATTTCCCTTGCCGGTGCCTGAAAGGACATTTTTTATTTTGCTGGCTGCAAGACTTTCAGCCTGCTGCTTCACCTTCTGATTGGAAGATGCTATCCCCGCGCTGGTGGCTTCATCACCTCCGGAAAACAGCACATTACCATCCGAGTCAATAATTGTAATAAATTCCGTAGTATCATTTCCAAGACCTGTGGATACATATTTTGCCAACCCGGCAGCCTGGTCCGGATCCATGGTATCTGACAAATCAAAAATAATGTTTGCATAGGTATCTTCTTGATTAGCAATTAAAGTACCGTCGTCCTCTGGGATTTTTAAATTAACCTTTGCTGATTTAACATTTGCAAGGGATTCCAAATCCTCCTGAAACTTTTGCTCTAAATATACCTGATATTTCTTCTTTTTATCTGCTTCAGTGGTGGCAAAGCTTCCGCTTACCACATCATCTATGGAAAATCCCTTGGTGGGAATATCATTTGTTCCCAGCAAAATTCTGGCATCCGCCTCAAATTTCTTTTCCACAGAATAGGTCATTCCATCCTCAGAACGGGTATAGGTAATTTTATTTTCATCTAAAAGGGCTTGAATACTTGCAGACTGCTCAGGAGTACTGGCTGTAACCAAAGCCGTCATTGTGGGACGGGTGAGCACCCATACGGCTATAACAACCGCCACAATAACAACTGCTACGGCACTGACAATAACTGACTTTTGACGTACGGAAAAACGATTCCACCAATCCAGGAATCTTTGAAAAAGTAATCTTAATCTGTCAGCCATAACTTACCTCCGACGTATACTAAATCTGCATTTGCATGATTGTCTGATAAGCC
Source organism: Lachnospiraceae bacterium (assembly GCA_041776485.1). Taxonomy (GTDB): domain Bacteria; phylum Bacillota; class Clostridia; order Lachnospirales; family Lachnospiraceae; genus JBHBQE01. The sequence goes on along the minus strand of JBHBQE010000001.1, from coordinate 35,063 downwards.
TGAATTGCATTGGTTCTAATTGCATTTGTATACTGTAATGCTATTTGAGCTTTCTTTGCAGCTATCATTACGTCGTGAGGGTTATCTGCCTGACCTAACAGAAATTTAGTTGATTCGTTTTGTGCGGTTTGCTCCAATCTATTTGTTTCCACTAAAAGATTCTTAGCTGCATCAAAAATTGTAGCAAAATCCTCCCCTGTCCCCGGAACCGTATCAGGCTCCTTTGCAGGTGTTGTTTTATAATATTGATTGACCGGTAATAATGAAGTAATAGACTCTGTCATCATGCTGTACCAATACTAATCCCCTGTTGAGCGGTTGCAGTTAATGCCTCAAACATGGTTACATTCGCCTGATAAGCACGGCTCGCATCAATAAGGTTGGTCATTTCCGTAACAGTATCCACATTGGGATAAGAAACATAACCGTTTTCATCGGCATCTGGATTGGCTGGATCATAAGCCATTACAAGATCTGTTTCAAAATCTCTTACAACCCTTGACACCTTAACACCATCTCCATTAAAATTCAAGGCTCTGTTAAGCTCGCTCTTAAACGACGTAGGAAGAGTTTTTTCCTCGAATACAACCATCTTGCGTCGATACACCTCACCATTTTCCGTATGGGTGGTATTGGTATTTGCAATATTTTGGGCAATTACATCCATTCGAAAACGTTGTGCAGTCAAACCACTTGATGTAATGTTAAAAGCTTGAAATAAACCCATAATGCACCCCTTAGCTATTGGTTACCACATTAAATCTGGCAAAGGAATTGGAAACCATGGTAGTAATTGCCTGATAACGCAATTGCTCACTGGCTATTTCCACATTTTCAGTATCCACGTCCACATTGTTTCTGTCTATACGATAGGAATAATTGCTCATATCTTCAAATACCTTAGGAGCAAGTCTCGACTTGTCAACAGCTCTCACAGCACCTGTTACATCCCTTTTATTGGTATTCAAAAGCTCCCTCTTTAGTACCTCAGAAAATTCCACCTCTGAGCGTTTATAAAAAGGAGTATCTACATTGGCAATATTCTGTGCCAGTATAGTCTGACGCACATAACTGGCATCGGCACCCTTGTCCAATACATCTACAAATGCAAATGAATTTGAGGAAAACATTCTACACCTCCATAGGATAATTATAGATATTTTTTTATAAAATACAAGTTTTTTTTACATTATATTGTGGTTTTATTGTTTTTTTATCAACATATTGATAATTTATTCCTCCAGTGCCTCCTCAATATATCCGCATTCACTATCACCACAAACTATTTTCTTACCTTTTTTAACCATATATCCGCCGCAGTTTGGACAAGACTTTTTCACTAATAAATTCCAACTGGTAAAATCACACTCAGGATAGTTTTCACAACCATAAAATTTACGTCCTTTTCTGGTTTTCCTAAGTACCATATCCTTTCCGCACTTAGGGCAGGATACCCCGATTTTTTCCAAATATGGTTTTGTATTCCTGCATTCCGGAAAACCCGGACAAGCCAGAAACTTACCATGAGGACCGTATTTTATTACCATATTCCTGCCACAGTTCTCACAGATTACATCGGTTACTTCATCTTCTATATTAACCTTTTCAAGCTCCTTTTCTGCCTTTTTAATACTATCGGAAAGGCTAGGATAAAAGTCTCTCAATATTTCCTGCCACTGTAATCCACCCTCTTCAATCAGGTCAAGCTTTCCCTCCATATTGGCTGTGAAATTAATATCTACAATATCCGGGAAGGATTCTCCCATAATATCATCCACAACTTCACCAAGCTCTGTCATAAAAATATTTTTTTCATCAATGGCAATATAATGACGTTTTAATAATACGCTTATTGTAGGGGAATAGGTGGAGGGTCTTCCTATGCCTGCCTCCTCCATGGCCTTTACCAGTGAGCCTTCGTTAAAGTGAGCTGCAGGCTTTGTTAAATGCCGCTCCTCCTTTATTGATGATAGTTTCATCTCATTGTTTTCCTTAAGATTTTCAATACTCTTATTAGGGCTGCTCTCCTCTTCCTTATCAACATATACCCTTAAATATCCATCAAAGCTCTGGACACTGGTGGAGGCATTAAAATAATGGGTGCCACAGTTTACCCTAACCCCTGCAGTATCAAAAACTGCATTGGACATACGGCTTGCCACAAATCTCTTCCAAATAAGGCTGTATAAGCGAAACTCATCCCGTGACAAGGCTGATTTTACAATATCCGGAGTAAGATTCACATCAGCAGGTCTTATAGCTTCATGGGCATCCTGAACTTTCTTTTTAGAGGTTTTATCTTCCTCCTTCTCCTTTAAGTATTTATCCCCGTAATTCTCCATTATAAATCCACTGCAGCTTGCCCTCGCCTCGTCTGAAATCCTTGTTGAGTCCGTACGGAGATAAGTAATTAATCCCATCATTCCTCTGCCCTGTACCTGTTTCCCCTCATACAGGCTTTGAGCAATTCTCATGGTTTTTGAAACGGAGAAATTAAGCTTTTTAATGGAGTCCTGTTGCAATGTACTTGTGGTAAAGGGTAATGGAGCCTTTCGTATCCTTTCTCCCTTTTTAACACTATGTATTATAAATTGTCCCTTTTTACAGTCCTTAATAATAGTATTTACTATCTTAATATCGGAAAGCCTTGTTTTATTATTTTCCTCACCATAATATGCAAAGCTTATATCTCCCAGCTTACTATCAGATAATACCACATCTACGGTAAAATACTCCTCCGGAATAAAAGCATTTATTTCATCTTCTCTTTTCCTAATCATATGGAGTGTTGCTGACTGGACACGACCTGCTGACAATCCTCTTTTAACCTTAGCCCATAGGAGGGGACTTATTCCATATCCCACAACCCTGTCTAAAATCCTTCTGGTTTGCTGGGAATCCACCAAATTCATATCAATTTTTCTTGAGGCCTTCAAAGAAGCCTTGACAGCATTTTTAGTGATTTCATTAAAAGTAATTCTGTCGTATTTATCGTTCTCCAAAGATAAAGCCTTTGTAAGGTGCCATGAAATTGCCTCACCCTCTCTATCCGGGTCAGTTGCCAGATATATGTGATCAGCCTTTTTAGCCTGTTTCCTAAGCTGTGCTAAAAGCTCCCCCTTGCCTCTTATGGTAATATACTTAGGCTCATAATCGTTTTCTATATCTATACCTATGGAGCTTTTTGGAAGATCCCTCACATGCCCTTGGCTTGCTGCCACCTCATAATTACTGCCTAAAAATTTTTTAATTGTCTTAACTTTTGTAGGTGACTCAACAATAACTAATTTTTTTCCCATTTTTCTCCTCACAAACGATAAATAAAAATCGTGACAAACTATACAATATATAAAAAATTTTTTCAAGCCAAAACTGCGAGTCTTTATTTTAATAAAGGCTCGCAGTCAATAATTGTATTTTATTAACAAAAATACTATATTTTAAATTTAGATACTATCTTGCTCATCTCATAACTTAATATTATCCTACAACATCCTCATCTCCAAAAGGATCGCCACATTCCGGGCAAAATTTAGGAGGATGTGTAGGATCGGCAGGCTCCCACCCGCATTTATCACATTTATATTGCAGCGCTCCTGCCGGCTTTGGCTGACCGCATTCACTACAGAACTTTCCCTGATTACTGTTTCCGCACTGACATACCCAAGCATTCACAGTGGCAGGATTTCCCTGATTAATATTATTGCCGCCAATATTAGCACCAGCCTGCATGTTTTGCATATTGGGATTCGTTTGGTTCATATTCATCCCATCACCCATGTTGGGGTTTCCCTGCATATTTTGATTGGTATTCATACCGGCTGAGTAACCTGCACCAAAACCTGCACCTGACATATTCACCGGCGGCTGGTTGTTGCCAAAGCTTGACATATTCACTCCGCCTTGATTCATAGCCATACCCATGCCCAAAAAACCGGTCATAGCACCAGATTCATTACCGGCTGCAGCCTGCATGGCATTAGCTGTGGCAGCCGTCATACGACCACCCTTAAACCTGTCATCTGAATAAGTGGCAGCCTCTTGGATTTCCTGAATTTTTGCCATGTCCTTTTCATCAGCAGTAACCGATGAAATGCCAAAGGATACTACCTCAATCCCTCGTCCCATACTCCATTTAGCAGATAATTCCTTATTAAGTATATCTGCAATTTCACTGGTATATCCGGGAAGCATGTCTATTGGAATTTTATTCATTGATACCTTTACAAAGGCAGGCTGCAAAGCGGTCATAAGCTCTGATTTAAGCTGACTGTCTATTTTATCTCTTGTAAAGGCATCGGATACATTGCCTGAAACATTAGCATAGAAACGAAGCGGGTCTGTTATCCTATAACTATATTCTCCAAAACACTTAAGATTTACGGTCAGATTAATCCTAAGTCCCTCATCAATTACCCTGTAGGGGATAGGTGCTGCGGTTCCGTATTTATTGCCGATTAATTCCTTTGTGTTAACGTAGTATACTCTCTGATCCTTTGCAGGCTCCCCGCCAAAGGTAAACCTTTTCCCCAGAGTCTTAAATGACTCTGACAGACCATGACCTAATCCACCTGCAAAAACTGAAGGTTCTGTAGAAGCGTCATAAGTATATTCACCCGGTTCTGCACAAACCTCTGCCACCTTTCCCTGATCAACTATTATCATGCATTGACCGTCAGCTACGGCAATTAGTGAGCCTTGGGTTATAATGTTGTCAGAAGCTTTAGTATTGCTGGAACGATCCCCAACTCTCTTGGACCCCTTAACAATTAATGTGTTTGCATCTATACTGTCGCAATAGAAGTACTCCTTCCACTGGTCAGCTAAAACGCCCCCTGTTGCTCCTGCTAAAGCTTTAATTAATCCCATAATTTTCTCCCTTTATCTACTGTAATAATCACGCAGTAATTACTGCTGGTGAAAATGCACGACTATCATCCATCGGCTTAACAGTGTTAACCTCTTGGTCTAACCGAAATAGCCTTATCCCCTGCTCATTAATTGCCCGTTCTCTGGGAAATGCCCTTAATAGCATATATTACAAAATCATGTTTATCAACAGTTACCACCGCTCCGCAGTACTGGCATTTAGCACTCGCATTTATATTTAAAGGTGCCCCGCAGTTAGGGCAGGCAATTGCCTGTACCTCTTCATCCTTGGTGGTGGTTTGACCCTTAGGTCTTACCAAATCCCATTCGTAGGTCATAAACTTCTCTGCATTCTTGTTTCCTCTAACAACCTCACCTGTATCGTCACTAACCGTATAAGCGGTTATTCTGGTGCTAAGCCTTGCCTTAATATGATCGCTGTCATCAGTCTGATAGAAACCTAATATATCCACAGAAAGTACTGCAATACGGTCTATATGGCTGGTTTCACGATTTCTGATAAGTTCAGCTACCTGTCTTTCATACTGGGCATACTGACTATCTGTAAAGTATGGACGCAGCGGTTCTAAGTCTCTGGCTGTCCAGCAGTTCTGCATCTGAACATAGAGGTTAGATAATTTTTGAGTGAAATCTGCAACATCAAATCCACTGTCTATCTTACTGTAATCGCGAATTGGTATAAGCTGCTCTGCAGGTGCCTGAACAGGAGTATAAACCGATGCAGGAGGTCTTGAAGTCCTTCCGCCCCTATTCCTGCCTCCGCCCTTAGATTTAAATAATTTTGATATGAAATAAGCACCTGTCAAAACCAATATTAAAACTATCCTTGCGGGCCAAGGTAACATATTAAACAACCAAAGCAGAAATATAGCAAATCCGCTGTCACTGTCCGAGCTATAACTGCCATCGGAACCATAATCCCCACCGGAACTGTAGCCACCACCGGAATCACCGTAGTCGCTATCCCCTGCGAAATTACCAAAATCCGCTCTGGATTGTAGGGGAACTGAAACTGCTGCAACTAAAACAATCAGTAAAGAAAATGCAATTAATATCCATGCCCATTTAATTTTTTTATTTTTCATGCCATTTAGTATATCAAATCACATTGAAATTTCAACATATTAAATTAATAAAGTTACTGTATTTAAATAATACAGTCCCTGCTCCTGTTTAATAATATTTTTATTTTGCAAAGCTGTTAAAATCCTCAACAACAGTCCTAAATCCATGCCTGTTTCATATATTAGCAAGTCTATTCCCACAGGCTGATATTCCATTTTGCTGATTAAAAGCTTTTCATCCTCACTTAGACTGTCTACAATATTATTAATACTTCTTTTTGTTTTCTCTTTTCCGGTCTCAGTCTTACATGGCAGCAATTTCATTTCACAAAGTGTTTTCATTAAATCATCTGTGGATAGAATTATTCCTGCCCCCTGTTCTATCAGTTTATTGGAACCACAGGATAGCCTGTCTACAGTTCTCCCTGGCAGAGCAAATACCTCCTTCCCCTGTTCCAGAGCAAAATCTGCAGTTATTAAAGATCCGCTTTTATTTGCCGCCTCCACAACAATCACAGCCTTTGATAATCCGCTTATTATTCTGTTTCTCATTGGGAAGAAATAGGGAAGAGGAGGTGTTTTCGGTGGAAACTCACTAATTATACAGCCATTTTTAATAATATCATTGTATACCCTATGATTTCCCTTAGGATAACAAATATCCACTCCACAGCCTAAGATCCCTAAAGTCACTCCACTGTTATTTAATGCGCCTATATGGGCTATTGTATCAATTCCCCTTGCCATACCGCTTACTATCATACCGCCATATTCTGCAATGGTGCCGGAAATCTCAGCAGCCATACCCTGTCCGTATACACTGCAATGTCTTGCTCCGACAATCGCTATGGAGTAATCAAAGCTTTTAGGAAAGTTCCCTTTATAAAACAGCCCAAAGGGCGGGTCATATATATTTCTCAGACTATCCGGATACATTTTTTCATTGATTGAAAGATAATTTATTTTTTCTCTATCCATATAATCTATAATACCGGAATTAATTTTATTCCTATCTACAACTATCTTATCTGCTGTTTTAACATCGCATAGTCCTGACTCTAATATTTTCTTTTTGCCTGCTTTGTATATATATTCTGTGTCATTATTAAAATATCTGTATAAATTAAGCTTTAATAAATTGGGTATTTCCAACAGCCCCAGCCATAAATCATACTCCCTCATAGCCCTCCTCCTTTTCTGACATACGAAGTATAATCGCTTCCTGTATTTCATCCAATCCAATATTCTCCTTTCCCCTCATATCTGCAACAGTTCTGGATACCTTCAGCAATTTATGATAACTTCTGGCTGTAAGAGACAGTTTTTCAAACACATTTTGTATATATTCTCCCTCACATTTTCCGATAAAACAGTATTTTTCTATTTTCCCCGGCGGAATTTGAGAATTAAAGCTAAACTCCTCATTTTTATATCTGTCCCTTTGTATTTCATGTACATTAATAACTCTTTCTCTGATGAGGGCAGAACTTTCATTTTCATTCCTTTTGGCTATATCTTTAAACTCAACCGCAGGGACATTGGCACATATATCAATTCTGTCTATAATCGGACCTGACAGTTTTGAAAAATAAGCCTTTATCTGACTGCTTGTGCATTTACATTTTTTTAAATTAGGGAAATACCCGCAGGGGCAGGGATTCATTGCCCCCACTAATACGAAATCTGCAGGAAACGTGCAGGTGCCTGAAGCCCGCACTATATTTATATGTTTTTCCTCCAGGGGCTGCCTCAGCATTTCTATTGTGGAACGCCTAAATTCCAGCATTTCATCTAAAAATAATATTCCATGGTGTGCTAGGGATACTTCACCGGGCTTTGGCGAGCTTCCGCCTCCGGTTAATCCAATATCGGAAATTGTATGATGGGGACTTCTAAAGGGACGTTCCTTCATAAGAGAGTCCCTTTCTTTAAATAATCCGCAAACGCTGTATATTTTGGATAACTCCAATTGCTCTCTGTCATCTAATGGTGGTAATATACCCGGTAATGCTTTAGATACAAATGTCTTCCCACTTCCGCATGGTCCGATCAAAAGCAGATTGTGCATACCGGAAATTGCTATTTCACAGGCATGTCGAAGAAAAGGCATATTATTTATTTCTGAAAAATCCGTATATCGGAACTGTTTAGATTTTGTAGTTGTATTGTTTATATCAGTATTCGGCTCTATACCCTTATTAAGATAAGAAATCACTTCCTGTATAGAAGAAACCCCCACAATTTTTATATTGGGAACCAAACAGGCTTCCCTCACATTTTCCTTCGGCAAAACGCATATTTTAATGTTATTTTCCTTCGCAGCCAAAACCATGGGCAAGATTCCGGATATGCCAAGAATATTCCCCGACAACCCCATCTCACCGAAAAATGCCATTTTCTCAATACTTGCATTGTTTTCTATTACCTTAGTTGCATTTAAAATAGAAACTGCAATGGGAAGATCAAACCCTGTTCCGTTTTTTCTTATGGACGCCGGCGAAATATTAATGGTAATACGCTTCACAGGAAGAGACAGACCTATATTTTTTATGGCAGTTCTCACTCTTTCCTTTGCTTCCTTTACCTCATTGGAAAGATAACCCACCATTGAAAAAACAGGCATTCCGTCACTTATATCCGTTTCAACACAAACTAAATGACTCTCAATGCCGAGAACTATTGCTGTATTAATTTTGCTGTACATAAAACTTGCCGAAGGGCAAATGAAAAAAGATATGTTAACTATAGCATAATATATCAAAAATAAATACTATTATTTGGCACTATACCAATCATAACCCTGATGGATTTCACAAATCAAAGGCACCTTTAAACTTACGGCTGACTCCATTTCCTCAGAAAGCAGCTTACATACCACATCCTTTTCTTCTTCTAATGCCTCAATTAAAAGTTCATCATGTACCTGAAGTATAAGCCTCGATTTAAGACCCTCTTTTCTGAGCCTGTTATCCACATTGATCATGGCTATTTTTATAATATCCGCCGCACTTCCCTGAATAGGAGTATTCATACATATTCTTTCGCCAAAGGATCTTTGAACAAAATTTTTAGAGTTTATCTCAGGTACAGGTCTTTTCCTGCCAAACATAGTTTGAGTATATCCAAGTTCTTTGGCTGACTCAATCAAAGAATCAAGATACGCCTTGAGAGAGGGATATGCCTTGTAATAATCATCAATATAGGATTGTGCCATAGCCCTTGAAATATTCAAGTCCTGCCCCAACCCAAAGGAGCTTATCCCATATACAATACCAAAATTAACCGCCTTTGCACTGGAACGCTCACTATCTGTTACATCTTCAAATTTCTTTCTAAATACCTTCGCCGCAGTTGCCCTATGTATATCCTTGTTTTCCCTATATGCTTCGATTAAATTCTCATCACCTGAGGTATGAGCCAGAACTCTAAGCTCTATTTGAGAATAGTCTGCGTCAATGAATATATATCCCGGTTTTGGTTTAAATACACGCCTTATTTCTCTGCCAAGCTTGGTTCTTATGGGAATATTCTGCAAATTAGGATTGATACTGGAAAGCCTGCCTGTGGCAGTTACAGTTTGCTGGAAACTGGTATGTATTCTGTTATCCTCTGCCACACAGTCCATAAGACCAATGGCATAGGTACTTTTAAGCTTACTGTATTGCCTATATAAAAGTATTTGTTTTACCACAGGATAATCTGCTGCAAGTTTTTCCAGTACATCCGCTGCTGTGGAATATCCTGTTTTAGTCTTTCTGCCACCGGGTATATTCATTTTTTCAAATAATATATAACCTAACTGTTTGGGAGAATTAATATTAAATTCCTCACCGCAGATTTCATATATCTCCTGCTCAAATTCCAAAAGACTTTTAGAAAGCAGTTTATTGTATTCAGACAGCTCACTGCTATCCATATAGATACCTATCTTCTCCATCTTAGACAAAGTAAAGCTAAGCGGCATTTCCACATTAAAAAACAGCTTGTCTAACTCCATATCACAGAGAGTTTTATTCAGTCCTTCATATTCAGCATAGCATTCTAAAGCATGCTCAATATCGTCATCATATATATATTTATATTCGCTTCTGGTGGGGTCAATAAGATACTGGGCAATAAATATATCAAAAAATCTTTCTTTACTAAGCTCATCAATATCCTCTATCCTGTTTAAAATCTTCTCTTTAATATTTCCTGACACTAAAACAGCCCTTGTATTATCAAGGAGTAACTTAATATCATGCTCAATATTCCGAGATTTTACAACTAATAATATATCATCAAAACCAAGTACAATATTTTCCTTATCTATAATTATTCCAACATGAGCGCTCGACTTTAATTGCGGATAACCAGATATAGCATTACCCATGCTCTCTGTATTTACCACAGTATATTTAGGTCTTCCCTTTGCAGGGAGATTATTTTCCTTTGCAGGAAAGCGTTTTAGAAAGCTTTTAAGCTCCAATTCCTCACACAGCCTATAAGCAGCATCTGTAAAAATTGAAATATTTGCAGTATTTATATCAAAATCAATATCACAGTCTGTATGAATAAGAGCAAGCTCTCTGGAAAGTCTTGCCTGCTCCTTAAATTCTATAAGATTTTTTCCTGCACGCCCCTTAATCTGTTCTGCATTTTCTATAGCATTATCCAAAGTTTTATATTGGGATATTATGGATATGGCTCCCTTTTCACCAATGCCCGGGACACCGGGAATATTGTCACTGCTATCGCCCCATAATGCCTTAACATCTATAAACTCACCGGGAGTAACGCCGATTCTTTCCACCACATCAGAATATAAATATTCCTCCACCTCTGTACCTGTACGCTTAGTTTTGGGAATGGAAATCTTAATATTTTCATCTGCAATTTGCAGTAAATCTCTATCACCGGATACAATGGTAACAAATATTCCATCTTTAGATATACGTTTAGACAGTGTACCAAGAATATCATCCGCTTCAATACCCGCTTGCGTAATAATGGGCACTTCCATTTTCCTTAGCATATCCTGAATAATAGGAACCTGCTCTCTAAGCTCGCTATCCATTCCTTTTCTGGTTCCCTTATATTCAGAATATATTTTATGTCTAAATGTAGGGGAAGAGGTATCAAATGCCACAGCCAGATAATCTGGCTTTTCCTCCTCTACAAACTTCATCATTATATTCAAAAAGCCATAAACTGCATTAGTATGAACACCGTCTTTATTGGTCATTAGCGGCAGAGCATAATATGCTCTATTCAATATACTGTGTCCGTCTATCAGTAATAATTTAGCCATTTCTCTTAACCCTTGCAGTAACCTGTTTTAACCAAATATTTTCCTCGTAACTCAAGTATTTACTTAGAGTTTTATACACAAGCCTATTATATCTGTTTAATATGGCAATCTCCGAATCAGATAGCATATCGGTAATAATGGCATCTGTTTCATATGGCACAAAGGTCATAGGTTTAAACCTGTAATACTCATTATACTTACTCTTTTTATAGGATATACACAAAAGCTCATTTTCTATTCTGATACCATAGGCATTATCCTCATAATATCCCGGCTCATCTGTAGTTAACATTCCGGGTACAATAGGTGAAGTTTGAGATTTATAACGCCAACTTATTGCATTAGGACCCTCATGGACAGAAAGTAAATAACCCACTCCATGACCTGTTCCACTTAAATAATCATCTGCCTCACTCCAAAATGGCATACGGGATATAATATCCAGATTCTCTCCGGTGGCACCCTTGGGAAACTTAACATCCATAAGGGATAAATGAGCCTTCAGTACTCTTGTGTAATTATATTTTTCCTCATCAGAAAGATACCCCATGGCAATTGTTCTTGTAACATCTGTAGTACCTGTAAGATAGTGTCCTCCTGAATCAATTAACAAAAAGCTCTCTCTTTTTATCTTTGCCTGTGTATCCTCATGGGGAGCGTAATGCATCATAGCTGCATTTTCTTTATATGCCACTATGCTGTCAAAACTATCCTCCACATAATACTCCTGCTTTGACCTATATTCTGTGAGCATTTTTACAACATCATATTCCCCCAGAAGCTCTCCGTTATCCATGGCATATTTTTTTAGGTGATATATTACTTTTGTAAGGGCAACTCCGTCATTAATATGAGATTTTTCTATATTTGAAGCCTCTGTTTTATTTTTTACAGCCCTCATATGTTCAATAGTTTTTTCGGTATATAAATATTCACAGTTTGAGCCTGATTTTACAATTGAGGCATTAATACTGTCCTTATTAACAAGAATTTTCTCATTCTTTAATGCGGATAAAAAAGAATATATATCATTCAAAGGCTTAATACATATATTATCTGCGGTTTCCTCTCTTAAGTATTCCAAAACATTTTTGTCTAATGTATTTTCTCCAATGAATAATACCATGTCCTTAAGAGATATATATAGGTAAGAATAAAATACAGGCACATATTCTATATCATCGCCCCTTAAATTCAAAACCCAGGCAATATCACATAAATCATTTAATACAATTGAATGTCCACCCTTTTCTCTTATCTTTCTCCGGATCCTTTTAAGCTTAGCGGCAAGCCTTTCACCGGAAAATTCCTCTGTTAAAATCCAGGGCTTTGAGCATTTAAGTTTCGGTCTATTTTCCCAAATTTCATCTACCAGAAATTCCTCTGTTAAAAATTTTGCCCTTTTAGTATCAACAATTTTCTGATATTCTTCACAGTCCTTTCGAGTAAGAAGTCTGCCGTCTGCGGCAAGCACCTTTCCTCTTTTTAAATTCTTTTGGATATATTCATTAACAGATGGATATCCTTTCATATTCATTTTAAAAAGTTTAAATCCGCTTTGTGATATTTCCTTATCTGCCTGAACAAAATATCTGCCGTCAGTCCAAAGCCCCGCCTCATTCTCCGTTACAATTATCGTTGCATTGGATCCTGAAAATCCTGTTAAATATTTTATTCCTCTATAATAATCCCCTACATACTCACTAATATGAGGATCGGTATTAAAATAGATATACATATCTACTTTATTTTGCTTCATTTTCTCTCTTAATTTATCCAATGGTCTCATTTTCTACTCCATTTATCACATAAGCTGTTGATCTGATCTGCAAATTTTGCCAAATCCTTATTTGCCATACCCTCACTATCAAATATAACACGCAGTAGTCTGTCACCTGCGGCTCTAAGACGCATAAATATATTGGATGCAGCTTTCTTTTTAGAACTCTGCTGTACTCTAATCCTGTCTCCCGCCTTAATCTGTTCTCCCGTAATAAGATCAAATACATCCCCTGAATAGGGTGCAACAGTACTAAAGCCCGTTGCCCGGTTAACACTTTCGGCAAAGATATCCACCACAGAATCCTCACCATGTACAATGAATACCCGCTTAACCTCATTATTAAATGCCTGTACCCATTCAATTAATCCACCGTTATCAGCATGACCGCTCATTCCCGGAAGTTTCTCTATGTGAGCATTAACTGCAATACTTTCACCAAAGAGCTTTACATTTTTAGCTCCGTTTAACAGTATATGTCCCAAAGTCCCCGGTACCTGATAACCTACAAAACAGATACTGGACTCGCCCCTCCAAAGGTTATGCTTTAGATGATGTCTGATACGTCCTGCCTCACACATGCCAGAGGCTGAAATTATCACCTTGGGAGTTTTATCCTCATTAATTGCTTTAGAATCCTCGCTGGAAGTGGCAAGATTTAAGTTATCAAAGCCAATGGGATTTTTCCCCGCCTTAATAATGCTATTTGCCTCCTCATTAAAGCATTCGCTTACACTTTCCTTAAATATATTTGTAGCCTCTATTGCCAGTGGTGAATCCATATAAACAGGGAAATTTCCAGCAGCTTTGCATAGACCCTCCTCCTTTATTCTCCTGATAAAATACAGAATTTCCTGAGTACGCCCAACAGAGAAAGCGGGAATAACCACATTGCCTCCCCTTTTCATGGTATCATCTATTGTGTTTGCCAATGCCATTGCAAAATCAGGAGGATTATCATGGAGACGGTTCCCATAGGTGGACTCCATAATCACGTAATCCGCCTCATTAATATAGTGGGGAGCTTTGATTAACGGGCGGGACTTTGTTCCAATATCCCCGGAAAATACCACCTTTCTCTCCTCATTATTTTCTCTAAGCCACAATTCAATTGAAGATGAACCAAGGAGATGTCCCGCGTCAATAAACCTTGCAGTAACTTCCTTACATATATCTATTTTAGTGTTGTAGGTACATGGTATAAAACAGCTTAATACACCCTCTGCATCAGCCATTTCATACATTGGTTCCTGAAGGGGTAAACCGTTTCTTATCGCCTTACGATTTTTCCATTCCGCCTCACTTTCCTGAATATGAGCAGAATCTTTGAGCATAATCTCACATAATTGGGTGGTAGCGTTTGTAGCATATACACTGCCTCTAAAGCCATTTTTATATAAAAGCGGAATCAAACCGGAATGGTCGATATGAGCATGAGTTACAAATACATAGTTTATTTTTTCAGCCTCCACAGGAATCTCTTGATTCTCATATATATCTGCACCCTGCTCCATACCGCAGTCAATTAGAATGTTAATTCCATTAACCTCTAAATAGTGGCAGCTTCCTGTTACCTCATGGCAAGCACCTAAAAACCCTATTTTCATGACAATCCCTCCATTGACCCTATTAAAACTATGTCCCGACTATTGCCGGGACATTTTATTAATTATTTTTTATTCTTCAGGAAATCCGGTACCTTTATGTCCTGCTTTTCTACAGTAGGTTTAAGCGGCTCCGTTCTCTTAACCTCTGAAAAGAACTTTTCGTCTATAGTTTGTTCCGGTACACTTTCAGATTCCTGTCTAACAGGTACTGTAGACTGAGTCATTCGCGGCTGAGAATTAACAGGCGGAGTATATCCCTGTGTTGCAGCAGTTGCTGCAGGTCTTGCAGCAAATCTGGATGGTGCAGACTGACGCATTGCAAAGCTTGAATTATTAGCAGGCTTTGCCTCCTCTATACCGGTTGCAATAATTGTAATCTTAATCTCATCTCCCATCTCAGGTGTAGAGCCAAGCACACCAAACATAATATTGGAATCCTCACCCACCAGCTGTTCAACATTGCCAACAGCCTCATATACCTCATCCAAACTGACTTCACCGGAAAAGTTAATAATAACATCGCTGGCACCGTTAATTGTAGTTTCAAGCAGCGGACTCTCTATAGCCTGTTTTAACGCAGCCATAGCCTTATCTTCGCCCTTTGCCACACCTATACCTATATGGGCAAGCCCCTTATCCTTCATAACTGTAGATAGGTCTGCAAAATCAAGATTAATTATACCTGCACCCTTTATAAGGTCAGTAATACCCTGCACTGCCTGCTGTAATACCTCATCAGCCTTCCAAAGAGCAGCTTCAAAGCTTGTGCGCTTCTCCAAAAGACCTATCAATTTATCATTAGGAATAACAATTAATGTATCAACGCTTTCCTCTAATCGCTGAATACCGCTTAAAGCGTTCATCATTCGCTTTTTAGCTTCAATCTTAAAGGGCTTTGTAACTATACCAACAGTAAGTATGCCCATTTCCTTGGCAATCTGAGCTACTACAGGTGCTGCACCGGTCCCGGTTCCGCCACCCATACCGCAGGTAACGAAAACCATATCCGCGCCCTTTATCACCGAGGCTATATCTTCTACACTTTCCTCAGCAGCCTTTTGTCCAATTTCAGGTACACCCCCTGCCCCTAAACCTCTGGTAAGCTTTTCACCTATTTGAAGCCTTGTGGGAGCCTTGCATAAATCAAGGGTCTGCATATCCGTATTTACACCCACAAACTCAACACCGCCAATATTTTCATCAATCATACGATTTACAGCATTATTCCCACCGCCGCCAACGCCGATAACAACGATTTTTGCGTCAGCTTCAGCTTCGTTTCTAGTAATTTCTATCAAGGGTAAAACCTCCTTATTGGGTAATTATCCGAATAATTCTTAAATATTTTCTAATATATAATATATTTTATTAATAAAATTATCAAGAATAATTCTAATATGTTTTTTCAAAAATTATATCCGTGCTTTCTGTGCCCCACTCCTCAAGATGAAGCACTCCGCTTTGTCCCTCAATATTAGGCAATATATATGGAAGTCTTTCACATTTTCTTTCAAGTTCAAAGGGAATTCCTAAATCCACAAAAATATTTCCAAGGAAAAATCCAAAGGTTCCATCCTCCTCATACACTATAGAATCCGGATTAATTTTTTCAGCTTTAAGGTATACTAACAAATTAATTAAAGAATTTCTTTGAATATCCTCTATAGGAAGGGGATTATCTCTTTTACAATTTGAAAGCTTTATTCCCGATACAGTGGGAAGCCCCCAAACCATTATGCTGCTTATTTCTGAAACCTCACCCTGAGAGTTGAAATACACATATTTGCCTCCCATATCAAATATACCTAAAAGCTCTCTTTCCTTTATGGAAACAAGAATTGTATTCCTATCCTTCAGACTTATCTTCACGGATTGAACAAATTGAATATCATCGTATTTTTTAAACATTGCCAAAAGAGAAACATATACTGAATTATCCCTGTTGGGTACATCAAGCAACCTCTTTTCCACTTCCTCAATATTGCAGTTCGTATTTCCCGTATATTCAATTGTTGTCAGTGGACACAGCATAATAATAAGAATTACACTTAGCACTCCGGCTATTACAATTCCCAATATTATATTCAGAAAGTAAAATCTAATACTATGCCTCTCGCGCTGTCTTTTAGATTTTTTCTCTTCAAAGCTTTCTGCTTTAGATTTATCAATAAGCTCTGTCTTTATATCGCTTTTTGTATCCTGTTGGAGTTTTATACTGGTTATATATTTTTCCATGTTATGTTAAATAAATTCCTCTTGATATTCCCAACGCAAGACCCATTTCCGCTATTAAAATAGATACAGATGTGCCTCCATAGCTTATAAAGGGCAGGGTAACCCCTGTATTGGGTATGGTATTAGTTACCACTGCAATATTCAGTATTACCTGAAGTGAAATATGGGCAATTATACCTATAACAACAAAGGAGCCAAATAGCTCTTTTGCGTTAACTGCAATTATAAAAAGTCTCCATAGCAGCAGAAGATACATAACTATAATACATATAGCTCCTAATATCCCCAGTTCCTCACATACAATGGAAAATATCATATCATTTTGAGCTTCCGGAACAAACCCCTGCTTTAATATGCTCTCTCCTATTCCTTTTCCAAACAATCCCCCTCTGCCTATAGCATAAAGACCCTGAACCACCTGCCCTCCCTTTGGGTGACTGGCAGGATTGAGCCAAATTGCTATCCTGTCACTTCTGTATCCGTAAAAGATTATATAAACCGCCATCAGCAGAGCACCTAAGCATGCTGTCAGTGCAAATATCCAATATTGCCTTCCTGCGATAAAAAGCATAATAAAGGCTATACCAAATATAATCACTGCTGTAGAAAGGTTGTTATATGCCACCAATATAAAGGCCGGCAAAATAAACAAAAATAATTTTAAGATAAATTTATAGCTTTTAATTCTCTTTTCGTATCTATACAGCATAGACGCCAAAAAAATTATTACCGCAACCTTGCATATTTCAGAGGGCTGTACCGATATACCTCCAACATACAGCCATCTTGAGGATGTGCCTTGAGCGGTTCCCGCAAATATTACAAAAAGACAAAGAAATACTGAAATCACATATAAAGGGACAGACAATTTTTCAATAAGCATATAATTAATATTTGCACAAATCAATAGTCCAAACAGCCCCACCCCCACAGCAAAAAGCTGTTTTTTTAAATATCTTGCAGGATCTCCAAACTCCAATGCTGCGCCATGGGAGCTGGCAGAATATAGTGCCAACAAACCAAAACCAATTAAAAGAATAGTTACTAAAAGAAGTTCGTAATCAAAAAAGCGAACCATTCTTACAGGGATATCGTCCTTGGTTTTAGTAAATGTTTTTATCAAAATTATCCCCTAACCAACTTCTTAAACAAATCCCCACGTTCCTCAAAGTTTTTAAACATACCCCAACTGGCACAGGCAGGAGAAAGAAGGATACAATCACCCCTGCTGGCATAGTGCTTTGCATAATTTACAGCCTCCTCCAAACTATCTCCATAGGAATAATTTGTAAATCCCATGCTTTCTGCACATTTTGCAATGTCTCTGGCACTTTCTCCGATTAGCACCGCATGCTTAACTCGACCATGAAATGATTTTATCCATTCCCTGTAATCAGCTTTCTTATCATAGCCTCCGCCTATTAAAATAATAGGTCTGTCCATGGCAAAAATTGCCTTGATTCCTGCGTCTGTATTTGTTCCCTTGGAATCATTATAGTATGCTACACCATCTTTCTCACATACAAATTCCAGTCTATGCTCAACTGCCTCAAAGCTTTCAAGTCCCATCCGTATTTCTTCAATTGACAAACCATAGGATAGGCATATGCCTGTTGCCGCCATTGCATTTTCCCAGTTATGCTCACCTACAACCTTTAATTTATCAACCTCAACTACGGGTGTTTCCCTCTTATCCACACTTAATATAATTATATTATCTCTGACAAAAAGACCGCTTGATAACTCAGTTTTAGAGGAAAAGAACAATACATCCCCTCCCCTTTCCATACCGAGAGACCGCAATCGGCTATCCTCATAATTTAATACACAAACTCCTCCCTCCTTTAAATGATTTACAAGGGAAATTTTAATCTCTGCATAATCTTCAAAGGTTTTATGTCTATCTAAATGATCCGGAGTAAGATTTAAAATTGTACATATATCAGGAGCAAAATCTGCTATGGTTTCCAATTGAAAACTTGAAACCTCAAGAACAGATATACTGTTTTCATCGGTCTTATCACAAATCGAAGTATAGGCAACACCAATATTACCACCGACAAATACTTCCTTTTTGTTGGTCTTTAGAATATGCCCAACCAAAGCTGTTGTGGTGGTCTTACCATTAGTTCCCGTTATGGCAATCACCTTGCCCTTTTCATAGGAAAATCCAAGCTCCAGCTCACCAATAATATTTTTACGCTTTCTTTTAAGTGACAATACATTTGGATTATCCAATGCCACTCCGGGTGATAAAATAATATTGTCCACAAAGTTAAGCTCACTATGATTGATATCCTCAGTATATACCTTTACGCCCTTAAACTGAGGATGATCTTCATGGAACTTTCTAATATCCAAATACCTGTCTTCGTCAAAAAAGCATATTTCCTTATTATGCCTTTTGAGCAAATCCCCTGCGCAAACTCCACTTTTTCCCGTACCATAAATTAAATATCTGTTCATAGCACCCCACCTATAATTAAAAGACTTACTGTGGCAGCTAAAAATGTAATGCAGGAAAACACCATTACAATTTTTTTCTCCTCCATTCCACCCAGCTCAAAATGGTGATGAATGGGTGCCATACGAAACACCCTCTTCCCCTTTGTTTTCTTAAAATATAAAACCTGAATTATAACAGACAGTACCTCTGTTAAATAAATTATTCCAAATATCAAAATAAATAATGGTATACGAAGCATAATAGACACCGCTGCAACATACCCTCCTAAAAAAAGGGAACCTGTATCCCCCATAAATACTCTTGCAGGATATTTATTGTATACTAAAAACCCAATTAAAGCTCCAATAACAGGTATCATAAGATTTAAGTAATTAGGAGGAATCAATCCGCTTAAAAACAAGGCAGCATTTACAAAAAATACCGCTACCACAAGAGTCACACTTGTGGCAAGTCCATCCAAACCATCGGTAAAATTGACTCCGTTTACTGTTCCCATTATCACAAATATGAAAAACGGAATCTCAAAAAAACCCAATTTCACAGGATTTGAAGCAAATGGAACAATTATGCTCATATCAAAATTAAAATAATAAACCCAAATTATAAACAGGATACAAAGCAAAAGCTGCAGAAGAAACTTTGCTTTTGCCTTAAAGCCGTCAGGCCTTTTCTTTACCACCTTTAAGTAATCATCTATAAACCCTATAATACCGAATCCAAGACTCAGCAATAAAACAGAGATCCATTGATAATTTCCAAATGAAAAAACCATATATGTAACAACTATGGGAATTATAAAAATAACCCCACCCATAGTCGGAGTCCCCTCCTTCTTTTTATGCTCTATAAGCTCCTCTCTCTCCGTTTGAGAAGCCTTTAGCTTTTTTAAAAGCGGTATTGCAATACTTCCCGCCAAAATAGTAAAAAGAAAGCTTATTGTAAGTATAATAAAATATTGTAATACAAGCATAAAATTCTCCCACATTACTTAATTGCCGTCAGACGTATCCGGTATTGACTCTACATTCTCAGGCAATTCCTGAGGAATATCCAAGGGATTTTCTTCTGTATTTTCTTCTGATTCCCCACTACCAGGTACATTTTCATTATATTCAAAAACAGCTATATCCTGAGGTGAAATACCCACCACCTCCATATCAATATTTAGATAAGGAAGTATTTGAGCGAATATATTGTGTGCAATTTCCTGAGCATAGCTTGAATGAGCCTGGTCACCGGTATTTGGCTCATCTACAATAATATATACTAAAACCTGCGGATTTTCCACAGGTGCAAAGCCTATAAAGGATACTAAATATTTGTGTTGACCTCTGGGCAATTTTTCAGCAGTACCTGTTTTTCCGCCAATGCTATAGCCCTCAACTCCCGCTTTGGCACCGGTTCCATTTGTTACAACATTTTTTAAATATGACTTCATTTGATCACCGGTCATTTTTGAAATCGTTACCTTTTCAACAACCGGATTCTTCTTTACTATAATGTTCCCTGTGGAATCAACAATAGATTTTACCATATGCGGCTCGTACAGATATCCCCCGTTTATCAGGGATGAAAATGCGCTGGCAAGCTGAATCATAGTCACATTAAAGTTTTGTCCAAATGAATTTGTTGCTAAATTTATAGTACTGTTGAGCTTTTCCAGAGAGAAAATAACTTTATCAGTTCTTGCCTCTCCTGTAATATCCACATTAGTTCTCTGTCCGAAACCAAAAAGTCTTTGATAGTAAGCAAAATTATGAGCACCTATTCTATAGGACATTTGCATTAATGCATCGTTACAGGATTCTGCCAGGGCAGTTTCCACATTAACCTCACCATGACCGTATACATTTACACACTGTACGTCCCAGTCATCTATATGTTCTCCACCGTCGCAAACATATACTTCATCTCCTGTTAAAGTCCCTGTTTCCAACCCGCAGGCAATGGTAAAGGGTTTAAATGTGGATCCGGGTTCATAGGTATGGCTAATGGCAAAATTTTGCCATAGTCTATTTAATATATCCATTTGTTCCTCCGAACTCATAATTTCCAGTTCCTCAGAAGTATACATACTGCTTAAATCTCTCGGATTATTTAAATCAAAGGTAGGATAATCCGCCATGGCAAGAATTTCTCCGCTTCGCGGATCCATTATAAGTGCCGCAGTTTCCAGTGAGCCGTCCACTCCATCGCCGGACATGCTTATATTAAAATTCCGTATCTCCTCCTCAACAATGCTTTGGATATTAATATCCAATGTTGTAACGATACTGTTCCCATTTCTGGGATTTTCTGTTCTTCTTTCCTTACTGGCATCATCAATATACACATATCTTCTGCCATTTGTTCCAATCAGCTCCCTATTATAGCCATTTTCCAGTCCAATAGCGCCCATTCCTTCCTTGGATGTAAACCCGATAACATCTGCCGCCAGTGAACCATAGGGATATTTTCTCAAGTAGGATTTCTCAAACCATATTCCATTTATATTGTCATTTCCCGTCACCTTTTTGGTTGTAGCGAGAAAATCTGTCATTGTATCATGGCTTATCTCCTTTAATAATGGAATATATCTGGAGTCCGGATTTTCCTTCAAGTTAGAATATATGCTTTCCTCAGAAATCTCCGGAAAATATTTTTTTATTAAATAAATGCATTCTTCTATTGATTCTTCACTTTGTCTGCTTAATATATAGGAATCAAGTATCATTGTGTATACATCCACACTGGTAGCTATAATTGTACCGTTTGTATCGGTAATATCCCCTCGTTTATAGGGAATCACAGTGCTTTCATAATTCATTTGGGAAAGCACTTGTTTTTCATACCTACTGCCTGAGGTGTACTGAATGTACATTATCCTGCCAATAAGCATTATAAAAAGGATGCAAACCATCAAAAAAACAATCCAAAGTTTCTTTTGCATCCTCCTTAAGAGTTTGTGTTTAGTTTTTTTATATTTTTCAGAGAATGGCAAAGCCTACTCCTTAATTTTAAGCATATAGTCCGTATTATCTATTTCATAATACACTATATTGTCTCCTCCTGCATATATCATTCCCATTTCATTTACAGCACGGGCTTTAATATTGTTCAAATTAACAG
The DNA here is from genome assembly GCA_041776485.1 of Lachnospiraceae bacterium. Classification (GTDB taxonomy): domain Bacteria; phylum Bacillota; class Clostridia; order Lachnospirales; family Lachnospiraceae; genus JBHBQE01. The sequence continues at coordinate 12,622 of JBHBQE010000001.1, read as the reverse complement.
CGGTATCAATTCTGCTTTTAGCTGCATCATTAATTGTATTTATCTCTTCCAGTTCATCCTCAAGACTGATAATATTTTTTTTACTTTCCATTATCATATTTTGCAAATGAACAGAGCAAAACAGCATTGCTCCAATTAAAAATATACATACAGATACAGAAAAAAGCTTAAGCCTCGCCGTACGAAGGCTCCTTTTGTGGGCACGCCTTCTGGCATTCTGTTCTAAAAGCTTGCGTCTCTTTTCCTCTCTTACTCTAATCTCGTAATTGGGTTCTGCAAGTATTTGCTCCTGTTTTCTTACGGTATTACCATGCTGGTAATATTCATTTCCCCTCATTACCTATCCTCTTGTCTCTTGCTTTCAAATATCCTTAATTTCGCAGATTTTGATCTGGAATTATTCTTAATTTCGTCCTCAGTGGGAAGAATCGGTTTTTTATTTACAAGTACTCCCTTTGGTTTTTTTCCGCATACACAAACCGGAAAATCTCTGGGACAGGTGCAGGGATCTGCCATCTTCTTATATGCCTGCTTAACTATCCTATCCTCTAAGGAATGAAAAGTGATTATGCTTATTCTTCCGTTTTCACAAAGTCTGTCAGGTATGTTATAGATAAAATCATATAATCCCCGCAACTCCCCATTCACCTCTATACGCAGTGCTTGAAAAACACGTTTTGCCGGATGTCCTCCCGGTCTGTTTTTCCCTGCCGCCTCCTCTATTACAGAAATCAAATCCCCTGTTGTCACAAATTCTCTGGTCTTCCTTTTTTTTATTATTTCCTCAGCAATTTGTCTGGATTTTTTTTCCTCTCCATATTCACAAAATATCTTTGCAAGTTCATCCTTTTCATAGGTATTTAATACTGCTGCTGCTGTAAGGTATTCACTCCTGTCCATTCTCATATCCAAGGGCGCCGTGCTCTCCATATAGGAAAACCCTCTTTCCTTTGTATCTATTTGATAGGATGAAACCCCTAAATCCAATATAATTCCGTTTATAAAATCTATGCCATGTTTATCTAATATTTCATTTAGATTCTTAAAATTATCATGTACAAAGGTTATATTGTCATAGTCTTTAAGTCTTTCTCTGGCAGCATTAAGTGCATCAACATCCCTATCGATGCACAATAGCCTGCCTTCGGCAAGTTTCCTTGCAATTGCAATCGAATGTCCGCCACCTCCGGTGGTTCCATCTATGTAGATTCCATTTGGAACTATATCAAGGCCTGTAACTGCCTCATTTAACAATACACTGGTGTGATAAGCCATTAGAATATAAGACCCTGACCGGCTACATAATCAGATACTTCATCCATGTCGGAATCCTCAATATACTTATTCCATCTGTCCTTATCCCAAATCTCTATATGACTTACACTGCCTATTAGCTCTACCTCTTTATTTATTCCTCCGTATTCCTTTAAGGAGGATGGTATTGCTACCCGACCCTGTTTATCAATCTCTAATCCTGCCGCAGAAGAAAAGAAAAGCCGCATAAATTTCCTTCCCTCTTTACCACTTAATGCCAATTCCTGAACTCTGGACTCTATCTTCTTCCATTCTTCCTGAGGGTATACAAAAAGACAGCCCTCAGAGCCTCTGGTTACAACAAATTCCTTCCCTAACTGCTCTCTGAACTTGGCGGGCATAATAAATCTTCCCTTATCATCTATACTATGGCTATACTGTCCCATAAACATAGAATCTTACCCTTTTCCTCCAATACACTCCACTTTGTTCCACTTATGTATAATATAATAGGTCACAACATATAAATCAAGCAAAAAAATCCTTATTTTATAGGCTTTAATAGTGGTGGAGTAAATTGGAGCATATAAGACACAACATCTTGTGGATTAGTATAAATTTATTTCTATATACAGAAAGAGAAGAAAATTGTATTTAAAAAAGTACAATTTTCTTCTCTTTATAAAGCTAAGTATACCTGCAATATATATGAATATTACATAATCATTCTATTACAGGATAATCTAAGGATATGTTACCAACTATATTCGAGAAACACCTGATTTAATTGCCGCGTCTGCCACTGCCTTTGCCACTGCCTCACCGACCCTCTTATCAAATGCCTCGGGAATAATATAGTTCTCTGACAATTCTCTTTCAGATATAAGATCTGCCAAAGCCAGTCCTGCTGCCAGTTTCATTTCATCATTTATATCCCTTGCTCTTACATCAAAGGTACCTCTAAATACCCCCGGAAATGCCAAGACATTATTTATCTGATTAGGAAAGTCACTTCTTCCGGTGGCGACAATTTTCGCTCCCCCTGCCTTGGCTTCCTCCGGATAAATTTCAGGAATAGGATTTGCGCATGCAAATACAATAGCGTCCTTATTCATAGCACCTACCATTTCTCTTGTAACTGTCCCCGGTGCTGATACCCCGATAAATATATCTGCTCCTGATAATGCCTTAGATAAATCACCACTTAATTTTTTCCTGTTTGTAATTCTGCTCATTTCCTCCTTTATCCAATTAAGATTCGCTCTTTCCTCGCATATTATACCGCTTCTATCCACCATAATAATATCTTTAAATCCATAGGAAATTAATAACTTAGCTATTGAAACTGCTGCCGCTCCGGCTCCGGATATTACCGTTTTTACACATTCCTTATCCTTTTTAACGAGTTTTAATGCATTAATAAGCCCTGCCAAAGTAATAATTGCAGTGCCATGCTGGTCATCGTGGAAAATAGGAATATCACATATTTCCTTTAATCTTTTTTCAATTTCAAAACATCTGGGCGCGGAAATATCCTCAAGATTTATCCCGCCAAAGGATGATGAAATATTAAATACCGTTTTAACAAATTCATCTACATCCTTTGTCCTAATACAAACAGGAATGGCATCCACACCCCCAAAGGCTTTAAACAATGCACATTTCCCCTCCATGACCGGCATACTTGCCTCAGGACCTATATCTCCCAGTCCAAGCACTGCACTTCCATCTGTAATAACAGCGCATAAATTCCCCCGCCCGGTTAAATCAAAGCTTCTATTAATATCCCTTTCTATTTCAAGGCAGGGTGCGGCAACTCCCGGTGTATAAGCTAAAGATAATGCCTCCTTGCTGTCCAGGGCAACCTTATTTTTTATTTCTAACTTACCCCTCCATTTTTCATGCAAATGCAGGGATTCCTTTCCATAGTCCATATATTCTCCTTACAATACACATATCATGTAACATACTAAGTATATTAATACGGGATTTATCGTAAAATGTAAACCTTAAAATACTTGTTCAGACTATTAACCAACCATACATAAAAATATAGCTTGCATCTCTACCTGTATCCCTCTATATACACTCTATTCCTTCTATAGGTTACTCTAAGCCTCCCATAATCTATGGTACAAAAATGAGTAATCCCGTAATTATCCAGCCTCTCAATGGTTTCAGGATTCGGATGGTTATAAAAATTATTTTCTCCGGCGGATATTATTGCAAGCTGTGGATTTACCTCCTTTATCCAATCATCCCCTGAGGAGTTTTTACTGCCATGATGGGCAACCTTTAATAGCTCAACTCCATCATTGCAAAGTTCCTTAAATTTCCCGGACTCTAAAATATAATCCTCCTGCTCAACTCCAATATCTCCTGTAAATATTCCTTGGAAATTCTTATAATTCAATATAAAGCATAAAGAATTTTCATTTTTCCCTGCAAATTCTGAGGGATATTCCGGAAAAATTATATCTATACTTAAAGTATTAGTTCCTATTTTATCTTCCGGCTTTAAATAATGTACTGCTGTTTGATTTATTTCGCACAGCCTTACAATATCATTAAATATCTCCTCTCTTTCCATTGCGGCCGATACACATAAATTCCCTATTGGATAACCCTTTTCCAATAATTGCAATAATCCATTGTAGTGGTCGGCGTCTAAATGCGTTATAAACCAATAATCCACATAATCTATTCCCATGGCGTTAAAATACGGAATCAGGGTATACTCTCCCAAATTTTTTCTGTCACTGGAGCCTCCGTCTATGAAAAACACAATATCCTCATCACTTTGAATACATATCCCATCCCCTTGTCCTACACTTAGCATATCCACTCTAAATCCCACAGGCTTATTCCCTATCAGTAAGCCTGATAAAATAAAGGACAAACTGAATACAGCAAAAATATATCCTTTTATACACCTTGTAATTTTCTTATATTTAATATATCCCCTTGGATTATTTTGTTTTACAAAATCCATAATGTTAGATTTCTTTAAAGAACATTTTATTTTATTTTTTATTATATTATTATTTAACTTTATATCTTTATTAAAAATATTAAGTAATCCATATTTTGTAACAGCTGACATAAAAATATAAAGTATAAAATAATAAAGAAAAATAACAGGTATGTCAGGCTTTGCGATTACCGTCACTGCACCAGGCATTTTTGCTAATGTGGATGAAATGAACACATAGTAATAAATTATAATGTAACATATATTTAAACTAAATTTTATAAATAGAAGTCCGCTAAATAATCCACAGATTAACAATATTCCCAAAAATGGCAGTGTAAGAAGATTTAACACCAGATTATAGGCAGGGATTTGATTAAAAAAATATGCAATAATTGGATACATAAACATTTGCAGAGATATTATAAATATAATTGACTGTATTAAAAGCTCTTTGGCATTAGCCTTATATCCTCTTCCTCTGTCAGTTTTATATATGCAGGAAAATCTTTCCCTGCATAGCATTTTATATTGCTCTACCACTGGTCGCGCAAAAATTGATATGCCAAGTACTGCACAAACAGATAAAATAAATCCTGAATTAATAATATACATTGGATTTTTAACAAGCAGGATAAAGCAGGTAAATCCAAGAGCATTAATGCTGTCATATTTTCTGCCTGTAATATATGACAGTATTAAAATCAAAAACATAAGCATTGCTCTCATTATAGATATGGGATTGCCACAGAATATACTATATGCTATAACAATTCCCCCTGCAGCTATACCCGATACTCCAAACCCAAGCCCCGCATATCTCAATATTTGGTAAAGTCCCGTCCCCAACAGAGACAGATGAAGTCCCGATATGGCTAAAATATGGGATATCCCCGCTATATTAAATATATTATTAATATCAGAATCCAACTCTGTTTTGTCTCCCAGTGCAATGGCTGATAATATACCGGACTCCTCACCGGGCAGATTTTCACTGTAAAATTCTCTTACACTGCATCTGTAATCATGCAATCCTTCTAGTATTCCATATCTTGGCGGATTTACTGCATATATTTTTACAGGATTTACTATCGCATACACTCCCTGCCCTAGAAGATAATTCCTATAGTTAAATTCTCCATCATTTTCAGCTGTTTTAGGCAAAATTATATCACCATTTAATATTATAGCACTGCCAATATCTAATATATCCTCGTCACAATAGAGAATAAGGGAATAATCCAGAAAATGCTTTGGCTCATTTTCAAACAATATATTTTTTATATAAACTCTATATTTATTATTTTTGTATTCCTTTTTGTATACTTTTCCTTGAATATCAGCATTTTTATTGCCGGCAAAAAATTCCGTCAGCAATATATATTCATTATTTTTGCATTGGGAATAAAAAAAGCCCGATAAAAAGATAAGAGAAAAGAAAATTATAAAAATAAAGCTTTTTTTACTGAAAATAGTTGCTCCCCTGTATAAAAATATTATTTCCAAGACAAACAGGGGTAGAAGAAATAGAACAAAATAATATTTAAGACCTGCTGCTATTCCAAGAAGAAATATACCACCCAAAAGAACCAGCGGTCGATTTCTTATAATAACCTCCTAACTATAATATAAGCTTATTATCCTTGCTGTATACTCCGGACAATCCCTCTATTACAGAGTTTGGCTCTGAATTATTTACATTTATTATATTAACCTTTACCGCCCGTATATTATCAAGCTCACACAGGGAATTTACTATAGACATTAAAGCCAGCTTCGGATCAATATCCGAATTTTTATCATAGAAATTAATATCCATATCAAGATAACAAGTTCCGTCGGTAATGGTGGAATTAATAATATTTATATTTTTTGATATTGCAAGCTTTGCGTCACTTGACTCCGGTGGCTCCTGCATACATTTTATAACAGCCTGCTCATAGGAAAGAGCATTGTCAAAATAGTATTTATGAGTTTCTCCCACAAGCCCTGTACCATCGGAATTGGCATAATAAATGGTAAAATTCTCCCATATAAGCGAATCCTGCTCATTTCCAAAATAATCCACAAATGTACTTTTATCCATGGAACCCACCGGTTTGCCATTATAGTTCTCTAACGGCACATTATTTACCAAAAATTCTATAGAGGATATGTCCTCATATTGGGAAAGAGTCTTTACAACAGCCGCCCTTGTCAGTATCTCCCTATCCTTTTCCAAGGCCTTATACTCCCCGCCAAAATTCAAAACAAGCTTTTTGTTATCCAAACGCTGAGACAATACTGTAATATCCTTTAACGGCGGAATATAATCACCGTTGGAGGACTGGGTGGATAAAGAAATAATATACTCGGAAATCGGATCCTTACCCTCACTTTTATAGGGATAGGAAATAAGCCCGGTAGCTGATGAATTCAAATAATATATATACTCTCCTTCAGGCTCCTTTTGGGAAATTGAGGACTCTGACTGACATCCCCACAAAAAAGTTATTGCCAATAATAATATACTAATCCTTTTCATTTTTATAATCTAAGGGAATGCAAATAGTAAATACTGAACCTTGTCCTTCAATACTGTCTGCTTTAATCCTTCCACCATGCTGTACAACTATTTCCTTCACAATATAAAGACCCAATCCGGTTCCCTCAACATCCTTGGAGTGGGAAGTATCTACCCTATAAAATCTATCGAATATTCTTTCCAGATTCTCCTTGGGAATTCCCATTCCATTATCCTCTATTCTAATAAAACAATTATCCTCAAACGCCTTTATGGAAACGTGGACATGCCCGCCATCTCTATTATATTTTATAGCATTTTCAATAATATTAATCAGCACCTGAGAAAATTTTACCTCATCTGCCATTACATAAATAGGTGAAAATGTTTCCAATAAAAGCTCTATATTACGGCTTTCTGCCATTGGTCTTAGCATTTTCATAATAGACTCGGTAAAATCATTAATATTTACCCTTACAAACTCCAACTTACTGATATAATTTTCCGTGCGCACCATTCCTATTAAATCATTGATAACTGCAGTTTCCCTATCTATTTCATTAGCCATATCCTCCATGAATTCCTTATAGAATTCCATTGGTGTATTTTCACTGGCATTCAATGAATCTGCCAGTATCTTCATAGACGTAAGAGGAGTCTTTAACTCATGGGATACATTCGACAGAAAATCCTTTACGGACACATCCATTTTTGCCTGCTTATTTGCATATATATTTATCTCCTCTGCAATAAAGTCTATTTCCTGAATTTTACTGGAGCCGAGTTTTGTAATACTGCCCTCTGTAAGCCTTTGGACCTCACTGCCGAAGCTTCTAATGGGATTAGTGAGAAAATATCCAAAAATAACTGAAATAAAAATAGAAAAAACAATTATTACTCCGGCTATTATTGATCTAAGCTCACTATAAAACATCTTGTTTTGACTAATATGGTCTATATTTTTAGTTATCATAACAACACCCTGTACGGTGCTCTCCTCTGTGCTCAACTGAGTTTCAATCGGAATTGTTACAGTAAGAAGATTATTAATATTGTCATATTCTGAAACAACCTCACCCTTTAGACTTCTCATGGCATTTTCCCAAATAAGAGTTTTTCCGTTATATATATTATAGGTATCTGTAAGGATTGTCATGGAAGAATCAATAATCATAATGCGCCCTGCAAACATTTCATTAAATGCCTTAAAATCTTTATATAAAAATGCAGAGACACCTACAGTCTCTCCCTCATTGCTATCCATCGAAAGATAGCCCTTAGTTTGAATTTGAGAGCTGATAAGCTGTGCCTGAGATATAACACTGGCAGTATATGAATTTAATTCCCTATCCTCAAAGGAAACTGAATAGGCATATAATGCACACATGGAGGAAATAGATAATAACAAAAAAATAGTAATTCCTATACGAAATTTAAGACTTTTTATATAATACCCAAGCTTTTTTATGATATTCATACCCTATAGAAATATCCCACGCCCCATTTTGTACAAATATAACGGGGCTCTCCAGGATTAGGTTCAATCTTTTCCCGCAGGCGTCTTATATGTACATCTACTGTTCTGGAATCGCCTAAGCCATCTTCCTTCCAAATATTTTTAAGAAGCTCATCCCTTGAATATATTTTTCCCGGATTTCTAATGAACAATAACATAATATCAAACTCTCTTGAGGTAAGGTTATATTCCAAATCCCGTATAAAAACCCGTCTGCTATAGGTATTTAAAGTAATGTCACCACTAACTATTTCAGAAACATTTGTATCTCTTTTAACAGAGGAGTTCCTCCTCATAATAGCCTTTATCCTTGCCTTTACCTCCAGTATATTAAACGGCTTCGTAATATAGTCATCCGCTCCATAATCAAGACCAAGAATTTTGTCCATATCATCACCCTTGGCTGTAAGCATAATAATTGGAATATTAGAAAACTCTCTGATTTTCCTGCATACCTCCATTCCGTCCATTTTAGGCAACATTACATCGAGAAGTATACAGTCGTAAGCATTTTCAGTTGCCATTCTAAGGGCTTCCTCCCCGTCATAGGCACACTCCACTTCCAAATCATCCTGCTCCAGAGAAAACCGAATACCCTTTACAATTATTTTTTCATCGTCTACCACAAGAATTTTCTTTGACATTATCCCACCGTTATTTTATCCTTAATTTTATTAAATACACCCTCTTTTATACCCTGAATATTCATTATATCCTCTGCGGAATTAAAACCGCCATGAGACTCTCTGTAATCAATTATCATACATGCCTTACGTTCACCGATACCCGGCAGGGTCATAAGAATTTCCTTACCGGCTGTATTAATATTGATTCTGCCATCGCAAGCCTCTTTATTTTCCTGTCTTTGAGCCTCTATTTCACCAACTGTAGGGATACGTATAAACTGACCGTCAGACACTATTTCCACCTGATTTATATCATCCAAGGCAGCATCTTCACTAAATCCACCTGCCATTTCTATCACTTGGAACAACCTGGTTTCCCCTTGAATTTCGTACACTCCCGGTGAATTAACAGCACCTGATATCTGCACGTATCCTCCGCTGACCGGACTATCCACCCCACAATCTGTATCGGTACTGCAGATATCAGCTTTTGATACGGCTTTAGACTCCAAATAGGAGTCTTTCTTGCACCCTGTTATTAAAAAAACAATGACTACAGGAACTAAAATATTAAGTTTTTTCATAAATATTGCCGGAAAGCGACTGTCAAAGATATTTTACAATATATAAATTATTTTTCAATGGATTTATAAGAATTACACGTATTTATATAATATTAAATGCCGTCGTACTCCACCACTTTATCAAGCTCCTTAAACTCCTCTGCCAATACTTCTATATCCCCATCAAAATCAAATCTGGCACAGGTGCCACATGATGAGCTTATACTCCGAGGGACAGGCATAAGTACCAGATTATAAACTTTTGACTGCATTTTCTTTTTAAAGCTTACAGCACCATAATGGGAAAAAAATGTTGCAATAAATGTCATACTACTTCTTTTCTAAATACAGCTTAAATTCCCCGTTATCTTCACTAATATTCACATTATATCCACAGCTTTTTGCATATTTGGTTACATTTTCCATGGCAACTCTTGTATCCACAAGAATCTCATAACTAGATTCGTCTGTATATAATGCCTTTTTAGTTAATACTACAGGCTCCGGACAGGACAGCCCCCTTGCGTCAATCATAATATCTCCTTTATAAATCAATTAGTTTTTACCCCTTCAATCCTTATTCCTCGAATTTATCGCACCGATAAATAATACAACTATAAATCCTATGATAACTGCTTGTCTGCTATTGGCACCCACGCCCTCTCCTGAGGCTGCAACAGCAAAATTATGACAAAAGGCAGCTCCCACCGCAAGACCTGCCACTGCGGCGGCGGAATCTGTATTCCCTTCACCTGTAAGCACAAGCTGTCTAAGAGGGCAGCCACCCATTAATGTGCAGGATAAACCTGCCAATGCCATACCAAGGAAATTCCATAAACCATCGGTATGTGCCACAGGCTGACCCACAAACCCCGGATTAAACTTTCCGGCAATCAAGTTAAAGATAAGGCAGGCTGCAAGTATGGAAACAAAGCCTAATATAAGCTTAAAATCCTTAAACAAAAGAATATCCCTTATTCCCCCCACCATACAAAGTCTGCTTTTTTGTGCTGCAATTCCCACTATCAAACCTGCAATCAAAGAAATTACAAGGGGAGCATGCATAGCACCAGGTCCCTTTCCTGCCTCTGTAAAAAGCAGTATGCTTGGTACGGTAATTGCCACTGCCAGTAACGCCACAGCTATTATTGGTGCAGCCATTCCCTCATTTTCTGACTGTTTATAGCTTCTCTTTAGGCTATATCCTTTATTTAAGAATAGCACTCCCATGCCAATTCCCACTGCAAATCCCAACAGCCCGAATATTGCGTTTAAATCTCCACCGGCTAATCTTAGTACCACTCTAAAGGGGCAGCCAAGAAATACCAAGCATCCTACCATGGCAAAAAAACCTAAAACAAATCTGGTAGCAAAGGATGAACCCCCCTTTGGTGAAAACTCCTTACTAAATAAGGATATACCGAATGCACCTATTATAATTCCCACTATCTCGGGTCTTAGATACTGCACAGGCTCTGCTCTGTGAAATCCCAGTGAACCCACACTGTCCCTTATAAAGCAGGCAATGCAAAATCCCATATTTACAGGGTTTCCAAATAATACCATAGCTCCTGCAACAAGTCCTATTATCAAACCGGAAACAATAACTACAACTTTTTCATTCTTCATAATCTCCCCCTATTCCAGTTAAACTCTTTACATTTTAGTATTTTCAAGGTTTCAATTCAATTATTAATTTTATACAAATCCCATCCTTTCAATTTGTATAAAAATATAAATCCGTAGATAAAATTTTTCCCCTATGATAGTATTTATATATCTATAAAATGACAGTAATCTGGAGATATTATGATTTACTTTGATAATGCCAGTACAAGCTTTCCCAAGGCTCCGGGTCTTGGTAATGTTGTATCTGAATTTTTAAATAATTCCTGCGTTAATATTAACAGAGGCTCCTATTCCTCCGCCCTGTCTCTGGAAGAGAAAATTTATGATACACGGGCTGCCCTTGCAAAGCTTTTTAATGCTGAGGATTGCTGTAATATTATATTTACAAGCAATATAACCACCAGCTTAAATATAGTTTTAAAAGGATTATTGAAAAAACATGACCATGTGCTTGTAAGCAGTATGGAGCATAATGCGGTTATGCGCCCTCTTTTTCAGCTTAAGAAAATTGGAATAGGCTTTACAAGGATTCCCTGTGATACAAACGGAGTGCTTGATTTATCTCAAATTGGTGATCTGGTAGAAAAGAACACCAGGGCAATTATTTCTACCCATGCTTCCAACGTTTCAGGTCAGATACAGCCCATAAAAAAACTTGGGGAATTTGCCGAAAGCCATGGACTGTTTTTCATACTAGACAGTGCCCAAACTGCCGGTGTATATCCTGTAGATATGAAAGCTATAAAGGCTGACGCAATTTGCTTTACGGGTCATAAAGGACTTTTAGGTCCCCAGGGTATAGGCGGCTTTGCCATAAGCAACAAACTTTCTGAAAAAATTTCTCCCTTGATAAGCGGAGGTACCGGAAGTTTTTCTGACAGTGAGAATATACCTCCTCTTTTACCTGACAAATTTGAAGCAGGAACTCTGAATCTCCCTGGAATAATAGGGCTTAATCATGCTATAAGCTATATAAATGATTTTGGTATGGAAAATATCAGAAAACATGAACTGAAGCTTACATCTTATTTTCTGGATGGTGTACAGCAAATTCCCAATTTAGCCATTGTTGGTAACAAAACTATAAAAAACAGAGCCTCCATTGTATCTGTTACTTCTAAATCAATGGACATTGCAGATTTAGCCTTTAAGCTTGAAAAAGACTATGCTATTCAAACCAGGGTAGGACTTCACTGTGCCCCTATTGCTCATAAAACCCTCGGAACCTTTCCCGGCGGTACCCTTAGATTTTCATTTTCTCATTTTAACAAATTAGAAGAAGTGGATATTTGTTTGTCTGCACTTAAAAATATACTTAAATAAAGAGTATATTTTAAATTTCCTATTGAATTCTGTATTTAATATGCTATATCATTATACAGGGTTGTTTTATGAACGATCTTAAGCAGATTTTAAATAGAGCAGAGCCATTTAAGACCGAACTTCGTTCGGTTGGCTCTGCGTAGGCAATGCCCTTACTTCGTAAGGCCATCACAGTTTATGGAGCAGAGCCATTTAAGACCGAACTTCGTTCGGTTGGCTCTGCGTAGGCAATGCCCT
>JBHBQE010000011.1:0-15695 GCA_041776485.1 Lachnospiraceae bacterium | reverse complement strand
ATCTTGTGGTGTAAAGTATTTTTTTTGTTATTTTAGTATTTTTTGTTAATGTAATATTTTTGTATTTATTTTCATACTTTTTGATGTTTTTGTATTTCAAATAATCCGGCCATATATTTTCATAATTTTATTTTATAGTATAATATGAGAATGAAATTTAAAGAAAAAACCTATATTGCAATTGATTTAAAATCCTTCTATGCCTCTGTAGAATGTATTGAAAAGGGACTTGACCCGCTAAAAACAAAGCTTGTGGTGGCAGATGAGTCCCGTACTGCAAAAACTATATGCTTAGCGGTAAGCCCTGCTCTTAAGGCTTACAACATCCCCGGACGCCCCAGATTATTTCAGGTTTATCAAAAACTTAAAAATCGAAATGTAGACTTTATAATTGCACCCCCCAGAATGGCATTATACTTAGATTACAGTACAAGAGTTTATAATTCCTATTTGAAATACATCGCCAAAGAAGACATCCATGTATACTCCATAGACGAAGTTTTTATTGACGTCAGCTCATACCTTGACACCTACAATATGACCGGAGAAGAGCTTGCTAAAACTCTTATAAAAGAAGTGCTTAAGTCTACCGGCGTTACCGCTACTGCCGGTATCGGCACCAATCTTTATCTGGCAAAGGTTGCCATGGATATTGTAGCTAAGCATATTCCCGAAGATAAAGATGGTGTGCGGATTGCAAGCCTTGATGAATATGTTTACAGAAAGACCCTTTGGGAACATACTCCTCTAACGGATTTTTGGAGAATAGGACCCGGATATTATAAAAAGCTTAAGAGCTACGGCTTAAATACCATGGGTGATATTGCTAAATGCTCCCTTGGCGGTGAGAATGACTATTACAATGAAGATTTTTTGTATAATATTTTCGGAGTTAATGCAGAATTATTAATTGACCATGCTTGGGGCTATGAGCCGGTTACTATCGCCGACATCAAATCCTATCGTCCCAAGGTAAACAGTTTATGTCAGGGACAGGTGCTATCTACTCCCTATACAGCAGATATGGGAGAAATTGTTGTTAAAGAAATGGCAGATTTACTGGTGCTTAGCCTTGTAGATAAAAAGCTTTGCTGTGACCAAATTGTACTTACCGTAGGATATGATATTAAAAATCTTACAGACCCTAATATAAGTAAAATTTATACCGGAACCATAAAAAAAGACCACTATGGCAGGAAAGTACCAAGTCCTGCTCACGGAAGCATAAATCTTTCCTTCCCCACCTCCTCCACAAAGCTTATCACTCAGGCAGCAATAAAACTATATCGTGATATAATAAACCCCGACTTACTAATCAGACGCTTTAATATTACTGCCAATAGAGTTGTTTCGGAAAACGAAGCCATGGCAGATCGCGTTCCTAAGCAACTAAGCTTCTTTTCTGATTACAATGCCCTTATATATCAAAAAAATGAGCAGGACGCAAACCTTATTAGAGAAAGAAAGCTTCAAGAGGCGGAGCTTGCTATTAAAAAGAAATATGGTAAAAATGCAATTTTAAAAGGCACAAACCTCCTTCCCGAAGCTACTATGAAGGACAGAAATTCCAGAATTGGCGGACATAAAGCATAGCCTATGAGTAAATTCATAATATATGTCAGAATTCGCATAAGTCTGAAATATTAATGGAACACAATTTGTGGTAATATTAAAGATAGAATTTTACGCATAGTTAATGTTAAATTTAAGTGCGATTACAAAAGCAAATAGATCGGAGCACATACAATATGAAATATTCGGATATTATAGATTTAAACTATGAAAAATCTACTAAACACCCACCCATGTCCATGGAAAATCGAGCTGCTCAGTTCTCACCTTTCTCCGCTCTTACAGGTCTGAAAGAATCCCTGGAGGATACGGAAGAACAAAATGAAATAAGATATTCGGATTTGGAAGATTAAAACATATCATATTAAAGTACCCCGGTTAGATAATATCTAACCGGGGTACTTTTCCCCACAGCATGTCTATCTGTAATAGCTCTTATTTTCCACTTTATAAATGCAGCACCCTGTCCCTTATCTCCTGAGTTCTGCCCTGATTCCAGAACTGGGTTCCTATATAACCGCAGGTTCTTCTTGCAACGGACATTTTAGTTTGGTCATGGTTCCCGCATTTCGGGCATTCCCAAATAAGCTTTCTATGCTTATCCTCTGTAATCTGGATTTCTCCCTCATATCCGCATACTGCACAATAATCACTTTTAGTATTAAGCTCCGCATATAAAATAGTATCATAAATATGCTCCATAACAGAAAGCACCGCTTCAATATTGTTCTGCATATTGGGTACCTCCACATAGGATATGGCACCTCCCGGACTAAGCTCCTGAAACTCCGCCTCCTTAGTAAGCTTATCAAAGGCATTTATGCCCTCTCTAACATTTACATGATAGGAATTGGTAATGTAACTGTAGTCTGTAACCCCCTCAATCATTCCAAAACGCTTTTGCAGGCATTTTGCAAATTTATAGGTTGTGGACTCCAAAGGAGTGCCGTAAACACTATAGTCTATATTCTCCTCCGCTTTCCATGCAGCAGTACTGTCATTTAATTTCTGCATAATCTTCATGCCGAATTCTCTTCCGACATCAGAGGTATGGCTTACATTTTTCATATAAAACACAGTTTCCGCCAATCCTGCATAGCCTAATGAAATTGTGGAATACCCATTATAAAGCAGGGGGTCTATACACTCTCCCGGCTCAAGTCTTGCAATTGCGCCATTTTGCCAAAGAATAGGCGCCACATCACTGGTAGTTCCCAGCAGCCTTTTATGCCTGCACTGCAGGGCTCTATGACATAAATCCAGCCTGTCCTCTAATATCTCCCAAAATCTTTCCTCATTACCGTCTGCAGATAATGCCACATCAGGAAGATTTAAAGTAACCACACCCTGGTTGAATCTGCCGTAATACTTCGGCTTATTCGGGTCAAAATTATTCGCTTTTGCTAAATTACCCTGTTTATAGGATCTGTCCGGAGTAAGGAAGCTTCTGCAGCCCATCGGACCGTATATACTTCCCTGCTTGTATTCCTTACACTTTTTAGCTGAAACATAGTCAGGCACCATGCGCTTTGAGGTACACTCTGCCGCCAGCTTTGTCAGATGATAGTATTTGCTGTCCTTATAGATATTGTCCTCATCTAATACATAAACAAGTTTAGGAAAAGCAGGGGTTACATATATTCCATACTTGTTTTTAACACCCTTTATTCTTTGCCTTAACATAGATTCAATTAAAAGTGCCAAATCATCTCTGGTGCGTCCCTCGGGCACCTCATCAAGATACATAAACACCGTAACAAAGGGGGCCTGTCCATTGGTGGTTTGCAAGGTTATAAGCTGATATTGAATGGTTTGCATACCGTCCTCAATCTCTGTTCTAAGCTCCTCCTCAACCAGCTTGTCAAGCTGCTCTTTGCTGACAGCAATACCATTCTTTTTAAACGCCTCCTTACGTCTTTCATAAATTTTCTGACGACTTATATCCACAAAGGGGGCTAAATGGCTTAATGTCCAAGTCTGTCCGCCATACTGATTGCTTGCCACCTGAGCAACTATCTGGCTGGCTACAGTACAGGCTGTTGCCAGCGACCTTGGCTTATCAATCTTTGTTCCAGATATAACTGTTCCATTTTGAAGCATATCTTCAAGATTTATCAGGCAGCAATTATACATCGGCTGCACAAAATAGTCTGCGTCATGGAAATGTATAATTCCTTCGTCATGTGCCTTCACCACTTCCGGCGGCAAAAGTATGCGGCGTGATAAATCCTTGCTTACCTCCCCTGCTATATAATCCCTTTGAGTACTGTTAATAGCCGTGTCCTTATTGGAATTTTCCTGCTTCACCTCTTCATTTTGCTGTTCAATAAGAGACAGAATGGCCCCGTCAGTGGTATTGGATTTACGTGAAATCTCCCTTTTATAGCGATAACGCACATATTCCCTTGCCACCTCATAACCACGCATTTCCATTATGCCGGTTTCCACCATATCCTGTATATCCTCTACACCGGCAGCTCGCCCCATTTGCTCAATATTTTTCTCGATTTTGTCTGCTATTGCGTCAATTTGAGCATCACTTAGCTGATAAATCAAATTTACCTCTACATTGGCCTTATTTATGGCATTAACAATCTTGTCCTTATCAAAGGCTACCTCATTCCCGTTCCTTTTAATAATTTTCATAGATAACTCCTTCTAAAACCCAAAACCAGCCTATCTTGTGGTTCTTATTTCGCAACTTACTAGATATAGTAGCATACAAAAAATAAAAGCACAAGATATAATTTTAATTTTTCAAATTACATTTATGCAAAAGTGTTATTCTACGCTTTTAAGGGACTCTACCATATTGATTTTTCTTATGTGAAAATGCATATATATATTGACTAAAAGGGTAAAGCCTGCATTAATTATTCCGCTGATTACAAAGCTTTGCCATCTAATCATTCTGCCAAACATCATCAAATCCACTTCAACTGTCACCACAACATATTGATGTAAAAGCATGCCGAGAGCAATTCCAAGGCCTGTACCAAGTATTGTCAAAACTATATTTTCTCTGAAAATATACATTGAAACCTCTTCATCATAAAAGCCCAGTACCTTTAAAGTTGCAAGCTCCCTGCGCCTTTCCATGATATTTATACTGTTTAAATTATATAAAACTATAAATGATAAAAAGCCTGCCGCAGCAATTAAAACATATGTGACAGGGTCAAGCACCGACAGCATTTTATCTATTTCGTTTTCCAAATCCGTTACAAATGATATCCCAAGACATGCCTCCTCTTTTAATATGGAAGAAGCAAAATCCGCCTCACTTATACTTTCCTTGTCATAATTTACATATAATGTATTGAATACCGGCTTTTTATCAAATAATTCACTGTAAGTATTCTTTGAAAAAATTATATAATGTTTTACATAATTTTCAATTATATAGTCAATTTTTATTTTGGCTTCCTCGTCACCGTTTCTTATTGTAATAATATCCCCAGTCTTTATATCAAGCATTTTTGCCGCCTTCTCAGATATTGCGGCATTTTTCATGGGAAACTCATATTCCTTATTTGTAACTCTGTCTCTGATGTTTAAATATTCTTCTATATTTTCTGCATTCTCAGGAACGAAAATATTCACCTCTTTAGTATTGCTATTGCTTATTAAATCCACAGCCTGAATAAGAACTCTTTTACTGGAGCTTACACCCTCATATCCATTAATCTTATTTATAAGAGCAGATACATCCGCTTCCTCGGACTCCTTATTTAATGATACCTCTGCCTCATATTTAAAAATATTTATATACTGCTCTCTGGCGATAACCTGTATGCTGTCCTTCAATCCAAATCCCACTAAAAGCAGCGCCATGCAGCCTCCCACACCAATGACTGTCATTATTAGCCGCTTTTTATATCTGAAAAGATTTCTTGCTGTAGATTTTCCTGTAAAGTCCAGTCTGTTCCAAATAATTCCCCATTTTTCCAGCAGTATCCGTTTCCCGATCCTGGGTGTCTTAGGTCTCATAAGGTCTGCCGGCGTTTCCCTTAGCTGACCAATACAAGACATTGCTGTTGCTATGCCAATACTTCCTGTAGCACTTACAATAGCAAGTATTGCCTGCCCCCAGTTTATGGGAGTAAGTATATAGGGCAGTCCTGTATACATAATTTTATATGATTTAATAATTAAAGTAGGGAAAAACCATTCCCCAAAAGCTATGCCAATAATACTTCCCAGTATGGCGGCAAGAAAGGCATACCACATATATCTTCCGCTGATAAAGAAGGTTCCATAGCCAAGTCCCTTCATCGTTCCAATTTGTATCCTTTGTTCATTTACCATACGGGTCATTGCGGTAAGGCTTACCAAAGCTGCCACTAAAAAGAAAAGCACCGGAAAAACATTCCCAAGGCTGTCCATTCGTCCTGCATTTTGATTATAACCCTCTATACCATACATTTTTTCCCTGTCAAGAATATACCATTTCGGCTTTTTAATACTGCCAACATAATCCCTCGCCCGACTTAAATCCTCCTGGGCTTCATTTAATTCCTCTATTGACTCTTCAATTTCCTTATTTGCCTTTTCTAAATTATTATCATATTCTCTTTGAGACTTAATCAATTCTTTTCTGTTTTTCTCATATTCCGTCCTGGCATTATTAAGCTCATTTTCACGTGAGGCAAGCTCTTCATAACCCTGATTTATTTGAGCCTGTCCCATATCAAGAGAAGTCCTTGACGTCTCTATCTGTGCGCTAACTTCAGGGGGCACGACAGGAAGCTGGGACAGCTGAGCGATTTTTTCCTCCAAAGCAGCATATCCTGCCATAATTTCATCCCTTTTTGCATTTAATGTACTTCTTCCCTCATCAAGCTGTGCCTGACCATCATTTATCTTCGTTTCAGCCTCCCGAAGCTCTATCCAGCCATCCTTAAGCTTGCTCTCTGCATCAATAAGTTCAGCTTTCGCATTCTCTATTTCCTGCCAACCCTTGTATATATCTCTTTGTCCCTTGTATATATCCTCATTGGCTTCATTAATTACCTCATAATATCTTCTGTTACATGCTGAATTTTCCTTTTTTTCAATTGCTTCTTTTACCGGCGATATGATTTTCTTATATTTTTTTGAAAGATTAATTTCTTTCTTGGCATTTTCAACGGTAATATATATTTCAGAATATGCCTCTGCTGCAAAAACAGACTTATCCACCAGTAAAAAGCCGTCCAATGTACCGTCTCCAATATTAGTCTGTCCCCTGTAAAGCTCAGTATAATATGGAAGAAAGCCTCTGCCCACTACAGTAAATTCCGTTGTATTAAGACTGTCCTCTATGTCTTCATCCTCATCATGGACATATACTGATATACGCTCACCAATAGCAATATCCTTGGTTGCCAATGCGCCTGCATCTACCATGCATTCACTTTTTCCCTTGGGAAGTCTGCCCTCAATTATATAGGCGCTGTTTATCTCCTTAGTATTGGAAAGGATTTTAAGCACACTCTCCTTATCCTTAATAAGAGAAATTACATCCTTGGAATAAACCGCCTCTGCATTTTCTACTCCGGGTACGGCTTTTATATCGGAAACATCTTTGTCTGTAATCCCAAGAGTACCCAGAACCTGAATATCCATAGTGTTTTGCTTATCATAATATTTGTCAGCCGAATATTTCATATCATATCCGGTAGAGCGAAGCCCTGAAAAAAATGAAGTTCCTAAAAGAACAATGAAAAATAAAGACAGGAATCGTCCAATATTTTTATAAATATCACGAAAAAATTCCTTAATTAAGGATACCATATTACCACTCTATCTGTTCAATAGAAATAGGGTCAGGGTTGTTCTCCATATGTTCAATACGACCGTTTTTAATACGGATTATTCTGTCTGCCATGGGAATAAGAGCACTGTTATGTGTAATAACCACAACTGTCATTCCCTTATTTCTACAAGTATCCTGCAATAGCTTAAGTATTGACTTTCCGGAAACATAGTCCAAGGCTCCTGTAGGCTCATCACATAAAAGCAGTTTGGGATTTTTGGCAAGCGCCCTTGCTATGGCAACTCGCTGCTGCTCACCTCCGCTTAGCTGAGCAGGGAAATTATCAATTCTCTTTTCCAATCCCACGTCAGTTAATACCTTAACAGGGTCCAATGGCGATTTACATATCTGCATGGCAAGCTCCACATTCTCCTTGGCGGTAAGATTCGGCATAAGGTTATAAAACTGAAATACAAAGCCCACATCCTCTCTCCTATAGGATATAAGCTCCTTATTTTTCATTTTGGAAACTTCCTTATTATCCACAATAATAGAACCTTCACTTAAGGTATCCATGCCGCCAAGAATATTGAGCATAGTAGTCTTCCCTGCTCCGGATGGGCCGACTATAATGCAAAACTCTCCCTTATCTATATCAAAGCTTATTCCATCACAGGCATTAATAACCACCTCACCCATGCGATAAACCTTTTTTACATTTGAAACGGATATATAGGACATTTTTCCCTCTTTATAATATACAACTGGCTCTGCCTAGTTACTTGAAAACTCTGAAAGCACCAATCCTTCGTTTCTTTCCTGTACCATTCTTATGCTCCACTCATTTACAAATATAAGTAATGGACGATTTTTAAGATCACATACCACCTTCATATCTGCCGTTCCCCTTATCCTCTCATAATCTGTATCCGATTCAATCCACCTTATATGAGAGTAAGGCAAAGTATCCAGCTTTACATCTACATTATACTCATTTTCCAGTCTGAAAATAAGCACATCAAACTGTAAAACTCCTACTGCACCCACAATTATTTCCTCCATTCCGGTATTTACCTCTCTAAATATCTGAATGGCTCCCTCTTTAGCAATTTGATCAATACCTTTAGTGAATTGCTTTCTTTTCATGGTATCTATCTGCCTTACCCTGGCAAAATGCTCCGGTGCAAATGTGGGTATGCCCTCAAATTTAAACATTTCCTTAGAATTTGTGATTGTATCTCCAATGGAAAAAATCCCCGGATCAAAAAGACCTATAATATCTCCTGCATAGGCAGTATCCACTATTTTTCTCTCCTGTGCCATGATTTGGGTACTTTGGGACAGCTTAATCTCCCTGTTTCCCTGTACATGAAAAGCGCTCATCCCACCGCTATATTCTCCGGAGCATATTCTCATAAAGGCAATTCTATCCCTATGGGCTTTATTCATATTTGCCTGAATTTTAAATATAAATCCACTAAAATTAGTGCCAAAAGGGTCTATTGGTCCTATGTTAGAGTTTCTTGACAACGGAGAGCTGGTTAAATTAAGAAAATATTCAAGGAAACTTTCCACCCCGAAGTTCATTAATGCAGAGCCAAAGAATACAGGACTTAGCTTTCCTGAAAATACAGCTTCTCTGTCAAATTCCGCTCCCGCACCCTCTAACAACTCCATTTCGTCACAAAGTGTATTATAGGCCTCCTCGCTAATCCTTTCTCCTGCACTGTCATCCAGCGGAATAGACTCTGTAATACCCTCCTTCGTACCCTTAAGGGTATTACTGTAAAGATTTATATTTTTATTTTTTCTGTCAAATATTCCACGGAAATTTTTACCGCTTCCAATGGGCCAGTTCATAGGACACACAGCTATCCCAAGCTCTTTTTCAATATCGTCCAAAAGCTCAAAGCTATCCCTTGCATCCCTGTCCATTTTGTTGATAAAGGTAAATACCGGAATATTTCTCATGGAAGTAACTCTAAACAATTTCCTTGTTTGTTCCTCCACTCCCTTTGAAGCATCAATTACCATTACAGCAGAGTCCGCCGCCATAAGAGTACGATAGGTATCCTCAGAAAAGTCCTCATGTCCCGGTGTATCCAGTATATTTATGCAATAATTATCATATTCAAATTGAAGTACACTGCTGGTTACGGAAATACCCCTTTTCTTTTCTATTTCCATCCAATCACTTACTGCATGCTTTGCATTTGCCTTGCCCTTTACTGAACCTGCCTCATTAATGGCGCCGCCATAAAGCAGGAATTTCTCTGTAAGAGTAGTTTTTCCTGCATCAGGGTGACTGATAATTGCAAAGGTACGTCGCCTTTTTATTTCTTCTGTTCTATCCAAAGCTCTCTCCATATATACAGTTAATGTTGCCTGTATACTTTATACCTTTTACAATGATTTTTCTACCATATATTTATTTGTTCATTTATTAAACTGATTATATTATCTCAAAAATACCCTGAGAAATTTTTCCTTTAATTCACTGTATGGGGCATATCTTATGGGTAAATCCATCCACGTATATTTTTTGACGATACTTTTTTCATGGCTGAAGGTTTCATAGCTCTTTTTTCCATGATAGCTTCCCATTCCGCTCATTCCCACTCCGCCAAATCCCATTCTGCTGGTGGCTAAATGAATAATCGTATCATTTATGCACCCGCCGCCAAAGAGTATTGAGTCTGTAAATTTCCGAATAACTGTTTTGTCTTCAGTAAACAGATAGCAAGCCAGAGGATTATGCCCGCCCTTCACAAATTGTACAGCTTCATCAAATTTGTCAAAGGATATAACGGGAAGCAACGGTCCAAAAATTTCCTCCTGCATAACCCTGTCTTCAGCTTTAACATCCTTCATAACCGTCGGCTCTATCCGCAGGGATCTCTCGTCACCATGCCCCCCGCACACAACCTTTGATTTATCAATCAACCCCATAACTCTGCTAAAATGCTTATGATTTATCATATGAGGATAGTTGTTATTATCTAAAGGGTTATCGCCTGCCATTTTCGCAAAATGAAACTTCAGCCTTTCAATAAAATCTTTCTCTATTTTCTTATCAATTAATACATAGTCAGGTGCTACACATGTTTGTCCGCAATTTAAAAGCTTACCGAATGCAATTCTTTTCGCTGCCAAATCAACCTTTGCCGTACCATCAACTATACATGGACTCTTGCCGCCCAATTCCAATGTTACGGGGATTAAACTCTCTGCCGCACTGCGCATTACTTCTTTCCCTACTGAAACGCTGCCTGTAAAGAAAATATAATCAAACGGCTGTTTAAGTAATTCTTTATTTTCCCTGCGGCCGCCCTCTATTACAGCCACATAATTGGAATCAAAGCACTCCTCTATTATCACCTTAATAACGGCAGAGGTTTCCTGTGAGTAAGCCGACGGCTTGACAATACAGCAATTCCCGCATGCTATTGCCCCTATTAAAGGCTCCATTGTAAGCATAAACGGATAGTTCCACGGAGATATTATAAGTACAACTCCATAGGGATTACGCACATAAAAGCTTTTTGCATGAAATTGTGCCAATGGAGTTAAAACACGATGAGGTGCAGACCATCTTTTAATATTTTTAAGCATATAATTCAATTCCGACAGTGTCGTTCCAATCTCACACATATATGCCTCTTCTCTGCATTTCCCTAAATCCGAAAAAAGAGCCCTGATGATTGCTTCCTCATATTTTATAATGGCAATCCTCAATTTCTTCAGAGCTGTAATTCTCTCGTCTATCGGAAGAGTTTTTCCTGTGCTGAAATAATGACGCTGATTTTCCACAAGCTTTTCTATATACATATCTTTATTCCTCCATTGCTGCCAAGCTTTTATATACCTCTTCAAGCTCACTTTTATCCATTAATCTTGGAACGGGGTATAAGGGATTACTTTCCTTATCTGCATAATAAGCCATCATTCCGATATCCTCATCCCTTATCTCGCAAAAACCTTTTGAAATCCCAAATTCCCTGTTAAGCTCCTCAATCCAGAAAATAAATCCTTTTGCAGCCTCCCCGTCATCTGAATTATCAGTTACCATTCCACATTTTCTTGCTAACCGTGCAAGCTTTTTTTCACAATCTGCGCCATATATTTTTAACATAACAGGTAAAACCACGGCATTTGCATATCCGTGCGCTATGCCGTACTTTCCTCCGAGTGAATGGGCTATGCCATGCACATATCCCACATAGGATCTTGTAAATGCCAATCCTGCGCAATAGGATGCATATAACATATTTTTTCTGGCGTTTAAATTTGTACCGTTTTTCACAGCCTCTTTTAGATTTTTATAAATTAAGCTGACAGCCTCCTCGCTCATTGTGCGGGTAAACCTGTTTGTTGTCTGTCCTATATATGCCTCTACTGCATGCGTTAATGCATCCATGCCTGTAGTGGCGGTAATAAAGGGAGGCAAACTGACTGTAAGCTGAGGGTCGAAAACTGTATAATCGGGAATAAGTGAGAAGTCATTAATAGGATATTTATAATGACTTACTTCATCTGTAATAACTGCTGCCAAGGTCGCCTCGCTGCCTGTACCGGCAGTGGTCGGTACGGCTATCATAAGTGGCGTAGGCAAAATTATCTTCAATAATCCTCTCATTTTTTTTATCGATTTACCGGGTCTTGCAATCCTCGCTCCAACAATCTTCGCACAATCAATCGAAGATCCCCCGCCAACTGCAATAATTGCCTGTGCATCTGATTTAACATAAAGATTCCTCGCATCCTCTACCTCTGAAACTGTAGGATTAATCGTCTTCTGTTCATATACGGCTAGTCTGATTCCCGCATTTGTCAACTCCTTTTCAAACGAGTCTGTAAGATTAATAGCTCTAACGTTGCTGTCTACAATCAACAACACTCTTGATTTATTTTTCTTTATAAGCAACGGTACAATTTCATCCATACTGTCCAGCTTTTTAGGATTTCGATACGGAAGTATCGGTAATGCTATCCTAATACACATTTGATATGTTCTGCAATAGATTGCATTAAAAATATTCATAGTTCTCCCTATCTTTTTTACAATGTTTTATATCATAATATTCAGCACACACTGTGCTGAACTCTTCAAAAATATATCAGACATCCTATGT
This sequence comes from Lachnospiraceae bacterium, assembly GCA_041776485.1. GTDB lineage: Bacteria > Bacillota > Clostridia > Lachnospirales > Lachnospiraceae > JBHBQE01. Next base: position 3,254 of record JBHBQE010000011.1, on the reverse strand, counting down.
CTGATAATTAAACCTTCATTCCTTCAAGAAATGTCCCGAATCCCAATCGGAAACGTCTGATTGCCTCCTCATAAGAAAGATTTCTGGCAATTGCATCGGCATTGAAGCCTCGTATAAAACACCAAATAGAATAGCTTATACTCTCATTATCCAAGTCTTTGCGAAGTAATCCCTGAGCCTTTCCTTGAGAAATCAGCTTTTGTATCTCATTGCTCCACCATCTGAAATTAGTATCCAGGCTGGAATCCGCACCAAAAACAAATTGACTGAAATTCTTCTTTTTTTTATAGGAAAATGTCAAGGTTCGCTCCGCTATGCTTTGGACTCTCTCAAAGAAATTCTCCTGATTATCGTTCTCTGCCAAAATACTTTGGCGCACCGTATACACCATCTCCTTATAGAGAATATCTAAAATCTCCTCAATATTATGAAATCTGTTATAAAAAACCCTATTAGTTATATTCAATCTGCGTAATACATCTCTTACCGTAGTGTTTTCTGCGCCATGCAAAGTTACCAACTCACGAACAACATCAATAATCTGCCTTGATATCTCGTCCTTTATAAGTAATCCCTTGTCACTTGCCATATATACCTCAGTTACTATAACTGCAAATGTATCTGTCACCGCATAAAACCAGCCCAAGTTATACCATGATTAATTACTGCACTAATGAACTCCAAAAGGTTCAGTCTATCATGCAAAAAGAGGCGGTCATTCCGCCTCCTCAAATCTTAAAATTTACGCTTTCTGGCAGCTTCAGACTTTTTCTTACGCTTTACGCTAGGTTTTTCATAATGCTCACGCTTACGAATTTCCTGTTGAATCCCTGCCTTGGCACAGCTCCTCTTGAACCTGCGAAGTGCTGAATCCAAGGACTCATTCTCTTTAACTATTACGCTGGACACTCTTTCTCACTCCCCTCAATCCAAGATTCTGCCAAATTTGACATCTGAGTTATTTTACCAGTTTTTTTCATAACAGTCAAATAAAATTCCGATCCCTCTTATAACTATAAAAATTTATTTTTATAGATTTGCCTATAAATATTTATTATAATTTTATTAATATTATGCCATGAGAAAATATCAAAGGAGGAGGTTTCATGAAAGCATATGGTAAACCAATAAAAATATTCTGTGCTGTTTTTCTCTTAAGTCTTTTAACGGCTTGTTCCTCCGATAATAAAAACATTCAGGAGGCTGAATACAGTACAGGAGATACGCCTATTGAAGAAAGTGCGGGGACAGACTACAAAAATGACTTTTCTTCAACGGAATCGGACCCCGTTTACGATGCCGTTGATAATACCCACGATATGAAATTTAACGGTTCGGATTCGACGGGAATTGATGCGCAAAAAATCGCCATGACTTATAATCTGGAAATGCAAACCAAGGAATTTGAAAAATCTCAAAAGGATATTGAGTCTGCAGTTTCTGCAAATAAAGGATTTGTTGAATATTCCGAGGTTAAACATAACGATTATTATTCCTCCGATGCACAATATGCCCATTGGATATTTAAGATACCCAGGGAGTCCTCGGGAAATGCCTTGGAAGAATTAAAAACCTTCGGCCATCTGGTCAAAATGCAGCAAGAAGGTGAAAATTTAACCTCCGAATATCAGGATACACAAAGTATGGTTGAGCTGTACCAGATGAAAGAAGAACGCTTAAAGGAATTATTGAATAAAGCGGAAAAAATGGAAGATATTATTCAGCTTGAGGAATCCATTACAGATACAATTTACAAAAGGGAAAGCCTTAACAAAGCCTTAAAGGACATGGATAAAAGGGTGGATTATATAACTGTTGAGATGACACTTACGGAAGTAAGGGATTATACGGAACCGCAAACGGAAGTAATCAGCTTCGATGAGCGTGTTATTATTGCATTTAAGGAAATGGGAAATAACATAGTTTATGGTACGCAGGATATAATATTAGATCTGATTTATTGGCTCCCCCTATACGTCATTTTGATCATAATATTCATTATAATCAAACTCTTGTTAAGGAAAAGTCGGATAAAGAAACTGAAAAATCAAAAAAATGAAGCGAAATAAGCTATAAATTATTTGAAAATTAAATATCAGGATTTAACACAATACCGGCTGTAATACAGCCGGTATTAAATAATTTATCAAACTGATTTTTAAACTTACAATTCAAGTTGTAAAATAACAGATTTTATTTACAAAGCATTCACTGCCCCATTGTGAAGTCATAATAATCATCTCCACTATAGGTAATTATAAAATTGCCATCTACAATTTCACCATAAAGGCTTGCACCCCCTGCAACATCACCCTCGAATGTAACCATATCGGAATAATAACTCCATGTGGGGTTGGCAATAACCTCGCCATTAAAGCTAATGGTTGCCGTATGATCCGCGTTTAATGTCGCCTGTAATGCATCTGGTGAAATTTCTCCGGAAGCATCTTCATCAAGGGCATCGGTTACCGAAGTGCCTACCCAATCTCCAAGGAGTGCCTTTTCTTCATCAGGCAGAAAATTTTCAGGTTTTGCGGCATCCGTTCCTTCTTTTGCAAACGTCAAATCAAACGATGTACCCACCATTTCCTCTAAAATGCTTTCAAATACAATCGTATCTTCACCGAGTTGTCCTACCATATCGACTTTATCAATGGTAAGTGTGATCGTTGTATCATCGTTAGTCCATTTGCCCTTTTCAGTTGTACCCTCTACATCAAATATTGCCTCTCCTCCGCTTTTTAATTCAAGTGTAAATCCTGCAACATCATCACCTGAAAGTGTAACTCCCAAAGCAGTTCCGGTAACTGCAACATACTTTCCTTCCAAGGCCTCGTCCGCTCTACCTGAAGTTTTGCCACAGGAAACCATAGACAGACAAAGTACTACCATAGCAAAAATTGAAATAATTTTTTTCATTTGTTCTCTCCTTTTTTTTACATAATTTAATCCCTGTCTAAAAATGCCACCATTATCTACATTAAAATCACCTCCTTAATCCATCTCCGTTGTCTGCACCGTTCTATATTTCAGCACATTTACTTATAAAGGCAAACAAACCACTGATATTACATGGTTTCCTGGGCTTTATTTTTTTTGACTTACCTTGGAAACTGATGTGACCCCCAAAAGTTAGACTTTTTTAGCGTAGCAGTTTATATGGCTGTTACGCTATTTTTATGCAGCCAAGAGTCTAAGCCTGTATTGCACTGGACTTAGCCATCCTAGTTTTTCTTTAATTCTTTGTTCATTGT
>JBHBQE010000010.1:0-39691 GCA_041776485.1 Lachnospiraceae bacterium | reverse complement strand
ATCATAATTTCTATATTGTATAAAATCCAATAATAGCTCTTTCAAAACCTTTGCATGTCTATAATTTTTTTTCAGATAATAATCTCGTTTTATTAACATATAATTACCTTATATAAAAAATATACGGGGATTTCTGCCTTTTTATTTCAAGTTGTTTTATCATTAATTTTTATAGCAATCAATAAAACCCAGTATTATTAGCTGCCGGATTCATGGTTTTTATGATTTAATTTTGACTATTTTAGAGGCTCTTGTTTCATGCTCTGTAAAGAGTGTTAATTCCTCATCTGATAATACCGTATTCGACATAACTACTCCTCTCTTTGTACCTTTAAATAGTCTAATGTATCTCTTTCTAAAGTATAGGTTTTGTCATCATGATAACAATGTCCAAATGTCTTCTCAATCGCATAGTCCCACCTTGTAGAAGCATCTTCCTGAGGGGTTAAATACTGTATCCCTTCGTCCTTGTACAAATATAAATCCTGATGTCCCTGAAAATTATGATCCTGTAACCATTTGAAATATTTCTTTGTAAACTCTACAAACTCATCCCCAGGTTCACATACGGCTTCTGAAATATATATACAATCAGAAGAAGATACCGCATTATTTAAAATATATTCCTTATCTAGCTGTTTCAAGTCCTCAACCGACATTTCTATTTCTTCAATACAGGTATCAAACGAATACACCCTAAACTTATCCCTTGGAATAATCTCTGCAAAGTGATCCGTTAATACCTGCTCATACACAATTCTGGTGGCAAACTCTAAATAATCATCTTCATATCCCCCCAAATATCCCTGATTTTGCCTTTACGATTACAACATCTATACTAGGAGCATATCCGTCAGGTATTACCAGTATCCTTGAACCGCCGTCTAAAAGCTCCGGTGCGTGATAGGCAAGATATGTAAAGTGTACATCATATTTTTTTATACTTTTCATTGATATAGGTCATCATCTTATCTGTTATTCTAAGATACTCCTTATATAATCAAGCTTACTATAGTCATGGGGCAGTCCCTCCTTTGACAGGATTTGCTTTTGCTGCTCTGTCAATTCCATGCTTTCAGGTTCTTTTTCTTTAAACGGCATAATCATCCTGCAACCCCCTATAATAAGTACTGTCATAATTATTAAACTGATTATGATATGCTTTATCATTTATCCTCCTATGTACAGTATTATCTGTTTTGTTTTTATTATAGCCTTGTAATCTTATTAGCTCAATGATATTTCTATTCTAGAAAAAGCATTCTCTCACCAATTTCATTTGATCCGAAAATAGTAATTTTCAAGCATAAAAAGGAGCCGCTCCTCTTAAAATTTCTCTCAAGAAAAGCGACTCTCTCTAAAGCAGTCTCTAAATTATTTGATTTTTCCAACTAGCTAATATCGCTAACGCAAAGTGAGATTAACAGTCATTTTGTTACCGAAAATTCGTATCCGTTAATACAACTTCGCCCCTGCCGGAATATGGTTATCAACCATTAAAAGGTGGAGCTTTTCCTCTCCATCTTCCTCGTGGACTGCAGATATAAGCATACCGCAGGAATCAATTCCCATCATGGATCTAGGGGGTAGGTTTGTAATAGCAATACATGTTTTTCCAATAAGTTCTTTCGGCTCATAAAATTCATGAATGCCGCTTAAAATAGTACGGTCATTGCCTGTTCCGTCATCCAAAGTAAACTGTAAAAGCTTTTTTGATTTCGGAACTGCTACACATTCTTTAATCTTTACAGCACGAAAATCCGACTTACTAAATGTGTCAAAATCCACAAATTCCTCAAATAAAGGTTCAATCTTTACCTTTAAAAAATCTATATGTTCAGCAGCATTATTAGTTGTCGGAACCGAGGTGCTCACGAAAGCCTTATTCCCATCATTGCCTGACTTAACAGATTTCATGGTCGGGAACAACAGCACATCTCTTATTGCCATGGAATTAGTCATAAGCATTACAAGTCTGTCGATTCCATATCCTACACCACCCGTGGGGGGCATTCCCACATCAAGGGCATTTATGAAATCATAGTCCGTTGTATTTGCCTCCTCATCTCCTGCCGCCAAAAGTGACTCCTGAGCCTTGAAACGCTCTCTCTGATCTATAGGATCATTTATTTCCGAATAAGCATTAGCAAATTCCCAGCCGTTTATAAACAGTTCAAAACGTTCCACCAAATCAGGGCGTCCCGGTTTTTTCTTAGTAAGTGGTGATATTTCAATAGGGTGGTCAATTACAAATGTAGGCTGAATTAAATGACTCTCAGCATATTCTTCAAAGAAATACGCAAGAATATTTCCTTTAGTGTCATATTCCTCATATTCAATTCCATGCTTATCTGCAATTTCCTTTGCTTCTTTGGTATCCTTTATACTTGTAAAGTCTACATTGGCATATTCCTTTACGGCATCCTCCATAGTAATAACTCTCCATGGGGATTCCATATCAATAATATTATCACCAAACGGAACCTTTAAAGACCCGACTACAGTATTTGCAACATATCTAAACATATCCTCGGTATGCCTCATCATGCCGTTATAATCAGTATATGCCTGGTAAAACTCCATTTCAGTAAATTCCGGATTATGTCTGGTATCAAGTCCCTCATTACGAAAAACTCTGCCGATTTCATATACACCTTCAAGCCCGCCGACTATAAGCTTTTTCAAGGGAAGCTCCAGAGAAATCCTAAGTTTCATATCTTCATTTAAAGCATTAAAGTGTGTCATAAATGGTCTGGCTGCTGCGCCCCCTGCATTATCTACTAAAACAGGCGTCTCTACCTCAAAAAATCCTCTTTCATCCATATAATTTCTTATAGCTCTAAGGATTTTAGTACGCTTAATAAAGGTTTCCTTTACATCAGCATTCATTATTAAATCCACATATCTTTGGCGATATCTGGAGTCCACATCAGTCAGTCCGTGGAATTTCTCCGGAAGAATTTGCAGGCTCTTGGAAAGAAGCTTTATTTCAGTGGCATGAACGGAAATCTCACCTGTTTTTGTTTTAAAAACAGTTCCCTTTATTCCAAATATATCACCTATATCGCTCTTCTTAAAATCTCCATAGGATTCCTCACCCACAAAGTCCCTGGCAATATAAACCTGAATATCTCCCTTTAAATCCCTGATATTGCAAAATGATGCCTTACCCATAACACGTTTAAACATCATACGTCCTGCTATGGATACTTCCTTGTCCTCCAAGCTTTCAAAATCTGACTTTATATCCTTACTGTGGTGAGTTCTGTCGTATACTGTTGTGACAAAAGGATCTTTCCCGGCTTCCTGGAAATTTTTCAGTTTCTCTCTGCGGATCTTTAACAGATCTCCCATCTCTCCGTTTGTCATTTTAACTCTTTCCCTTTCCATTAGACTTTACAACATCTAATATCTTGAACCTTATTTCACCTGCGTCTGTATTGGCAACTACCTCATCACCCTTTTTTGCGCCGATAAGGGCTGAACCTACAGGAGATTCATTGGAAATCTTACCCTTTAATATATCCGCCTCTGTGGAACCAACTATTCTGTATTTCAGTTCTTCATCAAACTCAATATCTAAAATCTTCACTGTACAGCCGATATTTACTGTATCCTTATCCCCGATATTCTCATCTGCCACTTCAGCATTGTTTACAATATTTTCAAGTTCTTTTATTCTGGCCTCATTGGACGCTTCTTCATTTTTAGCTGCGTCATATTCTGCGTTTTCCGATAAGTCACCTTGAGCCTTTGCAACCTTTATCATATCTCTAATCTCGGCACGCTTTGCTGTTCTTCTCATCTTAAGCTCAGCCTCATATTCAGCAAGGCCCTCTTTTGTGAGAATGTATTTTTTTAATTCCATATTTACCTCCGAAGCATTAAAATAATCAACATATTATAGTGTTCAAAGCTATTTCTGTCAACATATGGCTTGTATTTAGCCGCTTAGAATACCGTCATACTCACTCAACAATTCTCTAAGCTCCCGAAGATTAGATATATCATTTAACCTGCCCCTAAAGCCTGCGGAATGTCTTTTCCCTGCCAGATACCAGTTTGAGTGTTTTCTCATTTGCCTGATACCGATATACTCACCCTTTTCCTCTATGAGCATTTTTGCGTGCCTAAGTATTACATCGCATATTTCTTCCATTGTGGGTACATAATCTATTTTGCCGGTTTCCTCAAATTCCAACATTTCTCTAAATATAAACGGATTGCCTCTGGCGCCCCTGCCCACCAAAAATCCGTCCACGCCGGTTTCCTTTTCCATTAATGCCATATCCTCAGCAGAAAAAATATCTCCATTCCCTATAACAGGTATATTTACAGAGGACTTTACTTTAGCAATTTCCTTCCAATTTGCCCTGCCCTCATAATACTGTTCTCTGGTTCTCCCATGAACAATAACGGCTTTAGCCCCGGATGACTCTGCAATATGCGCCATTTCTACAGCATTGATATTCTCACTGTCAAATCCTATCCTGATTTTTACTGTAATTGGTTTAGAGGTAGCACCTGCCATACTCTCTATAATCTTACCTGCCAGCACAGGATTTCTAAGTAATGCGCTGCCCTCATTATTCTTTACCACCTTGGGTACAGGACAGCCCATATTAATATCAATTATATCAAAGGGATATTCTTCAAGAAATTTAACTGTATCTGCCAACAATTTCGGCTCATTTCCAAATAACTGAAGAGACACCGGATGTTCATGCTCATCTACCTTAAGCATATCAAATGTCTTTTTGTTTCTATAGGAAATCGCCTTGGCACTAACCATCTCCATACAGGTCAGTCCTGCCCCATATTCGTGACAAAGCAAACGAAATGGCAGGTCGCTTACGCCTGCCATTGGGGCTAATATATATCTGTTTTTCAGTGTAACTGTTCCAATTTGAAGGGTTTTCATTTCAATCCTGCACAGGAATTGTAAAAATTAATTGCTTTTGTTTTTTTCAAATATGAGCCTCATACCTGTCAAAGTGAGATTAGGGTCATACACATTTATAACATCTGTACCTTTGGATATCATATCCCCCAGACCCCCTGTTGCAACTACCATAATTTTTTCAATTCCAATTTCATTTTTCATGGTATTAACAATATTAGCAGTTTGTCCTACCTGTCCAAAATACAGTCCGGCCTGCATAGAGCTTACAGTATCCTTTGCAAGAATCTTTCGGGGCTTAATAATCTCTATTTCAGGAAGATTTGCTGCAAAATCAGACAGAGCCTTTGCACTTATTCTTATCCCCGGTGCAGTAACTCCTGCTTGGAATATGCCATTCTCATCCACATAATCGTAGGTTGTGGCAGTACCAAAATCCACAATAATCACCGGACCGCCATAAATTTTATATGCCGCCATTGCGTCTACCAATCTGTCTGCCCCCACCGTTCTTGGGCTATAGGAGCTTACCTTAATGTCCAAATTTAATTTTGTACTCACTATCAGGGGATAAATATCAAAATATTTTATTATTCCGCTGACAAGCGAATGCATTAAATTCGGAACAACGCTTGCAACAATACAGCTGTCTATAGCATCCTCAGAAATTTTATTGTTTCTAAGCAAGCCTTTCATTTGCAGTCCGTATTCATCAGAAGTACGGGGTATCTCTGTTGTAAGCCTGAAAGAAGCCCTAAGCTCCTCCCCCTCGAACACCCCTATAGTAATATTAGTATTGCCAACATCTATTGTTAAAAGCATTTATTCCTTATCCCCTCCTGCAACCTCCGCAATGGATTTAGCAAGCCCTGCAATCCCCTGAATATCTGAGGGAATAATAATCTTTGTTGCCTGTCCGTCTGCTGCCTTAGCGAATGCCTCCAAGCTCTTAATCTGCAAAACACTGTTATCAACGGCAGCCTCTTTAAGGAATACCAACCCGTCTGCATTAGCCTTTTGTATCCTTAATATCGCCTCTGCCTGTCCCTCTGCCTCCTTTATAGTAGCTTCTTTTTTTGCTTCAGCTCTTAGAATTGCCGCCTGTTTTTCTGCTTCGGCGTCTAATATTGCAGACTCCTTTCTGCCCTCAGCTCTAAGGATTGTTGACTTCTTTTCTCCTTCGGCAATAAGGATAGCCTCACGCCTTTCTCTTTCCGCTTTCATTTGTTTTTCCATAGCGTCACGAATAGCGGAAGGAGGCATTATATTTTTAAGCTCCACTCTGTTTATCTTAATTCCCCATGGGTCCGTTGCCACATCTAAGCTGGCACGCATTTTTGAATTAATAGTCTCCCTTGAAGTAAGAGTTTCATCAAGCTCCAAATCACCAATTACATTTCGAAGCGTGGTAGCAGTAAGGTTTTCTATTGCCATTATTGGGTTTTCCACACCATAGCAGTAGAGTCTTGGATCTGTAATCTGATAATAAATTACAGTGTCTATCTGCATTGTAACATTATCCTTGGTAATAACCGGCTGCGGCGGGAAATCTACTACCTGTTCCTTTAGGTTTACATCCCTTGCTACCCTGTCAATAATAGGTATTTTCACATGAAGCCCTGTAGACCATGTTACCAGATATGTTCCTAACCTTTCTATAACAAAAGCATGGGCTTGAGGCACAATTCTAATGCTTGATACAAGCAAAAGAAGTATTATAAAAATAATAATGCCAAACACCATTCCCCCTGTAATTAAAGAATATATATCGCTCATAATGACCTCCTTAAAATTTATATATTTTTATAATAATACTGAAAAAATCATAGTTTGTAAATCAGTCCGATAAGAAGATGTTTTCCCTGTCTCAATTAGTGTATAATATAAATATATTTATCATTATATATTTATAATGGGGAAGGATGTTGTTATGAAAAATATAAATTTCGATGTTAAAGCGGCAAAGGACTTCTTTGGTGAACATGAACTTGATAACATTAAAGCCATTACTGTTCTTTCAAGGGACAGGCTGATATCCGGTGATTGTCCGGGAAATGATTTCCTGGGCTGGATAAAGCTTCCTAATGACTATGACAGGTCAGAGTTTAACAAAATCAAAAAAGCTGCCGTAAGAATAATTTCTGATTCCGATGTTTTACTTGTAATCGGTATAGGCGGTTCATATCTTGGGGCAAGAGCTGCAATAGATTTTGTGCATGGCAGCATGTATAACGAGCTTCCTTCAGGTATCCGCAAAACACCTCAAATATACTATATTGGCAATAATATAAGTTCCGATTATATAAGCGATATTATCAGCTTAATAGCAGACAAAGATTTTTCTATAAATGTAATCTCAAAATCCGGCACCACTACCGAGCCTGCCATTGCCTTTAGAATATTTAAAAAATTATTGGAAGAAAAATATGGTGCAGACGAAGCCTCTAAACGAATATATGCCACTACCGACAGGCAAAAGGGTGCTCTCAAAACCCAGGCTGAAAACTGCGGCTATGAAACCTTTGTCGTACCGGATGATATTGGCGGCAGATACTCTGTTCTCACAGCGGTAGGTTTGCTTCCCATAGCCGTTTCAGGCATAGATATAGACACTCTTATGAATGGCGCAGCTTCGGCAATGGATCACTGCATTAATACTGATTACAGCGAAAACATGGCTCTACAGTATGCAGCAATCAGAAATATTTTTTATAATAAAGGAAAATCCGTTGAGATATTAGTAGGATATGAGCCTTCTCTTCACTATGTATTTGAATGGTGGAAACAGCTGTTTGGTGAAAGTGAAGGAAAGGACAAAAAGGGACTTTATCCTGCCAGTGCTGAATTTACTACAGATTTACATTCCCTTGGACAATTTATTCAAGATGGAAGCCGTACAATGTTTGAAACGATATTGAATGTAAAAACATCAAATAAAACTCTTAAAATTGAAACAGACAGCTCTGATTTAGATGGCCTTAATTATTTAAGGGGCAAAGAACTTAATTTTGTAAATCAAAATGCCATGAAAGCCACAATGCTTGCTCATAGCGAGGGGGGAGTTCCTAATTTGGTTATCAATATAGAAAACAGGGATGCCTATACTCTGGGAGAGCTGTTTTACTTCTTTGAGTTTAGCTGTGGAATAAGCGGATTAATGCTTGGTGTTAACCCCTTCAATCAGCCGGGAGTGGAAAATTACAAGAAAAATATGTTTGCATTGCTGGGAAAACCCGGATATGAGGATATAAAAGCAAGCCTTAATATTTAACGGCAAAATAATACTTTAACCCTTGATTTCGTTGACAAATGCTGTGTTTCATGGTAATGTTTCACAATCAGGTAACTATTGTTCATTTATAGGTGTGTATTTTCTATGGAAAAAAATAATTGCTATGGAAATATAGCTGCAAAAGCAGTTGTAACTGCCACAATGGCATCTTTACTGGTTAACAATCAATGCTATGCTCAAACAGCAGAAACATCCATTCCCGCCTCCGGCTCTGAACCAAGCCCCACAGCACAAAACGGTCCTTTAGCAGGATTTTTTGGAGAAGTAGCTACCTCACTTAATGCCACAAGCGGCGTTGAAATCTCCACAGAAGAACTGTCTGATACTATAACGGCTAATTATGAGGAAATTGCCCCATACCTGGACAAGGATTCTACAGAATATGCAGGCGGCCGCCTTTTTGCACAGGTTCATACTGCCTTGAATATAAGAAGCACTCCCTCAATAGCAGGGGAGCGTTTAGGACAAATGAGACCCACCGACGAGGCAACCGTACTCTCATATACCGATGGCTGGTACGAGATAATGTCCGGGGATATTCGGGGATTCGTTTCTGAAAAATACAGCATTGTCGGTGAGGAAGCGGAATCTCTTCACAAAACGCTAAGCGTTCCAACAGTTACCTGTACAGCAACTAAATTAAATATTAGAACTGAAGCCAGTACCGAAGGGGAAATTCTAAATAAACTGGAAAAAAATGAAAGAGTTATGATAGATACCGAGGCTGAGCCTATTGAAGGCTGGGTAGGTATTGTTGCAGGTGATGAGCGAGGTTATGTGAGCACCGACTATGTTGAGGTAGACGCAGGAGAAATCGGGACTGCCATATCCGCAGACCAAATAGAAGAAGAGGCAATGGCGAGAGCTCAAAGAAGTACCAAGTATAATCCGGGCATTGCCGCCTCAGCAGATGAGGAAACCCTATTGGCGGCACTTTTAATTTGTGAAGCCGGATCCACATATGAAGGCATGCTTGCTGTAGGAGGCGTGGTAATGAACCGACTTCATGCAGGATATGCCGGAGATATTCGCGGTGTTATATATCAGCAAGGTCAATTTACCCCCGCAGGTTCCGGAAAGGTTGACGCCACCATTGCTAACGGGGTTAGTGAAACTGCCAGAGCAGCAGCCCGAGAAGCTTTATCCGGTGTAGACATCACAGGAGGCTGCCTTAACTTTAGAGCTGCATATACCGGACACCCCGGAACCAATATTGGCGGAAATGTATTCTTCTAATGAATAAAAAGATAGTTCTTACAGGCGGCGGTACTGCAGGTCATGTAAATCCGAATATCGCATTGCTTCCTACATTACAGGAAATTGGGTATACACCCTATTACATCGGCTCACACAATGGAATAGAAAAACACCTTATAGGGGAATATAATATCCCCTATTTTTCGATTGCCACAGGCAAGCTCAGAAGATATCTGGACAGGAAAAACTTTTCCGATATTTTTAGAGTAATACGCGGCATTAATGAAGCTAAATCCCTTTTAAAAAAAATCTCCCCCGATATTATATTTTCCAAGGGCGGCTATGTATCTGTACCGGTGGTTATCGCTGCCAACAGGCTGCATATACCCGTTATAATACATGAGTCCGACTCAACACCCGGACTTGCAAACAGGATCTCCTTTACCTTTTCGACTAAGATATGTGCAAGTTTCCCGGAAACCATAACCCTGCTCCCGGAGGAAAAGGCTGTACTCACCGGCACTCCAATACGCGAAGAAATCACCCACGGTTCAAGGAAAAATGGTCTTTCATACTGTGGCTTTACTGAGAACAAACCGGTTCTAACCATTATGGGCGGAAGTATTGGCTCTGCCTATATAAATGAGCTTATCCGAAATTCTTTGGATAAGTTTTTAAAACACTACAATATAATTCATCTTTGCGGAAAGGGTAATTTAGATTCTTCACTTTCAAAAATTGAGGGATATGCTCAATTTGAATATGTGAGCAAAAATTTAGGAGACATATTGGCAGCAACAGATCTTATTATCTCCAGAGCCGGTGCAAACGCATTGTTTGAGATTCTTGCACTTAAAAAGCCAAATATTCTCATCCCCTTACCTGCAAACCAAAGCAGAGGAGATCAAATACTAAATGCCAAATCCTTTGAAGAGTCTGGATATTCTCAGGTAATAAACCAAGAGGATTTAGACTATACATATCTTGTAAAGGTTATAGAATACGTATTAGACAATAAATCAAAATATATTTCCAAAATGGAGAAAAGCAAGCAAGCAAACTCTATTGAAAGAATCACAGGCCTTATAGAAACAGTTGTTTCACAGTCTAAAGCTTAAGCTGCTCTTTTATATTATTAAATTCATCATCTGAAAAAGTTTCGTGACTCCAGGCTAAAATATTTTCCTTATTTTTATATCTGGGGATTAGATGAATATGCAAATGAAAGACTGTCTGCCCTGCCGCCTCACCGTTATTTTGCAGTATATTTACTCCATCGCAACCCAAAGCCTCTATCTGCTTACCGGCAATACGCTTTGCTAATGGCATAATCTTTGAAATACAGGAGTCCTCTGCGTCCAAAATATTCTCATAGTGATTTTTAGGTATAATAAGAGCATGTCCCTTTGTGGCTGGAGCTGCATCTAAAATAACATTGAAATCCTCATCTTCATAAATTGAATTGGTGGGAATAGCACCATTTGCCAATTTGCAAAATATACAATCCATAATATATCTCCTTAAAACTCAAATAATTCGTCCAGCTTCCTTAAAATCGAAAATTGTCCCTTTGCGGTCATTTCCCCTTGGGAAAAGGCTCTTAAAAAACTTAGCCTTCCCGATGTTATTTCATTTATTGTGCCGGGCGAAAGTCTTGCTAAAAGATCGGTTGCGGTATCCACCTTATACTCGCACACCAGCTTATCCCCATCCACACAAATATATAATGGTGTTTCCCTATCCTCTATTTCAAATTGATAACTTGCCTTAAAATCTAATGCCGGCTTAAAGTGTGACTTAAGAGCAGAAATAAACTCATCTACTCCATCGCCCTCCATTCTTCCAAGGCGACTCCTGTATATGCTGGATAAATCCATTATATCCTGTTTTTGCTTTTCTACATAATTTTCATCTGCCGCATAGTGGGAAAGCTGCTCACTTTCCTGAGGCGTAAGTGTCAGCTGCTGGGTCTTTAATACAGTTTTGCTAACTGCCTTATTGGAATTAGGCAATCCCTTGGTTTTCTGGGATATTGCCCTATACATATTTTCAGCCTTTTTCTCTATTTCGTGGCGATAATCAGTGTTCTCTGTGAATAAGTTTAAATCCTCCACATAACCGCAAAGCCCGTCGCAGGGAAGTCCCCCCAGAATTTCCCAGGCATTTTCCAGTACCAAAAGGTTCTCTCGTTCTCCATAGGTTTGAGAAATTACCACAGGCATCATATATATTTTAGAAATTTCATCTTTATTGGCATAAAACCATAAAGCGTCCAAAAACTGAGTCATATATCCGCCAAGACCCATCCATTCAACGGTAGCCGCCAATATAATACCATCCGCTCCACTTAATGTATTTACCAGAGTGGAAATGGAATTTTTCTGCTCATAGATATTATAGCGGTTTACAGTTGCTCTAAGCTCCGAAAGAGCGGTTTCCATTCTATCCAACACATAGATAGTAGGATCATCTATAACACCTCTGCCGCCATAATAAATATTTATTTTCATCTAAGAGGATCTCCTTATTGCAGCAGTCCTAAGTGATTATTACTTACGAAAGTTTTCAGCAAAGTCCATATAATCAGACTGCAATCATTAAGCTTACTCATATAAAGTATAAAGGGTTTCCGCCATTAATTCAAGAAATAACCTTTAACTCACTATGAAAACCTATAGCTTATATTGGCGAAGCTTACTATATCACCCACATTAAGCACTGCTTTAGTATTAGGCGGCAAAATATTTTCATTTATATATGTTCCATTTTTTGACTCCATATCCTGAATATAATAAATTTCATTTTCTAAAGAAACAACTGCATGCACTCTGGAAACAGCTTTAGACTCTATCACAAAATCACAAGCTTCGACTCTTGAGCCTATTTTAATTACCTCTTTATCAACATCTATATCCTGATAATTCTCCCTGCCAAGATAAATTAAAGACCTATTCCCCAATCTCAGTCCCGAAATTAAAGCGGTTTGCGGTTCAATATATTCCTCTATATGCTCAGGTTCCATAATAAAATTATCGATATCGGAAACCCTTGGGAACAATTCATCTTTTTTCCCGCGGAACTTGTGAATAAATTTATTGATAAAATTTACCAGTATGCTTTTCTCTTCAATTCTTTCTTGAAAATATACAGGTTCATCTATAAAGCACCTGTCTTTGTCTATCGCGTTTATATAATCCTCTGCAGAGTGAGCCTGCTCAATTTCACTCTGTAACTTCCATGCATTATATGTCTGCTTATTCTTTGTATCTGCTTCGCTTATACTCTCTACCATTTCTCCTATTGTGATATTGCCGATATTTACCCTTTCATATAATTTATAGCAAATGGCAACTGTCTCCTCCTCTTTAGTATCTATATTTTCCACAATATACTCCATTATTGACAAAAGCCCCTTATTATAGTCAGCGGCTTGCCCTGTATACACAAAATATGCCCCCCTGTCATATCCTTTATTGTCTAAGAATATCCTGTCTATATCTAATAGTATTTCATTCGGTGCTAATAAATAATCCTCCAAAATAAACAATCCGTTTAATATTGCCTTAAACCCTATTAAGAGAGTATCTCGACTGATACCCTCCTGCACAAAAAAACCTCTTAAAGACTTCTTCCCTGAAATATCATATCTATAAACGTAGCCTCCACTATTAATTACACTACAGCTCAACAAACATGGGATATTATTCTCCTCCACCATTCTTCCCCTGTACCCTAGCGGCAAGTTTATACCTCTGATAATCATGGTAGTGGAGGTTAAGTCTCTTTTATACTCTATTTCCATTTCCTAGTTCCCCAATTCCTCAATAATTGTTTTACCTGCTCTGATTTGTCTAAAGCTTTCCACAACCTTAATATCTCTTACTGTAACAGCACTTAAATAATCTATAGATTCCTTATAAATTGAAAATGCTAAAAGTATACACATACCAATAATTATCATTGATATACTGATAACCCCTGCCCCCTCAACTGTTAAGCTTCCCTTAAGATACAAACGATCCCCTCCCTTCAGCTAGTAAAATCAGGATATATACAAGAAGCAAAAATGGGGCAAAGGGTAAAGACCGTACCTTTTTATTAAAAGCGCGACAGCCTATACCCGCCAAACCTAATATAAATGTTGCGCCCCATAATAAAATTAAATTCCCAAAAAGTCCCAGATATATGCCGCTTATGGTGAGCATAAGAGCGTCCCCTTTCCCAATCTGTTCTCTGCTTAATATGCTCACAAGAAATAATATAGCCCCAACTAACATTCCCCCTAGAATATTCCATATATCCATTTCCATATTCAGCATATGAAATACCAGACCCAATATTCCAAATACCAAAACCGTAATAACCCGTATCTGTTTCTTCTTTATATCCTCATATGCACATAGTACAAGCATGCCCAATAAACTTGCAGCTTCCATACAATCTCCTTTATCTCCCGCATTTACTGCAGGCACCATAACCTGCTTCTTTAGCTTCTCTTAAAGTTTTTCTGCTTATACTCCTTTTGAGAGCCGGACAGGTTACCATAGAATGATATACATCACCATAATCGGTAATATAGTATACACCGCAGTCACAATCGCCACATTTTTGACAGGGATGATATTTCCCCATTCCCAGGTTTCTTTTATCCTTTATCTTACCCTTGTTAACAGCAGAAACTGAGGGGTTTAGATAGGTACAGTTAATGTCTTTATGATATACTCTCCCTGTTTTTGCTATATATACATATTCCTCATCATTACTCTCCTCCCCGGGGTCATAGCCTGTCCATCTGCGTACCCTTGTTCTTTGGCACATATCAAGCCCCAGATCTCCGAAAAGTTTAATGGGTGCGTTAATCCTATAGCTGGTTATAATGTCTATATCCCTGTCATCTACTCTGGTATTTAAAAAGTTTATCCCCAGATTTCCCATAGAAATAAATTCTGTTTTAACATCATTTGCCTTAATATTCCCCTGTACCCCAAGAATTACTCCTGCTATACCAAGCATATTTCCCTTGGAAAAATAATCCGTATCACTCCCAGATTTGTCAGGCAAAATATCATCTATGCCTGAAACATCACTCCCGGCAAATTTTGACACATCACCCATAACAGCCCCCTGTCTTGCCACATCTATAGCAGATACGCTTATTCCCCACTGAATACATAAAACTCTGAAAAATACCATAATTGCTACAGTAAGACATATAAAAACCGGCATAATAACGGCTGCTTCCACAGAAAAAGAGGCTAAAAGGCGAGGTGTAAAAAAGTGCTTCTTTTGTCTATTTGCATAAAGACGCCGGCTAAAAATACCCGCAAAAGATTTTTGAAGATAGTGTATGTAAGAAATAGCGTTCATTCTAAGGTTTTGTATATTTAACTTTGATTGCAATATATTTAAAAGAAGCACTTTTTTACACCTCCTCTCTTTTTATAAATATGACAGTTTCTTTATAAAACTAAATTTATAATTTTTAAGTAATCCTCCTGTCATCGGAGTTAATGTGGCAAAGACAGGACTTGCCTCATACTCATATTCCGCCTCCACACAGTACACAAAATTTTCCATTCTGATTTCACTATAGTCTCTGTTTTGTCTGATAGCATTTTCAATAAGCTCAAGTCCCCTTATCCCCAGCTTATCCACCGGTGATATCACTGTCATAGCCATAAGATAATCCTCATATGACAATCCCGCCTCTGACTCTTTTGCCATAACCGATGTATCCATATAGCTGGGAAGGAGTAAAATGTTTGATGTCCAGTTCTCTTTAGTTTTAATAACAGGAGCTCTTCCCCCTGCCAATAAAAGCCTTACATCCAGTACACTTTCCAGATAAGCCCATGCTGCCACAATTCCCCACTTTACAGGTTCAATCAGTGCCGGCATAGCAAGCCCTGCACATATAGCTGTAGATATACTTTCTGCCTCTGCTAATTTAGCGGTATCACTAATTAAATAAGCTAAATTTGCCGCCTCTCTTTGTGCCAGAAGCTTTAACACTGTCGCCTCTAAATTCTCAATATCTGAAGATTTTCCATTCAATACATATTCCCATTCGTAGGTAATCCCCTTGTGTCGGGAAAGTTTTGTATAATTCCCAAAGCTTGTTTTAAGATATGCAGCATATAACATCTTCTCTCCCGGAGTCACAGTAACCCTCCTGTCTGTTTCCGCATTTTTAGCTCTCAATTCCAAATCACCTGAGGATGAAATAGTTTCCTTGGACAAGGCTTCTGTATCACCGACCACTTGAGCAAGCACCGCCTTTCCTCTCCATTCCATGGCATTATCCACAGGACTTCCATTCTCCTCCAGCAGCCTTTGTTCTTCAGCATTTAATGGGCTTTCAATCTGTTCCCCACCGCCGGTTTCCCCCGAACTCTCTGCATATTTAACGCTGTTTGCAGAATCATTCAGCATTATATCCACATCACTGTCACCGTTAGCAAAACTCGACTCATTTGTTACTTCCTTTAGTTTCTCTATAAGCACACTTGGAAGTCTGTACTCCATATCCTTTGCTGCTTCCTTTATAAATGCTGCACCGCTGTTATCTGTCAATAATCCATATCCCTTTACTTTCCCATGGTTCGGCATTGCTCTTAGGAAGCTTACACCCTCTGAGTCTAAATTATCCTGCATATACCCAAGCATCCTGGCTTCAAATTTATCCAGTCTCATATCAGGACTGCAGTACCCCATATCAACCGCCAATATGCCATAATCCTCTAACATCACTCTATTAAAATCCCCAAATCCGCTTTCAATGGCTATATCCGATACAGTCTCTGTATAAGCATTAAGCATTTTAAAGTGCACAAGTTCTACCAAACTTAAAATTAAAGATACTATCATTAATGTGGTAAGGCTCAGGAACACTGTTAATGAACCTTTATATGCCATTTGCTCTGGAGTTTATTTTGTTAAAAATCGAATTTACCAACGAGGTAATCTGGCTTTTAAAAATAATTACCAAACCGATAAGAACCACCAGAATCAATATGATTTCTACCGTTCCTATTCCATCCTCCTCCATTAAAAACCTTTTAAGCTCCATAATTTCTCCTTTCTAAATACCTATTCCCATCATTGCCGGGAAAATCAATGTAATCAAAACTATCATCAAAAGTCCTGCCATTGGCAAAAGCAATTTTGTAGAGGCCTCCTCACCGGTAATTTTTGCTCTAAGCTTTCTCTCTTCGAAAGCTTGTCTTTCTTCTTTTTCCAGTTGTTCCACCAAACTTGCAGTACCCTTTCTGACATTTTGTACCAAAATAATTGAAAGCTTTCTGTAATCCTTGTGTCGGATTTGCTTTCCAAATGTCTTATAACACTCTATTTCACCTTTCCCCTCCTGAATTTTTCTTGACAATATCAGCAACTCCTCAAATCCCGGTCTTGGAGATGAATTGTTTTCTTCTCTCTTACGATAGCTGCTCACTATTCTTTCGATAGCATTCACTGTGCTTATGCCCGCACCAATATAAAGATTAAGCATGCTTACTATCTCCGGGTAATCCATAGTCAGTTCTTTTTGCCTTATTCTTTCTTTATTTTTTCTTCTTTCTCTTTCCATTATCGGAATCAAAAGACCTGCTACAATACCGAATATTCCCAGTTCTATACCTCTATTACTGCTTTTATTTCTCCAACTAAGCTCTAACCCTTCTATTGTGTCGGGTAAACGAACCACTGCTCTATCTCTATAATTTTTATCTAATTCTTCAATATCGGCATTGAGCAAATACTTATATCCAGATTCAGTACTTACACTCGGAGATGCAACTGCTATATTAAAAGAATACACTTCTTCAATCCCTTCACAGTTTAAATTACATATAGCCTTTACTATGGTTTTCTCTGTAATATTTTTGTATATAATATGTCCGGCAGAGTCCAAAACACCGTAATTGTCAAAAGCCCATTCACAGGCTACCAACCCACCTTGGTAAGTTTCTCTGATATCTAAATCCTCTGTCACATAATCAAGGCTCTTATTTCCCCCACAAACAGTATTGTCTATCTCCTCCTTAGCCTTATTTAACAAGTTTTCTATCTCTTTCTTACTGCGACTTTTAGGTGAAATCCTGATATTGATTTCATCTTTTCCCCACTTTGAGCTTACGATCAATTCTCTGTCTGTCTCTGCTTCTTCAACACCGGGTCTTTTAATTTCCCCGTTGAAGTCCTTATTTGATAAATATTCCTGTATTCCCAGCGCTAAAGCCAAAATCTCTATAATCGCTATTATAAGTATCATTTTTTTCTTAATTTTCATACTCTTATATCCACTATTCTCTTCCCAAGATAAAAGGATAAAAGGTAAATCCCTATACATATGCTCATCACAACAACACCCTGCATATTCCCGTAAATCGGGTTCAAGAAGTCTTTGGATGTAAGCTTCACATAAGATAAGATTCCAATCGGCATAATGCACATTACCCTAAATTCCATTTGTTTTTCTGCAACAGCAGTTCTAATGTCCTGCTTTAACTCCAGCTTTTCCTCCATTTTTTCTGCAGTTCTCCTGATATTTTGCATATATCCTCCACCCAGCCTTCTTGCAAAGGAAAATACTCCCGCAAACCCCAGGACTTCCTCTGTGGGATATTTTTCCGCAAACTCATTTAATGCCTGCTCAGCCGACACTCTCATTTTTATTTTTGTATTCAATTCCTGTAAATCTTTATTTAATATTCCACCGTCGCCATATAATAGGTGTAAATTATCCTGCGCATCCCTGAAAGCATTTTCGATGGAATATCCGCTTTCCAGGGCATTAGCTATAGCCACAAGTATTTCTCTAAACTCTAAATCAAATTTTTCCGCCCAAATTTTTTTGAGCTTCTCTCTCCGGTTACGATAACAAAACAGCATTGTGAGAGGTAAAAGAGCTACGGCAAAAACAGAATCATAAAATATCCAAGCTATAAATCCGCACAAAGCTATCCCTTGAAAAATTACAATTAATTTGTCCCGTACATTAAGCGTTTTTCTGTATGGGTTAAGCTGTTTCTTCTTTGCCATACCACTTCTCCTTTACTGCCATGTTCCAGTTCATATAAAGTATTAAGTTCTATTTCTCCATTTTTTATGCCCAATACTTCCGATACCTCCAAAAGTTTTCTGCTTTTATCTCTAAGTCTGCCTAAATGCACTAATATATCTATACCTGAAGCTATCTGCTGTCTAACCGCCTCAATGGGAAGTTTTATTCCGCTCATAAGCACCATTGTTTCTAAACGCCCAAGCATGTCTCTACTGCTGTTGGCATGACCTGTAGATAAAGAACCGTCATGTCCCGTATTACATGCCTGAAGCATTTCCAATGCCTCTTCACCCCTACACTCCCCAACGATAATTCTATCCGGGCGTTGCCTTAATGCCGCCTTAACCAAATCCCTTATGGGAATAGCCAGTTTCCCTTCCAGATTTGCGCTCCTGGCTTCAAGTCGAACCAAATTCTCTATTCCCTGTATTTGCAGTTCTGCCGAGTCCTCAATAGTAATAATTCTCTCTTCCCTTGGTATAAACTCCGTTAGAGCGTTTAAAAACGTTGTCTTACCACTCCCCGTACCGCCGGATATAAAAATGTTATATTTTGCCCTTACCAAACTTCCCAAAAACTCCACCAGCTCACTTGAAATAGCCTTAAGCCTTATCAGTTTGTCCATGGTAATAGGCTCCTTTGGAAATCTTCTGATTGCTAAAATACTGTGGTCTACTGCCACCGGTGGCAATATTATATTTATCCTTGAACCATCCGGAAGTCTTGTATCTACAATTGGACTGCTTTCGTTAACCAACTTATTATTCCTAGAAACTATTTGCTGAATAACATCGGAAAGTTTTTCCTCAGAAGAAAAGCATTTAGAAACTTTAGATATTTCTCCCGCTTTTTCCACAAATATATTATTTGCCCCGTTAATCATAATTTCCGTTATTTCCTCCTCCTCAAGAAGCTCCTGCAAAATATCCAGCTTTCTTAAAGAATTAAACACCTCTCTTTGGATAGATAAACGCTCCGGAATAGATATAACCCTATCCTTGGATATAAAAATTATCTCTTCCTTGATAAGCGCAAGTATCTCTTCATCCTGCATATCTCTGCTTAAATCTATTTTATCCAGTACGCTTTCTCTAATTTGAGTAATTATCTGCCTCTGTTCCAATGTCACCTCCCAAACTTGTTCTTACATATTCCATTAATCTCCCCTGAAATATGCTTTCCAAAGAAATTCCTGCCTTCCCAAAGGATCCCACATCTAAATTAACCCTTAATTCCCTACACCTATCCTCAATAAAAAGCCTCTCCATCAAAAGCATAAATTCTCTCATACCAAAGGCAGCATACTCCCCCATACCTCCTAAAACAAATACTCTTTTCATATTAACCGCCATATCAGCAAATCCCTGTATCAAGCTTCCAAATAATATAACTATGTTTTTATATCCGCACTCCTGTATTGCTTCCAAAAGAGCCTTCCACTGTCCCTGAGAAATTCCTGATAACTGAGAAGGGGTTAAGCATGGCGGCAAAAAATATATCCCATCCTGTTCCATAATATATTTGCCCAAGCTTCCTATTTCTCCATTCTCCATCATATACAGAATATCAATTAAATCTGTCATGATTTCAAAATTAACTACATCCTTTAATATACTCACCTCTGACAAATCCAAAAATAATGTACTTGCTTCCTCCCCAATCAGTTTTGCAAAACACAGACCAATCGGAAGCGAAAGAGATAGTCCCATAGGAGCATATATGCCGTATATTGCTGTCTCTTTTCCTTTATTTGAGAAAAAATCAATCCTAAGCTCGCGGAGTATCTCAGCTAAAAGAGGCTTCATACTTTGATATTTATAGTACCCCTCCTCAATATCTTCATCGATTTCCTCCGTAAGAACTATTTTATTTTTGAATTTAAATTCTAAGTTTTCTTCCGCAAAACATTCTGCAAATCTGATATTTACTATTACAAAATCAAAATTTACTTTTTTTCCATTAAGTTCATCCTTCTTCGCAATATTGGTTATCACAGCCTTAGATATATTGCTGTTTAATTCCTTAGACAGATATTCCGACAGAGCATTCCCATATGAACTATCCCAATCCCATATTAAAATATTTACACCTGTCAAATTATTAACCCCTTAATCAGTGCCATAATATAGCCCCACATAATACATACTGCAAACTCCAAATAGCTGGTTTTCCTATTTAAGGAGGAATACTTTAGAATTCTTTTTTTGCTGTAAGATTCCGATACATAGTTATAAAAATTCTGTAATCGGATTAGTAATTCATGGTTTCTAAGAATTCTATAGCAGGAGATCCCTGCTCCTATGAAAAAAGAAAATAATATAATTGATATAGTAACTCTTGGTTCTAATATAGTAGATACGGCTGAGAAAAGCTTTATATCCCCTGCTCCCACAGCTCTTATTATATACAATAAATATAATACAGCTATTGGAGTAATTCCCCTTATCAGGAATACTGTTATCCCGGGCGGTCCTTTGGTCATTATTAAATATATTAACCCGAACCAGTAGCCTGAAAGAATTATTCTGTTTGATATTTTTCCACTTTTAGCGTCACCCATAGCTGCCATAGCCAATAAAGCTCCAACCATGACATATGCAACGTCTTTAATTTCTTTCACCTCATTCCCATCGGCATTACCGATAAATGCATATTATAATTTTATGCGAAGAAAGTCTATGCGGTTTGATGAAAGTTTTAATTCTATGACATTTTAATGAAATTTAGATATTAAAATTGTGTAATTTTCATAAGGGGACAACTGCATATAGACTATGCAAAGAATCCTCGGTTGTCGCTCTCAGACAGAAACTCATTCACATCGGTTTTTCCGTAGGTTAACCCTGCCTCCATATGCTGTGAATTGCTCATGGCAGACTGAGATTTGTCCTGCCTATCTACTTCAAGAAAGCTCTCATAAAGCTTATTCATAAGTTTAACCGCCTCTTTGATATGCTCATAATTATTGGTATAGACCGCCTTAGAAAGAAGTCTGTCACAGTAATCATATACTGATAACAGCTCAAAGGAAATTTTATAATTAAAATCAAGGGCATCCTTTAAATGCAAAAGAACTTTGGATGCTTGCCTTATATTTGCAATATCAACCACATCCCTGCAGTCCTCTAAATATTCAAAAAAAATTTCATACATGGTACAAACAATCCCGGTCATTGACTGAGAGGTTATCTTCCCTGTATAGTAGGCTATCCTATCTTTATTCATAATGCTTACTGTAACAATCTAAGAGCAAGCTGAGGAATCTCATTTGCCTGTGATAATGCGCTGGTGGCAGCCTGTACCAAAACATTCTGCTTTGTGTACTCCGTCATTTCCTCTGCCATATCTGCGTCAATTATTCTGGAAAATGCAGCAGTCATATTCTCCTCGGAAACATCTGTACTGTCCACAGTATGCTCAAGTCTGTTGGTGTAGGAACCAATCTTTGCCCTTGCAGTATTTAAATAATATATGGCATTGTCTACTGTACTTATTGCCTTTGAGGCGGTAATAAAGGTTCCCACATTTAATTTATCAAGATACATATCATTAACACTCACAGATGGAATACTAACAGGCATTAGCTGATAAGCATTTGCGCCCACCTGTATATCCATAGGTCCCAAATCCGTTACCTCTAAGTCCAAACCTCCTGTATATTTATCCTTAACCTTAAAGCTTATTTCAAATCCATTTACATCAGTTATTGTTATTTTGTTGTCATGCTGTTTAATATTTGCATTGGGATGGTCAATAAATGCACTGGTATTATCCAGCGTAATCTGCGCGTCTTTCCCCGGATTATCTGCTCCTAGATTGTCTACAGGATTTTCATGAATTCCCAGCAATCCTGCACCCTTTGTATCTGTAGATAACTGTATCTCTGCATCTCTGCCATAATCCTTGGAAATAAGCTTCCCTGTAAGATTTCCGCCGGCATCATGCTCGGCGATAACATCACCACGCTCACATCCTTTAGTAATCGCGTCATCAAACTCTTGATTTGTCATGCCCTCTGTAATATATACATAGGAATCATTAACCTTAAAATAGGTTTCCTGATTTTTAGGAATAGGAAATGTAAAGCCTGCAATGTTCATGTCAACACTTGCCTGAGTAGCTGCCTGTACCACATTCATTTTATAATTCCCCGGTGCAACAGTATCGGAGATATGCTTTCTTTCCATATTGTCGCCATAGGAGTGAATATCCAACGAACCGTTTAATAGGCTCTTTGTATTGAATTCAGTAGAGGCAGAAATCCTGTCTACTTCCTTTACCAGCTGATTTATCTCTGTTTGAACAGCATCCCTGTCGTCATTGGAATTGGTATCATTTGCCGCCTGTACCGACAATTCCCTTATCCTCTGGAGAATAGTCGTAAGCTCCTGCATTGCACCATCTGCCGTTTCAAGCACGCTCATTCCATCGGAGGAATTTCTGGAAGCCTGATTTAAGGCATTTATCTGCGCCTTCATCTTATTGGATATTGCCATTCCTGACGGATTTTCAAAGGCATGATTTATCTTTATTCCAGAGGATAATCTTTCCATAGAGGCTGTTAAAAAGTTCTCATTCCTCAATAGCTTAACATTAGTTATAACGGCTGAATCATTATGATTTATTTTCATTTTTTCCTCTTTCTTGTATATATTTGCATAAAAATACAGGGCAACAATTAGTTTAAAACTGCCTCCCTGCAATATTAAAACTTATACATATGTAACAATCTCTCCCTGACCGCTACCCATGAAAGCTTTTGACATAACCGACTGATGCTTTCACTCTCTATTGTATTTACTTACACAATAAATATCGGAAATTTTCGGGAAATAATTAGTCTATAATTGTATTTTACTGAGGATATCCACAAAGGATTTTGCCACACTATATAGTCTGGCTGTAGTAACGGCACTTTTCTCCTGTGCAGCCTCAAAATCCGATTTTCTATCCTCATATATTTGTGTTTCTGTAAGCCTTATTTCTTCTCTGTATTCAATGGATATCTCCATACCGGATATATGTGAAAGTTCCTTTACTAAAATATCCTCATTTTGCCGTAATGTATCAAGCGTATCCCCTCTGGCAGCAGTAATATTCCCATACATATTATCTCCATCAGCTCTAAAGCTTGCCATAACGGCTCCTGTTATTTCCATATTAAAGGCTATCTCCACAATACCTTTATTTTCTTTTCCTCTAATCACCCTAAGATTAAGGCTGCCGCTTTCACCGGCTATGGTAATGGGCACGGTATAATTCTCCCTATCCCTTGCAATTTTACCCAGCATTTGGACTTGTCTGATACCGCTTCTCATGCTTATAAACCTGGCATGATCTATATTTCCATATAAAAGCATGCTCTGCAGCATATTTTCCGCTTTATTCTCTAAATATTCCTGAGCATTGTTTATTGCCTTTGGATCATTTAAAGACTCTGTAAACCTTCGGGTAATATCATCCAGCAGTCTCTCACTGTCTGTATTATTGGATTTCCCATCTTCTTCACTTTTAAAAATTCTTTTATACAGACCGTTTCTATTCATTAGAAATGCCGACATTGTTTCAAGATTCGATGGGCTAATAGGCAAATCGAAACGCTTCAGCATTTCATAAACACCCGCATCAGAATTAACTGCCCTTTGAATATTATTCAATTGCTCCTTGGCATATTCAAAATTTTCCATCTGTGGCTCTGCATTTTCTTCCAATGCCTTGGCAAGCTTATCCGGGCTCATATCCATATATGTATCTTCCCCAATATCTGCAAGCTTATGCGGGCTGATACTTTCTTTTACGGAATACATCCTTTCCGTTTGAAAAGCCATTTCTATTTGATTTATTATGGAAAGCCCCTTTAAATCGAAGCTTTCTTTGCCTAAAAAGCTATCGTCAACTGTTATCTCCCTATTAGTATGCTTCCTGCTTTTCATTGCCATCATAAGATTTCTCATGGTAACCTCAGACCCCTGATTAAGCAGAAATCCAATGGCGGCGCCATCTGTTTTTATTACCTGATTAACCAATCTATAAATACCGATATATGCATTTCTCTCCTCATTGGTAAGCTCTGCCCTTTTATCAAGCTTATATAAAAATTCTGCATATCCCTCATTATCCTCGTTGCTGTCTTTAGTTTTTATTTTGGATAATTTTTCGTTTAAATCCTCCAAACTTAAATCCAAAGGATTTTCGCCATCTTTTATCAGCTTTGCCACAGTTGAAGGCGTGAGAGCCTTAAGGCTATTCTGCAGTATTTCATCTGCCCTTTTTATATTTACAACACTTTCCCTTGTTATAGACAGGGAATTATATCCTAAAATTCTCACTGCCCTTTTATTTGATTCTGAATTTTCAAACCCTAAATCCACTAAAATATCATCAATATTTCTAAAGGCTTTCTTAATACTGTCACCCAAATCGGTCCTTGGAGCAGTCATAAGATTTTCATAGCTTTCCACAGCATTTTTCCCCAATGACTCCGCTCTCACACACAAGGCTCTGATGGTAATCATTGAGGCTGTGTTTATTACGCCAAATCCCCCTAAAATAGCGGCAGGTGCTGTCTTTAGGCTATTAACAGCCATATTTGTTTCATTATATATATCTATTTTTTCCGGCATGGAAAAGGTACTGTTCCCCTCCTGTCCAAGCAATATATTATAAAGCTGATTTTCTCTGGCTCTTAGACCATCCACCAGGTTTGATAAGGAGGCTGTATTAACATTTATTCCTCTCCTCGCCATGGAAAAGCTTACTTCAAAGGTCATAGCAAGTCTTATTTCCTCCAGATTTCTTCTGGCACTTACAAGTTCATATTCCTGCTTGCTGTCTAAATCCATCTCCAAAGTGTCCAACTGGTCAGATTGGGAAGATATTGAAGATAAACTAAGACCATCTCTGTGATAAACTGCATTTCTTAGCTTGATATCTGTAATATTTTCTATATTTTTTAGTGCTGCTTCTGCAATCTGTCTGTTTCCTGTATTCTCTAAAATATTGGCATTTTCAGGAGCTTTACCCTCCCTGACAGTATCTTGAATTGTTTTTATAATCTCATTATCTTCTTTTATCAACCCATTATCCGTAAGCTCCATAAAGCTTGAAAAAGATTCCGATGTTAGGGAAAGTCCCCTGGATAAAAGCCATTTTGCCGCTCCAACAGTTTTATCATTTACAGGATATCCTGACTCTCTGATAATTTCTTCAGCTTGCGGACGCAGCTTATCAAAATCACTATCCTTTAAAGCAGTATCCATATTGACATTATAATTATATTTACTGGAAACACTGAAGCTTGCCCTATGAACGTTTTCTATTGTAGGCTCTAATCTATTTTTAATTAAAAATTCTTTAGTGCTGTCATCTATATCTGTTATTTCCTGTGCCTTTTTTAAAGCATTTTCAATAGCCTGTCTGTCAATACCCGCATACTCCATTGCCTCTAAAGAGGTGCTTTTTATCCCCCCCATCATGGAAATATCTGCTCCGCCCTTAGCAAGCTCTATGCGGAATTTATCTGCTAATGTAACAAATTCCTCACTATCCAAATGCTCCGGTGAAAATCCGTTATCCTTCATATTGGAAAAATCCTGAGCTGTCATTCCTGACGCTGCCAGAACCATACTGTTTTTTCTATCAATAGCAGACTGTTCTTTGCAAAGATTATTTTCAAGCTTGGCAAGGTTGTCCTTTATATCATTTTCGCTATAAAATGGGGAATTTACATTATTGGCTTTAAGAGGCAGCTCTGCCCATGCCTCTCTTTTACTATCTGATTTTAAGGCTTTATCTAAAGTACCCACCGGTACTTTACTGTTGAGAAGCTCTATTTTATTTTGGGGGTTGTCTTGATATAGTTCATTAATATTCATATTAAGCATGATATTCTCCCAGACTATACTGATATTTTTATCTTCCCTAATATTTCGGATAAATTTCTCGTAGTATTAACAGATAATCCGCTAAATGGCTTTTCGTCCCTCCAAGGCTCTTGCAAGGGTTATTTCGTCAATATATTCCAAGTCTCCCCCCACAGGCACACCACTGGCTATTCTGGTTACATTTATGCCTGTAGGCTTTAACAGCTTACTGATGTACATAGCAGTAGTTTCGCCTTCAAGAGTAGGGTTTGTAGCAAGTATTACTTCATCTACATCCTGCTTTTGGAGACGTATCATAAGCTCCTTTAATCGGATATCACCGGGACCGATTCCATTTAACGGTGATATTGCTCCTCCCAAGACATGATATAGTCCATTATATTCACTGGTCTTTTCGTACGCTGCCAAATCTCTGGAATCCTCTACAACCATAATCATCTTACGATCCCGTTTGGTGCTGGAACATATGGGGCATATATCCTGATCCGTTAAGGTAAAACATTCTCTGCAATATCTAACCTTTTTTCTGGCAGATACAATTGTTTCTGAAAGCTTCTCCGCCTCACTAACAGGCATGCCTAGAATATGAAACGCCAATCTGCTTGCAGATTTCGCTCCAATTCCCGGTAGCAAGGATAGTTGTTCAATTAATTTTGATATTTCTCTGCTGTAATATTCCAAGACTTAAAAGGGTAATCCCAGGCCCGCCCCCGGATTGGGGATTTTTGCCAGCTCCTTTTCCATATGCTCGTCCATTTGCCTTAATGCCTCATTAACTGCGGCAACTATTAAATCCTCAAGCATTTCAATATCTTCAGGGTCGACAGCGCTGGGATCCAGCTTAAGTTCCGTTATCTCTCTTTTGCCGGATACTGTAACCTTAACGGCACCTCCCCCGGAGGTTGAGGTAAGCTCCTCTGACTCAAGTGCTTTTTGCTTTTCTTCTATTTGTCTTTGAGTATCTTCCATTTGACGCTGCATTTTCTGCGCCTGCTTCATCAAATTATTCATATTCCCAGGCATCCCCCCTGGAAATCCGCCTCTCTTTGCCATATTTCCTCCTCTATTCCTCAATAATATCTATTCCGTTTAATGCCGCCTTTTTTAACACTGCCTGAGATATGGATATTTCCTTCTCTGTAGCTGTTGGCATTTTATCTGAATCAACAAATTCAAGGCTAAGCTCAATACTCTGCCCCAGAAATTCCTTTATCTTATTCTTCAATTCCTCAATTCTGGCAGTACTCTTTCCGTCTGCGCTATAGTAAGCACATCCCCTATCATTTTTGTCAAAATAAAGCTTTACCTTATTTTCACCAATACTTTGAGGTATTCCCATTGAGGTATTGGCTCTGGTGGGACCTGCCAGAGTTTCTAAGAAGTCCCGCCAAATAACCTCAATATTATCTCCCGCATAGTCCGGATTTTCATTCTCTGAAATACTCTTTACTGAGTGTTCAGCTATTTGCTGCTCATCATATTCTGCTGCCCTCTCAGAAATTGGTTCCTCTACACATTCTTCTACAGGAGCCTCAGCATATTCCTCCCAAGGCACTTCTTCAGCTTTTTGCCCCTTTTCTTCCCCTGTCCTATCCGCCTTAACCTCATCCAGCTCTGGCGGTTTGGGGTTATCTGTATAGTTTACAGCTTTATTTTCTAGTATCTTTATACGGTCAAGCAAAGCGGTATAATCGTTATCCATTTGGGGTTGACATAGCCTTATTATACCTATTTCCAGACCTATTCTCTTTATTCTGGAATATTTAAGCTCTGATAACAACCGGGAAAATACCGTTATACCCCGTATTATAAAAGCTTCCTCTGTAATATTCACATCTTCATTGAAGGTTTTAGCATCCTCAGTAGAAATATCCGCTATATTTTCTATGCTTTCTCCATTTTTAACCAGCAATAAGTTCCTTAAGTAGTATATAAATTCAGAGACAAAAGACTCCGGCTCCATGCCTCTTATAATTGAGACTTCTACAATATCTATTGCAGTTTTTACTTCGCGAGAATTAATTGCTCTAAAAAGTTTTGAATACATATCGGTATTAATATACCCAAACATTTCAAGAGTCATATCATAGGAAATATCCCTGCCATAGTAGTAGGAAATACACTGGTCAAACATACTTAAGGCGTCCCTCATAGAGCCGTCAGCCAGCCTTGCTATATATTTTATTCCCCTATCATCAATATTTATATTCTCTGCCTGCTTTAATTCATTAATTCTAAGAGCAATGGTGTCCACCGTAATTCGTCTGAAATCATATCTTTGACACCTTGACAGAATCGTTATTGGGATTTTTTTAACCTCTGTGGTGGCTAAAATAAATATTGCATACTCAGGCGGCTCCTCAATCGTCTTAAGGAGTGCATTAAATGCCTGATTTGTAACCATATGAGCCTCATCTATAATATAGACCTTCCTTTTCCCCTCCACCGGCGGATAAGAAATATCCTCAATAATAGAACGAATATGGTCCACACCGTTATTGGAGGCTCCATCTATTTCCTGTACATTTAATGAAGAACCGTCATTTATCTTTTTACAGGAGCTGCATTTATTACAGGGATTCCCGTTCTCTAAATTTTCACAATTAACCGCCTTGGCAAAAATCTTGGCAATGCTGGTCTTTCCTGTACCCCTTGTACCGGAAAATACATACCCATGGCCTATACGATTGGATATGAGTTCATTCCTTAATGTAGTTACCACATGCTCTTGACCATAAACCTTGTCAAAATCCTGCGGTCTGAATTTTCTATACAGCGCTTGATATTTCATTGGGGTAGTATACCACTTATCTTGTAAATTATCCTGCCTTAGTTTAAAATTTTATGATAGAGCTGAATAGTTATTAAATGGAGACGTATCGAAGCGGTCATAACGGGGCGCACTCGAAATGCGTTAGCCTTCACGGGCTCGTGGGTTCGAATCCCACCGTCTCCGTAATACTAAGCCCGCATAAATCAGATGTTTATGCGGGTTTAATATACCTGATTTATTGATGCCTGTCATTTGGAAAATACTACTTTAAATGTCACCAGACCGTTTTTACCGTCCACAGATATTTGCGCACCGTTTGAGTCTGCGATAGCCTTTGCAATGGCAAGACCCAAACCGTAATGCCCGGTATAATTGCTGCGCCTTTTTTTCGGACAGGCAGACTGTGACCTTTCTGCATGTGCCGTCGGGACAATTGGTATGCGAAACGGCATTATCTACCAAAATCGTAACCAGCTGTTCGATACTCTTTTCGTCGATATTTGCAGTAATATCAACAGTGATATTAGGCTCAATCAGAATATTTTTTTCAAATGTTATTCTTAGCTCAGGATCTTCAGTTTCGGCAAATGAAGCTCTGTCATATGCTATATATACTTTTGGCTTAGCCCTATGAATCCTTTGAAGCCGCTCAATCTCACTACCAATTTGATTCCCGGGTGAAAGCTTAATATTACCGGCAAGATATTCTTCCGAAGTTTCAGAAGGAACCGTTGTTCTTCTTTTATAAACTACATTATCATATTTCTTCTTTATCTCAATAAATACAGGATCCCCCTGTACGGGAAACGCCGTAGCTTCTAACCCTTAATTTTTCCTTATATGCCGGTTTTTCAATAGATTTTCTAATCAACTCCCAATTGTCAGTATCATAGTATATATTACAGTTAGTGGTCTCCCCGTAAATGTCCGGCTCCATATACTGTTTAATTTCTTCCAAAAGTAACTTATGCTGGTTAACTGTCAACATATATTTCTTTTCATACCGCTTAAAACTGCATTTACATGCTTTTTTCATTTTGCGCCTCCACTTCTTTATTTTTTTCTGTTTGCAAATGCATTGTAGTATTTAATCACGGTCTGCGTTCCTTTTTGCTGCCAAACCCGCCGAAACCAAAAGCGTCGGGTCCTCCCATTCCACCTTGTCCGCCGCCCATCATCTGGTTCGAAAGCGTTGTTACCTGCTGGCCGTTGACCGTAACTGTGCCACCATTGATGACTCCGATTCCGTCATAGTCAAATGCCGAGTTTCCTGCTACGTCTATAATACCGCCGTTAATTACAATATTGCCGTTTGAGTCAAGACCGTCTGTATCACCTGCACCCATAACTACCGTAATGCTGCCTCCGTTAATCTCTATTGTCGGAGTGTCAATTGATGATGATTTCTGTGTTGCATTGATACCGTCGTCAGATGCTGAAATATTGATGTCTCCGTCATTGACGATAATATGTGTTGCTTCAAGCCCTTCAACAGCGGTTATGTCAAATGTACCTCCTTCAATATGAAGTTTGGTTGTAGCGTGGATACCATCATCATCGACCTTTATATTGAATATCCCGCCTTCAATATAAATCGCACCCAGGGTGTCGTCATCGTTGTTCTCAGAATGCAGACCGTCGGTTCCAGCAATGAGATTAAAGCTGCCGTCAGCAATATTAATATTATCATTCGCTTTTATTGCCGTCTGTGCTGCGCTAATCTCGTAACTACCGTTTGTAATCGTAACATCATCTTTTCCGGCAATACCATGACCTGCCGGAGAGGTTATTTCCAGTGTACCTGTGCCATTCAGAGCAATATCATCTTTCGAGAAAATAACTGCGTCCACATTGTTGTCATCAACCAAGGTGAATGTGCCTTTGTTTGCAAGCATATTGTCTGTTCCATCGGCTAACGTTATATATACCTTGTCAGCCTGTGCAACGTAGATTGCAGCAAAGGTATCAGAGTTAATTGAAACGCCGTTTAAAACCAGCTGTACCTTTTCTTCTTTACCGGTATCTACAATTACACTGCCATTATCAAGAGCACCTGAAAGAATATAAGTCCCTTCTTTCGTAATAGTTACGGTTGAATCAGAAACATTAACTGTATCAGAGCTTGCTAAAATGCTGTTCCCGTTCATCTTAATTTCAACTGCATTTTCATAATCAATTTCTCCGGATAAATCACGGGATGAGAAATAACCCTCTTCTGTCGCTTCTGTTCCCTTCTCTGAATCTGATTGTACCGCGTCCTTACTTTCTGCTGCGCCTGTCCCTTCCGTTGTCTTCATTGAAGTACACCCAGCAAAGAGCATTACTGCAGCAAGCAACATCGGTATGGCTTTTAACAATTTATTTTTCATAATTAATATCTCCTTTCTATTGGTTATGGCAGCATTATAAGTAAGAAAAATTGAAATAAAATTGAAACGAGATAAAGTTTTATTACTATACTAAAGATATCGCATAAAAACATGACTTATCAATAATATTTAAGCGTTAAAATATCAACTTTTCAATACTTATATCCCTCTGCAAACATTGAATTTCCGTAGTATATATGGTACTATTATACAACTTAACTTCACATTTTAGGGCATATAGGATAATTTATGAAACAGGAAATCCCAAGAATTGTATTGGCAGGAACAAACAGTGGCTGCGGAAAGACAACAATAACCTGTGCTCTCCTTAAGGCATTAATGAATACAGGGCTTAAGGTAAGTGCTTTCAAATGTGGTCCCGACTATATCGACCCTATGTTTCACAAAAAAATAATCGGAGCACAAAGTTCTAATCTGGACTTATTTCTATTTAATAATAATACATTAAAATATCTTTTAGCGAAAAATTCACAGTATTATGATATTAGCATAATCGAGGGAATGATGGGGTTTTATGACGGGATCGGTATGTCTGTCAAATCAAGTACCCATGAAATTTCCATGGTCACTAATAGCCCGGTTGTTCTTGTGATAAATGCGAGGGGTGCTTCCCTATCCCTTATGGCGGAGATTAAGGGATTTTTAGAATTCACAAATGAAAATCAAATATGCGGTGTTATTTTTAATCAAAGTACACCTATGACCTATAATATTCTTAAAAAGGAAATATTAAATCAATTTAACGGCAAAGTAAAACCCCTTGGATTCTTGCCCTATATTAAGAACAGTGCTATCGAAAGCCGCCATCTGGGGTTGGTAACTGCCGGTGAAATCTCAGATTTACAGGAAAAAGTGGAAGCCCTGGCAGAACAAGCCGCTAATACCATTGATTTAGAAGCTATGATTGAAATAGCAGGAAGTGCCTCTCCGCTAAGCTATGAAAATATAGATTTTCCTCGCAACAGAGATGAGGTTCGCATAGGAGTTGCCAGAGACAATGCCTTTTGCTTTTACTATGAGGACAGCCTTGATATGCTGCGGGAAATGGGTGCAAAGCTTGTCCCCTTTAGCCCTCTGGAGGATAATATTCTTCCTACAGATATTCACGGACTGTATTTAGGTGGAGGATACCCGGAGCTTTACGCAAAGATACTTAGTGAAAATAAAACTATGATTACTTCCGTTAAAAATGCACTGGAAAATAATATTCCCTGTATTGCGGAATGTGGCGGTTTTATGTACCTGCTGGAATTTATTGATAAATTTCCCATGGTGGGATATTTGCCCGGTGCCTGTCATGACACACAAAAACTTTCCCGGTTTGGTTATGTAACTTTAACCGCAAACTCCCCCTCTATGCTGTGTGATAAAGGGGAGCAAATCCCCGGACATGAATTTCACTACTGGGACTGTGAATATCCCGGAGACTCATTTACTGCTTCAAAGGAATCGAGGAAAAACTGGAACTGCGTACATTCAAGTGATACCTTGTATGCAGGCTATCCCCACTTCCATTTCTATTCAAATCCGGACTTTGCAACTAATTTTTATAATGCTTGCCTTAAGGAGAAAGAAAATGATTGAAAATATCAAACCTGCCGACATTGAAAAACGAAGCTTTGAAATTATCACTGAAATACTTAAAGACAAAAAGCTTGCTCCGGAAAATGAGCCGGTTATTAAAAGAGCTATTCATACAACTGCTGATTTTGATTATGCCGATAATCTAATATTTTCGGAAAATGCAGTGCAAAAGGGCATTGAGCTTCTTCGAGGCGGCTGCGATATAGTAACAGACACCCAGATGGCAAAGGCCGGTATTAATAAAACTATTTTAAGTAAATTGGGGGGAAATGTGCACTGTTTTATGTCTGACCCGGATGTTGCAGAGGAAGCAAAAAAGCGTGAGGTAACAAGGGCAATGGTTTCCATGGAAAAGGCTGCGAAACTTGGCAAGCCCTGTATCTTCGCAATTGGAAATGCCCCTACAGCACTAATCGCCCTTGATGTTATGATGAAAAACAATGAGTATACTCCTGCTTTTATCATCGGGGTTCCTGTGGGCTTTGTAAACGTGGTGGAAAGCAAAGAGCTCATTATTGAAAGCTCCTGCCCCCATATTGTTGCCAAAGGACGCAAGGGGGGCAGCAATGTTGCTGCGGCTATATGTAATGCTCTAATTTACCAAATAATAAGATAATGAAAGAATTTATCGTACAGGACGGGAAAAAATTAAGATTGGGATATACCACCGGTTCCTGTGCGGCAGCAGCTTCCAAGGCTGCCGCATTTATGCTTTTGTCAAAAAGAAAAAAAGAGCGTATTCAATTAATCACACCCAAGGGCATTGAACTTGACTTAGAGGTTCTTGAAATATCCATTAATGAGAATAGTGTCTCCTGTGCGATTATCAAAGATAGTGGAGATGATCCGGATATTACCAAAGGAACTCTTGTATTTGCTAAGGTATCATTAATTGACAGCTCGGAAATTATAATCACCGGTGGTGAGGGTGTAGGTAAGGTAACAAAACCGGGGCTTGACCAGCCTGTTGGTGAGGCTGCCATTAACACTGTCCCCAGAGAAATGATTCGGGAAAATCTTTTGGAGATATGTAAGCTATTTGACTACCGCAAAGGCTTTTCTGTAGTTATTTCAGTTCCTGAGGGGGAAAGACTATCCAAAAAAACCTTTAATCCCAGGCTTGGTATTGTTGGCGGAATTTCCATTCTCGGAACTACGGGAATTGTTGAGCCTATGAGCGAAAAAGCCTTGGTTGATACAATAAAAATAGAGCTAAATCAGAAAAAAGCTAAAGGGAGTGATTATGTACTCTTAGCGCCCGGAAATTACGGTTCTGATTTTATTAAAGAGGGTATGAATATTGATGCAAACCTTGCCGTCCTTACATCCAACTTTATTGGTGATACTCTGGATATTTGCAGAGAGCTTGGGTTCAAGGGCGCAGTTTTAGTAGGTCATGTGGGAAAGCTTGTAAAAATTGCCGGTGGAATGTTAAATACCCATTCCAAGTATGGAGATTGTCGCATGGAAATTATGGCAAGCTATGGTGGAAAAGCAGGTTTATCCTCGGAGGGAATAGCCCGAGTATTGGATTGCGTAACCTGCGACGATGCCATAGGAATACTGGAAGAACAGGGTATCCTTCAGGAAACTCTAAAATTAATAACAGACAGGATTCATTTTATAATGGACTACAGATTAGAGGGTAAAATGGAAATCGGCGCCCTTTTATTCTCTAAAAAATATGGTTTTTTAAGTCAAACAGACAATACAACAGCTCTTTTAAATCTAATTACGGAGGAATAAAAATGGTGCATTTTGTTGGAGCAGGCAGCGGTGCTCTGGACCTTATCACAGTACGGGGAGCCAGGCTCCTTGGTGAGGCGGATTATGTTATATATGCAGGTTCCCTTGTGAACCCTGAATTGCTTACATACACAAAGCCGGACTGTAAAATATATAACAGTGCTAAAATGACATTAGAGCAGGTTATCGAGGTAATTACCGAAGCTGAAGCAGATAATAAAATAACAGTTAGGCTTCACACAGGGGATTCCAGTATTTATGGTGCTGTCAGAGAACAATTTGATGAACTTATTAAGAGAGATATATCCTATGATGTATGCCCCGGGGTAAGTTCCTTTTGCGGCGCTGCCGCAGCGTTAAAAACAGAATATACCCTTCCTGATGTAAGCCAAACTGTTATCATTACAAGAACCGCCGGTAAAACACCTGTTCCGGAAAAAGAGTCTATACAAGCTCTGGCTGCTCATCAGGCTACCATGGTGCTTTTTTTGAGCACATCATTGACAGAATCTTTGCAGTCAGATTTACTGGCTGGAGGCTACTCTAAGGATACACCTGTGGCTATAGTATATAAGGCAACCTGGCCAGAAGAAAAGATTTTCAGATGTACTGTGGATACATTGCACAAAACTGTTACAGATAATAACTTAACCAAAACCTCTTTAATCATAGTCGGAAATTGCATGGGGGATAAATATTTACGCTCACTTTTATATCACCCCTGTTTCCCTACAGAATACCGTCAGGTGGATAATGAAAATTGCAATATTCGCCTATAGCCTAAAGGGCTGTAAATGTGCAAGGAATATAATATCCGCTCTCTCAGACGAGTATATAAAAGCCTATGCCCCGGAAAGGTTCGGACAGTCGGACTTTGCCCCAATCGAAAAGCCCGGCAAAGATTTTTACGGCAGGTTATTCTCCTGGGCAGATATAATGATTTTCGTCGGTTCCTGCGGAATTGCCGTAAGACAAATAGCCCCCCATGTAAATAATAAATGCAGTGACCCTGCCGTAATTTGTATTGATGAGCTGGGAAACTTTATAATACCCATACTTTCCGGACACATCGGAGGCGCCAATGAAATGTCTCTAAAGCTGGCAAAGACACTGTCTGCAACCCCGGTTATAACCACCGCCACTGATATAAATAATTTATTTTCTGTGGATACATGGGCAAGGAGGCAGGGACTCATAATCGACAATATGGATACTGCAAAGGCTGTTTCTGCCGCTATCCTTGAAAATACGGTGCCCATCACTTCGGATTTTCCTATTATTTCTAACTGTCCGCGGGGAACCGTATCAACAAACACCGGTGACTTAGGGATTTATATTACCTATACCAATAAATCCCCCTATACAAAGACCCTTCGTCTTATCCCACCCATACTTTACTTGGGGATAGGCTGCAGGCGCGGTGTAGAGGAGGATAATATTTCAAGCACGGTAAACTTAGTATTAAAGGAAAATAATATTGACTTTAGGGCAATTAAAGCTGTGGCAAGCATTGATTTAAAAAAGTATGAGCAGGGACTGCTTAATTTTTGTAAAAAGAACAATCTTGATATAAGCTTTTATACATCACAAGAGCTTAGCTCAGTACCCGGTAATTTCACCCCATCGCAATTTGTAAAAAATATCACCGGGGTAGATAATGTTTGTGAACGAGCAGCATTAATTAATGCGGATAAATTAATAGTAAGAAAAATTGTAATGAATAATATAACCGTTGCCATTGCAGCTAAAAAATGGGAGGTAAACTTTGAGTAAGGTATATGTTGTAGGAATCGGTCCCGGAAACTATGAAAATTTTACAATCAGGGCAGATTCAATCCTGAAAAAATGCGATGTTATCGTTGGATATACTGTATATATTGATTTAGTAAAGGAGCATTATCCAAATAAGGAGTTTCTGTCAACTCCCATGACTCAGGAGGTTGAGCGTTGCCAAATGGCTCTTGACATGGCTTTACAGGATAAAAATGTAGCGGTAATATGCTCAGGAGACAGTGGAATTTACGGAATGGCTTCACTGATATATGAGCTTAGAGGTACAAATTCCACACCTGAAATAGAGATTGTCCCGGGACTGACCGCTGCCTGCAGCGGCGCTTCAATTATCGGTGCACCCCTTACCCATGATTTTGCAGTAATCAGCTTAAGTGACAGATTAACAAGCTGGGAAAAGATACAGTCCAGACTTTTGTATGCTGCAAAAGCAGACCTGTCTATTGTACTGTACAACCCTGCCAGCAGAGGGCGCCCTGAGCATTTAAAAAATGCCTGTGAAATCCTTTTACAGGAACTTCCTAAGAACAGAATATGCGCTATCGCTAAGCATATCGGCAGAGATGGTGAAAAAAAACAAATATTAACACTTGAGGAATTACGGAGTACAGCGGTAGATATGTTTTGCACTATATTTATAGGCAATAAAAGCACGAAATGTATAGGTGATATAATGGTTACCCCAAGAGGATACAGAAATGTATAAGCTATGTATATTTGCAGGTACAACAGAGGGGAGAAAACTAGCTGAATTTCTTATAAATCAGCCTGTAGATATAACTGTATGTGTTGCTACAGAATATGGCGAAACTCTGCTTCCTTCTTCCGATAATCTGACAATTTCTGCCAAAAGGTTATCTGTAGCGGAGATTACTAACCTCCTGTCTGCAGAGAAATTTGATTTAGTTATAGACGCTACTCACCCCTATGCTAAGGCAGTTACAGAGAGCATATGCATATCCTGTAATAAAACCGATACTGAGTATATTCGTTTAATACGGGATGCCTCCAATATTACCGATGATACATACTTTTTTAATAATATTGAGGAGTCCGTTAAATTCCTAAATGATAAAGATGGAAATATATTGCTTACTACCGGAAGTAAGGAGCTTATTAAATTTACAGGAATAAAGAATTTTTCCGATAGAGTATATGCCAGAGTTCTGCCTATGTCTGACTCTCTTAAGTCCTGTGAGAAAGCAGGACTTAAGCCCTCACATATTATTGCCATGCAAGGTCCCTTCAGTGAAGAATTAAATACTTCCATGCTTAATTCTACTCTGTCTCAATGGTTGGTTACTAAAGACAGCGGCAAGGCAGGTGGCTTCAGTGAAAAACTGTCCTCTGTACAAAAGGTCGGGGCAAAGCTTGTTGTAATAGGCAGGCCTCCCCAATTAGACGGTCTCCCGCTAAAGGAAGTCCTTAAACTTCTTAGTTCTAAGTTTTCTTTGACGTTTAAGCCAAAAGTATCTGTTATCGGAATCGGCATGGGAAACCCTGATACAATGACCAAAGAGGCGGTTTATGCAATTGAACAGGCAGATTGTCTAATAGGCGCCAAACGCATGCTTGATTGTTCCAACAATAATCAAGACGTATATGCGGCAATCGCCCCAAAGGATATTGCAGACTTTATATCCACCCATAAAGAATATCATAATTTTGCCGTTCTGATGTCAGGTGATGTGGGATTTTTTAGCGGTGCTAAAAAGCTGCTTCCGCTTTTAAATAACTGCAATACAAAAGTGATTCCGGGGCTAAGCTCTCTGGTATATTTATGTGCAAAGCTAAAAACACCCTATGATGATATTCATGTTACCAGCATTCACGGCAGAGAGCATAATATAATTCCGGATATACAAAAACACAAGCGTACCTTTGCATTATTAGGCGGCGAAAATGCTATTAATAAGCTTTGCTCTGATTTAATCGCAGCAGGTCTTAGCAATGTGAAGCTTAGTATCGGTGAAAATCTAAGTTATGCCAACGAAAAAATAACTCAGGGAACAGCTCTTAAGCTTGTAAATAGTCACTTTGAAAAATTAAGCGTTGTTCTGATAGAAAATGAAACGCCCAAGCATATCATAACCCATGGATTGCCTGATATGATATTTTTAAGGGGTAAAAGTGCCGAGGGCATTGTCCCAATGACTAAAAGTGAGGTCAGAGCTGTTTGTTTATCAAAGCTTCAGCTGACCAAATATTCCATTTGTTGGGATATTGGCGCCGGCACCGGCTCAGTTGCTATTGAAATGGCATTACAGGCAACAGACGGTCATGTATATGCCATTGAAAAAAAGGATGAGGCAATAGAGCTTTTAAAGGAAAACAGCACCTCATTATTTGCAGAAAATCTTACCATTATACATGGCACCGCACCAAAAGCATGTTTAGATTTACCTGCTCCAAGTCATGTTTTCATCGGGGGAAGTTCCGGAAATATGGGGGATATTATTAATCTTTTACTTAAAGTAAATCCCTATGTTCGCATTGTGGCAACCGCCATTTCCCTGGAATCAATTGCAGAATTAACAAATATAATTAACACCTTTGGCTTTTCCTATACAGAAACTGTATCAATGCAGGCTGCTTATGACAGAAAAATCGGAGCATACCACTTAATGACAGGGCAAAACCCAATCCACATATTTACTGTGGAAAATAAACCTGAAGATGTTTAAGTATTCATTATTTGCTCTAATAATAGGATTCGTTCTGGATTTAATTTTGGGAGATCCCCGGGGGATACCCCATCCGGTTATTTTCATCGGAAAGGAAATAAGCCTTTTAGATAAGGTGTTGCGGTATATATTCCCTAAAACACCTATAGGAGAAAGGATGGCAGGAGTTGTTTTGTGGCTTTTGGTTACAGCTTCTGCAGCTCTTATACCGTTTTTTTTACTTGTATTATGCTATAAATATAATCCCTTGATAGGCTTAGCCCTGGAAAGCATTATGTCATGGCAAATACTTGCAATAAAATCCCTTAAACAAGAGAGCATGAAAGTTTATCGTGCGATAAAATCAAACAATATAGATGCCTCAAGATATAACCTTTCAATGATTGT
>JBHBQE010000009.1:0-29376 GCA_041776485.1 Lachnospiraceae bacterium | reverse complement strand
GAGAGCATAATTATATTTAAAAGCTGCAAACACTAAAAAGTGCTTGCTAATATCATAAAACTTCGTTAGAATGTATCTGTTGTTTTGGCGCCATAGCCAAGCGGTAAGGCAAAGGTCTGCAACACCTCTATCACCGGTTCGATTCCGGTTGGCGCCTTTAATATAGTTTTGAGCATAGCGAAAATCCGCCTGAGATGGGCGGTATTTTTCTATATGGAAATGGAGGAAAGATGACAGTTTATGAGGAGTTAGTTGCCAGAGGACTTATTGCTCAGGTAACAGATGAGGAAGAAATTAAAGAGCTTATTAATAATGGCAAAGCCACATTTTATATAGGCTTTGATCCGACAGCAGACAGTCTGCATGTCGGGCATTTTATGGCATTATGTCTTATGAAAAGGCTGCAAATGGCAGGGAATAAACCCATAGCCCTTCTGGGAGGCGGTACCGGAATGATAGGTGACCCCTCAGGAAGAACAGATATGAGGCAGATGATGACGGTGGAAACCATCAATCACAATATTGCCTGCTTTAAGGAGCAAATGGAGAGGTTTATTGATTTTTCTGATGGGAAGGCATTGCTTGTAAATAACGCAGATTGGCTTACACAGCTTAATTATATTGAAATGTTAAGAGAAATAGGCCCCCATTTTAGCGTAAATCGTATGTTGGCTGCCGAGTGCTATAAACAAAGGCTTGAAAAGGGGCTTAGTTTTTTTGAGTTTAACTATATGATTATGCAAAGCTATGATTTCTATGTATTGTATGAGAAATATGGCTGTAATATGCAGTTTGGCGGAGATGATCAGTGGAGCAATATGCTGGGCGGAACTGAGCTCATCAGAAGAAAGCTTGGAAAGGATGCCTATGCCATGACGATTACCCTTCTGTTAAACTCTGAGGGAAATAAAATGGGGAAGACCGCTAAAGGAGCCGTTTGGCTCGACCCCAAAAAAACCTCTCCCTACGAGTTTTATCAATATTGGAGAAACATTGCTGACGCAGATGTAATGAAATGTATTAGAATGCTCACCTTTCTTCCTCTTGAGGATATTGAGAAAATGAGCAGTTGGGAGGGCGCAAAGCTTAATGAGGCAAAGGAAATTCTTGCTTATGAATTAACAGCGCTGGTTCACGGTGAAAAAGAGGCGGCAAAGGCAAAAGAGGCTTCCGCTGCTGTATTTTCCGGTGGGAATTTAGATAATGCTCCGGGCAAGGAAATAGGTCAGGAGGATTTTGAGGACAACAGTATTGATATATTAAAGCTTTTGGTGCTGACGGAGCTTGCTCCCAGCAGAAGCGAGGCAAGAAGAAATGTTGAGCAGGGAGGAGTCAGTGTCAACGGAGAAAAGGTTACAGATATAAGTAAAAGGTATAGTTCAGAGGAATTACAGGGTGACGGACTGCTGCTGAAGCGCGGCAAAAAGAAATTCTGCAAGGTAACAGTGAAATAGGGGTGAAAAATGGAAAATAAGGGAAAATATTATATTACAACAGCGATTACCTATACTTCGGGAAAACCCCATATAGGAAATACCTATGAGATTATATTGGCGGACGCCATAGCCAGATTCAGGAGAAAAGAGGGCTACGATGTATATTTTCAAACGGGAACCGATGAACATGGATTGAAAATTGAAACCAAGTCCAAGGAGGCAGGACTTTCACCTCAGGAATTTGTGGATGACGTGGCAGGTCAGGTCAAGGCTCTTTGGGATATGGTGGGAGCCAGCTATGACAGATTTATCAGAACCACAGATACCGACCATAAGGAGTGTGTCAAAAAAATATTTAAAAAGCTTTACGACCAGGGAGATATCTATAAGGATAAATATGAGGGACTGTACTGTACTCCATGTGAATCCTTTTGGACAAAGTCCCA
Organism: Lachnospiraceae bacterium; assembly: GCA_041776485.1. GTDB lineage: Bacteria > Bacillota > Clostridia > Lachnospirales > Lachnospiraceae > JBHBQE01. The sequence continues at coordinate 27,494 of JBHBQE010000009.1, read as the reverse complement.
GCTTGTAGATGGAAAATGTCCTGACTGCGGGAGAGAAGTGGTAAATGCTTCTGAGGAGGCTTATTTTTTCAGGCTTACAAAGTATGCAGACAGATTAATACAGTATATAAATGATAATCAGGAATTTATTCAGCCGGTTTCCCGCAAAAACGAGATGATGAATAATTTTCTTTTGCCGGGGCTGAATGATCTGTGCGTATCCCGTACTTCCTTTAAATGGGGAATTCCTGTGGATTTTGATAATGAGCATATAATTTATGTGTGGCTTGATGCCCTTACAAACTATATAACGGGACTTGGTTATGATACAGAGGGAAATCATGGTGATTTATACAGGAAATATTGGCCTGCCGATTTACATTTGATAGGCAAGGATATAATAAGATTTCATACCATTTACTGGCCTATTTTTCTGATGGCGCTGGATATTCCATTGCCAAAGCAGGTATTTGGACACCCATGGCTGATTACCAAAGCGGGAGATACCGAGGTAAAAATGAGTAAATCCCGTGGAAATGTAATATATGCTGATGATTTGGTGGAGAAATTCGGTGTGGACGCTGTGCGTTATTTTGTAATGCACGAAATGCCCTTTGATAATGACGGAGTTATTTCCTGGCAGCTTGTAATTGACAGAATAAACTCAGATTTGGCAAATATTCTGGGCAATCTTGTAAATCGTACAATTTCCATGAGCAATAAATACTTTGGGGGAATCGTAGAGAACACAGAAGTTACAGGGGATTTTGATGAGGAATTGAAAGATGTGATAACAGGCACACCTGCCAGAGTCGTAAGGAAAATGTCTACTTTGCGTGTGGCAGAGGCAATTGATGAGATTTTTGCACTATTTAGGCGCTGCAATAAATATATAGATGAAACTATGCCATGGGTTTTGGCAAAGGAAGAAAATAAAAAAGACAGATTGGCAACGGTTCTGTATAACCTTACAGAGGGTATTACTGTGGGCGCCTCTTTGCTCTCACCGTTTATGCCAAAAACTTCTGAAAAAATATGTGCTCAGTTAAATACTTCGGAAATTCCTCTGGATAAATTGGGAGTTTTTGGAAACTATATCAGCAAAACAAGGGTTACAGACAATCCGGAAATATTATTTGCAAGAATTGACCCTAAGGAATTTGATTTATGATTTTTGATACCCATGCTCACTATGATGATAAACGCTTTAATAAGGATAGGAGAGAGCTTCTTTCAGGGCTTTCGAAATTAGGGGTTGAATTTGTGGTAAATGCCACCTCAGATTATGAGAGTATGGAAAAATCTCTGGAGCTTACCCGAGAGTATGAATTTGTATATACCACTATGGGCATTCACCCCTCAGAGCTTTCCGGACTTAACGATGAAGTCTTAGCTCAAGTGGAAAATAACGCAAAGGAAAAAAAATGCGTTGCTATAGGAGAAATAGGACTGGATTATTACTGGGAAAAAGACAGGGAAAACAGGGAGAGACAAAAGGCTTGGTTTAAAGGGCAGCTTGCCATTGCTAAAAAACTGGATTTACCTGTGGTAATTCATTCCAGAGACGCGGCAAAGGATACTCTTGAGATATTAAAGGAGGCAAGCAAACAGGGTATTTCCTGTGATATACATTGCTTTTCCTATTCTAAAGAAATTGCAATGGAATACATTAAAATGGGGTTTTACCTGGGGATAGGTGGTGTTCTGACCTTTTCAAATGCCAGGAAGCTTAGGGAAATAGTGGAGGAAATCCCGCTGGCTTCGATTTTATTGGAAACCGATTGCCCATATTTGGCGCCGGAACCCTTTAGGGGCGAAAGGAACGACTCAAGCTACCTTTTTTACGTAGTTAGAGAGATTGCAAAAATAAAGGGCACCACTGAAGATGAGGTAATAAATGTCACCTGTAAAAATGCAAAAAACTTCTACAGGCTATAGGATTCCCGCAAAAAAAAGATTTGGACAGAACTTCCTTGTAGATAAGTCTGTTGTTTGGGATATTCTTAGCGTATCTAATTTATCCTCTGAGGATACTGTCCTTGAAATTGGGCCGGGGCGTGGGGCACTTACGAAAGAAATTCAAAAGCAGGTCAAAAAAATTATAGCTGTTGAAATAGACAGAGATTTAGTGAAGGAGCTTAGACAAAGCTTTTTATTACAGGATAATATTGAAATAGTTGAAGGAGATATATTAAAGGCAAACCTGCCGGAGCTTTTGGTGTGCGAGGAAAATATAAAAATAATTGCCAATTTGCCCTATTATATAACAACCCCCATTATTATGAAGCTGTTAGAGGAGGAAATTCCCTATACAAGCATTGTGGTAATGGTTCAGAGGGAGGTCGCTCTTAGAATGTGTGCTCGGGCAGGAACCGCAGATTATGGGGCATTAAGCCTGGCAGTGGATTTTTATACTAACCCAAGTATTGTAAGGAGTGTTCCTGCCGCTTGCTTTAGACCTATGCCAAAGGTTGACAGCTGTGTGGTAAAGCTTGAAAAAAAATTTCCTATGTGTCATGGTAAGGAGAAGAGTTTATTATTTAACTGCATACGTGCTGCCTTTTCTCAAAGAAGAAAAACTCTTGTTAATGCTATATCAGCAGCAGGGCTTGCCTCAAAGGAGGAGGTTCGGGATATTTTAGCGGAGTTGTCTATAGAGAAAAATATCAGGGGAGAAGCGTTGTCATTAGAGAAGTTTTATCTATTTTCAAATAAATTGGGAGAAAAAAATGGATACCAGACTATATCGTGGTGATATTCAGGAAAAAATTAAGAATATAAGAGGGTTAATCGGGAAAAATCCTAATGAGGTTATAAGAATCTGTAAAGAACTTCTTGTTTACGGAGAAGAGAGACGAGATGACGCTCTTTTGGGATTTGCACATTTTACTATGGGTGAAATTTACTATATGACTAACGATATAGCCAATTTCTACCTTGAAATGGATAGATGTAAGCTGCACCTTGAGCGGATAATGGAGTGGGGGTATGTGGCAGCCTCTTATAATTTGCAGGGAATTGTTGCTATGAACAGGGGAAATATTCCCCTTTCCATGGAGCAGTATTTTAAAGGTTATGATATATGCGAGGAAAAGAAGTTTCCGGATCTTAAATGTATAATTTCCATAAATATTGCGCAGCTTTACTATCACTATAGATTTCTTGCAGAAGCAAGTAAGTATTATGACAGAGCTTATAAATATATCCAAAATAATATGGGAGCAGAAGGCTATGTGGAAAAGCTTGCCGCTTCAATAATTGGACAGGGGAAAATTTATCTACTGGACAATGACCTTGATAATGCTGCAGAAAAGTTACAAGAGTTAGAGATAAAATGCCTTAATTTTTTAGACGATAAGGGAGCATTAGCATATAACTGTCTTGTGGCAAGGCTTGAGAATGAAAAGGGAAATATGCAAACCTGCCTGGAATATGTAAATAAGATTTCCGAATATAATCTTAAAGAAATTACCGTCATGGATGTTTTTGAAGATATATATGAGGTTCTTTCCATGCTTCTGGATATAATGGAGTATAATCTTTTTATAAAAATTTATGAGAAATTTTTTGTTCCGGTTAAAGCAACCTTAGTTAAGAATTTAGAAAAAAATTTGCTTAGACTGCGCCTTAGATATCTTAAGGAAAATGAAATGGAGGATGAATACAGACTGTTAGCGGTGAAATATATGGACTTATTAGAGGAAATGGAGATAGAAATAAGTCTTACCACCTCTGCAATTATAGATTTAAGAAATGAACTCAAAAGAAAAAAGGATGAACTGCAAAAGGAAATACAGGGTTCAATAAATCACAGAAAAAGAGCCTATACAGACCCATTAACAGGACTGTTTAATCGTATAAAGCTTTCAGAATATGCAAAGCAGTCATTTGACAGAGCGATAACCAACCATATTGCCTTTGCTATAGAAATGTTTGATGTGGATTATTTTAAGGAATATAACGACAATTATGGACATCAGGCGGGAGATGAGTGCCTGATTTTCATTGCTAAAACCCTAAGCTCAATAGCCAGAGAACATCCCGGAGTTAGCTGCTATCGTTATGGTGGTGATGAATTTGTGGTGATGTATCAAAACTTCACCGAGGAGGAAGTTTTTGCCATTGCAAAGGAAATTAAAAATGCAGTTTTAGCAGGAGGAATAAAACATGAATTTTCCAAGTCGGAGGAAAAGGTAGTGACAATTTCTCAGGGAATATTCTGGGGAATCCCGGAGGATTTTGACAGCGTATGGGAATATCTTAAGGGTGCAGACGATCACTTGTATCAGGTAAAAAAGAAAAAGAGAAACAGTATTCAGCTTGGAAAAGCCAAACACGAAAGTAAGAAAACTCAGGACAGCCTGGAGCCGCTTATTACAGAGCCTAAGGAGGAGTAATTATATCTTTCCTTAGCAGTGAATAAAGCAGATGATCCCGATATACATCACCCAGCATAATTTTTTCTCTAAGCAGCCCTTCTCTTGTAAAGCCGGCCTTTTCTAAAAGAGCTATAGAGGGTATATTGGAAGGGAGTACTGTGGCTTCGATTCTGTTTAATCCCATTTCAGAGAAGATAAGCAAATTCCCTGCGCGAATTGCCTCCAGGCAATAGCCTAACCGCCTTTTGCTTTTATCTATTTTATAACCTATTACGCAGGAATTATAATATTCAAGCCGTATATCTCGATAGCTTACGGTACCGATTATAGTCAGAGGATTGTCTCTTTCAAAAATAAAAAACCTTGTAAATAATCCCTTTAAAAACAGATTATACTCATATTTAAGATTATTTTTATGATAGCTTACGCTGTGAGCATATTGATTAAGTGGTTCATATTTGCTGAATTCATCAAAATTTTTATTGTAAAAATCTGCAACCGGTCCGCCGGAATTTGGGGTCAGTACCCTTAAAATAAGCCTTTTTGTTCTATACTCAGTTTTCATTATTTGCATATCCTCACTTAATTATATATTATCATATCAAAGAAATCAGGAGAGTTCTATATGGCATTGTCACAGGATGTATTAAAAATCAGAGAGAATAAAAGGGCTATACTCAATGAGGAGGCTGACCCTAAATTTATGGAACTGGCATTAAAGGAGGCAAAAAAGGGATTTTTGCTGGGAGAAATACCTGTAGGTTGTGTTATTGTCAGGGAGGGAAAGGTACTGTCTAAGGGATATAACAGACGGAATACCGATAAAAGCGTATTGGCTCACGCGGAAATTTCTGCAATTAAAAAGGCTTGCAGGAAGTTGGGTGATTTTCGTCTGGAGGATTGCGTGATGTATGTTACTTTGGAGCCATGCCCTATGTGTGCAGGAGCTATAGTTCAAGCAAGAATACCCAGACTCATATATGGCTGCAAAAATCATAAAGCGGGAAGCGCCGGCACAATTATTGATATTTTAGATATTGCCGGATTTAATCATCAGGTTCAAAAAGAGGGGGGACTGCTCTATGCAGAATGCAGTGACCTGCTCAAAGATTTCTTTAGGAATTTACGTGCAAAATAAGCATAAATAGAGTATAATTCCAATGATTGGGCAGCCGGGGTGGTAGCGGTACCTTGAATCCAGCAATCCGCTATAGCTGGGGTGATGTTCCATAGAGGACAATGCAGGGCGGTGCAGACTCTTATTATGTGACGTTAAAGCTTGGGGTCTTACGCAATGGAAACCTGCGAACCGTGTCAGGTCAGGAATGAAGCAGCACTAAGCAGGAGCTTTCATGTGCCGTAAGGGTGCCTTGAGCCAGTTGCTGCTAAGGGAAACGGCTGTTTTGCAGTGTTCGAAGTGGAACGCCCAATTTTTTTGGAGATAGTTTATGAATTCAAAGGATAAAACTGAAGAAGTATTAAAGGCAATACATATATTATTCTCAAAGGCTGAACCCATTGAGGGGAGTAAGAAAAGGGTCATTATCGACAGGGATCGTATGATGAGCCTTTTAAAGGACTTAAATGACTGTATGTATTCTATGATGGATGAGTATGAGATTACCAGGCGCTCAAAGGACAGAGCTATTAGAGATATACAAAAACAGTCTGATGGAATGATATTTGATGCCAGGAAAAATGCAGAGGATATTTATGCCGCATCTATAATGTATACAGACCACGCTATAGATGAGGTTCAACGGGTTATTGACAGGGCGAAGGAAGATATTGACAGTGCCCACGAAAAGCTCAGTGAGCAAATCGAAGCCAGAAAAAAAATTCTCAAGGACAATCAGTTGGATTTAAAAAATCAATTATCATCATTAATTGATACACAAAAGTATCTTATGTTAATTGAGAACGAAAACAAAAGATTAAAATATGAGGCTGAGAGAAAAAAAGACGAGGAAGAGGTAAAGGAAGTATCAGAAAAGATAGTTCCCACTATTCGCATAAATGAGGAGTATTTTAAGGCAGCAGGGCTTATGCCTGATGATGAGACAAAGGAAGAGGCACTGCCGGAAATTGAAAGTATAAAGCTAAGCGATGAGGAAATGCGGGCATTGGATGAGGAGCATTTTCGGCTGAAGGAAGAAGAAAAGGAACCAAAGAGAGGACTGCTTGGACTTGGAGGAAGACATAAATGAGAACGTATAGAGAAGGCGCCTTTTTAGTTAACGGGAAAATAGTGCCGGCAAAGGATAAACATGATAAGACACAAAAGGCAAAAACAATTTCCTATAAAATTCTTAAGGCACATAATAAATCCGACAATATGGAAAAGCTTTCGATTAGCTTTGACGCTCTTACCAGCCACGATATTACATATGTGGGAATTATACAAACAGCCAGAGCCTCCGGCTTATCCAGATTCCCTATTCCATATGTGCTTACAAACTGCCATAACAGCCTGTGTGCCGTAGGAGGCACTATAAATGAGGATGATCATGTGTTTGGTCTGTCCTGTGCTAAGAAGTACGGGGGCGTATACGTTCCGCCCCATCAAGCGGTAATTCATCAGTATGCCAGAGAAATGTTGGCTAAATGCGGTTCTATGATATTAGGAAGCGATTCCCACACAAGATATGGCGCCTTGGGGACAATGGCAATGGGAGAGGGTGGCCCAGAGCTTGTAAAGCAGCTTTTAGGCAAGACATATGATATTGATATGCCGGAGGTTATTGGCGTGTACTTAAAGGGAGAGCCTATTCCGGGAGTCGGACCTCAGGATATTGCCCTTGCAATAATCGGAGAGGTGTTTGAAAGGGGCTTTGTTAAGAATAAAATTATGGAGTTTATAGGTCCTGGCATAGAAAAGCTTTCCATGGACTATAGAATCGGTATAGATGTAATGACTACAGAAACCACCTGCCTGTCCTCTATTTGGACAGTGGATGAAAAGTGCAGGGAGTTTTATGAAATTCATGGCAGGGCTGAGGATTATAAGGAATTAAAGCCGGAAGAAAATGCCTATTATGACGGTGTTATAGAGGTGGATTTAGATGAGATTCGCCCTATGATTGCAATGCCTTTCCACCCGAGCAATACCTACAAGATATCAGAGCTTAAATCAAATCTTATAGATGTGTTAAGGGAATGCGAGAAAAAGGCAAAAATAAGTCTTGGGGAAGATGTGGATTTTTCCCTTATGGATCATGTGGTTAAGGGAGAGTTGAGAGCCAGTCAGGGAATAATAGCCGGCTGTGCAGGGGGAGGTTTTGAAAATATTTGTGACGCTGCTGATATAATAAGGGGAAGTTATACAGGTGTGGATGAATTTACCCTCAGTGTATATCCTTCAAGCACTCCGATATATATGGAGCTTATGAAAAACGGATCCTTTGGTGATCTTATGTCGGCAGGAGCAGTAATAAAAACTGCATTCTGCGGTCCTTGCTTTGGTGCAGGAGATACTCCGGCAAATAATGGATTTTCCATAAGACATTCAACTAGGAATTTCCCCAATAGAGAGGGCTCAAAGCTGGGAGAGGGACAGATTTCCTCGGTGGCGCTTATGGACGCTCGTTCTATAGCTGCAACAGCAGCGAATCAGGGATTCATTACAGGTGCAGATGAAATAGATATTGACTATAAAAAGCCAAAGTATTTCTTCGATTCCAATATTTATAAGCATAGAGTATTTGACAGCCATGGAAAAGCTGATGAAGATATTGAATTAAAATACGGGCCTAATATTAAGGATTGGCCACAAATTCCAAGCTTGCCGGAGCACTTGTTGATTCGTGTGGTTTCAGAAATCCATGATCCGGTTACCACTACGGATGAGCTGATTCCCTCAGGGGAAACTTCTTCCTATAGGTCAAACCCCTTAAGGCTCGCAGAGTACACCCTTTCCAGAAAGGATCCTGCATATGTGGAACGGTCAAAATTGGTACAAAAGGCACAGAAAGCTATTGAACAGGGTGATATATCAGATATTGATACTGCAATAGCACAGGCTATTGCCACAGTAAAGAGGGAGTTTAACGGAGTTGATAATGGTAATTTAGGTATAGGAAGCAGTATCTATGCCACAAAGCCCGGAGACGGTTCAGCCAGAGAACAGGCAGCTTCATGTCAAAGAGTGCTGGGAGGCTGGGCAAATATTGCCAGAGAATATGCCACTAAAAGATACCGTTCAAATCTTATCAACTGGGGAATGCTGCCTTTTATAGTTAAGGCTGAGGAATTGCCGTTTACAAACGGAGATTTTATATTTATTCCTGAAATAAAGGCTAAATTGCTCTCATCATGTCCCCGGGAGTTTGAAGCATACATAATAAAATCCGAAAAGAAAATACCTTTTACATTGTATATGGAACCGCTTACCGACAGTGAAAGGGATATAATAAGCAAGGGATGTCTTATTAATTATTATAGAAAGTAATATAAGGAGTAGTTTTGGATAGAGCAGAATATAAGGAGAGGGTGGCTAGAATTGACAGCTATCTTGCGGCAAATGAACATGAGGAGGCACTGGATTTACTGGACTCTGTTAATTGGAGAAAGCTGCACAATGTTAATTTTCTTTTAGGCGGTGCAGAAAGATACGAAGCTCTTGAAAAATTTGAAGATGCAAGGGAACTTCTGGAGATTGCTCATGAACGCTCTCCTGTGGGCAGGATTATCATATATAAGCTTGCTATTCTTTGTGCAAGAATGGGAGATTTTGACGAGGCAGGAGAATATTATCAGAAATTCATTGAACTTGCCCCTAAGGACAATATTCGTTTTATTATCAAATATGAACTTTATAAGGAAAAGAAAGCTGATACTGCTACTTTAATTGATATATTAGAGGAGCTTAGAGCCAATGAGCTTTTTGAAGAATGGGGATATAAGCTGGCGTGTTTATATAGAGAAACAGGACAGATAGACAAATGTATCTTACTTCTTGATGAAATTATCCTTTGGTTTGGAGAGGGAGAGTACGTTGACAAGTCCAGAAAATTAAAAAAGCAGCTTATCAATAGGGGTGTGAGCATTCAGGATATTGGGGACGGCGGACAATTTGATACTTATAATCTGCAGGCAGAGATTAAGAGAAATATAGAAGAGATTATGCAAGCCTCGAAAGTTGAGGAAATTTCCGGGAATATGGAAGCTTTAAAGGAGTTGGTTGAGGATATTCCCCAGCTTAAAATTGAGCAGCCTGTTAATGAGGACAAATTTTCCACCAAAAAAATTGATGAGGAGTTAAAAAGCAGATTTCAGGAATACCTGTCTGAGGAAAATGATGGCCAAATCAGTATATTAGAGGCAGGACATGAGGGGGGCTATGACCAGATAGAGGGGCAGCTGACTATAGAGGAAGTGTCTATGCGATGGGAGCGAACGAGGAGAGCGGCAAAGCAGGCACTTTTAGAGGCAAAGGAGCAGGAGCTTATACATTATAAGCAGGAGGCACTGGAGAAAGCCAATAAACTTTTAGATAAACTGCTGGAAACCGGCGAAAAGGCAAGGGCAGGATTTCCAATCCCTGTTTTAAGTGCAGGAGGAAATGTAGTTTCGGGAGAGTTTAATATTCCAATCATTCAGCAGGATAAAAATAAAAACGAAATAGCGGATGTTTCGCAGGAGCAGGAAATTATAGAGAGACTTGAACTTGAAGAACAGGAGTCTGACAGTGAGCATGTTCAGGAAAACTCATCAGAGGAAGATGCGTTAAAGAGTGCTGCTCAGGAAGATTTGTTGGCAGCAGAAGATTCTGAACATGGAGCAGGTATGGAAGCTGCAGAGCAGCCCCCTGAGGAGAAGCAGGATGAGGAGTATTTACTGGACTCAGAATATGCAATTCTGGATCCGCAGTTCTACGAGGAGGAAGAGGAAGTAGATTTTAAGGAGAAAACCCCAGAGGATACAGACAGTAATGAGTTTGTTAAAGCTGAGAGTACTCAGGACTTATCCCCTGAGGAAACCCTTAAAAGTATAAATGATATGCTTCAGGGAGAGATAGACAGACTTACCAGAGAACAGAATACTACTGTAGAAATGCTTGCCTCGGTGCCTAAGCAGGATATAGAGGTTCTATCAGAGGGGGATCGTTATAGCGAGGAGGAGATAGCTTCACTGCCTGAGGATGAACCTGCGGAGCTTAGTGGAGAGGAAAGGAAGCTTCTTTCTTATTTTGCAGGAATCACGGGTATGGAAAGTCATATAGTTAATGCTCTTGCAGCAGCGAAGTCAGGACTTTTTACAGGGGGTGCAATCAGCTTTGGTCATATTATTATACAGGGACGTAGGGGCAGTGGGAAAACCAGACTTGCTCAAAATATAATTAAGGTATTGCAGAGCCAGACAGGTAAGCCTGAGGGTAATATAGGGAAGATATCTGCAGAGAAATTAAACGAAAAGGATGTTGGAACAGTTGTTGATAAAATCGGAGGGGGCGTACTTATCATAGAAAATGCAGGGGCACTTTCCAATGATTCTGTAATGTCACTATCTATAAGTATTGAGGGTGATACTAAGGGCACTCTTATTATATTGGAGGATTCCAGAGAGGAAATAAGCGGACTTTTGAAACGATATCCAAGGTTTGCAAAGAAATTCTCAGAGCCCATAAGCATTCCCGTTATGACAATAGACGAGCTGGTCAACTTCGGGAAACTATATGCGGCAGAAAGTGGATATATAATTGATGAAATGGGGATTTTGGCATTATATGACAGGGTAAATATTATGAGCACACCAACCAGTCCTGCTACAGTTTTGGACATTAAAGTGCTTTTAGATAATGCTATTGCGCTGGCAAATAAAACAAGATTTAAGAGGTTATTTGGAATTTTTAAGAGTAAATCCGACGATGAGTCCGGATTGAAAGTATTACAGGAGAGGGATTTTAGAGAGGATTAAGCATGGGATATTTTAGCGAGCTTGATATGTATCTTTTTGGACATGGGGTTCACTATGAAATATATAATAAGCTTGGTGCCCATAGATATACAAAGGATAATAAAGACGGAGTTATATTTGACCTCTGGGCGCCTCATGCCAAGGAGGTTTTTCTAATTGGGGAGTTTAACAATTGGGAGGAAACTTCTCACAAAATGGAAAAAGTTGCCCCAACACAAATGGGAATATATGAATTGTTTGTGCCAAAGGCAAGGGAGGGGCAGCTTTACAGATATTTGATTATCACAGCCGGTGGAAAAAAAATTTATAAAAGTGATCCATATGCCGCCAGCGGTGAGCTGAGACCGGGCACTGCTTCCAGAATAAGCTTTATTGATAAATTCAAATGGTCTGATGAAAAATGGGTGAATAAAAGAATCGAAAATAAGGATACTATACACGAGCAGCCCCTTGCAATATATGAAGTTCATCCGGGTTCATGGAAAAGACATCCGGGAAGGGAGGACGAGGGGTTTTACAGTTATAAAGAATTTGCCCATTCTTTAGCAGAATATGTTAAGTATATGGGGTATACCCATGTAGAATTAATGGGTATATCGGAATATCCGTATGACGGTTCCTGGGGTTATCAGGTTACCGGTTACTATGCACCCACCTCCAGATATGGAAGCCCCAAGGACTTCATGTATTTTGTAAATTATATGCATAAAAAAGGGATAGGCGTAATTATAGATTGGGTACCGGCACATTTCCCCAAGGACAGCTTTGGACTTATGGAATTTGACGGAGAGCCGCTGTATGAATATGCTGATACCAGAAAGGGAGAGCACCCCCATTGGGGAACAAAAATATTTGATTTAAGCAAAAGCGAGGTTAAAAACTTCCTTATAGGAAGCGCTTTAAATTGGGTGGAAAACTATCACATTGACGGCTTGCGGGTAGACGCTGTTGCAAGCATGCTTTATCTGGACTATGGGAAGGAATCAGGAGAATGGGTACCCAATCAATATGGCGGGAATGAGAACTTAGACGCTATTGAATTTTTTAAGCATTTAAACTCAATTATTACAGGGAAATATCAGGGATTTATGATGATAGCGGAGGAGTCTACAGCCTGGCCGAAGATTACCCATAGTCTATATGATGGCGGGTTAAGCTTCACTTATAAATGGAATATGGGATGGATGAACGATTTTTTGGACTATATGAAACTTGATCCGTATTTCAGGAAAGATAATCATAATAAAATGACCTTTGCCATGAGCTATAATGAGGCGGAAAAATATATACTGGTGCTTTCTCATGATGAGGTAGTTCATCTTAAATGCTCAATGCTTAATAAAATGCCGGGGTTTTATAAGGACAAGTTTAAAAACCTGATGGTAGGATATGCCTTTATGATAGGACATCCCGGAAAGAAGCTGCTCTTTATGGGGCAGGATTTTGGGCATGAAAGGGAATGGAGCGAGAATAGAGAGCTGGATTGGGGGCTTTTAGAGAAAGACACTCATAAAAGACTTCAGATGTGGGTGAAGAAGCTTTTAAATATATATAAAAAATACCCCTCTAATTACGAATTAGATAGTAGCTGGGAGGGCTTTGAGTGGATAAATGCCAACGATTCCTATAGAAGCATATTTAGCTTTGCAAGGAAATCCAGGGATGGCAAGAAAAATCTTTTGTATGTATGTAATTTTACCCCGATGGAGTATCCTGATTATAGAGTTGGAACGATTTCAAATAAAAACCATACACTTATATTGTCCAGCGAGGATGATTTAGAGAATATAAATATTAAGGGCAGAGTATATAAGCCTATTGAAACCGAATGTGACGGCAGGGAATATTCAATATCATATCCGCTTTCTGCCTACGGCGCAGCAATTTTCTCATGGTAAAAAAAAGATATATAGTTATTTCGGTTTTATTGGCTTTGGCTGTTATAGGTGCAGTGCTGTTTAGTATTTTTGCCCAATATAAGAATTACGAGGTAGTATCTGAAATAAAGTCAGAAAATGCAAATGGTACAAGGTATGTAAAGGCATTTAATGCTTTGTTTTTCTATAATCAGGATGGAGCTTCCCTCATTGACTATTCAGGTAACAGTAAATGGAATATCAGCTTTGAAATGCAATTTCCCCAAATACAAAAGGAGCGAGATTATATCCTGTTGTATGATAAGCAGGGCTCTACTGTGGAGATTGTAGATGAGAAGGGAGAAAAAACCAGGATAAAAACCTCATACCCCATTTCCATGGCAAGTCTTTCAGAAAATGGGCAGGTAGCTGTAGTAATGCAGCAGCAGGAAGTTGCAAATATTGTGGTATATGACAGTGGTGGGAATATCACGGTAGATGGCGCAATCCATGGGAATAAAGGGGGATATCCAATGGCAATATCTTTATCTTCCGATGGTGAGCAGCTGGCGGTTTCACTGTTACATTTATCTGAGGGTAAGCTGGAGACAGAATTGTGCTTTTATGATTTTTCCAATGATGAGAATATTGGAGAAAGCAGCAAGGGGGTTAAGTATTCGATGGATGAGGAGGTTATCCCTGTGCTTAGCCATGTAAGCGAAGATAAGCTTTTGGCAATAGGTACCAGCCATGCGATAATTTTTTCCAATGAAAAGGAGCCCGGAATTTTAAAAGAGTTTGATTTTGAGCACAGTGTAAAAAGTGTAATAAATAATGACAATTATTTTGGAATAATTTCTGAGGAGGAAGTTGATAACGGAAAAATAAAAAATATTCTGGGACTTTATAATCTAAATGGCAGGCTGCAGTTTTCCAGGGAAATAAATGATGGCTATGATAAATGCGAATTGCTGGAAAATAACGAAGTACTGATAGGCGATGAGAAAACAGCCAGTTTGTATACGGTGCATGGAATAGAGAAGTTTCATGGCAAATTTGAGTCGGATTTTCAGGATTTAATATTTGCCGGCAGCAATTTAGAATATTATTTATTGGAAAATGACAATTTTAGTAAAATAAGGCTGAAATAGGAATCTCTTATATAGCCGAAGGAAATCGACCTACGTCAATATCCTTCGGCATTATATAGATATAAAAGGGGAGAACTAATTTTTTTTCGTGTTTTTTCTCATATCAAAGGCAACAGATGCAATTATGATTATGCCCTTGACAATATTGGTCATATTGTCGCTTACTCCTAAAATAACCAGGCCGTTGTTAATGACACCCATAATAAGAATACCACAAAGAACTCCTGAAATTTTGCAAATTCCTCCGGAATGTGAAGTGCCGCCTACGGTTGCCGCTGCGATTGCGTCAAGCTCATAGTTTAGCCCTGTGGTTGAGGGGTCTGAGGAACCTGTTCGGGCAATCAGCAAAATACCTCCAATGGAAGCACATATTGCACACCATGTGTACACCATAATCAAATTTTTTTCTACATTTATGCCTGCAACTTTGGCAGCATGAATATTGCCGCCTATAGCATATATATTTCTGCCAAATCTTGTTTGAGTGAGTAAAAAGGCGGATATAACGAACATTATCAGAAAAATAACGATTATCATGGGGATTACATTAAAAAGTTTTCCTTTGGCTATCCATCTGTAGCTGTCCGGCAGGTTTGAAACTGGCGCAGCAGAATACATTTTGGAGGCTGCACGGCAAATGAGCTGCGCACCAAGTGTGGCAATAAAGGGTGGAATCTGGGTGTAGGCAATTATAGCTCCGACTGCTGCGCCTATTATAGCCCCCATTCCGATTCCAATAAGAATAGCGGCAAAAGGATGAAGACAAATTCCCTGAGAGCCTAAAAGTCTATTGGCAACGGAAGCGGGCTGCACAAGGGAGGCTACAATTACGGAAACCAGCGCAGCCAAGGCGCCAAGGTTCAAATCTATGCCCTTTGCCAAAATAGCCCACATTACTCCAAAGGCAAGGATCCCCTTCACCGCCTCGCCCTCCATAAGACCCTTTAAATTAGCAAGTCCCAGAAAGGCAGGTTTGAATATGCTTATTAATAGTATCATTAGGATAAGCACCAACCAAATTGAGTTGTTAGATACAAGTGTTTTAATATTAATTTGTTTATCTTTCATTTTTACCTCCGCCCTGACTAAAGTCATGTCTGCATCCTGTTGCGTATTCCATAATTTCTTCGGAGCTTGTGTTTTTTCCAGCTATATTTCCGGTGATTTCGCCTTCATGCATTACAATGATACGATCTGACATTCCTAATATTTCAGGCATTTCACTTGAAATCATGATAATTGCCTTTCCTTCTCCGGCCAGTTTAGTTATTATTGAATGAATTTCACTTTTTGCTCCGACGTCAATTCCTCGTGTCGGCTCATCGACAATTAATATATCCGGGTCAGTTAAAAGCCATCTTGCAACCAGAATTTTTTGCTGATTTCCTCCGGAAAGATTTTGAATTGGGGTTTCTGCGGAGGGAGTTTTAACCTTCAGTTTATCTATATATTTATGTGTATCCGAAATCATTCGGTTGTGTTTCAGAGGAAATCCATATTTTCTTAAATTGGCAAGGACAAGATTTTCTTTGATGCTTAATAACCCAATGATTCCGTTTCCTCTGCGATCCTCTGTAAGCAACGCTATTCCCCATGACACGGCATCCTTTGGACTGCGGATGTTCAGTAATTTACCATCTTTATAGATTTTTCCGCTGTCTTTTTTTCTGATTCCGAAAATGGTTTCGACGGTTTCTGTTCTGCCGGCTCCGACCAATCCTGCAAATCCCAGAATTTCGCCTTTATGAAGCTCAAAGGATACATTTTTAACGGCATGACCTGATGATAAATTCTCAACTCGCAAAACAGGTTCTCCAATTCTACAGGAAACCTTAGGAAACATGTTGTCCATTGTACGACCTACCATCAGCTTTATAAGCTGATTTGTATCCAATTCCCGGGCGGGACGAGAATCAATAAATTCCCCGTCTCTGTATACGGTTATATCGTCGGATATTTGGAATATTTCATCCAGCTTGTGAGAAATATAAATGATGGCAACTCCCTTGGATTTCAAATCTTTTATTATGTTAAATAAATGCTGAACTTCGTTTTCCGTAAGAGCCGATGTAGGCTCATCCATTATGACGATTTTTGAGTTATAGGAAACTGCTTTTGCTATTTCTACCATTTGCATTTTTGCCACTGTCAGATTTCCCATTTTTTCATCGGGGTCAAGCTCCAAATCCAAACGTGAGAAAAGCTCCATACAGTCGGCGCGCATTTTCTTGTAATCAATAATAATTCCCTTTTTTGGGTATCTTCCAAGCCATACGTTGTCGCATACTGACCGTTCGGGAATAGGAGTAAGTTCCTGATGAATCATTGATATGCCGGCATTCATTGCCGAAAGCGTATTGTGGAAGGATACCTTCTTGCCTTCATATATTATTTTTCCGGAGGTTAGCTGATAAATGCCAATGAGGCATTTCATAAGGGTAGATTTGCCCGCACCGTTTTCTCCCATAAGAGTATGAACCGTTCCCGGACGAACCCTTAGAGAAACTCCATTGAGGGCCTTGACGCCGGGAAACTCCTTTGTGATATTTTCCATTCTGAGAATATATTTGCTCATATAATAAGCCTTTCCTTTGCGTAATTGCCGCAATCAGTATATGCAAATTTATTTTCCGCACATTACAAATAATGTGCGGAAAATAAGTTTAAAGCCTGATTATCGTGAGGCATATTCTGCAACATTATCCTTGGTAACAGGTTCAAAGGGAATCCAAATTACATAGGGATTTTCGCTGTCGATTTCATATTCCGTGCCTTCATTTATAGGTCTTTGATTTATCAGATTTAGTGCGGCTTTTAGAGCTCCGTATCCTTGCCCTTTGGCGTTTTGGAATACAGTCATAGCCATCTTTCCGGATGCCACGGCTGCTTGTCCGTCGGCGGTTGCGTCTATACCGACTATGGGGATTTTGGCGGGGTCTATTCCGGCATTTTCAAGGGCTTCAACTGCTCCTAGTGCCATAGCGTCATTGTTGGAAATGATACAGTCATATTTTGTGTTGGCGGTTATAAGAGGTGTGATTTGAGTCATGGCCTCTGCTCGGTCGTAATCGCATGCTAGGGGAGCCGATGCTTCTTTAGCGTTGATATTGTTGTCCTTTAGTGCTTGCAAGACGGATTTTGTTCGATTAGTAGTGGATACCTGTCCTAAAATTCCATTTAACAGAATATAGCTGATATCAGTTTTTCCTAACTCATTAAAGTATTTTGCCAGATATTCTCCCTGATATCTTCCTGATGCCATTTCGTCAGAGCCCACGTATACAACATTTTCGTTTAAAATGCTCATGTCGCTCGGTGGACGATTTACGAAAACGACCTTCATGTCTCCTGCGGCTTCAACAACATCCGGCGCAATATTAGGATCTACTAAATTAACGATTATAGCCTTTTCACCGTTTGCAGCAGCTGTCGTGACAAATTGGATTTGTTTGCTGGTATCGGACAGGGAATCCTGTGATACCAGGTTAATTCCATATTCGTCTGCGGCATCCTTGGCAGCAGCCTCTAAATTGCCAAGCCATTCATCCTTTTGCGAAAAAACTATAGTAATGTTTTCACCTCTCTGTTCTGAGGAGCTTTGCGTAACCTCAGTTGAGGAATTTTGGTTTTGGGAGCATCCCAATAATCCTCCTGCGAGAATTATTCCGGTCATCAATAAAGCAATTCCTTTTTTCATCTGTGAAATCTCCTTTCTTTGTGTAAGTTGAATACAATATAGGGACTCAGATATGTGTTCTCGTGAACATTATTCTGTATGCTAGATTAGCATGCTAATAATTATTTGACAATGTTTTTTTGATATTTTATAAAATTTTATACTAAATATACAAATTATCACTAATGAATTTATGAAATTCTCATAATAAATAGCGAATAATCGGATATTTTTATGTAAACACCAAAGCTTTAAAGATTATATTATTATGTAGAAATTAACTAATTTTGAGAGAAAAATATTGTAATAGATTGCAGATTGCAGACAATACAAATTTATGATAATGTGAATATTCAGATATGTTCACGTGAACGCAAGTAATTAGCACAAAGTGAGGACAAAATGAATGATTTAAGAATAGGAATAATAGGATGTGGAATGATAGGCAGAGAGCACCTGAAAAGACTTCGACACAGAATTCGAGGCTGCAGTGTTACAGCACTATGTGACTCATCTTTAGAGTGCTTGAACAAGGCTGCAGAGATAGCAGAGGGTGAGGCAGAGAAATATGAAGACGCATCAAAGCTTATAAATGATAAAAATGTTGATGCAATACTCGTTGCAACCCCCGGATTTGCTCATGGCGATTCGGTTCTTGCTTCAATAGAAGCAGGAAAACCTGTTTTTTGTGAAAAACCGCTTGCTACAACTGCAAAAGTCTGTAGAGAAATAGTGAAAGCAGAAACCGCTTTTGGCAGAAGACTGGTGCAGGTGGGATTTATGAGGCGATATGATCGGGGATATCGGCAGATAAAGAGTCTGCTGGAGTCCGGGGACTTTGGAGAACCGCTAATTGTAAAGTGTACACATAGAGCTATTTCTGTAGATGATTCCTATACTACGGAAATGGCAGTGACAGATACCGCCATACATGAAATAGACTGTCTGCGTTGGCTGTTGAACGACGACTGGCAGGAGGTGTGCTGTATTATGGGCAAAGATACAAAATATGCGCATAAAGAGCTTTCAGATCCGCAGGTTATGATTATGAAAACGAAAAAGGGCATAACGGCTGTGCTGGAGGTTTTTGTAAATTGTAAATTCGGATATGATATTAACTGCGAGATTGTATGTGAGGATGGGGTCATAAATCTTCCGTCTCCGGCATTTCCCACGATTCGCAAGGACTGTAAGATTTCAACCGATATTGAGCAGAATTGGATGCTGAGATTTATAGATTCCTACGATGTAGAGCTTCAGGAATGGGTAGAGTGTGTAAAGCGGGGAGAGCTTTCGGGACCTACGGCCTGGGACGGGTATCTTGCAGAGGTTACGGCGGACGCTCTTGTTGCAGCTCAGACCTCCGGCAAATGCGAAAGAGTTGAAACAGATAAAATGCCGAAGCTTTACGAGGCATAGGAAGGGAGCAAAGATGAAAATAGGATTTAATGAGGGCTGTAATCGGTTTTGTGATAATCAGTCTGTATTGGAGGATGTCAGGCTGTGTGACAAATATGATATTGATTATATTGACGTACAGTCAGAATGTTTGGAGCGGGATTTGAACGAAGGGAAATATACCCTTGAGGAATTGGGAGAAGCATTTAAAAAATCCAAGGTTAAAATGCTCTCATACAATGCCTTGTGTTTTTTCAATATGAAGACAAGCCAAAGGGAAAGGGACGAGGTTTTTGCAGAGCTTGATAAAATAATCAGCCGCTGCAGAATTTTAGGCTGCAATATAATAGTTATTGTTCCCACCATGAATATTTCCGTACCAGCGACTATTGATGATATTCACAGAGACGCTGTAGAGATGATAGAGGAGATGGTCAAAAAAGTGGAGCCCTTTGATATTAGATTGTCCATAGAATTTTGCGGAAGTCCCGCAATGACAATTAACAGATTTGAGGAGGCATACGCAATAGCTTCACAAATAAATCATCCATTGGTTGGCATCACTTTGGATCAGTATCATTTTCATGCGATGGCGTCAAGCTTTGAGGCGCTTTCAAAAGCTGATGGAAGAAAAATTTTTATATGGCATTTGAACGGCATGGAGAATATGCCCTGTGGGGCAGCATACAACAATGACGAAATACGCTTATGGCCGGGAGAAAGCGGGGACTGCCTGGATCATAGGCTGTATGCGGATACACTGAAAAAGATTGGGTTTGAAGGGGATGCATGCACCATTGAGGTATTTCGACCGGAATACTACAGGCTAAGCAATGAGGATAATATTGCAAAAGCTGCAAAAGTAACCAGGGAGCATATATTAAAATACTGGAATTAGGTGTATTCGCACATAAATCAGATAAAATAAAGGATACTGAATATGAATTACAGTGTCCTTTATTTCAGTGTGTATAAAACAAAAATAAATATTTTTGTTTACATATAGTTATATTTGCAGCGAATATCGTTTCTTATATAGTAACAAACCTCTTTAGGCTTTTCATTTGTCAGTATATAGTTAATTAAAAGGTCAAGGGGCTGCGATGCCTGGCGGTGTGCGTCCTGGTCTATGAGAAAATCTATTGTATCATTTGCAAGATTTTGAACTGTTTCGGGAGTAATATCATGACACACCAGTTTAATTTTATGCTGAAGATTAAGTTCCCGTATGGCTCTGCATACCCCACCCTGACCATTAGATACAATATATATTCCATCTATATTTGAATCCTCTAAAAGTCGTCTTTTTGTGATTTCGTATGCAGCCGCGTCGTAATCATTGCTTCGCTCAAGAGGGAGAACACTTATTCCGGGGCAGCTTGTATATGCCTCGGAGCAAAATCCGTCTAAACGTCTGGTGTGAGATAAATTTGACAGATGTCCGGCTATTATCATAACCTGTCCTTGCCCGTTAAGAAGTATATTCATAAGTCCGGCGCAGGTGCGACCGCTCAAATATGAATCCTGCCCTACATAGCACATTCTTCTTGAGGTTGGGAGGTCGGAATTGAAAGTAACCACCGGTATATTTTGATCCGCTAAATTATTTACAAGTTCGGTAATCTGAGAGTTTTCAATGGGAGTAAGAGCTATTCCGCTTACACCCTCCTCCTGAAATTCATGGAGCGCATTCAGCTGCTCTTTGAGATCAATAGCTTTAGAGCTCTTAACAATAAATTCAGCTCCTTTTTTTCGAATTTCAGGTCTTATGTGTTCAAGCTCTTCAAGCACACACTGCATAAAAGGGCTGTCTAAGGATTGAATATAGATACCGAGCTTGATAGGTTTTTTTGAGCGCACCAAAAGACTGGCAGCCATGTTTTGCTGGTATCCAAGCTCCCGAACTATTTTTTTGATTTTTGCCTCAACAGCAGGACTGACTCTCCCTCTATTGTTTATAACTCTGTCTACCGTGCCTCGAGATACACCTGCAAGCTTTGCAATTTGTGCTTGTGTAACGCCCATAAACTCTCCATTTTTGTTAATGACGACCTATTAATTGTAATTGTATCATGTGCATATATGTGCAGTCAATGATGTGCATAATAATTGAAAGGCAAGCTTCAGGAGTAATAAAGATAAAATCTCACCATATTTTTGCAGATTTTTCGGCACGATTGTATTTGAAAATGGTATTTTTTATGGAAATTATCAGAAAATAATGATTTCAGTAAAATAAGGTTAAAAATCGGTATAGGAGGGGAGAGTTTACAAGCATAAACTTTAAGTATATAATAATTTAACAATAATTTAATAATACTGTGCTTCAAAATTCATATTTCAGGGGGGGTAATTATGAATAAAGAGGAAATGTACCTTAATATTGTTAATTCTATAAGCGACGGCGTTTATTTTGTGGATACCGACAGGACAATCACCTTTTGGAACAAGGCGGCAGAGAAAATTACAGGATACAGTGCGGAGGAAATAGTATTTAAGCAATGTGCAGACAGCAAGCTGAACCATATAGATGAGGACGGCAGACCGCTTTGCATAGTAGGATGCCCGTTATATGCGACAATTATTGATGGCAAGGGCAGAAAGGAGAGGGTGTTTGTCAGGCATAAGGATGGCTATAGGATTCCAATACGTGTAAACATTCAACCGGTATATTTCGATGGGAAGATTATTGGAGCCGTAGAGCTGTTTGCCCCTGATTCCCCTAAGGTTTATGATGATAAACTAGTGGAAAGCCTTCATAACCAAGCCATGCATGATGCCTTAACAGGGCTTCCCAACAGAACGTATCTTGACAGTTATTTGGGATATAAAATGAGTGAGTATGACAGATTCCATTCAAAGTTTGCAGTGTTCTTTGCAGATATCGACAATTTCCGGGATTTTAACAATACTTACGGTCATGATGTGGGCGATATGGTACTGAAAAATGTTGCCATGAGTATTCAAAAGAGTACCAGGAAAACAGACTTTGTTGGCCGATGGGGAGGGGAAGAGTTTATAGGGATTATATCTATAAGCAAGGACTATGAGGCAACTATTTTAGCGGATCAGTTCAGAACCTTAGTGGAGAGTACACAGGTGACAACAGACAAGGGGCTTTTGAATGTCACTATCAGCGTTGGAGTAACAATTGTAAAGAACGGAGATGACGTAGAGACGCTTATTAAAAGAGTCGATAAAGCCATGTATAAGAGTAAAGAAGCCGGGAAGAACAGGGTTACCATAGTATAACCACATTGAACTGCTTGCTGCGTATCACATGCACATATTAATAGTCAATAATATAACTTTGCTATATATCCGAGTCTGCAATAGGCAGGTGTACAACAAATATCGTTCCCTCCTGCGGAATACTTTCTATATGAATGGAGCCTCCATGCAATCTTACAACTTCACTGACGAGAGACAGTCCAAGTCCTACGCTGCCCATACTGCGGCTTCTGGACTTATCTACACGGAAAAAGGGCTGAAAAACATTTTCCAAATGCTCCTTTGGTATTCCCTGTCCAGTATCACTTACACGAATTACTGCACCAAAGTTCTCTGCAGCTACGGATACTGTAACGCTTCCCTCAGGGTGATTGTATTTGATTCCGTTTTCCACAAGATTAAAAATCAGCCGATAAAGGAGTATATCACTTCCCGTCAGAGTAATATTTTCTCCATCCTGTAACAGAGTAATATTTTTTTTCTCCGCCAGCGGAGCGAGATCTGTGAGCACCTCTTCAATCAAGGGGGCAAGCTGAACCTTTTCATTTCTGGGTATAGTTTCCAAATCACTCATGGACAAAAGAGTTTTAACCATATTTGACAATCTGTCGGTCTGCTCAGAAAGAGTAGCAATTGTATCCTTAGTTTCAGGTGAGGATGAATGCAGTTCGCTTTGATAAAAATCCAACTTGGCTTGCATAAGTGCAAGAGGTGTTCTAAGCTCATGCGCAGCGTTGCCTGCGAACTGTTTTTGTGTTTTAAATGCATCAGAAAGTCTCTCAAGCATTCGGTTAAGAGAACGGCTTAATACCTGAAACTCCGGTGTCGTATCCTCTTTAAGCCTTATTTCCGTGAGGTTTTTAACATGTACCTGCTCCACCTGTTCAGAAAAATCTTTGAGCGGTCTTAAGGATAATCCGCTGACGAAATAAGCAATAATACTGCTGATAAGGGTGACAAGGAACGTAATGATCCATCCGTTTAAGCTGAATCCCGATTTTGTTTTTGACAGGTCAGCGGAAAATTTGTCGTAAAATTTGTTAAATTCCTCAGGCGTCATATCAATAACAACAACATTTTCTTCATTATTGAGTACATCCTCAGCGTCGTTATATTCAATTAACGAATCAGCAAGGGTATCAAAATGATATGATCCTGAATAGTATAGAAGAAGATTCAGGGTAATGCATGTCATTGCAATCAAAAATGCAGTCATAAGGGTAATGCGCCATTGAAACGACAAACTTTTCATCTTGAGGCACCTCCAATTATATACCCCTCCCCGATGCGATTGTGAACCGGATCATACCCAAGCTCGGCCTTAAGCTTTTTTCTTAGAGAGGAAATATGTACCCTGATAGAATTGCTGAAATTATCTACGCTTGCGTCCCATACATGCTCAATTAGTTCATCTTGACTGACAGGGCGTCCCTGATTGAGCAGCAGATATTCCAAAACCCCGGTTTCTTTGCGGGTTAATGAAACAGGCTGTTCCTTTATTGAGGCCACTCTGCTTTTTATATCAAAAGAAACCTCTCCGCAAACCAAACAGACATCTTGTTGAATAAACTGTCTTCTCGTGAGGCTGCGAATCCTTGCCTCTAATTCGTCTAGATGGAAAGGCTTGGAGAGATAATCATTTGCTCCTGCGTCAAGCCCTGCCACCTTATCTGTCACTTCACTTCTGGCAGATAATATAAGAACCTTTGTTTCCTTATCATGAGAGCGAAGCTCCTGCAAAAGCTCCATCCCGTTTATTTCAGGAAGATTTAAGTCAAGTACTATCAAATCATAGCTTTCAGAAGCCATATATTCACTTGCTCTGTTCCCGTCGTAGCAGAAATCCACTTCATATCCAGCCCGCCTAAGGCTTTGTACAATCATATCACACAATACCTTTTCATCTTCAACGACTAAAAGTCTCATGCTACCTCTCCTTTCCTAATTA
This sequence comes from Lachnospiraceae bacterium, assembly GCA_041776485.1. Taxonomy (GTDB): domain Bacteria; phylum Bacillota; class Clostridia; order Lachnospirales; family Lachnospiraceae; genus JBHBQE01. The sequence goes on along the minus strand of JBHBQE010000009.1, from coordinate 2,961 downwards.
TAGTCCAGGCATTTAGTATAGCAGTTTTATATAAAATCGGTGTTAAGTTTGTAAAATTAACACAAATTTTATATCCGATATTATATCATAGGCTTGCAAATGCGAAATTATAGAAAGGATATAAGCATGGTTTCAAAACAAAAGATTGTGATTCAAGCTTTATTACTGCTTATAGGCGGTGCATTTATTGTTTACGGCATAGCGCGGGGAGAGGCCGAAACTGTATTTGCAAAAGCTGTAAAAATTTGTCTGGAGTGTGTTGGAATTGGGTAATAAAAATATAAAGAATGCTTCTCATATACTCGCGCGCTTTAGAGGCGGCATTCAAGCTATAGCAACACTTTTTACCAATATTCATCTTCCTAATTTTTTTAAGGGAGAGATTTATCAGGGGTCCGGGAAAACCGTATGCGTACCCGGTCTGAACTGCTACTCATGTCCCGGAGCTGCAGGAAGCTGTCCAATCGGCTCGTTGCAGGCAGTAATCGGATCATCAAATTTTAAGTTTGCCTACTATATTACCGGCATACTGATTTTACTTGGAGTACTGCTTGGACGCTTTATTTGCGGCTTCCTCTGTCCATTTGGCTGGTTTCAGGATTTATTGCACAAAATTCCTACCAAGAAGCTGTCCACAAAAAAGTTAAAGCCTTTGAGATATTTAAAATACGTTATACTGCTGGTTATGGTATTCCTGTTGCCCGCAATTATTGTAAACGAAGTCGGTATGGGAAGTCCGTTCTTCTGTAAGTATATCTGCCCTCAGGGAGTATTGGGAGGAGCAATTCCCCTTGCTATTGTTAACAACGGTATCAGATCTGCACTGGGCAAGTTGTTTGCATGGAAACTAACGATTTTGATAGCGGTTATAGTGTTGGGCATATTATTTTACCGCCCGTTTTGCAAATGGATTTGTCCGCTGGGAGCATTTTATGCATTGTTTAACGGGGTTTCTTTTTTGCAAATGCGCGTAGATCCGCATACCTGTGTTTCTTGCGGTAAATGTGCAAGGGCTTGCAAAATGGATGTAGATGTGACAAAGACACCGAATCATACCGAGTGTATTCGATGCGGAATGTGTGTGAGTGCCTGTCCTACAAATTCCGTCAGCTTTCACTATGGATTAGGAGATGCAAAAATTAGAGATAGCAAAAATGGCAAAACAGTTGTTACAAAATAATAATTTATATAATTAAGAAACGGAGGAAATTTAAAATGAAAAAGAGAAGATTAATAGGACTGTTATTGACTGTGGTAATGGTATTTACCTTGGCTGCCTGCGGGAATTCATCTAAAGGCAGTGATGTAGGAAAGGTATTCCCTGCTTTTGAAGGAATGGATCTGGACGGAAACAAGGTTGACAGCAGCATTTTTAAGAATAATTCTGTAACAGTTGTAAATTTCTGGTTTAGCAGTTGCCAGGCATGTGTTGAAGAGCTCGGCGAGTTGAATGAGCTTAACGAGTCCTTAAAGGAAAAGGGCGGCGCAGTAATTGGAGTCAACACAGATACTTTTGGCGGGAAGGAAGAGACTATAAAAGAGGCTAAGGGCATTTTAGAGCAGAAAAAGGCAGAGTATACCAATGTATGGGTTCCTAAGGACAGCGAGCTTGCAAAGTTTACAAAGGACTTTTTCGCATATCCGGTGACCTGTGTGGTAGACAGCAACGGAAATATTGTCGGCAAGCCAATTATGGGAGGCATAAATAGTAAATCTGTGATGGAATCACTGCAAAAGCAAATTGATGGTGCGATGAATCAAAAATAGTGTTATATAGACCGTTTACGAGTAGAGGAACTGATTTATGCAAATAACTAATATCCCAAAGGAAAAATGGGAACTGCGTCTGGCGGCAGCTATAGCAATCTTTACTGTTTTCAGTGTTTATGAAGCGTTTTTAAGACCTCTTTTTAAAAATATTGAGGAAGGGACACTCCCTTCCTCGACTTTGAGACTTGCTGTCTGTGCAGCTTTAGCAGGCGTCTGCTTCCTGATCATACGGGGTGAAAAATTTTTTGAAACACGACCGAAAATTTCTGTAAAAACAAGAGTTGTTTCGCTTTTGCTCTGGCTTACATTTGCGGCACTTTATTTTCTCTGCAATGTAATTTTTAACTGGATAGATGTTGTTCAGCTTAGTATTGATAAAACTATCAGCTGCTTTATGGTTGCGGTTTCAGCTGGGCTTTTTGAAGAGCTTTTAGTACGTGGACTCATCTTATCAGCATTAATGGAGGCATTTAAAAACAGCAGGCATAGATTATTAATTGCAGGCTCGCTCTCAGCAGTGATATTTGGCATATTGCATTATCTGAATTTGCTATTTATGCCGTTAAGCGCGACGAATCAGCAGGTATTTTATGCTACTGCCTTGGGAATAGTGCTCGCAGGTCTGATGCTTCGCTATCAAAGGCTTTGGCCGCTGGTGCTCATACATTTTGGATTTGATTTCCAACCATTTATTATACAATCAGGCAGCGCTGAAAACCCCTGGGGTTTTCTTCTGGCAGTTTTTGTTCCAACAGCTGTTGTAGGCGCCATAGCCCTTTATGTGATGGATAAGGATATGCAAATTGCAGGTAGTCGGCAGACAGATTGATTTAACATTGTATATATTATATAAGGAAAAAGAGCCTCCAACAGTCAAACCTGTTTGAGGTTCTTTTAAAACGGATTAACAGAACTTACAGATTTCATAAGTTTTATTTTTATATCAAATAGAAATTTTCCATTCCCCAAAAGCGACTGTAACAATATATTTGCACCAGATTTGAAAATTTACCAGGTACAGAAATTTGCCCGATTTTTCAAAAAAAGAGGAAAAAGTGCTTGACGAATGAAATATATTTTGTTATTATTTGAAAGCTGTCCCCAAGTGGGGGCAGGGCACATTGACAACCGAATAATGAGACAATACGAAGAGAGATTCCTTAAAGTTAAAGATAACTTCTTATAGAAAAG
>JBHBQE010000008.1:0-7710 GCA_041776485.1 Lachnospiraceae bacterium | reverse complement strand
TTTGGATATTTTTGATTTTCATCTAAAAATATCTCTGCATCCGGAAAAACTTTCCTTAACAACTCCATCTGCTCCTTATCCTCACGTACCGGATTGCCTGTAAGATTTATATATTCAACCTTTTTTAGTCCCAGTATCGGTGTGATATCCTCAATCTCATTATTTTTAAGACCTATATACTCCAATTCTTTTAATTCAGATAGTGCTGATATATCCTTAATGGAATTATCATAAATGTATACTATCTTTAGTCCTTTTACATCTTTTAAAAAATCAAGGTTTTCAATCGTCACATCCCTTCCCATTGATATTGCCTCTAAGCTTGTTAACTGTGGCAATACTTCAGACAGCTTTTCCAAGACCTCCTTACTATGTTCAACATACTTTTGACGCCGTTCAAGCTCAATATCTTTTTTTAAAATTACCATATCCAGGTCAACTAAGTTAGGAAATACTAACAAGTCATTTAATGCTTCTATACTATATAGAGTCGCACTCTGTATGTTTATATATTTAATCTCCTTACATTCCTTAACTGTTACATCAAAAGGAGCATCATCCGTAAGAAGTAATCTACATCTATCCACACCAATACAGGCAAAATAATTCATCCTTTTATCCTTGAATTCAACTATCTGATTATCTAGCATCTCCTGTTGTTTTTTCTTTTCAATTTCTGGTTGTATACGAATGTATAAGCCAAATGTAATTCCACCTATTATTACTATGAAAGATACTATTACAATAATAATCTTTTTCCACATTTTCATATTTATTCATCCTCGCTTTCGCCATGTCATTCGAAAAATTTAAACTGCTCCCAAAACTCTTCTGACACATCAAATGTATTACTTTGAAGCTGTTTTATATATTCGCTTAATTGTTCTTTTTCTCTCACATTATCCCTATCTTTTTGGGGCTCAACTAACTCTACAAACCTTTCTTCCGCCTCTACCGACAGATGCGATATGGGTATATCAGCCGTTCCATCACTATTAAAAATAGGTAGATAATTTAATCCAACTGCATCCGCTACTCCCTCATACTGACTAAAGTTTATCGCACTCTTTCCCAGACGAACCTTTTCCTTTCTCTCATTTTCATCCTGTATTGCATCTGATACAGCCATTGCAACACTTAATCCCGGCAATAACGCTGATGGAAAACCTTTTGAAGCATCTATCAAAATATTCGCAACCTCCGATGTAACACTAAGTGCAACATCATCCTTCAACGTACTTTCTCCGATTAATTGTTGTATGGTTTTCTCCGATAAATGGCGTGAATATTCCCTGCCCCTTCCACTTCGCCCATTTACCATCTGGCTTATAAAATACTGTGGATACTCTGACTTTGGCACATCCCTCTCATATACACCTTCCTCGCTATAGATATTTCTGTATGTAACCTCTGATATTTTTTCTGTACCTAAGATTGTTAAAACATAGTCATAAGGTCTGTTTTCTCCCGCTCCTTTGGCACATTTGAAAAATTCATTAAAGTTACCTATTATATCTTCGCCATCCATATTTTGTCTTTGCACTATCTTAATTCTAAGTTTGGAATATTCATCTTCACAGGGCTTGATTTCAAGGCCTGAAACAGTAGGACTATCAAATATGCTATACAATAGCCCTGCCTTTGCCACCATCTCATAATATTTAGCTAAATGGGTATTCTTGTCATATTCCAGGGAAACATTTATATTATTTGAATGCAGCTCCTCCATACATTTAAAGGTATAGTACACAATAAACTGTTGAGCCAGAGGGCTTAAATCGTATCTGGTGCAATACCCCATATCAGGTACCTCTACAGAACGCGGATTAATATAGCAGGAGGATATAAATTGTGACAGTTGCTCTTCTCCTCCTATAAGCTTTATATTGTCAATGGCTTTTCCTAAGGCTATAAGTCTCTGTACCGAAAGCCTTTCCACGTCAGAGGACATAATTTTATTTATCTGCTCTATATCAAGTAATCCATCAACCGTCCATATCCGCTCATACTCTAACTCAACCAGTTTTTCATTAAAGACTCCCGGGGCTGCAAGGCGTCTTGTAATTCCATTCCATACTCTATCGGTACTAAGGACGTTGACTAAATCTTTTAATTTCACTATAAGTGCATTAGCTTCAGTATATATCCCTACACTTGCACTATTAAACGCCCTAAGTCCATCTATTATTTCCTGTAGCCTTTGTATCAAACGATTATTAACATCTATTTTGTCCCCATACGCTTTAAGTAGTCCACTGTGAGCATATGGAATAGCAAAAAATGGCTTCTTGGTCATAAAATTAATAAGGTCTTCTATTTTTCTTTCCAACTCCCTGTTTTCACTCTTTAGCTGCTCTATTTTATCCTCCAAAACAAGTGTATCTGCTTCAAAGCCTGTCGTATTAGGAACATACTGAGAAAATAGTGGCATTATTGTATTATTTACACTGATTATTTCACTGCATATGCTGATTACCTGCTCTAACATAGGAATATATGTATTCTGAAAATATCTCTGTGAGCTCTCATAAGCCTCTCCTCTTAATTCACTTTCAGTACAATAGTCATTCAAAACCACTAATGATGAATTTGCACCATCAATATATTTTTGCAGACAACTGTTTGTTTCTGATATTTCATACTCCAGCGAGTCTGCCCTTACTAACACTCTTTCGCCCATCTTATAATCCCCTATAAATTTCCTCTCTTTGTTTCAAAGGTCTCTTTAATATCCCTATCCAACAATTCAAATTCATTTGCCATAATAAGTATTTTTTTTGCATCTCTCTCCATATAGCTACTTGCTGACAAAAATGGTTCCCCAACACTCCCAAAGGTTATTCTCATATCAATTGCAGGGTTGTTTATCTGTACATCCTGACAAGGTGCATTACCCAGAGTAGCAAACTCTGTATTAGCCGTATTGATACTCCCCACATGAGACTCTGCAATCGTCATTACTGATTTAATTTCTTCCGGCATATTATTTCTCCTCCATAATTCTCATTTTTTAAATATTTTCCTTAATCAACCCTCCGAAAACCTTACCAGCGCAAATGTATTATTATCCACCAATACTCCATTGCCCGCTTTCTTTTCAAACTTCCTGTTTCTTGGAATTTGGAAAATCACTTGCTCATAGACATCGCCCAATACTATTCCTCTGGTAGTTTCTTTCATATATTTTGTAAATGCATCAATTCCTCTAAGCTTGTTAATAGTTGCAGAGGCAACAATATTAATATTAACCTCCTCAAGCATTGTCAGCATTTCTTCACAGCTTAAATCATTCAAAGCTTTTATATTGCTGACAAAAGATTCTATTTCAGCAATGATAACAACTATACATGGCTGCTCTTTGTAAAATGTTGAAGGAATAATACTACTATTTCTTTCTTTTTCCTCCAAATAGGCTTCTTTTCTTTTCTCGATTTCAGCTCGTATATCTTCAAAAAACGCCAATAAGTTTTCAGGGGACGCCACATAATTAATACCTTTGTTAATTGAAGTCTCTTGCAGTTCCAGCCGTCTGTCATCAATTACATAGACTTTTATATTATCCGTCATACGATTGATAATTGTTTTAAGCAATGTTGTTTTACCGCTGGAATTACTTCCCATAATTAGCCAACGTCCGATAAATACATCCATACTAACTATTGATACATCTTCAATATTCAAGCCTACAGGCACAATTCCTGCTTTCTTGTCCCACTCTTCTGCAAGCAAATTGTCAAATAACACCTTATCAATCTTTTCAGGCAATGTTTTTATCTTGTTTTTCTTAATATTTCCATAAGTGTTCTGTATACTACTGACATACTTTCTTATTTCATCAACATATGTTTCTTCAGAGCTTATATCTGCAACTGTATACACCTGCATATCATATGCTTCTTCCAGTTTTATAAGTGCCCTTCCCCGTATTTCCTTTATTCCAAACTCCGGCTTACCTACAGCCGAAGCTGTTTCGCTCTTATCATACATAAATAATGCTATCTTGCTCTTTATATTTCCGCTTAAACCAAATCTCAGTATTCCCGGTCTGGTGGCAGCTATAACAACATATATACCAAGGCTAATGCCATCTCTTACCATCTGTGTAACAAATCCATCCAGATTTTCATCCATATCCTTATTTACATCATAATTATCAATTACAAAAAGAATGGCAGGAAGCTTCTCCTCTTTATTTCTGTTATACATTTCAAAATTCATTGCGCCGGTTGCTGAAAGCTTTTGTTTTCTTTGCTTATATTCATTATTTATTAACTGCATAAAACGATTAAGCTTTTCTCCGTCTTCTAAATTCATATAATCTGATACATGGGGAATATCACGCAGTGACATTAGGCTTCCATTCCCCATATCAAGAATATAGAGATTTATCAAATCCGGACTGTTTTTAGCTGCCAAAGTAAGTACAAGGGTTGTCAGCAATGTACTCTTTCCATATCCGGGCGCTCCAAAAACTGCCATATTACCCTCTTCCTTAAAGCTATATACATATTCTTTTTGCATCTGTTGCTGAGGAATATCTATAAAACCCAGTTCTACTGACAAATCCACAGTGTTGCCCGTACGCAAATTTATGCCGTTTTCAAATAAGGGAGATACCAGTTTATCACGCAGTGGTTCAAGCCATGGCTTTTTAACAGGTTTACAATCCATACTCTGATATACTTTATCTATGTAGGATACACTTATATCAAGCTGGGTTTTCATTTTCTCATCTTCTTTATCTGTAACACTCAAATCTTCGTTTAACAGCTCCATCTGTCCCAAGTGATTTCTAATATATACCCTGTTATCTACTGCCTCTTCTCCATTTTCTTCCATACAATGCGCACCCGAATAAGCAGATTGAAATAATTCGTATATTTCATTATTTCCTACCTGCAAATATGCCCTTCCGGGGTTTCGGATGTATGCCGCATCCGCTGTTTTTATTATTTCCTTACTGTCTGCTTCATCCTGCACTTTAAGAGCAAGCTTAAATCTTGAATTTGACCATATCTGGTCTGTTACCACGCCACTAGGCTTTTGTGTCGCTAATATAAGATGAATACCCAGGCTACGTCCCAAGCGGGCAGTGGATACCAGCTCTGTCATAAATTCCGGCTGTTCCTTTTTTAATTCTGCAAACTCATCACTTATTATAAATAAATGTGGCATGGGCTCACTTGCCTGTCCCTGTTTAAACAAGCTTGTGTAAGCATTTATATGATTAACGTTATATTCATTAAAAATTCTTTGACGACGGGACAATTCACTTTTTATAGATACCAATGCCCTCATGCTCTCATCAGCATCAAGATTGGTTATGGTTCCTAAAACATGAGGCAAATCCTTGAACAGATATGCCATCCCTCCACCCTTATAATCAATTAAAAGAAACGCTACTTCATAAGGGTGGAAATTTACTGCCAACGATAAAATATAGCTTTGAATTATTTCCGATTTACCTGAACCTGTAGTTCCTGCAATCAAACCATGAGGTCCGTGTGCTTTTTCATGTAGATTAAGCATCATCGGCTCGCCTGTAACTCTTATTCCAAGAGGTACTGCCAAACTCTTATTTGTAGCATTTTTCTGCCAACGTGCCTGTATATCCAGTTGTGTCGGAGAATTTACCTTATACATCTCAAAAAATGATACATTCTCAGGCAAATGCATAACAACACCCTGTTCATGAGTTAGTACACTTAAGTTCCTTGCCATCCATTCCAAATTGCTACCCGACAATCTGTCTGTTTTAAATCGCTTTTCAACTACAACCTTTTCATTCATTACCAAGGTTGCATTATCCGCATCTGCATACTTAATAATTGTTCCAATATTATCCGGCAGATTTTCCTGCATATTGCTGGTATATATAATCGAAAAACCATACTTCTCTTCTTTTCCCAAATATTCCTGAATAATATGGTCTGCCACAAGTCTGCTATCATCTATAACAAATAAAAAATGAGGAACAAATGAAATATCCTTATTCTTTTCCTTTACAGCCTGTTCCCTCTCCTTAATAATCTTATGCATAGACATAAGCACTTGGTCGGAAACTGCGCTATTATCTATTATTCCTCCTGTCCCTATAGTTTCTATCATTACGTGAGGATACCACTTCATATAGTCAAATTCTTCTCTGTCCTTATGATTTATCAGCAAAATTATTTCCATATCATGATAGCTTTGAAATATGACAAGCTTACTTATAATAATATGTATCTGCTCATGTACTATATCCGTATTTCCCACCAGACCAAGATGCGCATTCTTTAAATCTATAAGCATTGGCTTGTCATATACTTCGCTGTACTCTTCCACCAGCTCCATTGCTTCTGTTTCAAGCTCATCTTTGTCCAGGGCAAGTTCATCATAACTAAAGCTTATGGGTGAACTGCTTTCTCCGTTTACATATCCCACTGTAAGGCTCATAAAATCAGCATCAGAAGAAGATTTTTCATAAATTCTGCTACTGAAATTGTTAATCATATCTATGATATCCGCCACTTTAGGCGAATTATATTTATATGCAAGCTGCTCTTTGTTTCTAAGGGCAAATATCTCTTTTCGCTTATCTAAAAGATACTTAGTATATACATCTTCTCTTTTTTGATTTTTAAGCTTACATTCTCTTTTTTCCACAATATATCGGTACACTGAAAAAATGGATGTAACAACTGTACTTGCAACACCCATCATCATATATAAACCGCGCTTTAGCAAAATTCCCAGACCTATAGTCATTGCAAGCATAACGATTGGCGTTACTATTATTTGGACAAGACTGGATTTACCGATAGTTGCTTTAGCTGCCGGTTTCTTTATTTCCAATTTATCCTTAGGTGGCTCAAGAATAAGCCTTGGCGACTTTCTATATGCCGGAAATTTTTCTATTCTTTCAAATATATCTTTTTTGTTCATAAATCCCCCTTATTAAAACTTCATATTAATATAAATATGTTAATATTTATCCAGTATTCTTTTAACAGTTAAGCCCTCACATTGTGTTTAACCTAACATACGCTTTAATCTCAAAAATTCCTGAGGCAACCAATCCATCTCCTGAGCATAAAAATTGTAGGCTAAAAGGCTTCCATCCTCTAGCTCAAATACTAATTTATATCCATATGAACCAGTATGGTCTTCATATTTTTTTATAACTGTGGATATATCCCATTTATCTATGTTGTAGTACCCTACGATATTTTCATAGAACTCAAACTCTCCGTCACTCATAGGAACTGGAGTTGTATCCCCAAAATAGCTTACTTTGTTTTTAAGGTCATATACCCATCTTTTAGCCATACCGCTTCCAACATTTTCCTCAAAACCTATTTTAGTTATCTTGTCCTCCTGAGTTATTTGACGTGTTGGTTTTGTACCCAAGAATCCATATATATAGTTTTCTCCGCCTATGACATATAGTTCCTTAAAACATTCAAATTCATATCTTGCCCATTCAGGAGACGGATTATATTCAGGATTATCAAATGCGAAATCATGTAAAAATGAGCTTATATCATATCCCTCTAATTCTTCTTCCGTAAATTCATATTTATCTATCTCCAATCCTCTAACCCCTTAAAACACTTGGTTTTCCATAGGATATTTGCCTTTTTCTTTGTCCTTTTCCCTTGATTTTTCCCTTACGGGAATTTTTAAGGGAAATTTTGTTTAATCCATTCCCATTACACTATCTAACAG
>JBHBQE010000007.1:0-24318 GCA_041776485.1 Lachnospiraceae bacterium | reverse complement strand
ATAGTTAATATCCTCCTTAAAACCTACAAATCAATGATTTCGATTGCACGAATAATAATTTACTGGTTTAATACCTGTATGTCAAGGGTTTTTCAGCTATTTATGCAAATTCTTCAATAAATTTCTTAATATATCCCTTCATTTCCGTTGCTCTGGCGGATACCTGTTCCTCATTGTCCCCTCGCACACCAAAATAAAACTTCATTTTAGGCTCTGTTCCGGAGGGTCTTACACATACCCAAGCATCCTCTGACAATTCATAATAAATAACGTCTGATTTAGGAAGCCCTGTAGGCTTTGTCAGACCATTTGTCATATCTATAACAGTTTTTGCCTTATAATCCCTAATTGCCATTACACGGCAGCCTGCAATCTCCGGGATAGGGTCATCCCTTAGCCCTTCCATAATACTTTGCATTTTATCCAATCCCTCTATACCGGAAAACTCCACATTTTCCACATCTTCTCTGTAATAGCCCACTCTGTGGTATAATGCTTCCATTGCCTCCCAAAGGCTCATATTCTTTGCCTTATAGTGGGCGGCAATCTCACATAGTATTACGGAAGCTGCCACAGCGTCCTTATCTCTGGCATAATCCCCCGGCAGGCAGCCATAGCTTTCCTCCATGCCAAATATATAGGTACCGTTATTTTCTCTTTCAAATTCCAGCATTTTATTGCCAATATATTTAAACCCGGTTAATACCTCTACAAGATTTATACCATAATACTTTGCTATGGCGTCACAGAGCCTTGTAGTAACAATAGATTTAATAAAGGCCCCGTCACTCGGTAGACCGTTAAGCTGCTTCCTTTGAGAAATAATATAATCCCCAATAAGGCAGCCTGACATATTTCCACTTAGAGGGTGATATTTACCGTCCTTATCTGTAACATACACCCCAAGTCTGTCTGCATCCGGGTCTGTGGCAAGAACTATATCCGCCCCCTTTTCCTTTGCAAGTAAAAGGGCAAGCTCAAAAGCTGTTTCAGTTTCGGGATTCGGATATTTTGCAGTAGGAAAATCTCCATCGGGAAGCTCCTGCTCAGGAACCACATAAACATGCTTAAATCCCAAGCGTTCCAGAGCATGTCTTACCGGAATATTGCCTGTACCGTGCAAAGGAGTATATACAATTTTTATTTTATCTGACATTTTTTCAATAGAATCTCTGTCAGTTACAAGAGAAAGTATTTTGTCCTCATATTCCCTGTCTATTTCTTCCCCAATTACAATATAAAGACCTGCTTTAATCGCCTCCTGCTTATCCATAGTTTTAGGCACAGAATAATCTGTAATGGCATTTACGCAGGACATAATGCCCTTGTCATGAGGCGGGGTAATCTGAGCCCCATCCTCCCAATATACCTTGTATCCATTATAATTTGACGGATTATGGCTGGCGGTAATATTAATTCCCGCTATGCAGTTAAGGTGCCTTACCGCAAAGGACAGTACCGGAGTAGGTCTTAAGCTCTCAAATATATATGCCTTTATACCATTTGCAGAAAGGTTGCAGGCTGCCTCTACGGCAAACTCCCGGGAAAAATGTCTGGAATCATAGCTGATAGCCACTCCCCTGTCCTGCCCGTTTTGCTTTAGGATGTAATCGCTAAGTCCCTGAGTTGCTTTTCTCACAGTATAAAGATTCATTCTATTGGTTCCCGCACCTAATATTCCCCTTAGCCCTGCGGTGCCAAATTCCAAATTTTTATAAAATCTTTCTTTAATTTCCTTTTCATCATCAGCAATTTCCTTTAACTCAGACTTTATATCCTCATCAAAGCAATCTGATTCCATCCAAATTTTATATTGCTCTCTTGCTTCCATAAACCTCTCCTTTAATCTATATTTTTCATAATTGATGATATTGTATCCCTTATAGTTGTCAGATATTCAAGCTCCGTCTGTTTCTTTTTATCCTGCTCGGTTTTCTTTGAATTATCCTCGGTACCTGTATCAGGCTTAGTTTGAGGTGATGTATTAGGGGTTTGGGGTTTAGTATTATTGTTGCTCTTAGCCTTTCCTTCCTGCTCCATAGTTAGCATAATAGTAGCAGTTGGAGAATTTACAAATAAATATTTGCTCCAGCTTTCGTATCCCGGTGCAGACACAGACAGGGTATGTCTGCCGTAAATCACATCCAGAACCTCATCCTTGTTAACTTGATTTCCATCTATTTTAATTACTGCGTTTGCCGCCTCAATATTAAATATCAATTTACAGTATTGAATATTTTGAGTTTTAATTGCATCAAGATCCAGTGTCACCTGTTCCCCTCTGGGAATAACAACCTCTGCCTCTCCTCCGTAACCATTATTTGCCAAAGTAATATCGTAAGTTCCCTCAGGCACTTCTATGGTCATGTCTCCGCTGATAATGGTATAAATATCCCCTATTGCCACTAAGCTTCCATTAAAGACATTTGTGTTTACCAGATTTAAGTGCCCATGACCGCTGGTAACAGTTATTCCCCAAATATCCTTATCCTTTCCCACAATCCTAAGAACATCATTTGTGCCGATGGATTCAATATCTGTAATTGCCGTATCAGAAAATACCGGCGTACTCTCTTCAATCCTGTAATTTGTGACTCCAACAGTAAATACACCCCTCTCTTGGTCTATACTGTAGCTTTTTATATTCTCCAGCTCCCAAACTTCGTCTGATAAGCAAAGCTTATTTATCCCGCCTCTTTCATCTAATCCCAAAATCTTACACACTCTCCCGGGGGTAAAGGCAGTTATGCTGATATATCCACCATACTTATCGTTAAACTCCGTATGCAGACTATAGGAATAGAGCAATTGTCTGTTGTTTTCAATATCCCTGAGCATAATCTGCTGTTCCGTAGTATCAGTAGATAAAACAAGATATTCCCTGTTTAATTTGTCCATATCAGGTACAAATTCACCCTTAACCGCCTTTGTATCGGTGCTGTCTGCAGCTGAATCTGTCCTAACCGCTCCACTGAAATCTCCACAGGAGGATAAAATAACGGCTGAAAAGCACCAAAATATTCCGGATAAAAAAAATATCTTTAATCTATACAAGAATACGCTCCCTGGCAAATGCAATCAAAGTTTCCCTGTTGTTTCTTTGGGGGTCGTCTATAACATAGTCTAATGCCTGGGAGAGGATTTCTCCTATGCGAGGACCCGGGTTTTGCCCCAAATCAATAATATCAGATCCTGCTATTGCAAGGCTTTTTATACTGACGCAATAATTATTTTTCATAATTTCATTATAATATTCTCTAAACTTATCGATCTCTGACAGCTTTTCATCTCTCCTATACTCGCTTTGACCCAATATATCCCCAAGCCTGAAGTCCAGCATGTCCGGAAACAAATCCTCGCCTATTCTATTTATCAGGCGCCTTACAGTCCTTTTTGTCACAGGTGGTCTATCGTCATGAAACTTCACAATTCTGGTGACATATCTGATTGTATCGTTATCCAGTTTAAGTCTTTCTAACACATCTTTGGCTATCTGAGCCCCCACCTGAGGATGACCGGCAAAATGATCACTCCCTTTTGCGTCCACCTTTCTGCAAATCGGCTTCCCCACATCATGGAGAAGTGCTGCAAGTCTCATTTTTTTTGTATTCTTGACATTTTGCATGACCAATAGACTATGATTTCCCACGTCAGTTTTATGATGAACTGTATTTTGCGGGGTTATCATCATTTCATCCCATTCCGGGAAAAAACTTTTAGTTAAATGTAGATTATATATTTCTAAAATCGCCTCGGGATGATTCCCTGTTATAATTTTTATGAATTCACTGCATATTCTTTCAGCGGAAATCTTACTGAGATTCCCTGCCAAAGAGGATATTGCCTCTCTGGTTTTATTCTCTAAACTAAAATCCAATTGTGCCAAAAAACGAACCGCTCTTAACATTCTAAGAGCGTCCTCACTAAATCTCCTATAAGGATCCTCTACACATCTGATAATACCTGACTTTAAGTCGGCAAATCCTGAAAACTCATCTACAAGCCCCACCCTATCATTATATGCCATAGCATTTACAGTGAAATCCCGCCTTCTTAAATCTTCTTTTAAGTTCCTGACAAAGGTGACATTTTCCGGGTGTCTGCTGTCAATATACTCTCCATCTACCCTATAGGTAGTTACCTCATAATTCTTTTTGTTCCTGCGTACAGTAACAGTTCCATGGGCTATGCCTGTATCTATTGTAACCGGAAAAATTCTCTTTATATCCTCAGGCAGGGCATTGCTTGTAATATCCCAATCCTCCGGATTTCTCCCCAACAAAGCGTCCCTGACACAGCCGCCGACAATATATGCCTCATAGCCGTGACTCTCCAGCTGTGCAATGATATTATTTACTTCATCAGGAAGTTTAATCTTCATTTAATATGCTTTGCCCCAATATACAAGAGTTTTTGCGGGTTTACCGCAGCAAATACATTTGTCGCCGATTGCCTCCTCCTCAGAGATACAGCGGCTGGTCGCCTGAGTAGTCTCCTTTATTTTCTCCTCACATTCCCTGTTACCGCACCACATTCCCCGTATAAAGCCGGGTTTATTCAAAACGGTTGACCGGAATTCTTCAAAGCTATAGGCATTATAAATATGGCTCTCCAAATGCTCCTTTGCTCTGTCATACATAGAATTATGGATTTCATCCAGCAGCTTAATTACGGTATCTGCCAAATTATCCAGAGAAGCCTTTGCCTTTTCACCAGTATCACGGCGCACCAGCACGCAGGAGTTGTTTTCAATATCCTTAGGTCCCACTTCTATACGAACAGGCACCCCCACCATTTCACTTTCTGCAAATTTCCAGCCGGGACTTTTATCTGTAGTATCTGCCTTAACCCTTATCCCTAAAGAAATTAAATTATCTTTTAATTTATTACAGGTATCCATAACCTGCTCATTTTCCATCCTAATAGGGACTATCACTGCCTGAACCGGGGCAACCCTGGGAGGCATAACCAGTCCTGAATCATCACCATGTACCATAATAACAGCACCTATCAGTCTGGTGGAAACACCCCAGGAAGTCTGGTGAACATAAGACAGTACATTTTCCTTGTTCAAATATTGTATATTAAATGCTTTAGCAAAGCCGTCTCCAAAGTTATGGCTGGTTCCTGACTGCAATGCCTTTCCATCGTGCATTAACGCCTCTATTGTATAGGTTGCCTTCGCCCCTGCAAACTTTTCCTTTTCTGTTTTCCTGCCGCATACAACAGGAATTGCCAATACTTCCTTGCAAAAATCCCTGTATACATCCAGCATTTTCAAAGTAAATTCCTCTGCTTCCTTTGCTGTGGCATGGGCGGTATGCCCCTCCTGCCATAAAAATTCTGAGGAGCGAAGGAAGGGTCTGGTGGTCTTTTCCCAACGAACTACAGAACACCATTGATTATAAAGCTTCGGCAAATCTCTATAGGACTGTATATTATTTCTGTAAAAATCACAGAAAACTGTCTCAGAGGTGGGGCGGATACAAAGCCTTTCCGCCAACTCCTCCTTTCCACCATGGGTAACCCAAGCCACCTCAGGAGCAAAGCCCTCCACATGGTCCTTTTCCTTTTGAAGCAAGGATTCTGGGATTAAAAGCGGCATATATACATTTTCCACTCCAGCCGCCTTAAATCTGGCTCCAAGCTGTTCCTGTATATTCTCCCAAATAGCGTACCCTCTGGGTTTTAATATCATAAAGCCCTTTAATGAAGAATACTCCATTAATTCGGCTTTCTTTACCACATCTGTATACCATTGTGCAAAATCCTCTTCCATAGAGGTTATTTCGCTAACAAGCTTCTTATCCTTTGCCATATTTCCTCCCTTTTAACTCTACTTATACTGTATTAATATGATTGTGGGTTAAATATATTTTTTTAACAAACTCTTTTTATAAATCCCCTGCAGACTAAGGTTCAAATTACTTTTATAAATATTTGCAGAAGAAATTTATTTTTTGCTTTGAGTAGTTTTCCCTCTCATAAAAATTAACTGCCTTAGGGTTTGTGTCCTCTGCCAAAAGCTGAAATCTTTTATAGCCTTCTGCTTTCATTCTGTCTTCCAGTTCCAAAAGAGCTTTCTTTCCGTAACCTTTCCCCCTGAATTCCTCAAGAATAAAAAAATCATCTATAAACAGTACCTTCCCGTGTGCCCAAACACTTGTAAAATATGCCGTGTTAATAAAGCCGATAACTTTTCCACCCTCTTCAATAAAAAATAAAATATTCGGTGATTTATTATCCCTGATAATTTCCTCAAAAATATCACCCGGATTTCCTTTTTTAAAAGGATCTTCCCAAACATTTTCCTCTTCATATTCGTAAGCCATGAATTTTAAATTTAGTTCACACCATTTTTCTTTGTCTGAAGGAACACATCTTCGCACCATCTCTCGTCTCCTCCGGTTTGCATCTATACCTTAAATCTATAGCCCACTCCCCAAATGGTTTCTATATATTGTGGTTTTGAGGGGTTAAGTTCTATTTTTTCACGAAGCTTTTTTATATGCACTGTGACTGTATTAACATCACCTATTGAATCTAAATTCCATATCTCCTTAAATATTTCTTCCTTGGAAAATACCCTGTCCGGATTTTTGGCAAAGAAAATAAGCAGCTCCAGCTCCTTTGCAGTCAGGGCAATTTCATCATTATTAGACCATACCCTCATAGTACCTGTATCAATCTTTAATCCTCTTATTTGTATAATATCCGGGTTCTTTCCCTCACCATTTCCCACAAGCCTTTCATACCTTGCCATATGAGAACTTACCCTTGCCACTAATTCACTGGGTGAAAAGGGCTTTGTAATATAATCGTCTGCTCCCAATCCAAGCCCCCTTATTTTATCAATCTCGTCCTTTTTAGCAGATACAAGGAGCAGTGGAGTTTCCTTTTGTTCCCTGATTTTCCTGCATATGTCAAAGCCGTTCATTCCCGGAAGCATAATATCCACAATAAACAGGTCATACTCCTTGGAAAGGGCTTTTTCCAGTCCTTCCTTTCCGTCCATTACCACATCAACCTGATAATTATTAATGGTTAAATAATCTCTCTCCAACTCAGCTATTGCACTGTCATCTTCTATTATCAGTATTTTCTTCATATCCCCTTACTCAGCCTTTTTTATAGTATACTGCCTCAGCAAAATATATAAAGTGGTGCCGATCCCAAGTCTGCTAGTTGCCCATATTCTTCCTGAATGGTCATCAATAATCTTTCTGGCTATGGAAAGCCCCAGTCCGCTTCCTCCCACTCCTGACTGCCTGGAAGTATCGGAACGATAGGTTCTTTCAAAAATATAGGGTAAATCCTTATTGTTAATCCCTATGCCCTGATCGGTTATTTCCACCTGAATATAGCCCTCTGTTTCCTTAACCGTAAACACCACCCTCAGTTTATTTTCTCCCTTATATTTTACTGAATTGTCTATGATGTTTTCAATGACTCTCCTAAGCTGCTCCTTATCAGCTATCATCTCCACCTGATCGTTTACGTAGTTATTGTAGACTAAGCTGCCATGCTTCGTTTCAAATCCCAGACTCAACTCTTCATAAAGTGTGTCAAAATAATTTTTTACCTTTATATGGTCAAAATTATAGGGGATTTTATTGGTACTTATATTGGAATAGGTCATAAGCTCATTAAGCAAAATATTTAAATCCTCTGCTTTTTTACTTATGATAGTGACATAAGCAATCCTCTTTTCCTCGGTATCTGCCACATTGTCCAATATTCCCTCAGCATAACCTCTTATTGCAGTTAATGGGGTCTTGATATCGTGAGCAATATTGGAAATAAGCTCTCTCTGCTCGACCTCAGCAATGAGCTTATCCTCTGCGTCCTTTCTGAGTCTTTCCTTCATATCCTCAAAGGTATTAATGAGCAAAGATAATTCATCTGTGCCTGATGTCTGAATAGTAAAATTTAAATTCCCGTCAATTATATTCTGAGCACCGTAAATTAAGCGATTTATCTTGGAAATAATGCTTTTATATATCCAAATAATCAGGATTGCTGCTGTAAAAAATAATATGATTGCTATAGAAATAGCTATATCAATAAGAGCCTTCTGACCCTCATCAAACCTTGCCGCACGGATAACATAGTCAGCTATTTGACCATTGTTACTCCTGTAAGTAAAGGCAATGAGCGCCAGAAGGATACAAGGAAATATTACTATTATTAAAAATGAAACAACAAGTTGATACTTAAGCTTCATCTACTGTCTAAGGCAGTCCACCTTATCTAACCTTTCCCAAGGTAAATCCAGCTCTTCACGTCCGAAATGCCCATAGGCTACAGCCTGAGAGTAAA
Organism: Lachnospiraceae bacterium; assembly: GCA_041776485.1. Classification (GTDB taxonomy): domain Bacteria; phylum Bacillota; class Clostridia; order Lachnospirales; family Lachnospiraceae; genus JBHBQE01. The sequence goes on along the minus strand of JBHBQE010000007.1, from coordinate 15,999 downwards.
TGGGACGTCTAAGGTCAAGACTCTTTATAATAGCTGCGGGTCTTAAGTCAAAATGCTTTCTGACTAATCCCACAAGCTCCTCATCAGATTTAATGCCGGTGCCAAATGTGTCTACACGTACTGATGTAGGCTCTGCAACGCCAATTGCATAGGAAAGCTGAATCTCACATCTCTGGCAAAGTCCTGCTGCCACAAGATTTTTTGCCACATAACGGGCGGCATAGGCTGCTGACCTATCCACTTTTGTGGGATCCTTACCGGAAAATGCTCCGCCTCCATGACGTGCCATTCCACCATAGGTATCCACGATTATTTTCCTGCCTGTAAGCCCTGCGTCCCCATGAGGTCCACCTATAACAAAGCGTCCTGTAGGATTAATGAAAATCTTGGTATCCTTATCTATCATATTCCCGGGAATCACTTCATCTATAATATATTTTTTAAGATCCTGGTGAATTTGCTCCTGGGTAACCTCCTCATCATGCTGGGTGGATATCACGATTGCTTCAATACGGACAGGCTTTCCTTCTTTATCATATTCCACAGTTACCTGAGTTTTTCCGTCAGGTCTAAGATACTTAAGGGTCCCCTCCTTTCTAAGCTTTGTAAGCTGCTTTGAAAGACTGTGTGCAACATAAATAGGATAGGGCATATAATTATCTGTTTCATTAGTAGCATATCCAAACATCATCCCCTGATCTCCGGCACCTGTATCTAAATCATCAGATATGGAACCTTCTCTTGCTTCAAGAGCCTTATCAACACCCATGGCAATGTCCGCAGACTGACCGTCTATTGCCTCGAATATTGCACAGGTATTACTGTCAAAGCCTATTTTTGCGTCATTATAGCCAATGCTGTCTATGGTATTTCTGGCTATTTCTCTGATATTCAGCTTTGCCTTAGTAGTCATTTCCCCTGTAATAAGCACAAATCCCGTACAGGTTGCACATTCTACCGCTACTCTTGATTGGGGATCCTGTTCGAGAGCAGCGTCAAGTATAGCGTCAGATATGGCATCACAAACTTTGTCCGGGTGCCCCTCTGTAACTGACTCAGATGTAAAAAGAATTTTCTCCATTGTTAATCTCCTAAACTAAAGTTACATTTAAAAAATATTTCTTCCAAAGATAGTTTACTTCAGTTAAAATCCTTGTCAAGGAACATATACTACTATAAAATTAAACCATTGTGTATCACTTTCTATATGGAGGAAGCTTTGTGAAAACTATACCTTTGTCTCAGGTAACTGCTGATATGATAGCTGCCAAAGATATTATTACCGTACAAGGGCAGATTATTGCCAGCCGTGGTGCTGTGTTTAATGATATCCTTATCGCTAAGCTGCGGTTTTACGGAATCAAAGAGGTTACTGTGGAATCAAGGGAGGATCCAATTGAAGAAACTTCACCAACCTTGATTCAAGGTCTGCCGGAAAATGACCCTGCTACTTACAAACTCCGTACAAGGTGTAATCCGGAATTTATTAAATTCCAGTCCTCATATACCGATTTCCTTCAAACTTTGGAGGAAACCTATAATAATATTAAAAATGAACAGTTTGACAACGTAAACTTTGATTTCCTTCTATGGGACTTGGGGAGGCTTTTCAGAAAAAAAACTCCTCTGGATCTGTTTCATACAGTAGGTGCCCTTGAGTATCAAGGGGGAATATATTCCAGTAACGTAAATGTAGCATTAATTTCCAGAGGTATTGGCCGCTGGCTGCATTTCCCTAAGGAAAATCTCGATATTTTAACATTATGCGGTCTTTTCCATGATATAGGTAAAATTTTAGTTCCCGAGCATGTTTTATATAAAAACGACAAGCTTTCTGTAGAAGAATTCGAGAGTATGAAAATGCACACCGTTTATGGTCAAAAACTTCTTAAAAAGGTTCCCGGCATTAATGAAAGTATTGTTAATGCTGCCATGCAACACCACGAAAGATATGACGGAAGCGGCTATCCCATGAGTCTGCGGGGTGCAGAAATTGACCCTTACGCTGCAATAGTTGCAATTGCTGATGTTTATGAGGCAATGACTGCCGCACGCCCCCAAAGGCATCCTCTGTCTCCTTTCCAGGTTATAGAGGCTTTCGAGGCGGATGGTTTTGCTATGTATAATACCCGATTTATACTGACATTTTTGAGAAATATAGCCAGTGCCTACCAAAACCGTATGGTTTACTTAACGGACGGCAGAAAGGCAAGAATCATATATCTAAACCATAATAAGCTTTCCCACCCAATTGTTGAATTGGAAGATAAAAGCACTCTGGATCTCTCAAAGGAAGAAAATCTGCATATTCTAGAGATAATTTAGAATTTCAATCGGAGATTTTGCAATAGCAATGCAGGGCTTATTTTGTATTGCTTCCATATCATTAAATCCATAGGAAACCAAAAGACAGTCCATGCCCACTGCTTCGGCAAACTCAGAGTCCACAGGGGAATCCCCAATATACAGGGCTTCATCAGCCAAAACCCCAAGCATTTCCAAAGCTAAAATCCCCACATCAGGTGCAGGCTTTCTGGGACGTTTCTCATTATCTCCAAGGGTAACGTCTATATAGCCTGAAAAGTAATGTTCAGATAGGTGCTCAGTAGCAATTTGAACCTTGTTTGATATAATTCCCGTTTTGATATGGTTGTTCCTGCAAAAACTCAAAACCTCCATTACCCCATCAAAGGGACAGGTTTTGACAGTATCATTCTGCCTATAATACTGTACATACTCATTATAGAGCTTTTCAAAATCGGGATTATTTTCTCCGCCGCTTATAGATAGCGCCATAAGGCGCCTGTTACCATTTCCGATGGCTGACCTTATCTGCTCAACGCTCCTTTCCTGTTCTCCATTTTCTTTGAGCACATGGTTTACAGAAAGGACTAAATCCATAAGAGTATCTAAAAGGGTCCCATCTAAATCAAAAATTGCCGCTTTATACCTCATGACACTAAAAGAATAAATTTCTGCCTTTCATTCTCAGAGGACACCTGTTTAATATTTCCGCCAAGCTTAGCCAGCTTCTTTTCAAAATCCTGATAGCCTCTTTTAATATAATAGATATCATCTATAGTGGTAATTCCGTCTTTAGCAGCAAGTGCCGCAATAACCAAGGCTGCTCCTGCACGTAAATCCGGAGCACAAATGTGAGCTCCCTGATATTCCTTCACCCCTTTAATAACAGCTATATTCCCCTCTACCTGAATGCTTGCACCCATCCTGATAAGCTCTGACACATAGCGAAATCTATTGCCCCAAATACTTTCCGTAACTGTACCGGTTCCATCGCAAAGTCCAAGTACAACAGCTATTTGGGGCTGCAGATCTGTAGGAAATCCCGGGTAAGGTAACGTTGTAATGCTTGCGGTTTTTAAGACCCTGTCTCTGGCATTTACACGAATAGAGTCATCATATTCCGTTATTGTACAGCCTATCTCGCTAAGCTTGGCACTGGCAGCCTCCATATGCTTGGGAATAATATTTTTAACGGTTATATCGCCTCCGGTGGCAGCAGCAAGACACATAAAGGTACCTGCCTCAATTTGATCCGGTACCACGGAATACTCCGTACCCCTTAAACGTTCAACTCCCCTTATTCTGATAACATCGGTTCCCGCACCTCTGATATCGGCACCCATACTGTTTAAGAAGTTGGCGGTATCCACCACATGGGGCTCCTTAGCAGCGTTTTCTATGGTTGTTTTCCCATAGGCAAGGCATGACGCCATCATAACATTTATGGTAGCACCTACCGACACCTTATCCATATATATATGGTTCCCCACCAATTCATCAGCGTCTGCTGTTATAAGACCATAGCTTATATCAGTTTTGGCTCCGATTGCCTGAAATCCCTTAATATGTAAATCTATGGGACGACTTCCGATATCACAGCCTCCCGGCAGCGCAACCTCGGCACGGTGATATTTACCTAAAAGTGCCCCTAAAAGATAATAGGATGCACGTATCTTTTTAATATATTCATAATCTACACTCAAATGGTGTATATTTGAGGCATTAACAGTAAGCTTATCCCCTTCCCTCTTTACATAGACTCCTATGGCTGCCATAGCGTCTATCATTACCGCAACATCCCTGACATCAGGTACATTTTCAAGATGAACCGTATCATCTGTCATGATAGAGGCTGCAAGTATTGCTAATGCGGCATTTTTGGCACCGCTTATCTCAACTTCCCCCTCCAGGACGTTTCCGCCCTTAATTACATATTGTTCCATCCTTACTCCCCAGCCTGCAGCTCTTTTTCCATCTCCCCTGACATTTCAAAAATACTGTCAAACTTAACCTTAGAAAGCACCTTTTTATCCACCTTCCAGGTTATCTCAGATTTCCAGTTTTCCAAAACCTCCTTATAGTGGCCATCCCTTTCGGAAGTCTCAAGCTCCTTAGATTTCTCTTTAGTAGCTTCACTATCATTTTCCGCTTCCATCTTAACTATATAATAGCCCTTATTTTCCACATATATTGCAGAGGACATTTCCCCATCCTTAAGCGCCTGAGCTGCCTTTATCACCTCTGCGCCAAGATTTGTATCTTCATTTGGATCCATTGCCGCCGTATAGGTATACTTCAAGGCTTCAAGACCCGATTTCCCAATTGCTGTATCAAAATCCCCATGGGCCAAAAATTCATTTGCCAATACCTCTTTTCCCGCTATTTCCTCCTGACTTAACGGTACGGGCTCCCCTTCTTCTGTTTCAGACTCCGGCTTTACAGGCTCAGTAGAAAAGAGAACATATGAAATGGTAGACTGAACGGATTCACTTTCGGGTATATTAACTTCTATTTCCTCCTTAACCTTGGCAGACACCTTTTCTCTAAAGTAGTTAAGGGTTAAATATCTTTCCACATACTCCCTTGTAGCTCCCATAGCCTTTAGTGCCTTTTTGCTGTTTCCCTCAATAAATGCCCCCGCAGCTTCTTCTATAGATTTCTTTTCCTCATCGGAAATGGAAACATCATAATCCTCTCTGTGAGCCTCGCAAAGATATGCCTCCTCTATTGATTCCAGGGTCTGCTCCTTAACAGAATCCTCCATGGTTCCCATGGAACCGCCTAAATCTCTCGTCCAGGGATTATCACCCATCATAGAACCATAGTTTACATCCAAAACCGACTGCTGGTATTTTGCTGCAAAATTATAAAATCCAAGGCTTATTTCATCACTTCCCTTATTAATATTAACAAGCACTTCATCTTTATTCATTCCACATCCCACCAGACTTGTTACCGCCAGTACAATGGCAATTGTGCTTGCTAACGCTCTTTTTATATTGTACATAAATACTCCTTAAATATTTAATAAGCAAATGCCTATTTTAACATTATAATTTAAAATATCCCAAATATTATATGTATTTTGTTGGATTTAGGCAATATTCTCCTTTAATTTTATATCCACATTATTTACAAAATCCTTTAACAGAGACAGAACCTGTTCATTACCAATATTATTTTTTATTTTAATATAAAATGCCGGAGCCTTCGGGTCTGCCTGAAACTTTACCTGCCCTCTATATTCATTTATAAATTCAGGAATTGCCTCTGGATTAAACTTTGCATTGGCAAAAATTTCTACCTTAATGTATCTGTCAAACTGCTGTATTTTGGTAATATAGGCTCCATGGGAATGATTCTTAAGTCTTGCAATCCGGATTAAATTCAATACGCAGTCAGGCGGCTCCCCAAATCTGTCAATAAGCTCATCCACCATATCCAATTCTGCCTCTTTAGTCCCGACAAAGGAAATTCTTTTATAAATTTCAAGCTTTTGCATTTCGTCCTCAATATAGCTTTCAGGAATATATGCATCGGACATAATATCAATAGATGTTTCATAATCCGAAAGCACCTCCTCGCCTCTTTGCTCCCTCAGAGCATTGGATAAAAGCTTACAGTATAAGTCATAACCTACCATCTCAATATGGCCATGCTGTTCCTTTCCCAGCATTGCCCCCGCTCCTCTGATCTCTAAATCTCTCATGGCAATCTTAAAACCGCTTCCCAGACTTTGAAACTCTTTAATTGCCATTAGTCGCTTCTGTGCCACCTCCTTTAAAAGCTTATCTCTTTTGTACATCAAAAATGCGTAGGCTATTCTGGAGCTTCTCCCTACCCTGCCCCTTAACTGATACAGCTGAGAAAGCCCAAAGGTATCTGCGTCATGAATAATAATTGTATTTACATTGGAAATGTCAAGTCCTATCTCTATTATAGTGGTGGCGACCAGTACATCTATTTCTCTGTCCACAAAATCAGACATGATGTCCTCCAGCCTGCTTTCTGTCATCTGTCCATGAGCATAAGCAACACTGGCATTTGGCACAAGATTTCTTATCTTTGCAGCCAGTTCAGCAATTCCTCTTACACGGTTTGCCACATAATACACCTGCCCTCCTCTGGACAATTCCCTTTCAATAGCCTCCCTTATCATTTCATCATTTTCTTCCAGTATAAAGGTCTGTATGGGGGAACGCTCCAAAGGTGCCTCATCTAAAAGGCTCATATCTCTTATCCCCACCAGACTCATGTGAAGAGTTCTGGGAATAGGCGTGGCACTAAGGCTTAAAACATCCACTGAATTTTTAAGCTGTTTTATCCTCTCTTTATGCTTAACTCCAAATCTTTGTTCCTCATCAATTACCAAAAGTCCCAAATCCTTGAAATGGACATCCTTAGAAAGTGCCCTATGGGTTCCTATAACTATATCCAGCTCGCCGGAATTAAGCTTTTTTACCGTCTCCTTATTCTCCGCCGCAGTTCTAAATCTTGATAACAGCCCTACAGATATAGGATAATCCTTCATTCTCTCACTAAAGGTATTAAAATGTTGCTTGGCAAGAACTGTGGTGGGGGATAATACCACAACCTGTTTATTTTCCTGAACCATTTTAAATGCCGCGCGCAATGCCACCTCAGTTTTACCAAATCCCACATCACCGCAAATCAGCCTATCCATAACCCTATCGCTCATAAGATCCCTTTTAACTTCCTCAATGGCAATCAGCTGTCCCGGTGTTTCTTCGTAGGGGAAGGTTTCCTCAAATTCTCTTTGCCAGGCAGTATCCTCTCCACAAGCATATCCCTTTAATTCATTTCTTTTGGCATAAAGCTCCCCTAACTCCTTTGCCATATCCCCGACAGCAGAACGCACTCTGTCCTTTGTTTTCTTCCACTCTGTTCCCGTAAGAGAGGAAAGTTTAACCTTAGCTTCACTGCCGGAATATTTAGTAATTAAATCCAGTTGTGAAACCGGAATATATAAATTGTCACTGCCGGCATAGGAAATTTTAAGAAAATCCTTGGTAATCTTATCCTGCTCAATCTTTTCGATACCACGATAAATCCCCATACCGTAATTTTCATGCACAACATAATCCCCGACATTTAGCTCTCTAAAGCTCTCTATTACATCACCTTTTTGATAAGTTTTTTTACGCTTTCTCTTATATTCTCCGGAAAAAATATCATTTTCAGATATATAGACAGATTTTGATTCAACAAGCTCAACGCCCTTTCCCATAGCAGAAACTGTAATGGCGATTTGCCCCCTTTCAACAGGAATATTCAAATCCTCAGAAAAATAACACTCTATTCCCTCTGCCATAAGGCTGTCCTGCAGTCTTTTTTGTCTTGACTTAGACTGTCCGCAGATAATGATTTTATAGCCCTTATTCCTGTAGCTGTTTAACTCCTTTTTTAGAAGTGGAATGGAATTGTTAAAGGAAATAACCGGTGCAGTTTCTATATGATAGCTTTTCTTTATATCCGAAGTCGAATTAACAGAAGAAAGACTTGCAAATATCAGTGCCTTATGGCTCTTAATAGAATCAAGAACCAATCCGGGTTCTGCAATAATATTTCCAACTATATCCTGTTCATCCTTCTCAATAGTCCCATCCAACATTCCCCTTCTTTTCATGCTCTCACTATATTCGGCAAATAAAGCCTCGGCACTATTAATAAGCTGAGATGGTTCCTCCAGAAAAATACAGGAATCCTGTCCAAAAAAATCCATAAGCAAGCTCTGATTATTTTCTGATTTATGCTCCTCATAAAGCTTTTCCTCAGAGGCTGGAAACAGTTTAACCGTATTAATAATATCAATAGACTTTTGTGTCTGCACATCAAAGGTTCTTATACTGTCAATTTCATCTGACCAAAGCTCTATTCTGATTGGAAAATTCTCCGTTAAGGGAAATATATCAAGGATACCCCCTCTTATGGAATACTCACCCGGCGTATCAACCATCCCGCTCCTTTGATAGCCAAGCTTTGTTATATTAATGGCAATATCATCTAAGTCTATAATATCCCCTGTATTTAATATAATCTCATTCCCGCAAAATGCTTCTACGCCCGGCAGTCTCCCAAGTACCGCCTCTATAGAGGTAAATACAGTTACCCTGTCATTTTCCAAAATATTTTTAATAACACGAATACGCTGGGTGGTAAGCTCATTGCTCCTTATGTCCGCCTCATAAAACAGCAAATCCTTGGCGGGATAAAAGCTGCACTCTCTGTCAAAGGAACGGTATTCATCAAAAAGCTTCCTCGCCTCGGTTTCACTTTGAAGAATAACCAGTTTCCTTTTAATTTCATGCCCAAGTGTATATATAAACAGAGCTCTTGCTGAAGAAACAAGTCCAAAAAGAGCGTAAAAGAACGACCCATCTTCGCAAAGATGGGTACTAAGTTCATTCATACTATTGATTGAAAGAATCGGTTCCTTAAATATTTGATTTCTGTTTTCCATTGTATGTATTCATGGCTGTGTCAATGTCTCTGGAAAGCAAAATCTCCACTGCATTTACTGTGTCCTCTAAAGCCTTACCAAGCAGAAGCCTGCCTGCTTTTGGGGGTCTTGAAGTGACATAATCTGCCAAGTCCTCCTGGGGCGGCTTCATTCCCACACCTATTCTAATCCTGGCAAAATTTTCGCTGTGAATACAGGAAATAATATTCTTAAGACCGTTATGCCCACCGGCAGAGCCTTGCTTTCTAATGCGTATCATACCATAATCAAGGGCAATATCATCAACTAAAACCAAAAGCTCTGTGTCCGGCTCGATATTCAGCACAGACGCTGCCATAAAAACACTCTCCCCACTCCTATTCATATAAGTTTGGGGCTTTAGTAAGGCTACTTTATGGCTGCCTATTCTGCCGTCACCATATAAAGCAAGAAATTTTTTTTGCTTTAATGAAATACTGTATTTTTTTGCTAATAAATCTATTGCGTCAAAGCCTGCGTTATGTCTGGTATGTCTGTATTTAAGTCCCGGGTTACCTAAGCCTGCGATTAGATACATTACTCCCTTTCCGCTTCAGCAGAATACTTATCCAGTATCATTGCCTGCAATTCATCTCTAACTTCTGATTTGATGGGATGGGCAATATCCTTATAATCTCCACCGCTGGCACGTCTGCTGGGCATGGCTATAAATAAACCCTTGTCTCCCTCTATTATCTTAATATCATGTACAACAAAGGCATCATCTATTGTGATAGAGGCAACTGCTCTCATTTTCCCCGCCTTTTCCACCATTCTAATTCTTACGTCTGTAATGTTCATGTACTTCTCCTTCCGCAGATTTAAAATTCCTATTTCCTATATCTCATATCGTTTATGCCCGTCTGCAATTACTCTGATGTCCCCCTCCCCAATATAATTTGAGCCGGACAAAAGAGTTTCATTGGACTCCACGATACAATTCTCTACTCTAACATTATCCCCAATATATACACCGTGCATAATCAGGGAATTTTTAACAACACTGCCATTCCCCACATACACATTTTTAAATACTACACTGTTTTCCACATGGCTGTTTATAATACTCCCCGAGCCTATAAGAGAATTAATCACATGACTGCCCTTATTATATTTGGTTGGCGGTAAATCTGCAGCCTTGGAATATATTTCATGCTTATGGCTGGTGAAAAAATATTGCTGAACCTCAGGTCGAAGCATGTCCATATTTATTTTATAGTAGGACTCAGGGGTGGAAATACTGTCCCAGTATCCATCCATTTTAAAGCCATACATCTTCTTTTGCCCCACGTGTTTCATAATAACACCTGTAACAAAATTATGCCTGTCCTCCTCATTGCATTTCTCTAAAAGTTCAATTAATCTCCTTCGCCTTAGAATATAAATTCCTGCTGATACCAGATTGGAATCAGACTCCAAAGGTTTCTCCTCAAATTCGGTAATAACCCCAGCCTCATTTAAGGTTATCATACCAAATCTTGATGCCTCTCCCCCTTTTGGCATTTCGGCACAGGCAATGGTAATATCCGACCCCTTATCAATATGATAATCCAGCATTTCATTGAAATTCATCTTATAAATTCCATCTGCACTGGCTATTACCACATAGGGCTCATGGTGATCCCTTAAAAAGTCCATATTCTGGAACATAGAATCAGCAGTGCCCCTATACCACCAGCTGTTTTCCGGTGTGACAGTGGGTGCAAAGACGAACAGTCCCCCTTGCTTTCTGCCAAATTGCCACCATTTAGAGGAATTCAGATGTTCATTTAAGGAACGGGTATTATATTGGCTTAGCACTGCTACTGTGCGTATTCTGGAGCTTGCCATACTGCTTAATGCAAAATCTATTGCACGATAGCTGCAGCCTATAGGCATTGCCGCAAGCGCTCTTTTTGCAGTAAGCCTTTTCATACGTGAATTACTGCCCCCTGCCAAAATAATTCCTAAAGCCTTCATGACGTTTCCCCCGATTTTATGATATAACCACCGCTTTCTAAGGCATTATCTATATAATCTGAAGTCTCTGTAACTCCCATAATAGCAGTATTTTTCCCTATACTTACACCTGGGGGAATAACGGAATTGCTGCCGATTATAGCCAATCCGTAGGAATAAATATTAGGATTCAGCTTACTTTCAAGCGCCTCTCCTGTTCCGATAACCGCTCCCTCGCCTATAATACAATTTTCGGCAATTATTGCCCTATCTATAACCGCTCCATTCTTAATAAGCACGCTGCTCATGATAATGGAATCTTTTACAATGGCTCCCTCCTCTACAACAACTCCCGGTCCCAGCACAGAGCCATATACCTCACCACTTATAACATCTCCCGCACCAATTAAAGCACGCTCAACTCTGGCAGTTTCAGAAAGAAACTGAGGCTCTATGGTTTCCTGCTTGGTGTATATTTTCCAATATTCCTCGTATAAATTAAACTCCGGAACAATATCAATAAGCTCCATATTGGCTTCCCAATATGCGCCAAGAGTCCCCACATCCTTCCAGTATCCATTAAATTCGTAGGCAAAGGTTCTATGCCCGTTTGCATGAAGATATGGAATAACATGTTTACCAAAATCGCAGCCCGGCTGTTCTGAAAGCTCCAACAGCCCTTCCTTTAAGCTATCCCACGAGAATATATAAATCCCCATAGAAGCTAAATTACTTCTGGGATTCTCAGGTTTTTCCTCAAACTCTGTAATAAGACTATTCTCATCAGCTACCACCACACCAAATCGACTTGCCTCCTCCATGGGAACAGGAAGAACCGCAATGGTAACATCTGCTTTTTTCTTTTTATGGAAGGAAAGCATTGCACCATAATCCATCTTATAGATATGATCACCGGACAGAATCAAAACATATTTCGGATTATATCTTTCCATATAGCGAATATTTTGAAAAATAGCATTGGCGGTACCTGAGTACCATTGAGAGTCCTCAGCTGCCTCATAGGGCGGAAGCACAGTAACACCGCCATCGTTTCTATCAAGGTCCCAGGGTATTCCAATGCCAATGTGAGAATTTAGAACAAGGGGCTGATATTGGGTAAGCACCCCCACAGTGTCGATATCTGAGTTGATACAATTAGACAAGGGGAAATCAATTATTCTGTATTTCCCACCAAATGCCACAGCAGGCTTTGCCACCTCCTGCGTCAGTACCCCCAAGCGGGAGCCTTGACCACCCGCCAGCAGCATAGCGATTATTTCTTTGCCCATAACCTAACCTCGCCAAAATAATACTTATGTACATTGTACTGCTCAAAATACATTTTAGCAAAGATTTCACGGAAAATCAATGAAAAGAGCGGGCAAAAATTTTGGTATTTCCAGACCTTAGAACTTGAGCAAGCTCAAATTCATCCTTTGGAAGAATCTCGGAAAGTATTCCACCGCTGCCTTCATCATCCGGCCTGTGACAATCAGAGCCTCCTGTCATAATTAAATTATTTTCTTTGGCAAATTTTTTTGCCATATCATTATTATTTTCATGTCTGGGATTCCCGTTAAACGTCTCTATCCCATCAAGGCATTTCGGATTTGCAGGACTGCACTTTTTGCGATAGGGATGAGCCTGTATAAGAAGAGCATTATCCTCTCGGGCAAGCTTAGAAAATTCCTCTATTCCCATTTTCATTATATGATCCACATCCTCTAATAATTCCTTGTGAAATCCAAATAACAGATAGTCATTTTCAGATTCATCAAATCTTAATTCCACCCCAGGATATATCTTAATATTATAATTTCCTTTCTCCGACTCCCTTTTCAACATTTCATATCCATAGAGAATTTGGTCAATTTTGCTGCCTCTGGCATTTAAATCAATCCCCAAATATTCTATGGTGTCCCGATTGTAATGGTCTGTAACGCATATTCCATCATAATTGCATGCCTTATACATTTTCATTAAAGCCTGCGCACCTAAATAGCCACAATGGGAAACATAGGTTGTGTGAAGGTGAGTTTCGATTTTGTACATAATGTTTTCATGTCCTCATTAGCTTTGTATATCAGAAAAAATGTCAATCAGGTCGAAAATGCTTTGAATTATAAAATCAGGCATAAAACCGTCTTTAATATTCTTATCCTTTTCTCCTGTCAAAAAAGATTTTATCTGAATGGCGGTATTAAATCCAGCGGATTTTGCTCCCATAATATCTCTTGACACTGTATCTCCCACATAAGCACAATTATCTGCCTCAGAGTGAATTTCTCTTAATGCTATGTTAAAAATCTCTTTGTGAGGTTTCCTGTATCCTGTAATACTAGATAGGACTACCTCTTTAGTGTAAGCCCTTATGCCATATCCCTCCAATACATCATACACGGAGTAAAGAGAAGAAGTATTTGATATAACCCCGAGCTTATATCCCCTGTTCTCCAGCGTCCTTAGGGTTTCAATCACATTATCCCTAAGTTTTCTTTTATAATAGGTAACTTCCCACATCCCAGCCATTTCTTCAGATATTTGGGCAATATGCTCTCTAGGGAAATTATAGTCTTTGAAATAATAGTCTGTCCATATTTCCTCGGGCTTTAGTTCCCTCTTAGTCCTCTCACTCCACTCCTTATAGGCAAATATTCCTCTCATGATCTTAGACTTGGTCTCCTCAAAGCTTTCCATAGGAGCAAGTCCTTCTCTGTCTAATATTTCAAGCACTTTATTAATGGCAAGGTTCTCTGTTTCCTCACTATAACTAATATCCTCTAGAGTACCTCCCATATCAAATAAAATTGTATTTATCAATTTCAGTCTCCCACTCCCTTAATCAAATATGCTTTATAAAACACATAAAAGGGTCTTTAACAAGTTTCGCAGGCCAAAGACCCTTTATATATTCATTACATTAAATGCCTATATTTTACTATCCCAGCAATGTCCAGAAATCGCGAACGTCATTCACTATCAAATACAATTCCTCCGGATTAAAACTTGATACATTTAGCTCTTCAAATGGCGTGCTTCCCCCTGCTGGCTCTATATCATCTCTCACCGGCCAACCTCCAAGGGTGTTAAACGGCTCATATCCTGACAAATCTCCATCAACTCCACCCATCATAAATCTAATCAGCAATTTAGCTGCAGCAGTATGCTCACTTCCTTCAACAATATAAAGAGTGTTGATATTAGGAATTCCTGTTGTGGGTACCAGATTTATTGGAGCCAGGCACCAATCATTGTCCTCGTTTTTTCTAAGTTTTGAAGAAGCACAAAATCCAATTGGCGGATTGGTTTGCCCCTTTGTTCCTACAGACTCGGCAACCTCATCTGACGAAGACGCATATACCGGATCATTTTCATGTAATCTCTTAAGAAATTCATATCCTGCATTTGCACATTCACTTGATATCTCTAAATCCTTTTTGTATAAATCCTTGTATGCCTTTTCTAATTGTTCAGGTACATCGCCAGTGCAAAATCCGGCTATCCATGACCCCCAGGAAAGATTATCCAAGGGATTTTGCATAACAATTCTGCCTTTCCACTTTTCCTCTGTTATTTCCCAAATATTCGTTACAGGGGGACCATCGGGATTTGCCTCCTCGTTATAGAACAACTGGGTTAATTCAATATATAAAGGCGTCTGAGTTTTAGTATACTCCTCATCTATATGGCTTAAAATATCAAAAGGTCTATAATTATATAGTATCCCCTGCTTTACATACTCATTATATAAGGATCCATCTTCGTCTTTTGTATGTATTACGTCTGCCACATGTTGTCCAGCCTCATGCTCTCTTGTCACCTTCTCTAAAAGCTCATTTGTGGCAAGGTCAAAGGATTTTGCCGTAACACCGGGGTATTTCGCATTAAATGCCTCTATAACCTTAGGTGTCCTTGATGAAATTGAATAAATTGTAACTTCTCCCTCCTTTTTAGCTAACTCATACAGTTCCTCATCAGACTCTTCCTCGTTAAAAATACCAGAAGTCCTTTCCCACTCTGTAGCCTCTTTGCTTACCGATTGTGATGACATCTCAGTTTCCTCCGCGGATTTTTCGCATGCAATAAAGGATATAAGCATTGCACCTGTAAGCCCTATAGCAAGCAATTTTTCCTTAATCATATTTAACCTCCTCTTGTTATTTAAGCTGACTCACCATCAGCATGAACGCTTAATGAGCATTTGGCTTTCTGCGTCAAATACATTCAATTTACTTTGTTCTATCTTCAAATATACCTTTTGGTTAGGTTCATAATCTGTTGTTCCCAGCTCCTTAACCACAATAAAGTCATTGTCTATCTTAAGTGTATTTAATGATTCTGATCCATCCGGCATGGTTGTATATACCGTCGCCTCCACATCACCTTCATTTTCCCTTTGGGTATGTATCTTCATTCTTTCTGCCCTAATACCAACGACAACATCAAAGCCATCCTTGTCGGAAATATTACCTTCAAAAGATTCATTAGAAAATTCCATCTCTCCCAAAATACTTTTTATACTCATCACACCTTTGTTGACGGTACATCTTGCGTCTATAAGGTTAATTCTTGGATTCCCTATAAAATCTGCCACATACAGATTCCCGGGATTATTGTATAAATCCAAAGGCTTCCCAACCTGAACAATCTCCCCCTCCTTGAAAATGGCAATTTTAGTAGACATGGTAAGAGCCTCTGTCTGGTCATGGGTTACATATATCATCGTAGTTTTTGTTTCCGTATGCAGTCTTTTAAGTTCCGATCTCATATTTACCCGAAGCTTTGCATCAAGATTAGAAAGAGGCTCATCAAGAAGCAAAAGTTTGGGCTCGGAAGCTATCGCCCTTGCTATCGCCACCCTTTGTTGCTGTCCTCCGGATAATTCCGAAGGATATCTGTCAATATACTCCTGTATTTCCATCCTTTTTAGGGAATCTAAAACTCGTCTTGAAACCTCCTCTTTGGATAGTTTCTTAAGCTTTAAGCCAAATTCAATATTCTGTCGCACTGTCATGTGAGGCCAAAGAGCATAGGATTGGAATACTAAATTAAGATTTCTTTTGGATGGGGGAGCGAAAAATGCTTCTCTTGCATCTGCCTTCTTCTCCCCATCCATATATATTTCACCTTTTTGCGGTCTTTCAAGTCCTGAAAGTACTCTCAACGTGGTAGTTTTCCCACACCCAGACGGTCCTAAAAAGGTCATAAAATCTCCATCCTCTATTATAAGATTCAGATTCTTTAAAATATGATTTTTT
>JBHBQE010000006.1:0-195565 GCA_041776485.1 Lachnospiraceae bacterium | reverse complement strand
TCCTTTGATAAATACAGAAGTTTGTTTAATATACCCTTATAATTATCGTAATCAATTTTTCTGCTGTCTGCATATTCCTGCAAATATCTGCCGTACCCCATGGCATTTATTATATAGGTAATCCCTGTATACGGCATAAATCCCTTTAATAATCTTACATCAGAAATCAGTTTGTCTATTCTCTTATATTCCCATGAGATCTCAGGATAGTAATCCCTCCAGATTTCCAGCCTGACAAAACTATTATTTAATCCACCTCTAAACAACTTTCTATCAGGCTTATTCATAATTCTAATTATATCCGCTCTTTCATAGTCCCCTATAATTAATCTGATATATGAGGCAATATCCTTGGATATAAAGCTGTCTCTAAAATCCTCTGTTGGCTGATTGTAAAAATACTTAAGCTTATTTGCTACAAGCTTTGAGGATAATATTTCTGCCTGCGTATTCTTCCTAAATAATATGCCGGCTTTATCATTTGTATTTTCCATAATATCCCGTATTCTTTCAACAATATAATCAGCTTCGGCAAATTCATTTTCAAATTCTATAACTTTAAATTTTCCTCTTTGCACACCTTCTGTAATATATTCCTTATTAAATCTATTATTGTTTTTCTCAATAAGATTTTTGGAAACAGATATAATATCTTCCTTACAGCGGTAATTTCTGTCTAAAATTATAAGCTTGCAATCTCTGTATTGATTGGGGAAATCCAGCATAATCTCAGGACTGGAACCTCTGAATCCATATATTGACTGGTCATCATCCCCTACAGCAAATATATTCTCGCCCTTGGGATTATTTTTAACCAGCATATTTAATACTCTGTATTGAATACTGTTTATATCCTGAAATTCATCCACCAAAAAATAGGAATATCTATTCTGCCAATATTCCCTTATATCCCTGTCTTCCATTAATTTCTCCGCATTTATCAGTATATCCTCAAAGTCCAATAGCCTATGATTATTTTTCCCTAATTCATACTGATAAAGCAGGTTACTAAAATCTTTAGAAGAAAGCACAGGCTTTTCCTTAGAATACACTCCCGAGCACTTATAATGGCTTATTTCCTGTTCAATATCACCAATGGCTTCATCGGTTATACTATTTATTTTAAGTCTGCTTAAACACTCTCTAATAAGTTTATATTTATTATCATTACCCAGAACTTTAAAATCCCTGAATTTTCCTTCTCTTTTAATAAAGCTATAATAAATACTATGGAATGTCCCAAAGGAAACTTGGGTGCTTTGATTTGAAATATCATTAAATCTGGATTTCATTTCTATGGCAGCAGCTCTCGTAAAGGTGATTACCAGAATTTTACTACTGCTAATGCCATATTCTATAAGATGTGCTATACGCTTGGTTAATACTGTTGTTTTTCCACTTCCCGGACCTGCTATTACAAGTGCCGGACCTTGAATATGCTTTACCGCCTGTAATTGTTTTTCATTTAACAAAATACCTCTCTTTCTAACGGA
Organism: Lachnospiraceae bacterium; assembly: GCA_041776485.1. Classification (GTDB taxonomy): domain Bacteria; phylum Bacillota; class Clostridia; order Lachnospirales; family Lachnospiraceae; genus JBHBQE01. Next base: position 194,072 of record JBHBQE010000006.1, on the reverse strand, counting down.
ATTATATGTTATTTATTTAATTCTACTAAGGTATTAAGGCAAAACTTGTCAACTGATGTAATAATCTCCATAACCTCCGGGACAAAAAAGTTATATTCCTTCATAAGCCTGTCTATTTCTTCTCTTTCGCTTCTAATCATATCACTGCTCATATCTATTTGATTTTTTACAATATTAATCTTTTCGGCAAGATTGAGCTTAAACTTAGAAAGCTCTTCCAAATCATATAAAAGACTTACCTTTTCAATCCATTTTCTTTCAAAGGTCAGTCCTAAGGATTTAAAAATATCATATAATTTTTCTATATAATATGCCAAGTCCACATTATTTTTTCTATATGCCTCATATTCCTTTACTGTAAGCATATACTGCTCCCAAAAATACAAAAGCTCTGCAGAAGTATTCACATTATATACTTGAAGTTCATACTGCAATGCCTTGTCAATATTTACATATCTCATTCTGGCAACATTAAGTAAACTTATATTTTGATTTAATTTTTTGGTTAAACTTCGGTATTCTGTTCTTTTTCTGGATACATAGATGGATATCAGGAAGGTGGACAGCACCAACACAAATAAAATCAGCACACCCACAAATCTCACCTTTTCAATTATATCATCAGGAAGGGTAAGCCAGGCACAGATTAAACCTATAACCAGAACAAAAACTACAATAGTGACAATTCTAAGCCTTTTAATAATCTCAAAAATATCTTCTCTCTCTATTTCCTGTCTGCTTTTTTCCCCTTCTAATTCCCTTATTTCGTTGGATATTTTATCCTTATACTTCTCATTTTCATCCATTCTTTGAATATCCGATACCACCATATCCTCCCTCTCTTGAAGGAGCATAAAGGACTCATCAGGCAGTCTTTTTTCTGTTTCCTTAAACACCTGCTTCTTCTTAATAAGATTCTGAACATTATCAGATAATTCTTTAATAACCCCTCTCACATCCTCCTGCATATTCTCAATTTTTTTAACATCTGCCAAATGCTCATTTAACATATTAAAGCGAAGTTTTGCAGACTCCACCTCCTTGGCAGTGGAAATAATATGCTCACAGGAATCAAGAATATAGTGTTCTATCTTTCTTGGGTTTCCCTTTTCATCAATATTATCAATTTCCGATAATACCTTTTTAAAGGAATCCTCCAGTTCATTATTTATTTTTTTCTTTCTTTTAAAAAATAACATTAATATGTCCTAAATCTTTGGTATTCCGACTTGAATTCTCCAATCACATCAGAAAAAATAAGTTCTCTCTCCTCGTCTGTTTCTGTAGCATTTAGCCTTTCTAAAAGTTCATTTTGAAAATTTTCATCTCCCCGTACCATATAATCAGCATAACTGTCTCTAAGCTTCTTAATATACTCAGGAAGTACCTGATAACGTATAATCATTAATTCTAAGGTTTCCTCCTCTCCTGCAAGTATACAGGAGTACAGAAGTTTTTCCAATGAAGACTTATTTCTGTTTAATCTATATGCCTTTTCAAAATATTCAATCGAGCGCTTAAAGAAAAATAAGCTGGACAAAGCACAGGCAAGATTATGATATACATTTCCCAAAAGAGTATCACTCATTTGAAGTTTTCTGTTAAGAATTATTTCATAGTTAAATATTGCATCTGCCACCCTGCCGGTATTCATCATATAATCAGCTCGCATTTTTCTGGACTCTGCTTCAGATTTTCCCTCAAAGGATGAAATAATATTAATACATGACTTAATTTCATTCTTAGTAAGATATCCGTTAGTCCTTAGGATATGTCCAATAATAATATGAAATTTTGCCTCATCCTGAATTAGGGTAGCAATTTCATGGGCTAAGTTTTTATCCTTTAATTCTTTTTCCACCCAATTGCAAAAAGGTGTCCCAATAACAGTCTCATTTAATGTATAAGCATTATTGTATACATAATAACTAAACTCCTCCAGAGAATAAATATTTAAGGATGCCTCCTCAATATAATATGACCTTGCAGCTATTGGAGAGCTTGCCAGTATTAATTCACCCATTATCATTCCCCATATCTATTATATGCTCCCACATTTTGCCGGAGCTTGGAACTAAATCCCCAAAGCCTAAATCTTTAATGGCAATATGTACCCTTATATCTGATATGGGTTTCGCGCTGATTCTAAGCCTTGTGGTTCTGTTTTCCCGTTTGGGAAGCTCCTGCAATTGAATTTTGTGAATACTGGACCTCCTGGTTTCCGGGGATTGTATCCAGCACTCAAACTCCGAATCACCATCTAAAATCACCTCGTATTCCCTGCCTGTTTCATACCAATTTTCTCCTGCATTTACAAGGGGTAAAAAGCTCATATTATTTTTATCATTTACCTTTAGGGACAGATTCATTTTCATTTCATGATCCCCAATATATACGTAATTCCAAGGGATTTTCAAAGATTTAATTTTACCTGCAAAGCAGGCACCCTTAGAATACAAATTATCACCTAAAAATACCCTCCTGCCTCTGGTTAATTCATTAATTACATCCTGCATGGAGCCAGCCGCAAAACCTGAGCCCACAAGGAATACGCTGGATACCACCCTATCACTAATTATACCTTTTGCAAATTCAAGAAAAAGGGATGCCTTATCCATCGTATCCAGCTCCAGCATATCTATATCAATATTAACCACCTGAGGCTTGGTATTTGAATTTCTGGTGAGCATATAAGAATATATCTTCCCCCCCATATATTCAAACAATACCACATCATATATAAATATATTTTGATTTTGACTTAGGGTATAGTAGATAAAGCTTTCCTTGTGGTCAATTATTGTCAAGACATCCTCAGAAATATTTAATCTTGAATTAATAAACCCAAAAAGTTCAATAGCTTCTTCACTTACCTCCGGCAATGTGATAACCAGCTTTTTGGTATTATAGAGCATTATTCCCCTATCTTCAATTATTCTTCGGATATATGTGGCAAATAATTCTCCATATGAATATATATAATCCTCTATTTGAATACTTTCCTTTTTCAAAGCCCTTTCATATAAGTCCTCGACTAAATGGGCACTGTCGGAAACAGCCCTTTGAAGGGCATTATCTCCCACATACCAGCGTCCTATATCCCTTTCCTTGGCGATACAAAGGGGAATAAATTGTCCATTATCACCGCTGAAGGTATTAGGTTCAGAACTTAATACGGAAAGACAGCTTAACATAACACCCTGCCTGGCAATATCCAGTCCTAATATATCACTTGAAATAGTATTAACCCTATCAATCATAGCAAACTGAAAATTTCCTTTGCAGCCTTTGACATATTGCTATACTCCACAATCTCACCATAGAGTCCCTCAAACTCCTTAAAAAACAGGTTTTCGTGCATTCTGTTAATCTTATAGAATCTGCTTTCATTTAAATATCCTATATCCTGATAGGAATACTCACCGCTTAATAAGGATATATCTTCATGTCCCTTTTCATAAATATTATAATAAATATTGTCTCCGAAAAATATAACCAAATCCTTTACATAAATTCCATCATAATGCTCAGGAATATCAAATCTATGCTTAATATCGCCGTAAGAAATATCTAATACAAGCTCCCTCTTAGGCTCGGTATTTATACTGATATACATTCTGTCATATAAATGATATTTAATAATAAATTGCTCCTGCATATCTGCATAAAACTGGAAATATATATTTCTTGACAGCTGATCGCTGATTAATAAATCTAATATTTCCTTTTCCTGCGGACTTAAATTGGATTTTTTACATAAATATTTACTATAGGCAAATCTGCAGCAATCATTTACAGAGTCCGTTAAATGAAGCTGCCTTATAAGTATGGCAAATACACTATCAGGCGGGAATATATCATCAACTAAATATCTATGAGAAAAATATGAAATATATGCTTCCACTATCATTGGATTAGGGCGTCTTTCAAGATATGCCACTAATATTTCATCATCCTCCGGAATCAACATATAGGAATATAGCCCCTGAACCAAAAATCTCTCACAAAAATTATTGAGTGCATAGCTGTCTGTATTTGCATATTTAAAGATTAAACGCATATCCTCTATTCTGCCGATAAAATGATTAAGAAGATACTCTATGGTCTCCTCGGATTGATAGCCATCCCTCAATAAGTATATGCAAAGCTCCAGGATAAATTCACCCTTAGATTCCTCAGGATTTCTAACACATCTTTTAACACAGGTTAACAGCTGCCTTTTATCAAACCCTAGAATTAAATAATTATTTAATAATTCTGTCGCAGCATTGTCATTGCCGTCAATTACCAGTAAATTCACCAAATATGTAAGTATATTTGTATCGAAGAATTTATATCTGTCATTATGTAATAAGGCATTTAAAATTATATCCTCTCTTAAATGACTTTTAAAAAATCTCATAAAGATTCCAAAGTGGTTTTTAAGGTAAAAGTTATCAATTTTATCGCTAAAGAGGAATTTTATTGCCTCCTTTTCATAGCGCTCATCAATCTCCCCCTGAGTCTCCATCTTATATATATCATGGAAAAACAGGCTATCCTTATCAGTTAAACTCCTTACCAATTCCTCATGCCTGTTGGACAGACTTATAGTATTTTCCACATAATATATTTTTTCATCACAGGAAATGCTTCCGTCCGCCATTTCAATAAATACTTTATATTCCCCGGAAAATATAGGGATAAATGCCATATTATTATTTATATTTGCAACTACAGGCTCCTTTAGGATATCCTCATATACAATTACCCTCCTTGCCAGATTATGCAGACAGATTATTTTCTTTGCAAATATCATTTTAGACAGATTATCTGCCATACGACTGTCCAATATATCATTATCAAGTAAATCCTGATAACAAACCAGCAGATTATCCTCAAGACGATTCTGCTTCATTTGTCCCAAACAAAAATCTCTTATTTTATGACTAAAGGAATCATATATCCCCGGTTCTTTTTCTTTATTTATAATTATATTGGCATAAACCAAAGCACGCCTCTCGTCAGGAATATTGGCAGTATAGGCAAAGTATCTTAAGGTAACATCTGACAGCGGCTCAATATTATCAAGGGGAATACTTTCAATATATGCTTCAAACAACCCTGCCAGCTTAATGTGGGCTTCAATCCCCAGCTTGTACATTTCGGCAAATTCTTCACCCTTAGCATTTCCCTTTAACATATACATTAGGATATGCTTTAAATGGATATCATTAGGTGATTTTTCATACGCCTTAATTAAAAGCCTGTATATTCTAATGTCAAATTCCTTCTCCTTTGATATTAAATCAAAAATTTTTTCCGCAATATTATAGGTTAATCCTTCACCGTTAACAGCCCAGGAAATAATTCTCAGGTTAAAATCAGAAAGAGTTTCCAGCAAATAAATATTTGTTTTAAAAATATCATAGCATTCCGCATATAATACAGGGGAATTATAACCATTATTAATCCAATGCTTAATTGCCCTTAATTTCTCGCCACTGTCTTTTTGATACTCCCTTTTAAGAAACAGTAAAAACCAAAAAATCCTGATATTCTCGGAATTACTGTCCTGAATAATCTCAATCTCTCTGGCAAGTCTCTCCACATATTCCTCTTCCGGGTCAAGTAACGCACCAAGATAGAGTAAATAAGCCCAATCGGCAGAACGCTTGTCAACAATATCTATTCTTAAGCTTTTGATACTGTCCAATGCCTTCTTCCTATTTCCCATAACAATCAGAGCCTGAGTCTTAATAAGTCTGTAAAAATTCCTGTCCTCAAACTTATATCCTAAAATTTTGTCGATTATTTTAACGGTATTATCTGCCCAGATATTGGCAGAAATAAGTTTTAATCGAAATGCTTCGTAATTTTTATATAAATCCAATATATCCTTTTTATGGGATATATGGAGATAATTTTTTCGTTCATTAATATCTGAAAGGCTGGCGACAATATCTATTGTCTTAACTATTCCCATTCCTTTTATTGTTATTCTTCCATAATTTTTTCCCTGATGAAGTTTGTCCTTATGAATATAAAAATTAAGAGAAAGCTTACTTCCCAAAAAGAAGTCACCGGTAATATTGTTGTTTTCTACAGTTATAAATTCTGTATCTGAATCAGCTCTTAGATTTATATATCCCCAGGTGTTTCTGGTAATATCAATATTTTCCTTGAGATTCTCACTCACAAAGGAGTATTCTCTGGTGCTTGTGTCAAAGTCAAAGCTCACCCTTTCCTTACAACCGCAAGCAGCTAAAAACTCCTCAAGATTTGCATCGGTTTTAACAGATTTGCTGAAACCGCGATATAAAAGTCTGGTATTATAATCCTGCTCATACATTAAATCCTTGAATTCCTCAGAATAAAAAATCCCCTTTGCCTCTTTCCATGAGCGTCTGGCAAGCTCACAAAAATCCTTAAGACAAGTAATTTCACCCAATGAGGATGTAGGATATTTTCTTTTCACACTAATGGAAAAGGGAAGTTCCTTTACTAAACTGTCACAATAAATATAGAAATTTCCGGAAATTAAATCCCCCGCTCTAAGGTTTTTAGCATGTATTTGATATGAAATCTTAGGATTATCCTCATTAAATGCAGGGGTAATAATATAAATATAGGGGTTATCGGAATATACCACACCCTTGTTATATGTATCCTTTTCACATATAACACTAAAACTACCATTAAAGGTTTCTCCCTCAACGATAGTTTCATGAATTACCTCAGGTTCTAAATAAGTCCTTGGGGCAATGTGGTTAAACTGCCCCTCGGACATTCTCCAAATCTTTTTACGCACTAAGATTCTCCAAAAAGCTTATGCGTTTACAATATTTGCAAAATCAGCCTTTAATGCGGCACCTCCAATTAGCCCGCCGTCAATATCCTTCTTTCCAAAAAGTTCTCCTGCATTTTTACCATTGCAGGATCCGCCATACTGGATACGAACAGCATTTGCCACTTCAGCAGAATACATTTCTTCTACACACTCTCTAATGGCATGGCAAACCTCCTGAGCCTGGTCAGAACTTGCTGTTTCACCGGTACCAATAGCCCAAATCGGTTCATAGGCAATAACACATTTTTTCATATCCTCTGGGGATACACCGCCAAATGCAATTTTTATCTGCATACGAATCCAGTCAATATATATACCCTGATTCCTCTGGGTTAGCGTTTCGCCACAGCATACAATAGGAGTAAAGCCATGTTCCAATGCTTTAATGGTTTTCTTATTGACAGAGTCATCTGTCTCTTTGAAATACTCCCTACGCTCCGAATGTCCAATTATAACATATTTAACCCCGGCTTCCTTAAGCATATCAGGTGAAATCTCACCGGTATAGGCACCGCTTTCTTCAAAGTACATATTTTGAGCGCCAAGTGATATATTTGTCCCAAGAAGCTTTTGGGCAACACTTGTAATATCTGTATATGGCGGACAGAATACCACGTCACATTCTGCATCCTTAACTAAAGGAATAAGCTCATCGCAAAGCTTCATAGCCTCACTTACAGTCATATTCATTTTCCAGTTTCCAGCAACTATCCTTTTCCTAGACATAGTAATTCCTTTCAATATTTAATGAGTTATTTTGACATGATACAGTCAATTCCCGGCAGAATTTTACCCTCTAAAAATTCCAAAGAAGCACCGCCGCCTGTGGAAATATGAGTCATTTTATCAGAAAATCCCATTTGATTAACTGCTGCGGCAGAATCACCACCGCCTATAATGGTTATGGCTTCATTTAATTTTGACATAGTTTTAGCTATCTCCCTTGTACCGGCTGCCAAAACCGGATTTTCAAATATACCCATAGGACCATTCCATATAATGGTTTTCGCATTATTGATTTCACCTATGAAAAGCTCCATAGTCTTAGGACCAATATCAACACCCATTATATCCTCCGGCATATCATCAATATCATATACACAAGCCGTAATCACTGAATCTATAGGATCCGGAAAGCTTTCAACTGTAACTGAATCAATTGGTAACAGAAGTTTTTTGCCCTTTTCCTGTGCCTTTTTAATCATATCTTTACAATAATCAAGCTTAGACTCATCCACAAGAGAGCTTCCTACCTCTTTCCCCTGCGCCTTTAAAAATGTATATGCCATTCCGCCGCCGATAATGATGGTATCACATTTATCCAAAAGCCTGTCAATAACATTAAGCTTATCAGCAACCTTTGCTCCGCCTAAAATCGCCAAAAATGGCTTTCTCGGGTCCTCAACCGCATGACCTAAAAACTCAATTTCCCTGTCAATAAGATATCCTACGGCGGAAACCTCCACAAAAGCTGCAACTCCTGCAGTGGAACAATGTGCTCTATGTGCAGATCCAAAAGCATCATTTACATAAACATCACACAAAGATGCCAATTCCTTAGAAAAGGATTCTTCATTCTTAGTTTCCTCAGATCTGAATCTGGTATTCTCAAGAAGAATAATATCTCCATTTTGCATATTGTCCACAATAGATCTAACCTTATCACTTACTACATTATCATCTCTGGCAAAATTTATGCGTATGCCCAAAAGCTCCGACAGTTTTGCAGATACAGGGGCAAGTGACATATCCGGATTAGGTATTCCCTTAGGCTTACCTAGATGAGAGCAAAGGATAACCTTTGCTCCCTCATTTGATAATTTTTTAATTGTGGGTATGGCTGCCGTAAGTCTGTTTACATCAGTGATTATCCCGTCGTGAATGGGTACATTAAAATCACATCGACAGAGTACCCTTTTACCGCTCACTTCAATATCATCAATTGTTTTTTTATTTAACAAAGACATATTTAATTCAATCTCCTTATGCTAACTCTGAGAAATACTTAATAGTACGAACCATCTGTGAGGTGTAGGAATTCTCATTATCATACCAGGAAACCACCTGTACCTGATACATATCATCACCAACAGGCATTACCATTGTTTGTGTGGCATCAAATAATGAGCCATAGTTCATTCCGATAATATCTGTGGAAACTATCTCATCCTCATTATAGCCAAAGGACTCTGTTGCAGCATTCTTCATGGCCTCATTTATCATATCCACGGTAAGTCCTGCCTTTTTAACTACAGCAGTTAATATAGTCGTGGAACCTGTAGGTGTGGGAACACGCTGAGCTGCTCCGATAAGCTTTCCATTCAACTCAGGAATAACAAGACCTATAGCTTTTGCTGCACCTGTGGAATTAGGAACGATATTTATTGCAGCTGCTCTTGAACGGCGTAAATCACCCTTACCCTGAGGTCCGTCTAAAGTCATCTGATCGCCTGTATAAGCATGAATTGTACACATAATTCCGGAGGAAATAGGAGCAAGCTTGTTTAATGCGTCAGCCATTGGTGCAAGACAGTTTGTAGTACAGCTTGCAGCAGAAATAATAGTATCGCTTGCCTTAAGTACATCATGGTTTACATTGTAAACTACTGTAGGAAGGTCATTTCCTGCAGGTGCGGATATAACCACCTTTCTGGCGCCGGCATTGATATGTGCCTGAGCCTTCTCCCTAGATGTATAAAAACCTGAGCACTCCAGTACAACATCGACTGAAAGCTCCTTCCATGGGCAATTATTGGCATCGGGTTCCTTGTAGATTACGATTTTTTTGCCGTCAACTGTAATGGAATTATCATCTGCGCTAACCTTATCGCACAGTGCATACCGTCCCTGTGAGCTGTCATACTTAAGTAAATGTGCCAACATTTTAGGACTTGTTAAGTCATTTATTGCAACGACTTCATATCCATCTGCTCCGAACATCTGACGAAAGGCTAATCTACCAATACGACCAAAACCATTTATTGCAACTTTAACTGCCATATAATTACCTCCTTAAAATAAGTAACATTGCTTGTAATATTATACAATATTGAATATTATTTTTTCAATTGTGTAACCTTATAAATTAAATTATAATTAAGCCAGTTTTTTTATAATATATATCAAGAGGTATTATATGTTTGATACACATTTACATTCACATTTTTCCGCCGACTCCAATACCGACCCTCTCTTAATAATAAATTCTGCCAAAGAAAATCTTTCCGGCATTATTTTTACAGAGCATTGCGATATAGACTATAAAAGCGAGCCAAAACTTTTTGATATTGACATACCGAAATATATATCTGCCCTTTCGGCTATAAGATATAAACACAGTTCGCCTGATTTCTATATCGGAATCGGTTTGGAATTAGGGCTTCAACTCCACTTAAAGGAAGATTTGATCGCTATTGCAGACCAGAAATTTGATTTTATTTTAGGCTCTGTACACACCGTAGACGGTATAGATCCTTATTATGAGGATTTCTTTTTTGGTTATGATATAAATGACAGGTACAGAGAATATTTCCAATATGTTCTTTCCAATATCAAAACCCATGATTGCTTTGATTCTCTTGCACATCTTGACTATATATCACGATACGGGGAGGAATATTCCATGAAAAACGGGCTGGAAATAGTCGAACCGTGCGAGGAAACAATGGAGGAAATACTTGATACTCTTATAAACAAACAAAAGGCTTTGGAAGTTAATACCTCCCCTTTTTCCAGAGGGAAAAATGAACCTAACCCATCCTTTTTTCTACTGGAAAAATATTATAAAATGGGAGGAAGGATGATTACCATAGGCTCAGATTCCCACAATGAAAAAAATGTGGGGATTAATTTTAAGGAGGTTGCTTTAAGACTAAAAGAAATAGGCTTTAAATCGCAACTGGTATATAAAAACAGAGTACCTCAGGAATATGGGATATAAAACAGCTTTAATAAAAAATGCACAGATGCTCCGGCAACAGCGCAAACCAGTAATTCCAAGAAAAAATTATCTATATAGTTTTCGCAAATCTTTATAACGACCATCATTGCGACAAAAAATGTAATAAATCTAACTAGAAATACTTTTACACCCATAGAAAATCACCTCATATCCCCATTATCCATATTTATTCTATAGTTTATTTAAGAGAATCTATATCACTTGCTCAACATAAAGCTGCAATAACATTACCACGATTATCCTTTAACGGTATATAGGAATTGTCAGGGCTTTAAAATCTCTGACACCTTGCTCCTTACTCTTTGCATGGCATTGTGAATGCTTTTTTCATTTTTACCCAGCTTTTTTGAAATCTGACTGTAAGTAAATCCGTCAATTGTATAAAGCAGCACCGTCATTTCCATGGGGCTTAACACCTTTTCAATATCATCAAGGATTTCCTCCATCTTTATCACATCAAGAACAATTTCCTCTGTAGACAGCGTACATCGGCTGAGCAGTTCACTGTTTCCCGTACTCTCTTCATCAATGGATATACAGGTATTTAAGGGAACATGCTTTTTCCTGTTTTGCGCCTCTATCGCTTTAAACTGCGCTCGTCTTATGCAAAGCTTTGCAAAAGGATAAAACATGTCACAGCTTTTATCATCATAGGAATTTATGGCACTTAAAAGACCTATATGACCCTCTGATATTAAATCCTCGCAATCTGCCCCAACAAGATACAAAGGAGCTGCACACTTGGAAATAAGGCTGTGATACCTTACTATAATGGTATCAAGAATATTAATATCATTTGTTTTTTTGTATTCCCTTATCAGATTTTCATCAGAAAAGGTTTCGTAATCTGTCATTTTCTATCTAACCTTTGTTTTACAATCTCCGCGCCTATAATTCCAAATGCAACAGAAGCATTAAATGAATCTACCTCACCGCTTATTGGGCGCATTGGAATAGAAACCTCAAAGTCACAGCTTTCTTTAACAAGCCTGCTCACTCCCTTTTCCTCTCCTCCAATCACCAGTCCTAACGGGCCTGCAAAATCGGATTCATATATGCTTTTGCCTGACATGTTGGCATAGGCAAACCAAAATCCCTGCTTTTTAAGGGCTTCTATTGTATTTTTTAGGTTTGGCACACGAGCGGTATAGGTATAACCCACAGCGCCTGCGCTTGCTTTAGCGGCAGAGCTTGTAAGGGTGGCGCTGTTTCTTTTTTCAATTACAACACCGTGAGCGCCAAAGAGATTGGCGCTTCTTATAATTGCCCCGAGGTTTTGAGGGTCAACTATTCCGTCTAAAAATACCACAAAGGGCGGTTCATTTCTTTCCTGTGCCAAATTAATTATATCCTCAATTTCATAATACTTATATTCTGAAATAAAGGCACAAAGCCCCTGGTGATTTTCACCATAGCACATTTCATTAAGCCTGCTGTTTTCCACAAACTCAGGGCTGATTCCTGCCTGCCTGGATTTTTTAATTATAGTATTTACTGTGCTGTCCTTTAGTCCACGTCTGATAAATACTCTCTCAATGGTTGTATCTGATTTAAATGCGGAAAGTACAGCCTGCTTCCCCACCACAATATTACTTCTGTCTCTCATTAGTCTCCATTGCCCTTTTTACAAGGAATAAAATCCTCTCTATATCGTCCTTTAAATATAAATATCCCAAAACCGCTTCAAAGCCTGTTGCATTTCTGTATTCGCTAATACTGGCATTTTTAGCGGATGTGTTAAACTTAGTGTTTTTTCCCCGTCTGAAAATACTCTTTTCCTCCTCTGTAAGAATATCCATAATGGAAACAATCATTTTGCTCTGGGCTCTGGCATTCACATAATTTACGCTTTGTCTATGCAGATTATTTACATTGGTATTTCCATTATCAACAGTTACAGAGCGTATTATTAAGTCAAAGATACTATCACCAATATAGGCAAGCGTCAGTGGGGAATAGGTTCTGATATCCTTTTTATCAAGAGAAAAATACCGGCATATTAAGGAATTTAAACCCTGCTCCATTTAACGCCCTCTCTGGTATCCTTCAGGACAATTCCCATTTCAAGAAGCTCATCTCTTATTCTGTCCGCCTCATTAAAATCCTTATTTTTTCTAGCAGCCTGTCTTTTATCAATCAGCTCCTGTATTTGTCCGTCTAATTCACTATCCGGCAAAATAAGCCTTATGCCCATAACATCACATAACTTTGTTAATGCAGCCTTTAAAGTCTCACAGGATTTGCTGCTCAACCCGCTTCTTAAGGCAGTATTTATAAATCTTACCAAATCAAATATACTCGCCACTGCATCAGCAGTGTTAAAATCATTATCCATGGCATTATTAAAGCTGACTTTAATTTCCTCAATTTTTTTTATAACCTCACCGGATATTTCACTATTCTCACCGGCATACTCCTGTAATGCAATGTAGGCATTATTTATTCTCTCCCAACCGGACTTTGCGCTTTCCATAAGCTCGTCACTAAAGTTAACGGGACTTCTATAGTGAGCGCTTAACAGGAAAAATCTCAGTATATTCAAGTCATATTTCCTTGAAATATCCCTTACGGTAAAAAAATTCCCCAGTGATTTTGACATCTTTTTATTATCAATATTTAAAAAGGCGTTATGCATCCAATATTTTGCAAAGGTAACTCCATTCCCTGCCTCAGATTGCGCTATTTCATTTTCATGGTGCGGGAAAACCAAATCTTCACCGCCTCCATGTATATCAATTTGAGTTCCCAAATATTTTTTTGCCATACAGGAACATTCAATATGCCAGCCCGGTCTGCCGCTGCACCATGGTGATTCCCAACCCGGCTCGCCATCCTTTTTGGGCTTCCAAAGCACAAAGTCCAGAGGATCTTTCTTGCTGTCCCCTGCCACCAAAAGCCGTCTATGCCCCTCTTGAAGCTCCTCAAGATTTTTATGAGAAAGCTTACCGTATTCCTTAAAGCTTTTTGTCTTAAAATAAACAGTACCGTCCTCTACAGCATAGGCATGTCCCTTTTTAATAAGAGTTTCAATCATTTCTATCATCTCAGGGATTTCCTCCGTTGCCTTTGGGTGTGTGTTTGCCTCCCTGATATTAAGCCCCTCTGCATCCCTTTTACATTCCATAATATACCTGTCAGATATAACGGAACAATCCACCTTTTCATCATTTGCGGCTTTTATTATCTTATCGTCAATATCCGTATAATTAGAAACAAAATTAACTTCATAACCCCGATATTCCAAATACCTCCTTACGGTATCAAAAAACACCATAGGTCTTGCATTTCCAATATGAATAAAATTATATACGGTGGGACCGCATACATACATTTTTACCTTTCCCTCTTCAATAGGGACAAACTCTTCTTTTTTACCTGAAAGCGTATTATATATTTTCATCTCATACCTCCACAACAGCTATCACAGGAACTATTTACCGGAATGCTTCCTTCGTACAGGCTTAAGATTGTACAGACTGCGTGGGCACATATCCCCTGCCCGCTTCCGGTAAATCCCAAGCCCTCCTCTGTGGTAGCCTTAACATTTATATTTTCAATATCCGTATTAAGAACTGCTGCTATATTTTCTTTCATTTTATCTATATATTTTGCCATTTTAGGAGCCTGTGCCACTATGGTGGAATCAATATTTCCAATAACATAGCCTTTACTGAACATAAGCTCCTTTACTTTGCCAAGAAGTATCATAGAGGAAATGTCCTTATATTCACTGTTATTATCAGGAAAATGCTTCCCTATATCTCCCATACCCATTGCTCCTAATACAGCGTCCATTATAGCATGCAATAATACATCTGCGTCTGAATGCCCTGACAATCCCATCTCATAGGGAATTTCAACACCGCCTATTATAAGCTTCCTGTCTGCCGTCAATTTATGAACATCATATCCATGACCTATTCGCATTTTTCCTCCGATTTTAGCCTGTTTTAGCCAGTATATCCCTTATACCCGGTCGTTTTATTACTATATTATCTATTTTTTTCTCTGAGCATACTGTTATATGGTAACCAAAAACTTCGTCAATTTCATAGAAATTATAGGAAGTCAGAGATATATCACCATCCAGTACCGTAAATATACTTTCTCCCCTAAGCTTAATACAACTTTCAAGCCTTGTCCAAAGCCCTATTAATTCCCGTTCTGTCATTGTATCAGCTGATAACTTTGGAAATATCCTCTTAAATATATTTTTTTTAATCCCCCTTATTTTTTCAATATCGCAGCCTATTTCACTGTCTGATACGACAGTACATATCATATTTTTTGAATGAGAATTATTAAAAAATATATCGGAATTTGCAAGGTAAGGCTTTCCGTTTTTGTTATATCTGTATTCTGGATTATTCTGAGAAAATCCTTTTTCCTTAAGTGCATATTTAAGCAAAAGCTCTGTAAAAATACAGATTATTTTTTGATTTCTATGTGAAAACCTTCGGGCTTTTTTTTGCCTGTTTTGGCTTGCAAGACTATATCCTATATTATAATCTTCCTCATTAACATCTGATATATCAAGAATGTAAATCATACATATATCCTGGGAACCCGCTTATTCAGATTACATACAAACTCATAATTAAAACCATTGTACAGTGCACAAAGCTCATCTATTGTAATCTCATTATCTATATCTTTACCAATCAAGGTCACACTATCTCCAAAGACAACATTGTCTATATGAGTAACATCAACTATCATCTGATCCATACAAATTCTACCAAGTATATTAGCCCTTTTTCCATGGATTAATACATAGCCGATATTTGACAGAGCTCTCGGGTAACCGTCTCCATACCCGGCGGAAACTGTAGCTACCCTCATTTTTTTTTCGGAAATAAATGTTCCGCCGTAACTTAGCATGGTATCTTTATCTATATCCTTTACATGAATCACCCTGGAATACAGGGAAAGTGCAGGCTTTAAACTGATTTTATTTTGATTGACATTACCTGATGGATATAATCCATATAATGAAATTCCCGCCCTTATTAAATCGCCTGTTGCTCCGTTAAACTCGACTATTCCGGCGGAATTTGCCAAATGCTTATATTGAAAGTCTATCCCTCTTTTAGAAAGCTCATTTACCATGTCAAAGAACAAATCTGTCTGTTTCTTTGAATATGCCCTATCCACAGTATCCGCCTTGGAAAAATGGGTAAAGGCTCCCTCTGTAATTATTAGAGGGTTGCTCAATATTTCATATAATTCATCTATATCATTATCTGTAGGGGAAAATCCAATCCTTCCCATACCGGTATCCAGCTTAAGGTGAATATATGCCTTTTTACCTATATTGTCAGCACCCTCAAGGATTAGAGCAGCTGACTCCCTGGAATATAGACACAATCGTATCTCATTATCTATTAATGTCTCCAGCTCATCCGGAAACGCAGCTCCCAAAAGCAATATAGGCTTTTTGATACCATTATATTTAAGTGCCAATGCCTCTGAGCCTGTGGCAACTGCAAATCCCCACACATAGTCCATATTATCAAGAGCATGAGCTATTTTTGTAGCCCCATGACCATATGCATCTGATTTAATAACTGCCATCACATGAGCATCGTTCCCTGTACAACTCCTGAGCATTTTGGCATTTTCACTAATAGCTTCTAAATTGATTTTTGCGTGTATTCTTTCAGTATTTTTTTTCATTTTTCTATGGTAGCATTTTATATTGATTTTGCCTACTGTTTATGAAAAAATGATTCTACTGTCAGATGATTTGTTGAAAGGAAACAGAATATGACTATTTATCATGGAAGTATTATTACTGTAGATTCTAGTAATAATGTATTTAACTATTTGGTCGAGGATAATGGAAAAATTCTCTATACAGGGAATGAACTTCCTGACAAATATAATGCTGACAAACCTAATATAGTTGAACTCGGTGACAGGGCACTTCTTCCATCCTTTGCAGATACTCACCAGCATTTCGCCTCATTTGCAATATTTAACGCAGGATTGAATGTTATGGAAGCACATTCCAACACTGAAATCCTTAAAATGATTAAGGAATTTTCTGAAAACTCCAAAGAAAAAATGTTAATTGCCTTTGGTGCCTCACCCTACTCCGTTTCTGAAAAAAGACTGGTAAGCAGAGAAGAGCTTGACAGCGTATGTCCCGATAAACCCTTTTTCATGGTTAAATATGATGGGCATGCCTGTGTGGTAAATTCTAAATTACTTCAAAAAATTGATGATAAAGTTAGAAATTTAAGGGGCTACCATCCGGATACCGGTGAAATGAATCAGGAGGCATTTTTTGCCGTTTCCGACTATATAAGTAATTCTATTTCCATACCCAATCTTATTAAAAATATGCAAAGAGCCGTAGATTTCTATGCCAAGCAGGGGATTGGCATGATACATACTGTAAGCGGTGTCGGTTTCCCCTTTGATTTGGATATAAGTACAGAAACAATATTTGCAAAAAGCGTAGAAAGCTCCTTTAATATAAGGGTTTTCCCCCAGTCACTGGATACAAAATCTGCCACAAAAAGAAAGCTCCCCAGAATAGGCGGCTGCTTCCAATGTGCACTGGACGGCTGCTTTGGTTCTCAGGACGCTGCCATGAACTCTGCATATATAAATGATAAGGAAAATTTTGGTATACTTTACTACAGTGATGACAAGGTTATAGATTTTTGTAAAAGAGCAAACCGTCTTGGTCTGCAGATAGAAATGCATGCAATCGGAGACAGAGCCTTTGACCAGGCAACCAGAGCATTAAAAGCGGCATTAGACGACTTTTCAAGACAGGATCATAGGCACGGCATAATACATGCTTGTCTTCCAACCCGGGAAGGAATTGAAATCTGTAAAAAATATAATATCCAGCTTCCTATGCAGATAGCATTTGATGACTGGAGACAGGAACCGTTAGAATATATTACGGATATACTTGGAGAAGACAGAACCGACAAGCTTAATCCAATAAAAACCTTTATGGATAACGGCTGTATCGTATCCCTCGGCAGCGACGCCCCCTGTACCAGTCCAAACCCCATACAATGGATATATAAGGCTGTTAATCACTCCAATAAGAATCAACGGGTCTCTGTAATGGATGCCATTAGAATGGCAACCTATAACGGCTATTATGCCACATTTGATGAAAAGGACTTTGGCTCTCTTGAAGCTGGGAAATCTGCCGATATGGTTATTTTATCTGATAATCCTCTTACAGTGGATACAGATAATATTGACAGGATAAAAGTTGAAAAATTAATACTTTCGGGACTTGAATATAAAAATCAATCTCAAGGACTTTTTAGCATATTGACAAAGGGAATTTGGGGTAACGGAAAAGCATAATATTTACAATACACAAAATAAATATGATATACTTTAGCTTGTTGCAGATTAACACCTGATTTTTAAGGTGTTTAACTATATTTTCTTTAAAGAGAGGAGATTTTATGAGCTACATGGATATTGAACAGGTAATCGGACGTGAAATTCTTGACTCCAGAGGCAATCCTACAGTTGAGGCTGAGGTTACCCTTGTAGATGGAACAGTTGCAAGAGGTACTGCCCCCAGCGGCGCTTCCACAGGAGAATTTGAAGCTTTGGAGCTTCGTGATAATGACAAAAGCAGATATCTGGGAAAGGGTGTGTTAAACGCTGTTTCCAATATTAACGGCCCTATTGCGGATGTACTGGTTGGGATGGATGCCAGTGATATTTACGCTATTGATAATGCCATGATTAAATTAGACGGTACCAGCGATAAATCAAAGCTTGGAGCAAATGCCATATTGGCTGTTTCCATAGCCTGTGCAAGAGCAGCCTCCATGTCTCTCGAGATACCTTTGTATCGTTTCCTGGGCGGGATTTCAGGCAACCGTCTTCCTGTGCCTATGATGAATATATTAAACGGCGGTGCTCATGCTACCAACACTGTAGATACACAGGAATTTATGATCATGCCTGTAGGTGCCCCTGATTTTAAAGAATGTTTAAGATGGTGTGCCGAGGTGTTCCACTCTCTTGCTTCCATACTTAAATCCAGGGGACTTGCCACATCAGTTGGTGATGAGGGTGGATTTGCACCTAATCTTTCAAGTGATGAGGAAACAATTGAAACAATTTTAGAGGCAATTAAAAAAGCGGGCTTTACCCCCGGAAGCGACTTTATGATTGCTATGGACGCCGCCGCCTCTGAGTGGAAAAGCGAAAAGGGCAAGGGACATTACAAGCTTCCCAAGGCAGGTACAGAATACACCTCTGAGGAGCTTATTAATCATTGGGAGTCATTAGTTAATAAATATCCGATTATTTCCATCGAGGACGCATTAGATGAGGAGGACTGGGATGGCTGGAAGCTGCTTACACAGCGTCTTGGTAATAAGGTTCAGCTGGTCGGCGATGACCTTTTTGTTACCAACACCAAGCGTCTATCCAAGGGTATTGCCGAGGGCTGCGGTAACTCAATCCTTATTAAGCTTAACCAGATAGGCTCCATTTCTGAAACTCTTGAAGCTATTAAAATGGCTCATAAAGCAGGATTTACCGCTGTTACATCTCACAGATCCGGGGAAACTGAAGACACTACAATAGGAGATTTAGCTGTAGCACTAAATACCTGCCAGATTAAAACCGGAGCACCCTCAAGGTCTGAGCGTGTTGCCAAATATAACCAGCTCCTTAGAATTGAAGAAAGTCTCGGTGCTGCGGCAGTTTATCCCGGAAAAAATGCTTTTAATATTAAATAAATCAAGGCTAAATTACAGATAATACTATTTAATTTAATTAAGCTGAAACCGTTTTAACAAATGATATGTACCCCCTTACCGGACAAAATACGGCAAGGGGGTTGTTATTGTATATAGATACACCCGGAAAGATATATTTATAATATAAACCCCCAAGAACTTTTAATTCCTGGGTCGCAATTTATTTAAATAATCCACAATTATTTATATTCCCTATAGGGTCTGCTTTCAGGTTTCTCTGAAACATCCTTTGTATAATTTTTTTCTTCGTTATATATGGAATCAGCAGTGTTCGCATTATTAGCTCCTTTGCTTTCACTCTCCTTTTTAGCTTCCTTTACAGGTTTTTCTTTCTTTTTCCTGTTCTTACTAAGCAGCCTGTCTGAAAGCTTAACAATTAGAACAATAACCAATCCATAGAACAAGCATTCCACCAAAAAAAGTAAAATATCAGCCACTATCGGCGCACTGCTTCTTGCTATACTATTGTATATTGGAGTGACACACCATCCAAAAAGACCTAAGAATATCTTATCTGAGAAGATATACCGAAATGTTTCTGCAAATTTTTCCATAATCAAAATCCTAATTCCTTTTAAAATTTATTACAATTATTAATGATAACATATTAACATATATTTAATCAATTAATATCTCTATACAGCTATTGATTTTTATTGATACATTTTGATAATATTTAGACTGTTATATCTATCAATAGGTGAGGAATATTATTTATATATTATGAAATTACAGGAATTATTGGCGTTGCAAAGAGATTTTTATAATACAGGCAAACATGACAGCCTTAAATTCAAAAGGCAGGCTTTGTTTCGTATAAAAAATTCTATTCTGACACATAAAGGAAATATATGTAAAGCATTGTACAGGGATTTAGGGAAATCACCATTTGAAAGTATAAACAGCGAAATCAATCCGATCATAATAGAAATAGATTTTTTACTGAACAGGCTAAAGAAAGAACGCGCTGCCCAAAACGGCTTGGGGAATGTATTGCTGTTTATGCCCCATACTCTTCCCATGCTCACAACCCTCAGAGAAATCATTGCATGTATATATTCAGGAAATTGTATTATGCTTATGACTAATCCAAAGGTTTTGCATACCTCATATATTATACAGGATATTATAAAAGAAGCTCTTTTTAAAAAATATGTGTTTGTATTCAATCCAAATTTTGATAGCAAAAGACTTCTTCCTTTGGAATTTGATTATATTTATCATATTGATAAGGACACAAATCCAAACCCCATATACATTGACAAAGATGTTAATCTATATGAAGCCGTGGAAAACCTTGTATTTTCCAAATCTATTGACTGCGGACAAAGATATAATTCACCTGATACAATTTATGTAAATAAAGATATCCTTGGCACTTTTATTTCAACTCTTAGCGAGTCTATTGAAAAACAGATTGGAAGTGACCCCCTTATAGGGGAGGATTACTGCAAAATAGCGGATTTATCTGAATATAACAGACTTGTTAATATGATTAACATGGATAATGTTATATATGGCGGTGCTAAATCTCAAAAAGCCCTTAAAATCGGACCACATGTAATATTGCACCCTGATAATAAGGCACTTATTACTAATGCCATTCAAGGTCCTCTCTATCCTATTGTTCCTGTATCATTAAAGAGGGGAATTGAGCATATTAAAAAGCTGCCAGCTAATAATATCTATATTTTTACAAAAAATAAAGATACTGTTACGCTTTTTAAAAACACCTTCCAAAACACCAATATATGTGTAAACTCTGCATTCCCGGATTTTGATATTACAGAGAGAGCAAAAAGATACAGGCATAGTTAATCTCACTGTTTTTAATGACAAAAAAGTCTGATACCGTTAAATACCATTACCATGTTATACTTATTAGCCGCAGCAATTACTTCCTCATCTCTAACTGACCCACCCGGGCATACAACATAGCTTACACCGCTTAAATTTGCCCTTTCAATACTGTCACCAAATGGAAAGAAAGCGTCTGATGCCAAAACCGCACCTGACATGGAATTTAGATATTCTCTCTTTTCTTCCTTTGTATATATCTTTGGCTGAGAACTGAAATACTTTTGCCAATTTCCATTTCCACAAACATCCTTTTCATATTCATTTATATAGCTGTCGATTACATTGTCCCTTACTGCCCTTGGTATATTCTCTTTAAAGGGAAGTGTGCGAACTCTGTCGCTTTGCCTGAGATACCAGGTATCTGCCTTGGCGGCCGCAAGCCTTGTACAGTGTATTCTGGACTGCTGCCCTGCACCTATCCCTATGCACTGACCCTCCTTTGCAAAGCATACGGAATTAGACTGGGTATATTTTAAAGCAATCATAGCAATTACCATATCCAAAACCGCTGATTCCGGCAGTTCCCTGTTTACGGTAACAATATTTTCCATAAGACTTCTGTCAATTCTAAGATTGTTTCTGGTTTGCTGAAAGGTTATTCCAAACACCTGCCTTGTTTCCTGCTTTGGGGCGCTGTAATTAGGATCTATTTGAATTATATTATAGCTGCCGTTTTTCTTACTCTTTAATATCTTAAGAGCTTTATCAGTAAATCCCGGTGCTATAATTCCGTCAGATACTTCTTTTTTTATTAAATTTGCAGTTACCTCATCACAAATATCTGAAAGGGCTATAAAATCTCCGAAAGAACAAAGCCTGTCAGTGCCTCTGGCTCTGGCATAGGCACAGGCTATTTGTGATTGATTAAGCTCCTCAATTTCTTCTACAAAATATGCCTGCTTCATTTCCTCTGTTAACGGTTTTCCTATTGCCGCAGAGGTAGGGCTAACATGTTTAAATGAAGTCGCTGCTGCCACTTTTGTTGCTTCTTTTAGCTCCTTTACAAGCTGCCATGAGTTAAAGGCATCCAGAAAATTTATATATCCCGGCGTTCCGTTTAATATGGAAATTGGAAGTTTTCCTCCCTGCTCCATATATATACTGGCGTTTTTTTGATTAGGATTGCACCCGTATTTTAGGATAAATTCCCTCATGACAGCCTCCGATTTTTATTAATTAATCTATCTTCATATTCTCCGGAGTATATATCTGTATATCTGACATACAAGGATATTTTGTTGTCATAATTTAGACCTTCCCAAATTTCTCCGGTAAAATCATCTATATTCTCAGGTATGCAAATTCTTTTTGGCTCTCCTATAAATGCAGGCAGCGGCTCCCCATCTCCATCATAGGTATGAATAAAATGTCCCACTCCATCCTCAGGTTCATAATTATAGAAATATCTTCCGCATATATTTCCTTCACCATCCAGACACTTCAATATACTCATTTTATAGCGGAAATCATTTTCCATGAAACTAATAGTTCCACTGATTCTTGGAGTAAAATTTGGAAAATCCGGTTCAAAGGTTCTTGTTTCTAATGCCGCCTCAAAGCTTTTTCCCGCATTAATAAAGGTATAAATACTGTCCGTATGATCACCGTTTGTAACAATCAGATTATTCCCAAGCCTTACAATTGCTCTGTATATTATAAGGGATGAATCTGAAACCTTTGCTTTTTCAAAGGGACGAGTAAAAAGTTCTTCTCCCTCCTTTACAAAAATTCTGTTTCGGCTGTTTTCACTTCTCCCCATTATAAAATATGCAATTACCGCCTTAGCACTATTTCCGGTTTTTCCAATAACAATACCTCTGCCCCAATAGGGATTACCGCCTGCTAAATCACCCATATTTCTCGTTTTATAATCATCCATATTTTTACCTTTTCTATACTTATAGAGTAGCAATTAGATAACATAAAATGTTTTCCCTGTATACTGCATAAAATATCACCACAGATAAAATAATCACAAAATACTAATATTTATTCAGAGGGCACCCTTCCATTTATGGGAATCAAAATTTCCGTAACAAAATTCTTTGCGTCCTTTTCGAGAAACTGGTCAATAATATTTGTGCTTATGGCTAATTCAGGAAATACGAGATCGGGATACAGTGCTTTCATATCCTTAACTTTTTCTACTATTCCGATATAGGGTCCCTTATGATATCCCAGCAAATATTTGCCGGCAGGTATAGTATAAATATTATCCTTTGTAATAATATTTTCCTCATCATCTCCTGTTATTTCTGCACTGAATATCTTATCCTGTTTATCATAAAATACTACCGTCGGATAAAAATAAAATATATCCGACATATATATGCTTTCTTCATTGCCTATCTGGATATATTTTTTCTCCGGAACAGATTTAATGCTCACATTGTCTAAATCGATGCTTTTTATCTTTTCCCTTACAAAATCAATTTTCCTGAAAATCGCTCTGTTAATCTCCATAAGCTCATTACATCTTTTGGAAATAATTTCCGTTTGTGCATAAAGGCGATTTAGAGAATCCGCCTCAGTTCTGACCTTTAAAAAATCCTGGATTTCTGATATATGATATGACATTTTTCTCATGAACTTTATATATGCCAGCTCATACATCTGATCTATTTTATAGTGCCTATAACCATTCTCACCCCTTGTTACAGGCTTAAATAAGCCGATTTTATCATAATATTGCAGAGTCTGAACGCTCATATCAAAGAGATTTCCAATTTCCTTTATTGTAAAATATTCTTTCATCTAAAGCCTATCTGCTCCCTTTAATAAATGAAATCCCCAGTGACTCTGGCTTATTATTTTTTCCGGAGGCAAAAAGCATTGCAAATAAGGTTATGCTATAGGGAAGCATTGCCAGTATATATGGTGAAACGGTAATTCCTATGGTTTGCAGTCTTATTTGTAATGCATTCGCAAAACCGAATAATAATGCTGCAGCAAAAACTCCTGCCGGAGAATATCTCCCCAATATCACTGCTGCCAATGCAATATATCCACGTCCTGAAGTCATGTTTTCAGTAAATACCCCTAATTGAACAAGAACCAGATTTGCACCGCCTATTCCACCTAATATACCATTTACTATCATAGAAATCCATTGATATTTATGTACAGGTATACCTACAGAATCTGCAGCCTTGGGATTTTCTCCTATAGTAAAAAAGGATAGTCCAAGATTTGTTTTTCTATAAAATATAAATACCAGTATCACAAGAATATAAAATAAATAGGTTAATATATCCTGAGCAAAGAAAGCCTGTCCTAATATAGGGATTTTTGAACAAATAGGAATCTCAATAACATCAAATTCATCTACCTGCTGATATTCCGAACCGTTTTGCATAAGCTTAAAAAAATAGCTGGTAAATCCCAGAGCAAAAATGTTTAACGCCAATCCGCTTACAGATTGATCCTTTGCCATATTAATAGTAATAAATCCATGGATAGAGGAAATAAATACTCCCCCAAGCATTCCGCAAATAAGCCCTATTGCAAGACTTTTAAAGTACCATGCCCCTGCAAAGGCAAAAAATGCTCCGCTTAGCATTACACCCTCAATGCCTATATTTAAAATTCCTGTCTTTTCAGCAATTGTTTCTCCTAAAGCTGCAAACATAACAGGAACCGCAAGCCTGACTGTAGCTGCTGCAAGGGTAGTTAAAAATCCCATAGTAATTATATCATTCATTTACTTCCCCCATTTTCTCTATGGAAAAAACTTCCTTAATAAGAATTAATATCACTGCTGCTCCTATAAGTATATCCACAATGGCAGAAGGAACTCCCAACTGCCTTTGCATAGAGCCTGCACCCACTTTCATTGCCGCATATATAACTGAAACAATTGCTGCTCCAATAGGTTTATTAAAGGCAATTAATGAAATAAGCACTGCCGTATATCCGCATTCTGCCGAAATCCCCTCTAAGAGCTTCTTTTGTATTGCTATAACCTCAACAATTCCTGCAACTCCCGCAAGTCCACCGCTTATAAAGGCTGATAAAATAATATTTTTCGTTACCGATATCCCACAGCAATAAGAAGCTCTGGCATTTAATCCCACCGCCTTCATCTCATATCCAATAACTGTCTTGTCTAAAATTAACCAAATAACAATTACAAGCAAAAATGCGATTATTATCCCCACATGAAATCTTGTACCCTGAATAATAACCGGTAATTGAGCTTCCATGGGAATTTTAGCAGATTGAGGAACATTACCTGCTTTATCCATCATAAACCCGCGAATCGCATAACCCAGGAAATTGATTGCAATATAATTTAGCATTATAGTTACAATTATTTCTGATATGTCAAATTTTGACTTTAAAAAGGCGGCAAAAAATGCCCATAACCCGCCGGATAAAAAGGCTATAATCATACCTGAAATTATTTTTACTGATCCCGGCAATTCCACAGGGCTTAAAATAAACATGGCAGAGCAAATTGCTCCCACGTAAAACTGCCCCTCTGCACCTATATTAAAAAATCCTGTTCTAAAGGCAACAGCACAGCCAAGTGATACCAAAACAAGGGGACATGCCTTTACGAATATTTCCGCAAAGGATGAACTATTTCCAAATACACCGTTTACCAGCAAGGTATAAGCGGTTACTAAATCAGCATTGCAAGCTAAAAGCAGTAATGTGCAAATCATTATTCCAACAAAGATTATTGCCACTATTTCCCAAATTTTTTTAAATAGTGTTATTCTATCTGCCATACCCTGCCTCCTGTTCTGTAACGCCACCCATAAGTAAGCCTATTCTATGTACTGAGGCATTATTCTTATCAACAATTTCTAATATTTTTCCTCCGAATAAAACTGCAACTCTATCGCTTAATGATAGAATTTCCTCTAAATCTGCAGAAATTAATATAACTCCCTTCCCCTGCAGTTTTTCTGAAATCAGCTTATTCCTTACAAACATAGTTGCTCCGATATCCAGCCCACGAGTGGGCTGACATGCAATAATAAGCTTTGATTTATCATTTAACTCTCTGGCTAATATAAGCTTTTGCTGATTCCCACCGGACATCAGCTTAACCTGTGTTTTACTGCCTCTATTCCCTGTAGTTTTTACCCTATAGTTTTCCATATTATTTTTGGAAAATTCATATATTTCGTTAGAACAAATAAAACCATGTCTGGAATACGGCGCATTAGAATATTCCCTGAGTACCATATTATTTGAAATATTCATATCCATTACTAAACCATCACTATGTCTGTCATCCGGAATGTAGGATATGCCCTTTTCATATCGTTTTTTTATTGACATATTCAAAATATTTTCATTATTAAGAAGCATTTTTCCGGTACTTATTTTTCTTATGCCTATAATAGCTTCAGCCAGCTCTCTTTGGCCGTTTCCGAATACACCGGCAATTCCCAGTATTTCTCCGGCTCTAACTGTAATACTCACATTATCTATTAAATTTCTTTTCTGCTTATTTTTAACGGATACACTGTCCATGGAAAAAATAACCTTTCCCGTATTGATATTTTTAACATTATTGCAGCATGTATCCACTTCAGTTCCCATCATATATTTAGATAGCAATTGGGGATTAGCTTCATTTATACTTAACTTAGCCGTTACTTCTCCCTCTCTGAGCACTGTAACAACATCACTGATTTCCATAATTTCACTCATTCTATGAGTTATTATAATAATTCCAAAGCCTTCCTCCTTAAGATTTCTTAATATATTAAAAAACTGTTTAGTTTCCTTAGGAGTCAATACTCCCGTAGGCTCATCTAAAATCAATATCTCTATATTTCTAAAAAGAGCTTTTATTATCTCAACTCTTTGCTGCTCGCCTGTAGAAAGCTCCGACACCTTAGCCCTTGGATTTATAGAAAGCCCATATTTATCACTTAAATCTATAATCTGCTTTTCTGCCGTATTTCTGTTAATGAAAAACTTATTATCCCGTAAATTTAATATAATGTTATCAAGCACCGTCATATTCTGCACTAAAGAAAAATGCTGCTGTACCATTCCTATTCCCGCATTAATGGAATCACTTGGAGATTTTATATTTAATTTTTTCCCTTTTAAAAATATTTCTCCCTCATCAGCAGTGTATAATCCAAACAATATATTCATCAGAGTGGTTTTCCCTGCACCATTTTCTCCCAAAAGCGCATGTATTTGCCCCTTTTCAAGAACCATGCTGATATTTTTATTTGCATAAGCACCAAAAAATGATTTACTGATATTTTTCATTTCCAATAAAGCCATCTGACAGCTCCTTTATAGCTTAATATAGGCACTGTTTTCAGTGCCTATACACATAAAATATATTATTATCTGACAGCATAATCCGGCTTAACCTCTACTTCACCGGATTTTATTTTTTCTATTAAATCCAATGCCTCTTTTTTTACATTCTCAGGCACATTATCGGAAATCAAAACATCCACAGCCCCGTCAGATAATCCCAGATAACATACCTCTCCTTTAAAGCTGTTATCCGCAACCTTTCCTAAAGCAATATCTAATACAATATCCAGATTATATAAGGCTGAATCTAAAATATTATCCGGTGCAAGAGAGCTTTGGTCATAGGAGTCGCCTTGACAATAAATATCCGCCTCAACTGCCGCAGACATAGCGCCGTTTCCGCAGGCATTTGCACAATGCTTTATAACATCAGCTTTATCCTCAATCATAGCAATAGCAGCCTCCTGAGCAAGCTGAGTATCCACAAAGGAATTTGTCCATGCCATTTTAACCTCTATATCAGGATTTACTGCCTTTGCACCGTCATAATATCCATTTATTATTTTTACAAGAGAATCTCCCTGTATAGGTCCAATACCTCCAATCACATTGCTTTTCGTAACCTTTGCGGCAATAAATCCCTCTACATATGCAGACTGCTCACATGCCATCACATAGGATGCAACATTATCGCTGAATACATCCGCCTCTGTACAGATGAATTTTACATCTGGAAACTGTACAGCTACCTCCAATGCCGGATCACCAAATTCAAACCCATGACCTATTACAACATCATATCCGGAAGTTGCATAATCTGTAAATGTGGAGGAAATATCTGCCGTTTCCACATTTTCGCTATAGGACAATTCATATCCATATTTTTCACAAGCCTTTTTAGCCCCCTCATAGGCGGTTTGGTTCCAGCCCTGGTCATTGATTGCACCTGACATTACTATAGCAACCTTAATAGCGCTATCTTTTGTATCAACTGTACTGCCTGTTTCTGTTTTTTTGCCACAGCCTGTAATTAATAACAGCACTGCCATTCCCAAGGACAAAATCAACTTCAACCTTTTCTTCATAATTTCTCTCCCTTTCCTTTTAACTTGCTTAATTAATATTAAAAGCATTACATTTATCACGTAATACCTTGCTGCACACCCTCTCTCCTTCCTCTGCAAGCTTACACTCATCTATATTTGTAAGTTCCCCGTTTTGATACACCACATTGCCGTTTATCATTGTTAAATCTACAGTACCTGTTATACCGACATGAGGTATGATATTTTTAGGATCATGCAATGCACCGGAATACTCCAGTTTCTCTACGTTTATCATAAATAAATCTGCACCCTTACCCGGTTCAAGGCTTCCCAAATCATCTTGTCCCAGCGTCTTTGCACCATTAACCGTTGCAATCTTAAGCATATCATAGGGCGCTATACAGCCACCCCTTTCTTTGGCATGCCATGCCTGCATAAGCCATGCTATTCTCATGGAATCCAGCAGATTAGAAGAATCATTGGTAGCGGAACCGTCACATCCCAGAGATACCAATACACTATTGTTTCCCAGCTCCTTTAGGTGTAATATTGGAAATCCCCCCAAAATAGCCGGTGAAGGACAATGGGTGATTCCGGTTCCCAACTCCCCCAGCAGCCTATATTCATCAGGATTAAGCTCCCAGCAATGGGCAAACCAAACATCATTTCCAATAAAATCAATACTTTGACACCATTCAAGGGTACGCTTCCCCCATCTGCTTTCCATGATTTCATTTTCACCCTCTCCTAAATGGGTGTGCATTCTAACACCCTTATCCCTGGCAAGCTTAACTGTCTCTATAAAGGTTTCCGGATAGGAATTAATAGGCTGACAGGGTGCCATAACAATTCTTTGCATGGCAAATTTGTCGGTATCGTGATACTTGTCTATAAGTCTTTCACAATCCTTTATAAATTCATCCGTACTTTCCAGCATATTATCCGGGATTGTACTTCCCTCACTATAGGGCAGCGTATTTGTACCTCTGCCTGCATGATACCTTATGCCCAGAAGCTTTGCCGCCTCCATTTGCCTGTCCACCGGTAATTTCCCGGTGTCCCTGGTATAGCAATACTGGTGGTCAAATGCCAGGGTACAGCCATGCTTAATTAAATCTGCCATTGCTGTTAAGGATGAGTAATATATGACTTCATCATCTATTATTTGGAAAATACGATATATTTTGTCCAGCCATTGCGGCACTGTCATGTTTGGGAAATCAATACTTTGCAGATTTCTTACAAAGGTTTGAAAAAAATGGTGATGACAATTTACTAAACCCGGATATATGAACATATTCCTGGCGTCAATAACTTTATCAATCTTGTCCTTTATATCTTTGTCTATTTTTAATATTTGCGGACCTTGGATAAGAATATCACTATCATAAAAAACATTATCAAATCCGTCACAGGTTACTATTGCTCTTGCATTTTTTATTAAAGTTATGCCCTCCATATTTACCTCCTTTAAGGGCATTCTAAACTATATAGTTACTATAGGGTCAATACCTTTTTAATTAAAATCCTCCTTTGCATATTCCATTTCGTAAAATGGTCTGTTTAATATTATGGATTTTTTCTCAAGAATTTCGTATATGTCAATTATTTTAATATTTTTATCTAAAAATTCTCCCAACATATTCTGCCTAAATTCAAAGGATGAAATAATTACAGTATCTATAGGATAATCCAGCACCTGTCCAGGACTGATTACCCGTATTCCTATTTTTGATGAAATACAGTTGGTATCGTTATCTATTAGAAATTTTACCCTACTTCTTAGACTATAATCCAGCCCCATTAGAAGTCTAAGACTATGGTATCCACCCCCCCCTCACAGCTAAAATGCTGTCTGAGCTGATATTTGCAAATATATCCCTAATTATCTCCCATTTTCTATTCTCCACCTCTTCAGTTCGTTTTTTACATTTTTTGTAGGCATTAATATATAGTCTGGAATATTTAAACTTATCCTCCTTGTTTACATCTATTCTTTTTTTGCTGAGTTTACTTTCCAAATATTCCATTCTCCCATCTGTCACCATTATATGATCGTTTTTATGTTTTTGATAAAGTATAACTTCATCATTATATTTAATTAACATATCCTCCTTTGTTATAACCCCTTGATACCCCATTAATACTTCTTGGGAAAATGTTTTATAATCCTTAATTTTTTCCAGAATAAAATCCCTATTATAATAGTCCACATCACATACTTGTACAAAATCCTTTAATTCAATATTCTTTATAATAAAATTTTTATCCAGCATATTCATAATAATTCTGTCAAAATCATAAAGACTTATCATATCCTCACATCTATAAGGACTTACATTATCACCTTGGATTTTCATTATTGTATGGTATCTGCCCATTCTTGTGTATCCATGATCACTCATATAAATTTTATACATATTCTTAGGCAAAAGTTTGTTATAAAACATCAATTGGGAATCTATATATTTTTTAGAAGGCTCTCTTTGGGATATAGCCAAAGCTGTATTATTGGGAATTCCCGGCCAAGGGTGATTTGCCTCAATCTTTTCTCCGGTAAGGCCCATGGTTAAATGCGGATAATGTGTACCCATTTCATGCACTACCATAAAGAATTTTTTGTTTACATTTTTCTCAAGTAAGATTTCGTTTAATATATCCCACATCATCTCAGTTATAGCAGCAGGCTGTTTAAAAAGCTTATTTGATTTATTGTTTTCATATAAATCTATATGTCCAAAATATTTAAAGGTATAGTCCCTTTTATTTAATTCTTTCATAAATGAGCTGTTTTCATCATTTATTGCAGAAAATTTAAATCCTTCCTCATCAATTGCTCTTTTTTTAGCAAAACAAGTCTTAAATGAGGGACCTGTATAGGGTGTTACCGTATATATATTATCAAACACAAATGAACTTCTATCTAAAGATAATAAAAATGGCATACTGTAGTCCTCACCGTACTCTAAGGCATCCAACCAGTAGGTTACACAATCTCTTTTATTTCTTTTGTTTAATGCCCTTTGTATTTCTTCTAAAAGTCCATTAATTTCCATCCAAAATCCTTCATATAAATCATCAAAGGAGTTGGTATACTCATAAATATATTTTTTTAGCAAAACAAAATCCTTGGCATAAACCAAATCAAATATTACCCTTTCAAGAGCAAATCTTTTCTTGTCGATATCTACTTCATTTTCATACTCAACTCTGTGCTTAAAAAAAATATAGCTTATGGAGAAATGTTCTATTTCTCTTGTCTTAACCCCTGTTCTAATGTGTATATATACATCCCTATATATATCAAAAAATGGAGAATTAAATCTAAGGCCAAACTCCTCAAGCTCTTTATAAATATCATAGACAGACTTTCCCGAATTACTTAGTTTATTAAATATATCTCCATGTCCCTGAAATGAAGTTACCAGATATGTGCAATCTTCATCTAAGTTTTGAAAACTCTCATATGTATCCCCATCATTAACTATTTGAATATTAGAATTATATAGACCAAAGTGGTTTCTAAAATACTTTACCTCGTATTCTGAATTGCCTATTAGTATAAGATTGTTCTCTATTATATTTTTCTTAAGAAATGACTGAATATAATCTCTTGCTTTAATATATTCACCCCATCCATAAAATTGTCTATCTATATTATATTTTTTAATTAAATCTTCAAGTCTCTTATTTATATCCATAGCACACACTATTTACAATCAATATCTGTAAAATACATATAATTATATCAATATATTTATTTTATGGGAATAAATGCCACATTCTAAATTCCAATTTATAGTCAAGTAAAATTTTTGCTTGACCTATAAAAATTTTATAAATCTTTCCTTGACTTCATGTTTCTGTTTTTGTATAATTACAAAGTCGCATTTAGCGAATGGGATCTTAGCTCAGCTGGGAGAGCATCTGCCTTACAAGCAGAGGGTCACAGGTTCGAGCCCTGTAGGTCCCATTTTTTATGGCGAGGTGGCTCAACTGGCTAGAGCGTCCGGTTCATACCCGGGAGGTTGAGAGTTCGAGTCTCTCCCTCGCTAGTACAAGATTATCAGCCAAAATTTACTGGAAATGTAGATTTTGGTTTTTTTATACCCTTGCTTATATATTTAATTTACTATTCACTGAAATATATGTATGATTGTGGGAAAATCCAAGGTTTATAGAAACTTCGACGCGACAGTTATTGCCCTGTCATCCGAAATAATTATTACCGATTATTCCACAATCATTTCTGCATTTTTTAAAACACAAAATCTAATTCCACTTTCCTCATAGGTGGTAAATTCGCCCGTTACTATTATTGTCGCTCCACTTTCCGGGCAGGTATCTCCATTGAGTTTTTCTATCGGCTCAAATTCTATCCCCTGAGTACAGCATGCCTGCATATCCTGCACCATACATACATAATACTCCTTCCCGGTGGATACGTCATTATAACACATAAAGCTTCCCTTTAATTTAACAGTCTTTCCCTCATAATCACCTGGGATGCACATCATATTATATACCTCTGCATACAATATATTGGTATTTAATTCCGTTAAATCCAGATCAACTGTCCCTCGTTTGTACACCTTGTCCTCTTGAATTTTATCTGTATTATCTTTTTCCTTATTATCCTTTGATTCCTCACCTTGAATTATAATGGAGCTGTCATTAATTTTACTATCCTTTGATTTTGTGCATCCGGAAATTAATACTGCAAAAATCAGTATTAACATATAAATTTTACTTTTATTGGTATTATTATTTATTATCATTTTACCGGCAATATTTGAATTCAGCTTCTAGGTCTAACCTTTCCTATTATACTAAATATTAAAAAAAATGTAACATTAACTGCCACAATTGTTGATCCGACCGGGGTACCTGCCAAAACGGAAATAAATATTCCCAACAACGCACATAATACAGATATAATCGCAGAACAGATTGTTACACCCTTAAAGCTGGCAAATACTCTCATGGCAGATAATGCCGGGAAAATAACCAAAGCTGATATTAAAAGGGATCCTACCAAATTCATCGCCAATACAATTATAACGGCAATTACTATTGCAATCAGAAGATTATATCCCTCTACCCTCGAACCAGCTGCTCTGGCAAAATTTTCATCAAAGGTAACTGCAAAAATTTTGTTGTAAAACAGAATAAAAATAATAACCACCGCCAAAGATAATATAATAGACAGCCATACCTCTTTTATTGTAAGAGTAAGTATTGAAGTAGAACCGAATAATGTACTGCATACATCTCCGGTTAAATTAGATGAGGTGGCAAAAATATTCATAAAAAGATAGCCAAATGCCAATGCCCCCACAGATATCATGGCAATCATGGCGTCCCCTTTTATCTTGGTATTTTGCCCGGTCTTTAATAGCAGCACTGCGCAAACTATTGTAACCGGCAAAATCAACATCATATTGTTAGATAATTTCAAAACACTGGCTATTGACATGGCTCCGAATGCCACATGGGACAGTCCGTCTCCAATAAATGAAAATCTCTTAAGCACCAATGTCACACCTAAAAGGGAAGAACACAATGCTATCATAACCCCGACAATCAAGGCATATCTTACAAAGGGAAATTCCATGTATAAAGAAAGCTTAGCTAGCATATAATACCATTCCCTTCTGCCTGTACAAATATTTTTCCATATTTGCTATCTAAATATTCCTTAACTGTGCCGAAAAATATTTCAGCACCAATATAAAGTATATGACTGGCAGTGCTTACAGCCTTTGATACATCATGGGAAATCATAATTACGGTTATTCCCTCTTTATTAAGCCTTTCAATAATAT
Organism: Lachnospiraceae bacterium; assembly: GCA_041776485.1. Lineage (GTDB taxonomy): Bacteria > Bacillota > Clostridia > Lachnospirales > Lachnospiraceae > JBHBQE01. Next base: position 159,549 of record JBHBQE010000006.1, on the reverse strand, counting down.
TGTACATTTCCTGAGCTGCCTTCGGGTCCAAACCGGATACCGGCTCATCCAATAAAAGAAGCTTACCTGTGGCACAGAGAGCACGAGCCAAAAGTACACGTTGCTGCTGTCCACCGGAAAGCTCTCTATAGCATTTCCTGGAAAGCCTGTCTATACCCATTCTTTTCATATTGCTTTCAGCAAGCCTTCTATCCTCTTTATTGTAAAAAGGGCGATTATTTAACCGCCCTTGGCACCCTGAAAGTACAATCTCTTTAACTGAAGCAGGAAAATCTCTTTGTACCAGTGTCTGCTGGGGCAAATATCCTATCTCATTTTTTCTAAGTCCGTCCCCTACAATAATCTCTCCTGCAAGCTGTTTGCTTAAGCCCAAAAGAGTATTCATAAGAGTAGTTTTGCCGGAGCCGTTTTCGCCCAGTATACATAGATAGTCTCCTGCATTAACTGTAAAACTTAAATTTCCCGCAACGGTTTTTCCGTCATATCCAATTGATAAATCCTTAATTGTAAGTAATGGCATAATCCTTCTTATTTCAAAGCTTCTTTAAGTGCAGACAGGTTTTCCTCCATAATGGAAATATAACTTATCCCCGATTCCACATCTTCAGCGGTAACCGATTGCATAGAATCCATTTTAAGTATTTTCTTTTCCTTTTCAACAGTATTTTCCATAATAGCCTTCGCTATTTTTTCATCAGAGCCGTCAATTACTATAATGGAATTTATAGACAGCTCATCAATTTTCCTTGCAAGGAATGTAACTGTCTCAAAGCTTGCCTCAGTTTCCGCAGAGCAGCCGGAAAACGCAGCATAGTATTCTAAATCATAGTCATCTGTCAAATATCTGAAAGGAAATCTGTCCCCAAATATTAAGGTTTTTGTTTCAGAATCTGAAGCTGCTTTTTCATATTCCTTATCTAAATTTTCAAGCGCATTCTTGTAGGCAGACAAATTTGCCTTATATGTATCCGCGTTGGCTTCATCTATCTGGCACAAATTATCGGCAATTTCTTCACATAACACAGAAGCATTTCTAAGGGAAAGCCATACATGCTCATCTAATTCGTGTTCATGGTCATGCTCCTCGTGGTCCGTATCATCGTGGTGCTCATCATTATGTTCCTCGTGGTCTGCGTCATCATGATGTTCTTCTTCATGCTCCTTGTCGTCATGGTGCTCATCCTCATGACCGTGATCTGTATCCTCATGCTCATCATGTTCGTGCTCATGATTATGCTCCATGCCCTCTACAATTTCCTCTTCCTTAACCTGACTGCCCAGCACCTCCAACAGGTTTATTGCCTTCATGTCCGGATTGGTGGATTCCATTAAAGCCTTTTCAACCCATTCGTCCGACTCTCCACCCACATAAACAAAAAGGTCACAGCCGGCAATTTTTGCAATATCCTCTGTGGTAGGCTGGTAGCTGTGTAAATCCACACCATTATCCAAAAGCATGGAAACCTCCATGTTAGCAGGATTATCTCCCAATATGCTGTTAACCCAGTCATATTCCGGGAAAATTGTAGTAACAACCTGAAGCTGTTTATTATTTTCTACCGGTTTTTTGGTATTCTCACCACTGTTCTTGCACCCTGCCAATCCACCTAGCACCATACATAAGCTAATAATTACAGCTAATTTTCTTTTCATAAATCCTCCTGTCTATTCTATACATTCCTTACAGCGACCATAAAATACCGTCCTGAAGGGATTGATACTAAATTCATGCTCATTCAATAAATGCCTTCTGACATTATTTAGGCTTTCACAGTTCATATGAATGAGTTTTCCACATATATCACATTTACAATGGAAGCATACGCTTTCATCCTCACTGCTATCCTCACCCACATATTCAAAGCAGGCAGAGCTGTTTTTATCAATAATATATTTATTGATAACACCCTCATCAACAAGGCTTTCTAAACGCCTGTATATTGTGGACTGTCCAATGGACGCTCCCTGTTCCTTCAAATACTCATAGACATCACCGGCATTTATATGTACACCCCTGTGACCTTTAAAAAACTCTATGAGTAATTCCTTTTGTTTCGTATTATATGATTTCATAATACCTCCAAATTTGAGAACCATTCCCGATTTTAGCACTTGGAAATATATTTGTCAAATTAAAACCCCTGCACCCGGTTTACTGCCGGGTACAGGGGTAAATACTTAATATTTCACTTTATTATATATTACTTTTTAAATTTGAAGAATAAAGCTCCTCCTCCAACTCCTGCAGCTCCCAGTACCACAACGGCTGCTACAGCAGCAGGAGAAAATCCTTTTGGCTTTTCTTCGTCAACATTCATAGAGGTATCCTCAGAGGCTTCAACAGCGGTATCGCTGCCTTTCTCCTCTGAAACCTCCTCAACAGGTTCTGCAGTCTCCTCAGCCTCTATTGTAACGGTAGTTTCCAAAATTGTTTTATCAGCATTTGCTTTAATGGTGTGAACACCCGGGCTTAGAGTCTCCAGATAGGAAGCGTTTATACTCAATATCGTCTTTCCCTCGCCATTCTCCTTTACAGTATAATCCTTATCGGTAATAGGAGCTTTATCCACATAAACCTCAGACAGCTTGACCCCTTTGCCATTGGTTTCCAGCTCTAAATCTCCGCTATTTTTAGCCCATTTATTAGAGGTCTTTAAAAATGAAATCTTTCCTCCACTGCCGGCTTTCGCTGTATTTGTACCAACAGGTCTTGCACCGGCAGCTCTTGTAACAGTACCGGCAACCGGATTTGCTGCAGGCACAGGCGCAGGTGCAGGAACTACAATATTTTGTTGATTACTGTTAGTGTTATTATTACTGTCCTTGTTATCAGCCTTGGGTATTTCCTCAAAAACAGCTATTATATTTACATTTTTATCCGGCATTATAAATGTATTGTCAATGCCTATTTCAACATCTCCTGTGGCTACCTTCCACTCTCTTAGACGGTTTCCAGGCTCTGCCGTAAATGTAAGCTTTATCCTGCTTCCGGGGATTGCACTGGTAGGATTTGCTTCCGCCTTTCCTTTTCCGCTTATGCTTACAGATACCTTAGGTATTGCTTTAACTGTAATCGGAATAGTTACCATAGCGCTTGACTCATCAGGAAACTGCGTGCCGTTCATCGACTCATTAAAAAGCCTGAGGTTATAGCTTCCCGGTGCTAGTCCCCTAGGTATGCTGACCTTTTGACTGCCGGACTCCGAATTGTTTGCTATGTTTCCATAATAGAGCACGCTGTCACCGCTGCAAAGCATGGCTGATACGTACTCATTTGCTCCGGTTTTTGCTTCGCTGTACTTTATATTAACTCCCCAGTTGGAATATCCCTCGTATACTGTAAGATTCTTCTCGTCAGGAGCGGTGCCCGCTTTAAAGCTTCTTGTATCATCCAAAAGCACCAAATGGGCTTCATTAGTGTTGCTTTGAGGATTTTCTGACAATGCCCCTCCTCCAACAGTACCTGATATATTACCTGTAAAGTTTCTCGTATATACCACCCTTGATAAATCAAGGTTAAATGCCGGTCTGAAAGTAGGAACATTATCATATACATTTGTACAAAACAACGCACCGGTTGGATATACATCTCCTCCCTCTGCGGTAGCGGAATTCATAGATCTTAACCACCAGTATTTCGCTTCAGATAAATTGCTTTTATTATAGGCAATTCTGTCTTCGTTGCCGCTAAAGTAATTTATCGCCTCTTCCACTGAGAGTATAAATATTCTCTCATTATTAAGACTGGACGCTAAAAATGTTGCGTGGCTAATCCCGCCTGCTTCCTGGGTCAAATTATAAAATTCATCAACCTTACTGGTAGCCTTTATAGCATTTTGTTCTACAGGTTGGAAATAATTATAAAGAGCAGCGCAGCGAGGCTTAATATCACTGATATCCCAACTGCAATGGTAATGTGACGGATTACTGTCATATTCCAAACTCTCTAATACGTACTCCGACAGCAGCAGTCTGGAATTGCTGTCCCCGTCATTGGCTGCCCCCAGCACTCTCCACTGCATAGCCTCCGGCGTGCCGTTATTTCCCATATAAATAACCTGTCCCGGGTTAATTGCGCCTCCTCCGAGAACAATCGCCTCTCCCGCAGCCTCCACTTCAATACTCATAAATGGCAAAAATCCAAATATCAGCATTAAACTAAGGGCAAGTGCAAACAATCTCTTTATCTTTCGTCCAGTCATAATCACTCCTTATAGTGTAAATCTATACAGACATAAAATATCAAACACTCGGTATATATAAATATGCTGAGCTGTTTATTGAGATATTGTTATGAATACTTTTTATGTATAACACATATTAAACGATAAGTCAAATTTGGCGGTGTAAAAAATCACGTTCCATACCCCTTTCGTGAATTCGGTAATATATAAAGAAAGCTCCTGCAGTCAATCCCCATGATATGGGATAGCACCATAAAATACTGAAAATGTCCGGATTGTCAGGAATAAAAAATGTTACCCATAATATTCTGATTGCACAGGTACCCACAAGAGTTACTACCATAGGCTTAAAGGTCTTTCCCGTACCCCGTATGGCTCCGGAATATACCTCACCAATCACATAAAGTATATAAATAGGTGCAAAAAACCTCATTATATCTCCTGCCGCTTCTGCGATGTAAAAATCCCTTGAATTAATAAATAAATTGCCCAATGGCACGCTGAAAAAATACAGTATTATACCCATTCCCGCAACTAATGCCATATTTATCACCATACCGCTTCTTACTCCGCTTATCATTCTGGAATGCTTCTTTGCTCCATAGTTTTGTGCTACAAAGGTGGAAATTGCCGCCGCCAGTGAATCTGTAACAAGCCAAACCATAAAATCCAGCTTGCCGCACAATGCCCATGCGGCAATATTATCTGTGCCTGTACTGTTTATACTGGATTGAATCATCATATTTGCCACCGGATACAGGGCGGATTGAAACCCGACAGGCAAGCCGATTCTAAAAATAGAAGCCAGTATAGCTTTGTCAAAATTAATTTTAAACAGATTAAACCTGTAGGCTCGCCCTGTTCTGCTCAATATAATCATAATAAGAACAGCACTTATCCCCTGGGATATAACCGTAGCAAGCGCTGCTCCGAAGGAATTTAAGCTTAGACCTGCAATAAATACAAAATCCAATATGATATTGCATATTTCAGAAATAATTAATATATAAAAAGGTGTCTTAGAATCGCCAACCGCACGAAGTATACCTGATCCAATATTGTATAATAAAGACAAAACAAGCCCTGCAAAAATTGTCTGAGCGTAGGATAGGGAATATCTGTATATTCCGCAAGGTACATTTATATAATTAAGGAATACAGGTGCAAAAATAACCCCCGTCACCGATAGAATTGCCCCTCCCGCAATGGCAAAATAAATCCCTGTATGGACAGCCTTTGACATTAATTTTTCATTTCCTGCCCCAAAGTACTGGGAAATTAAAATCGTTGCGCCCGTGGACAGTCCTACAAAAAAATTAACAGGAAGCTTTATAAGGCTATAGATTGCGTCAATGGAAGCAAGCCCTATCTTTCCTGCAAATTGCCCTAATATTATTGCGTCAACTGTAGTATACAGCTGTTGGAACAGACTTCCTAATAATATCGGCACAAAATACAGCATGAGCTGCTTTGCCACCACCCCCTTGGTTAAGTCTATATTATTCGCTTTATTTAGCATAACCTCTCCATATATGATATCTATCTGCTTTTATTTAATGCCTCCGCTATTCCCTCTCCAAGAAAATTAAACACAAAAACCACTATAAAAATTGCAATTCCCGGAAAAGCAATACTCCATGGTGCATATAACATAGTTTGTTTCGCTTCACTCATCATACTCCCCCATTCAATTGCAGGCTTTGCAGCTCCCAATCCCAAATAGGATAAAGCTGCCAGGCTCAGTATGACATTTCCTATATCTATCATGGCTGTTACCAGCAAAGGACCGGATATATTAGGCAGTATATACTTAATAAAAATTGTCAGCTGATTTGCACCGCACATATAGGCAGACTTTATATAATCACTGTTTTTTATGGAAATAACCAGACTTCTTGAAACCCTTGCATAGGGTATCCAGGACACAATTATCAATGCAATAATACTATTTTTCAAACTGCTTCCCATTATGCCTGCAAGGGTTACAATCAGCACAAATTGAGGAAAAGCCTGGAGCAATGTTGTAAATACCATGATAAGCTTCTCCAGTCTGCCTCCTGTATATCCGCTTAATATGCCCAGGAAAGCACCGATAATAAATGAAAAAATATTTACGATAATTGCTGCAAAAACAGTATTTGCCATGCCTGCCAGCAAACGTGAAAATATATCCCGCCCCAATTTATCCGTACCAAATATAAATTCCTTACATGGGCTGACAAGGGAAGCAGAAAGCTGTGTACGGTTAGGATCATAAGGTGTATATATTTGTCCTATGAGAGTTATCACAAGAATTGCCAAGAGAAATATTATACCAAGACAGATCTTTTTCTTACTGCTCATTATTTTCTCTCTTTCCAAGCCTTACCCTCGGGTCAATTATTATATAGCTTATATCCACCAGAGCATTGACGCATAAAAAAACCAGCGCCATATACAAAACATAGCCCTGAATCAAGGGATAATCCCTGTTTTGAATAGCTGTTATAATAAGCCTTCCCATACCCCTTATATTAAATATATTTTCTACTATTATAGTTCCTCCTAAGGAAGCTCCCATAACAAGCCCAACCGTTGTAATAATCGGGGGCAAGGCATTTTTTAATATATATTTAAATAATATCTCCATTTTGCCCGCACCCCTGGCAAAATATGCGGTTACATAATCCTTTTTATACTCCTTTAATATATATTCTCTGATTTGTCTTACCATATAAGCGCTGGAGGATAGTGTCAATACCATAATTGGCAAAACAACATCCTTGATTTCCTTGCCTCCTATCACATTAAACCAGCCTAATTTCAATGCAAATATATATAAAAATATTAAAGATATAAAAAAGCTCGGAAAGGAAATAAAAATATAGGAAAGCACACCTAAAATGTTATCAGGCAATCTGTTTTTAAAAACCACGCTGATTATGCCCCCTAATAAGGAAAGTATAAATGCAAATACCATAGAGGGTAAAATCAGCATAATAGTATTTGGCATTGCATCCCCTAATTCATAAACAACAGGATTTTGGGATTTAAAAGACACTCCCAAATCACCTTTTATTGCACCGCTTACCCAGTTTATATATTGAATCATAAAGGGCTTATCAAGACCAAGCTCTGCCCTCTTAGCCTCCAATAGCTTCTGAGAAACCATATTCCCATTTCCCTCTAAAATAATTTGTGCAGCATCGCTGGGCGCCAAACTGATAAATGAAAAGGAAATAAAGCTTATACCTATCAAAAGCAAAATAATAATTAATATTTTTTTAACAAATCTGACAAATAATTTCATAATATATAAAAGCTCATATGGTTAGTATTGAATCAATTAATTGCCTCGTATACTGGTGTTTGGGATTATTCAATATGTTTAAAGTATCTCCCCTCTCAACTATATTGCCCTCCTTCATAACCAAAATCTGGTCACAAATACCTGCAACAATTGCCAAATCATGGGAAATAAACAAATAGGACAAATTATACCTTTTATTTAAGTCCCTTAATATCCACATAATCTGAGATTGAATAGAAACATCTAAAGCACTGGTGACCTCATCTAAAATAATAAATTTAGGACGATTTACAACAGCCCTTGCAATTGCTACCCTTTGACATTCTCCACCGCTTAACTGTCCACATCTTCTGTTGTAATACAAAGGGGGAATTCCAACCTCCAAAAGCATTTTCATTGCAATACTTTGCATTTTTTCCTTTGGCATACCCGGATTATAATATCGAAGTCCCTCACAAACACTGTCTAATACCCTCATATGAGGCTCAAATGAGGAAACAGGATTTTGGAATATTATTTGCATATCCTTCCTACCCTGCCTTGCAGCTCTTTTATGTCCATATTCCAAAGGTTTCCCTAAAAATATTACTTCTCCACAGCTTGGTTTTATAAATCCCGTAATTATATTGGCAACGGTACTTTTTCCGGAGCCGCTCTCCCCTATCAGTCCAAGACATTGCCCCTCCTTTATGGAAAAGCTTACATCATTGACGGCAGATATATTTTCCCTGTTAGTTTTAAATATTTTCTCCAGATTATTAACTTCAATTATATTTTTGTTTACAGTGCCTGCTTCCATTTTTATCTCAAATACCAATGTTTGTCGCTGCAAAAAGCAGGTTTCCCGTTGGTTTTATATTCTCTGTCGGATACCAATTGGGGTAGCGCCCCGTTCATTTTGGGAACAGAGTCAATAAGTGCCCTTGTATATTCGTGCATTGGGTTATTTAAAACATCCTGTTTTGCCCCAAACTCCACTAATTTACCTTTAATCATTACTCCGATATTGTCGGCAATATTTGCCACAAGTCCCATATTATGCGTAACTAAAATAAGAGAGGTATTATTACTTTCAATAATATTATTCAGCATATCAATTACCTGAAGCTGAGATTTAACATCCAATGCACTTGTAGGCTCGTCAGCCAAAATTATTTCTGCTCCCGTCATCATGGCTATTCCAATTGTAACCCTCTGACACATTCCTCCGCTCAGTTCAAAGGGATAGGAAGCCGCCACTCTTTTAGGTGATTCAAAATTCAACTTTTCAAGAATTTTAAGCATTTTTTCTCTGGCAGCCTCCCTTGACACCTTTCTATTATGAAATCGAAGACTGTCATAGAAAATATCCTCAATTTTTACAATAGGATCGAGTGACAGCATGGGATACTGAAAAATCATAGAAATATTACTGCCGCAAATCTCTCTATGTTTTTTTTCATTTATATCAATTAAATTTTCACCACGATAGATTACCTCTCCACCTGTAATTTTTCCCTCGTCATCTAACAGTCCCAATATACTTTTTAATAAAGTGCTTTTCCCGCTTCCACTTTCGCCAACTATCCCAAGGACTTCCCCTTGGGATAGAGTAAATGAAACATTATCTATAGCAGTACTGTCCTTATAGGAAACCGATAAATCAGATATTTCTAAAATTTTATCATTACTCATTTTCTCTCTTTTCTGCCAAAGCCGTATGCAATGATATAATATTCCTTGTCCTTACTGAATATTTCCCGGGGACAATCCATATTAATTATATTTTTCACCTATAATCAATATTGACCTTACTGCTTAATATCCAGGTATTCATCTAAGCAATAATACTCGGTAGGATTATTTTCATATCCAACTATTCTATCAGATATTGCTACCACAAAATTTGTATGTGCGTAAAATACATATGGCACATTATCCAATATTATCTGTTGAATCTTATAAGATAATTCATTTATTTCATCTGTATTTTCAGTTTCTTCCATTTGTTTAATTAATGAGTCCACCTCATTATTGGCAAATCCTCCATAATTTAACTCACTATCAGATTTGAATTTAAGTCTTGCAAAATAATCTGCGGTTCCTATTGGCGCCATTGCATAGGATGAGCTTGCTATGTCATAATCTCCTGCAGCTAATGTGTCTGCTGTATTTTCCATTTGTGTGATATTAAGCTTTATTCCTATTTCAGAAAGTCTGCTGGATAAATCTTCACACATATTAATCATGCCTGTATCCTTGCTTCTTACAATCATGTTAATATCAAGCTCAACTCCGCCCTTATCAAGAGTTCCGTCACCGTTACTGTCCTTATAACCTGCATTTTCCAATTCCTTTTTTGCCCCATCAACATCAAGCTCCTTTATGCTTACATCCAGCTTATCCGTACCGCCAAAGGGGAGTGCCTCACTATATATTCCGTATGAGGGTGTTACCGCATTATTACATATTTTCTCGGCAAAGCCCTCTCTGTCTATGCACATGGAAATTGCCCGTCTGACTGCAATATCTCCAGTTGCGGCATGTTTTAAATTAAAATCCAAAAAATCACCTCTATTGGAAACTACCGTATCAAGAATAATATTTTTATTATCATTAATAGCTCCTACAGCACCGGAATTAACAGGATATATCATATCAATCTCTCCATTTTCCAATGCCATTGCTGCAGACTCATCATCGGCGATTGTTATAAAATGTACCCTGTCAAGCTTAGGCTCCTCTCCCCAGTAATTATCATTTTTTACAACAACGGTCTCATCAAACGCGGAAAATGACTCCAGAACATAAGGTCCCGTAAAATAATCCTTACCATCATTATAATCTACTTCGGTATCTGCATAATACACAACCCAAAGGGGATCTGAAAAGCTGTTTGGCAATGTAGCAATATTTCTGCTGGTTTTAACGGTTAATATCTGTCCCTCTGCACTAAAGCCTTCAATCCAGTCCTCAGCAGCAGCCCTTTCATTAACCTTGATTGTCCTTTCAAAGCAATTCTTAACAGACTCAGCTGTCATCTTTTCACCATTATGAAAGTATACATCATCCCTTAATTCAATCTCCCAGGTGCATTCATCAATTTTCTCGGATCCCAGAGCAAGCCAAGGCTCCGGATTAAAATCCTCATTTAATTTGAAAAGCTGTTGAGATATACCATAATATCCTATATACCAGCCATTCCACACATCTCCAGCCGCAGGCTCCATATCCTCATTGCACCAAAATCCTGTAGAGCCCAGCTTTACTACTTTATCTCCTGCCGTGGCGCCTGTATTGTCCGGTGCTTTAGTGTCTGCTTTCCCGCAGGAAGTTAAAAATAATACAATCATCATTAAAGATACTAATTTAGCTATTGTTTTCTTCATTCCCTTTACTTATGTCCTTTCTATAAATCTTATAGGTTATTAAATGCTAACAGCCTTGACAACTCTATCATTAAATTATATTATTTGTAAATAGAATAATTATAATGGTTTTTATTCTAAAATAGAATAATTGTAAGATATGGATATATAATGAATACAGAACAGCTAAAAACATTTTTATGTCTGGCAAAAACCCGTAATTTTTCAAAGACGGCAGGTCAGTTATTTATTTCCCAATCAACTGTAAGTAAAAGAATACAGGAGCTTGAAAAGGAAACTAATCAAACTCTGTTTATCAGAAGTTATTCCGGCGTTAAGCTGACATCACCCGGCTTAACCTTTCTGGAATACGCAAAGGAAATTTTAAATATTAAAAATAAAGCTATGGATATGATGGGAAGAACCTCTCAGTATAAACATTATCTTGTCATAGGTGCAAGCTATGCATATTCCAGACTTTATATGCCAAACATTTTATCTGATTTTTTAAAGAAAAATGCCGATATTTCCATGAATGTTAAGGTTGCCCATACCGGTGTTCTGGTGAATCTGCTAAGACAGTCAGTTATTGACATTGCATATTTACATCACCATTATATTCATCCTGAATATGTATGCCGACACATCTTATCTGATAAGCTTATTTTAGTTACAGGCAAATATAACGAAAAGCTATGCTCTGGAATCACATATGATAATATAAAGGAGCTACCCATAATTCATTCTAATTTCCTGTATAATTCAACTAAAAACTGGCTTTTCCCTAAAAATTTCCAATTTCAGCTGCAATCGGATTTAGCTTATGATACCCTTCCCATCATTAAGGGAAGTGAATGGTGCGCAATATTCCCTCAAAAAATGATAGAAGATGAATTGTTAAATAACATGCTGTATGAAATACCGATAACTGATTATTCTCTACCTTTGGTTAACTACTATATCGCATATAAAAAGCAAAAGGAAAGGCTGCCTGCAGTCAGTGCATGGTTAAAATATCACCATATACACCAAAACATATATGATTCTTAGATGATTTTGCTTCGTAATAGAAGTCACCCTTCTTGCCCTTGTTAACATCCGCGGCCTATACAAAATATTTTCGGACGTAAAAATCGGCATACCGTCATTACAGTGATATGCCGATAGATTCGATAAATTATAGTAAATACTATATTATTTTTCCTTAATAGCTGCCTGTGCGGCGGCAAGTCTTGCAATGGGTACTCTAAAGGGTGAGCAGGATACATAGTCAAGACCTAAGCTATGACAAAATTCCACACTTGAGGGATCACCGCCATGTTCTCCGCAAATTCCATAGTGAAGCTTTTCATTTGCACCCTTGCCCAATTCACAAGCCATTTCCATAAGCTTTCCAACTCCGGTCTGGTCAAGCTTAGCAAACGGATCATTTTCAAAAATCTTTGTATCATAGTAAGAATCTAGGAATTTTCCGGTGTCATCTCTTGAGAAGCCGAATGTCATCTGGGTAAGATCATTGGTTCCGAAGCAGAAGAAATCGGCTTCCTTAGCAATTTCATCCGCCGTTAAGCAAGCCCTTGGTATCTCAATCATGGTACCAACCTTATACTTAATAGAACTGTTTGCCTTTGCAATCTCCTCATCTGCAGTTTCCACAACTATTTTCTTAACAAAGTTAAACTCCTTAACCTCACCAATTAAAGGAATCATAATTTCAGGCTCATTATTCCAGCCGGGATGCTTCTTTGCTATATTTATAGCCGCACGGATTACCGCCCTTGTCTGCATTTTCGCAATTTCAGGATAAGTAACTGTAAGACGGCAGCCTCTGTGTCCCATCATAGGATTAAACTCATGAAGACTTTCAATAATCTTATTTATATCCTCTACGCTCTTATTCTGAGCCTTTGCAAGCTTTTCAATATCCTCTTTTTCGGTGGGAAGAAACTCATGCAACGGAGGATCTAAAAATCTTATTGTTACCGGATATCCCTCCAAAGCCTCATACAACTCCTCAAAATCCTGCTGTTGATAGGGAAGAATTTTTGCAAGAGCATTTTCTCTTTCTTCAAGGGTATCGGCACAAATCATTTCACGGAAAGCGCCGATTCTGTCCTCCTCAAAGAACATATGCTCAGTACGGCAAAGCCCTATACCCTCTGCCCCCAGCTCTCTTGCCTTTTTAGCGTCAGAAGGTGTATCGGCATTAGTACGAACCTTAAGCTTTCTGAATTTATCTGCCCAAGCCATAACTCTGCCGAACTCTCCGGCAATCTGCGCGTCCACTGTAGGAATAGCGCCATCATAAATATTTCCTGTGGAACCGTCTATTGAAATGAAATCTCCCTCTTTAAAGGTTTTTTTACCCAGTGTAAACTGCTTGTTTTCCTCATCCATGGAAATATCACCACAGCCGGATACACAGCAGGTTCCCATTCCACGGGCAACAACTGCAGCATGGCTTGTCATACCTCCGCGAACGGTTAAAATACCCTGGCTTGCCTTCATGCCTGTAATATCTTCAGGTGAAGTTTCAAGCCTTACAAGCACAACCTTTTCACCACGCTCTGCCCAAGCTGCAGCGTCATCAGCAGTAAATACAATCTTACCGCAGGCAGCTCCCGGTGATGCACCAAGACCCTTGCCCATAGGGGTCGCTTCCTTTAATGCCTTAACGTCAAACTGGGGGTGAAGCAAAGTATCAAGGTTTCTTGGATCTATCATTGCTACAGCCTCTTCCTCAGACCTCATACCCTCATCCACCAAATCACAGGCTATCCTAAGAGCCGCCTGAGCTGTACGCTTTCCGTTACGGGTCTGAAGCATATACAGCTTTTCATGCTCAACGGTGAATTCCATATCCTGCATATCGCGATAATGTTTTTCCAGAGTCGCACAAACTTCGTTAAACTGCTTAAATGCAGCAGGGAACTTTTCTTCCATTTCACTGATATGCATAGGTGTACGAACACCTGCCACCACATCTTCGCCCTGAGCATTAGTTAAAAACTCGCCGAATAATCCCTTTTCACCTGTTGCCGGATCCCTTGTAAAAGCAACACCTGTGCCGCAGTCATCACCCATATTACCAAATGCCATAGACTGAACATTAACTGCTGTTCCCCAGGAATAAGGAATATCATTATCTCTACGATAAATATTTGCTCTGGGATTGTCCCAGCTTCTAAATACTGCCATAATGGCTCCCATAAGCTGTTCCTTGGGATCGTCTGGGAAATCCTTTCCTATCTTAGCCTTGTATTCCGCCTTGAATTGACCGGATAGTGCCTTAAGGTCATCTGCACTTAAATCGACATCCTGCTTTATGCCCTTTTCATCCTTCATTTTGTCAATCAGTTCTTCAAAATATTTCTTTCCGACTTCCATAACCACGTCGGAATACATTTGAATAAAACGACGATAGCAATCCCAAGCCCATCTTGGATTGTTAGACTGAACAGCTATCGTTTCAACTACCTCTTCGTTTAACCCTAAGTTAAGTATAGTATCCATCATACCGGGCATAGAAGCTCTGGCACCGGAACGTACTGAAACCAAAAGAGGATTTTCCTTATCACCGAACTTTTTTCCTGTGATATCTTCCATCTTTGCAATATGCTCATCTATCTGAGAACGGATTTCATCGTTTATTACTTTTCCATCCTCATAATATTGTGTACAAGCCTCTGTTGTAATGGTAAATCCTTGGGGAACCGGGAGCCCAATATTAGTCATTTCTGCAAGATTTGCACCCTTTCCACCCAATAATTCTCTCATGGTGGCATTGCCCTCGGTGAATAAATACACCCATTTTTTCATGCTCTGACCCTCTCTTTCATTTAAAAATTTTCGCCAAGAAATATTTTACCATTACCTATAAAAAATGCAAGAAAATAATAGCCATCGAGTCACTGAGCAAGCAAAACCCATATGCGCTAATAATACTGCCCAGACAAATTTATATAGATATTTATTTTCTGGTACTGGTGACATGTTAGTCCAAACCTTATTTCCCACTGCCCTGAAAAATAATGTCCAAAAGTATAGATTCCCTCAATAATTCCAAGTCCTGCGGCTGTATATACTGCTAAAGTACCTATTCCTACAGCAGGTATCACATCTGTATTGTTGAATGTAAATGATGATTCGACATATCTTGGCAAAATCCCATTGCTTTTGCAGGCTAACTTGTCATATTTGGAAAGAATTTGCATGTTCTGTCCGAGAATTCATACAAATACCTATTAATCAAGCCTCTCCCTCAATCTGTCAAATTTAATTTTTAAACCCTCAGAACTTAAAGCCTCTGTAATTTTAAGCATTCCCTCTTTGCAAATAACTACCGGTGAGTTATCAATTACGGACCATATTTTCCCTGTATCTCTGATTGCAAACTCCATATCATAATCAAGCACCAAGGCTCTGTTTACTGTAATCCTTTCCCCTTTGTAAAAGGTAAATGCACCCGGATATGGATCCGATACCGCCCTTATAAAATTATATATATCATCCGCCGACTGATTCCAGTCTATTCTGCAGTCCTCGGGATTTCTCCATATGCTGTAGGTAACCTCGGCTTCATCCTGAGGTGTATATGTAATATTTCCCTCTTTTAAATCATAGATTATTTCCAGAAGCATATCACCCATAAGCTCAGACTGCCTGTCAATTATTTCTTTAATATATTCACTCTTATCTATCTTCATTTCCCTTTGAAGAATAATATCCCCGTTATCAGCTTTATCTCCTGCGATTAACGCTGTTACACCGATTTTATTATCCCCACAAATTATTGCTGTAGGAGTCGGTGCAAATCCCCTGTATTTGGGCAATAAAGAATCATGAAAAACTATCAAGCCATTGGGGATAATATTATTTATTTCTGTATCAATCAAAAATTTCCATGAAATTGCAAAGGCAACTGTTATATCCTTATCCCTACACAGGGTAAACAGTCTGTCTTTTATATCATGCCATGGGAAATAATCAATTCCGTTTTCTCTGCATAGAATACTAATATCTTCATCATAACTTTTTTTTACATTAGTTTCCTTAAAGGAAGATACAAAGCCGATACTGCTTTGATGATTATTTTCAATTAATTTCCTAAGACTGCCATAGCCCTTTTTTGAAGCAATAAATAATGCGATTTTCATTATAATATATCCCTTGGAATATCCCTCTTTCCAGCTAATTAGCTTTTATTAAAACACAGCAAGATAAATTATGCAATATTACTGCCTCTACTTTTCATATTCCCCATATCATTTCTGTTTTTAATAAATATATTTTCTATAATCACCTCATCATTACCATTAAAATTAAATTTGCCATTAATTACATTTCTGCGATGTATTAAAGCTTATTTCATTAATAAAACCAGGCAAAGACTTAATCTTTATTTGGCTTTGCAAAGATTGAGGCTGTTTCGGGAGTATCCCAAAGTTTATGTAAATTATAAAACTGATATAAGATTTTTTAATAGTTATAAATAGGTAAAGCCAACTTTCGGTATATGCGCCCAAATCTATAGTGTATTTATAGTACCCTATTCTTCCAACTCTGAGGTGCACTCCGGGCAGCGTTTTGCATTAACAGGAATTTTCCTGGTACAGTACGGGCACTCTTTCTCCTTGGGTTCCTCCTCAGGAATTGGGAGTATCTCCATTGCTGCCCTTTGCATATGGTTAATTGCCTTTACAACAAAAAATAACGAAAAAGCTACCAGCAGAAAATTAATAATAGACATTATAAAGCTGCCATACCTAAAGGTTGTGCCCCCGACTGTAAGCACAAGATCTGAAAAATCTACATTTACAAATAATCCCAGCAAAGGATTGATTATATTATCCACCAGAGAATTAACAATTTCCTTAAAAGTTCCGCCTATTATAATACCTACTGCAAGCCCTAATACATTTCCCTGGGTTATAAACTCCTTAAATTCCTTGAAAATCTTCATATTATGCCCTCCCATGGCTAATACTATATTTTTGCCTGTTAAACAGACCGTCAGTATATCGTCAAAAGTTATAAATTATAATATAAGTACCTGCCAATTATTCAATGCTTACTGATAATTTCATCAAGCTTTAAAATTATTTTATCCTGCTCAATCCCTGCTTTTTTGCTAATCATTGAGACGGTCACCTTATTTTCCATAATTTTCCCCATGGGAGTATTTAGCAGCTTAAATTTATCGTTCATTCTTGGAAGCTCATCTCTAAGCCAAGGGTATTCCTTAAGTATCTCTGATAATTTAGTATCTCCTGTAATATTCATATCTATCCTCCTTGTCTTACTATACAATTATAGTATTATACAAATATGTATTATGTTGTTATAACCACATTTAATCCTCTATGGAAAAAATAAATATAATCAACCTAAGAAATTTTATCATATTTAACGGCATGACGGATAATAAAATTTTATCACATCCTTTGGCATTGCATGCTGAAAAAAGAAAACTGGCGTAATGTAAAAATCACTTTGAGATTCTTTGATATATTTTTACTCCCGCTAAAAGTGACAGAATAAGCATGGGCAAAATTACTATCAGCTGTGGGATTCCCCTTTGTATACCCCCACCGCTCACTTTTGAATTTTCTACCAGATTCTCAGGAAGCTTAACAGGAACACGACCCGATATTCTACTTATTATATTGGGAATATTTTCATTAACTAAAATATTTTTAACCTCAATCTTACCCTTGTTCCCTGCCAAATCATAAGCCTCAATGAGGATATTTCTTGGATTGTCGGATTTAGCCAGCTCAAAATTCAGCCTTTCATTTTCGAAAGTATGGGGAATTAAATTCCCATTATCATATACACTCACCCTGTCAAGCTTTAAATTATCCCTGACAGCTGCCTCTGCAATATACTTATCATTATTTATTTCCTCATTATCCTCCATATTTAAAAAATAAACCGTTGGTGGCTTACTATCCACTCCAAAGGTTATTTGACCTGCATTTTCATCCTTCACACTTTGATTTACATTCCCCGCTTTATCCCTGGAATAAATTGCCAGAGTATAAACACCGTCTTCACTAAACAGACCTGCCGGAAAAGTATAATCAAGGCTATTTTTAAAGTCAGACTCTGATTCTTTTACATAAAAGTCCTTATCTAAGGTTAAATCTATAGTATCTGTATTTTTAACCATATAGGCATTTATCTCCTGCCTGTCTATTTTATCAACATTAATTTCAGTAATTTTAACATCCGAAACATCCCTGACATATTTATCTTTAATGGAAGCAGCAACGGGTGAAAGCTTATATGTACTTCCAAATCTGTTTACAGAAAAGTTAATGATTTTCTTTATTATATTCCCTGCACTATCTCCTGCAATTGCCGTAACACTATATACACCATCTGTATTTATCGCCCTTGGTATATCCTTAAAAATATAATTAATTCCTGTTTTAATTTTATTCTCTGTGTATGGCAAATTAATACTTTTTCCATCCTTAATAATATCTATAGAAAGTAAATTATCATCTAAATATTTATCCTTAATACTGATTCCCAGTTCCACTGCACCGGAATTAGCAGAGTTATCCCCTACCCCTGTAAATTCAATCGCAGGGCTTGTTAAATCTATAATAAATTTATCATTATATGTTGGTAATTTATTTCCAGCCATATCTGTACCGGATATTCTTAATTCATATTCTCCCTCCCTGTCATACTCCAATTGAGCAGAATAGCAATCCTCCTCCATTATCCATAATACAGGCTCACTAAAATTAGGCAGTCCAAAAATGTTTATTAAACCGGAATCAAAATTATTATCTCTAATTTCAAGTCTTATACCAAGCTTATTCCTGTAATATCCGTCTTCTGACCTTTCCTTGTCATAAATAACCTTTAAATCCGGCAAAGTTTTATCAATATTAATACAGGTTTCCTCTTCCTTTACAATTCCCGCATTATCCGTTACCTGAAAAAGTACCCTTATATTATTCCCGTTTCCCTGTATAGGTACTTTCCCAGTAATTGCATTAATTAAATTATTATTTAATTTCTCTATCTTTAATTCATCATCAATTCTATTCTTATCTAAAATATAGGTTTTGCCATAGCTTGTACCTGCATTGCCGGTACCCCCATCATTTCCGGTATATACTCTATAGGCAATGGACCTGATACCGCAAAATTCATTTTCTACCCTAAAACCCATGTTTACATCACAATTTACATACCCGTTATTCCCTGCATTTTCCCTGTTAAATAATATTACCGAACTGGATTTATTTTTATCCGCTATTATTATATATTTGCTTTTAAATTTATATTCATTTAACAGATTATCCCTTGCCCTTATAATAAAGTATCCTCTAAAGCCCTTGTCTAAATATATTTCACCGGCTCCGCCATCTATATCTATACTGATCTCCTCAAATTTTTCATCCTCCATACCGTATTTCTCAAATATCACATCCTTTACACCGGAATTTGCACTATGCACTGGCATATCATTAAAATTAAATGATACATTAACTTTATCATCATAAAAACAAATTTCTCCCTGCTCCTCTGCAATCTCACTATCTCCCACTCTAAGATTTTTAATTTCCGGCATAACATTATCCCTTATAAACTTATAATTCTCACTGCTTATTTTCCCTTGCTTATCTGTAATTTCTATCTTAATATCCACGATATCTTCCTGTAAAATATTTTCTGTGTTTAACTCATAGCCCATCTTTAAACCCGCATTATCTGAGCTTTGAATAAGTTTTTCATTTGCATATATATTTATCTTTTCTATATCCTCTCTCTTTTCACTGTCCTTTAATAAAAATTTGCATATTAGTTCCTTTTTATAGTACAAAACATTATCCAGCCTAAAATAATTTCCCTGAATAATCTCTATTTCCCAAATCTCCGTATTATATGCATATACATAACCTGTAGCAAAAATTACCCCAAGTATAAATCCAAGTATATAAACCGTTAACCTCCTATAATTCATTTTCTGCCTCCTCATATATTCTTTCTATTGTATTTTTCGCAGACTCCATTTTGTTTTTAAGCTCATCTTTTACTAATATCAAATCCTTATTTATATATTTGCTATTTATTAAAATTAAATTATATTTTTTGTATAAAGCCATCATTTGTTCCTTATCTATACCGTCTCTTAAAAATTCTTCACAGTAGGCATTTATTAATCCGGAATAAATCCTTACAGCCTCAAAACCTGCCGTATTATCATTTTCTGCCTCTGCAATTTCCCATAAACTCTCTAATTTTTCAAATAAATCTCCATAAGTGCCCTTATCTTTATATTCCTTTATATTAGTATTAATGTCCTGATAAAACATTCCGATATCTGCACATACTGAAGCCTCGCCGTATTCTTTAGAATTTGTATCTAAGAACGCCTTTGCCTCTTCAAACCAAAAGCTTGCACTTATCTTTCCTGTTATACTTTCATTGTCATAATAAAACCAATATAATCTTCCTATTGAATATAATAATTCCCCATATTTGTCACTTGTTTTTATATTATTTAAATTTATATTTAATTTTTGGATCAAGAATTTTTCTTCCTCCAAGGTAAAGCATAAATCACTCTTTATATCTTGAATAATCAAAAAATATACATCTGTATTCCCGGGATATTTCTCCGTTATACTGCTATAAATATTTTGCCGATCCTGCATATTTGCTGTAGTTTTAGCAGTGAAAATAAGCCTTTCATATTTTGAGTCACCTGATGTTTTATCCAAAATATTTATACTTAAAAACCCCCTAAAAAATACTATTATCACAGCAAAAGATATTATTGCCGCCAGGTAAATTCTATATTTTATCTTTTCCCCTAAATTTCCCTTAGATAAGACTGTATTGAAAAACCCTGTAGAGCATTTGCATAAATTTTTTCCTGCAAAATATTGTTTATCCTCTTTCGTATATGTATTATGTTGTTCTCCTTTAGATAAACCACTACAGTATACCGTCTGATATTTTATTAAATCATTTCTTAATTCTTTTACAGAGCTGTATCTATCTTTAGGACTTTTACATGTACATTTTTCAATTATTTCCTGCAGGAAATGAGATTGCACCCCATTAAACCGCTTTGTTTCTACAGATTCATCACTTGGAAATTTACCGTTAATAACTAAGTACATACACATTCCCAGAGAATATATATCACTTTTTATACTCTTTTTCTTACCCCTCAATATTTCCGGGGCAATATAACCCTTACTGCCAAAACTGTTATTCGAGTAATCTACTGTACCCTTTAAGGCAATGCCAAAATCAATTAATCTCACTCCCGTATCTGTTAAAATAATATTTCCTGGCTTTATGTCTCCATGAATAATCGGGGGCTTTCTGGAATGAAGATAGATTAATATATCTGCTAATTCTCTAAATATAACTATTATTTTATCTCTATTAAGATCTGTTTTTTTCTTAAGGATATTATTGAGGGAAATCCCCTCAATATAGTCCATAACAATATATGCACTATCCCTATCCTCCAGAATTTCTACTATCCTTGGAAGCAGCGGATGACTTAAATCCTTCATAATTCGGGCTTCCTGTAAATAATCCTGATTTGATTTATTGATTACCTTAACAGCCCACTTCTTTTTAAGAAAAATATCATAGGAAAGATAGACCTTTGACATTCCGCCAGTGCCTAACTTGCCAATAATAATATACTTATTAAAAATGGTATTTCTATTCAAGCAATATGCCCGACGGGCAAGAAATAAAAAGATATACAGGATGATATAACAATAAATATATCTTGTCAATAAAAAAGTAGTGACAAGGTCACTACTGACAGGGGATGAGAGAATCGAACTCCCACTAAGAGTTTTGGAGACTCCTGTCATGCCATTTGACCAATCCCCTACAACCTTTTAATTATATCATTTTTTTATTTTGGGGTCAATCATATTATATGCCTGGGATACATTTTCTATTTCAAATAACTTTACATTTCCATTGTAGGTTTCCTTGCTTACAGAGCCCTTAGGCAATATACAATTTTTAAATCCCAGTTTTTCCGCTTCCTTAACTCTGGTTTCACCCTGAGTAACAGAGCGAATTTCTCCATTTAATCCCACTTCACCAAAACAGATAAAGCTATCGTTAAAGACCTTATTTTTGTAACTGGATAAAATAGCAAGCACTATTCCTAAATCAACTGCCGGCTCCTTTACTCTCATCCCTCCTGCAATATTTATAAATGCGTCATATTCGCTAAGGGGCAGGGACAACCGCTTCTCTAATACTGCCATTAATAGATTTATTCTATTGGGATCACAGCCGGAGGCAGAGCGTCTTGGCATGCCAAAATTACTTTTACATATAAGTGCCTGAACCTCCATCAAAAGAGGTCTGCTCCCCTCCAGTGTACAGGTCACCACAGAACCGCTGGCGTCTTTGGGACGTCCCTTGAGCAGGAACTCTGAAGGATTTTTCACCTCCACCAGCCCGTTTTGTCTCATTTCAAAAACACCGATTTCATTGGTAGATCCAAATCTATTTTTTACGCTTCTAAGGAGCCTGTAAGAGGCGGTTTTATCCCCCTCAAAATACAGTACGGTATCCACCATATGCTCAAGCATTTTCGGTCCTGCAACGGCACCCTCCTTCGTAACGTGCCCCACAAGGAAAATAGGAATATTCTTCTCCTTTGCAAGTCTCATAAATATATTTGTGGACTCCCGTATTTGAGAAGCACTTCCCGGCAGTGAGGCTGACTCCGGCGAATACATGGTCTGAATACTGTCTATAATAACCAGACTCGGATTTTCCCTTTCAATACTTGCAGTTATACAGTCTATATCCGTTTCACATAACAACAATACATTATCAGAGAAATTACCCATTCTATCCCCACGCATTTTAATCTGCCCGGGGCTTTCCTCACCGGAGCAATATATGATTTTTGTATCCTGATTCAGCACCAGACATAGCTGCAATAAAAGAGTGGACTTTCCAATCCCCGGATCACCTCCAATTAACACCAAAGACCCGGGAACAATCCCTCCTCCCAAAACTCTGTCAAACTCCTCTATGAAGGTTTTAACTCTTATATTTTCCCCTGCCTTTACTCTGGAAAGTGAAATCGTCGGATTATTATTTTTAGATTTGGCAGAAACAACGCTTACAGTTTCCTCAGTAAAGGTATTCCATTCATTACAGGCAGGACAGCGCCCTTCCCATTTACCTGACTCATAACCACAGTTTTTACAAAAGAAAACTGACTTTTTATTTTTTAACATCTGAACCTTTTTTAACAAAAACTATTTTTTTATTTTTTATGGTAGCGGTTACGCTGTCGCCCTGAGAAATCCTTTTATTTAATATCTCGTCTGCCAATAAATCCTCCAACTCGACTTGAATTTTTCTTCTAAGAGGTCTGGCACCATATTTTTTATCAAAGGCATTTTCCACAATATAGTCTTTAACAGAGGGTCTTATATCGAGATTAATAGCCATTTGGCTCTTACATCTTTTAATCAATTCCTTAGTCATAAGGGAGAGTATGTCTCTCATATCCTTTTTATTTAATGCCCTGAAAACTATGGTTTCATCTATACGGTTCAAAAACTCCGGCTTAAATTGATTTTTAAGCTCCTCCATAACCTTGGACTTCATCCTCTCAAAGTCAATATTTTCATCCTTGTCTGACAAAAATCCCAGCTTTTTCGGCTCAATAATATCCCTAGCGCCCACATTCGAGGTCATAATAATAATTGTATTTTTAAAATCAACCTTTCTTCCCTGAGCATCTGTTACAAAACCATCATCCAACACCTGAAGAAGTACATTAAATATATCAGGATGTGCTTTTTCTACTTCATCAAATAAAATAACGGAATACGGATTTCTCCTAACCTTTTCAGACAACTGTCCCCCCTCCTCATAGCCGACATATCCGGGAGGTGAGCCTATCATTTTGGATACAGAGTGTTTTTCCATATACTCTGACATGTCCACTCTTATCATATTATCCTCATTGCCAAAAACCGCCTCTGCCAACGCCTTGGAAATCTCTGTTTTTCCCACACCTGTAGGACCTAAGAATAAAAAGGAACCTATTGGTCTGTTTTTATCCTTAAGGCCGACCCTTCCTCGTCTTACAGCTCTGGAAAGGGCATTTACCGCATCCTCCTGACCTATAATTCTCTTATGCAAAGTCTTTTCTAAATTCCTGAGTTTAGTTGCCTCAGATTCATTTAACTTGCTAACAGGAATCCTTGTCCACACGGAAATAACCTCTGTGATATCACTGCCTGTCAGTACAATTTTTTTAGATTGATTTTTTCTGCCGGCAGACTTTTTGAACTTCTCAAATTTATCTCTTAAATCATCCAGCTCTTTTTTTATAAGTATAGCCTCTTCAATCCTATCCTCACTTAAAGCCCCCTCTAATCTTTCCTCAAGAATATTAATATCCTCTTCAAGATTAAAGTCCCTTTTTTTAGGCTTATAGGAAAACAACTTCTTTTTTGCCGCAGCTTCATCCATTATATCAATAGCCTTATCCGGCAAAAACCTGTCGGTTATATAGCGCTCAGACAGCTCCGCACACGCATTAACCGCCTCATCGCTGATAGTAAGTCCATGGTGCTCTTCATATCTGTATTTAAGTCCATTAAGAATCTGTTTGGTTTCCTCCAAACTGGGCTCTTCTACCATAATAGGCTGAAACCTTCTCTCAAGGGCAGCGTCCTTTTCTATATACTTCCTGTATTCAGATACTGTGGTAGCACCTATGGTTTGAATATCTCCCCTGGCAAGGGCAGGTTTTAATATATTGGCGGCATCTAGTGACCCGGAGCCATTTCCCGCGCCGATTAAAGTATGTAATTCATCAATGAATAAAATCACATCTTTTCTGCCGGTCACCTCATCAATAAGTCCCTTTATTCTTTCCTCAAACTCACCTCTGTATTTGGTTCCTGCCACCATTCCTGATAAATCCAATGCTAAAAGTCTAACGTTCCTCAGCCTCTCCGGTACCAGCTCATCCACAATCATCTGTGCTAACCCTTCAACAATAGAGGTCTTGCCAACACCCGGTTCTCCAATCAGACAAGGATTGTTTTTGCTTCTTCTGGAAAGGATCTGCATTAATCTTTCTATTTCCTTTTCTCTGCCAATGCAAGGGTCTAATTCACCAACACTTGCCATATAGGTAATATCTCTGGAGAATCTGTCAAGCATAGGAGTTTCTCCTGACCCGATATTAGACTGCAGATTTGCCAGTTCCTCCCTGTAGATATCCCCCTCCTCTCCCATTGCCTCTATTATGCTTTGGAAAAGTTTTTGAATATTAACTTCCATAGAGGCAAGGAGCCTTGTGGCGGCACAATCCGGTGTGCGAAGAAGTGCCAAAAGCATATGCTCAGTACCTACCTCATCGCAATGACTCATAGCAGCTTCTCGTTTTGCCAGTTCTATAACTAAATTAAGCTTGGGAGTATAGCCTGACCTATCCTTAATGGCAGTATCCCCTGTATTTAATGATATTAAATCTTTCATTAAATTAAGGAGGTTTTCCTCCCTCAGACCTGCCCTGGCAAGAATTACCCCGCTTATACTTTCCTTAACACTTAAAAGTGCCAGAAGTATATGCTCTGTTCCAATATAATCGTGATTTAATTTCTTAGATATTCTCTTGGCTCTGTTAAAAGCCACATTCATAAAATGAGTATACTTCATAATATTTCCTTAAATATAATTATAAATCGTCCAGATTAATTATCTTTATATCCTTATCCTTTGATGCCTTTTTAATCAGTTCGTCAATTAATTCATCACCCTTTATACCATTATAAATGGAGTCCGCATTCTTACCTTCTGATTTAGCCTCCTCCACAGAGTGCAAATTCTTGTTGCTTTTATTTTCCTTCTTCTCACTCTTTTCTATATGCTCAAAAACCAAATCAATATCCTCATCGTCATCGTATGCAAAATCCATATTTTCCTCACGTTTTTTAAGGATAATATTTATGATAAATACAATAATCATAATAACAACAAAGAAAATTGCCGCATATATAAATATATCAGGAGTAAAATCCAATCCAAAGAGCTTCTTTCCCTCACCTTTATTGCCCGTCTTTACATTATCTCCGATTAACGATAATGTATTAACATCAGCAGGTCCCAGCTTACCTGTAATATGATCATAAAAATACCACCCTTCAATATTTCCCTCATTAATGCCATAGAAATAATAAAAACTGCTTTCAGCGCCTGCAAACTGATATCCACTAAAGGTTTTATCATTAAACTTAAACTCAGATTTAACTAAACTTTCAGAAAATGGTGCTTTCTCCATAGGAATTACATAACCATTTTCATTACCAATATAATCTTCTTGAGGAAGCTGTGGAGATGGTATTTCCGCTATAGGCTCTTTTACCGTATCCGAAGTATCTGCATTATGTTGTTCACCCTCTGTTCCGGTTACCTGAGCTGTGCCTGCAGTACTGCTGCTTACCGGTGCAACCTTCACGGAAATACTGCTTCCCGTAAGACTTGGGGATTTAACAATCACTCCGGATGTGCCCTCTGCCTTTGCCTCAAAATTAACGGTAACATTTTGTCCGTTTACCGTAACAGAATGGGAAGTACTGCTGATTTGATTTGCGCTGGTTCCTACAGCCTTTATTACTCTGGAGTCATATAAAATCTCCATTTCTCCGGCTTCTGTGGCTCTTATATTGACCTTAAAACTGTCCCCCACCTTAATATCTTTGCTGGAAATATCTATAACAGTGGTTCCCGCAGCATTCACTCCGGCAGATACAGCCATTATTAACGCTAAAAATATTATTATTCCTTTAATTTTTGTTTTCATAATCTTCCTTACTTAGTATTGCATTGACAAACTCTACAAATAACGGATGGGGCTTATTGGGGCGGCTCTTAAATTCAGGATGGAACTGCACACCAATATGAAAACGATTGTCTGACACCTCTACAGCCTCTACAATGGAGTCATCTGGAGAGGTTCCGCAAATGGTAAGGCCCTTTTCTGTAAACATATCTCTGTACTCATTATTAAACTCAAATCTATGACGATGTCTCTCGCTTATATCCTCGGTTTTATAAGCATGATATAATTTAGTGGACTTCTTAACCTTACAGGGGTATGCACCCAAACGCATGGTGCCGCCTTTTCTTAAAATAGAAAGCTGCTCCTCCATTAAATCTATCACTAAATTCGAACCGTTAGGCTCAAATTCCTTGCTGTTAGCATCGGGAATATCGCAGACATTTCTGGCAAACTCAATAACCGCCATCTGCATTCCCAGACAAAGTCCCAAATAAGGGATATCCTTTTCTCTGGCATACTGACAGGCAAGCACCTTGCCCTCGATTCCTCTTTCTCCAAATCCCCCCGGAACCACAACTCCGTCAGCCTCTCCTAAATATGCTTCAACGTTTGTTTCATTAAGCTTTTCTGCGTCCACCCAAAGAAAATCCACGTTGCTGTCACAGGCATAACCTCCATGCAGCACCGCTTCTCTCACTGAAAGATAAGCGTCATGAAGAGAAACATATTTCCCTACAATAGCAACCTTAACAGATTTTTTAAGACTATTTATCCTTGAAACCATATTCTTCCATTCAGAAATATCAGGTTTATTATCCTCAATATTAAAGGCTCTGCAAACTACTGTATCAAGCCCATTTTCATGCAACATAATAGGCGCCTCATAAAGACTGTCTAAAGTAAGATTTTCAATTACACAATCCTTTTTAACATTGCAGAACAACGCAATTTTATTTTTTATAGACTGCTCAAGCTTTCTATCAACTCTTGCAACAATAATATCCGGTGAAATGCCAAGAGACCTCAGCTCCTTTACGGAATGTTGAGTGGGTTTACTTTTATGCTCATCTGAGCCTGATAAATAGGGTACAAGAGTAACATGAATAAACAAACAATTCTCCTTGCCTTTTTCTAAAGAAATCTGTCTGATAGCCTCTAAAAACGGCTGACTTTCTATATCCCCTGTAGTACCTCCAATTTCTGTTATAAGAAAATCCGACTCAGAGGCTCCCATATTAATAAAATGCTTTATCTCCTCTGTAATATGGGGAATAACCTGAACTGTTTCTCCGAGATATTCTCCCTTTCTCTCTCTGTTTAATACCTCCCAATATACCTTTCCGGAGGTGAGGTTAGAATATTTGTTTAAATTTTCATCAATAAATCGCTCATAATGTCCTAAATCCAAATCTGTTTCCGCACCGTCTTCAGTTACAAAAACCTCTCCATGCTGATAAGGACTCATTGTACCCGGATCCACATTAATATATGGGTCAAGCTTCTGGCTGGCTACTTTAAAACCTCTCATTTTAAGGAGACGACCAAGGGAAGCTGCTGTAATTCCCTTTCCTAAGCCTGATACTACTCCTCCTGTCACAAAGATATGTTTAGACATCCTTCTTTCCTTCCTACAATTCAGAGATGGAATTTCTCATCATATTCCCTATATACTCTGGTAAATTCTTCGCTTTGGGTACGCTTTAATATGTCTATATATTCATGGGTTTCATAAACATTTTCACTTATTTCAATAATGGTAACGGCAATATTTGAACAGTGATCGGCAATACGTTCCAAATCATTCACCACATTATCAAAATGCACTCCCATATCCACCGTACAGACTCCCTCTCTCAAACGATGGACGTGGTGTCTTTTTACCTTATCATTTATATTGTCTATTACCTCCTCTAACGGCTCTATTCGCTTAGCCATATCAATATCAAAGGTATCAAACACTTTATTTATATTACAAACTATCTCACAGACGGCAGATCTATATTTTTCAAGCTCTGCCACACATTCCTCTGAAAATTTTTGCCCCTTCTTGTTCATTTTCCTGCTTATTTGAGCAATATTTTTGGCATGGTCAGATATTCTTTCCAGATTGCTTATGCTGTGAAGTATAATGGACAGCTTGTTGGAATCATTGACTGTAAGAGATTTTTGGGAAAGCAGCACAATGTAGGTTCCTAATCTATCCTCATATATATCCACAGCATTTTCCAGCTTATCTACCTTTTTATAGGTATTTTCAGTATACGATCCAATAAGCTCCAAAGCATAAGCAGTACACTTTTTGGTAAGCACCGCCATATATCTTGCAGCATTCAAGCACTGTTCAACAGCCAAGGGCGGGGTTTCCAGAAAACGATTATCTAAAAGTCCCAGCATCCTCTCATATTTATCAAATTCCTTATCCTCTGCTCCTGATTTGTCCTTAATAGTAACCATAGCCAGTTTTTCAAGACCCTTGGTAAATGGCAGCGTTATTGATATTGCAATAAGGTTTGCCAGGGTATGAACCATGGCAATGCCCACAGGACTGATACTATCATTTACAAAATTAAAATGGATTATGGAATTTAATATATAAAATCCCGCCATAAATACAAATGCCATAATAGTATTAAAGTATAAGTGCACAAATGCGGCCCTCTTAGCATTTGTGCTGGTTCCAACAGATGAAATCAATGCAGTAACACAGGTACCTATATTTTGACCCATAATAATGGGGATAGCCGTTCCAAAGGATACCGCTCCGGTTAATGACAGAGCCTGAAGTATACCTATAGAGGCGGAGGAGCTCTGGATTATGGCTGTAATAAGCAACCCTGCAATTAATCCCAAAATCGGACTGGAAAACATTAAGAGAATATTTGTAAAGCTTGGACTGTCGGCTAAAGGTGCAACAGCTGCCCCCATCATCTCCATACCTGTCATAAGTACGGCAAAGCCTATTAATATCCCCCCAACATATTTTTTTCTTTCACTTTTCATAAAGCTGTACATCACTATACCGATAACTCCCAGTATAGGTGCAAAGCTTGAGGGCTTTAACAGCTTTATAATAAGATTATCTCCACTAATTCCCACCAGGCTCAAAATCCAGGCGGTTACCGTAGTACCTAAATTGGCACCTAAAATAACCCCAATTGCCTGAGTAAGCTTCATAATGCCGGAATTAACAAAGCCCACCACCATTACGGTAGTGGCTGATGAGGATTGTATGACTCCTGTTACCGCAGTTCCTAAAAGCATGCCTCTAAGAGGTGTAGAGGAAAGCTTTTCCAGTAAAATTTCAAGCTTACCCCCTGCAGTATTAGTCAGCCCCTCCCCCATCACATTCATTCCAAACAGGAAAAGGGAAAGTCCTCCTAATAGATTGATAATCCCAAATATATCCAATTTTTATTCTCCCTATTCTGAGGTCTTTGGCTCCTTAGAGTCTTTTGTTTCCTTACCTTCCTTGGTATCCTTTGTTTCAGGCTTTTCTATAGCGTCCTCAGGTTTTTCAACAGCCATAATAGCTGCCTTCTGCATAGGGATACGACAGTTTCTGTTACTTCCAAACTCAACTATCACCGTATCCTCCTGTATATCTATAACAACACCGTAAAACCCACTGGTGGTTAATACCGTATCTCCGTTTGCCATAGAAGCAAGCATTTCATCCTTACGCTTTTTTTCCTTATTTTGCGGACGTATAAGCATAAAGTAAAAAATACCCAGCATAGCCACTATCATAATGATAGAACCTGCACTGCTTCCCATAAATCCTGCTGCCGACTGTGCAAATAAATTGTATTGCATAATTCCTCCTTTTAAATAAACAAAATCTTACTAATGATACACAAAAAATCACAGCATATCAAGCTAGTTTACATCCTTCAATTTATAAATTGCTTCCTTTTTAAAGGAACTGTAGCTATCACAGGCAATAGCATTTCTAATATTCTCCATCAGCCTGTTATAAAAGCTTAAATTGTGAATACTGCATAGTCTGTATCCCAACATTTCCTTGGCCTTTAATAAATGTCTTATATATGCCCTGCTGTAGTTTTGACAAGCCAGACAATCGCAGCCCTCCTCAATAGGAGAAGGGTCCGTCTTATATTTTTCATTGGACAAATTAAGCCTGCCGTTTTCCGTATATACATGACCATGTCTGCCGTTTCTTGTAGGATACACACAATCAAAAAAGTCCACTCCACGCTCCACTGCCTCAAGTATATTTTCAGGGGTTCCCACCCCCATTAAATAAACAGGTTTATTTCTCGGTAAATGCTCCACCACTGCATCTAATATAAAATACATTTGCTCGTGGCTTTCCCCAACAGCTAATCCTCCGACTGCATATCCGGGAAGATCCAGCTCTCTAATTTGTTTTGCATGCTCTATACGGATATCATCAAATATTGCCCCTTGATTTATTCCAAAAAGAAGCTGATTCTTATTAATTGTTTCCTTTTTTTTGTTAAGGACATTAATTGTTTCTACACAGGTATTTAACCAGCGGGTTGTGCGGTTTACCGATTCTGTTACATAGGCCCTGTCTGCCAATGCAGGTGCACATTCATCAAATGCCATTGCCACTGTAGAGGCTAAATTACTTTGTATCCTCATACTTTCCTTTGGTCCCATAAATATCTTGGCACCATCTACATGAGAATTAAAATAAACGCCCTCTTCCTGTATCTTTCTCCTTTTAGCAAGAGAAAATACCTGAAACCCTCCGGAATCTGTAAGTACCGGCTTATGCCAATTCATTATCTTCCTGACGCCCCCAAGCCTTGCAATTTGTTCATCACCGGTTCTGACATGGAGATGGTAGGTATTAGCCAATGCCATCTGGGTGCCTATACCATCCAAATCCCTGCTGTCTACTCCCCCCTTAATGGCTGCAACTGTAGCAACATTCATAAATACCGGAGTCTTTACACTCCCATGAACCGTGTTAAAAACTGCTGACTTGGCTCTGCCGCTCTCAGCCACTATTTCATATAAACTACTCATTTATTTTCGCCCTTATTATGTCCATTGGTTCTATATCTGTATCGAATTTCACAAACAGCTCCTGTTTGGGGTGCGGAGCAGAGGATAGTTCATTCCCCTCATTATCAAGGATTTTAAGTACCTTGGTTTCAACATTTTTCCCGTCAGGCTTCATAATCTCTACCGTTTCATTCAGTACAAATTTATTCTTTTGAATTATTCTTCCATAGTCCCCTTTTATATCTTGAATATAGCCTAAATATCTATATTCTATGATATAGGAGTTTTCCTCCCTCACTATAGCATGACTTTTCTCATCACCATAGTAAAATCCATGGGAATACTCCCTATGGGTGGTTTCAGATACCGCCTGTACAAGCTTTGGTACGATAGCTTCATATTCCCCGGGATTATCAAAATATGTATCTATTGCCCTTCTATATGACCTTGCCATAGTGGCGGTATAAAGTATATTTTTCATTCGTCCCTCAATTTTCAGAGAGTTTATACCTGATTTAACTAAGTCAGGTATTTTATCAATCATACATAAATCCTTAGAATTCATAATATATGTCCCGGTATCATCCTCCTCTATCGGAAAATACTCGCCAGGTCTATTTTCCTCCATCAAAGAATATTTCCACCTACAGGGATGGGTACATTCCCCTAAATTAGCGTCACGTCCTGTTAATGCCGAGGACAGCAAACAGCGTCCGGAATAGGATATACACATTGCACCATGAACAAAGGCCTCAAGCTCCATATCCTTTGGAATATTGCTTCTGATTTCTTCAATCTCAGATAATGTCAGGAGTCTTTCACATACAACTCGCCTGATTCCCAAATCATAATAGAAATTCACTGTTTCATAATTTAAGTTTCCTGCCTGAGTGCTGATATGAATATTAGCGTCCTCCCACTCTCTTTTAAGTATCCTATACATTCCCAAATCTGCCACCAGAACACCATCCGGATTTAATTCCCGTAAGCTTTGAAAATATTCTGCTACCAGTTTAATGTCACTATTTCTGGCAATGATATTGGCTGTGATATATATTTTTTTCCCAAACTCATGGGCAAATAAAATGCCCTCCTTCATTTCCTCCGGGGAAAGGTTTGTGGCATTTTTTCTGAGACCAAAGCTTGCTCCACCTATGTAGACAGCGTCAGCACCATATTTAATTGCAATTTTTAAAGTTTCTATATCCTTTGCCGGAAGTAATAATTCAGGCTTTTTCATTTTTTGTAAGTATTGTGACTCCATCATCTATCTCAAATATTGCTCCTGTAAAATCTTCATCATTAAGTTGGTTATATAAATATTCCCTCATTCTTTTATGTATTGTTCTATCCCGACGATTTAATAAAAATCTCGATTTAATAACAGAACCGTTTTGCAATACATTATCCGTTAACACTATGCCCCCGGGCTTAATCATATTTCTTACCTCCTGCCAAAGCTTTACATATTGAGCCTTCGCACAGTCAATAAAAATAAAGTCATAAATTTCCCTGAGATTTTCCTTTGATTTTAGAACCTTAACAGCGTCTCCATGAATACAGCTGATTTTATCAGAGTATCCATAGTTTTCTATATTTTTAACGGCTCTTTTTAAATTAGCCTCCTTAAGTTCCACAGTAGTGATATTCCTTATACTTTTACCATAATCTGCCATAAGAATTGAGGAAAATCCCACACCGGTTCCCAGCTCAAGAATATATTCAGGCTTTGCCGTAGTCATAATTAACCGCAAAAGATCCTGAACTCCCCTGCCAATAATCGGAAATCCGCTTGCTCTTTGTGCCTCTTCAAATTCTCTCAAGGTGTCATTTGGCTCTTTAACCAAAAAATCCTTAAAATAGTTAAAATCTATATCTCTCAATAGTCAACTTCCATTATAATAGGTAAAATCATGGGTCTACGATTGGTTTTATTCCATACATATCCAGTTAATACCTCTCTTATTTGATTTTTAATTATATTCCAGTCGGTTACCCTATCCTTTTCAAGCTTTTCCACAGAGTCTCTAACCATGCTGATTGCATTATCCATTAAATCCTCAGATTCACGGACATACACAAAGCCTCTTGATACCATATCCGGTCCTGCAAGAACTCTACCAGTACCTCTTTCCAATGTCATCACAACAATTATCACTCCATCCTCAGATAATTTCTGTCTGTCATGAAGTACCACATTCCCCACATCTCCTACGCCCAATCCATCTATCATTACAAACCCGGTTTTTACACGACCCTCTACCTTTGCAGACTTTGAGTCAAAGGAAAGTATATCCCCCGATTGAAGTATAAATATATGCTCATTATCATATCCAAGGCTCTTTGCTATATTTTCCTGTGCCTTTAAATGCTTATATTCTCCATGAACCGGAACTGCATATTTAGGTTTGAGCAGGGAATAAATTAGCTTTATCTCTTCTTCACAGGCATGACCGGATACATGAACATCCTGGAATATAACATTTGCACCCTTTCTAAAGAGTTCATTTATAATCCTTGACACTGCCTTTTCATTACCGGGTATAGGATGAGAGGAAAAGATAATCATATCCCCCGGCACAATGCTCACCTTTTTGTTCAGTCCCTGTGCCATTCTTGAAAGGGCTGCCATGGATTCTCCCTGACTTCCCGTGGTAATTAATACACATTTTTCCTGAGGATAATTTTTCATCTCATCAATATCAATTAATGTATTCTCCGGAATTTTAATATAGCCAAGCTCCATAGCTGTATTGATAATATTAACCATACTTCGTCCCTGAAGCACCACCTTCCTGTCAAAAGCTTTGGCAGAGTTAATAATCTGTTGAACCCTGTCTACATTTGAGGCAAAGGTCGCAATAATTATTCTGTTGTTTTTGTTTTCCGCAAAAATATTGTCAAATACTCCCCCTACAGTACTTTCTGAAGGTGTAAATCCACCTCTTTCTGCGTTAGTGGAATCGCATAATAATGCCAACACTCCTTTTTTGCCTATCTCTGCAAAATGCTGTAAATCAATAGGATCACCGTAAACCGGGGTATAATCCACCTTAAAATCACCGGTATGGAAAATGATTCCCCTCGGGGTATGTATAGCAAGGGCAGACGCGTCCGCTATACTGTGATTGGTTTTTATAAACTCCACTGAAAAGGGTCCTGCCTCAATCTTATCTCCAAAGCCTGCAACATATCTTTTTACAGTCTTTAACAGTCCATGTTCCTCCAGTTTACGTTCAATAATTCCCATTGTAAGCTTTGTGGCATATAAGGGGGTGTTAATTTCTTTAAAGAAATACGGCAAGGCGCCTATATGATCCTCATGAGCATGGGTAATAAATATTCCCCGCAGCTTGTCCTCATTTTCTTTTACATAAGAAAAATCCGGAATCACCAAATCCACCCCCAGCATATCGTCCTCCGGGAATGCGATTCCGCAGTCTATAACTACCATATGCTCTCCGTATTCTATGGCAGTCATATTCATTCCAATTTGCTCTAAGCCGCCTAATGGAATAATCCGCAAATATTTAGTTTTTTTATTCCTCAAATTGTACCTCCCTATTTGGAAAGATCTATATCTTCCTCCTCTAATAATTCATCAAATATCTTTGAAATAGATTGAAATTCTTCTTCGTCAAGAACTTCTTCATATACACATTCATCCTCGGAATCTGAAACTTCCTTTAAAATAAAGCATTCGCACTCATCAACCTCCTCGGGATCCTCCTCACTTGCCAATAAATAAACTGTTTCATTAACTACAGTATCCATTAACACATAAAAGGAATCTTCAACTCCCTCAGTATCCACAAAATTTGCCTTTTCCATGCTATCCTCCCAGCTTAAATATGGTTTTATATCTACATTATTTTTTATTGAATTTAAGTAACCCTGCAGTATAAATACCGCCGCCATTTCGTCACTAAAATTCTTTTTATTTCTATCAGCAACTCCTAAAAAATCCAGTTCCCTGTCACTTGCCGTAGTGGTAAGTCTTTCATCCCACAGGTATATTGGAATATTCACACGCTTAAATAAAAGATTTGCAAACTCATATGTAAATTCACATCTTACATTCTCCGTTCCATCCAGATTTTTAGGCAAACCAATTACGATGGAATCTACACCATGCTCATTGCAAATTTCTGCAATCTTTGCCAATAACTTTCTTTGTTTTGTAGGATTAATTCTTTCGATAGTGCAAAGGGGCTGTGCCGTAATAAGCAGGGAATCACTCATTGCAACACCAACGTATTTCTTGCCGTAATCAATACCCAGAATACGACTGCTCAAGGTTGATTTTTCCATGCTTCTGCCTTGATATACTCCTTAAGAAGCTCCTCCACCAGCTCATCCCGCTCACATTTGCCTATGGTAACTCTGGCATTTTTGTGACTGGTGATAAAAGTGGGGTCGCCTGACATAATATAACCAACAATCTGACTCACAGGATTATAGCCCTTTTCAGACAGGGCATCATAAACCTCGCCTATAATCTCTTTAATAAGCCGGCTGTCTGTATCCTTTTGATAAACTGTGGTATTGCTAAAATCTTTAAAACTCATAATGATTTAATTCTAGCCTATGTTTCAGTAAAAGTAAAGTAACTGCAATTCTGCCATAGTTACAAAACCCTTAAATATCCATTGTCTAAAAGTTTTTCTGCCCTGTATTTACCTATACTTCCCCTTAAATCATTTTCCGCAGCCATTGCGCATTTAATATACTCTCTGCTATGTCCTATGACACAGCTTTGCCCGCCAATATACTGCTTCTCCTCAAACAGCACCTCCAATTCATCCCCTAAGAGAGAGATTTTATATTCCCTCTCAAGTTCCTCCGACAGATTTATAAGGGATTTTGCCCTTTTACTTACAATATCAGAGGGTAGAGCCTGCATATTATAGGCTTTGGTTCCTTTTCTTTTGGAAAAAGGAAATACATGGAGCTGAAAGAGCTTATTATCTCTTATTCTTTCATAGCCTGTTTCAAAATCTTTTTGACTTTCTGAGGGAAATCCGGCTATTATATCAGCACAAATCGCAGGCTTATAATAATAACTGTTTAATAAATCAACAGCAGATTTAACGGAGCCATATGTATATCTTCTGTTCATGACAGCAAGTACATCGTCGCTGGCGCTTTGCAGGGAAAAATGAAAATGCTTACATACCTTTTCACACTTACTTATTGTATCCACAAAATCCCTTGTAAATACATCAGGTTCCAGGGAACCCAGCCTGATTCTTTCTATACCATCTATATCATTTACCCTTTGTATAACATAGGATAAGTCATATCCTCCATAGGAATAATCACTTAGGTTAATTCCGCAAAAAACCAACTCTCTATGGGTTTTTGCTATATTCTCCACCTCAGAAATAATACTTTCAACCGCCCTGCTTCTGCTCCTGCCCCTTACATAGGGGATAATGCAGTAGCTGCAGAATTGATTGCAGCCCTCTTGAATTTTAATAAAGGCTCTGGTCTTATCATCCGGAGCATGTATCGGACTGTCTATATATTCTCTAAGATTAAAGCTGGGGTTTTTCGGCAGGAAATCATCAGCAGTATCCTGCTTGTACTGTCTGCTTGCAGAAAGCTTATTTATTTCCTCCACCAGGTTTACCTTGGTATCATTTCCTAGAAGTATATCACAGTCATGATTAATTGCCTGAGCATTCTTTTCTACGTAGCAGCCGCAGGCCGCTACAATTGCATTTGGATTTTTATTTTTGGCACGTCTGATAATCTGCCTGGATTTTTTATCTGCAACCGCAGTAACTGTACAGGTATTTATCACATATACATCTGCAATTTCCGTAAAATCTACAATCTCATAACCTGCTTTTTCCAAGGCTTCCTTCATGGCAGTGCTTTCATAGGAATTAACCTTACAACCTAAAGAGTGGATTGCCGCTTTCATTTTATTTTCAGTATTATCCATATATTTGACTTTTTTTATATAATTACTTACAATTTATAAAGGTATAAAGCTAACTGTATCCCAATAGGAGGCAAATATGCAATCTGTATCTATTTCATTTCCGGCAGAGGATTCCACCACACATGTTAAAGAATTTGTTGATATTGTAAATCGGTTCAACTGTGAATTTGACCTCCTTAGCGGACGTTATATTATAGATGCCAAGTCCATTATGGGAATATTCTCACTGGATTTATCCTCAGGAATTGAATTAGCCATACATAGTGACGACCCTGAGGAAATAGCAAGAATAAAATCCGCTCTTTCTGACTTTATTCTTTAGCTCCTGTCAACAATAATTATTTCTGCTGTATTAATTGCTTCGTCTACCAATTCAGAGATTATTTCAGAAAGCCTTTCCTCTGATTTTTCAATTATGTGAAGTC
Source organism: Lachnospiraceae bacterium (assembly GCA_041776485.1). GTDB lineage: Bacteria > Bacillota > Clostridia > Lachnospirales > Lachnospiraceae > JBHBQE01. Next base: position 121,524 of record JBHBQE010000006.1, on the reverse strand, counting down.
TCGGTTTTGTTACCGGGTGCTTTGCAACAAATATTGTACAGCAATCCTCAAACGGCAAAATAGAGGTTTCATAGGTTCCTATTTTCTCTGCTCTTTCTATTATTTCAAGCTTGTCAAGACCTATAAGAGGACGGTAAATCGGAAGTGTTACTACAGAATCCGTACATAACAAAGACTCCATTGTCTGACTGGCAACCTGTCCTAAACTTTCTCCCGTCACCAATCCTAAAGAGCCTTCTTTATTTGCAAAATACTCCGCTATCCTCATCATATATCTGCGCATAATTATAGTTAATTCTTCATGAGGGCAATGCTCATAAATTGCCATTTGTATTTTTGTAAAATTAACGGAATAAAGCCTGATTTCACCTGTGTATCTTGATACAAGACCTGCCAAATCCACCACCTTTTGTTTGGCTCTTTCGGAAGTATAGGGTGGTGCATGAAAATATACCGCATTAATCGGACAGCCTCGCTTTGCCATCATAAATCCGGCAACCGGACTATCTATTCCCCCTGATAATAACAAGGTTGCCTTTGCTCCGGAACCCTTAGGCAAACCGTTTAATCCGGAAACCTCCTTAATATATACTGAAACCTTTTCCCTTATTTCCACCGATATATTAAGTTGTGGCTTATGCACATCCACCTTTAAATAAGGATAATTTAAAAGTACAGCTTCTCCAAGCTGTGAATTTATTTCCATGGAATTTAACGGATAATTTTTCTTAGAACGTCTTGCATTAACCTTAAATGTAGTATATTCACTAATATCCTGAGTCTTTAAATAGCCTATAATCTCCTTTGAAAGCTCATCAAAATCCTTAACATCAGTTTCAAAAATAGGAGAAATCCCTGCAATTCCAAATACAAATCCCAGGGCGGAAATAACATTGTCATCGGAAACATCCTCTTTAAATTCAATAAATATACGACCCTGGGGACGAAGAACCTTAAAATTCTCCTTAAAATTTCTTAATGCATGACTTATATCTGAAACCAGGCGTTTTTCAAATATACTTCTGTTTTTGCCCTTTAATCCTATTTCTGCGTACTTAATAAGAAATGCCTTTGACATATTACACCCTTTTAAACCTTGAAAGCATAGGCTCTAACTCCTTTAAAGCCTCGATTGTATTATTTATTTCCTCTTCAGTTGTATCAATGGAAAAACTGAATCTAATGGCTGACTCCATTCTCTCATTGCTAAGTCCCATTGCAGAAAGCACGGAGCTTGGCTTTTGAGAATGAGAACTGCATGCGGAGGAAGACGAAACATATATTCCCTTATCCTCCAATGCATGTATCAGCACCTCTCCCCTAAGCCTTGTAAAGCTAACATTAACTATATAGGGAGAACCTTTCCTGCTTCCGTTTACATATACACCCTCAATATCAGATATTCCGTTGATAAAATCTTCCTTTAATTTACTTACTCTGCTAAAACTATCTTCCTGGTTGCAGGATACATAAAACAATGAATTTGCCATTCCTGCAATTCCTGCAACGTTTTCAGTGCCGCTTCTAAATCCGGATTCCTGTCCACCTCCTATTATAATAGGTTCCAGCTTTATATCCTCTTTTTTATACAAAAATCCTACACCCTTTGGCCCATGAAACTTATGGGAGGATCCTGTCAATAAATCTATCCTTGAATTTCTGAGACTGATTCTGTACTTTCCCACTGCCTGAGTTGCATCTACATGAAATATTATACTGCTTCCTGTGGATTTAATAATTTTTGATATTTCATCTATAGGCTGAACGCTTCCTGTCTCATTATTAATATACATAACGGAAATAAGAATAGTATCCTCTCTGATTGCCTCTTTAATTAAAGCAGTATTTACTATTCCTTCGCTGTCACAGGGAATATAAGTAACTTCAAAGCCCTCTTTTTCCTCCAGATATTTTACAGCCTTTGAAACTGCAGAATGTTCAATGCTGCTGGTAATTATATGCTTTCCCGTCCTTTTATTTGCCCTTGCACCTCCAATAACAGCCAGATTATCAGACTCTGTTCCGCCTGCTGTAAATATAATTTCCTTCGGCCTGCAATCCAATATTCCGGCAACGGTCTCTCTTGCGTTTTTAATATGCTTTTCTGCAAAAAAACCTTTATTATGAATAGATGACGGATTTCCATACTCCTTTGTCATAATGGAAAGCATTATTTTTCCGCTTTCATCTAAAGTTCTTGTTGTGGCTGCATTATCTAAATAAATTTCTTTCATTTCCTACCCTTAACCATACACCACTCTCCCATGGTATTAGTATCTGTAACAGTAAATCCTGCCTCTTTCATACAGGCTATTACCCTGTATCTTTTTGTATCAATTATTCCGCTTAAAATCAATACTCCTGTAGATTTCAGCTTACTGAAAAATATCGGCATAAGCTCCATTAATATATCTGCCAATATATTTGCGCAGATTATATCATATCCATTATCTTTAAGTTTATCATCCCTAATCTCACACTCTGTAATCAAATTCGTCTGATATAATTTATAATTATCGGGAGGGATATTATTTTTGTTAAAATTTTCAAGACTGGTATCTATACAATCCTTTGTTATATCAATTCCTGTTATATCTGTACAGCCCAGTTTATCAGCCACCAATGACAGTATGCCGCTTCCACAGCCTATATCTAAAAACTTAGCCTTTGATAAATCCTTTAGATTAATGAGTTCCTCTATACATAGCCTTGTAGACTCATGGGCTCCTGTTCCAAACGCCATACCCGGATCAATCTCAATTACAGTTTTATCGCCAGAATAATCCTCCCATGATGGCTTAATTAAAATATCCCCAACTAAAAAAGAGTGAAAATATTCTTTCCATTTATCTTTCCAACTATCTTCATTTTCTACAGAAACTGAAATATCTGCCTCTGGAATACTTTTGTATATCTGAGAGATTATATCACTTTCATCATCAGCATTTGTCAAATAAAAAATAACAGAGGGGTCTTTGCTAAACCCCTCTAAATCAGGAATAAGTTCCTCAAAATCCTGTCCGTCAGGATCCGATTCAAAACTATCATCTAATATTTCATATCCTTCTATATCATTATCTAAAAGAATACCAATAAGAACCTCAAGCTCCTCCTTTTTTATATTTGCCCTAAGCTTTTTATATTCCATATCAGTCCTTATTAATTAAAGAAGCCTTTTTTCTTATTCTTTTTACCTTCTGCAGTATTTACCAGCTCATCAAAATGCTTAAGAGCTGCCTTTGCCTCTCCCGAAAGATCTGTTGGTACCTGTACAATAAATGTCACATAATGATCTCCTCTGGAATTTCTGTTTCTAAGGGACGGTACACCCTTTCCCCTCAGTCTCATTTGGGTATCAGTTTGAGTTCCCGGCTTAATGCTCACAGACACCTTTCCATCTAAGGTATCTATAAGCACATCTCCCCCTAATGCAGCTTCTGCATATGAAATAGGGGCAGATGAAAAAATATCATAATTTCTCCTTTGGAAGATTCTATGGGGAGAAACTCTAATCTCAACCATTAAATCTCCTCGGGGACCACCTCTAAATCCCGGCTCACCCATATCACGGATACGTACCACCTCACCATTATCTATGCCGGCAGGAATGCTAACGGATATTTTCTTTCTCTTACTAACATATCCGCTCCCGCCGCAGGAAACACACTTTTCTCTGATAATCTCTCCCTCACCGTTACAATCAGGACAGGTGGTAACCTGCTGAACCTGACCGAAAATAGAGCGCTGCATCATAACAACCCTGCCCTTACCATCACATTTAGGGCATTTAACCTTAGAGGTTCCGGGCTTGGCGCCGGAACCTGCACAGGTTTCGCATACATCCTTAAGGTTAAGTTCCAATTCCTTTTCGCAGCCAAATGCCGCCTCTTCAAAGGAAATCAGCACAGAAGTTCTAAGGTTGGCACCCCTCATAGGACCGTTTCTGGCACCTCTGCCAAAGGAACCGCCACCGCCGAAAAACTCATCAAATATTCCGCCAAATCCGCCAAAGATATCTGACAAATCAATATCAGAAAAATCAAATCCGCCATATCCCCCGGCACCGCCGGAAAATGCCTGATGACCGAATTGATCATATTTAGCTCGCTTGTCTGAATCAATAAGGACAGCATAAGCTTCAGAAGCCTCTTTAAATTTTGCTTCCGCCTCCTTATCACCGGGGTGTGAATCCGGATGATATTTTTTCGCCAAAACCCTATATGCTTTTTTTATCTCAGACTCACTGGCACCCTTGGCTACACCAAGCACCTCATAATAATCTCGTTTTTGTTCTGACATATATTAAACTTCCTTAAAATCGGCATCTACAACTGAATCGTCTGAGCCCTTATCCGAACTTCCTGCAGCATTTGTCATATCAGAACCTGCTCCGCCCATGTCCGGATTACCGGCAGCTTGCTGAGCCTGCTCATACATTTTTGAAAATACCTTCTGAGCACTCTCTGTCAGCTTTTCCTTTGCAGCCTTTATATCAGATACATCAGACTCTGTCATATCTTCAACATTTTCATATTTCTTTAACAGCGCCTTTAAGGCATTAACATCATCTTCCACAGACTGCTTATCTGCAGAATCCAATTTGTCGCCCACTTCCTTTAATGCATTTTCAGTCTGGAATACAAAGGAATCAGCGTCATTTTTAGCGTCAATTGCTTCCTTACGTTTTCTATCCTGTGCCTCATACTCTGCAGCTTCCTTTACAGCCTTATCAATATCCTCATCGGACATATTAGAACCTGCCGTAATTGTAATGTGCTGCTCCTTTCCTGTACCCAAATCCTTAGCGGAAACATTAACAATTCCATTAGCGTCAATATCAAAGGTAACCTCAATCTGAGGCATACCGCGTCTTGCGGGAGGGATACCATCCAAACGGAACTGTCCTAATGATTTATTATCCCTGGCAAACTGTCTTTCACCTTGAACTACATTTATATCCACTGCAGTCTGGTTATCCTCTGCTGTGGAGAATACCTGACTTTTTTTGGTAGGTATAGTTGTGTTTCTTTCAATAAGCTTAGTAGCAACTCCACCCATAGTCTCAATGGAAAGAGAAAGGGGAGTAACATCAAGAAGAAGAATTTCTCCCGCTCCTGCGTCTCCTGCCAGCTTACCGCCCTGGATACATGCTCCTATTGCTACACACTCATCCGGGTTAAGAGTCTTGGAAGGCTCATGGCCTGTAAGCGCCTTTACCTTGTCCTGAACTGATAACATTCTTGTGGAACCGCCAACTAAAAGTACCTTGGATAATTCAGAAGCCACAAGTCCTGCGTCCTTTAAAGCATTCTGTACAGGTACGGCAGTTCTTTCCACCAAGTCATGTGTAAGTTCATCAAATTTAGCCCTTGTTAAATCAATATCAAAATGCTTAGGTCCCTCATTTGTAGCTGTAATAAAGGGCAGATTAATATTGGTTGTGGTGGCTGAAGAAAGCTCTTTTTTCGCCTTTTCTGCTGCCTCTTTTAAACGCTGGAGAGCCATTTTATCAGTTGAAAGGTCTACACCCTCCTTAGCTTTAAACTCCTGAAGCATCCAATCTGTTATCTTTTGATCAAAGTCATCTCCCCCAAGCTTATTATCTCCACTGGTGGACAGCACTTCGATAACACCGTCTCCTATTTCGATAATAGATACGTCAAAGGTTCCTCCGCCCAGGTCATATACCATTATTTTCTGCTCATGCTCGTTATCAAGTCCATAGGCAAGAGCTGCCGCTGTAGGCTCATTTATAATACGCTTAACATCCAATCCCGCAATCTTTCCTGCGTCCTTTGTAGCTTGACGCTGCGCGTCATTGAAATATGCAGGAACAGTAATTACCGCCTCGGTAACCTTTTCACCTAAGTAATTTTCCGCATCCGCTTTCATTTTCTGAAGTATCATTGCAGATATTTGCTGGGGAGAATATTTTTTATCATCAATACTTCTTCCCCTATCTGTTCCCATATCCCTCTTAATAGAGGAAATAGTCTTTTCTGCATTTGTAACCGCCTGACGCTTGGCAGGCTCACCAACTAATCTTTCACCGGACTTTGTAAATGCCACAATTGAAGGGGTAGTCCTGGCTCCTTCCTGATTTGCTATAACTGTGGGCTTTCCACCCTCCATAACTGCTACGCAGCTATTTGTTGTTCCCAGGTCAATACCTATAATCTTTCCCATGATTTACATCCTTTCTTAATTTGCAACCTTCACCATACTATGGCGAATAATGCTGTCGTTATATTTGTATCCTTTTTGGAGAACCTGTGTGATTTCATTTTCTCCAACCTCCTCATTATCCTCATGCATTACTGCATTGTGATAATCAGGATCAAATGTTTCTCCCAATGCTTCTATCTCACTAACTCCCATTTCATTCAGGGAGGTCATAAGCTGCTTATATATCATCTTCATGCCCTCGGCGAATGCCGTATCATCAGCCGCCTCTAATCCCCTTTCAAAATTATCTATTACAGGGATAATCTTCTCCAAAACAGATAATGCTCCTCCCCCGAACATATCTGACTTTTCCTTTTCACTGCGGCGGCGAAAATTCTCAAATTCCGCCTGATTTCTGAGGAGTTTATCCTGCAGCTCCTCTATTTTTTTATCTCTTACATCTTTTTCCTCCTCTTTGCAAGGAGCCTCCTCTATATTTTCATCTTTTCCTTCTTCCGGGGAATCTTCCTTTATATTTTTTGCCACATCATTTTCTAACTCCTCTTTTTTATCCAATTTCTCTTTGCAGCTTTCAGTTTTAACAGCTTTTTTTCTTATCTTCTTTTCCAAAACCACACTTCCTTCCTAGGTTAACATCTTATCCAACTGGCTTTTTAATTGTTTTAAATTTTCCAGTGCATTTTTATAATCCATTCGCTTAGGACCTACAATCCCCACAGTTCCCTTTACTCCACCCCCTAAATCATATGTAGCTGTCATAACAGAACAGTCCTTCATGGTACTTACGGCGCTTTCCTCACCTATATATACCTGAATGCCTGTACCAACCTCCTCTTCGCTGTCCTGAATATTCTTTATCAATTCCGCAAGTTCCTCTTTTTCTTCAAAGGTATTTAGTATGGCACTGGCACATTTCGAGTCTGCAAGTTCCGGATACTTAAATATATTGGTGGCACCACTGGTATATATTTCCAGCTCCTTATCATTTTCCATACTCTCTGATATAGAGTTAAGTACACACTCCACAATATCCTCATAGCCGCCGCACTGATTCCTAAGGGCTGTCATAAGAGCCAAATTTATCTCTGATACTGCAATACCGTTTAATGTAGTGTTAAGAAGCATATTAAGCTTTAGGATATCCTCATTACCAGGCATTTTCTTAGGCTGAAGCAGCTTATTATTTACAATATTAGGATCCATTACCACTACAGCCAGAAGATTATCCTCATCAACAGCTGAAAGTTGGATAAATCTTACCTTTCCGCCGACAAGCGTGGGTGCAGAAATCATAGTAGCATACTGAGTATTATTAGCAAGCACCTTAATAACCTGCTTTAATGTTTTTTCCAGCTTTTCGGTACGCTCAAACATCAGCTCCTTAACCTCTGTAATTTCAGCATCCTTTTTCTCTATAATCTGATTTACATATAATCTGTAGGCTGCGTCTGAGGGAATTCTGCCTGCGGAGGTATGGGGTTGAATAATAAGTCCCATTTCCTCCAAATCGCTCATTTCATTTCTAATGGTAGCTGAACTTAAGTTCAAGTCACTTGCCTTGGAAATTGTACGACTTCCCACAGGTTCACCTGTTTTCATATAATTTTCAATTATCAGGTCAAGAATTTTAGCTTGTCTTTCTGTAAGATTAAATTCCATTTGCACCTCTAATTAATAAATTGTATATCCGGCTCTCTGTTAGCACTCATAATAGTGGAGTGCTAATTATTTGATTAATTTACCACTTGAACAGTTCTTTGTCAACTAATCTTTTAAATAAATATTTGTAAAATTATGATTGAAATAATATTTCCCCCGTACTAATATAGTTCATAGGTAAGTAAAATATTAATGATGGGAGGTAATAATGTTTAAAAAAATCACTAACGGTTGTGTTAATTTAGTGCAGCGATTTCTTCCAGATGCTTTTATTTTCTGCATTATATTAACAATAATTGTATTTCTCGGTGCAGTCGGCTTAACCGGAATGAGTCCTCTGCAGGTTACCATTGCCTGGGGCGGCGGTGCCTGGAGCCTTCTGGGATTTTCAATGCAAATGGCTTTGGTACTTGTACTTGGAACTGCCTTTGCCAGTGCCCCGGTTATAAAAAAATTCCTTGTAAATATTGCTTCTATACCTAAAACTCCCTCTGCCGGCATTATTTTAGTAACAGTTGTTTCCACAATCTGCTGCTGGATAAACTGGGGCTTTGGTCTTGTTGTGGGAGCACTTCTTGCCAAGGAAATTGCAAAAAAGGTATCCGGTATAGACTATCGCCTGCTTATTGCCTCTGCCTATTCAGGCTTTGTGGTTTGGCATGGCGGAGCTTCGGGTTCCATCCCTCTTCAAATAGCTTCATGGAACGAATCTGTAGAAGCTGCTACAGCCGGTGCCCTTACCCAGTCTGTTCCCACTTCCTACACTATTTTTTCACCATGGAATATTATTATTTGTATAACTATTTTAATCGTTATGACCCTTGTAAATGTGTTTATGCATCCTGACAAGGATCATGTGGTTACCATTGACTCTGCCCTTTTAGCAGATCCTAAGACAGAGGAATTAGAAAAGGCTTCTACCCCTGCGGAGGCAATGGAAAGATCACCTGTTCTTTCCATAATAATAACAATAATCGGTGTAGTATATCTGGCTCACCACTTTGCAACAAATGGATTTAGTCTTTCTCTTGACATTGTTAACACTATATTCCTAATGTTGGGAATACTTTTGCATAAAACACCTATTAATTATGTTAATGCCATATCTGAAGCTGTAAAGGGAGCAGGAGGTATTATTCTTCAATTCCCCTTCTATGCAGGAATTATGGGAATTATGACTGCACAAGGACCTGCCGGCACCTCCATTGCCGGTATGCTAAGTGATTTCTTTGTAGGTATTTCCACACCTCAAACCTTCCCTTTATGGACATTTTTATCGGCAGGTATAGTAAACTTCTTCGTTCCCTCAGGCGGAGGTCAGTGGGCAGTTCAGGCACCTATTATGATGCCTGCAGGTTTAGAGCTGGGAGTAAGCCCTGCGGTTACTGCAATGGGTATTGCCTGGGGTGACGCCTGGACAAATATGCTTCAGCCCTTCTGGGCTCTTCCTGCCCTTGGTATTGCCGGACTTGGAGCAAGGGATATTATGGGATATTGTGCAGTAATTCTGCTTGTAACAGGAATAATTATTGCTCTTGGTCTGCTATTCCTTGTGCCTGCAATGGTTCCCCTTGTTATTTAATACCCGGGGATATTAAGCATACCTTATATTATGTAACTAAACAGACAGTTTACATATCAAAGCAAGTATTCGAAATGCCCATACTTTCATGTATGGGCATTTTTCTATATATGATTGTATCCCCTATTAGTTAAATTAATAAATGCTTTGCTTCCATTGAATAATTTATCTTGATTTTTGTTTATTTTTCAAATATTATAAATTGCTATGAAAAAAGAACTGATAAGAAATTTTTGTATAATTGCACATATTGATCATGGGAAAAGCACATTGGCAGACCGTCTTATTGAAATGACGGGTCTGGTAGCAAATCGTGATATGCAGGAGCAGATTCTTGACAATATGGATTTGGAAAGAGAACGGGGAATTACAATTAAATCTCAGGCAGTCAGACTTTCCTATGAGCATACGGACGGTAAAGTATATACCCTAAACCTTATTGATACTCCGGGGCATGTGGATTTTAATTATGAGGTATCCCGGTCATTGGCTGCCTGTGATGGAGCAATCCTTGTGGTGGACAGTGCTCAGGGTATTGAGGCACAGACCCTTGCCAATGTTTATTTAGCTCTTGATCATGATCTTGAAATATTACCTGTTATAAATAAAATCGACCTGCCAAGTGCCAATCCGGAGCATGTTAAGGCTGAAATAGAGGATGTGATTGGATTGGATACTGAAGGATGTCCCCTTATATCCGCCAAAACAGGGCTAAATGTCTCTGATGTATTATCCCAGATTGTTGAAAAACTTCCTCCTCCCGTGGGGGATGAAAATAAACCTCTGTCTGCTTTAATATTTGACTCTTTATATGATTCCTACAGAGGAGTTATTGTATTCTGCAGAGTTATGGATGGAAGTATCAGCCCGGGTGATGAAATATATATGATGGCTACCAAAGCCAATTTTCAGGTTGTAGAATGCGGAACCTTTGGTGCAGGTGCCTTTATTCCCCAGGATAAGCTTACTGCCGGAATGGTGGGCTATATCACTGCCAGTATCAAAAATGTAAAGGATACTATGGTGGGGGATACAATCACCCATAAAAACAGCCCATGCACCTCTCCCCTTCCGGGATACAAGAAAGTTCTTCCTATGGTTTACTGTGGACTATATCCTGCCGATGGGTCTAAATATCAGGATTTAAGAGAAGCTCTGGAGAAACTCCAATTAAATGACGCTTCCTTATTCTTCGAGGCGGAAACCTCCATTGCCCTCGGTTTTGGATTTAGGTGCGGATTTTTAGGACTTTTACATCTTGAGGTGGTACAGGAGCGTTTAGAGCGGGAATATAATCTGGATTTAGTTACCACTGCCCCCAGCGTTATATACCATGTAAAGAAAACTGACGGCACAATGATTGACCTTACAAACCCCACCAATCTTCCTGATTTATCAGAAATTGAATATATGGAAGAACCTATGGTGAATGCTGAAATCATGGTAACCAGTGAGTTTATCGGCAATATAATGGATTTGTGCCAGGAAAGACGCGGCAAGTATATCAGTATGAACTATATTGAGGAATCAAGGGCTCTACTTAAATATATTCTTCCCTTAAATGAAATTATCTATGATTTCTTTGATGCCTTAAAATCCCGTTCCAAGGGATATGCATCCTTTGATTATGAGCTTAGGGGATATGAAAGAAGTGAGCTTGTAAGGCTTGACATTCTGATTAATAAAGAGCCTGTAGACGCACTTTCTTTTATCGTATTTAAGGGTTCCGCTTATGACCGGGGAAAGAAAATGTGTGAAAAGCTTAAACTTGAAATCCCCAAACATCTATTTGAAATCCCTATCCAAGCGGCTATCGGTACCAAGGTTATAGCCAGGGAAACCGTTAAAGCCCTTAGAAAAGATGTGTTAGCCAAATGTTATGGCGGAGATATTACCCGTAAAAAGAAACTCCTTGAAAAACAAAAGGAGGGCAAAAAGCGTATGCGACAAATCGGTAATGTGGACATTCCTCAGGAAGCATTTATGTCTGTACTTAAATTAGACGAATAAAAATGCTTTATATACATATACCCTTTTGTAAATCCAAATGCCATTATTGTGATTTTCTGTCATTCCCGGCAGAGGAAAAAATAAATGACTATATATCCGCCCTTTGTAATGAAATTTCTCTAAGAAACTTTGATAAAACAAAAGAAATATCCAGTATCTATATTGGTGGCGGAACTCCAAATATTCTTCCTCCTGCAGCCTTGGAAAAACTCTTTTCAACAATTTTTAAATACTATACCCTAAAAGCGGATTGCGAAATCACAATTGAATTAAATCCGGGCATATTATCAGATGATTTTATAGCTGTACTGAATTATCTGCCTGTAAATAGAGCAAGTATAGGTTTGCAGTCTGCAAACAATAACGAATTAAATCTCCTTGGAAGAATTCACAATTTCTCTGATTTTCTAAAGACCTATGACCAAATTATTAAATCCGAAATTAATAATATAAATGTAGATATAATGACAGGCATTCCCGGACAAAGTACAGAAAGTTTAGAGAACACCCTTAAACTGGTTACCGGACTTCGCCCGGATCATATTTCATGCTATGCACTTATTTTAGAGGAAAATACATTATTTCACAGAAAATATAAGCCTTTTCACTCTCCTCTTCCAGATGAGGAGTTGGAGTACAGACTTTATAGACTGCCTATAGATTACTTAAACAGCCATGGATATAATCGCTATGAAATATCCAATTTTTCCAGAAATAATAAAGACTCCAGACATAACCTCGGCTACTGGGACAGAGTACCCTATCTGGGACTTGGATTAGGTGCTGCCTCACTGCATAATCATATCAGATATAAAAATACCACCAATCTTAATCAGTATATTAGGGAATTAAATTCAGAAGCACCCCATATATCTGAAGATTTTTATATCGAAAAAAATCCTTTGTCATTAAATGATGAAATGTCGGAATTTATGTTCTTGGGACTTCGAAAAACAAGCGGTATACTGTTTTCTAAATTCTATGAACATTTTAAACTTACAGTGGACAGCGTATTCCATAATGAGATAGAATATTTGCTGAGTAAAAGCTTTATTGAACAAAGCTTTGCCGGAATAAAACTTACTGATTTGGGTATGGATTTATCTAATCAGGTTCTTGCCAGATTTTTATTAGATGAGTTATAGGATAAATACATTAATCAAAGAAAATAATATTCCCAATATCTGTCTTTTTTATGGAAAAGAGGATTATTTAATCCGCCAGTTTGCAGATAATGTTATTGCCGCCCTAATACCTGAGGGGGATAATATTAATCTCACTAAATTTATAAATAAAAGCGGAAAAGTATCTGACAGTTTTCAAATGTTGCCGGAAATCCAATCTATCACCAATACTGTTCCATTTTATAATGCTAAGAGAGTTATAGTATGTGAAAATATGGGATTTTTTAAAAATAAATTTGAAAAAATCCCCTCATTTCTTGAAAATATTCCGAAATATGCGCATATTATATTTATAGAAAGAGACATAAATAAAGCGTCTCGTGCATACAAAATTGCTGATAAACTGGGTCTTTGTGAAGAATATAATATCCCTGATAATCATACACTGCACCTTTGGGTTAAGAATAAAATCAATGAAAGCGGGCTTACCATAAACAAAACTAATATAGATGAATTTATCAATCGCACAGATATTAATATGTACAATATGTCCCATGAGCTTGATAAGCTTATTGCCTATTGTATGAACAAGAACCATATTGAGCTTAAAGACATAGAAAATATTACAGTTTTAAACTTTGAGGAATATATATTTAATATTGTAAATGCTATTGGAAAAAGAAATAAAAAAGATACCCTGAGGGAATACGGATATCTCTACTCTCTAAGCGTTAATTCCAGGAAAATCCTTTCGCTTTTAATCAATAATTTTTCTAAATTGCTTTTTATTCGTATCGGTCTTGATACCAAGCTTAGTAAAAATGAAATATCAAAAAAGCTTGATATTAAAAGCAGCTATTTTCTTGATAAAAGCATTGAGCAAGCCAAGCTTTTCTCCAGAGCCTCCCTTTTTGAAATATTGGATTTAGGCGGTGATATTCAAAAACAAATGAATACCGGTCTTCTCGATGAGAAAACCGGTACTGAATTATTCATAATAAAAAGTCTGTCTATCTAGCTATTAAGATTCGCTGGCAACTAAATGAGAAAGCTTGGAAATCTTTCTTGCAGCATTATTTTTATGGTAAATGCCCTTCCTTGCAGCCTTATGCAGCTGTGAGGCAGCCTCCCTGAAAGCAAGAACTGCTTCATCTTTATTTCCGTTAGATACAGCACTCTCCACCTTTTTAATAGTTGTTTTAATACGGCTCTTTATAGCTTTATTCCTGTCTGTCTTTAACTTTGTAACAAGAATTCTCTTTTTAGCGCTCTTAATATTTGCCAAGGGTATCTCCTCTCAATCAATAAACTACCGAACGAAGAAATATGATACTTCAAAACATATATTTTGTCAAGAATTATCTATCCTTAAATTCTGCCTTGCGCTTATCAAGAAATGCCTGCATACCCTCCTTTTGATCCTCGGTTGCATAGCACATTGCAAATAATTCATTTTCAATGGCAATACCATTGTCAATATCAGTATCAAACCCTCTGTCAATACAAGCCTTGGCATACTTAACCGCTATAATTGCATTCTTTGCAAAGGAAGCTGCAAGTTCAACTGCCTTATCCATAAGCTCCTCAGGTGTATAAACATGATTTACCAAACCTATGCGAAGAGCCTCCTCTGCGTCAATCATAGCACCGGAATATATTAGCTCCTTAGCCATGGCAACACCAACTCTTCTGGGAAGTCTTTGAGTACCTGAAAATCCCGGTGTGATTCCGAGACCTACCTCCGGCTGACCAAATTTCGCCTTCTTTGAAGCTACAATCAAATCACAGGATAGGGCAAGCTCACAGCCTCCACCTAAAGCAAATCCGTTGACAGCCGCAATTACAGGAATCTCAAGCTTTTCAATTCTTCTAAAAATCCTGCTTCCGGTTCTGCCCCACTCCCTTGCCTCTGCCACATTCATAGGCTGTTGTGTTCCGATATCTGCTCCTGCTACAAACGATCGACCTGCACCGGTAATTATCAATGCCTTGATTTCTCGATTTTTTTCAACCTTTGAAATCATCTCATCAAGCTCTAAAAGAACCTGTACATTAAGGGCATTTAAAGCCTCCTGTCGGTCAATGGTAACAATGCCTACAGCTTCTTTTTGTTCAAAACTCACAAATCCCATAACTACTCCTTCCTACTATCTATTCCACAAAGCGGCTTTACAAGCTCCTTTTTAGCCTCAATATTTCCCTGTCTGGAAATCATAATTCGCTGAGCCTGGGGTGAACCTGCTCCGTGCATGGACTCTGTACGATAACCGACTGCGGCGGAACCGAGGCAAATATTCTCCAAAAATCTAAGCACCTTCTGTCTGTCCTCTGTAGAAACGTCATCTCTGGTTTTAAAATATTTGTCACAAATTTCACCAATGGTTTCCCCATTTTTTCCCACCTTAAGATCACTGTTGAAATCCTTTTCAGAGGGCATGGTAACCATAAGCCCGCCTGCAATGTCCTCTGCCAAACGTACAATTTCATATGGAAAACGGGTGACATTCTGCTTGCATACATTAGCAAGAAGCAGGTCAATAAGATAATTTCCGCTTTCTGTCTTATGCCCCTGACAGGAACAGGCTATTCCGCAGGAATACAATGTTTCATTTAAGTGGGTCATTTCTATAAGCTTATCCTTAACATGACTCGCCCTGTTGGCTCCGTTTATCTCAGAAGCAAGGGCAGCAGCACCTATTACGCAGTCTCCCACACCTACCTTACATCCGCCATACGACTGACGATGATATCCTGCAAATCTTTCCACCACCATGCCGGAAAAGTCATATTCTCCATTCATAAATACATATTCATTGGGAATAAATACATTATCGAGTACAACCAATGCCTCTTGCCCGCCATACTTAATATTTCCGGTATCCGTTATACAACCCTCAAGCTTTCTCGTATCACAGCTTTGACGGCCATATATCATATAGATACCATCAGCGTCTGACGGACATGCAAATACACAGGCATAGTCCTTATCAGCCTCCTGCATTGCCTGAGTTGGCATAAACAGGTGCCAATGCGAGTTAATTGAACCTGTCTGATGTAATTTTGCACCGCTTACTACTATTCCGTCCTTTCGCCTTTCAACAATATGAACAAACATATCAGGATCCGTTTGTTCATGGGGGGCCTTGGAGCGGTCCCCCTTATTATCTGTCATAGCACCGTCAACGGTATAGTCATTTTCCTGTACCATTTCAAGGAACTTCTTAAATCTCTCATGGTAATCAGTGCCCTTTTCCTTATCAATTTCAAAGGTGGTGGAATAAATGGCATTAAAGGCGTCCATTCCGACACAGCGCTGGAAACAGCTTGCAGTTTTCTGCCCCAGAAGCCTTTGCATTTTAACCTTTCTTACAAGGTCATCTGTACTTTGATGAATATGAGTAAACCTGTTAATCTTCTTACCTGTAAGATTGCTGGTTGCAGTCATTAAATCCTCATGGGCAGGATCATTTGCCAAATCATATGTAACTGCCACACAATCTATCGAAGGACGAATCATAGGGTGATCCACCCAGTTATCAATCTTTTCTCCAAAGAGATACACCCTTGTGTTAAGCTTCCTTAAGCTTTCAATATACTGTTCTCCGGTCATTAATGACATATTCCACCTCCTATTATAAATATTATTTACTTGCTTTTGCTTCCTTAATGGACTCCAGAAGAAGCGGTGTTACCTTAAATAAATCCCCTGTAATGCCATAGTCCGCTATCTCAAAAATAGGTGCGGCAGGATTTTTATTTACAGCGATTATACAATCTGATTCCTGCATGCCTGCCCTGTGCTGAATAGCGCCGGAAATACCGAGGGCAATATACACCTTGGGATGAACGGTTTTACCTGTCTGTCCCACCTGATGATCCGGCGGAAGGTATCCTGCATCAATTACCGCACGGGAACCCCCAACTACTCCTCCAAGCTCCTCTGCCAACTCCTTTGCCAGCTTAATACCGGCGTCAACATCTGACTGAATACCGCGGCCCACACTTACAATATATTCCGCACCTACAAGGTCAACTAACTTCCTTGCAGCTTTAACCACCTGCTTAACTGTTGTCTTAAGCTCCTTATCATCAATTGTAAAGCTTTCATTAATTATTTCAACAGCTTTTGCCTTAGATTCATCAAATGCAGCCTTTTTTAGCACACCCGGACGAACGGTAGCCATTGCAGGACGAAATCTCGGGCAAATAATGCTTGCCATTAAGTTACCGCCAAAGGCAGGACGAGTCATCTTAAGATCATGCTCAATATTCTTTCTATCACCCATAACCATTGCAGTACCCGTACCGGCAATACGCTCCTGTGTCAGAGAAGAATTTTCCTTTAAAAAATCCTGATAAATCTTTAAATCCACATCAAGATGTGTACAATCGGCACAAAGTCCTGTATGCAGTCTTGCAGCAAGTCTGGGACCTAAGTCACGACCAATATTGGTGGCTCCTATAAGGAAAATTTCCGGCTTATACTTTTCCACCATTTCCGTTATAACAGCAGTATAGGCGTCTGTAGTATATACATTAAGCCTTTTATCGTTACAAACTATAACTGAATCGGCACCGTATCCGCCCAACTCGGCAGCAAGACCCTCCACATTATCTCCCAGTAAAATTCCACGAAGCTTGCAGCCCAGCTCATCTGCCAACCTGCGTCCCTCTGAAATCAATTCAAAATCTGTGGGCATAAGCTTTCCGTCTCTCTGCTCACAATACACCCATACATCTTTAAATTCAGAAATAGCTGAACTATCAAAATTACTCATATTTTTATCCTTTCATAAAGCATACTATTAGATATAGTGTTTGTCTAATAATTTTCCTGCAAGCTCCTTACAGGTTTCCTTGCCGCTTCCCTCTAACATTTGTCCCGGCTCCTTTGCAGGGGGTGTAAAGGAAATAAGGATATTTGTAGGTGAACCCTGTAAACCGATATTGTTAACATCAATAAGAGGATCATTTTTTAAAGTTTCAAAATCAAATACCTCAAGTGGCTTGTCATAGCAGCCGTAGATTTCATTAACATTCATGTACCTGGGCTCATTAAGCTCCTTTATGCAGGTTAAAAGACAAGGGGTCTCTGTTTCAATCTCCATATATCCGTCCTCAAGAGCTCGATTAACTACCACCTTATTCCCTGACACTTTAATATCAGACACATAAGTTATCTGAGGTATATCAAGCTTTTCTGCCATTTGAGGCCCTACCTGAGCCGTATCCCCGTCTATAGCCTGACGACCGCACATAACAATATCACCCTTACCCAAGCCTATTTTGTTAACTGCCGCTGCAAGTATCTGGCTGGTAGCATAGGTATCAGAGCCTCCAAACTCTCTGGCAGATACAAGAACAGCGCGATCTGCACCACGGGCAAGTATCTCCCTTAGCATTCCCTCTGCAGGAGGCGGTCCCATTGTAATAACAATCACTTCACAGCCTGTCTCATCCTTAAGCTTTAAAGCCGCCTCTACAGCATTTAAATCATCAGGATTGGTTATAGTCTGCATTGAAGCACGATTAAGCGTTCCATCTGGATTAACAGCAATTTTACCTGAAGTATCAGGCACCTGCTTTACACTAACAATTACCTTCATTTTCATTTCCTTTCTATGGCGAAGTCATTGACTTGACATAGTCAAGCCGGATATTGCCTCGACACAGTAGAGGCAAACCCTCAAAGTACAAGTTTAAATTAACCATGACTCGATTAAACTAACAACTAATTCATTGTATTAGCCGAGATTACAATTCTTTGAACCTCACTTGTACCTTCATAAATCTCTGTTATCTTTGCGTCTCTCATCATCCTTTCAAGGGGATAATCCTTGGTATAGCCATATCCTCCACACATTTGAAGTGCCTTTGTGGTGGTATTCATGGCAAGCTCTGAGCAGTGCAGCTTAGCGCAAGCCGCCTCCAATGTAAATTTCTCCTTATTACCCTTTTTAGTTGCTGCCTGATAAATAAGCAGTCTGCCTGCCTCACAGCCCAATACCATATCTGCATAGGTAAACTGTGTATTTTGGAACTTGCTGATGGGCTTTCCAAACTGCACACGGCTTTTGGTAAATTCAAGGGCTTCTCTCATGGCACCCTCTGCTATACCCAATGCTTGAGCAGCTATACCAATACGTCCGCCATCTAAGGTTTTCATAGCAATTCCAAATCCCTTACCCTCTGCACCTAATAGATTTTCCTTTGGAACAATACAGTCTGTAAATACTATTTCTGCTGTGGGCGAACCGTGAAGCCCCATTTTTTCCTCATGCTTGCCCACTGCAAATCCGGGGAAATCCTTTTCAACGATAAACGCAGATATTCCTTTAGTACCCTTACTTGGGTCAGTCATTGCAAATACAACAAATATTTCTGCCACATATCCATTGGTAATAAATATCTTAGAGCCGTTTAATACATAGTGATCTCCATCAAGCACTGCTGTAGTTGTACCCTTTGAGGCGTCAGAGCCTGCATTCGGCTCAGTTAGACAAAAGGCTCCTACCTTTCTGCCTGTTGTAAGCATGCGAAGATATTTTTCCTTTTGAGCCGCAGTTCCATTTTCAATAATAGGTCCACAGCAAAGTCCATTGTGGGTTGCCACAATATCACCGGTGGAAGCACAGTATTTTGAAAGCTCCTCAACCGCCAGGGCTGCAGCCAAATCATCTGCCCCTGCTCCGCCATATTCCTTAGGTACACACATACCCATAATTCCATATCTGAACAAATCATCTATGGTTTCTGCAGGATAAGTGCTTGTCGCATCTGTTTCAGCGGCAATAAGGGAAACCTTATCCTCCGTATAGTCCCGCACCATCTTTTGTACTAATTCCTGCTCACGGGAAAGTTTAAAATCCATAGGGTTACCTCCTTTAATATAATCTATTGTTTTTTAAGTCCCATTGGTTCATCTTTAAATATGCGCTCATCCATGAGCTTAAGATCCTTTGAAACAATCGGTTTAAATTCCATTTGTTCCAGAATATCCTTTTCCAAATCTATGCCGGGCGCTATTTCAATAAGGGTGACACCCTCTTTTCTAAGCTCAAATACTGCCCTTTCTGTTATATAAAGCACCGGCTGTCCCACCTTATTGGCATAATCTCCTGAGAATGTGATATGCTCAACGGCATTGACAAACTTTTTCTTACTTCCCTCTGTATCAATCACAAGCCTGCCATTTTCACAGTGGGTTTTAATTCCCTTGGCGGTAAAGGTTCCACAATATACCACCTTTTTGGCATTTTGAGTAATATCAATAAATCCACCGGCTCCTGCCATACGGGTACCGAATTTAGATACATTAAGGTCTCCATTAGGAGCTGTTTCCGCCAGTCCCAGGAAAGCTACATCCAATCCGCCACCATGATAAAAATCAAACTGAACATTGTGGGGAATTATTGCCATGGAATTAGCAGCACCTCCAAATTGAGTACCTCCCATAGGTACTCCTGCAATAGAGCCTGCCTCTACAGTTAAGGTCATGTAGTCTGAAATCCCCTCCTCCGCAGCAACGTTTGCAATCTTTTCCGGAACTCCGGTTCCAAGGTTAACAATTGCATTTTCCGGAAGCTCCATAGCTGCACGCCTTGCAAGCACCTTTTTCGCATCTAACGGAATGTGCTCAATGGCATCTACGGGGATTTTAAACTCTCCGGTAAGACTTCCGTCATAGGGCATTCCAAGGCACTGCATATTGTCCTCATCAGTTCCCATTACCACACTGTCCACATAAATTCCCGGAATCGCCACAAGCTTAGGATCAAGAGTTCCACCCTGAACAATCTTTTCTGCCTGAAGTATAACCCTGCCTCCTGAATTTTTACATGCCTGCGCCATTGCAGTAACATCAATTGGACCAATCTCCCTGTGAACCGTGGCATTTCCATATTCATCCACATAATTGGCACGGATAAATACCACATCTATCGGGAAGGATTTATATAATAGCAGCTCCTCTCCCTCAATATCTATTACCTTAACTAAATCCTCTTTAGTAATTGAATTCAGCTTGCCACCCCCATTTCTGGGATCTGCAAAGGTATAAAGCCCTACTGTTGTAATGGTTCCAATCTTGTGAGCTGCAATATCCCTGTACATATGGGAAATTACCCCTTGGGGCAGATTATAGGCTTCAATCTTGTTGGCTAATGCCAAATCCCCTAATCTGGGCGCCCTGTCCCAATGACCGCCTATAACACGCTTTACCATTCCCTCGTGTCCATAGTGATCTCCTCCAGTTCCATCCCGGTGACCCTGTCCTGCTGCAAAAAACAGGGTAAGATCCTTAGGATGTCCTGTTTCCAAAAACCTTTCCTCCAGCGCCTTTGATAGGGTTTCCGGACAAGCACAGCTTACAAATCCGCCTGTGGATATGGTAACTCCGTCCTCCACCAGCGCCGCTGCCTCCTTTGGTGTGATAATATTTACCTTTTTCATTCTGCTCTCCTCATCTATAGGAATATACATGAACTATGTTAATCTGGCATAGTAAAAATTATATAATACTAATACGGTTTTTCCAATATAATTTACACTTATTTTACCAAAATATCGACGAAATTTTGTCTTAATATTGATACTAATGTTTCACTATTGGAACATATTGAAAAACTTGTTCATATATGGTATGTTTTCTTTATGAAAGAAAGTAAAACTACAGATACTGCAGAAAATTATAAAGATAATATATATGAAGAATATCAATTATTAAAGTCAATTATCGAAAATTCTCCCGACGCAATACAGATTTCCGATAAAAACCTTGTAACTGTAATGGTTAATCGGGCATATGAAGTACTAACCGGGATAAAAAGAGAGGAACAAATTGGTATTTCTGTGCAAACTCTGGTTCAAAAGGGACTAATTTCCGAGTCCTGTGCTGCCATAGTTAAACGAACAAAAAAGTCTTGTACAATAATACAAAATTTTCCAAGAACCGGCAGGAGTGCACATGTATCCTGCACTCCACTTTATAATAAAGCCGGACAAATTGAATATTATATATGTAATGACAGGGATTTGAATGAAATAAACAGCTTGATTAAAGAGCTTGAAACCACAAAAACCCTTAGGGATCACTATATGAATGAGCTTGCTCTCCTAAAGACCAATGACGCTTTAGAAAATGGTTTCATTGCCGATGATGATAAAACAAGACAGGTTCTATCCCTTTCTCTTAAAAGTGCCAAGGTTGATTCACCGGTTTTATTAATGGGGGAATCCGGAGTTGGTAAAACAGAACTTGCAAAGCTTATACATCACAACAGTAAACGGGCAGACGGAGAATTTATATCATTAAACTGTGCCTCCCTTTCCTTTTATAATTCAGATAATGAGCTATTTGGAGCAGAATCGGAGATCCTTGGTTCTAAGAGGGAATCCCTCGGAATATTAGATGCAGCCAATTTTGGCACATTATTTTTAGAGGGGCTTGAGGATTTTCCCCTTTCAATGCAGGCAAAACTTTATAATGTAATTAAAAACGGATCATTTATAAGAAGCGGCGGCAGTAAGCCTGTTAAGGTGGATATCAGATTCATTGCCGCTACCAATACAGATTTATCCCAAAGGATACAGGATAAAACATTTAGGGAGGATTTATTTTATCAGCTTAATGTTATATCAATAAATGTCCCTCCTCTTAGGGAGCGACAACAGGATATTATTCCTTTGGCACTGCATTTTCTGGATATATATAATAAAAGGCATAAACAGAAAAAGGAATTTTCACCGGGAGTGCTGTATTCTTTTTTAAGCCACAGCTGGAAAGGAAATATCAGGGAGCTTAGAAATGAAATCGAAAGGGCGGTTTTAATCTCTGATACTCAGCTTATCACTGAAACTGATTTTAAATTTAAGGGTACCAAAAACAACAGAAATTTTGATTTACCCGTCTATGACCTCACCAACGGATTGCATGAACTTTTAGAAAAAGTAGAATGGCAAAATTTAAACAAAGCCTATACGGAACACGGGAATATAAGAGCTGCGGCAAAGAGCCTTAAAATATCTGCTTCCACATTTCAAAGGCACCTTACCGCATTAAATAAAAAATACGGTTAATTATCCCAAAGCCTTTCGGGATATACACCATTCTTTCTTAAGGAAGCCAGTGCCTCCATAACTGCCTGTTTGTCCTCCCTGTATGTAAATCCATACCAACGCTCCTTGGATGTAAGTACCTCTACCCTTGCCTTATCCTCTTTAATAAGGGTGTTTACGGCAGTTGGCAGGTAGAATTCACACTTCATAGGGTTAGTCTTAATATTTGCCTCTAAAAATTCTGGAAACAATCTTCTTATTTCATCAAAAATACCATGGGTTAGTCCCCAGAAATTCATGGATACTACACTTTCCGTATCTAAAGGATTCCAAGTGTTTCCATCATCCTCACTATAGGAAATGCCATCCCTTTCCTTTTGTATCATAGTTCGCTCCACAATACCTGTTAAAAATCCGTTCTCTGTTTCACATACGCCTCTAGCCACATGTCCTTTATCAGATACAGTGTTTTTAAGCAAGTATCCCACCATAGCAAAGCTGCCTTCCTGAGTATTTTCTGTAAGATAATTATATATTTGAGCATATGCCGAAGGTCCGTAATAATCATCCGCATTTATTACTGCAATAGGACCATCTGCCATTTCTGCACAGCTAAGCACTGCATGACTTGTTCCCCAGGGTTTTACTCTTCCCTCCGGAACGGAAAATCCCTCTGGCAAATCTTCTATATTCTGTAATGCAATCTGCACATTAAAGTACTTTTTCATGCGGTTTGCAAGGCTTTCCTCAAAATCCTTTCTGTCTGCCTCCTTTGTTACAAAAATAACATTTTTAAAGCCTGCTCTCTTAGCATCGTAGAGGGAGTAGTCTATTAAAACGTGACCCATTTCATCCACAGGATCAATCTGTTTAAGCCCTCCATATCTGCTTCCCATTCCAGCAGCAAGTACAATTAGTGTAGGTTCTGCATTCATCATTTTATCCTTTCATTTAATACCATTCTACTCTCTGTAACCCATATCATGCTCATATCCAGAAATAGTATGAATATTTGCAATCTCAAAGGAATTCAGTACTGATTCATCAAAATCCTCCGGGTTTACTGTCCCCTCATACCAACTGCACGAATCAAAATATTTTTGAAGCTCCGTATCTTCAAATCTTCTGCCATGTCTTGCATATATTTCATTCCGGGCAATAATGCATTGATAAGCTGTAAATCCTTCAATATCCATCATATACAAATAGCGAATATTACTTTCCGGGCACATAAATTCTTCATATGCATACTCTTCATCATAGTCATAGTCGTAATCATAATCAAGATCATAATCCTCATCATAATCTTCATATCTCTCATAATAATTATTCATATGCCTTTCAGTATTTTTCATCTGAAAAATAAAGAATACAATTGCAACAGTACATAGTAAAAATACTCCAAAAACAACAGCAATTATTGCAATAACTGCACCATATCCTCCGCCTTTATTATTACCCCGGCTCCCCTGAGCATAATATTGATTTTGATTATTCCCGCTATAGTTTTGGTGATTACCATGGTTTGGATTAGGTATAGAGTTTGGCATTCCGTTATATGATGTGTTTGAATCTGTATTAGGTGACGGGTTAGAAATTATACCAGAACTGGGATTTGGAGTTATGTTTTGCGTCGGATTTACTGCATTAGATTTCATAGCGGAATCATTAATTACAGGTTCTAAATCACCGGCAGTCATCCCAGCAATAATAGTTTCTGATTCAGCAGAGAATTCACCGGATGTGGCTGTACCTGAATCTGTAACAAATCTTTCCGATACTGCAGCTTCTGACTCGGCAATAGAGTTATCTAAAACTGCTGTCCCACAGGCTGTACAAAATTGTCCATCTTTTATTTCTTTACCACAATTACTGCATATCATATATTCCCTCCTTCTAAAAACAATCTAATTATAATTTATCTCTACCTAATCTTCCTGCCTTATTGACCTAAAGGTCAATAAGTATCCCTATCTTCCTGCCTTATTGACCTAAAGGTCAATAAGTATCCCTCGCTCAAAGAGCTCGGTCAATTATAATCTAACCGGTCAGGATCCCACCATACGTACCATTTGCGTCCTTCTCTAACCATCATATACTTAAAATCATCTGAAAAGGTACCCTTTTTACCCTTTACAGTATATATCCCCTCAATAACTACCACTTCTTTTATCTTTCCCGCATCTAAATCGTAAGTATTTCTTAGTTCCGTCCTTAAATCACTTAGCTTCCCATCACTCCATTTAGTCTCTTTTGTAACCTTGGGGGTAATCTTTATTATTTCCCCCACATTTTCCCTGTACATCCTATACTTTTCCTCTAATGAATACTCCATACAATCTCTATAATAATTACATCTGAATGTATTACTATACATATGTATTTCTTCACAAAACACCCGACTGCTCATGGCTTTAATCGCCTTAAAATTATGGTCGCCAATGGCATTGGAAAAGGATTTTAATACAGGCTTATAGCTGCTGTAATAATTAATAGTATAAATTCCTGCAAAAGCTGTAACCAGCAAAAAAACAGCAGCAATAGCCACTGTAACGCCGATTATTTTCCCTTTGAATCCTTTGGGATTTTTGCCCTTAGGCGCTGTTTTGCACCTTTGGCACACTCTGTCTCCTGCATTAATAAAAAATCCACAATTTCTGCAATATTCTCCCATAGCAATCCCCCTTGCCTATTTTAAAGATAATAGCATATTTTGAGAAATTTTTGTATATTTTTCTGCAGATATATTTAATTTTAATCTATTTATGAATCTCCTTCAATGCATTCATGCACATTTCAACTCCGGCTATTAAACAATCTTCATCAAAGTCAAATTTTGGATTGTGAAGCGGTGAGGTAGTATCTGTACCTATACCAACATACGTACCCTTCCCACCATGTTTTTGTACCTCTGTAATCATTACCGCTGCATCATCTGTCCCACCAACATTACCTTCAAAATATATTTTTTTAAACCAGGGTACTTTCTGGGCTGCTCTTTTTATTACTTCCATAATTTCATCATCACTTTCCCCCGCCGGTACTTCTCCATAATCAACATAATGATATTTGATATCATATGCTCTGGCAGTTCCATCCAATATATCAAATACCCTTTTTTCTGCATATTCACATATTTTTGGATTTTGTCCTCTGTATTCCAGTCTCAATAAAGCCTTTGGCGCTATTGTATTTGCACAGACCCCTGCTTGAATCTCTCCTACATTTATTCTGAAAAGTCCTGATTCATGAGGCGCTATCGAATGTAAATTAAGCGCAGCCGAACAAGCTGCTAATAACGCGTTTTTTCCCTCTTGTGATGCTCCGCAAGGATGCGCAGCTTTTCCCTCAAAATAAACATCTAATTGTCTGTCGCTTAAAAAATCTTTACAGCCACAGGCAATTGTATTTGAAGTTAATGGCTTGTTATCTGCGCTAAGAGCAATATGCATAGCTATAAAATAATCAACATCCTTAAGATGTCCTTTATCAACAATAGATTGAGCACCATAGAATGTCTCTTCTGCCGGTTGAAAAATTAGTTTAATTTTTCCCTTTGATATTATTCCGCCTTCCATAAGTCTATTTGCTATTCCCAAACCCATAGCTGTGTGCCCATCATGACCGCAGGCATGAACCTTACCCTTATTGTCTGATATATAGCCATTTTCACATGGGGCATAATCCTTATCAGATGGTTCATCATATGGAAGAGCATCCATTTCAAATCTAAATGCAGTAACGGGTCCAGGCACTTTACTATCATAAACTGCCAATACCCCCGGATATCCTCCCAAACCATCCAAATATTCCTTCTTAGCACCTTGTTTTATTGCTCTTTCAATAGCCAATTTTCTTTTTTTCTCCGTCAATCTTTCTGGCTCCCCTATGCTATTAATATTAACAACATCCTGACCCAATATAACCTTATATCCCATTTTTGCAAGTATCTCTGCAACTCTCGCACTTGTTCTAAATTCTTCCCATCCTGTTTCCGGATACTTATGAAATTCTCTCCTATATTCTATAATCTTATTCATTAGCTTAAACCCTTTCTCATATTATCTAGACAATTTCCAATTACTTTAATGCCCTTAATTATTTCTTCATCTGTCACATCTGAAAAGCAAAGTCTCAAATATCCACCTCGCTTTTTAGTATCAGGAAAAAATAAATATCCCGGAATTATCAGAACTCCATTTCTTTCTGCCATTGAGCATAAGAGCTTTTCGTCAATCCCCTCATCTAATTCACACCAGATTATAACTCCACCATCAGGTTTAAGATATTTTATCCCCTTGTCAGAAATTAAATCCAACTGTTCACATATAAGATTTCTTTTTTTTAAATAATGTTTTGCAAGCTTCTTTGAATGAATTCTCATAAAGCCTCTTTCAATATATTCATTCAAAAGAAAATGCCCTACGTTATCTATAAAAATCTCGTCTAATGCAACAAGCACTCCCAGCATTTTAACCATATCAGAAGGACCTACAACATATCCTGTCTTTATTCCATAAGGAAATACCATTGTAAAGGAATCTATGTAAACCACTGATTTCAACCTGTCCAGAGAATATATACTTGGTATTCTATCTTCACTGTACCTAAAATCCCGCTGTGAATCTTCTTCAATAATTGGCACTCCGTATCTATGAGCTATATCTATAATTTTAAGTCTTTTATCAAGAGTTGTGGTGATTCCTGTAGGATTATGAAAATTAGGTATTGTATATATAAATTTGGGCTTGAATTTATATATTTTCCTTTCCAAAATTTCTATATTAATTCCATCTCGCTCCATAGGTACCGTAACTATATTTATTCCCTTATTCTTAATTATTGATACAACATCAGGCATTATCGGTTCTTCCACTATAATACAATCCCCTTCTCGCATATATAAATCCGCAATCAGATTAATTGCCTTAGTGGTTTCAGATACAAGTTGAATATTTTGAGGCTTAATATACATATTTTCCTTTGATAATATTTTACAAATATTATTTTTGGTTCTTTCAGTTTCATCTAAATTAGCTATATTCAAATTACCTTTACTATCTCTTTCCACCAGTGCTTTTACAATATCCTCCATACCTTCTGTAGGATTACTTTCATTACTCATCTTTATGCCTGCAAAGGAAATATAATTCTTATTGAATGTATCAAAAAAAAGATTCATAAAATTTTTAGTATTACAATCATAATCATAAAGTATCGTCTGTTTCAGCGGAAAAAACCTTTTTGTAAAATTATCATCTTTGGCAGGAGTATCAACAAAATATCCCTTAGGTCTTTTCCTGGAAGATGTAAGAAGACCTTCCGACACTAATATCCCATATGCTTTTATAACGGTATTTCTATGGACCCCTAATTCTGCTGCCAAAACTCTTTCCGGCGGCAATTTATATCCATGTAAAATTTCCCTGCTTGCAATCATCCTTTTAATAGAATAAATTATCTGCAAATAATATGGTTTTTTTGATTGCTTATCTAAAACTATATTCATATTGTATGATCCTGCTATATACTTTAAACTGATCTACTTACACCAAGCTAATCTACACATTTTTCTTAGTTAAATTTTTAACATATCTATCCCAAACAATTAACATCAATATGCCAATTATCATTATAATGGTCATTCCGATAAACAGATACTTGTATCCCATCTGATCGTAAACATCTAACAATTTTCCTGAAACAAACGGAACCACTACTTCCGGAAGATAGCCTAAAGTACAAACCAAACCTATTGCTGTCCCTGCTACCCTAACTGGAATACCCCCTTCTTCCATCATTGAAAATACCAGGCTATATCCACCGTACATACCTATGTAAATAACAATGCACAATGCAATAAACAGCGCTGAACTTATATTTGGCATTATTACCATTAAGAAGGTCCCAACTGCCATCAAAGAAAAAGTAACGTACATAATCTTGGATCTTCCCAGCTTATCTGCAAGTATTCCACCTCCAAACGAAGCAATTGGTCTTACATATTGTGCAGCAATTGTAATAAATGCTCCAGCTGCTGCCGCCATTTTAAATCTAGAAGTTGCATATGGAGTAAAATAGTAAAATGCTATGTTCATTACATATGTACAGCATAAAATAGCTGAAAGAATCCAAACAGCAGGCATCTTTATAACCTCTATAACCTGTGATACAGAAATCTTTCCACGTTCCAAAGACTCTTCCTCATTTCCAGACCTTTCTTCCTTAAGCAGTATATATACCAAGACCCCAAGAATAATATTAATCACTGAATAATAAGTTATTACACCGGATAGACCAGCGACATCACCGCTTATTTTGCTAAAATATGCGAATATTGCTACAATACATGCCCCATCTATAGCATATACTATTCCTCTTCCACCATCCATAAATCCATAGGCCTTACTTTGTTCATCTTCACTTGCAATTCCTCTAAGAGCTTTTAAAAGAGATGGCCAAAATGCAAATAATGAAGTAAAGCCCCACATTCCATATATACAAAGCAGCATAATATAATTTGGATTTAATAAATGAAGCAGACCTCCCACACCAGTAAGAATCAATGAAACTGACATTAATTTTCTTGGTGAAATCATATCTGCAACAACTCCTCCAAATAGATATGATATCATTCCAAAAATGCCAAACATTGATCCAAAGGTTCCAAACTGTGTATTGGTAAGATGATAAGTTTCTAAATATGCATCATAAAAATATGATCTAAAATATGGCAACCCATAAATCATTGCACCTGCAATTGTTATTATAACTAAAATAAATAGATGCTTCCTAAGTTTTGATACCCTTTCCATCTTTAATCTCCTTTCAAAGTAATAATTAAACATTATTAATTATTATATTAGATAGAAAACCCCTTAAAAGTACCAAGATATGTGAAAATTATAATTTTATATAGTCCAAAACCGCTGATTTTTCTGTTATTATCTAATTCTATTGAATTTCTATATTTTATATAAAAGAAAAAACTAAAAAAATCTGATTTAATCTCTGTGCTTAGAATTTCTTCACACACCCTTGTCAAAATCTCAAAAGGAGAAAAACTGGCAGACAGCGTGATGTCAAAACTTTATAACTATTTTTCATGCAACAGGGATGATCTGTTCCGAATCATATCAGACAATCCTATCCTCCAAATACTGAGAGAGGAAAAGGAACACAAAATTTCTGATGGTCTCTACCACGAGCTTCAAATCCGTATGACCTGCAACTCCAATCACATCGAAGGCAGTAAACTAAGTAAAGACCAGACAAGACGTATCTTTGAAACAAATGCTCGGCTGAGTGGAAATCAACAGGCGCAAAAACTCCATAGCCGACTTTATACTATCCATAATATACCCTAATTCTCTATCATAAAAGTGCAAAGTATTTGATATCATCCATATAACAATATATACATATTCAGAAAGCATTTTCCTATAATTTCTTTACCATCTGTATCTCATTATACACTACACCGTCAAATTCATATTCCATATTTTTCACATACATAAATTCTGCGCTGCGATACATATTTAGCGCCGGTTCATTATTCAATTCCACACTAACATACAGCTTACTTATCTTCATGGTATCCTTCATATACTGCAAAAATTCCTGCAAAGCCTCCTTACCATAGCCCTTACCCTGATACTTATCACCAATCATAAATCTGCTCATTGACCAGCCGGGGATTTCCACATCATAATCATAAAGCACAAATCCAACCATAATATCATCAGCATATATCCCTCTTATATATATTCCCTCTTCATAAACTGCTTCTGCAATTGACCTTGCATTGTCTGCTACAAAACAGCTTTGTTCAGGCTTAAGCTTAAGGCATATTGCCTCCATATAATTTTCTCTATTTATTTTACGAAATGTAATCATATCTCTCCTAAATATAATCGGCACAGCCTAAGCTATGCCGATAATCTCAAATTAACTGTTTTGTGATGTAATCCCACCTTCATATTATTACATCAACATCAAAATATACCTCACCTTCGGCTCATTTATCTAAGCTTTAGTTAAGTTTTACTTCCGCTACGAGGGTTGGGCTTGACTTCGTCAAATTAAACCTTAGTTAAGCTTTACTCCCGTTACGAGGGTCGGGCTTGACTTCGTCAAGCCAGTAAAAGCAACGCAGATAATTACAAATTAAGCTTTATTATCTGAGCCAAGTACATTCTTAATCTTATGAGCAACAAGCTCCTTTATGTAAGCACGCCCCGGGCTTAAGTACTGTCTCGGGTCAAAATGCCCCGGCTCTGCACTCATATGCTCTCTTATTCCTGCAGTAAGAGCAAGGCGTAAGTCAGAGTCAATATTTATCTTACATACCGAAAGAGTAGCGGCTTTCCTTAACTGCTCCTCGGGAATTCCGACTGCGTCAGCCAGATTTCCACCATTTTCATTAATTATCTTTACATATTTTGGTATAACGCTGGAAGCACCATGTAACACAATGGGAAATCCGGGAATTCTTCTGGATACCTCCTCTAATATATCAAAACGAAGCTCAGGGGGAACTAATACTCCATCAGCATTCCTGGTGCACTGCTCAGGGGTAAACTTAAATGCTCCATGACTTGTTCCTATGGCAATAGCAAGAGAATCAACTCCTGTACGGCTTACGAACTCCTCTACCTCCTCAGGACGAGTATAGCTTGCATCCTCTGCAGATACATTAACATCATCCTCTATTCCTGCCAACTGTCCAAGCTCAGCTTCAACTACAGCACCCTTTTCGTGAGCATAATCTACAACCTTTTTTGTAAGCTCCACATTTTTATCGAAATC
Organism: Lachnospiraceae bacterium; assembly: GCA_041776485.1. GTDB lineage: Bacteria > Bacillota > Clostridia > Lachnospirales > Lachnospiraceae > JBHBQE01. The sequence goes on along the minus strand of JBHBQE010000006.1, from coordinate 90,099 downwards.
ATAATGAGAAGCGTCAATCATAACTGATGTAAAACCGCCGTCAATACAGGATTTACAGATTTCAAAATCAGCGCCATGATCAAGATGTAGAGCAATGGGAATATCATTTTCTATTAAAGCTGCCTCCACAAGCTTTGTTAAATATGTGTGATTAGCATACTTTCTGGCTCCTGCGGAAACTTGTAAAATCAAAGGGCTGTTAAGCTCTCCTGCCGCCTCTGTAATGCCCTGTACTATCTCCATATTGTTTACATTGAAGGCTCCGATAGCATAGCCTCCGTCATAGGCCTTTTTAAACATTTCTGTAGTTGTAACTAATGGCATAATATCTCCTTTCTGGATCTCTCCAATTTAATATGTTTATTGTAAAATTACAATAAAGACTCATACCCGTTTACCAAATCTGTAATATGAACAGGAAGCCCCTCATTGAAAAAACCTGTTTCTTCACCATATATAAGGGGCTTTAGGTAATCATAACACTCCTTGGTAATATTGTTGCCTGCACTATTAATGTATTCCCTGGGAAGGGATTTTACCTTATTAACAACATCACTGGTGGGAAATACTCCAAACTCTGTGGCATATCCGTTTCCCGGCTTTCTAAAAATAGCCGACATCATTCCCGTTTTTCCTGCCAGAGCATTTAATGCGGCACACATTCCAAGGTTTCTTGACTCTACAATATCCACTTTGCTGGCAATATGGGCAGCACATCTTTGAAGTAAGCTAAGCTCAATGGAACGAACCTTTATTCCAAGTTTTTCTTTTACCAGTGCCGCTAAGACCTGACCCGCACCGGATATATTAGCACTGTGCCCAAAGGCATCCACCTGCCCGGACTGAACCGACTCGGATATATACACACCCTTGTCATCTTTTATTCCTTCCGATATGGCAACAATAACTGCATTATCAGTTTCCACCGCAGACTTTACATCCTTAAGGAAATTATCCACAGAAAACGGAAGCTCACAGGGATAAATGAGCTTTGGACCTCTTGAACCGTTGCCCTTTGCCAGCACCGCACTGGCAGTAAGCCAACCTGCGTCACGTCCCATAATCTCAACTATCACAACAGAGGGTAAGGTATATGCCCTTACATCCCTTTCTATCTCCTGTAATGTGGTGGCAATATACTTTGCCGCAGAAGCAAATCCGGGACAGTGATCCGTTCCCGTTAAATCGTTATCAATTGTTTTTGGAGCACCTACTACAGTAATGCCCTCTATATTATACTTCTTACAGTACTCCGAAAGCTGATACACCGTATCCATAGAGTCATTTCCGCCTATATATACAAAGTAGGCAATTTCATGCTTTTTAAATATATCAATAAGCTTTTTACACTCCTCTTCTCCTTTTATTTTAATTCTGCAGGTTCCAAGAGCGGAAGAAGGGGTATGAGCAAGAAGCTCTATATCCATTGCATTCTTTATAGTTTTATCAAAATCTATAAAATTCTCTCCATGAATACCCTCAATGGCATTAACTGCTCCCAGGGTGCGATCAATTTGGCTGCTTGCCATAGAAGCCTGTATAACCCCTGCCAAGGTGGCATTTATTGCTGAAGTGGGGCCGCCGGATTGGGCTACCAATAAATTCTTCATACTCTACTTCCTTTTTATAACAGCATTTGCTGCCTCTACCACATCAGATACACGCATTTTGAAACGCTCCTCAAGGTAGCTTACAGGACCGACTTCACCGAATTCATCTCTTACTCCAACCATTTCTACAGGTACCGGACAATTTTGTACCAAGACCTCTGCTACGGCACTTCCCAGACCATTTATAATATTATGATTTTCGCAGGTAACGATTGCCCCTGTTTCTTTGGCTGCACTGATTATTGCCTCTTTATCAATGGGTTTCCATGTAAAGATATCTAAAACTCTGGCATGAATTCCTTCTTTTTCAAGCTCGCGAGCTGCTAAAACAGCTTTTGATACCAGATATCCGCTGGCAATAATAGTAAGGTCACTGCCCTCTAATACCTTAGCCGCCTTTCCTATTTCAAAGGTACTTCCATCATCATATACAGTGTCAACATCTTTTCTTACCATACGCACATAGAACATACCGTAAGTATTGGCAATTTGCGGTATAAGGTTTTTAAGCTGAACATTGTCACTCGGCTCGATAACTGTCATCTGAGGGATTCCCCTCATTATTCCCATATCCTCAAAGGGCATATGGGTTCCACCATTGTATGCAGCAGTTATTCCGGGGTCTGAACCTATGATTTTAACATTCGCCTTGTTGTATGCACCTGAAATAAATACCTGATCCGCCACACGTCTTGTGGCAAAAGGACCAAAGGTATGGGCAAAGGGGATTTTTCCCTGTATAGACATTCCGCAGGCAACGCCCATCATATTTGCCTCCTGAACGCCACAGTCACAAAGCCTTTCCGGGAATTCCTTACCGAAATTTTTCACCCCTATTGCATTTATTAAATCTGCGTCTAGTGCAACCACCTGCTTATTTTCCTTTGCAAGCTCAATAAGAGAGTCACAATACACATCTCTCATGGCTTTAGGATTTTTATTTCCTACTTCCTGTGAAAGTTTTACATTTGTCATACTATTACCCTCCCAATTAAAGACTGTCTATAACTGCCTGCATTTCACCTAAGGCTTCCTCAAGCTGTTCCTTACTTACGCCCATTGAGTGACATCCTACAGTCCCCTCAACGGCTTTCCAACCGTGACCCTTGATAGTATCAAGAACTATACATGACGGTTTCCCTGTATTTGCCTTTGCCTTGGAAATAGCATTGTCCACAGCCTCTAAATCATGACCGTTTACACGCTGAGCATAAAATCCAAACTCTTCAAATTTCTTTTCAACTGCACCCAAATTAATGATTGCGTCAGTGTCTGTAGGACCGTCAAGCTGCAGCTTGTTATAATCAACAAATACAATAAGGTTATCAAGCTTCTTGGTTCCTGCAAATAAAGCCATTTCCCATACCTGTCCCTCATTTAGCTCTCCATCGCCCAGTACAAGAAATACCTTATTGTCCTTGCCATCCAGCTTAAATCCTGCCGCAACACCTGCAGCAGTGGAAGCTCCCTGTCCTAAGGAACCTGTGGTCATATCCACACCGGGGGTCTTATTTCTATCACAATGGGAAGGTAAATTTGTTCCCGGAGTATTAAGGGTATTCAGCATATCCATAGGGAAATATCCCCTCATTGCCAATGTGGCATACAATGCAGGTCCACTGTGTCCCTTAGACACTACTAACCAATCTCTATCCTCCCAATCCTTATTTTTAGGATCGTGCTTTAACTGTCCGCCTTCGTACAATACTGCCAAAAGATCAGTCATGGAAAGTGCTCCTCCCACATGACCCGCCGGGAGATTTGAAATCATCTTTAATACTTCCATTTTTACCCTTTGGCTAAAGGTTTTCACATCCTTTAACTTGCCAGAATCCATAAACTACCTCCTTTTTGGATTTTCACCTTAAGTACGCATTATTATTAAGCTTCAAAACTACTTAATTGTATCAGTTACATGGTTAATATGCAACTCTTTACGGAAAATATACACTTTAATACACCATATTTTGTATCTGTATTTAAACAATTTTTATTAAAAATATTTTAATGCTTTTTGTGAAAAATCAATAAATTTAATCCCGTTTTTTCTACTTGTAATATAAAAATTTTAGAATAAAATTGATATTATAATATAATCTTTAATTAATATAAAGAGGAGAGCTTGTCATTAAAAAATTTTTCTTGGTTGTTTTATCATTTGCAATCACATTACTTTTTTAAGTGATTGTGTAACTGCACTGGAGATTGAAAAGCAAAAGCCAGTTGCAGGATTTCATGGAGAATAATTCTTATTAATATGGCTTTGATGATTTCATAGGTTTTCAATAATATTTAAGGAGGTTACATTATGAAAGAGCGAATTTTATATGCACTTAAAAATCTATTACAGGCTTCTGCAATATATATAACTGTCGGTTTAATATTCTTTGCTGTTTCAGGCGGAAATTCATCCATATTCAGTCCAATCTTAGACCTGATATTTCTGGGAATAATTTTTATAGTGAGCTTTTTAGGATACAACAGCAGGTTCTTTAAAAGGCTTGACAAGCTTTAAATCCTGTTATTATTTTAACAATATTATCACAATTCAAATCGACCTATGAAGCTTCATAGGTCGATTTTTAAAGGAAATAGATTTTAAATCTATTTGGCAGGCAATAATTTTTCTATTTTCTATCTTTAATATCTATTTACAATCCTGTATTTTTTGCAATATACTTTCTAGCCTTTATTGCATACTCCAAGGGATTTGCCTTGGCAGGATCCTGCTCAGCCTCTACCAAAATATATCCCTCATAACCTGCATCCTCTATTATCTTAAATAGAGGAATAAAGTCCACATCACCGTCACCGGGAACTGTAAATACCCCTTCACGAACACCCTTTAAAAAGCTCCAACGTTCCTCTTTAGATTTTTTAGCCAAAGGAAGCCTTACATCCTTTACATGGATATGGGCAGTACGATCAATATACTTTTTTAATACCTTTACAGGGTCAATGCCCGCAAATGTACAATGTCCGCTGTCAAAAAGCAAATACACCAAGTCCTTATCCACAGAGTCCATAAAACGGTCTATTTCCTCTTCTGTTTGTACAACCGTTCCCATATGGTGGTGGAAAACCAGCTTCATATCCTTATCTTTGGCAATTTTACCAAGCTTATTAAGTCCTGCAACAAACCTGTCCCACTCCTCGTCTGTAAGAACTCTTTTATTCTCCCAAATAGGCTGATCAAGTATACCCTGAATTGAGCCTGACTGCTCTGAAACTCCAATTCTCTTAGACCCGACTACCTTTAGAAAATCACATTGCTTAATAAAAGCTTCCTCAGTTTCCTCATAGGGCTTATCCACAAGAAATGAAGAAAACCACTGATTACATATTGTCATTCCCCTAATATCCAATGCTTTTTTGAGCACGTAGGGATCCTTTGGATATTTATTCCCCACCTCTGAACCATGAAATCCGGCCAGTGCCATTTCACTTACACATTGTTCAAATGTATTTTCTGCTCCCAAATCCGGCATATCATCATTAGTCCAGCCAATGGGTGCTATACCCAAACTAACCTTATTTTTATCTAACATAGTTTCCTCCATTAATAAACTCTGGCTTTTTGTCTGTTATCCATAACCTCATTATAGGCGTCTATTACACTTTGCTTGGATGAAGTACTTGCCATTCCCACATTCCACCAGGATTCATATCCGTCTGTCATAGTCTTTGGAATAACCTTTAAGTCAAACAGGCAGCTTCTTTCCTGAGTTTTAGCGTCTTTTAATGCCTCCTCAAGCTCAGCTATGGTTTTGCAGGTATAGGTTTTCAGTCCATAGCCCTCTCCTACTTTGGCATAATCTACAGGAATCAAATCACCGGTAGGCTTTTTACCATCTGTATATCTAAACTCTGTAGCAAGAGAGCCAATACCATGAGTCATTTCCAGATTATTGATACAGCCAAATCCACAGTTATCAAATACCAGAATATTCACCTTCTGCCTCTCCTGAATGATGGTCATAATCTCGGAATGAAGCATGAGGAAGCTGGAATCTCCAACAAAAGCATAAACCTCATCTTCCGGCTCTGCAAACTTAACTCCTAAAGTAGCTGCAACCTCATAGCCCATACAGGAATATCCATATTCAGCATGGTATCCGCCTCGCTTATCGGTAGTCCATATACGCTGTAAACAGCTTGGCAAAGAGCCTCCGGCTGTAATAATAGTGGCATTGTCATCTATGCATCTTCTTACTGCATAGATAGCGGCTGTCTGGGTAATAACTCCACCTGTTAACTTAACAAATTCAGGCACAGTTCTGGGATCTCTCGCCTTAATAATAGGCTCAAAGTTATCTCCGGTATACTCTATAGAAGCAAGTCTCTTTGTTTCTTCTTCCCACTTAGCCTTGGCATTTACAATCTCGTCTGTATAGCATGACTTATAATTTTTTGCTCTAAGTCTTTCTGCAAGAGCCCCTATAGTTACCTTAGCATCACCTATAGCATAAACCGCATCCATTTTAGAAGCATGATAACGGTTATTATTAATAGTGATAACCTTTACATTATCCTTTTCAAAAAGCCACTTGGAGCTGGTGGTAAAGTCAGATAATCTGCTTCCTATTGCAATAACAGTATCCGCCTCTGCAGCAATTATATTAGAAGCATAGGTACCTGTAACACCTATTCCTCCTAAGCAGTACTCATGAGAGGATTTGCAGGCGCTTTTTCCTGCCTGCGTTTCTCCAAAAGGAATTCCAAATTCCTCGCAGAAATTCTCAACCGCTTCTCCCGCCTCTGAATACCTAACTCCTCCACCTACTATAATTATAGGCTTTTTAGAGGTTGAAATAATATCACAAATTTCATCCAGCTCTTCATTAACTGCCACAGGCCTTGTGATTCTGTGAACGCGCTTTTTAAAGAAGTAATCAGGATAGTCAAAGGATTCACCCTCCACATCCTGAGGAAGAGCTATACAGCAGGCGCCTGTTTCAGCAGGGTCGGTAAGTACCCGCATAGCATTTATCAATGCAGTCATAATAAGCTCAGGACGGCTGACCCTGTCCCAATATTTGCATACAGGTTTAAAAGCGTCATTTGTAGTGGTTGCCAAAGAATTGCTTTGTTCTAACTGCTGCAATACCGGATCAGGCTGTCTTGAAGCAAAGGTATCTGCCGGAAAAACCAGCAGCGGAATATTATTAACCGTAGCTGTGGCACATGCCACCACCATATTAGCTGCTCCAGGACCAACTGATGAAGCACAGGGAATAATCTTTCTCCTGTTTGACTGTTTCGCATAGGCAATGGCAGTATGGCACATGCCCTGCTCATTACGTCCCTGCATTACACGCAGACTCCCCGGATTGGAATCCAATGCCTCTCCAAGACCAACTGCGATACCATGACCAAATAATGTGAAGAAGCTATCGACAAATTTGGTTTCCACACCGTCAAAGGATACATATTGATTATCCAGAAACTTCACAATTGCCTGTGCAACCGTCATTCTTGTTGTTTTTGACATAATCTCCTCCTTAAAGAGATAATTACTGATCTATTTCGGAAAGCTTAACAGGCCTACCCTCTTTAAGGGATTTTGTTGCCGCCTTTGCGACCACAACGGATATAAGACCGGCATCACCTCCAACAGGTACCTCTGTATCATTTAACACAGCCTCAACAAAATCCCTTGTTTCTGCAACAAAAGCGTCATTATAGCGCTCAAGGAAGAACCAAGTAGGCTTTGAAACCTCTACCCCATCAGCGGTGGATATCATTGCAGTATTTTCCAGATCATTGCTCACCTGAACACAGCCCTTTAAACACTGAACCTCTGTTCTTTGATCGTATCCGTATATTGAAGCGCGGGAATTATCAATAACCCCTAAAGCTCCATTTTTAAACTTGAGCATGATTGTAGCTGTATCCACATCATCACACTTTTTATACTCATCAGCAATGCTTGACAGGCAAGCACCATAAGCCATAACCTCAGTTACCTCACTGCCGGCAAGATAGCAAGCCATATCAAAATCATGGATTGTCATATCAAAGAACATTCCGCCGCTGTCCTTAATATATCCTACAGGTGGATGATCCGGGTCGCGACTTGTGACCTTAACTACGTTAGGTGCTCCAAGCTTTCCTGAAGCAATAACGTCACGAACCTTTTTGTGATTATGGTCAAAGCGGCGAACAAATCCTATCTGAAGCTTAACTCCCGCCTCTTTAGCTGCATTTATAGCTTCTTTTATCTTTGATATATCAGTGTGTATCGGCTTTTCGCAGAAGATATGCTTCCCTGCTTTTGCAGCCTTAATAATAAATTCCGCATGTGTATCTGTAGATGAGCATATAAATACCGCATCAATATCAGGGTTTGAAAATATTTTTTCAGGATCGTCATAAGCCTCAAATCCCAGTTCCTCTGCCCATGCTTTCATATCATCATTGAGCATGGGATCTGCCATTGCAATAATTTTAGCATTGGGAACATGAAAACAAATATTGTTCCCATGTAATTTTCCAATACGACCTGCACCCAGTAGTCCGATTCTTAATCTTTTTGCCATCACTTTCCTCCTTAGTTATAGCATTCTCTGTATATACGTTCCATTAAATCCCTATCCATAGGCGTATAGGAATTTGTAAGCAATCTTTGCTGATTAATTTCCACGGAAACAGGGAAATCCTTTATATCAGACTCCTTAAAGCCAACCTCATTAAGCTTTCTTAAATGAAGTACCTTCTCTAAAAGCTTTTCAAGCTCAGGTATTGCTTCCTCGGTTTTGCAACCAAGATTTTCAGCAACTATTTCTTTAAATCTAACTATTTCTCCATCAGGATCCTTTTCATCATACAAACGAAGTATAGAGCCGAAGAGCATATAGTTACTTTCTCCATGAGGTACATGGTAAGTGCCGCCTAAGGGGAAACTCATAGCATGAACCGTACCGCAGCCTGCCTTAAGGAATGCAACTCCGGCAAACAAAGATGCTGTTACAAATTCGTCAAGATAGTCAAATCTGGCTTCCTGTCCCTTATCTCCAATAAGCTTAAAGCCCTTTAAAATCATTTGCATTGCTCTAACTGAAAACATTTCAGAAGTAAAAGTTCTCCTTGATGGTGAAAGAAAGCTTTCCACAGCATGTATCAATGCGTCAATGGCACTGGCTGCAAATGGTCCGTAAGGCAAAGTATTTAGCATTTCCGGAACTAAGCATACCTTATCAGGAATAATATCATCACTTACAAGTCCAAGCTTAGTTTCACCGCCTGTAAGAACACCATCTTTCTCGTCCTTTACTATTGCTACGGAAATATTTGTACATTCCGAACCTGTTCCACAGGTTGTAGGAATGGCAATAACTTCCTTTTCATGAATTACAGGAAAACGCTTAAAGAATAAGTTGTGTACGCTATCGGGTCTTTGACAGCCTAACAGCTTGCATAAATCAAGAATTGCGCCACCGCCAACTGCAATAACTCTATCATAGCTATCATAAGGGATGGTATCATACATCACCTGTATCATTTCCTCTGAAGGCTCACCCGGACCGGTAAATTTATCCTGAAAATAGAACTTGCAGGGCAAATTTAAATCCTTCATAAAGGGTGTATATATAAATTCGCTGGTTAGTACACAGTCCCTTTCATTAAGGTTAAATTCCTTTGCCAAATCTCCAAAATTCTGGAACTTATACACTGTTGGCGCGAAAATAATCTCTCTTTTATCAGCCATCAGACCTGCTGAGAATGAATCCATCTTTTTTTCCATCTAAACCTCCTTAAAAATTATTTTCTACTATTACTTACAGGTAATAAATCATAAAATCTATATTTGATATAATACAACTAAAATATTATAAATGCTATCACAAAAAGACATAATATTGACCTGTCAACTTTGTATTTTGATTATATTTTATTGCGTATCCCACTCACAAATTGATAAAATCCATATAAATTCCGAGAAATTTACATTTTTTTGAACAAAAATTTTAGATACCGTAATTTTGTCGCATAAGAACATTATAAAGCTATCCCCGTAAAGTCTATCCGAGCTGCTTAACATAGCTTACTTCCACAGCATCCTTCAGATAGTGCTCAAGCTCCTTTGGAGAAAATTCTGATACTCCAGGAGTAAATCTGGCGGTTAAAATAGCACAAACCTCCTCCATAGTATCCTCTCCCTGATCTATTTTTGCTGTATCTAAGGCATTTATTTCGATATTTTTGCTGCGGATGGCAGTGATGAGCACATCTAAGGTTTCCCCTCCGGTATATTCCAAATAATAGCTTCTTTCGTTGGAATTTGAAATAAACAGACGGTTAAGCTTTGGAGAAATAAATCTAACCGACAAAAGGGCAATCACAGCTAATATTCCACCTTCATAAAAGCCTGCACCTATGGCTAATCCAATGACTGATACTGTCCATATTCCTGCCGCTGTGGTAAGACCTCTTATCTGCCTTCTTCTTGTAACAATAATTGTTCCTGCTCCAATAAAACCAACACCTGCAACAACCTGAGCACCAAGTCTAGCAATATCTGTATTAGAGTGCATATAAACCAGCATAAACTGACTTGTAAGCGTTGTAATTGTCGCTCCTAAACAGATAAGTATATGGGTACGCATACCTGCAGCACTGCCTGAAAAAGCCCTTTCAGATCCGACTAAGCCGCCACAGGCTACAGCAATCAAAAGTCTAAGTAAAATACTCAGCAAAGTTATAGTTCTAAGTCCGTCAAAAATCTCCAGCAATTCTTCTCTCCTATAAATTCTCCACTGCAACTACACTGTCAATATCAGATATCATTGATAATACTCTAGCTTGACTCTCTCCTTTGGGTATCCTTAAAACAAGAGTGGCCCCCACCAGTCTGCCGCTTTCATCTCCAACTACCAAATGACTTTTTGAAATATCAATATTTTTTATATTAACCTGAATTTTTCTTAAGGAACGGATTACCTCTTTAATGGCACCCACATGGGTAACTTCTGTATAGATATGCATATTACAGGAATATCTCAGCAGATATTCCTGTAGGCTATTTAACAGTCTCATAGTAATAAACATAAGCACAAAGGCGATTATAACGCATTCATAAAAGCCTACCCCTATTGCAAGCCCCATACAGGCGGAGGACCAAAGCCCTGCGGCTGTAGTAAGTCCCTTAATATCCCTCTCTCCCGTTACGATAATGGTGCCTGCTCCAAGGAAGCCCACACCGTTTATAACCTGAGCACCAAGTCTGGATACATCAGTTTTAATCCCAAAATGGCTTACAAGTTCCCTCCATGGGCCCAAAAATAAATCCGCCTCATACTGACCTATTATCATAGTAAGGGCTGCTCCAATTGTTACAATAGCATAGGTACTTATAGCGGAATCATGGTTATGGCGCTCTCTTTCAAAGCCCAGTGCAACCGGCAGTATAACTGCCAATAAAAGCCTGATACAAAGAGATTCAAAATTTAACTCCCTAAAATAATCTAGACTTGCAATCATGATGTCCTCGTAAATTAATTTATGTATTGTTTAATAAGAATTTCTATAAATTAGAGGTCTATATCCACCAACTTCCGGTAACATAATCGACCCCTAATATAATATTTAATAATATAATATTTAAATATAACACTATATAGTACAATCTGCAAGGAATTAAATCCTCTGATTATTGCTGCCGTTTCCTTTTACTGATAGCGCCCCTTACACCAAGAAACAAAATGGAAAATGCCGCAATAAGCAAAAATGCCAGAGATATCGGTCTGGTAAAGAAAATGCTCAGACTTCCATCAGAAAGTACAATAGCTCTTCTAAAGCTTGTTTCAGCTAAAGGTCCCAGTACAATACCTAATAATATAGGTACCAATTGGAAATTCATCCTTCTTAAAAAATATGCCAAAGCTCCAAAGATAAATATAACAGCCACATCATATATTCTATTATTGGTGGAATATGAGCCGGCTATACACATGGTTAAAACTATACAAGCTAAAAGTTCATATGGAAGCCTTGTTATATTTGTATAAAAAGGGATTAACAGCCTTCCCAGCACATACATTAATATGTTTACAATTATAAGACCAAACATTATTGCATATAACACATTTCCCTTTTCTGCAAACAATGTCGGTCCCGGAATCATTCCATGAATAAGGAATGCTCCCATTAGTATTGCAGTTGCACCATCCCCTGGTACGCCCAGAGTGAGCATGGGTATCATAGTTGCACCACAAGCACCGTTATTGGCAGACTCCGATACTGCTACTCCCTCTATTTCACCCTTTCCAAAGGTTTCCGGGTGCTTTGATGTTTGTTTCACCTGATTATAAGCAACAAATGCTGCCAATCCGCCGCCGGTTCCCGGTGTTGCTCCTATTATGCATCCAAACAATGAACCTATACCGATGGGCTTAATACATCTTTTATATTCATCCTTGGTAATTTTTTCTTTTTTGATTACACTGGCAGATTTTCTGTCTGTTCTGGGGTCATAGGCAGATTTAATCATTATTTCAGATATGGCAAACAAACCTATTAACGCAATTATCAAATCTATTCCTGCCATTAAATTCGGATTTGAAAACGTAAATCTTTCAGCTCCGCTTATTTTATCCATACCAATAGTTGATACAAATACACCTATACAAGCTCCGATCAGTCCCTTTAATATGCTTTCATTTGACACTCCTGCTATAACGGAAAGACCGAATATTGCCAGTGAAAAATACTCGGCAGGTCCAAACAACAATGTAAATTTGGCAATGGGAGGTGCTGCCATAAGCAGTAATACCGCACTTATCAATCCTCCTATTGTAGAGGCAAACAATGCCATTCTAAGAGCTTTATATGCCTGTCCCTTTTGTGCCATCGGATATCCGTCAAATAATGTTGCTGCATTGGCAGAGGTTCCCGGAGTATTAATTAAAATTGCCGTAATACTTCCACCGTAGGTTCCACCGCAGTAAATTGCCAAAAGCATTAATATAGCGGTCATCGGTTCCATTCCATAGGTTATTGGAATACAAAGAATTATACCTAAATCAGAGGTAAGCCCCGGTATTGCTCCTACTACTATTCCCAGAAACAAACCAATTAAAACCACCAACAGATTTTGCCAGTTAAAAAGCATTGTAAAGCCTTCTAATACTATGTTCATTTTCTCTTACCCCTCTTTCAACCTATAGAAATAACGTAGGAAGTGCCACATGAAGCACGTTGTCAAAAAATATATAAACAATAATTACTGTGGCATTTGCAATGGCATAATACCACCAGGTTTTACAATGATAGAAAAACAGTATTATTGAAACTAAAAGACAGGTGGCAATAATAAAGCCCACAAAGCTAAATAATAATGCGTACACCAATAACAGGACAATAAATCCCACCTGTCTTAATTCCTTTTTAACATTTTCCTCTTTAAAAAAGTCTGCATTAATTGCAACCTCTTTTTTAGGGGAAGTAAGACCCTTGATAAAAAGCAAAAGAGAGAATATAAACATCAATATCAATACAAGATTGGGTACGGACTTTGCATTTACTGCAGAGCTTTCCAGAGTTTTTATCTGACTGTCCACCAAAAGATACAGTACAAGGGATACTATTGCAAAAATTCCACCTGATATAATATTAGAATTGTATTTTAATTTCATAATTCTCTCCTTAGCTCACACTCTTACCTAAACTTTACTTAAGTAATTTAATATACTCTTTCATATCCTCTGTCTGGGCATCAATTAAAGATACAATTTCATCCTCTTCAGCCTCCCAGGCTTCCATTCCCATTTCAGCCATAAATGCCTGAAATTCAGGATCTGCATACACCTGCTTAATGAAGTTGGTAAGAATTTCCTTTTCCTGATCACCCACATCAGATTTTACTGCAAAATAGTCCATGCCGACAAATTCTGCATCAATGTCCTGTGACTTAAAGGAAGGAATCTCTCCAATATCCTCTACATTGATTCCATCTGGGATAAAGGTTCCAAGTACGTTAAACTCACCATTCTTTACATACTCTCTGTATACCGGAGGTGAACCTATTGCAATATCCACATGACCGCCTGCAAGGGCATTAATAGCATCCTGTCCACCGTCAAAAGGAACTGCCTCGGCTTTAATTCCCAATTTGTTAAATAATACGCTTATCATTGTGTAACTGTCATTTCCGGGACCGCCTGTAGTTGCATATTTTACAGTTTTCCCACTCTCAGCATACTTCTTTAAGTCGTCAATACTTGTAATATTGGACTTACTGTTGCTTAAAACAACAAACTCAACCTGACGCATACCGATTAATGGAGTTATATCGTCAATAGTGTAGCTTACATCCACAAAATCAGGCGTAAGGGAAAATAACGGTCCGTTTGATACAATCATAGTATATCCATCGGACTCTTCCTGCAGGAACTTGTTCATTGCAATTGTTCCTGCACCACCCGTATGGTTCTCAACAATCACAGGTACTCCCAGATACTTTTCACCATAGGAAGCCACTTTCCTTGCAATGGTATCAGGACCGCCGCCAACTGACCACGGCATGATAATAGTTACCTTATCCTTAGGGAAATCTGTTTCTTGGGTTTCACTAGTAGCCTCTGTTTCGCTTTTTGCAGTAGTATTAGTTTTGTCACCACCACATGCAGTAACATTTAAGACTAAGCTTAAAAGAAGTACTGCCAATACCAGCTTTTTAATCATTACATCCTCCTAATCCTTGTGGAATATAACACGTGGTTGAATATATTCCTCCTTAAGTTTACCATTTGAAGCACATTGCTTCATATGAAATATTTTAAACTGGGTTAATTTAAAATATTTACATATAACTAACCTTGACCACGCAAGGAAATGTTTAAAATAATCCTTTGATTAAACCCTTTTAAACTCAATGGATTTTTCACTGTTAAAATCCTCTAAGTCCCAGACTATATAATTATAGTCGCTAGTTTCATTACAGTATTTAAAGTCCATAAGCTCATTAAAAATAAATTTTATATCCTGCTTATGCCAATTTAACATGTTTTCATAGACAGAAATTGCGGCACTGTTATGTCTAAAATCAGAAGAAGCTGTAGTTATACAATATTCTATTGGCATTTTCTCCATTAACTCTTTTTCTATGGAATCAATCTGTCCATGATGAGGTAATTTGAGAACGTTCACATTATTAAGTAAATTAAAAGAATATTGATCCTTTTCCCAATTTTTCGGGACATTATCTCCTGTAAACAGAGCATTGAATCCCTTATACTTAATATTTAAAACCAAGCTCGTACCATTGGACAATCTGTCCATATTCCTTAGTGTATCTATTTTTTTATTTTCGCTTTTATCTTTAAATCCTCTATATGCAAGCAAGAAGTTATCTATACTTGCCTTTTTGCTCCCCAATACATCAATATCCATTCCAAGTATATTTGTACTCTCTTTGGCAGAAAGGATATGAATATCGGCATGTTCCTGCAAATAGGACATCTCCTTAACAAAGGTGTTAACTGCCATATAAAATAACCTTACGCTGTTAATTTCAATTTTATCTATATCAATTTCCATAAATTCATTAATTAAATTATCTTGAGAAAATGGCAGCCAAATATTCTCTATTTTCACCCTATCCCTGAGAAATCTAAGACCTCCTACATGATCCTCATGTATATGGGATATAATCAAATGATTTATGCATTTAATATTTAAATAATCCAGTAATCTGCCAATGGGAATACGGCTGTTTACATATTCACTATCCAGTCCGCTTCCTGTATCTATCAGGCATACGCCCTTATCACAGGTAAACAAAAAAGCGTCTCCATATCCCACATTACAAATATATAGCTGCACTTATTCCTCCAAACTACACACTGTTTCTCTTTACCAAATGTGTTTTAACCTCAATAACCTTTTCCTTTATTTCTTCCCCATTAATAAGTTTTTGCAGAGCAAAAGCGGCAGCTTTCCCCATCTCACGCTTCGGCACATGAATCGTGGTAAGTTCCGGTTCAATTGCTGTTGCTAAAACACTGTCATCATATCCTAAAACCGCCAAATCACCAGGGATTTGGTATCCTGCCCTTAATATCGCCTTTATTGTGCCAATAGCAATGGTGTCATTAGCGCAGAAAAATGCGGTGGGTATTTCTTTTTTATTTTTAAGTATTTTATTTACACAGTCTATTGACTCGTTATATTCTGCATTTATTATATATTCCCTGCACTCAAAGCCCCCGGCTTTCATACTGTCTCTGTAAGCATTTTGAGTTTGATTCATAATATAGGCACTGAAGCTTCCCTGTATTAAAGCTATTTTTTTATGTCCCTTTGAAATAAGGTATTCAAGTCCCGTTAAAGCCCCCTTATAGTGATTGGCAATTATACTTACTGTTTCCTCCTCTTCTCTGTAGCTGTTAAGAAGAACAAAAGGAATATTTTGGTTCCTAAGATACTCAACTATATCCTCACTGATTTCACCGGCAAGTATCGCACCGTCCAACTGTCTTTTTAAATAAATATCTCCATTGGTAAGTCTTAAATCTCTGGTGGATGATATAAAAAGACTTAAATTAAGTTCTGCACAACTTTCCAATACTGAGTCAACAATTGGTGCATAAAATGGGTTTAAAATAACCGGATACTGCTTTTCACTTAATATGAACCCGATATTTCCGGTTCTTTTTTTCACCATAGCCTGAGCTATCGCACTCGGAGTATAATTCAGCTCCTTTGCAGCTTGAAATACCTTATCTCTGGTGCTCGCTTTTACCAAATCCGGTTCAGCAAAAGCCCTTGTAACTGTTGCTCTTGAGTAACCGCACAAAGCTACCACGTCTAAAATAGTTGCCGGCATATTTTCTCCAAACAAATCAATAGTGCTCAGTAATATGAAAGTAATGTGAACCTTCACATCCAATAAACTACGACATATGAAAATATAAGTCAACCATTATTTGCTGAATATTTTATTTTTGTAAAAAGTGTTAAAATTTTAAGATGAAATTTTATGAAATATTTTTTGATTTTTAATCATGACAAAACCAGCAGATATAACAAAACAGGTTTGATTATTCTTCGAATACACACGCCGTTTATACATCATTTTTACTTGCCGACAGTTTCTATCCATAATTTTAAATCATCTTCTGATATATCTGCTGATAATGCTTTTCCTTCTTTAAGTTCTGCACCTTTACAGGACATTTCTAATTCTCTGTTTGTATTTCCCATCCCACTCCCGCCGGATGTGGCTACAGAAATAATTCTCTTGCCTTTAAGATTATACTTTTCCAAAAAAGTATTTATAATTGTCGGAGCTACATACCACCAAATTGGAAATGCTATATAAATTGTACCATATTGATTTATATTATCTACTGTATTTGCCACTTCAGGGCGAAATGACTTATCTTTCATTTCTATGCTACTGCGACTATCTTTATCCATCCAATTAAGATCGGCAGAAGTGTAAGCCTTTTCAGGCAAAATTTCATGCAGGTCTGCACCCGTAACTGCTGCCAGCTTCTCAGCTAATTTCCTTGTTGTCCCTGTTACGCTGAAATATGCCACCAATGTTTTATTCATGCTTTTCCTCCAAATAAATTTAAGTCATATTTATATTTTTATAAACTATCTCGGAAAATACCAATTACTCCATCTCTTGTTAATTTTTATTTATTTGATAGCCGAAAACCTTCCTATAAACCGCCGCAGGCGTTTGCAAATCCCTGCAAAAACAAGCTGAAATCATGGTATACAGTGTATCGTCATTTATCCTGCCGTATCTTTATATAAGATAATTTTACAGCATGTGCACAATTTTGGCACCAAAAATTACAGGAGGACGACATGACAAATACACTTTTAAATAATAGGATTATACTCCTATCCTACGGAATCGGCAATGATAATGTACAATCTTATGTTCTTAACAATCACACAGTTACTCGCAGAAACGGAATTGGCCATACGAAATCGTAAATGATGATATGCGCTCCGTCAAAGCATGGCATATTATAAAAGTAGGAGGGTAAATCCCTCCTACTTTTATAATTAAATCAATTCTCTATATCCTGTTTGTAAATTTTCAACCTAATCTGAAATTATGATACTGCCAAATTATCCTGCCGCTAATACATTGTCATTGTCATCTAAGCTGCTCACAACCGTAAATGCATAGTAAGCAAGATATAAGTTTATGCTTCCAAACAAGGGAACTACCCAGTCTCCTTCAAGCGGGGAATTCCAGATAAAATGCAGCATAACGGGAGCAATAATAAAACAAAATGCTTTAAGCCTTGAAATCGCAGACCCTTTCTTAATAAGAGCAATAAGTCCCACTCCAAACACTATACTGAAAGCCATATGGCTGCCAAGAGCATTGGACACCCTCTCGAATGCTATCGAAAACCCGCTGTTCGTCTCTCCGAAGGTGCTCTGGAAAATATAAGCCCAATCCTCCAAAACCTGAAACCCGAATCCGGAAATCATGCCTGACACAAAAGCCTCCTTCAACGAAATACCTCTGCATAACAAATATACCAAAAGCACAACCGCACCCTTTGCAATCTCTTCTGTAAACGGCGCCGTCAAAGCAGCTCCCCAGCTGTCAAGTATTCCCTTTGGCACCTTCAGCCAAAACAGTAAAAATGAAATCAACGAGTTCCCCATACTGCCCAGGTACAGCGGCAATGTAAAACCAAGTATAAAGCTAAGCAGAACCACCTTGCCGGAAATTCTTAATCTGTTTACCAAATAACGTATAAAAAATGCAATCGGCACAGCATACAACAGCACCATGCTTGAAGCGGTCAAAAACGGCGGAAATAGCTTTGCGGACCTATCACCCTCCGAAAACTGACTGAAATAATCATGAAAACTCAAAAATACCAACGCCACGGTTACAATAACCAAAAGCTTGTATCCATAATTATTAATAAATTTTTTCATATCAAATCCTCCAGCTTTTTCATATATATAATCCGATTACAATCAATTTTTCTTAAATGACATATCTGCAGTTTGTTGAATTTTGCTGACTTTCACAGACCTTTTCGAGCAAAACAATTGTAGTATAACATAATAAATATAAAAAAGTCAATTTTTTATATTTATAATTATTTTATTTGAAAGTGCAAGGAAGTATTTAAAAGAACATTTAAGATATAGCAGAATCTTAAATATATCCAAATTAAAGTCATAAGTAATCACCTTGAAGAAAGAAAAAGGTAGTTTGTATTCTCACATCATAGACATACGACAAGAAGTTGAACAGGCTGAAAATGTTAGAAGCTGTATAAAGAAGATGCCGCAAGAAAACAGAGAACTAACACAGGTAAAGAAGCAATAGTTAGACTTATAAAACTGGATTGAAATATGGTATAGTAGGATAGAATATTTTAGCTTAAGGAGGGATATTAGGATGAACAAAAATGTATTGCTTAATGGTGTTGCAAACACTCTATATATTCCGCTTGCTGCAAGGATATATGCATCTGAAAATTTTTCGCATTTTTATCAAGTAGACTTGCCTGAAGTGATAGACCTTAGAAAAAAAGTGTTAGGAAATTCGAGTAATGAAAAACTGATATCCGGAGATATGTTTGCTCTTGATTGGATAAAAGAAATAGACATATCCTTACCAACAATGATTGTTGTTTCCGGAGTGTATCAGTATTTTAGGGAAAGTAAAATTATAGATATGATTAAGAAGATGAAGTTGTTAATTTCTAAAGGAGAACTGATATTTGATGTAACAAATTCTAAAGGATTGAAACTTGCTAATAAATATGTAACGCAAACAGGAAATGAAGATGCACAAATGTATTTCAGTATAGACAATCCAAAAGAATTTGCAGATTGCACGAACACAAAATTAGTAGAGGTAACAGGATTTTTTTGGTGGAGCATTGAAGCATTGTATAGGGATTGAAATTAAAAACAAGAATATATATGTACTTTGCAGATAGGTTAAACAGAACAAAAATTATACATTTGAGTTTTCAATAAATGTACGAGGATAAATTAGAGTTTGCGGGATGTCGGGCACATCCACAAAGATTTTATTGACAATGCCGGCTTTCTTGTTTATAAGCCTGCTGACATACTGAGCGAAAGTACCGACATCTCCATAAGTTGTGCCCGCGTGACACCTTCTTACAGGCATTTTACTTTTACATCAATTTCGAGATTGTTCTTTATCATTTTAAAAATTCCGTTCTCTGCAATTCAATTTTACAAATCAGATAAGTTATTATACCGCAAATTTATTGACATTTCTGCCACTTAATGAAAAAAGACACCCGACCGCAGCCGAGTGCCAATTCTGTCTATGTATCTGTTATACCTGTATCTCCATGCCGTCTCAAAAAATGACCATGATTTCTTTGTTCCAGCCAACCGTGACGAGCTCGACCATGCTGTTCCAAAGGCTGCCGTCAAAGTCGCTGATGGTTCCGTCCTGAACTTTCAGTACCTTGATTAAGTCCACCAGCCGTTCGCTCTGCGCTTCCTTGCCGTACCTTGGCTTCATCGTAACGCTTGCCCATTCCGTCGCAGTGTTTCTGATACCCGTCCTGATTCTGCACAACACGGGCATTTTCTGCCGCTATTGTTTGCGTCATTTCCACACACTGCCATCTCTTCCTCCGGCTTGCCTTTTTCAATGTTGACATATGATTGATGTCAGCTATCTCTTGTTGAATTAATGGAATGTAATAGTTCCCTTTCTATTCTCCGTCTTCCCCATCCTTGTCCCTTTTATGCTGCCTGTAATAGTATATGCAAAAAGAGCCTCCAAGCACCATAAATATTACAGACGGAATATAGAATAATGGATTACCATCATCCACATATATTTGCCTGCCTAAGTCAAATCCAATGTAGACCAAAAATATGCCTGCCAGCATACGGAATATATTTCTATTCACTTACAATCCTATTCCTTAACTGCCTTGGCAGCTTCTCTTCTCCGTGCCTTCTCGGCGGAATGTTCTCTTGTGACATCCAAAAGAACCGCCAAAATTATAACTAACCCAAGCACCATATTCTGTACGGCAGAATCAATGGAAAGCAGCGCAAATCCGTTGCGCAGTGTAGCAATAATCAATGCACCCAGCATAGTCCCAATCATGGTTCCCTTTCCACCCATAAATGAGGCTCCACCCAGAATGCATGAAGCAATCGCATCTGTATCATAGGGCTGAATAGCATTGGCACCGTTACAAATTCCTGAGCGGCCAACCGAAACTATACCTGCCAAGCCCGCCATAAATCCGGAAATTACATAACACATCGTAAGCACATTTGCTGCATTAATGCCTGAAAGTCTTGTAGCCTCCATATTTCCGCCGGCACAATATATTGACCTTCCGAATACAGTACGGGTAAGCACAATGTGCATAACCAAATATATTAATATAACAAGCATAAAGCTTATGGGGAATCCTCCTATGTCAACTGACCCTAATGATAAAACTCCTTCAGGAAATCCTGAAATCATCTGTGATCCTGTAACAAGCAGGGCGGTTCCCCACAGAAAATTTTTCATGCCCAAAGTGGAAACAAAAGGATGCGGTAAATGCAGTCTGGTAAGCAGCATTCCATTTACAAATCCGATAATCGTTCCCGATAAAAGAGCTACTAAAATGAGAATCACAGGATTTGTAACCCCGCTTTTAACCAGCATACCCATGATACAGGCACAAAATGTTGCGTTTGCTCCCACTGACAAATCAATTCCTGCAGTAATCAAGCATAGCAACATACCTGTTGACAATAATGCTGTAAAAGAAGTCTGCTTTAAAATAGACATAATATTGTTATAATTTAAAAAGTTAGGACTTGCAATAGCCAAGATAATGCCTAAAATCAGCAGCGCTCCCAGTGTTCCTAAATACTGACCAAATCCACCTAATTTCTTTTCTTTCATTCTAATTTTCCTCCCCATGCTGCACTCATAAGAGCTTCTTGATTGAAGAATTTACTGCCACGCCTGGTTTCGCCCATAATTCGCCCCTCACGCATAACGATAACGCGATCCGACATACCCAGAATTTCCGGCAGCTCTGATGAAACCATAATGACGCATTTATTTTCCTTTATAAGACGGTTCATAACATTATAAACTTCTATTTTAGCACCTACGTCAATACCTCTTGTAGGCTCATCAAAAATAAATATCTCAGCATCTGTATTTATCCATTTCCCGATAACCACCTTTTGCTGATTTCCGCCGGAAAGCTGTCCCGCGCGCTCATCTATAGAGGGAGTTTTTATTCTCAGGTCAGATATATTCTTTTCCCCTGCCTCTACAATCTTTTTCTGATTAAGGAACGGTCCGCTTGCAAAGCCTCCAAGATTTGCTAAAACCAAATTGGTTCTAAGAGCCTCCTGAAGCACAAGACCCTGTCCCTTTCTGTCTTCTGTCAAAAATGCTATTCCCGCCTTGATTGCCTGCCCAGGACTTTTAATATATACCTGTTTATTATTAACAAATATTTTACCGGAATCAATGGCGTCTGCTCCAAATACAGCCCTCATAACCTCAGTACGCCCGGCTCCCACAAGTCCTGCAAAGCCCAGCACCTCTCCACGATATGCCTTAAAGCTTACATCCTTAATAATTCCCGCTGAGCTTAGATTCTTAACCTCCAGAGCAATCTCACCCTGCTTACCCTCTTCCTTAGGAAAAAGATTGTCAAGAGTACGTCCGACCATTGCAGAGATAAGGGAGTCATTATCCCATTTGTCAATATCCCTTGTTTCTATAAACTCGCCATCGCGAATAACCGTCACTCTGTCACAAAGTTCAAAAAGTTCTTCCAGCTTATGGGATACAAAGACTATTCCAATTCCCTGTTCCTTTAGCTTCCTGCAGGTTTTAAAAAGCTCTTTAACCTCCTTTTCACCCAAGGATGAGGAGGGCTCATCCATAATAATCATTTTAGTGTCAATTAAAACAGCCTTGGCTATTTCAATCATCTGCTTCACTCCCATGCCAAAATTACCTGCCGGCTTTCTGGGATCTATATCCTGGCCAAGAGAAGTCATAACCTCCTTAGCCTTTTCATGCATTGTCTTATAGTCTAAAAGACCTCCCGGTCCTTTTATCCACTTATTAATAAATATATTATCAGTGATGCTTAATAAAGGTTCTATGTTAAGTTCCTGATATACGCAGGCAATCCCTGCGGCTGCAGAATCGTTAGGGCTTTTAAATTTCTGCTTCTTCCCCTCTACTAATATCTCTCCCTTGCCCTCATCCGGAAAATACACACCTGTTAAAATCTTTATCAATGTGGATTTCCCCGCTCCATTTTCTCCAATAAGCCCATGTATCTCACCTGGTTTTACGGAAAGCTGCATTTTATTAAGGGCTATAACTCCCGGGAACGTTTTTGTACAGTTTTTAAGCTCTACAACATATTCACTCATTCACGATTCTCCCTTTTCTATATTTACCACACAAAGTCTACCAAGTAAGACTTATCTCTCCAAAATTGCCGATATAATAATTTATGTCAAAACTTACCCTCTGCTTTATACAGAGGGTAAGATATACAGTTGATAAAATTATTTAAGATAACTGTCTAATGTATCCAAACGTTCCTGTGCATTACTCTTATCAACTACTCCTGAGTTTTCAAACTTGCTTACAAACTCATCTACCTTCTCGCCGTTCAGGTAAGCAACCGCAGTTTCAACTGCCTTATAGCCCATTCCATAAGCATCCTGGATTACGGACATAGTTTCTTCGCCTGCTAAAATTGACTCACAAGCCGCTCTGTTTCCATCAAAGCCAAGGAATATTGTTTTCTCATATGCCTTATTTCCCTTTGCTGCACGAGCTGCTGCCATTGCCATATCATCATTGTTTGCACAGATAACGGCAATACCCTCGGGATGAGTCTGCATAATAGCCTCCATAGCTGTAACAGCCTTGTCTGCAACTGCATCGGCATACTGAACCTCGTCCTCAAGGAACTCTCCGCCTGCGTCATTTATACCTTTCTTATATCCGTTCATACGAGCAGTATTGGTGTTGTCACCCTGAACTCCTGCAATCTCAATGCATTTAACTTCCTTCCAGCCTGCAGCAATCGCTGCCTTATAAGCAGCCTGAGCGCCTTCATATCCTGCCTCTTCATTACCGGTTCCAATAAAGGAAATCTTCTCGGGTGCATCAAAATCTGTATCAACGGCAAATATAGGTATTTTCGTTCCGGCTACAAGCGTAGTAACGGTATCAGACTGAAGCGGAGCTATAACCATTGCATCATATCCGCCTGATGTAATATCAGTTTCTATCATATTCTGCATTTCATCATAGGCTGTCTCAGATGAAGGACCCTTGATATCAACCGTAACTCCAAGGTCTGCCGCTGCCGCATCGGCTCCTGCCTTAACATACTGCCAATATTCAGATGATAAAGTTTTTAGAATAACATCAATCTTATAATTCTCATCTGTACTTTTATCAGACTGGTTTGCACTTGCCCCTGAGTCCGAACCGGTTGAAGCAGTATCAGTGGTTCCTCCACAGGCCATTACGGACACCGCTGTAATGGCTACTGTAAGCAGCATAGCTAATTTTCTTTTCATAATTATTTCTCTCCCTTCTTAGATATAGCCACACTCTCACAAATAATGCCATATAAAATGGCTATATCTGTGTCATAGCTTTGCCTTAAAAGGTTAAAACAATTTAATATATTTTTCAACCTTCAAAATATACAATAATTTAGCATGGATTTGTATACTTTGTATTTTTTTATACTTTTTATGAATAATATATTATCTTTAATATCTCTGAAATGATATAAATATTGAAAAAACTGGAATATTTAAAAAAGCAAACATTAAATATAAAAAATTTACCCTTTTTAGAATATAAACAAAAATAATTTTTAAGAAAACTATTGCTGTACTAGATAATATTTAATAATTATAACACATCCGCAGATTCCGTAATTTATTATTTGAGACACTATCCTTTTTTCTTCCTACGTTTAGGTCCCCCGCTCTTATTCCGCTCACATCACAGACAACTTCGTACCTCTCACTCTGCCAGTTTTAGCTGACACTGCAATATTCTGCATAAACTGAGCCGGATACATCCTAAATGTATCCGGCTCAGTTATCATATAATATATTCCGCCTTGCAGTTACTGTTACAGAAGCTCCCTCTTAATCCTATCCAATGCCTCGGGAGCTGCTTTATCCATTTTCTCAGGAAACCCGAAATAGGAAACACAAATAATATTATCTCCGCCTACCTTAGGAGGATTATTTGCAAGCTGCTTGTTTACAAAATCCATCTTTCTTAAGGTTTCAAATATCCCTTCAAAATCTACCTCACCCTCTCCCATGGCTGTATGCTGGTGAATGGTTACATCTGCTCTCCCTCTGGAATTAAGCCATGGTGGATTAAGAATATATCTGCAGTCCTTTGTCTGATTATATGTATCAGCCAGCAAAACATGAGTCAACTCATCCCCTGCATATTCAAGCATATGTCTTACATCTCCCTTACCCTCATCATAGAAAAATCCGTGAGAAGCGGAATAAACATATCCGAGATTCTTTGAACGGAAGCTCTTTACTATATCACATGCTTCATCATTAAGCTCACAAAAATCATAAGGATGCGACTGGATTTCCACTCTTATACCTTCTCTTTCTATGATTGGAAGCAATTCCTCCATAGAACGGAAGAACATCCCATTGCAAATCTCCTGCTGGTTAGGATCTCCTGAAAACTCCGTATTTATAACCGGAACATTCATATCCACAGCAATTTCTATCATTCTCTTCCAGTTCGCTACAGCATGTAATCTCTGCTCCTCTGTAGGACCGCTCCAGCGATATACTACTATAAAGGACGAGATCTCTACGCCTGTATCCTTTAATGCCTGTCTATATTCTTTTTCAACCTCAGGAGAAAATAAAGGATGCTTGTAAAATGGGTTAATCTTGGGATGAGGCGACTGCTCAATATATTTATAGCCCCAGTCAGCCACCTTATATACCATATCCTTTATACTCATCTGCTTTGCCAATACATCCACATCAAATGCAATTTTCATAATAATTCCTCCGATACAAAACTTAGAAAATAATTAATATTTAACCCATACGCTGCCGTTATCAGCAGATTCTACACATTTTTCTATCCATTTAACACCCTGGGCACCTGCCTCTACGCTGGGGTACCAGAAATCTCCATATTCCCGTTTATCTGCATTTTTATCCATCGCAAAGGCGAATCTTCTGTATAGATTAGCCCATGCTTCAAATAAGCCCTCGGCATGACCTCCGCCTATTCTATCCTCTACCAGTGCCTCGGGATACAGATAGGAAGCTCCTCTTTCCAAGACTCTAACCGGCTCCCCTTCCACTTCATAGCTCATTTGATTAGGTCTTTCATCATCCCACTCTATTGAAGCCTTTGAGCCTACTATCCTGATTTTGTGATAATGTCTTGCTCCGCAGTTTATAGAGCTTGACCAGCAATATACTTGAGCGTTATCTTGAACCGCTTTACTCTCCTTTAAATTCATAATAACAAATGCATTATCTTCCAATTCTCTGCCTTCAACAAAGGCTTGCCTAGTACACATAAGAGAGTCTATTTCCATATCAGGAATCATTGCCTCAATGATAAACAAGGGGTGAGTTCCCACATCCCCAAGAGCAAAGGATGAACCTGCCTTGCTTGGATCAAATCTCCATCTGGCAGCTTCATTATTTTCTTCGATTTTTGTATTATACGCTCCAAATGCAAAGCTCATATTGATAACACGAATTTTTCCAAGGTCACCATGTTTAATCATCTGTCTTGCCTGTTGTATCATTTGATGACCTGAATACCCATAGGTTACGCCAACCACCAAATTTTTCTTTTTTGCAAGCTCCACCAGTTCAGCAGCCTCACTGCCGGTAAAGCAAAGGGGCTTTTCACATATTACATGCAATCCTGCTTCAAGAGCAGCCTTACATATAACATAATGCATACTGTTTGGAGTGGCAATGGTTACGGCTTCGATTCCGTCAGGTCTTTTCGCCTCCTCCTTAAACATGGTCACATAATCCTTATAGCAACGGTCACTGCAAACCCCCAGTTCCTTTCCAAATTCCATACCTCGATTAACATCAATATCAAAGGCACCTGCTGTAAGAATAAAATTTTTGTCTCTAAGGGCTGCACTTCTGTGGATATATCCGATCTGGCTGCCCTTTCCTCCTCCTACCATACCCCATCTGATTGGGTGGCTAAGAGCTTTGCTTCCGTTTATCATAGTTTCCTCCTTGCTATATTTCGTATCCTACTGACTTTAAATACTCAACACTTTTCATGACATCCTCAAGGCTCTTGTCAGAATTTCTGGGATCCCTTTCCTGTTCAATGGTTATATATCCGCTGTAACCTATTTCCGTCAGAGCAGACTTTATTGCCGGATAATCCAAATTTCCCATTCCGATAGGACACATGGCTCCCTTTCCGCAAGCTTCAAAAAATCGAATTTTTTCTCCCATAACCTGATCATAAATATCCTTATTTACATCCTTAAAATGAACATAATCCAATATTTTCTGATATTTTTTCAAATACTCCACAGGATCCATTTTAGAATAATATAGATGTCCCGTATCTAAGCAAAGACCCGCTATATCATAGGGAATATCCTGAGTTATCTTTTCTATTTCATCGGAAAATTCAATATAACCTCCGGCATGAGGGTGAATGACAGGTCTTACTCCGTATTCCCCCGCTCTTTTACATATACCAATAATATGCTTAACCATAGTATTCCAGTCATTATCACCTAGTCTGGGACTTTTGTCAGGATGTCCCGCCGCATAATCCCTCTCATCATGCCCCCAATCCATTACAGTTAAGTATGGGGTGGGAAATTTCTGTCCCTCATACTTTGAAAGGGGTGGCAGCTTGGTGATAATTGAACATATATCGTCCACCTGCTTTAATATATTTTCATAATTGCCATCACTTAATAAATCATCAAAAATTGTCCCTGCAACAATTCCTAAATTATTCTTTTCAAGCTCGCTTGATACCAGCTCCACATCTATTGGCAGGTATCCATAGGGACCAAGCTCAATAGCACTGTATCCCGCCATGCCTGCCTCCTTTAAAACTCTTGTCCAAGGTGGTAAATACGGGTTTTTAACATCATCTACACCCCAACAGCAGGGCGCTCCGCAAATTTTAACAGTCATATTTTCTCCTTTATGTCAATTATATATTTACACCGGGCTGCAATTTGTACAAAAACAACAGCCTGACTTATATTTCTATTTTATCAGGCTTTTATAAATTTCATATGCCTATAGATATCAAAAAATATTCTATTCGTGCTCTATTTATTTCATGGAAACCTGAAAATTTTATTAGCTTTTAAATAATAGCAGAAATTGCTATATACAGTATTTTATATTATAATTTTAATGTTATAAATATATATGCCAATTGGATTATATATGCAGTCTTATCATTTAAATATGCTATAATAATGCGCAATAACAGGCTTTAGTACAATGCAAGTCCTCCGTCAAAAATTTTAGGAAGTAATTAAAATTGTTATGAATCAATTTCAAGATTTGATAATATCAAATGAACCCGGAATTATAAGTAAAGAACGTGCCAGGTTTCAAACTGTTTCTGAATTTGCACGTCAAAATCTCTTTTTTGCAGTATGGTCCGACGAATATACATTAGACACCCACTATTCAGTCAGCAGGGATTTCTTAGATTATTACTCCGTAACAGAAATAATAGAGGGCGAAATGGAATTCATATATGATGATGAAGCCTTTACCGCAAGAGCAGGCAATCTTGTACTTTTAGACTTTCATAAACCTCATTTTTATAGAGCAGCCAGCAGCAAAGTCATAAAATGGGAAATGCTTTTTAAAGGAAATATAACGTCAGAATACTACAACTTAATCACAGGTGAGCATGGGTTTGTCCACAAAAACAAAGGCAGAATAAAATCGCTGGTAGATAGACTTAAGCAGGAGCTTACCAGCCTTTATCCTGAAGAACATAAGATATCTTCTCTTATATGTGATTTGCTTAGCAATATTTATTTGCAGGAAAAAGAAGATTTCAGTTCTATTATACAGGCTGCCATAAGCTATATTAACCAAAACTTTTCCGACAGACTTTTAGTAAAGGATGTGGCAAATCATTTAGGACTAAGTAAATATTATTTTTCCAGACTATTTACCAGAGATACAGGTTTTTCGCCTCATAATTATATACGTCATGTACGTATAAGGGAAGCTAAGGAATTGCTTACTACTTTGGATATTCCTGTTTCTGAAATCGCAGAAAAATGCGGATTTATAAATACCTCCCATTTTATAAGGGTTTTTCATGAAAATGTAGGACAAACACCCTTAGAATTTAAAAACAGCTTCATTATAAAATAGCACACAACCATATCGGCTATGTGCTATTACCTAATTTATTAACTTATCGTATATTTATTTGCTAACTGTCCTTGTCGTCTCCATTGTCATTTTCCATCTCCTTTTTATGCTGTCTAAAATAGTATATGGAAAATAAACTTCCCAGAATTATGAATATTGCAGACGGAATATAAAATAACGGATTACCATTATCTACATAAATCTGCCGTCCCAAATCAGCGCCCAAATATATCAAAAATATACCTACCAGTACTCGTAAAAGATTTCTTGTCATATTACACTTTCTGAATATTCTTTCTCATATCAAGCACAACAGAAATTATGATAATTAAGCCTTTAACTATCTGCTGCCAATATGCATTGATACCTAAAAGAAGCATAACATTTTTAACAACACCTAAGATAAGTATTCCGGCAATAACTCCGCTTATACGGCAAACACCACCGGTATGACTGGTTCCGCCAACAGTTGCAGCCGCAATCGCATCAAGCTCATAGTTTAATCCTGCAGCAGAGTTTCCGCTTCCTGAACGAGCTGTAAGCAGTACGCCTCCCACAGAAGCACAAAAGGCACTCCAAACATAAACTTTAACAAGGTTTCTTTCAACCTTAATTCCTGCAACTCTCGCAGCCTGATCATTACCTCCTATTGCAAATACATTTTTACCGAAACGCATTTGTGTAAGCATAAATCCACTTGCAGCAAGGAAAACTATACATATAACAACTATTGCGGGTATTGGTCCTATAAATCCCTGTCCTAATATCTTAAGCTCCGGTTTAACCTCACTTACAGGATAAGCGTTTGTATAAACCTGTGCAGCAGCCCTTGCGATAAGCTGAGTTCCCAGTGTTGCAATAAATGCGGGAATCTTTGTATAAGCAACCAAATATCCGTTTAACAATCCAAACAATGTACCCAAAAATATAGCAATAAGTATTGCAAATACTACAGGTATATTTAGTCCGGGAAACATTGCTCCTGAATAATCAGCTCTCTGTGCCAAAGAAGCAACTATACATGATGTAAATGCAACAACTGAGCCTGATGAAATGTCAATTCCCCTAGAGAGAATAGCCCACATCTGTCCAGCAGCAATTATTCCGATTATTGCCTCAGTCATCAATACGCTTTGTATATTTGACTGACTTAAAAAGTTACGTGAGGCAATAATTGCAAAAATAAATATTGCAACAAAAACAACCCATATTGTATTGTCCTTCGCAAATTTTCCAAAATTAAATTTTTTTGTAGCTGTTTTACTCACTCCCATAACTCTTATCCCTCCATTGTATCCGTTGCATACTTCATAATTAACTCCTGGTCATAATCCTTTCTGTCAAGTATCCCTGTTACTCTGCCCTCATACATTATAACCATTCTATCTGACATTCCCATTATTTCAGGCATTTCAGATGATATCATAATTATCGCCTTTCCCTGCTTGGCAAGTTCACAAAGCAGGGTATGAATCTCCGATTTTGCACCTACGTCAATACCTCTTGTAGGCTCATCCACAATAAGGATGTCAGGATTTGTTAAAAGAAGTCTGCCAAGTAATACCTTTTGCTGATTTCCTCCGGAAAGATTTTTCATTTCTTCCTCTCTGCCCGGAGTCTTTATCCTTAGCTTATCAATATAGGTATCCGTATCCTCAATCATCTTTTTTCTGTTTAACGGCACGCCATAATCTTTAAGGTTTGAAAGAGTCATATTATCAACGATACTCCTGATACCAACTATACCCTGAGCACGCCTGTCCTCCGTCAAATAGTCTATACCTGAATTAATAGCGTCCTGAGGACTGTTTATATTTAATTTTTTTCCGTCTAATGTAATGGTTCCGCTTTGCTTATGTCTAAGTCCGAATATTGCCTGCATGGTTTCGGAACGACCCGCTCCCACCAATCCTGCAAAACCCAAAATCTCCCCCCGCTTTAATTCAAAGGATACATTTTGTACCATCTTGCCTGAGGTAAGATTTTCCACCTTTAAAACAACATCGCCTATTTCACAGTCTACCTTAGGAAACTGATTTGTAATTTCCCTTCCAACCATCTTAGATACCAATGTATCCATATCTATATCTTTAACATTATCTGTAGCCACATACTGACCGTCTCTCATTGTGGTAACGGTATCACATATTCTGAATATTTCATCCATCTTATGAGAAATATATATTATGGCAATATTTTTCTTTTTTAAGTCAAGCATTATATCAAATAAATGCTCAACCTCTGATGAAGTCAAAGATGAAGTAGGCTCATCCATTATAACAATCTTAGAGTCATATGAAACAGCCTTGGCAATCTCTACCATCTGCATTTGAGATACCGTAAGATTCTTCATTATTTCTCTTGGATCAATTTCAACCTTAAGCTTTTCAAACAGCTTAGCTGTTTCCTCTTCCATTTTTTTATGGTCGACCATAAATGCATTCTTCATAGGCTGACGACCTAACCAGACATTTTCAGCCACCGTACGCTCCGGCACCGGGGAAAGCTCCTGGTGAATCATAGACAACCCGTCGTTTAACGCTTCAAGAGTTGTATTATAGCTTACACTTTTCCCTTTAAAAAATATATCTCCGGCATCTCTGTGATATATGCCTGTAAGACATTTCATAAGTGTGGATTTCCCTGCACCGTTTTCTCCCATAAGTGCATGAATCTCACCTGGTTTAACTTTTAATTGTACATCGTCAAGTGCTTTAACACCGGGGAATTCTTTGCCAATATTTGTCATTTCAAGAATAAATTCACCCAAATGATTCACCCCCTTTTACTCAGCTAAAAAAATATTGCCACAAATACTTGTGGCAATATTAAAGCTATTTATATTTAACTCCTATTTGAATGTAGCTAAAACATCGTCTACATTATCAGCTGTAACCGGTTCTGCAGGTGTAGCAAAGCAGAACTTATCATCAAGCCCTTCAGGCTTTTCGCCCTTAATAAGACTAATTGCAGAGTCAATTACAATCTTGCCCTGAGCTTTAGGGTTCTGGTTAACGGTCATTGCAAGAGTTCCATCCTTAACAGCCATGCAGCCTGTTTCTGTAGCGTCAACACCAACAATAGGGAAATCAACCTTTTTACCTGAAGCCTTTAAAGCCTCTATGCAGCCAAGTGCCATCTCATCGTTGTTGCAAACCACAAGGTCAATTTTGTCGCCTGTACCGAGGATCTGAGTAAACTTATTCATAGCCTCTGTCTTGTCCCAATTAGCTGTATTATCTGTCCATGTAACTGTATATCCACCCTCTTCAAGAGCGTCCATAGCTCCCTGTGAACGGTCTGTAACGGCAGCCTGTCCTAAAACGCCTCTGAAAAGCACTCCGTTTAACTTCTTATCAGCTTTTTTCTCATCAAAATGCTTAACCAGCCACTCGCCCTGAGCATATCCTGCGTCATACTCGCTCATTCCGACATAAATGGACTTAACCCCATCATATGCCTCATCACTGGAAGGCTTACGATTGAAGAACACAACCTTCATATCTCCGGCGGCATCTAAAGCTTCCTTATATGAGGTATTATCTGTAAGTCCAACTACTACAGCGTCATATCCCTCTGTAGCATATGTCTGAATATGTGAAAGCTGCTTGGGGAAATCCTCCTCTGAAATATTTGTATCACCGGTTATTCCAAGGCTTTCCTTGTATTCCTGAGCACCTGTCTCGAAGCTTGCAAAATACTGATCACGAACGGGAAGCGCCAGACCAATCTTGTACTCGCCACCCTCTGAAGACGCACTGTCTGCCTCGGTGGTTTGGCTGCTTGATGATGTTGCAGCAGTATCGGCGGACTCATTACCGCAAGCCATAAGTGAAAATGACATAAAAGTCACTCCTAATGCGAGAGATAAAACCCTCTTTGCTTTTAAAAAATTCATATTTTTCCCCTTTCAATTTGTTAAACTTCTATTACAGAATTTAATCCGCAACTACCAATTTAGAATACATAGTATATAAGAATTTTTCAAGCCGCTAAATTTTTATATTCAGCCATTTAGTTCAAAATTGGATAAATTTAATCATTTAAATATTTTTTTAATAACTTTATTGTTGGTATATGCAAAAATTACGTCAAACCACACAATATTAATACAATTTCTTTGTTAACTTTTATTATTGAAATTTATTTAAAATTCTCTCTCATAAATTCCTCAACATCAGCTCTATTGCCCTTAAAAGGTCCGGGAGTTGCTATTTTAAGAGATACAAGGGCTGAAGCATAATTTAATGCCTCCTGAATTCCGCAACGTTCCCTCTCTGTAATGTACGCTGCAAAGGTAGTGTCTCCCCTTCCGGTTCTACCTGCCAATGACTTAGGCATTAGAGGGCAAGTATAATAATCCTTTCCGTCATATACAAGAACTTCTGTATTATGAGTGATTAAAGCCTCTTTAACACCCCAATCCACCATCATTTTTGCAGCCTTTCTCCTGTCAGTCTCACCTGTTAAAATTTCAGCCTCCGCTGCATCGGTTTTAAGATAGGTAATATATGGAAAAAACTCCTTTTTCCTGTCCCAATCACCATATACCATCTCTCTGGTATCCTTATCGGGGCGTCTTAAATAACACTGCATATCCAAAGCAACCTTGCCTCTTTTTGCCAGTTCCGGTATCATTTCATCCTCATAATCACCATACATTAATCCTGCCAATTGGAATACTTTAGAGGAAACATCCTTGGGAATATCCTCAAGCGTTATCTTATCCCCTTGGCAAATCGCCTTGGTGATTCTCCTTTCAAATTTATCATCCAGAAATTCATTTCTGATAGAGGTTGTTCCTGCCTTGGACTCAATCCAATTTAAATTTTCACTTCTGACAGGCAGTAAATCAATTATCATTTTTTCTTTCTTGCCTGTTTTAATCAATATGCCAACATTATTATTGCCTGCAGCTACTGCTGAAAATGTGGAATATACAACTGCTCCTCCTGCAGAAAAGCTCGTATCGCCATTTAATAAAACTATTTCATCAATACTTAAATGTCCAATTATAAAAGTGTCCAGCTTCATTCATTGCCTCCTTAATTTCAAGCCAAAATACGTATACACTCCGCTACAAATGTAATCTTAATATCCTCTCCCTCAGCATATCTTTCTGACAGCTGAGGATTGCTAATCTCAACTGTAATACTTTCCCCATTAAATAGCAACTCATATTCTATCTTCGCACCGTAATAGGTTGCTCTGGTGATTTTTGCGGTAAAGTCCCCATCTGCACGGCTTAAATTAATTGACTCAGGTCTTGCAGACAGACAGCACTCATTCCCAACGCTCACATTGTTCATTTGTCCCGGCTTTGGAATATTAAGAGTCTTGCCGTTTACCTCCACAAGAGCAGATTCACCCTCCATTTTAACTAACTTCGCCTTGATAAAATTAGCTTTTCCTATAAAGTTAGCCACAAACCTGTCCACCGGCTGCTCATAAATATCTACGGGAGTTCCGTTTTGGACAATGTTGCCATCCTTCATAATTACCACCCTGTCAGAAATAGCCATAGCCTCAGACTGGTCATGAGTTACATAAAGTGAGGTTATTCCAACGCGCTTTTGCAATGCTCTAAGCTCATCTCTCATGCTCTCTCTAAGCTTTGCATCAAGATTTGACAGAGGTTCGTCAAATAAGAGCACACTCGGCTCTATTACCACTGCCCTTGCCAGAGCAATCCTTTGCTGCTGCCCACCGGAAATCTGGTTTGGAAACCTTGCTTCCATTCCCTGTAGCTGCATTAAATCAATAACTCTTTTTGTCCTGTCTATTATCTCACTTTTGGGAAGCTTTGCCACTTTAAGTCCGTAGGCAATATTTTCCCATATATTTAAATGAGGAAACAATGCGTAGCTTTGAAATACCATGGATATTCCTCTTTTATTAGGCGGTATTTTTGCCACGTCCTTGCTTCCAATCATGATATTTCCGCTGGTGGGATATTCAAATCCCGCTATCATCCTGAGAGTTGTAGTTTTGCCACAGCCTGATGGTCCCAGTAAAGTTACCATTTCCCCGTCATTAACAGTAAGATTAACGTTATTAACTGCTCTAAATTCCTTACCTGTATCCGGCTGTCTGAATATTTTTGTTATATCCTTTAATATTACCTCGGAGCTTTTTTCCCCTAGTTTGTTATCTTTAGTCATTTTTGCCCTCCTTATTCAGTATCTCTGCAGGCACCCTTGATTTCGGTTTTAAAAGCAGATTTATCACAAAATTAAAAACTCCAATGAAAACCAGTAATACTGCAACCATCATAGATACAAAGGCCGCCGCCTGGCTGTATTTTGCCTGATCGAACAGGGTATAAATCTTACTGGTTACAAGATCCCATCTTGGGGAAATTAAAAATATAATTGCGCTTACCGCTGTAATTGCCTTCACAAAGGAATACACTATTCCTGAAAAAAAAGCATTTCTAAGCATAGGCAGAGTAATTCTTCTAAAGGAATAACCCGTATTTGCACCCAGCACTGTAGAGGCTTCTTCAATGGAATTATCAATCTGCAATAATGTAGTTGTACCTGACTCTATTGCCACCGGCATATTTCTAAATACAAATACAATTATAAGAATAAGCGCTGTACCCGTGAGCACAATAGGACCTGTATTAAAGGACAACACATAGGAAATACCCAAAACTGTTCCCGGAACTGCAAACATTAATACCGATGTGATTTCAATAAACCTTTTCCCGTAATAATTACGCTTGGAGGTAATATAGGCAATGATCATTCCCAGTAACCCGCCTATAATGGCAGATACAAGTCCTAGGAATATGGAATTTTTAAGACTCCTCATACCGTAAGCTATTGCTCTTTGGTATTGTGCTAAAGTGATTGTATAGTCATATCCCCAGGTTTTCACAAAAGAGCCAAAAAGCACTGTTCCATAGAACAATATTACAATTCCTGCGATGAGCATACAAAAGATAAACAAAGGATATTTTATATGTGCTTCATCAATATGCTTCCTTGCCTGGGTAGGCTTACCTGTAACAGTAACAAAACTCTTTTTATTCACCCAATATTTATTCAAAAGATAAGCTATTATAGCCGGCAAAAGCAGAAATATTGCCAGCACCGATCCTCTCTTTAAATCATAGCTTCCCGTAATAATCTGATATACCTCTATAGATAATGTTGTGAAATCTCCTCCTATGGTGGCAGGATTGGAGAAGTCCTCTAATGATTGAATAAATACCAAAAGACACCCTGAAATCACTCCCGGCAGCGACAGAGGAAAGGTCACTGTCCAAAAAGTGTGCCATCTGCTTGCACCCATATTACAGGCGGCATCCTCTACAGAGGCATCAATTGACTCTAAAATTCCCGACAAGGTTAAATACGCTACCGGGAAAAATGACATTACCTGTACCACAATCAGACTTCCCATTCCATATACATTATTTGTGGTTATTCCCAGTAATGACTTGGTTATTAATCCCTGCTTACCAAATAAAAAGATAATTGACAGTGATAAAATAAACGGGGGTGATAATATCGGAAGCGTTGCAACAGTTTTTAAAAAACCCTTGCACGGCACATTTGTCCTTGTGATTGTGTATGCAAAAATATAGCCGATAAAAGTAGATATAATAGCAACTACTATACCTAAAAGCATAGTTCTTGAAAAAACATTCAAATATCTTTTGGTTGTTAAAATAGTTAATATATTTGAAATTGAGAAATTACCGCCATCATCTGTTAATCCAAATAACAGTACCTTAATCAGTGGCAATGCTACAAAAACAACAAGCAATGCTATAGAAATAACTATTGTTGCAAACAGCACAGGCTGTCTGAAAATCATTTTTGTTTCATTTAACTTTTTATTTCCAGCTGTTCCCATAAAATTACCTTTCTTATATAGGGGATACTATTGTATCCCCTAACAATTATATTTAGTCTTCCTCCTGTGGTGCCTCGGCAATTTTTTCTTCAAACTGTTTGGTAAATCTATCCTTTTCTGCTGCAGCCCAAACTGCGTCATAATCTATTACATTTACAGAATCTAATGTAACAAGTCCCTCTGCGGGTGTTGCCTTTGTATTTGTAGGAACTCTGAATGAACCGTTTTCCGCATATAGATTCTGTCCGTCAGTTTTACAAATCCAGTCTATAAACATCTTTGCATTTTCCATTTCATCGGCAGGCCCGTTTTTAATAAGTGCCGCTGCTCCTACTTCATATCCCGTTCCATCATCAGGGAAAGAAAGCTCTATAGGATAACCCTCTGCTGTAGGCTGTAATCCATCATGAGAAAATGTTAAAGCTATTGCTGCCTCACCAAGACCTACGGAGTTGGGAGCAGTTGCTCCTGATTTTGTATATTGAACCATATTTTTATCAAGCTTTTGAAGATAATCCCATACCTTATCCTCTCCCATTAACTGAACCAATGTTGCCAATACGGTATAGGCTGTACCTGAAGTTGCAGGGTGAGCCATTATAATCTGTCCTTTATACTTACTATCCAGTAAATCCTCCCAGCTTGTGGGATAATCATATCCCTTAGACTCAAACCACTCTTTATTGCAGGCAAAGGATATTGCACCTACATAAATAGGATTCCACACTCCATTGGGATCTAAA
This sequence comes from Lachnospiraceae bacterium, assembly GCA_041776485.1. Taxonomy (GTDB): domain Bacteria; phylum Bacillota; class Clostridia; order Lachnospirales; family Lachnospiraceae; genus JBHBQE01. The sequence goes on along the minus strand of JBHBQE010000006.1, from coordinate 52,457 downwards.
TATTTTTCAGGTGTATCTGAAAGAGCAGAAGATTGATATGCCTCCAACAGTCCCTGATCTGCAGCAGCAATATAGTTGTCCGTAGAACCGCCGAACATAAGAGCCGCTTGGGGATTTTCCTTTTCGGCAGCAACTCTTGTAAGCATCTCACCGGCTGAAAGTCTTATATATTCCACCTCAATACCGGTTTCCTCAGTAAATTTATTAAAATAATAAATTACCTCTGTCTCAGGAAAGGCTGTATAAACGGTAAGTTTTTTGCTGCTTGCCGTTTCGCCGGCACCTGAATTTTCTGAGCTTTCACTTGTGCTTGGTTGAACACTGCTTGAGCTTAAGCTACTGCAAGCAGAAAGTCCCAACACCATAACCAGTGAAAGAGCTAATGATAATACACGTCCTACTTTTTTCATGGTTTCCTCCATATCTAGTTGTTAATATTTACAGGGCACATCGCCCAGACAGCACTATGATCTGATAATTCCTTACCATTAAAATTATTTAAAATATTTGAGCTTGTTTTACCTGCAAAGGATCCTGCTTCTGTAGAAATGACCCTACATTCATCACAGGAAAGTCCCTTCATAAGAATCCAGTCCAAACTTAAGGTCAAAACTCCATCTGATAACGGCTTTCTTCTCGTAACCTCAGGAACTCTCGGGTAAACTCTGTAACCCAGTTTAATACTGTTATTTAAAAGCGGCTCTCTTTCAAACACCTCCTCCAGGCACTGATTCCTTCTTTTATTGTCAAAATGTGGCTCCAAATCCGAATCAGTATCTGAAACTGCAGGATCATACCCGTCCTCATATCTTCCGTCTAATGTATTGGTATTTAAATCACCTCCGATAATAATTGGCATATCCTTAAACATATCCTCTATTTCATGGATTACATACTGCATTTGTCTGTCTCTGCCTGCAAAATCCGTACGATTTTCCAAATGCAGAGAAACAAAAACATACTCCCTGTTATTTATTGAAATAACAGCATATACCCCATTTCTTCCACCGATTCTCTTTTGCGGGTCAAAATACCAATTATACTCTTGGGGTAAATGAATTACTCCGCTGTCTATTATAGGAAAACGAGAAAATATAGTATTTCCGTGAAACCCCTTTAAATTTTTTTCATTAGTAAGCTCTATAAATTCAAGACCGAAAGTATAGTTCATCCCCAGTGTTTTACCTATATACTCTGATGTATTTATATTTTTACTTCTATAACATCCGTCATCCAGTTCATTGGCAAGTATAATATCAAAATCGGAAATATTTCCGTTGTGCTGTAAAAATTCACATATTTCCCGAGAATATACTCCCCTCTCCATATTAAAAACCAAAACGTTTACGGAATTAACATTTTCATTATTATGAGAAATACTATTCACTGTTTCTACAGTGTTGAATTGCAGAATTTCAGACATAACTTCAGATTGATTGCTGCATTTTAGCATATCAGAATATTCATTTAGCTTTGTTTGTCCAATCGCCAGCATATATCCCCCAGGGAATCAAATAATTATTATGTCCGCAGGTAAGTATATCATATTAGAAAATTACGATAATACAAAAATATATGCTGGCTTTTTGTATATATATGCCTTTTTTTAACTTATTTTACTATATAAAATATTCTCTCTCCCAACAAATCATATTTTATATAATTTATCACTATTATCAATTAAATAAATTTATGCTTTTTTGAACTAATAATATTAAAATAAGTTATAATTACTATAATGTTTGTGGCTTATTTTCATTAAATGCTTTTGTAGCAGTAAGTGCATATTTTAATCCCATAAGCCCTGCGTTTTCATCCACTGGTGATGGCTTATCTTTCTGTACACAGTCTACAAAGGTTTGCATTTCGTTTACATAGGACTCAGCAAAACGCTCCAGTACCCAATCAGACATATCCTCAGTTCTTGTTCTGTTTCCTATAACTGTAATTGGAGTCTGTCTTGTAGTACCTACGTGAACAGTTTGGTTCTTTCCAACTATCTCACATCTGCCGTCATACACCCCATTCCCGTCCCGGGAAATTTCCACCATTCCCATGGCTCCACCCTTAAAGGTCAAAAGCACCTGTGCGTAATCCACATCATTTAAGGGCTTTAAGAAATCATATTTATATACTGCTCCCTTTGCATATATCTCTGTAATAGGTTCCCCCACAAGCCATGACATAACATCAAAATCGTGGATACCCATATCACAGAAAATTCCTCCGCTGGTGGGTGCAAACGCCTCAGGAGGTCCCGCAGGATCCCTATTGGTTTCGTGAAGATAAATAACCTCGCCAAGCTTGCCCTCATCTATAAGCTTCTTGGCAGCCATATATCCCGGATCAAACCGCCTGTTATATCCCACCATTAAAAAACTTTTATTTTTCCGCACCAAATCAACAATTTCCTCTGCCTCATCCATATTAAGGGTAATAGGCTTTTCACAAAATACAGGTTTCTTTGTGGGAATAACATTTTTAAGCACCTCATAATGACTGTTGGTAGGGGTATTTACAAGTACTGCATTGACCTCAGGATTATTCACCATATCCATATAATCAGCATAACCCTTTACACCAAAGTCATTTACTCCTCGTTCCAAAGCAGCCGGTGTAGAGTCTGATACAGCATACAACTCTGTTCCCAAACATCCTGAAGCTGTTTTTGCATGATGATATCCCAATCTTCCTAAACCAATAGCTCCTATTTTAATATTTTTCACATCGTCCTCCTGTTCATACCATGTATATACCATTGTTAATTATATCCTTTTTTTTTTCATTGTCATTAAAAATTTCATATTCCATATAGGTCTGTTTAATGTTAAAATAGTGAATATTTTAAGGAGATGATATGCAAACAAATGTACCGCCCGCTAATAAAAATATAATACCATTACAGGGGGATCCAAGGCTTATTTATACTGCGAAACATGACGGTATGGATATAGGCTTTCAAAGAAGCCCTCATTCCCATGATTTTTTGGAAATACTATATATTACCAGAGGCGACAATATTATTGAAATCGGTAATATTAAATATCCTGTGGAAAGAGGTGATATTGTAGTATACAACAGAGGAAAGGTTCATAATGAAAATATTGCCAACGGTATTTGTTTTAGGTATTGCTGTGCAGGTACGGGAATTTTTGTTCCCGGGCTTGAAAAGGATTGTCTTATTCCTGACAATATTTGCCCCGTTATTCATACGAATGAGTATTCCTCAATCATACAGGACATATTCAGCGCAATCTTTGAATCAAGCATAAATAAAATCCCCAGGGCAAATGAAATTTCCAATTTTCTCTATAGTGCTCTGCTAAACTATATAATAATGCTGGGAAATGACGGAAAACATGCCTCAAGCTCTCTGCCTGTAGCTAAGCACCTTTCAAAATCCGAGCTTCTTGCTGAAAGGATTAAAGAGTATGTAGATGAAAAAGGTACTAAAAATTTTTCTGTTTCTGACATTTCTTTCAAATTTAATGTAAGTGACTCCTATTTGGCAAGAATATTTAAAAAAGCATATGGATGTACTCTATCCACCTACGTTATCCGCCGTCAAATGGGTGAAGCCCAAAGTCTGCTTCTTACCACGAATATGTCCATGAATGAAATTGCCAAAAGGCTTGGCTATGAAAATCAAAGCTATTTTTCCAAGATATTCCTAAAAACTGTAGGATTATCACCCCTAAGATATCGTAAGGTAAATAAGCAATAGACTATAACGCCAAAACAGCATATATTATAGTGCTTATCCCCCCAAGCAAAAATATATATTTTATTATTCTTCCTGCAAGAATATCCCCTATTCTCTTATCTATCCTGCCCCCCAGTAACATTCCCATAGCCATAGCAGGAATGCTTATAATGCCAAGCATAATAACCTCTATATTAATAAGCCCCACTGACAGTATAAGTATGAGTCTTACAATTGACTCACATAAAAATACCAGACATATGCTGGAGCGAAATTCATCTCTGTTTTTTAACACCCTCTCAAGATATGCCACAAATAAAAGATTAATGGAAAAAAGCCCTGCTGTCATTCCTGAAAAAAAGGATATAACACAAAACAGCGGCATGTTCACATGGCTTTCCTTTCCCTCTTTTCTTGTGAGCATTTCTATGCCAAGTCCTGTTATTACTATGCCAAGAAGCAGCTTTAACAGTGTGGGCTGACCATATCTTAGCAGCAATACTCCAGGAATATCTCCCAACAAAACAAATACTATAATAGGAAAAATTAATTTTAAATTTAATTTCTTGAAATTCTTAGCTACCATAACTATATTGGACAGAAATCCAACCGGAATTGTGGCAGGTGAAATCATATTTGTATTATAAAAAATCCCCAACAGGGGATTATAAAGAAGCGGGTCGCCAAAACCCGCCATTCCCTTTATAGTAAAACTGATAAATAAAACTGCAAAGCTATATATTAATACAGGAAAGTTTATATCATCAAACATAAATTACTTTACATCATGCAAAAAGCTATATCTGCTATCCTCAAACCTTGAGGTCTCAAGCCATGGATCCTCTTCATTATGCCTAATCATCCAGGCTGTCCATAATCTAAATCCCGGCGCAACAGACTGGGGATGAACAGAGCCTCCAGGTATGGCTGAATAACTGTTGTCCACAATCTTATATACTCTATCATCCACAAAGCTGGCTCCAAAGCCATCCTTATGGTCTATTCTGAAATAATACAGCTCCGGCTGAGGATGTCTGTGAGGTGGATAGCCGGACCAACATCCGGGATTATTTAATATCTCACCCAATACCATATTTGATTCAGGCTCCGATTCCTTTCCAAATATGGTATTTACCTGGCGAACCTGATGGTCTCCCATTTCTCCCTTTCCCGTAGTATGAAATGGTACGCTTTCAGGCTCATACAGCTTTCCTTCAAAGAATTTCTTATTTTTGGTACATTGAACAAGTATTTCTGTGCCGTCCTTAAAACATTCTATTTCTATTCCATCTCCTGCACAAACATGAGCAGCATAGGATCCCGGAATAAATACGCTTTCTCTATCAGCATGAAGAACCGAGCCTGATTTAGTTAATCTAAACTCCACCTCACCACTCATAAGAAGGACTGCACATTCCTCATCCTCCTTACAGAAAAGCTTTTTATCCTTATCCTTCATACGATATACCCTAACGTCCATATTCATGTGGGAATAATCCCCGCTATAGGTACATAAAATCTCCTCACCATTTTCATCAAACATCGGATATCCAAATTCTTTCATATAAGCTCCTTTCCTAGTCTACTATACCCTTTGGATTTTTCTGTTGAAATCTATAGGAATCTCTGCACATGCTGTCCAAATCATGCTCAGCAACAAAACCTAAATAATCCTTTGCTTTTTGAGAGTTTGAATACAGCTTTGCAACATCCCCCGGTCTTCTGTCCTTTATTTCATAGGGAATATCTACGGAATTTACCCTGGAAAATGTATTAACCACATCAAGCACAGAATATCCAACTCCTGTACCTAAATTATATATATTAACATTTCCCTTATCATTAAAATGTTTTAAAGCCAGAACGTGTCCCATTGCCAAATCACATACATGGATATAATCTCTGACTCCTGTACCATCCTCAGTATCATAATCATTTCCGAATACACCAAGCTTTTTAAGCTTTCCGACAGCAACACCTGATATATACGGCATAAGATTATTGGGAATACCCAAAGGATCCTCTCCTATAAGCCCGCTTTCATGAGCACCAATGGGATTAAAATACCTGAGAAGTACAATATTCCATTCCCCGTCAGCAGTCTGTAAATCCGTTAGTATCTGCTCCTGCATCCATTTTGTCCAGCCATAAGGGTTTGTACATACTCCCCTGGGGCAGCTTTCTGATACGGGAACAGTATCCGGATTCCCATATACTGTAGCTGATGAGGAAAAAATGATGTTTTTTATACCATACTTTGTCAACGCCGAGACTAGATTAAGGGTTCCTGTAATATTGTTGTGGTAATATTCTATAGGCTTTGCCACGGACTCACCCACAGCCTTAAGCCCCGCAAAATGTATACAGCCCTGTGGACGCTCCCTTTCAATTATTTTTTCCAGTCCCCCAGCATTTAATATATCTTCTTTGTAGAAAGCAACTGGCTTGCCCGCAATAACCTCTATTCTATCAATAACCTGTCTAACTGAATTAGACAGGTTATCAACTACTACACATTCATGCCCTTGGCTTAACAGCTCTACACAGGTATGACTTCCGATGAAGCCACATCCCCCCGTTACAAGTATTTTCATAACTACAACGCTTCTACTACCATATCAGCTAATACATCCGGCAAATGTTCCTTATCCCTTGATATACTAAGTAAAAACTTAACGCCAAATTTCTCTGAAATATCACTTATTCTCTCTATGGAACTTACCATTCCATCATCTGTATCAATAAAGGCTATGGATAAATAGCTGTCTAATATTATCTCCTCAATATCATTATTCTGAGAAATAATTCCATTTACAAAGCCCATAAATTCTTCCGTGGTATCCACATCATAATCGCTCATATCAACAAGCCTGATTTTGTAATCAAGACCATGCATATGCTTTAAGTCCTTGTCTACAAATATAATATTTCCTGTGGAATTTTTTAAATCGGCTTCCGCCCTGTTTAAAAGAACCTTTGTCTTCCCCTTCCCCTTGTTTCCTATTATCAATTCAACCATAGGCTCCTCCTTCTAAATTTGCAGAATAATTAATATATTTTGATTATAGTATAAGTAATTTCAAAACACAACAGAATTACTTATACATTTCTCTCCAATTAAGGTCACCCCTGTCTAATGCCAAAACCAAAAGTTCTGCCGTGGCGAGATTTGTAGCTATCGGAATATTATAAGTATCACACAGCTTTCCGATTAGCACATAATCCGGCTGATTGAGCTTAGTATTATATGGATCTCTAAGGGAAATAACCATATCTATTTCATTATGCTCAATTTGTATTCCAAGCTGCTGAACACCACCCAAATGGCCGGATAAATATTTATGCACCTTCAGTCCTGTAGTATTTTCTATTAGCCTGCCTGTGTCTCCGGTGGCAAAAAGACTATGTTTAGATAATATACCCTGATAGGCTATACAAAAATTTTCCATAAGCATTTTTTTTGCATCGTGAGCTGTTAATCCAATATTCATTCCGTCTCCTTCTATAATTAATATTCTCAGTGTTTTCTGGCCTGCAAGCTTACATTTAATACCATGCCTACTCCTCCAAATAATGCAACTAAAGAGGTTAGTCCATAGCTAACAAAGGGTAATGTCAGCCCTGTATTTGGCAAAAGTCCTGTCACAACTCCAATATTAACAAAACTTTGAAAAGCAATCAAACATCCCATACCGATACATATAAGCTCACCTGAAAAATCCTTTGCCTTTTTGCTGGTTCTGATACATTCATAGGAAATAAATAACATAAGTCCAATAAGTAAAACACATCCAATAAGACCGAGTTCTTCACCAACTATGGCAAATATAAAATCCGTCTGCCCTTCAGATATATAATTTCCATTTTTCACAGAATCCACTGCATTATTATTTAAGCCCTTGCCAAATATCCTTCCGCTCCCTATCGCCATAATAGAATTTTGCTGCTGATAGCTGATCTGAGGATATTCTTCAGGACGTAGCCAAGCCAAAATTCTCTCACCCTGATATCCCAACAACAATCCTCCGGAATTTCTAAGCACCTGAGCAATAACCATGATAACAATAAAAATTCCAGCTCCCAGGGAAACACCCACAATTTTATACGAAAGTCCCGCATAATATATCATACAGGCTAACATGAAAAACGTAACTATTGTTGTGGATAAATCCGGCTCCATTAATATAAGTATCAAAGGAAGTATACAAAGTCCTGCAGTAATGGCTAACCTTTTTTTTTCATTTAGCTCCTCTTTATAATTCATCAAATAGCTTGCAAAAAATATAATCAAAAATATTTTTGCAAATTCTGAGGGTTGAAACCTGGTAAATCCCACATCTATCCATCTGGTGGCTCCATAGCTTGTATATCCGAATATAAGCACATATACTAACAAAGCGATGGCAGTCACATAAGATATGATATAATGGCTCATTAAAAAAGTATAACTAAAAACCGAAGCAATTACCATAGCTACAAGACCTATGATAAGACCCTGAAGCTGTCTGGTTTGATATCCTTCGTTGGCACTTCCAATGACTATTATTCCAAATATGGTAATAGCAATTGTAGCTGAGGCAAGTCTGATATTAAAATTTTTAAGATTATAATTTCTAAACATTAATTTTCCTGTATTAACAATCCGCCTGAAAGAGGCTCTGCTTCAAACCGTCCGTGAAGAAGTCTAATGACTATGGGCTCTTTCTTACTTTTTATTTTGCACAGTCCTCTATATTTTACTCTAATATTTCCCTTTACACCACATATTGTAGCCTCCTTTGCAAGGAGATTACCTGCCACAATAACGGCATTTTTATGCCCATTTATCCCTGCACTTACATCACCCTCCAAAGTTCCCATTACATATACACTGCCTGCTGCCTCTACCTTTGCGTTTTTCTTTACATCACCGATAATCAGCAGCCCTGTATCCGATACTACTCTTTCCTTTGTCTTAATATTCCCATGTATTATTTTCGCATTACTGTCAATGTTTTCATAAAAAAACTTATCAAGCTTTCCCACAGTTCTTGCGTCTCTTAGCTCCCCCTGCTCCATAACAAAGGCAATTTTCACCTCGGAGTTTAACTCAATTGCCTCTATCACAACTAGAAGCTCCTCCGGTTCAAGAATCCTGCCCTCAATGGAAAGAACCATATCTCCCTGCTTAAAAAAATCCTTTGATCTGGCAAACAGGGAACACACTTCCAGCACAAGTTTTTCAAATTCAGCCTCTCTGTCCAATACCAGGATTATTCCCTTGGAATGGCTTTTTATCATACATATAGGTTTCATCTAATCAGTTATCCTATTATTGCTTTCAATATTTCTAACTCCCGAGTTCTCCGTATAATCGCCAGTTTCAAAATATTTCGCCAAAACTAATTTAGCAAAATCCGCTGCATTATGTGAAGTGTATCCATTGGAAATTCTACAGGCTATGGCTATCTGCGGTGCTTCATAGGGGGCATAGCCCACAAATAATGCATGGTTAGGTCTTGTGGCAGACTGCTGTGCTGTTCCTGTTTTGCCTGCAACAGTAATAGGGAACCCGCTAAACACATTAAGATTTTCTACAACAAGCCGCATACCCTCATGTATAGCAGCCCAGGAACTATATGACACATTTTCCACATTATTCTTTAATATAGGCTCAAATGTATCTATTACATTTCCTTCAGGATCCTCCACATGAGATAACAGAGTCAGGTCATATACATTACCGGAATTTGCCACTGCCGCCACATATCTTGCAAGTCCGATTGTTGTAAAGTTGCTGTCTGACTGTCCAATAGCAGCCATGACCGGATATTCACTGGCAAGATTAGGACTGCTTTCTTCAATCTCAACACCGGTCTTGTCCCCCAGTCCAAAGCTTTTAGCATACTGATTTATGGAATTAATACCTTTTCTATCATTAAAACTCTCTCCCCCTGACAGCCGCCATCCTAATTCGTAAAAATAGTAGTTGCAGGAATCTCTGATTGCTTCCTTGATATTAATCTCACCATGGGTGCCTCCCGGATAAATCCAACATTTCGGCTCATTGCTTACCTTTAGAAATTTTCCTTCGTCCAATATTTTTTCCTCGGGTGATATAACACCCTCCCCCAGTCCTGCCGCTGCACTAATCATCTTGAAAGTGGAACCAGGTGCTGTCTTTTCCTGGGTTGCATGGTTATATAAAGGACTCGCCTCATTAGTATTTAAGTATCCGTAATACTCACTGTCAAGACTATTGGACAATCTGTTTGAATCGTATCCCGGGTAGGAAACCAATGCCAGCACTTCTCCGGTATTAGGGTCTATAACAACGCAGGAACCGGAACAGGGATCAAGTCCCAGCTGCCCCGGCGTTATGGATATATCACCGATTTTTTCCATAATAAAGCTATAGGTATCCATGCTGCCGCTTATAAGCGCATTTCTGGTTTCAATATCTTCTTCTAATACCCCCTGATCATATAAAATAGCCAACAATGCCCCAAGATTTATCCTATCCTCTAAAAGAGCATGCCTATATACTAATCTTCTAAAACCATCATCATTTTTCAGCTGCTCAATACTGTAATCCACCAGCTTACTATATACCTCTGCAGAGTCTACATATTCATATTCTCTCACAAATCCATCAATCTTAATCCATTCCTTTTCAATGGCATACCTAATATAATCATTGACAGAAAGCTTCTCTGAAGTCCAAAGGATTTGATTTTCATCCCCTGTATCAATAAGGTTTGAATCAAATATTTCATCTCGTTTTAATTTTTTTACAAGATAAGTTGAATATGCCTGATATTCCTCTGGCAGACTTTCATAGGGGGTAGAATAACTTGCCTTTAATTGATTTCCAAATTCCTCTATTGCACTATCAAATTTTGTATTAAACTGGTTATATACCAATTCCTCTGCATCAGATAAATCAGTCGTTTTGCTTATATTAATAACCCTGTTATTAATTAATGCATAGTATACGTCATATATTGGAATAAGAATATCATCTCGACTTTTTGCACTGTTTTCATCATATTCCTTGGCATTAATTATCTTTGAATGAAGTATGCTTGCAATTTGCTGCTCCAAAAGGTTATAAATTGTTTCCGTTAAATCTCTGTCTATGGAAAGGTAAACATCATTTCCGCTTTCTTGATTTACCACCTCTGCAGTTTCTAAAAGATTGCCCAAGCTGTCCACATAAACTGTTTGGTAACCGCTTTTCCCCATTAATTCCTTATTCATATACTGTTCTATACCGGATTTCCCTACAGTATCATTTAACGTATAGGAATCATCTGTTTTAGACAGCTCATTATATTCCTCGGTGGAAATAGTTCCGGTATACCCAAGGATATTGGCAAAACACTTGGCATTGGGATATGCCCTAATGGATTTATCCTCCACATCTATCCCTGTAAACCTGTATTTGTTCTCCATAATATAGGCTACAGACTTTTCACTTACATCCTTGGCAATGGGGGTGGAAATATACTTTTGATAGGTATTAAGTCCCATATGATAACGAATCACCGCTATTTCAAAGCGCTCCGCCTTTGAATAATCCTTTGGAATATCATATCTTCTATCACATAGATATGACATTATCTCCTTTGCATCGGCATTTGCCTCATCTATCCCTGTTTTTTCATTTACCTTTAGCTGAGATGGGTCTGCATATCCAAATATATCTGCCCTGAATCTTGTAAGTCCTGTACCGGAATCCCTGAAAACAAAATTTCCTGAGGAATCCATATATATTCCAAAGTCTAAATAAAGCTCTTCCCCGTTTTCCTTAAGCTTCCTTATCACCTCTAAAAGCTGGCTGTTAATAACATTGTTTCTCTCATCATCATTTTTATAGCTTCCAATGTCTTCAATAGTTACAGTGTGAGCAAGCTTGTTATAGGCAAGGATATTTCCGTTTTTATCATATATATTTCCTCTTGTTGCTTCTATTATCTCTTTTCTTTCCACCTTAAGCTTATAATTATCCTGAAAATCAGCTCCTCTTATCACCTGCAGCACAAATAATCGCACGATTAACATAATAGTTAATAATATAATCAGAGAATATAATACTCGTCTTCTGTCCTTTAAAAATTCCTCAATATTCCTAATCATCTTATAATTCTTCCTGTACTATCCCTTTTTATCCATAGGAGACCCTTATAAAGAGGAGCATATAAAAGTATAAACACCAAGACAGAATACACTGCCTCCGGCATAATTATATTTAAAAAATAAAACACAAAATCATATCTTTGCCTTGTTAAAAATGTAAAAATATATATTATAATCCCATGAAACACATCACTGGCACCGATAAACAGCATGGGAAGCCTAATATCATCTCCATAGAAAAACTTCATCAAAAGTCCGTTTAAATAACCTATTGTAAGCAGAACCAGGCAATTCAACCCAAAATAATCATAGGAAATGGAATCTAATAATAGTCCTGCGATAAATCCAAAAGTCATTCCATATATGCTGCCATACATAAAACCCAAAGCCGCTGTTAAAATTAAAAAAACATTTGGAAAAACCACTCCCAATACCAGATTTTGAAATATGCATACATGTAAAACAAAACCAATAATTAAGCTTAAAAGAAAAAAAACAACTTGTTTTATAACTTTAGAAATGTTCATATTATTCCAATATTTGCTTTGTAGTCGTTATAATAAGCACTTCATTTAAATGCTTAAAATCTGCAACGGGAACTATTTGACCGTATTTTGTAAGTCCATTGGGGTCATCTTCTATGGTTCCTATGTAGCCAATTAATAATCCCGGTAAATATTTATCGCTAATATTTGAAGTAACTATCGTATCTCCAACCTTGGCTCTCCTTTCCAAATCCTCAAGATTAGAAAATTCTATCATTCCATCCTCAGTCATAGACTTAAGAGAACCGCTTACAATCAGATTATCACCTGTATCTGAAACCATACCGGACACATTAGAGCTATCATCAATTATGCTCCTTACTGTAGAATGGTGCTTTCCTGTATCTGTCACAATCCCAACAAGTCCCTCTCCTGCCAAAACATTCATTCCCTCTTTTATGCCGTCATCCTCACCCTTATCTATGATAAAAGTATTTCTCCAATTACTGGGAGAAGCACCTATTACATAGGCTCCGGTAGTTTTGTATTCAATATAAGTATTTTTAAGCTCCAAAAGCCCCCTTAGTTCATTTAATTCATTTTCTCTAAGGGTAATACCGGATATTTCCGAGTTTAAGCTGACTATTTCCTCCTTTAAGAGCTCATTCTCGCTGATAAGCTCCTCCAGTGTGGCATTTTCCTTGGCATTTCTTAAAATTCTTCCTGAAATTGAACCAATACCCCTTTGCATAGGCATAAAAACAGCCTCGGAAATATTCCTTATATATCCGCCTTTAAACTCTGTAGTATAGCTTACAAAAAGTAATACTACAGCAAAAATAGTCAAAATAAACAATATAAACCTGCTGGGAATATTTAGGTTTCTTCTATTCATCAACTAAACATCCTGGTTTTCAAAGCATATCCAAAGCTTGCATACTTTTCATCTGAAAGGATTTCCCCTAATCCTCTGGCTACGGAATCGGAACCATTTTCAGCTATATTTATTTTGATATTGGTAATCTTATTTAAGTAGGAAGCCAGTCCATTAAGCTTAGATCCACCGCCTGTTACATAAATTCCTGAATTTACTATATCTCTGGCAAGTTCCGGAGGTGTCTTTTCCAGGATCATTTTTACTGAATTGGAAAGGCTTTCCAGGCTGTCATGCATTGCCTCATGTATAACATGACTTTGTATCTCCATTTCCACAGGCAGCCCGCTTACCACATCTCTGCCTACCACCTTCTGAGCGTCTTCATATTCCGGATCCGCACTTCCTATATTTTCCTTAAGTGCCTTTGCGGTTTTGTTCCCAATAAAAAGATTAAAATGCCTCCTAAGATATGTCATAATATTTTTATCAAGCTGCAGTCCGCCGAGGGGTATTAACTGACTTAAAACAAGTCCGCCCAGAGAAATAACAGATATTTCCGTAGTGTCATATCCAATATCCACCACCATAATTCCCGTAGGCTTTGTAACGTCAAGCCCCAAGCCTATAGCATCTGCCAATGGCTTTTCACATAATAATATGCTTCTGGTTTTCATTTTTGACTTTGCAAAAAGATCATAAAATGCCTTTTTTTCCACCTCAGTAATATCATTGGGAACAGCAACTATTATGTTGGCGCCCTTTAAGTGCCCATTAAGTTTATTCTCAATAATCTCTATAAGCATATTTTGGATATTGTCAAAGTCTGCAATAACTCCGTTAATAACAGGGAATGAAACCTCTATTGTATCCGGCGCCTTCTCATACATTTCATATGCCTCGTCTCCGCAGGCATATATCCTGTCTCCTGCTACAATTGCTATTGTATCCTTTTCTACTGTAATGGAACCATCCTGCAGATTAAATATCTTTAGATTTCCTGTTCCGACATCTACACCGTATCCGTTAGCCATTTATTTCTCCTTGCAACAATTAAATTTTAGTCTGTCTAAAAGCCAAATTCGCTATTGACTAATATTATATGAATTCTTTCCGCTATGGTACTTTTTCTTGTAACAACAAACTGACTGCAAATAGACTCTTCAGACAGACAATCCTGACATACTCCGCTGACTGTACATGGTGTTTTCCTGTCAAGCCTTAAGCAGTTCATCGGTCCGGACACGGTACGTGCCCTGAGCAATGCCTCATCCAATGTAGTTGTAATTTTATTTACTCCGGCAATAATAACTACTTTTTTAGGTCCGAATATTAAAGCTGCCGCCCTATTACCTCTGCCGTCAATATTAACTAAAATCCCATCCTCTGTAATGGCATTTGTACTCATAAAATACACATCGGAGTAAAATGCCTTTCTAAAAAGCTCTTCCGCCTCCTCCTCTGTCTTGCAGCTATCCCTGTCTAAGTAATTAATCTCAGGCATAGAAGCGAGCATATCCTTTATACCGCTTTCTACCAAAGTCATGGATCCGCCGCTGGCAACCATATCCCCATCCTTTACCAGATTCATGGTTACTTCAACCAGTTCGTCAGTGCTTTTGCAGTAACGCCCCTTCATCCCTCTTTTGTGCAGATTCTCCATGAGTCTTTCGATTTTAAACTCCATGTACTTTTCTTTTGTTGTACTCATTGTCCACCACTCCTTTATAATATCTTTATTCTCTTTGCTGTATCCAGCTATAAACCCTTTCCTCCTCTTGAAACATAAGCCCAATGGCTGGAAGCTTGTTTCCTTCAAAATAATAGCCGCGTTTTACACCATTAATAAACTCCTGCGGCATATTTGAAATATCGTATCCCGCAGGTATTACCGTAATTACATTCCCCTCATTAAGTCCCATTGGTTTGGAGTATACATATTTGATGGAGTTTTCTATATACTCCTTTCCAATTTCCCCGTTGGTATCAATAGCATCTACTTTGATACTGTAGGTTCCGTCCGGATTTTCCACCGGCTCTGAAAAAGTTCCTGAATAGGTACAGCTTCTGACAGTGCTGTCATATTCTAAGCCCCCCTCACTCATATTGCTTTCGTGGTATTCACCGAAAAAATCTCCGTTTTCGGATATTTCAATCATAGAGGCACCACCACTGTCAGTTATAAAGATAAAGGAACTGACGGACAGCTCCTCAAAGCCAAAAGTCTCCTCGCCGACATTAACCTCACTGCTTTTTATATCTGCAAAACGGCAGGATACTAAGCTTAGTGCAATTATCATTATTAAAAATGCCTTAAGCTTCAAAACTCTCTCCTTAGCTTGTGCTGCTTAAAATTTATTTAAAAGGTTAACCATTTCAATTGCGGACAGAGCACAGTCATAACCCTTATTTCCTGCCTTACTTCCTGCCCTTGCAATTGCCTGCTCAATATTTTCCGTGGTAACAACTCCAAACATAACAGGAATTCCTGTTTCCATGGAAATATGGGCTATTCCCTTGCTCACCTCATTGCATACATAGTCATAATGACTGGTTTGTCCGCGAATCACTGCACCTAAGCAAATGACTGCGTCATAATTTTTGCTTTCTGCCATAAGCTTAGCCGCTGTAGGGATCTCAAAGGCACCCGGAACCCAAGCCACTGTAATATTTGATTCCTTTACATCGTGACGAACCAATCCATCCACTGCTCCGCTTAAAAGCTTGTTAGTAATAATCTCATTAAAACGAGCAGCTACAATGCCTATTTTCATTTTATCATTTGCAACTACACTTCCTTCAATAACGTTTATATTCATGATTACCTTTCCTTTCAATCAACATCTATTTCATTAAAAATATGACCCATTCTGGTTTTTTTAGTTTTGAGATAAGCAATATCATACTTTTGAGGCGGGATTTCTATGGGTATTCGTTTTAGAATATCAAGTCCAAATCCCTCCAATCCATATACCTTATCCGGATTGTTTGTAAGGAGTCTAAGGGATTTAGCACCTAAGTCTCTGAGTATCTGAGCACCTACCCAATATTCTCTCAGATCTGCCTCAAACCCCAGCTTGATATTGGCTTCAACAGTATCATAGCCCTCCTCCTGAAGCGCGTATGCTTTAATCTTGTTAATAAGACCTATCCCTCTGCCTTCTTGACGCATATAGAGAATTATTCCCCGCCCCTCCTTTTGTACCATTTTCATGGCAGAGGATAGCTGCTCACCGCAATCACATCTATAAGAGCCAAAGGTATCTCCTGTTAAGCACTCACTGTGAACACGACAAAGGACATCCTCTCCGTCGCCTATATCTCCCTTTATCAATGCCACATGATGTTCGCCGGTAATATCATTAATATAGCCAAACATATCAAAATCCCCATATTTTGTGGGAAGCTTGGCTTTTGCTTCGCAGTGTACATGCTTTTCATGGATTATCTTATAATCTATCAAATCCTTTACCGTGATAAATACAAGGTTATGCTTTTTAGCCAGTTCCTGCAACCCGGTGGCTCTCATCATGGTGCCATCCTCCTCCATGACTTCACAGCAAACACCCGCCTCATACATACCTGCCAGACGCAGTAAATCCACAGTGGCTTCAGTATGTCCCTGCCGAACCAAAACTCCTCCGGGTCTTGCTGTAAGTGGAAATACATGACCCGGTCGCCTAAAGTCTGTAGGCTTTGCATTGGTATCCACACATTTGAGCATGGTATATCCTCTCTCCTTAGCGGATATTCCTGTTGTGGTATCAATATGGTCTATTGAAACTGTAAAAGCAGTTTCATGATTATCTGTATTTTCGCTGACCATTGGCGGAAGCCCAAGCTTATTTGCCACCTCTTGACTCATGGGAGTACATATCAATCCCTTAGCATGTACTGCCATAAAATTAATATTTTCCTGTGTAGCAAACTCACAGGCGCAAATCATATCCCCTTCATTTTCTCTTTCCGGATCATCAGTCACTAATATGATTTTGCCTGTCTTTAAAGCCTCCAATGCCTCCGGCACTGTACTATACTTAAATTCAGCCATTTTACATCCTTTCCTTACTCATTGTTAACATTATAGTTTTATCACAAGTCAGCGTCAACGCTTGTATTAGATTAAATAATAATATAAAATACTTTGAATAGTTATTAATGTAGAAAGGGTAAATATGCGAATAGATAAAAACAGAACCTGCGGCATATTTGTAGATTATCAGGAAAAGCTTATTCCTGCTCAGCATGAGGGGGAAAACTTCCTTAAAAGCAGTGTAAAGCTTGCAAAAGGGTTGATTGCACTTGAGATACCCTTAGTAGTTTCAGAACAATATCCTAATGGGCTCGGCAGTACTGTTAAAGAGCTTAGTTCCATACCTGATTTTCCATCTGGAATGGCAAAAACCAGCTTTAGCTGTATGTTAGATGAAAATATTAAGGATATGGTAAAGCACACCGGTGCAAGGCATGTTATAATCTGCGGCTGTGAAACCCATATCTGTGTACTTCAAACTATTATGGATCTCATTGAAATGGGGTTGTCTGTATATATTGTTGAGGACTGCTGTACCTCAAGAACACTTAAAAACCACGATATCGGTATTTTAAGAGCAAAGCAGGAGGGGGCATTTATAACTTCCCTTGAGAGTGTGCTTTTTGAGCTTTTGCAGATATCAGGCGGTGAAACCTTTAAAACAATATCAAATCTTATAAAGTAGGTAAAGTATGGAAATTACAAAAGATTTTAAAAGGTCAGGATTATGTGCCGAATTCTCTGTTACAGATATTGGCAGAGAAATAATACTTATGGGCTGGGTTTCTAAAAGACGAAATCTGGGAAGTCTTATATTTATTGATTTGCGGGATAAAAGTGGAATAATGCAGATAGTCTTTGATGAAAATGTTTGCGGCAGTGATACCTTTAGGATGGCTGGAAGTCTCAGAGGCGAATACTGTATAGGTATACGGGGAAAGGTTCAAAAACGAGCTGCCCTGGCAAATGAAAGCCTTAAAACCGGAGAAATAGAGGTTTTTGTAACGGAGCTTCGCATTTTCTCTGCTTCAGAGACTCCACCTTTCCCAATTGAGGAGGAAATAAATACCAAAGACGAATTAAGACTTTCCTATAGGTATTTAGATCTAAGGCGTCCTGATTTGCAAAGAATTTTATTCCTGAGAAGCAGGGTAACAAGCCTAGTCAGAAACTTTCTGGATAAAGAGGGCTTTGTGGAAGTGGAAACTCCAATACTTCAAAAGTCTACACCCGAAGGTGCCAGGGATTACTTAGTGCCCAGCCGTGTTCATCCCGGAAATTTTTATGCTCTTCCCCAGTCGCCTCAGCTTTTTAAACAGCTTCTTATGTGCTCAGGCTTTGATAAATATTACCAAATTGCCAAATGCTTTAGGGACGAGGATTTAAGGGCACACAGACAACCGGAGTTTACCCAGATTGACATGGAGCTAAGCTTTGTGGATGAAGACGATGTTATAGATGTAAATGAACGCCTCATGAAACATATTTTTAAGGAAACTCTTGATATAGACATTCCGACACCATTCCCAAGGATCTCCTGGCAGGAGGCAATGGATAAATATGGCTCCGATAAGCCGGATATTCGTTTTGGAATGGAATTGGTTGATATATCAGATATTGTAAGTTCCTGTGGTTTCGGGGTCTTTACCTCTGCCGTTGAGTCAGGAGGAAGTGTAAGGGGTATTCGTATCCCTGATAAAGCAGATATTGCAAGAAAAGCTATAGATAAACTCACTGAAGAAGTAAAGGGAGTAGGAGCTAAAGGTTTAGCTTATATTGCTTTACAGGAAGGAAATATTAAATCTTCATTTACTAAATTTATCAGTGAAGATGATACTAATAAAATCATACATAAAATGGGTGCAAAAACAGGAGATTTACTCTTATTTATCGCAGATACTAATAAGATTGTATGGGAAACTCTTGGTATGCTTCGCCTGAAGTTCGGTCATGAATTGGAACTTATTGATGAGGATACCTACGCCTTTTTATGGGTAGTTGATTTCCCTCTGTTTGAGTGGTCTGATACAGATAATCGCCTTATGGCAATGCACCACCCCTTTACCATGCCAAGGGAGGAGGATTTACCTTTGTTAGGCAGCGAAAATCAGGATAAAATGCGGGCAAAGGCTTATGATATAGTTATTAACGGCGTGGAGCTTGGAGGTGGTAGTATTAGAATTCATGACTCTAATATACAGGCAAAAATGTTTGAAGCTCTGGGACTTTCACAGGAAGTTAGCAACGAACGTTTTGGATTCTTACTTGAAGCCTTTAAATATGGTGTGCCACCTCATGGCGGATTAGCTCATGGACTTGACAGATTGATTATGCTTATTGCAAAAGTTGACAGTGTCAGAGATGTTATTGCCTTTCCAAAAATAAAGGATGCCTCTGATTTAATGACAAAGGCACCCACGGCAGTTGATGATAAACAATTACAGGAGCTTTCACTTAAAATAACTATAGAATAGGCAGGTATGATTTGGCACTTAGAACTATTCCACCTAATCAAATAATTTATGACTTAGGGACCCCCATTAATCAAATTGCTTTGATTATAAGAGGAAGCGTACTGGTACTTGCCGGCGCCGAATCCTTTAGCCTTGAAGCCAGTTCACTAATTGGCGCCTTTGAGCCCTGCGGCTTGGTACATAGTTTTTCCTATATCACTAAAACCGAAACCACTATTTATACCTATGAATATAACGATATAAATGACTTTATAAGCATATTAAGAGAAAACGAAAAGCTTACGCCAACCATTGCTCTATCTTTAATAAAGGATATTAATGCTCTTTCATCAGTAGCCAATAAAATACATAATCGTGCTCAAAAAGAATATGATAAAATTCAGCTTGACATAGCAAAATACCCTGTTTTATGTGCTAAAACCTGTACAAAAGCCAAGGATTATTCCACTTTTGCTGATATTGAATGTCCCAATGCTCCCATGGACATTACAAGCTGGAGAGCTTCATATATCAGTACTCTGGCACAAAAATATAAATTAATGTCACCCATATACAGTCTGGGCTCTTGTGTATGTATAGGCTTTGCCATACAGGCATTGGAATTCAGCTATGAGCTTTCTCGGGATATTATTAAAATTTCCTCACTTCTTGATGAATTTAATAAAAAAACCCTAACATTTAAAACCGATATAAAAGCCCTTAATAATGAGATATCTGCCATTGAGAACGGAGAAGATAACCTGTCTATGCCAAACTTCACCAATTCCCTTATGCAGATTGCCGCCTTTGCCGAATATGATGACAAAAAAACTGCAGAGCTTAGCATTACCATGGATAGATATGTGGAAATAACAAACAGAACTGATACAGATGATTTAATTAGAAATATAAGGAGGCAAATTGCCCCTCACTTCTATGAAATATATCGTTTAATCATTAAAAAAATTGTTAATGCGGTTAATACAACGGAAATCCCACCTATTATCCTAATGTTTTTAATGTTTGGGTTTATGGAGGAGAGAGTTGTTGATTCCGAAGATATTAAAAAGCTCTATGGCTATTCCGTAGCCTATAACTATAATAGCGGCAAAATAATTCCCATGTTCGAATGGCTTAAAAAAATATATTTAAAGGAAATTTCCCCGTCATTAAACGAGTTCCAGCAGGACTATATAACATACCTTAGGGAAAGCGTTAGAAACGGAGACATAAGGCAGGAGGAAATGGATGCATTATTAGAGGACGGTGACTCCAGACTTAAATATGAAATTAAAAATATCTTTACACTGGGCAATCGTATGACCTTTG
Source organism: Lachnospiraceae bacterium (assembly GCA_041776485.1). GTDB lineage: Bacteria > Bacillota > Clostridia > Lachnospirales > Lachnospiraceae > JBHBQE01. The sequence goes on along the minus strand of JBHBQE010000006.1, from coordinate 31,462 downwards.
GTAAAATAAGCATGTTTGTGCCTATTTTTGACTCTCAGCTTAGAATGCTTCCTCTGGATAAGAGTTATTTGTCAAATGATAATTTAACAAATGAAATAAATCGTATAAGAGATTTGGATTACAGCATTTTCTATAGAAGCAAGCTTTTTTCCGTACCGGATTATGAAGGACTTCAGTTTATTATTCATGAAGAGCAAATACCCTATATAATTTTAATGCCAAATATAGGACAGAATATGATTCTTTGGCAAAATATTGATGGCAGAATCAGGAACTCTTCTGCCAGAATGTTGGTCTCCTCCTTTTTTGAGGAGAATTTATCCGACTCCGTAACAAACCTGTGCGGCGAATATCGTTGGGAAGTTTGTAAAACTGATCAGGGTGTTCGCTGGACGGACATTACAGACCCGTCTCTTACCGCAGAATATAATGATTACCTGCAATTTTTTAAGAAAAACAGAAGTCTTACCAAGGATCAAAAGGAAAAAATCAAAACCAGTCTCAAAAAAAGATCAAATAATTATAAAAAGGTATTTGTAAGTGACTATCTTTCCTATATAAAATATGAAAGTGCAGGAAATATGCGTCTTTTAAAGCCTGAACGGGAAATGCTATTTAAGTACTGCCCCTTTAAACAGAAAACAAGAATTGCCCTGCAAAATTCTCCCCAATATGAGAAGCTTATTCAAGTACGCAGTAATAAAACAGAACAAAAAACTAAGCCGATTAAAAATACCATTAAGAAAATGGAAAATGGAGGGGAAACCCCTCCAAATGAACTGATTGAAGAAATCAGTTATCTCGAGATGTAAAAAACTCTGCAAAATCTGTATAGCCCTCTTTCTCTAACTGCTCCTTTTGAAACTTTTTGTTCTTATTCATTCGGGTAACAAGAACTTGCATCCCTTCTTTTCTTTCATTATTTGCTCTTTTAAATATTTCCGAAAGCTTTTCTTCAGGATAATTCTTTTCCACCAAATATGCCTTTTTCAACCTCTCTGTGGGTATTTCAAAATCACTTTCCAAAAGCAGTAAAATTATTCTTTCAAATCCTATGGAAAATCCGCAGGCGGGAACATCCTTGCCAAGAAAATATCCCACAAGCTTATCATATCTTCCGCCGCCGCCACAGCTTAATCCCAGCTTAGGCATAGATATTTCAAATATTGTTCCTGTATAATAACCCATTCCCCTGACAAGTCCCGGGTCAAAAACCAGCGTATACTCTCCCTCCTTGGCAGAGTTAACTGCATAACTTATTGAATCTATACTTTTTTTGGCTTGCACATAATCGGAATTTAATATTAAGTCGCTTATATCACCATTGTCAAAATATCCCATATATTTACTGACTGCTCCTTCAGCAAAACCCGACTCTAAAAGCATTTTTCTAACTCCGTCAATACCTGCTTTATCCATCTTATCCAAAATGATAAAGATTTCATCAAGTCTATCCTTGTCAAGACCGGCAGTTTCTGCCATGACACGCAATACTCTTCTGTCATTTATCCTTATTTCAAAATCCTTAAATCCAATATTACTTATACAGGCTCCGGTTGCCAAAATAAGCTCTATTTCCGCCAGGCTTGACTCTTCCCCCAATATATCAATATCACATTGGGTAAATTGACGATATCTGCCTCTTTGAGGTCTGTCTGCCCGATATACATTACCTATTTGCAATGCCTTAAAGGGACTTGGCAACTCGTTTTCATAGCAGGAATAATATCTGCATAGCGGAACTGTAAGGTCATATCGCATGCCAAAATCCACAACATCCTTTTCCTCCTGCGCATTTTTTATATCCAGCTTTTCTCCCCTTTTTAGTATTTTAAATATAAGCTTTTCATTTTCTCCGCCTTTAGAGCCTAAGAGATTATTTACATCCTCCATCACCGGTGTTTCTATTGAAACAAAACCGTAACTTCTATAGGTATTTTTAATTATATTTATTACATAATCTCTTATTTTCGCCTCTCTTGGCATAATATCCTTCATACCGTTTACTGGTTTTTTCTTTAAAGCCATAACTTCCCTCCATTTTATGCAAACAAGAATTGATTATATCACAGAAGATTTTAAAATCCTATCTATATAGATATTAACATCCTTAGGATTGGGACTTCGTATCGGTTTATTATTCCCATCAATCTCCTTGGTAACAGCTCCTGCGCCAAAAGCATATATATTATGATACTCTCCCATTATTAGCATATTATACAAACACTCACATCCTGCCTCGGCATATCCAATATTTTCCATATTACCGCTTATTTGTTTTTGTCTATATAAATAGTAAGGGAAAAGCCCCAGTGAGTCCATAAAGTTTCCACATATTTCAAAGATTTGCTCAATATCATCCATGGTATTACTATAGTGTTCCTCATAATTTAATCTGGAAGCTCTTTTAATAGCCAAAGAATGTACAGTTATATTATTTGGTGAAAGTTCAGCCATTTTATTAAGTGTATATTTAACTTCATCTGATCCCTCACCCGGCAGTCCGATTATTAAATCGCAATTAATTATCTCCATGCCGGCATCCCTTGCCATATAAAATGCATTTACAGTATCTTCACTGCTGTGGGCTCTCCCAATCCTTTTTAACGTATTGTCATTCATACTTTGGGGATTTATGGAAATACGTATAATGTCAAGTTTCCTCAAAATCTCCAATTTTTCCCATGTAATTGTATCCGGTCTACCTGCCTCCACAGTAAATTCTATATCTTTATCAATATCAAACAAGTCTTTGGTATAGCTTATGATGTCCTTAAGGTCATATTCATCTAAGGTTGTAGGAGTACCTCCTCCCATATAAACAGAAACTATTTTCTTATTATTAATTTTATATTTAATTTCTTGCATTTCCTTTTTTAATGCCAGTATGTAATCCTTTACTCTATCCCTATATCTTACAATGGGATATGAGGAAAAGGAACAATAGGAGCAAATACTGGGACAAAATGGTATACCAATATATATGCTGGCAGTTTCATTCATATTTATGTCATTGAGAAGCTTTCTTTCTCTCCTGGCTATGTCTAAAATAAGTCTCCCTTTTTTATCTGATAGTAAAAATTCTTCATACAAATATTCTAAGATATCCTTATCGTTTTTACCAATGGACAAAAGCCTTGAAGGAAGCTTTACAGGCCTTATTCCCGTTAAAGTACCCCACTCCAGTTGTCTGCCGGTGCATTGAGAAAGGATATTATAAAGTTTTCTTTTAAAAATATTCTTGGAATTAAAACGGTCATAATCTGACCCATTGGGGATAAGAATACTGAGAGAATTTTCATTTAGTATAATATCAGGTTCAACCCCTTTTAGAGAATAGTTTATTATATTATAATTTAATATTTCATCAGGATAAAAGGCTTTAATAAGAGAGTGAACATCATAACGAAAGCTTTCATCATTTAATAATATTTTCATCGAACAAACATATTATATGCCTTTTCATGGCCTATTTCTGTTGTTCCCATATGTCCCGGTAAAACTCTTGTTTTATCCGGAAGTACATAAAGCTTATTTTTAATTGAGGATATAAGCTCTTCCATGCTTCCGCCGGGAAAATCAGTCCTTCCTATCGAATCATGAAATAGTGTATCACCGGATACTAATATATTATTTTTTTCAAAATAATAACAACAGCTTCCGGGAGTATGACCCGGCGTAGCAATTACCTTAAACTCAAGATCTGCCAAGGTAACTACTTCACCGTCAGTAAAAGTACAATCTACGGGATATCTCTTTTCCCCAAGACCTATAGATTCTGACATATTAAATCTGGGGTCAGATAGCACCTCCACTTCCTTATCCAGTGCATAAACCTTAAGATTACTGTATTTTTCCCGCAGTGCCTCTATTCCATCGGTATGATCGCTATGACCATGGGTTAGGAGTATCGCAACCGGTATATAGCCCTTTGCCTCAATTTTCCTTGCCAGTCTCTCTCCCTCTGCCCCCGGATCAATTATCAGAATCTCATTTGTTGACTCATTAATTAAAAAATAACAATTTGTGCCTAATAATCCCACCGGAAAAATCTGTATTTTCATTAGCCTGTACTTCTTTCTACATCAATAACGCTTTCAATTTGTCTTAACCTCTCTGTAAGAGATATGATTTGGCTTACACCAAATACACTGATAGAAACATCAATAGTAACAGTATTATTTTTACCCAGTCTGGTATTTAAAGTTCTGATTTCTATTTTGTTTTCACTGAAAAATTTAACAATATCATTCAGCATCCCGGATCTGTCATAGGCATATATATGCAAATTAGCATAGAATCTATCTCCTGAAAGATTATCTCCTCCGTCCCATTCCACATCTATCATTCTGTCCAGCTCTACCTTAGGTAAGTTAATAACATTAATACAATCAGTTCTGTGAACGGAAACGCCTCTTCCCCTGGTAACAAATCCGACTATTTCGTCTCCAGGTACAGGATTGCAGCACATGGAAAGCCTTACATGCACATCATACAGTCCACGCACTATAACTCCTGATTTAGAGCCCTGTCTATGCTTATTATCATCCTTTTCCCGCTGTCGTCTGGTGGCAATTACCTCCTCGTCTGAGAGAATAATGGGATTATCCTTAATATACATATCATACAGTCTGTTTAATACCACTCCCTCTTTACAGCTTCCTTGTCCAATGGAGGCTAAAAGAGCGTCCCAGCTATGGAGTCCATATCGCTTCATAACCTTGTCCTGATACTGGGATTTGGTTAATTTGCTGTAATCATAACCCTTTTGTTTTGCTGCTTCAGCAAGAATTTCCTTCCCTTTTAGAATATTTTCCTCTTTATTTATACTTCTAAAAAACTGATTGATTTTATTTTTAGCCTGACCGGATTTAACTAATTTAAGCCAATCCTGACTGGGACCCTTAGAGTTTTTAGAGGTAATAATCTCTATCCTGTCTCCATTTTTGATGGTATAGGTTATTGGAACCAGCTTATCATTCACCTTTGCGCCCACCATATAATTTCCCACTGCAGAGTGAACACTGTATGCAAAATCAATTGGAGTAGAGCCTGCCGGCAAGTTCTTTATTTCGCCTTGAGGAGTAAAGCAAAATACACTATTAGAAAATAAATTCAAGTCATTCTTTAATAAACTGACAAATTCCTTATTGTCACTCATGTCCTGTTGCCATTCAAGAATCTGTCTCAGCCAGGATAGTTTCTCCTCTTCAGCATTTACTGTGGAACCCTCACCTGACTCCTTGTATTTCCAGTGAGCAGCAATTCCATATTCACTGGTTCTGTGCATATCTCTGGTTCTGATTTGAATTTCAAAGGGTGTTCCATTAGGTCCCATTACTGAAGTATGAAGGGACTGGTACATATTCGGCTTTGGCATAGCCACATAGTCCTTAAATCTGCCGGGAATGGGAGTATACATTTCATGGATAACTCCCAGTGCAGCATAACAATCCTTTAGAGACTCCACTATAATCCTTATGGCAAAAAGGTCATATATCTGGTCAATGGTTTTATTTTGATTAACCATTTTTTTATAGATTGAAAAGAAATGCTTGGCTCGTCCTGATACATCTGCGTCAATTCCGGCCTCTTGTATATGCTTTCTCACCTCATTTAAAAGCAAATCCACATACTGGTCTCTTTCCTGCTTTTTAAGGGCAATCTTCGCCACAAGATCATAATAAACCTCCGGCTCACAGTATTTTAACGCCAAATCATCCATTTCACTTTTTAGCTTGCTTATTCCAAGTCTTTGGGCAATGGGAGCATATATCTCCATAGTCTCCTTGGCCTTTTCCCGACGTTTTTCCATAGACATATAACGCAGGGTACGCATATTATGCAGTCTATCAGCCAGCTTAATAATAATTACCCTTATATCCTTTGCCATTGCAAGAAACATTTTACGAAGATTCTCTGCCTGTACTTCTATTGTATCACTGGTATAGGATAGCTTACCTAACTTGGTTACACCATCCACTAAATTAGCTATTTCCTTGCCAAATCTATCCTCTATCTCCTGCATGCTGATATCTGTATCCTCCACAACATCATGAAGAATACCGGATACAATTGTTTCTTTGTCCATTTCCAAATCAGCCAATATCATTGCCACACTAAGGGGATGGATAATATATGGCTCTCCTGACTTTCTTTTTTGATCCTTATGGGCAAAGTCAGCAATTTCATAGGCCTTTTTAATAATACCGATATCGGTGCTTGGGTGGTACTGAAGTATCCTGCTTATCAACTTTTGGTACAGCTCCTCAGGGTCGCAAAAATCCTCAGTGCAAATCACTGAAATAGGCTGACGAACACTGTCCTCAAGCTTTGCAAATTCTCTTGATAGAATATCCTTTGAAATGTTGTTTTTTATATCAGCCAAGACTTTTACCCCCTTTCATTAAAAATATCTGGTAATTATATCTCAGAAGCCTTACCTATTCAATAATTTCAATATGACACATTAATCCTTTTGTACTATTTCAGATACCTGTTTGTTCTTATAAATACAATTGCTGTCTATTACCCCTCTTACCATTGATAGTGGGTATATCGTAGTATTCATGCCTATGACAGTTCCCGGATTCAGTACACTGTTGCAGCCTACCTCTACATAATCTCCAAGAATGGCACCGATTTTCCTCATGCCGGACTCAATACTTTCATCTTTCTCCTTAATAACAATATTTGTTCTGTCAGACTTAATATTTGAAGTAATGGATCCTGCACCTAAATGGGCATGAAATCCAAGTATGGAATCCCCCACGTAATTATAATGAGGTGCCTCAACATTATTAAATAAAATTGAATTTTTAAGCTCTGTTGAATTCCCTACAACAGAATATTTCCCCACAATACCGGAGCCTCTTATAAAGGCACAGTGCCTTATCTCTGCCTCCTCATCAATAATTAAAGGACCGTTTAAAAATGCTGTTGGCGCAATTTTAGCAGATTTTGCAACCCAAATATTCTCGCCAATTCTTTCATATTTTTCACTATCCAGAGTATTCCCCAGATTAATTATAAAGTCCTTCAATCTGGGAAGTACCTGCCATGGGTATTCCTCTTCTAAAAATAGCGGTTTTGCTATTGTCTCCTCCAGTGAAAATAGATTTTTAATTTTACAGTTCATATGCTCTCCTTGTCTGTGTGTCTAACTATAATAACTCTTTATTTTATTAAATGACTCATTAATTTCCATTCCAAGTCCCTTGTTTTTAACATATTCCGTATATTTTACTACAAATCCCGTAAGCTTTTCCATATATTCTTCAACAGTAACCTTATTATTTTCTACTAAAAATAATCCCTTTTCCCAACTGGCAGTAAGCTTAGGATTAAGCATTGGCCTTATACTGGCATACACCACATCATATATCAGTTCACCTGTCATACTGGGAGTTAAAATCTGCGTTTTTTTATTAATTACCAAATATTTATTTTTACACAGCTTTTCAATTATTCCTGCTCTGGTGGCACTTGTTCCGATTCCTGTTCCGACAATCTGTTCCCTCAATGACTCGTCTTCAATTAATTTGCCTGCGTTTTCCATGGCAAGTACCATAGAGCCTGAGGTATACCTTTTAGGAGGAGTAGTCTCTCCCCTTTTTATTTCAAAAGAGTGCAGTTTTAAAACATCACCCTTTTTTATATTATAATTAAAAATTTCGTCACCCTTAAACTCATCTGTATCATATATTTCTCTATAGCCTTTGGAAACTAGGGCTTTAGCTGAGTGGATATATTTCCTGCTGCCGTGAGATACCTCTATCGAAAGCTTTCTGCTTACAGATTCAGGAAAAAATATTGCCAGGAATCTTTTTACAATCAAATCATACAATCCCAGCTCAAAAGTACTTAATTTATTTTTACCCTTAAGCTGCCCCGTTGGGATTATTGCGTAGTGATCTGTTATCTTTTCGTCATTCACATATCGACTTTTTATAAGACCTTTATAGTACTCCTTTTCATGTATTTCATTCACATACCGGCTATACTGCGGTATTTTATTAAGCCCGTTTAAAATCTTTCCGATCTCCTTTGCCACTGCCTTAGACAGCACCTTTGCATCTGTTCTGGGATATGTGGTAAGTCCTGATTCATACAGCTTTTGAGCAATATTTAATGTTTCCTCCGGGCTTATCTTAAATACCTTGGAAGCCTCATTCTGAAGCTCTGCCAAATTATATAGTAATGGCGGATATTTCTTTTCCTTTTTATTTACCACCGATTTTACGGTAAACGGATTCTGTGAAGCCTTTTCTTCGCTAATAAAGGTCCTGGCTTTTTCCTCTGAGGAAAAGCCCGGGGACTTAATTTCATCATCTGATTTATACTCAAAGGGCAAGGTTATATCTGAAGTTAAATTGGCAAATACTCTGTAAAATGGCTTTTTAACAAAATCCCTTATTTCTCTTTCCCTTTCCACCACCATCCCCAGGACACAGGTCATAACTCGTCCCACAGAAATCGGCATATATTTTCTGTTTAAAAGCTTAGCAAGATTTCCGCCGTATCTTATGGAAAGTGCCCTGGAAAAGTTTATCCCAATAAGGTAATCCTCCTTTGCCCTAAGATATGCGCAGTCCGAAAGGGAATTATATTCACACAATGGCTTGGCTTCATTAATACCCCGTCTGATTTCATCATCAGTTTGGGAATTTATCCAAACTCGAAGTTCCTCCTTATTTTCCACATTAGAAAGCTGCCTTACCAGCCTATATATGTACTCTCCTTCCCTTCCACTATCGGTACATACATAAATTCTTGTAATGTCATCTCTGCTTAGAAGTTTATTTACAATATTAAATTGTTTTTTAACATTAGAAATTACTTCATATATAAACTGTTGAGGAATAAAAGGAAGATTTTCCATTCTCCAGCTTTTATACTTCTCATCATACTTCTCCGGATAACTCATGGAAACAAGGTGACCAAGGCACCAGGTCACAACCGAGGTCTCACTTTCTAAATATCCCTCGCTTTTTTTAAACTTTTCCCCTATAGAGTTTGCAAAAGCCCTAGCAACGCTGGGCTTTTCTGCAATGTATAAATATTTAATATCACTCATTCTTATAGCTGGGACATATCAATCAAATTGATGTTTTTATTCTTTGCCTCTAACGCCTTTAAGCGGATATCAAAATTCTTTGAGGAAAACAGGTAAATCGCCTTGGGTGATAATTTAGCAAGGGCTGCATTTTCCATAAGTCTTTCATATTCCTCAATTTTCATCTCATCCCCTGCCCAGTTGCATATTCCCAGAATATGCTCTCTGCTGTCAGACTGCCCCACAATATCAATAGTGCCCTCCTTACCCAACCAGGTACCAATGCTCTTAATGGGTATCGGAAGCTTATCCATCATATTTAAAAGTTCTATATACTCTCTGCACACAACTGCAAAGGTTCTGTTTAAGAATCTATCCAAATTCTCTTCAATATATTTATCATAAAAGTCCTCCGGCTCCATGGTAAACAAATCACTTTGGTGAGGATAAATAAAGCAGAACCAAAATTCAATAAAACGGTTTCTTATACGGTAGATCCCCTTTTTTGCATTATCCCAGCCTCCGGCATCAAAGGAAATTACCTTCTCTGTAACATCAAACAATGATAGATTTTTCAGGTATACACTTATCTTTGCTCTGGAATAGCCTGTATCCTTATACAAATCATTAAGCTTTTCCTTTCCCTTTGCCATAGTATATAAAATAGTATTATATACCCCAAGCTCCCTTAATTCTCTATGGATATAATCCTCAGCCTCATTAAACAGTGCACCCTCACTGGATAATACCAGTTTGCACACATTTTCCTTGATACTTTTGGTAGAATCAATCATATCAAGATATGCTCCAGTACCTCCGAATATTCCATACGCTCTTACACATTCATCAACAGAATACTTCGGAAACCCCCTTACTATATCAAGGAAATGATAATCCGATACCTCTATTTTGTAATCAATAGATAAGTATTCAGAAATATTCTCTCTGGCATTGGATAAATCCCTGTTGACCATAAGTATCATAACAGGTCCGGGATAAAGCTCCTTATCCCTAAGCTTAACCAAACTATTAAAGAAATCTGTACCATGCTTTGTGATTCTTGAAAACTCATCAATTACCACGACAAGCTTAGAGGCGTCCCCACTTTTAATACGGGTAAAACACTCCTCATAGGTGTTCTTTTGTAATTTAATATCATATTTAGATTGAATTTCTCCCTTTAATATGGACAATTGCTGCTCATTTGAAGCATTTGCCGCCATATAGTAAAAATTCCTTTTCCCCTTGATAAAATCCTTTACAATATTGGAAATCCCACTTCTATGGGAACCGTACATAAGAACCATCTGGTTCCCCGCCTTTGAATATATTTCCTCTAATTCCTTAAGCTCCTGACTTCTCTTAATCATATTTACCCCCATATGGTTTAATTACAAATAGTAAGGCTAAAGTTTAATTATTATATAATATTTATATCCAAGGGTCAAATATATCCCTTTGCCTTTAATAGCTCTGCGCCAAGAATTGCTCCTCCTGCTGCCCCACGAATTGTATTATGGGACAGCCCTACAAACTTCCAGTCATAAACCGTATCCTTGCGAAGTCTGCCGATACTTATTCCCATTCCCTTTTCATAGTCCACATCCATACTAACCTGAGGTCTATTATCATCCTTTAAATACTGCATAAATTGTTTAGGAGCACTGGGTAAATCAAGATCCTGAGGCTCACCCTTAAAGCTCTCCATTGCAGCTATAAGCTCCTCCCTGGAAGGATTTTCCCTAAGTTTAACAAATACCGCTGCAGTATGTCCGTTTAATACAGGAACCCTTATACACTGGCTGGTTATTACCATTTCATCACTTTTTACTATCTCGTTATTTTCTATCCTGCCAAATACTCTAAGGGGCTCTAATTCACTTTTTTCTTCTTCGCCGCCTATGTAAGGAATAATATTCTTATCCATTTCCGGCCAGTCTGCAAATGTTTTTCCTGCTCCTGATATCGCCTGATATGTACATACCACCACCTCATAGGGCTTATAATCTCGCCATGCATATAATACTGGAGCATAGGATTGGATAGAACAATTAGGCTTAACCGCTATAAAACCTCTCTTTGTACCCAAACGCTTTTTCTGGGCATTAATAATTTCTGCATGAGCTGCATTTATTTCCGGTATCATCATAGGCACATCCTTAGTCCAACGATGAGCACTGTTATTGGATACCACCGGAACCTCAGCTCTGGCATACTCCTCTTCTATTGCAAGAATCTCCTCCTTTGTCATATCCACCGCAGAAAATACAAAATCAACATTTTTTGAAATATATTCTATATCTGTTACATCAACTATTTTGATATCAGCCACTGCAGCCGGTATATCCTCCGCCATTTTCCAGCGCCCTGAAACAGCCTCACTATAGTTTTTCCCTGCACTTCTTTTACTGGCAGCCAATACCTTTACATCAAACCAGGGATGGTTATTTAACAATGTAATAAACCTTTGCCCCACCATTCCTGTTGCACCCAATATACCTACTCTTAATTTTTCCATAGCATACTCCTTTTAAAAAATATTTCGCTCTATTTTATGATAAATTCCAACAAAAAACAATATGAATGCCAATATTATGAGAAATTATATATAAATATAATTTTTAAAAACAAATCCGGAAAAATTTTTTACATATATTTTTAATATATAGTATACTACTACAGGAAAGTGAGGAAATTATGTCAGATTATTATGAAAAGTTTAAAAATTATAGAAATGACAGTTCGAATTTTGCCACGGTAAATAATGCTTTTATTACAGAAGTAAAGGCGGATTTCGCAGTAGCGGAGCTTGTAATTACCAAAAGCTCTTTAAACCCCATCGGAAGTATCCATGGAGGTGCCTATTTTACTCTGGCAGATATAGCCTGTGGAGCCGCAGCCTGCTCCATGGGAGAACTAATGACAACTGTTGACGCACATATTAACTATATGAGACCCGGAATTAATGTAGAAAAACTAATCAGCACTGCAAGAGTCAAAAAGCGGGGCAAAAGACTTTGCGTTTTGGAATTTAATATAACTGATGAGAACGGCAGAGAATTATGCATGGGAACAGCTACATTTTCATCCATAGGAAAGAGAGTTCCTATTTGATTTACATTCCGTTATACAATGCATATAACGCCCTCTCCATTACATAGGCGGGATTGGCAGGTTTTAGTATATAATCGGTTTTTCCCATTTGTTTTGCCTTTAATATAGTTCCTGCTGATTTATCCTGAGAAAGGAATATGGCAGGAACAATGATTCCCGTGGTATCCCTTAATTTGCTTACTGCGGTTAAACCATCTAAAATCGGAAGATCTGTTTCTGTTATTATAAGATCAGGTGCACCGCTTTCCTTTGCCTCAGTTAGTGCTTCAAGTCCGGATTTGAATACGAACAGTTTTGCATCATTTTCAAATATACCCTCCAACTGTATCCTGTATGCCTTGTTAGAGTCTACTATAAAAATCCTTTTCTTCTCTTTTTTTACTGCAGATCTGCTTTCATTTAGCTCACTAATTTTCTCATCTTTATTATCATAGAGAAAACTTACCAGACCCTTGATTTTAATATCCTGATAATTATTATCTGCCGCTAAATTGATGGTTTCACCAGTATCTATTTTCCTGACTATCGGTCTTATTCTATTCTTAGAATGGTCAATAACAATAGCGCGGGTTCCATCGGATAAATATACATCCATCCCTACAGGATATGGCGGTATAACTTCAATTAAAGCCATGACAACCTGTTTATTATATTGCCTGTCTATTCCGCTTCTAATGTATTCAAATGCTTTTAATGGCTCAAAGGGATCCTTATAGGGTCTTTTCGAGGTAAGTGCATCGTACACATCTACCACATGAATAATTTTAGCCATTAAATTTAAGTCCTTACCCTCTTTGCCAAGGGGATATCCGCTGCCATTTTCATTTTCATGGTGACATAATACTGCCTGTTTGACAGCCGCACTTATTTCATAGGAGTCTTCTATCATTTCGTAGGATAACTGAGCATGGTGCTTCATTACCTCAAACTCCTCATCAGTAAGTTTATCCGGCTTATTTAAAACTTCGTCAGGGATTTTACTTTTACCAATATCATGCAAAAGCCCGGCTTGACAAATAGATATAAGCTCTTCAGATGTAAACCCCAGCTTATATCCCACCAAAACCGCATAAACCGCCACATTTACAGAATGATGATAGGTGTAGTCATCATAGGAACGAAGGTCTATAAGGTCTGTACAAATCTTTTCCTTACTGAGGATATTTTCTACAATATCAGTACTAACACCAAGAATATCGCCAATATCCTCCTCCATGACAGCGTCTACACCCTCTCGGAAAATCTCCTGATCTAAGGTTTCCTCAATATCAATGTCTTTGGAAATAGGATCAGAAACATAAGCCCCCAGATAGCCCTTATTTCGGAGGTAATCAATATAACGCTCATTTAAGACAGTACCCTTTTTAAGCATAGCTGTCTTTTGAGCGGTAATTATAATGTCACGACCTATAACAGTTCCAAGTTCTAATTCTTCAGATTTAACGAATCTCATGAAACAGAATTATATCATAATACAGTTAATTGTAAATAAATTTTTATGCTATCCCCAAGCACCCCTCCCGGATATAATACGGGCTGCCGATTTTGCTCCGGACTGCATGCAATCCAATATATCCTTATTACTCATATAATCAAATAAAAATCCTGCAATATAACTGTCTCCGGCTCCCATCGTATCCACAACCCTGCATTTTTCAATTCCATACTCATAAAAAACATTTCTGTGTAATGCCAAGCTTCCGGCTATTCCCCGAGTTGCCACAACAAGGCTTGGCCCTCTATCAGCAATACTTTGCATTTCATACTTCAGACTTTCTGTATCCGATTTATCATTTGAATAAAAGGCTATATCCACATTAGGCATAGCAATTTTTCCCACATGGTCAAAGGGTCTGTCGGCAAAATCAAAGGCTATTTGAATCCTGCCATTTAAAGACTCTAAAGAATCGGCAGTATGACTCCAAAGCCCGCTTACCATCAGCTCATGTTCCAAGATAAACTCCATATCCTTATCATTTATCTTAAAATCTGCCATTACCCCCTCATTATACTCTCCAAGTATACGCTCACCCTCTTTAATTTCCACATAAGTTATTGCAGTATTGCCATCCTCAGCTCTTAAATGGGATGTATCTACATTTTTTCCATTGAGGGAATTAATAAGCAACTGTCCAAATTCATCATTTCCCACAACTCCGACATAAGAAGTCTCTGCTCCCAATTCACGTAAATATACAGCCACATTAACAGGGTTTCCACCCGGATATGCCTTTTTAGTCTCTACATAATAGTCTATACAATTATCCCCTACACAAACAACTCTAGCCATAGTTCCCTCACATATTTTATTGCAATTTCATAATATTTTGATGGATCATCAATATATCTGTCCACCAGTTCAATTGTCGCCCTGCCGCTGTATCCCCACTTTTCTACATTTTTAAGAAAGCTCCGCATATCTATATTCCCCTCTCCCGGAATTAAATGAGCATCACTTACTGTATCATTATCCACCAAATGTATATGACCAAGCTTATCTTTAAATACTGAAAAATAATCTGACATATCCTCATTTTGAGTATTCGGCACCGCCATATCCAACATAGCCAATAAAAACGGGGAGTCTATATCAAATATCAATCTGCTGTAATCCTCTAATATTGTACAATGATTAGATTCATATTTTGTCAGAGCTTCAACAATAATTTTTACTCCTATATCTTCTGCCAGTTTAGACAAATGCTCCATAGATTTATAAAGACGTTTTTTACATTCATTGTCAGAAATATTTCCACTATGGCTTATACTTATAAGCATATACAAAGCCCCTAAATGCTTTGCCGCAACAAGTGAATGTTTAAAATAATCCATAGATATGTCCCACTGTCTTTGGCTTCCCAGCATATAATTATAGGGATAGGCATTATGCTCAGGAGTATATACTAAAACAGGTATATTATATGTATTCATCAGCTCTGTTACAATATCAATATCCCCATCTAAAAGGTCATAAGTAAAAGCATGGGGCCTTCCGCCCCATAGCTCTATAAAATCATACCCAAATTTTTTTGCATCAGCAAATGCCGCTTTAAGGGATAGATATTTGTATGGATAAGTAAATAATCCAAGTTCCAAATTCATTAGTATTCTATCTTTCTGTAATACTTTCTTTCCTCCATATCATGACCGCTTATATTTTCCACGTGCACATCTATTCTATTGGCAATTGCTCTCATAATCAAATGGGATATATTGCCTCTGTATCGCCTTTCGATTCCAGGAATAGCATAGTCTGCAACATCAACTATGGTATGATTTTTGCATACCTTATCCAGAAAGTTTTTAACCCTTATACTTAAATCCCTTTGAGAGTCCTCACCAATAAACACGGTAATATTGGTATCCTCATCAATTATTTCCAGCATGCCGTGGAAAAATTCCGCACTATGAATGGATTTGGTTTTAATATTATGCTGCTCCTCCCAATAACACATAGCGTGGGAATAAGTAGCACCATATATATTCCCTGCTCCCACAAAATAGTGAATACTGTCCCTATAATGCTTATTGGCGAAATCCTTTGCAAAATCATCAGCATCACATTCTACTTCTGCCAATCCTTCCGGTAAATATTTATCCAGTTGGGTATAAAATTCCTCATAATCATCAAATTCTCCCCAATTTTTCATAAATCTGTCTGCCGTTATAAAGAATTTGATTTGCTCACCACCGGAATAGGTTATACAATGATCCACCATCTCTGCCAGGGGTGACCCCTTTTTATCAATGAAGCCTATTACATTTGCTCCATTTCCCTTTGCCTTTTTAACAGCATTAACTATTTCTGATGTGTTTCCGCTTACAGAAGAAATAACAATCACTGAGCCTTCGCCGATTCTCATATCTCCTGTTGTAATGTATTCACTGGCATTGATAGCATACACCTCTCTTTTGCTCCTTTCCTTTAGATGGCAAAGGGTTTGCAGACTGCTTGCCCAGGTACCGCCAACCCCGAGATACCAAAGATTTTTAATGTCTTTATATCCATCAACTATCCTTTCAATATTTCCCCGAAGCTGTAATGCACCTCTGATTCCTGCTATCTTTTCCTCTTTATTAAACTTAATCAATATAGCTACCTCCCATTATTTATCTACCTTTAGCATTTGATAATATTTGTCGTATATTTTTATTGCATCTCCCACGTCCTCCTGGAAAAATATGTTTGTCTTATAATCAAAATCAAATGCCGGATCATTTCTATATGACTCATCAGCCGCTAAAACAGCGTTATCATTAGGGCAGGAATAAGGGAACTCCTTTAGATTCAATGCCATCACATCGGGATCGCTTATGTAATTTAGGAATGCATAGGCAAGATCCTGATGTTTTGCTCCCTTAGGCATAACATATAAATCAAAGCCAAGCTGAACAGCGTCCTTCTCAAAGGGTGCTATAGTCAAAGTATTATTCTCTCCCAATTCACTCATTGCCCAGGAAGCATTTCCGTCATATGAAAGTATACAGCTTACTGTTCCGTTTACTAAATTCTGCTCTGTTGAACCATAGGCAACAACATTTTCATTATACTTTTGAAGCCACTCATATGCCTCTTCTATCTCGCTTTCCTCTTTTGTATTAGGGTCATATCCTAAAGCAATTAAAGCTATTGGGAATAGGTTTCTTGCTCCGTCAATTGAGCCAATCTGCCCCTTCATGGCAGGGTTAATTAAATCATTATATCCCTTTATTTCTATAGGACAGGTTTCCTTATCATAAACCACATATATATAGTTCATAAGGTAAGGAACGCAGTAATCCTTATTGTCTCCGTTCCAGTATGCCTCGTTCATATTTGCAATAGCATTAGGGATTTTTTCTGAGTCAAGCTTCTCCAGGTATTCTCCGTTAATCAAACTTTCCATATATGCGTCACAGGTCATGATTAAATCGTATTCACCACCGGCACCGGCAGTAAGCTTTGTAATAGAATCTGCATTGTCACTCATATAGCTTAAATTAATCTTACAGTTGTTCTCCTTTTCAAAGTTTGCAATCAGTTCCTCTGAAATATAATCTCCCCACATAAAAATATTTAATTCGCCTGCCTTAGAAGAGGAGCTTGTATCACCATTATCTTTACCCCCATTACATGCCGCCAATGGCAACACCAGTGTTAGCACCAACAAAAACGTAATTAATTTTTTCATAATATATCCCTCCTATGATATAATCTTAAACTGCTCCCTGCAGTTAATATTCTCTTTCCTTTTTAGCCCTATATACCTGTATTCTGTTTATCACAAACATGCCTATAAGCATTATAATAACCATAATTGTGGTAAGAGCATTTATATCCGGTGTTATACCTGTTCTGTTTAGTGACAATATAAGCACAGGTAAAGTGGATTGAGCCGCTCCTGCCAGCATATTTGAGGCAATAACATCATCTATTGACAGGGTAAATGACAATAATGCAGATGATACAATTCCCGGCATTATAGAAGGTATGGTAACCTTTAAAAAGGTTTGAATCCTGTTAGCGCCTAAATCCATAGAGGCCTCCTGCAAGGTTTCATTATCCCCTGATATTCTCCCCTTTATAGTTACCACGCTATAAGGAATACAAAATGTACAGTGACCTATAATGATTGTAAATATTCCCAGTTTTATTCCAAGCGTCATAAAAATAATAAGCATGGAAACTGCCAACACTATTTCCGGAACCACTATCGGTACATATATCATTAAATTGATAAATCTTTTTGCCTTAAATTCAAACTTCTTAAGTCCCAATCCACCCAGCACACCGATTGTTACAGATATACAGGTCACAAGAACTGCAATAATAATGGAATAAAAAAGCGCCTGCCATAAATCGGTATTTTCAAAGGAAAACAGTCTAACATACCACCTTGTGGTAAATCCCTGCCAAAAAAAGTTACGCTGTGCGTCATTAAAGGAAAACATAACCATAATTGCAACAGGTATATATAAAATTGCGTAAGTGATAAATAAAAATATATTTGCAAAAATGTTATTTCTATTTCTAAGCTTAGAAACTGCAGTTTTCATTAAAGCACCTCCATATCCTCTATTTTGGCAAATCTTGTGTAAATAAAGATTAAAAGCGCCGTTATAACTAATAACAGGGTGCTTAAAGCTGCTCCCAGCGGCCAATTTCTGATTATTCCAAATTGATTTTTAATAATATTACCTATGTAAAGAACCTTTCCGCCACCCAGCATATCAGTAATAGTATAGGTTCCCAATGCCGGTATAAAGGTTAGTATTATAGCTGAAAATATACCCGGAAAGGTAAGGGGAAGAGTTACCCTGAAAAAAGTGACAGCAGGTTTTGCCCCCAAATCGCAGGAAGCCTCTAAAAGCGATTTCTGTAGCTTTTCTATCGAAGAATACATGGGAAGAACAGCAAAGGGTAAAAAGTTTGCTATCAATCCCAAAAGCACCAGACCGTCTGTATATACAAAGACTATTGGCTTATTAATTAAGCCAATATTTAATAAAAAATTATTAATCGGTCCGTTTGTTTGAAACAACAACATCCAGGAATTCAGCCTCATAAGCGAGTTTGTCCAAAATGATATCATAAGCAGCATAATCAGCCTTCCTGCAACCTCCCTCGGCTGCTTTGCAATTAAGTATGCAAATGGATAGCCTATTAACAGACATACAAGAGTTGTAACGGTTGCCACCTGAAAACTTTTTACTATAACCTTAAGATATGTAAAATCTAATAATATTCCATAGGACTCAATGCTAGGCACATATTCTACCCCACCGAATATGCCTCTGCTCATAAAGCTGATATAAATGATAAAAAGCATGGGAATGGTGACAAAAACTATCATCCACAGGGATACCGGACCTGCCTGAGCTAAAAAAGGCAGGGCGGACTGTCCTTTTTTTTGTTCCTTAAGTTTCACAATTATATCTCCTTACCAATACGAATAGGTACTGATTTCTCATAGTTCCAGGAAAAATACACCACATCATTTTCCTTGATATTTCTATCCATTTCCACACGGCTTTGTTTAATTTCTGTTCCCTCATCCAGCCAAAGCATAGTCTTTATTACATTTCCTGTGTAAATAAAATCCTTTACCCTTGCCTCTATGGAAAATTCACTGACAGAATGTGATATATCTATAAATTCCGGTCTGATTAAAACACATATTTCCTCGCCGGGTTTAAACCCTTCTCCTCCGGTTCTTACTAGCCCGTAATCTGTTTTTACTTCAAGAATATTATTGTCTATATTAGTTATTTTTCCCTTCAGAATATTACTTTCTCCGATAAAGTCTGCGACAAATCTGCAATTGGGTGTTTCATATATTTCAACAGGACTTCCGTGCTGAAGTATAATTCCGTCCTTCATAACAGCAATACGGTCTGACATGGACATGGCTTCCTCTTGATCATGGGTAACATACACAAAGGTTATTCCCAGCTTTTTTTGAAGCCTTTTTAATTCAATCTGCATTTGCTTTCTAAGTTTCAAATCCAATGCACCTAATGGCTCATCTAAAAGCAATACCCTTGGATTATTTATTAATGCCCTGGCTATGGCAACTCTTTGCTTTTGTCCACCCGACAAGGCGTCGGGCTTTCTCTTTTCATAGCCCTTCATCTGTACCAAAGACAGCATTTCCTCCACCATGCTTATTATTTTATCCTTGTGTACCTTACGAATCCTGGGACCATATGCCACATTATCAAATACGTTTAAATGAGGAAACAGGGAATAATTTTGAAATACAGTATTAACATCCCTTTCATAGGGCTGCTTTTCATCTACCCTTTCACCCTGCACCTCAATTATTCCTGATGAAGCCTCCTCGAATCCTGCAATCATTCTAAGGGTAGTGGTTTTCCCGCAGCCGCTGGGCCCCAGAAGAGTTAAAAATTCACCCTCTTTTATCTCCAGATTCATATCCTTGACTACATGGTTTTGTCCATACCATTTATTCACATTTTTAATCGATACAATACTTCTCATTGTTTACCTCCCTAGCATTAGATAACTATATCATTTTATTATACCAATTTCAATATTATCTTCATATTTTGTAAGATATAGCTGTATTTATTCCATATTTTTTATATATTTTTTACAAAAAAATAGAGCAAGGTCTATGGACTTTACTCTTGATATCTATCATAGTTTTTTATACCAATTAATGATTTGTATAATATTAATTACTGTAATTAATATTAAATTCCGCTCTATCTCCCCTTATGTAGCTTCTGGAAAATTCAATAAAAATCCCATTCACATCCTTTGTAAGAGAGGAAAACTGCATAACAGCCTGCCCCTCCTCTAAATCCATCAAACGACCTCTGGCTTTATCTATTCTCAAAATACAGAGAGTCTGTTTACTTTCAGAGGGTACATGTCCTTCCCAACAACACGCGTCTCCTATAGGATACAAACTTATATCCAATTCACCAAAATTGGGGACCATTTCCCTTGGAATATATATCTCTTCCAAGGAATAGGGACACTTATCAATACTGTTAACTCTTTGTACATACCATATTTCATCATTTTCATCTATATTAAAAAGTCTTGAATAATAGGGTCCTGCGATTCTCTTTGACTTAATAACTATCCTTGTATCCATTCTCTGGCACTCATCATCAATAACCTGGCGATAACCATTTATTCCATCCAGACTCCTCATTATTTTAGGTCCGTTAACAAATACCCCCTTACCCTGAATACTTTTTAAAAGCCCCTCTTTAACCAAAGTTTGTATTGCATTTCTAACTGACAGTCTATTTAACCCATACATTTTAGACAGATCCTTCTCTGATGGTATGGCTGTACCCGGCGGATATTCCCCCTCCTTAATCTTATTCCTGATAAGCTCCCTTAACTGAACATACAGAGGTGATTTATAAGTCGGCTTGTTCATCCCCACTCCCCACTTGCCAGTTCATAATACTTTCCATTTCAATAGCATCATATCTTCCGATACTTTTACAATATTCTATAGGCATTCCCTCTTCATTTTCCGTCATACTTGCGATAAAATACACAGGATCACCCTCATCTATTTTTAAAAATGAAGCCTCCTCAACGGTGGCAAAAGTAATATTGGTTTGCTCAGAGCCTTGGCTTAATTTTAATCCATATCTGTTTTCCAACACGCTAAAAAGAGAGCCGTGGATAAAGTCATGTTCCTCCAGTTCCGGAGCCAGTTCCACAGGGACATAAGCCGTTTCAATTAACACCGGGGTATCATTTAAAATTCTAAGCCTTGTTATACAAAAAATTTTTTCTCCCAACACTCTTTTAAATCTTGTTGCTAAATGCTTGTCACATTCCATTACCAAAAAAGAAAGAAGTTGGGTAGACACATTAAAATTATATGTCTTGGCATATTCTGAAAAGCTTTGCAGATCCTGAAGTCTTCTGCAAAATCTGGGAGCTATTCTGGTGCCGCTCCCCTGAATACTGTAAAGTTTTCCGCTATCTGACAACTGTTTGATGGCACTTCTAAGGGTAGTACGATTTACATCCCACAACTGACACATTTGCCTTTCTGACAAAAGCGCTTCTCCCGCCTTTAAATCCTTATCTAATATATAGGCCTCCAGGCACTCCACTGCCCTCTCCTTTGCCCTTGGTATATATATCTGCAATTTAACCCCCGCAACAACTATTTATGTATACGAATATATCTTATCAAAAGCGTTCCCAGATTTCCAGTAAATACTTATACTCCGGGAAAATCCATATGCCTAATATATAATTCCTGAAAATCATGATGGTTTGCCAAATTAATTTCTCTGGCATTCCCTGCAATTTTATTAAGTCTATTCTCAACTTCAGAATCAAGAATATACATAATAGCTCCCTTTAAAGCAGTATTTCCCACACCGGAAACTTTACTGATAAGTTCCCGGGGAATTAATCCAATGCCACAAGCCTTTTTAATATTAATCCTTTGTCCAAATCCACCTGCAATATACACATTACTTACATCCTCGTATTTACAGCCAAACTCCTTTATCAGCACTTCAATTCCACTTCTTATGGCAGATTTGGCAAGCTGCACTTCTCTTACATCCTTAGCCGAAAAATATATATTTTTTATAATCCTGTATCGTTCCTTCTCCATAAAACCGGTGGAATCCACTATATTATTTTTTACTAATTCATATACAAGTTCCAAAACCCCTGTACCACATATACCTATAGGTGCGGACTTTTCTATGGTTGTCATTGCAAGCTCAGCGCCTCTAATATCCACTGTATCTATTGCCCCAGGTACGCCTGCCAATCCACAATCTATATTACCCCCTTCAAATACCGGACCTGCCGCTGCAGAAGACACCAAAATATCAGACCTGTTGCCTATTGCCATTTCCCCATTAGTTCCCAAATCCACCAGCAAAGCAATGTCATCCTCTGTATCCATATTGCAGTAAGCTATTCCCCCTACAATATCACTTCCCACGAATGTGCTAATCCCCGGAAGCATTATCATATTATATTTTTTAAATTTATATTTATGATGAGATATATCCGCAGGAATATAGGGAAATACACCCAGGCTTTCACAGGATAGTCCCTGAAGAATATGTCCCATTGCGGTATTTCCGGTCACAACAATATCTGTATTTTCTTCAATATTTAATGCTGAAATTAATCCCTCAATATCTGCCTCAATAATATTTTTGAGCTTATTATCCCGATGTATATTGGTATAATTAATTCTTGATATAACATCTGCACCAAATGCCCTTTGATGGTTAACTGTTGATTTAATACCTCTTATTCTGCCATGGTTATCAACCCTTGCACCGCATACTGTAGTAGTACCTATATCCAGTGCTATGCCACCTTTAATTATTTTGTTGGTATTACCATCAATATTTACTGCTGTATTTATCGAAATATTATCCTCACTGCAATAATCGGCAATTTTAATTCTGGCGGGAGAGCTTATATAGGAAGTACAGGAAAGCCTGATATTATCTGCGATTTCCTCTTTACTTAACAGTTTCTCCTCTATAGGAGTGGGCTTTGGCGGATTCTCTAAAAACCTTACCTTGCATTTACCACATCTTCCCATGCCGTTACAATGGGCAGGAACATATATACCCTGCTCCTGTAGTATTTCCATTACATTTTTAGATTGTCCAGGCAAAATTTCTATTGTGTCCAAAACATCCTCTATATTTCCATGTTATTAAGCTCTTCAACTATCCTTTTTGCCATATTCTCCACACTTTCCTCCAATTTAGGGTACACTCTAAGCTCCGGACCGGAAAACAAAGCCCATGGACATTGTACGGCACAGGCGGATATAACAAGACATACATCCGCCACTATATCCGATGAATATAGCTCATAGGTATTCCCCTCATCATTATTTTTCAGCCATTCATAAACAGAATATAATTTAATAGAAGGCTTACACTGACCACAAAATTTAACCACCACATTTTTTCCCATAAATAAACTTTCCTTTCACTTTATTGTTTGTTCTATTTTACAGGATTAAATAAATTTAGCAATAAAAATAAGTGTGTAGGTTAAATTGATTATCCCCTGACAAATATACTTTTATGATACTAAAATTCCCCTGAATAAATCTGGTTATTTACCACTTTACTCAGGGGAATATATCATAAGATTAATTAATTTAGTTTGTAAGTTTTCTAGCTTTTGCCTTTATCTGCTGAACAATCACAGCTACTGCAATCACAGCCACATCCGCAAGAGCTGCCGCCTGACTGCTTTTTTCTGACCATACTCCTTATAATCAGAGCCACACATATAAGCAGTAATACTAAAACAACTGCTGTAGCAACTAATCCCTTCATTATGCCATTCCCTTCTTGAGGCTTAATTTAGCCTCGCTTGGTGCCCTAAACAAAAGATAGATAAAGGCAATCACCAGCAAAACAGCAACCACTGTTCCCACACCAAAGCTGACAACACCTTGAATTAGTCCACCTATTTGATATACACATAAGGAAACCACCCAGGCAAGTATACACTGATAACCAATTGCAAACCAAAACCATTTCCTGCTGTTCATTTCTCTCTTTATTGCTCCTATTGCAGCAAAGCAAGGTGCACACAGCAGGTTAAAAATAAGATATGAATAAGCTGCTATAGGCGTAATAGTAGCTGCAATTTGAGGCCAATAATCGCTTCCGTCCTCAGCCGCTTCAGCTATTCCATAAAGAACACCAAAAGTACCTACAACATTTTCCTTTGCAATAAGACCTGATATAGCCGCCACTGCAAATCGCCAGTCTCCAAAGCCAAGAGGCATAAATATAGGTGCCAAAGCATTTCCAATCTTTGCAAGAATTGCACCGGATTGAGCCTCCTCCAAAGCAACCCCCTCAAGTCCGTCAAAATCCAACATCCCAAACTGACCGTCTGCCCATCCAAAGTTCATTAAGAACCATAAAACTATTGTGGAAAGCAGTATAACTGTACCTGCCTTTTTGATAAAAGACCAGCCGCGCTCCCACATAGAACGAAGCACGTTTCCGACTGTGGGCATATGGTAAGCAGGAAGCTCCATTACAAAAGGCGAAACCTCCCCTGCAAACATTTTTGTTTTCTTTAAAATGATTCCGGACAATATAATTGCCGCCACACCGACAAAGTATGCACTTGTGGCAACCCATGCGGCATTGTTAAAGAATGCACCTGCAATCAAAGCAATAATTGGAAGCTTTGCACCGCAGGGAACAAAGGTTGTAGTCATAATTGTCATTCTTCTGTCTCTGGGATTTTCAATGGTACGACTTGCCATAATGCCCGGTATACCACATCCGGAACCAATAAGCATAGGTATGAAAGATTTTCCGCTAAGTCCGAATTTTCTGAAAATCCTATCCATAATAAATGCAACCCTTGCCATATATCCGCATGCCTCTAAAAATCCAAGGAAGATAAATAGAACAAGCATTTGAGGTACAAATCCCAGCACAGCACCTACACCTGCAACAATACCGTCATTAATAAGACCAATAAGCCAGCCTGCCACATTAAGCGACTCTAATAATTCTCCGACGGCAGCATGAAGTCCGGGAATAAATATAGACTCTATGCCAAACAAATGCCAGCCGTCATCTCCCAATAGATTGTCATTGGCAAAATCTGTTACTATAGTGCCCACTGTGGTAACGGATACATAGTAAATAATAAACATTACCAAGGCGAATATAGGAAGTGCAAGAAGTCTGTTAGTAACAATCTTATCAATCTTATCTGATACCGTAAGCTGTCTTTTAACCTTTTTTAAACATCCTGCTATTACAGAGCCAATATATTCATAGCGCTGTACTGTGATAATTGATTCACTGTCGTCTTCCAGTTTCTTTTCACAGGCAATTATATCATCCTCTATGGAGTTAAACAGGTTATGAGAAAGACCAAGCTTCTCTTCTATCTTGGAATCCCTCTCAAACAGCTTTATTGCATACCACCTGTTAAATCTGGACTGTTTTTGCTCATTTAAAAGCTTATTTTCAATATTAGTAAGTGCATTCTCAACCAGCTCATCATATTTATGCCCGAACTTAAACTCTTTTTCAGATTTTGCTGCTGAAACAGCCAACTGAGCAGCCTCCATAATACCCTTATTTTTAAGAGCAGATATTTCACAAACAGGCACTCCAAGCTCCTTGGAAAGCGCTTCTACATTAATTTCATCACCATTTTTTGCAACAACATCCATCATGTTAACTGCAATTACCACAGGAATACTTAGCTCTAAAAGCTGTGTGGTAAGGTAAAGATTTCTCTCAAGATTTGTTCCGTCCACAATATTCAATATTGCATCAGGAACCTCATCAATTATATAATTCCTTGATACAACCTCCTCCAGCGTATAGGGAGAAAGGGAATATATTCCGGGAAGGTCTGCTATGATTACATCCTTATTCCCTTTTAATCTTCCCTCCTTCTTTTCTACTGTAACTCCAGGCCAGTTGCCTACAAACTGATTGGAACCGGTTAACCCGTTAAATAAAGTAGTTTTACCGCTATTGGGATTCCCTGCAAGTGCTATTTTAATACTCATGACACCTCCTGATAATTTTATATATTATATAAATTACTTACTCAACCTCTATATATTCAGCGTCTTCCTTCCTTATGGAAAGCTCATACCCTCTAATAGTTACCTCAATGGGATCTCCCAAGGGGGCTACCTTCCTCACAAAGACCTCAACTCCCTTTGTAACTCCCATATCCATAATACGCCTTTTAGTGGGACCTGCTCCTCCGATTTTTATTACCTTTGCAGATTTTCCAACAGCTACATCCTTTAATTTTTTCACTTCTACTCCTTTACTTTATAATACCTTTATTTTGGCGGCCATTGTCCTGTCTACCCCGACCCTGGAATCCTTGATATTAACTATAAGATTCCCTGCCATCTCATTAACAATTTCCACCTCACTGCCACACACAAAGCCCAGATTTTCCAGAAAGGCTCTTACCTCTTCCTTGCCGTCAACCCTGGCAATTTTATACTTTTTCCCTTGTTCACATACTGTAAGCGGTAACATAATTTTCTCCTTTATACTGTTAGATAGTTCTAACGGCTGAATGTTAGCACTTACTTACTCTTTTGTCAATATTTAAAGGGAAATTCTGTTCTTTCTTTAAAATATTTTATATGCAAACATCTATAAGATTCTTAATCAGCCAGAAAAAAACTAAACCGACAGTCGCCCGTCAGTTTAGTATCAATCCATCCTGATTCCATTTATTACCTGCTCAGTAAGAAGCATACCTCCAATGGCGCCTATATGGGTTTTAGGGATAACATTGGTATATCCAATACTTGGAAGAGATATTTCTATACCGGAGAACTTAATTCCTGAAAGTTTAAGCTTAGAAATAGTATTTCCGTCTGCCAATATAACTTCACACGGAGTATTAAGTATATCTTTATCTAAAGCCCCGATGCATTTATAATTTTCCAAAAGTCTAATCACTTCCTGTCTGCCCTCTATATGCTTAGGCTCCTTAATGGATATACTTGCAGGAATCATACCTAAATATTCCATAAGGAAAGAGGCATATCCAAACACCTGACAATAATTCCCCTCCAGAGAAAACGGTACTGTGGCAGGAAGCCCTGTAATTGAGCTAAACCTTTCAAGACACATATAATTTCTTTTCCTTGCCTTTATAATTTCTTCCAGAGCAGGCTTGGGATTTATATTAAGCATAATGCAAACATCTTTAATCATATTTTCCATGGGAGAAAATCCTACAGGAATACCCTTGCAGCAATAATAAGGAGTGTTATATTTCTCCTTTAAAATTTTTGCTGCATCGAGTCCATAATTCCCGTTAATAACAATATTAAGACTTGCTCTTCCAATATTTTTAAGCTGTTCTACATCAGAGTCACAACCTAAAAAACAGTTGATATCTATATTACATAGAGAAAGCAGTCTTTTGATTTCCTCTTTATCCCCCTGGATATAATTATCATAAATTGAAAGACCTAGTATATTTACTGAATTCCCGGCTTCTTTTTCTTTTTTGCAGGAATTTTCAAAAAATGATATAAGCCTCATAATGCCTGTTTTATAGCCTGTAATAAATCCTTCTGAAAATCCCGGGCTTTCCACTGCTAAAACAGGAATTTTAACCTTTGAGTCCCTAATTATCCCCTCTAAATCATCTCCTATTAAAGCTGCCCCGGGACCGTTTACAATGGCTACAAACCGAGATTTACCCTGTTTTTCTATAAATCTTAACCCTTCAATTAACTTTTCCCTACTTCCATATACATAGTCTCTTTTATCTAAAAAAGTACAGGGAACCCTTGGCTGTCCAAAGTAGTATTCTTCCGGAAAATCCAACGGATCCAAATTATGGAAAAAAGGCCTTTTATAGTCTGCCACTGCTCCATGATAAAATTTACATCCTGTAGGTCCGTTTAAAAGCGTGGTGCCATCAACGACACTTTCCATAGCAAATATTATCCCGCTTGTGGAATCCGGTGAAATACTAGTTAAATAATGCCTTATCATCTTTCCAATTACCTGCTATATTCATATCCAAAAGCTTCGCCCATCTTTCCAGGATCTCTACCCCGGAGAAAAATCCCACATTTGGACACATGGGTATGGTATCAACCAAAATTCCTTCTCCAACATTTCCATTATAATTTGATAAAACTATATCGGGTTTTAGTCTTTTTATATCATCATCTCTTTTATCCCTATCATAGTCTATTTCCACATTTAGACTCTCCCTGTCAATGGCAGTTATAAACTTATCATCTTGAGAAAAATTTAATATTCCAATCTTTACAATAACCATATTCGAGGCAATTACCGACTCTAATATCCAATCCAGAGAATGGTTATAAGTAATTATCATAAGCCTCTTACCCTTAAGGATTTCCCGTACATAATCTATTCGTCTTAAATATTCTATCTCAGAGTTTTTAATTATACTTTCAACAATCTCCTCTTTCCCATAGATTTCAGCTAAATTTTTAAGCCAAAGGGAAGTATTACTCATGCCCACAGGAAATTCCATATTAAAAAATTTTGCCTGAAACTCCCTTTCAAAAAAATCCCTTAGAATTTTACCTGTATAATCATTAAATGCCAATAAGTTAAGAGGTGCCGCCATAAAATTCTTTAGTTTATCATAGCTTGTGTTACATAGAAATCTGCAATTTACCTCTAATCCCAAGGCATCTAAATATTCCCTTATAATTTCATAATTAGTTTCTGTATTCTTGGCAATCACCTTTTCAAATACAATATTAACAAGATTTGACTTTCTTTTTGCATTTACATCAATTGCCTGCAGGGCAAGCCTTGTATATGCCATAAGCATACCCTGCAAAAAATCTCCGGCTATATTCCCATCTGCCTTTAAAGTTAAAATAGGGATATTATCTGCAGAAAGTTCCTTTGTTTTATCCACATTATCTCCTATTATTCCTGCCGGACAGGTGCTTATTACCACTATTGCAGGCGGGTTCTTTTCAAGAGCATATTTTACAGCGTCATTTAACTTATCCATACCGCCAAAAACCATATCCTCATGGTTCATATCCGTAGCAGTTACATTTGGCATTAAGGGCACAGGTAAAACTGCTCCCCTTTCAAACAACGCTCTTCTTCCTGCTGATGAAATAGTCTGATAGGATAAAAATGTACAGTGAGCAGGTCCATGGGCAATAACTCGTATATCATTTATCTGTGCCGTCATAGATAAAGCCCCATTAAAGGCACAACCATGCAGGGGTTCATCATACACTACATTTTTAGATAAAAACAGATTATCCGTATTTATTTCGCCGCCGTTTGATTGATTAATTTCCCCGTAATACTTTGGATTATCAATTTGCTTTGTATTTCCTGCATTATAATGTTTAGCTGCATTACATCCAAAAATAGTTTCTTCAAGTTCATCATCAGTTAACGGCAGTGGACTATATAATTGAGGATCCCCTAATATATACTTACTTAAATTCTTAAAAATTCGACTTAAATTACCATTTCCACACTGAATTACCGTTTGATTTTTCCTTTCAGCCTTGGCAAATTCATCACTTCTTGGGATTTTTGCTACTACGGGAAGCCCTACGGCTTTGGCAAAATTCTCTACCCTTTCATCCTCATCATTAAGGTTTCTGGCATTATAAATAATTCCCGCCACCCTTTTTACATTATCTTTATCATAATTTTCTATCCCCCTAAGAATATTATTTGCTGCATAAATAGACATATATTCTCCTGAGGTTACAAGAAAAATCATATCCGCATATTCACTTCTTATGGGAACGGCGAAACCACCGCAAACAACATCTCCCAACACATCATACACTGCTATATCATAGCTTTCCTTAACCTTAAATATATATAAAAACTCAAAAGCGGTTATTATGCCCCTGCCGGCACAACCAACACCCGGCTTGGGTCCGCCTGCCTCAACACAGGCAATATTCCTATATCCATGGCAGAGCACATCATTCAATCTATAGTCTACCGTTTTAGTTTCCTTTATATAGTCCAGGATAGTGGGAATGGCTATACCGTTAGTTAGAAGTCTTGTGGAATCATGCTTAGGGTCACAGCCGATTTGAATTATTTTTTTATTTTCAAAGGAAAGTGCTGCAGATAAATTTGAACTTACTGTGGATTTACCTATTCCACCCTTTCCATAAATTGCTATTTCTATCATATCTTCCTGATTCTATTCCTTTATCTTTACCAATCTATTTAATTTGCGGCTTTTGTTTACTGATATTTATCTTTGTCCCTCTTATCTATTATCTTTATAACATAATCAATTAATCTGCTTTAGAATATGGATAATCAGGTATATATCAGTATCCTCTGTGTACTATTTTATAAGTATGTCACATTTATGTTAATTTATCTATATTTTATATCATATGACAATAAGTTTATTCCATCATTTTTATCAAGAATTTGTTTTTAATATAAAAAGGTGCTATACTCCCTGTTGGATTATCATTATCAAATCATTGATATAAATATAATTTTGATTTAACTAATTACAGAAAGAGGCGAATATGACAAAAATTGATATAATTTCAGGATTTTTAGGGGCAGGAAAAACCACTTT
The DNA here is from genome assembly GCA_041776485.1 of Lachnospiraceae bacterium. Taxonomy (GTDB): domain Bacteria; phylum Bacillota; class Clostridia; order Lachnospirales; family Lachnospiraceae; genus JBHBQE01. The sequence goes on along the minus strand of JBHBQE010000006.1, from coordinate 698 downwards.
GATTAAAAAGCTGTTAAAAGAATCCTTCGGCGGGGAAAAGGTTGTACTTATAGAAAATGAATATGGTGAAGTTGGAATTGACGGTGGATTCCTTAAGAACAGCGGTATTGAAATCACAGAAATGAACTCCGGCTGTATCTGCTGTACATTAGTTGGAGATTTTATCACAAGCATACAGGAAATTCTGGTTCGTTTTGCCCCTGACAGAATAATAATTGAACCTTCAGGAGTTGGTAAGCTTTCTGATGTTATGGCTGCTGTTATAGATTTGGAAAAAACAGAGGATATTAAGCTTAACGGTTTGGTAACTGTTGTAAATACTTTAACATTTCAAAAGCAGAAAAAATCCTTTGGAGAATTCTTTACCAATCAGGTGGAACATGCCACCACTGTAATAATGAGCAGAACCGGAAATATCGACAGTGAAAAAATCAATCTATGTATGCAGATGATACAGGAAACTAATCCTAACGCCTCAGTCATAAGTACCCCTTGGGAGAATATTTCCGGTGATAAAATATTATCTGTTATTGAGGGCAAGGATAATCTTGCCGTTAAAACCCTTGCTGTGAAAAACCATGAAATTGAAAAGCATGAGCATGATAATTCCCACCACGAACATCATCACAACGATGACCATGACTGCTGCCATAACCACAAGGATAAACATGAAGAACACCACCATCATGAACACCATC
>JBHBQE010000005.1:0-30168 GCA_041776485.1 Lachnospiraceae bacterium | reverse complement strand
CCTACAGGAATTATAATCACCGCAAGACTTTTAAGTATATGTCTGCTTAATTTATATTTCTGTGCAGTTGTGTGGATTCCCTCGGCAGCAGCCTATTTTATAATCAGGGATTTAAGCCCTGTGGAGATATTAACAGGAAGTATTATTCAATTATTACTGCTTATGGCAATAGGTATGCTTACTGTGGGCATAGCCTGTATTCTGGGATTTTTTGTGGCACTTTTATCAAGGAAAATACCATTCAAGAATTTCTTTGTTTTACTATTTTCCCTGGCAGGCTTTGGTCTGTATTATTATATAATGTTCCGGCTTTCCTCGGTAGTAAATCGACTTGTTGCAAACAGCATTGCCATAGAGAAGAAGCTTATAACCTGGGGATATTTTATATATCTGCTGGGTAAGGGCGCTTGTGGAGATATTCTTTCAGGAATTGCCTTTATTGCTATTGTAGGGGTATTTTTCGCCATAGTTTTTATAGTTTTAAGCAAAACTTTCTTTAAGCTTACTACCTCTAATGAAGGGGAGAGGAGAATAGAGTATAAAAGGCAGACAATTAAAGAAAGAGGTCTTTTTTTGACCCTAATATATAAGGAACTGAAGAGGTTTGTAAACAGTCCGGTTATTATGCTTAATCAAGGCTTTGGAATATTTATTATGCCAATTATGGCAGTTGCCGCTGTGATAAAAATGGATTATATAAGAACGAGTTTGTCTGCAATCAGTGGACTTCCGGGAATAGATAAATTTATTTTAGCTTTGCCGGTTGTATTAGCCTTTGGATTATGCTCAACTATAGCATTAAATACAATTTCCGCCTCCAGTATATCCTTGGAGGGGCAAAACATCTGGATACTTCAATCTTTACCTGTGGATACCTTGGATATATTAAGGGCAAAGGAAACTGCTCATACCCTGTTAAATACAGTTCCTGCCGTAATAGCTGCTGCAGCAATAGGCTTTGTGACAGAGTTTTCCTTAGAGGAAACTGGAGCTGTAATGCTTATTGTTGTTGTTTTTTCAAGATTTACAGGTGTTTTGGGAATGACCCTTAATTTAATCCGCCCAAGTCTTGATTGGGTATCCGAAACCGCACCCGTCAAATCCAGCATACCGGTATTTATTATGTCATTTCTGGGAATGTTGTTTTGCGTCGGTTTGGGGGCTTTATACATCTTTATACTTTCCTGGTTCATGGAAGCTGCAGAATACCTGCTGATTTGCATGGCAGCTTTTGTGCTTATCGGTATAATCTTAGAACGTTGGGTGAGAACAAGAGGGGTGGCTATATTTAGGGCTTTAAACTAGTTTAATCCCTGTATTTTGTTGTTGAAATTTTAGTTGAAACATGTTACCTTTGAACCTGCGTTTTAGTTGGCTTGGAGGTAATATGTATTATGGACGGACAAAGGAGCTTAGCGCTCTAAAGGAATTTTACAACAGCAAAAAGGGGAATACAGCCTGTATCTATGGACGTCTTGGAATTGGCAAAACGTCGCTTCTAAAGGAATTTTCAAAGGATACGAAACATATTTATTTTAATGCCTATACCACCACAGGTATCAGAGAAACAGAGCTTTTTGCCAGAGCCGCAGGTGTGTCTATCGGCAAGCTTTCAGGTATAGAATCTTCTCTGGAGCAGCTTTCTGTTATTCTTTCATATATAGAGGATACTGCAAGCCTCGAGGAAAATCCTCTGCTTATAATAATGGATAATTATCCTGCCTTTGCCAAGGCTGAGGGAGAGTTTAATAAATTATTTTTTGAATTTGTTAAAAATACAGAGAATATAAAGGTGGTTTTAATAGGTGATTCCTATCTTGCCATAACTAAGCTATTCTTTGACAGCAAATCCCTGTGGAAAAATAAGCTGTCCCTTTGCATTGAACTTAAGCCCATTGGATTTTATGAATTTATGGAAGCAGTCCCCGACAAGGATATGGACTATAAGCTGGCAGCCTATGGTATTACCGGGGGAATACCTGTACATATTAACGAGCTGGGAGAGAATATAGAGTCTGCGGTTGAAAATATATTTTTCAAAAATTTTCAAAGTACATATTTGCCGGAAAAAATCATACAGGGAGAGTTAAGAGAGCTTTCCTATTATAATCATATCCTTACTATTTTGGGTGAGGGGAAAAATAGAGTCAATCAAATATCTGCCGCTGTGAATAAACCTAAAGATGTGGTGGTTCCCTATATGAATACCCTTATGTCCATCGGAGTGGTTACAAAGGAAAACCCTGTTACAGAAAAAACAAACAGGAAAAAAACTCGTTATTCCATTATAAATCATCATGACAAGTTCTGGTATAAGTTCATAGTTCCCCGTATGGACATGTATACAGATAATAATGTGGCAGGAATTATGGAGGAGTCTGTAAACCCTGAGCTTAATGAGTTTATGAATCAGGTGTTTACAGCTATATGCAAGGAATATATATATCGTGCCGCAGAAAATGGAAAAATGCCATTTACCATAGAGGAAATTGGCAATTGGTGGCAAAATGATGAAGAAAAGCAAACCAGCGAGGACTTTGATTTGGTGGCTGTGGGACAGACTCAGGGGGAGCCTGCCATAATATTCGGTCGCTGCTATTATACCGATGAATTAATAGATATCGTTACTTTAAAGGAATTGATTGATTTAACTAAGCAGGTAAAGGACAAAAAGAATGTATTTTATCTGGTATTTTCCAAAGCAGGGTTCCATGAAAACACAACAACGGTAGCCGGTTCTATTAAAAATATTATTTTAATTTCCCTTGAGGATGTATTAAATGGATAAGTCCTCTGATACAAAGAAGAAAAAGCATAGAGGACTTAGAATTTTCATTAGAATCCAACTTATTCTAATGCTTATGGTGATAGCTGCTATCACCTATTATTATGTTGGGGGCTATGCGTCTGAGGTTTCAAGGCTGCATGATGAGGCAATACGGTTTGTTAATTCTGCCAACGAAAAGACCTTTAGATCGGCAGAAACTTCTATAATATATACTGCAGACGGAGAGGTGCTGTCTACTCTGAAGGGCGAAAAGGACGTTTATTATTTAGATTATAAGGACATTCCTATTTATGCTAAGGAAGCAATTATCAGTATTGAGGATAAGAAATACTATGACCATAAGGGTGTAGATTTTCAAGCCATATTAAGGGCAGGCTATGCCATGGTTAGAAACGGGAAGGTTACTCAGGGTGCCTCCACCATTACCCAACAGTTGGCAAGAAATATATTCCTGTCTCAGGAAAAAACCTGGCAGAGAAAGGTTGAGGAAATATATATTGCCGTGGAGCTGGACAAACGATTTTCCAAAAATCAAATTCTTGAATATTACCTTAATAATATTTATTTTGCCAATGGATATTATGGGGTAGAGGCAGCTTCTCGGGGATATTTTAATATGCCCTGCAGTGAACTTTCTCTGTCACAAATTGCGTATTTATGCGCAATTCCCAATTCTCCCAGCAGGTATGACCCGGTAAAGAATCCATCCAGTCCTCTGGTTAGAAGGAATCTCATCCTGCAAAATATGTATGAAGATGGCATTATATCAGAGGCGGAGAGGGATGAAGCAATGCGAGAGAGGATTGAGCTTAATATCCAGGAGGCAGACCGCCATGATTATCAGGAAACCTATACGTTCTACTGTGCTACCAGAGCACTTATGAGTGCGGAGGGCTTTATTTTCAAGTCAAGCTTCAATACAGAACTTGAAAGAGAAAGATATTTAGAGGAGTACAACAGCTATTATGAAGCATGTAATGTAAATTTATACAAGAATGGGTATAGGATATATACCTCGCTTGATAATGAAATGCAGGAAATGCTACAGGAGACAATTGATACGGAGCTGGCAGATAATGACAGTGTTAACAGTGAGGGAATATATGAGCTTCAAGGCGCCGGGGTATGTATTGACAATGAAACGGGGTTTGTAACAGCGATAGTGGGCGGAAGAAGTCAGGAATATGAGGGATATACTTTAAATAGAGCCTTTCAAAGCTTTAGACAGCCGGGCTCTGCTATAAAACCGCTTATTGTGTATGCTCCCGCATTGGAAATGGGATATTCACCTAACAGTGTAATAGATGACTCACCTATTCCCGACGGACCGGAAAATTCCGGTGGGGGCTATTCCGGTGAAATTACCTTCAGGCGGGCTGTGGAATTATCTAAAAATATAGTTGCATGGAAAATATTTGAAGATATTACTCCCAAGGCGGGTCTTAATTATCTTAAAAAGATGGAATTTAGCAATATTAAGTCCACAGATGAGGTGCCCTCCGCCGCGTTGGGCGGATTTACCAAGGGAGTATCCTCAATGGAAATGGCAGGAGGCTTTGCTACATTGCAAAATGATGGATTTTTCAGACGTCCCACCTGTATCGTCAAAATAACAGATTCTGATGGAAATGCTGTATATCGCCCGTCAAATATTGGCGAGTCTGTGTATAAGCAGGAGGCAGCAAGGCAAATGACAGATATATTAAGAGGGGTATTGAACTCCGGAGGTGCCACAGGTGCAGGGCTTCGCCTTAAAGGTATGGACGCAGCAGGAAAGACAGGTACTACCAATGAAAATAAAGACGGCTGGTTTGTAGGATATACACCATATTATACTACTGCTGTTTGGGTGGGCTATGACAATCCAAAGCCTCTCTCAGGTCTTTGGGGATCTACTATGCCGGGAAGAATATGGAAAAGCTATATGAATGGTATACATGAGGAGTTGGAATACAAGGCATTAAATATCGAAAAAGTAAAAAATGCGGATGAGCAGCCGGAGCCGGTGGAGGCTTTGCCTGAAGAGCCGGTGATGCCATCGGTAAGAGAGGAAAATGTGCCGGCGGATGAGGAAGAGACTCAGGAGCAGGAGTCACCATTGATTCATCAAATGCCATCAGATCAAATATATGGTTTTATATTTGAATAAAGTGTATACAATAAGATACTAAATAGTGTATAATGCCTAAGTGAAATTTCGGTGCGTGGCTCAGCTTGGTAGAGCACTGCGTTCGGGACGCAGGGGTCGCAGGTTCAAATCCTGTCGCACCGACTCAGAGAAGTAAATATGCTTTATGCTGCAACACCTGTTAAAAATAATTATAAAAAATAATCCGCTTTGGATAAATATTGTTTAACATACACAAAACAATATTTTAAAAGGTTAGATTAAACAAAAAATAAATGCTAAGGTGAAAATTCTTTAGCATTTATTTTTATGTTTAAATATAATATTTTGCTTTACAAGCGGGAATAAAAAGTGCATAATCTCTGATTAAAACATCTTAATGGGTAAGCAAGTAAGGAGGTTATTATGAAGGAAAAAAGGAGTACCTTTTCCGGACATCTGGGATTCATTCTGGCAGCGTCAGGAAGCGCAGTTGGTCTGGGAAACATTTGGAGGTTTCCGTATCTGGCAGCAAAGAATGGAGGTGGACTATTTATATTAGTCTACATCATACTTGCATTAACCTTTGGATTTGCTATCCTCACTACAGAAATAGCTATTGGCAGAAATACGAAGCAGGGGCCGCTTACAGCCTATAAAAAGATTAACCCTAAATGGGGGTTTCTCGGGCTTATTGCAACAGTAGTGCCTGCACTTATTCTTCCATATTATAGTGCTATCGGCGGCTGGATTATTAAATATATTGCAGTGTTTGTAACCGGTCATGGTGCTGCAGCTGCAGAGGATGGATATTTTGGCGGATTTATCACCTCTGATGTGGAGCCTATAGTTTGGATGCTGATATTTATTGCGATGACGGTTATTGTTGTTTTTGCAGGCGTTGAAAAGGGAATTGAGCGTTACTCCAGAATTATTATGCCCGCACTATTGATGCTTATTATCGGAATCAGCATTTTTTCACTGACTCTTAGGGATAAAACGGCGGGTGGCGGAATCGTCACAGGGCTTGACGGACTTAAAGTTTATTTGATTCCCAATATAGAGGGAATGGGAATAAAGGACTTCATCAATGTTATTTTTGACGCAATGGGACAGTTATTTTATTCCATATCTGTAGCAATGGGAATTATGATTGCTTATGGTTCTTATGTTAAGGAAGACGTTAATTTGGTTCAGTCCGTTAACCATATTGAATTTTTTGATACATTAGTTGCGCTTTTGGCTGGTCTTATGATTATCCCTGCAGTTATTGTTTTCTTTGGAGAAGAAGGTATGAGTGCAGGACCCGGACTTATGTTTGTTACATTACCTAAGGTATTCCTGGAAATGGGCAAAATAGGTGCGTTAATTGGATTTTTATTCTTTATAATGGTACTGTTTGCAGCAGTTACTTCAAGCGTTTCCATTATGGAAGCTATAGTTGCAAGTATAATGGATGAGTTTAAGATTAATAGATTTAAGGCAAGCGTTATCAGTACAATTTGGACGGTGGTTCTCGGGGTAATAGTATGTCTTGGATACACTGATTTGTATTTCGAATATAATCTTCCCAATGGTGCGGTTGCACAGGTGCTGGATATAATGGATTATGTTTCCAACTCATTGTTAATGCCGATTTTAGCTCTTTGTACCTTTATACTTATTGGCTGGGTTGTAGGCGAAAAGGTTATAGTTGATGAAGTAACCAACAACGGAAAGCTTGAGTTCAAGAGAAAGGGACTGTATACTGTAATGGTTCGCTTTGTTGCACCTGTAATGCTGGCAGTGCTCTTGGTTAAGGCGTTTGGACTGTTCTAGAGTCAGCAATTAAATAATTAAATAAAGTTTAGATATGCTCGGCTTAGCCGGGCATATCTTTTTTGAAAAAAATTATGATTTATTTTGGAATTATTATAGAAAAGAAATATATGTAAAGCATAGGATATATTATATGATTAAAAGGAGATAGATTATTGTATCAGCTACATAAGTAAAAGATACAAACTTTAATATGCGAATGAATAAACAAAAAAGCCTGTTTGGAATACTATATGGAAGTTAAGGCATGACTTTAGCAAAAGCAATCCGGGAAGCTAAAGATATAACGCTTGGCAAAATAGAAACTAAATCTTATTCTTCTGCCAAAGAATTGTTTGCAAAGCTTGATGGAGAATAATGAAATATACATTAAAACCTACTATTAAATTTAAAAAGGACTATAAACGGTGCAGGAAGCGCGGATGTGATATGGATCTGCTATCTGATGTGCTTGACACTTTACCAGGTGGAAATTATACATCATAGTGAAGCAGAATATTTGAAGCTATTTAAAAATATATTCAAAAAATTTAAAAAAAATAATATTTTTACTAAAGAATTATAAATAAATAACCGATAAATATTCTGAAAACTAATATTGCGCCCAAATTGAAAAAAGTATGAGGGAAACTATGCAAAATCAAAATAGGACGGGAACAAAAAATAATATAAAAAGAGGGCTTGCATTCCTGTTGGCGGCGGCAATGCTTTTTACAAGCATTTCGTTGGATGGGAACACTTTAAAGGTTAAGGCGGCAAGCTTTTCCAACGGCGGCAAATATCTGCAGGCAGGAAGCAAAATCGGAATGATTTATCGGAATGACGGTGCCGACGTAATCTCAATTACCGGAGGAAGCTTTTATGTGTCAGCTCCCGCAAATACCACTATATCAGGAAGCGCCGCAGTATACATAAGTCCGGGAGGCGGAAGTCCGGAATCGGCAACTCAGGTGGGTACCGGCGTAGTAAACTCTAATACCGTCTCACAAGGAATTTTGCCCATAAGCTTTACCCTCAATACCCAGGCAGTGCTGGCGCCAGGTGAAACTGCCGGTATTGTCGTATCTATAGCAAATATCACAGGGGAGAGCACAAGTCTTGAGTTTTTTACAGACGATTCTCTCGGAGACGGATGGATATTTGAAGGCGGCTCATGGCAGGGAAGCGGAAGAACTATAGAGCCTACCACAGTAAGCGGTGGCTCGCTGCCTGATGCGACAGTAAGCTTTTCGCCCAATGTTATATACCTCGCTCCGGGACAGACATATCAGTTAAGTCCGAGCTTTTCACCGGCATACAACAGAACGGTTACCTATGCCTCCAACAATAGCTTTGCGCAGGTTAACTCTGACACAGGACTTATAACGGCGAACAGTCCGGGAACGTCTACGATTGTTGCCTCAGGAAGCGGTGTTATATCAGGGAATGTGACGGTAAACGTTATTTCAGCCACTGTTTCAAATCAAACCTTTACAGGGAATCCGCTGAATCCGACTCCTGTATTCTCTCCACCCGCCATACCTACCGGGAAATACAGTGCCGACTACTCGGGAAATGTAAATGCAGGACAGGCGGCTGTTAATATTACAGGAAAAGACGAATACAGTATGTACAGAAATACTGTTAATTTTGATATAAACCGTGGAGATATGGCAACCTTTTATAATGGAAGAACTCCCGGCAGTGAAAGCTTTGAGATTAACACTCTTAATTCAACAGTTACTGCCGGCTCCTTTAATTATGGTGGAAAAAGCTATAGCATGGCGGCGGGAGACTTTACTGCCGCAGCGGTATTAAGCTCGAAAATTCCGGGGAGTCCGAATCCCACATACAGATATAGCGTAACTCTTACCGGCTCCAAGAATCTGAGCGGTACGGTAACGGGAACCTATGATGTTACAGGTGAAGCCATTAATATAGGTTCGGTTTATATTATGAAGGCTAAGAAGAGCTCCGTTAATTATGGAACTACGGGTCAACCACCTGCAGATCCTAAAGATTTTGTGACATTTTATGACGCTGCAACCAATTCCCCCATATCGGGAATCCCTTCAGGAATAACCGTAAACTATAATCCCGCTCCGGGGGAGCCGGGAGAGTATCAGGTGGTGGCAACCTCTACATTATATGAGGGGAGTCTTACTGATACATTTAAAATCACAAGAAGCATAAATAGTGGAGTCACCATTACACTAAATAAAAATGTATGGGTTTATACAGGAAACGGAATTACTCCTGAGCCTACAGTTAAACTTGGAGGTACAACATTAGACCCCAACACAGATTACGATGTTAAGTATACCAACAATATAGAGGTGGGGACAGGAACGGTAACAATTCAGGGCAAAGGTCTGTACACAGGGAAAAAGACGGCAAATTTCCAGATTGTGCCCAGCGTGGCTGAATCTGCAGAGGTAATTATTGACAATTATTATGTGGGTACTCCGGAAAACGGGTTTAAGACGGGATATTCCCAAACCTATACCGGATCCCCTATTAAGCCCGGTAATGTCAGCGTAAAGATTGACGGCACGCCTCTTTTGGACTCAGGTGATTTTACAGTGACATACGGGGCAAACACTAATGTGGGAGTTGACGCGGGAACCGTAATCGTAAATCTCAGCGCAGAATACGGAAGTCAAACGATAACTGCGTATTTTGCAATTTCGCCTTTGGAATTAATCAATACAAATGTAAGTATAGAGGGAACCAATACTTCCGAATATGAAGCCTTCGCAGTCTATAATCCGGCGCAGCCCGTTGTCCTGCCGGAATTTGATATATCCTTAGGCTACGGTTATAAGGTAAGTGCACCAACAGGTCCAGGCGGAGCAACTAAGCCGTTGATTAAGGATACCGATTATACCGTAAGCTATATTGACAACGACAAGGCAGGCTTTGCCACTCTGGTTGTCAAGGGCAAGGGAAATTATTCAGGAACGGCGAACCAAAGATATATAATTAATAGGAAGTCGCTGGAAAGCGGTCATACAATTGAGGCGATAGCTCCAGTAAGCTATACCGGCGCGCCAACTACTCCGACTCCACATATTTATGATGGAGTTACACCTGTTCCTGAGGGAAATTATTCCGTCAGCTATGAAAATAATGTAAACGTTACAGACGCTGCCAGAGTAATCGTAACGGGTACGGGAAATTATACGGGCACTATTACCGCAGATTATTCTATCGTTCCTAAAACAATACAGGGAGGAAATATTTCCTATAGAATAGGAAATATCATTGCAGGAACGGGAAATAACGCAGGATCCGGAGAAGGTACGCTGGACAGCACCTATACAGGCGAATTTACAGGAATGGCAATTCGTCCCCTGATAACTGTTGTGGAGGATACCGTAAACCTTAAGGCAGGCAGGGACTATACCGTTACATATCTTAATAATACCAATGTTGCGGTACCTAATGAGGCTGTTGCTGTTGTAAAGGGCATAGGTAACTATGACGGTGTTATGAATATTAAGTTCGGAATTAATCCCCGCCCCTTAAGCAGCACGGGAGTACAGATTGTGGCGGGACCGGATAAGAATGCCGCCGGTTTCCCTGTTGTCCATGTAAAGGATACCGTTAACGGCATAAGCAGAATCAGAACGGAGGGAGTTGACTTTCAAGTCAACTACGGCTCGGCTTCCGCTTCTATACCGGGGGAGTACAAGGGTCTTGTTACCGGCATGGGAAATTATACCGGCTCCTCGGGCTTTGATTTCATAATAGGGAATCCCGTTTCCGTATGTAAGGTTTATTGGATGAATCAGCATACGTCAAATAGCGGAACCGGGCAGTTTGAGGAATGGACGGCAGAGAAAACGATAGAGTATATTGGAAATGCCAAGCCCGTTATTAAAATTGTGGATAACTCCAGTAATCCGTCGGATGTGACCAGCAGGTTCAAAATTACCTATGACCCTGCAGATACATATTCAGGCGGTTCTAAGATAAATCTAACATTAGAGGCAAAGGACGCAGGGTATTATGGGGAGATGGAGCGCTCCTATAATATAACAAAGAGGACAATTTCAGATAATGATTCTTTCCCCGGGGATTTTATCATTACATTAAATGGTAAAGAAAAGGAAAATATTTTAGGCAATCTTAATTATGACTTTGATGTGACAGGTTCTGTTGTTGATAATCCAAGCTTTAAGATTCTTTACCACCCTAATGACAACTTTACAGGAGGCGGTGCGAAGATTAATTCTGCGCCCTTGGATGTGACATCGGAATTTGAGCTTAAAAATGCAGATGGTACCCCTGCCAAGCTGGATCTTACAGATGAAAAGGTAGGGCATTTGAAGCTGTTTGCAAAAGCTGACAGCGCCAATTTCAGCGGAACAAGGTCAATAGACTATACCGCTAAAAAGATTGATATAGCCACGGATCCCAGAGTGGTAATCAACCCGATTCCGGAGCAGGAATATACCGGAGCACCTATAGAGCCGGGATTTACAGTTAAATGCGGCAGTCAGCCTATGGTAAAGGGCATAGATTATGAAGTTGTAAGATATACTAATAATACTGCGGCAGGAACTAATACCGCACAAGTGGAAATTACAGGAAAGGGAATATACAAAAATAATAAGACAGCTAACTTTACCATTAAAAAGGGAAGCTTTTCATCCTCAAATGTAACGATTGAGGCGATACCAAATCAAACATATGATAACACAGAAAAGAAGCCTGTTTTGATAGTTAAAAGAGCAGGAAAGCTTTTGAATTTAGGTACTGATTATTCTGTAAGCTATTCAGATAACACTAATCCCGGACAAGCTACAGCTACAGTTACTGGTATGGGAGATTTTGAAGCCAATCAAGTTGAAGCTAAATTCAACATAGTTGCCGATATTGGCGACAGTGCCTTTAAAGTCAATGGAGTGAATCCGTCTGGTTATAAGCTGAAAAACGGCGTTCTAACTGCCAATGACGGCAGCGGAGATACTTTCCCCGCTACCCTTACTGTAACTAATGATAATACCGGCACTCCATTAAATAAGGATGTTCATTATAGCGTTATTCAGCAAAACCTTTCCACACCGGGGCTAAACACAGGATCCGTAACTGTAAAGGGTATTGCACCTTATTATAAGGGTAGCAAAACTATATCTGGGATTTCCGTATACGGAGATATTTCAGAGGCTGTATGGGCAGGTCAGCCCGGCTATTATCCCTTTGACGGTGTACATTCTCAGGAGCCTAAACCCACTTTACAATATAATGGTGCGCCATTATATGAAAACACAGATTATACTATTGACGGATACTTAAACAGCTCCACAGCAGGAGCCGGATCAATAAATATTACAGGTAAGGGGAAATTTGCAGGAAGCAGTTTAAATCTTCCGTATAATATTTGGTATGATTTAAGTCAGGCAACTATATCCGGAATAGAACAAAGCTACCCCTATAACGGCAGTTCTATTAAGCCGCCTGCAGTTGTAAAAATAAATGGACAGACACTTACAGCGGATTCGGATTATAAGATAATCTATAAAAACAGCTCAGACGATTCAGCCTGTGTTGACGCAGGGCTTGTTACTGTTATAGTTTCTGCAGTAGAGGGAAGAAGCGCAAATTCAAAGAGTACCTCTTATTCCATAACAGGGCATAGCGGTGGCGTAATAAGTGTAAGCAGTATTTCAAACCAAACCTATACGGGAAGTCCTCTTGAGCCGCCTGTAGGTACTGTTACCTATAGAACTATTGGAGGAACGGTTCATACCCTGACTCCCAAGGATTACACCGTAACCTACAGCGACAACACTAATGCAGGTACTGCTACAGTAACAGTACAGGGCAAGGGGAATTTCGAAGGAACGGGAGGAACCACCTTTACAATTGACCCTAAGAATATGAACCGCGTAAATATCAATGTTACCGAGGCAACCTATACAGGTGCACCTATAACCCCTGTATTTACTATTGCGGATAAGGATACAGGAGCGATACTTCCTGCCAGCAATTATCAGTTTACACCGGCAACGCAGACTGTTGCAGGAAACCATACACTTACATTTAATGGGCTGAGAAACTATACCGGCTCCACTACAGCCACATTTACGATCAAACCTCTAAACCTTAGCAGCGGACGAGTTACACTAAGGAAAAATGAGGAAACCTATACAGGTGAGACAATTACCCCTCAAATGGAGGTAACTATACCTGACGCAGACGGAAACCTTGTTAATATCACATCAGAGTGCAATATTAACTATGGAGGAGTGAGCCTGATTAATGCAGGAGAGTACCCTATAACCGTATCTGCACCCAGCAATATAAACCTTACAGGAACACTTACAACTACATTTACAATTAAACCGAAAAATATTACCGAGGAGGCAAATGCCTTTACGGTTAACCCTCAAAATATTCCAAAGCAGGACTATAACCCGGCGGGTGTTACTATTTCCGGTATCAGTGTATTAGATAATAAGTGGGGTAATTCCGGGGTAATTCAAAAGAGTCTTACCAAAAATACGGACTACACAGTAAGCTATTCCAACAATACCATTGCTACAGCAGACGCAAAGCTGATTATAAGCGGTACGGGAAACTATATAGGTACAGTGGTAAGAGGATTTAAGATTGGTACTGATATCAGTGACGCAAACTTCAGCATTAGCCCCACAAGCTTTACCTATAACGGGCAAAGCCAAAAGCCTGCAGTCAGTCCCGTAATTGCCACAAACGGGACAACACTGAGAGAGGGTGTTGATTATACAATCAACTATTCTGAGGATACTACAAATTCAGGGAGCAAGGAAGTTTCCATAGTGGGAACGGGCACAGGCTATTATGGAACAGCCCAAAAGACCTATGAGATTAAGCCTAAATCAATACGCTCAAGTGACTTGCACGTAAAACTTGATTTACCGAGGAACAGCAGCGGCTATTATGCTGTATATACAGGCTCACAGATTAAACCTGATGTATCTGTAAGGCTTTTAAGTGACGGCTCCATGTTGGAGGAGAACAGGGACTATACTTTGGAATATGGACCGAATATACTGGCAGGCGGACAGGGCAGAGTTACAGTTAAGCCCTCAGGTAATTATACCAGTACCACAGCTCCCAGCTATACCTTTAATATTCTGCCGAAATCAGGAAGTGAGAATTATAGAGTTGAATTCCTTTTAGGTGAGGACAGCTATGACTATGATTATGGTAATCAGGTGACACCCCCCATAAAGGTTTATCACGGAAGTGACCTCTTGATAGGTGGAACCGATTATGCACTGCCTGTTACCTATACCAATAATACTAAGCCAGGAACGGCAACAGTTACAGCGAATATGCAGGGCAACTATTCAGGTGCGGCTTCTGCGGAGTTTAAGGTAGTGGGAAATCTTTCCGATGCTACAATAACAGATCTGTTTTCTGCAAACGGTTATGCAAGAACAGGCTCAGAGGTACTGCCAAAGCTTAAGGTTGTGTTCCATGACGGTACGGAGCTTAAGCTTGGAGAAGATTACAGACTTATAAATGCTACGCCAAATACAGGCAATTGGGCAACTGCTGAAAGTGCTGAAGTTACACTTGAAGCTGCCTCTGACTTTTATAAAGGAACCGGAAGCATTACCTACAAAATCAATCCGAATATTGTGCCGGGAAGTCCGGATGACCCATGGAATAATGGCGGTGGAAGCGGCGGCACAGACCCTGCCAACCCGACGGGATATGAAATAAGCGGAATCAAGGCAACCGTAGCATATTCAGAAAACAGCATACATCAGATTCCGACGAGCGTTACACATAATGGCACAGCTCAAACTGTGAATACATCGGGAATTGTATATAAGAGCACAGCGGGAGATGATTGTATAGAGCCGGGTACTGTAACAATGGAAATTCCTGTAAGCGGCAGCGGCGGAAGCAGAACCTTAACCGCAACCTACAGGATTATTAAGGGTATGAGCCATAGTTCCATCAGCGCTTACCTTGCCCCGGGAACATACCAGTATGCAGCAGGTACAGTTTATGAGCCTACTGTATATGTTACAGACAATAAATCCAATAGGCATTTAGAGCTTAATAAGGACTTTACAGTTACCTATAGCAAAAATAATGCTCCGGGAACGGGAATTGCAAAGGTTACAGGAAAGGGAGATTATGTTGGAAATCGACTGCTTCCATTTAGTATAGCAGCTTCACAGACAATAATGGGACTTAGTGCAGTGCCCGTAAGCAATACCTCTGTAAGGCTCAGCTGGAGTACCAATGCTTCAGGAATAACAGGATATACCATTAGATATACCGGAGGAAGCAATGGTTCAATTTCTGCGGGAGCTACAGCCAGGTCAGCAGTTGTAACAGGACTAAACCAAGGTCAGAGATATACATTCTATGTAACTCCACTGTTTGGTTCCGGAGTTGGAACGGCAGGGGTGACCAGCCTTACTCTGCCGGGAGGAGGCTCGGTTGCGCCGACTCCTACTCCTCCGAACAACGGAGCAGGAAACGGCACACCCGCAACAGTAACAGGGATAACAGGCTCTTCACCGAAGCCGTCAACTGCCGTTATTAACTGGACAGCCTCAGCATCAGGCAGTAAATTTAAAGTATATAGATCAGGGGATAATGTAAACTTTAGTCACTGCGGTACTTTACCTACCAATGCTACCAGTTTTACTGACGTGGCAGTTACGGGTCTAAGACCGGGAACCTATTACTATAAAGTTCGACCATTTGTTGTATCATCAGGCAACTATATATACGGCACATATTCCCAGACCGTTCAGGTGGTCGTTAAATAGGAAAGCTCGTAAATTTATTGTCACAGGCTCATGAAGTGGGGTTGTGACTGAGCAAGGCTGGGGACATAGTCTCGTATCAATGAGCTTTGCATTCTGAACAAATTAAGATCATAGTACCGAAGAGGCGGATTTTTTCGTCTTTGGTATTCTATGGTCTTTTTCAATATTTACACGGATATATTTCCTGTGATAAAATTCTATAGATATTGTGGCAGATTTTCAGGAGATGTAATGCAGGCAAAACATTATGTTCTTGGTGGACACACATTTGATAATGTAAATGAATACTGGGACGCTCAGCATGATATGAAGGTGATTGAGATAATTAAAAGAAATCTTGATCTGTCTAATCCTGAGGTTGCCATTAAGCTTTATAATATGATTCGCGATGGTAAGATTGTTTTTTCAAGCCCAATCGGAGCAGAATTTACCGAGCATGTAACGGATATTTTAGCGGACAAATCCGTCAATCTTATTGATACAAAAAAAACCATTGATAATGCGGAAAAGAAAGTTAAAAAGCAAAGAAGAATAGGTATTGCGATAGTTGCTCTGGCAATAGTGGCGGCATTGGTATTCGGACTTAGTCAGTTTAGAGAAATTATCAATACCCGCTCTCTGGAATCTATGGCAAAGGCTACCAGAGCTGCCAAGGTGGATAGTCAGGAGAGGGCAAAGATTGCGGCACAAAATGCCAAAATTCTTCAAAAGGCTGCCATAGAGCGGCGTACAGCCATGCTTTCCGGTGCAGAAAATACAAATTCCAAAGGAGTGAAGCCTGTTAATCAGGAGGAGCTTACCGTTCTGCCGGAATACAAGGATCTTTTAGCGCAAAATGGGGATTTAAAGGGATGGCTTTATATTAAGGATACTAACGTGGACTATCCCGTACTTCAAAGGTCAGGAGATAGTGACAACAGCTATTATTTAAGACGCTCCTTTGATCAGAAGGACGATACAAATGGCTCTTTATTCATAGACTATCGTTCCGATATAGTTAATCCTACGGAAAATACAATTATTTACGGACACAATATGAACAGCGGAAAAATGTTTGGAGATTTAAAGAATTATTTAGATGAATCCTATTACTTTGACCATAAACAGGTGAAGTTCGATACGTTATATGAAGAAAGGGAATATGAGATTGTGGCGGTATGTCTGTCAAAGGTGCAGGATTCCAAGGATTCCAGCTTCAGATACTATAATTTCATAGACGCCGCCAACAAAAAGGAATGGGAGGCATTTGTAGAGAATGTCAATGCCCTTTCGGTATTTTCCGTAGATGTGGATTTGGAATATGGAGATGAGGTACTGACTCTTTCCACCTGCAATAATTATACCCAGGACGGACGATTATTTTTAGTTGCAAAGCGCAAAATATAGGGGTATAATACACAAGATATAGTGTCTATTTTTCTATATACAGTATCTGTATTGAGGAGATTAGTTTTGATAAAAAATGCTCTTAAAATGAAAAGAGGTACCAAGATAGGCTGGGTGCTGGTGGCGTTTTCACTGCTCCTTAGCGTTTGGGTTATTATAAGCCAGAGTGTAAAGGCTGAAACTACCACCCTTGAGGGTATAGTGATAAATGACGACAAGGATACAATTATAGCTTATAGCGGTGCCGGCGGAGATCTTACCTGTTCCGATGTTCCTCCCACTGTAGTTGCAATTGCACCGAATGCCTTTGCAGGACAGGTTGCAATAACCTCTATAGCTATTCCTCCCGGTATTGCTTCCATCGGTGAGGGTGCATTTAGCGGCTGTGAAGGATTAACAAATGTCGGTATTTCAGGGACATTTGTTGCAGATATTCCCGCCAGGTGTTTTGAAAATTGTACCAGCCTTTCTTCTGTAAGTCTGCCTGCCAGCGTAGGAAATATTGCTGCAAATGCCTTTTTAAACTGTGGTTCCCTTACCAGCTGTGAGATACCTGCTAATGCCACTGTAGATCCTCTGGCATTTAAGGGCTGCTATTCATTTAATTATACAGTTGCCGCCGGCAATCCCAATTATATTGCATCCAACGGCAATCTATACGACTCTACAGGAACCAGACTTGTCAGGGTTTCGCCCAGCATATCAAGTCTTGAACCCTCAAGTATACTTTCCTCCTGCAAGGAGATTGGAGCAGGAGCCTTTTCTGCAAATCAGCTTATAGATAAGTTTACCGTTCCTGCCAGCGTTACTACTATAGCGGATAATGCCTTTAGCGGCTGTGTAATCAAGGAGATAACAATACCAGGAACAACAACCAGTATTGGAAAGCAGGCTAATTGGCCAGCCCTTAAAACGATATACGGAGAGTCTGATTCGGCTGCGGAGCTTTGGTCTACATTACAGGGCACAGAAAGTGAGGGTGTGCTTTTTATTCCCATTGGACAAAGTACTGTTCCCGGAACAACGCCGGGGACGGGTGCTGGAGGTAACGGAGGCACAACGGCACCGACCGGTTCAACGATCAACAATACGACTATTAACAACAATAATGTGGTAAATGGCGGCGGAAGTGCTAAAACAACAGCCAACGGAAAGGACGCAACACCTAAAACCGCTGATGGAGATTTAGACCCACGTTGGTTTGCAATCTTTGGAATACTGCTGTCCGGGGTAGCGATGATAGTTTATTCTAAAACAAGAAAACTTGAATACGTTATTGTAAAGGATAATTCCGATCTGGATTCATGATATATTATCTATAAAATAGGCTCAGTTTGAGCCTATTTTTTAATATCCGTAACTTTAAATCCCAGAGATTCTATAGCGCCAATTATTTCATTGTCTGATATTTCATTCTTACAGGATATTTCAGCTATACCGCGTTTGAGATTTACTCTGGCATAAACTCCCTCAATAGAATTCAGTGCGGAGTCTACACTGTTTTGACAGTGTTTACAATGCATACCCTCTATATGAACAGTAATTTCATGCATAGGCTGATATGGTTTTTTATGTCTTTTACTTGAGCAGCAGGATATTCCTCCCCCGCCACAGCAGCTGCTTTTACCGGTAAATCGTTTGTACGTAGAGTATATACAGCCGCAGATTACCAATATTATAATTACAATAATGACAGCAGTTGCTAAGTTCATATTATGTATCCTTTCCCCTAAGATAAGAGCTTTTTATCTATTCCGAAATCTATCCGCTGCAGCAGTGACAGGATTTATCAACCATTCCTAACATTATGGTATGTTCTCTATATAAGTAACCTCATTGGATTCCCTGAATATAGTATTTCCGGAACCCATTTGGCACACTCGAATTAAATCCTGATCCTCTAAGTCCGACAGCTTTACTGTTAGGAGTTCACCACTTCTGTAGGTGGTTGCCAAGGCAGAGTCTCCAACGTGTACAACACTCCATGGGGTGAAGTTTTCACCGTAAATATGGAGCTGATTATTAAAAGCATACATACAGTCTATTTTGATATCCTTAATGCCCATTTCAATATCTGAGGCGGAGAACTCTTTAAGCATTGCATGGGAATATCTCTTCCCATAGAGCTGGTCATATTGCAGAGTGTGTATTCCGTTTAAATAAAGAGTGGAAGAGGGGGATATTCCTTTCCTTGTCATATACTGATTATAATTTACCACGCTTCCGCCATGAATCCCCAGTCTGTCCAGATATTCGCTTACCAGTTGGTAGGAGGTTAAGTCGGCGTCCTTTTTCTCCA
The DNA here is from genome assembly GCA_041776485.1 of Lachnospiraceae bacterium. Taxonomy (GTDB): domain Bacteria; phylum Bacillota; class Clostridia; order Lachnospirales; family Lachnospiraceae; genus JBHBQE01. The sequence goes on along the minus strand of JBHBQE010000005.1, from coordinate 11,005 downwards.
TGCCAAAATTATTCCATGTGGCGTAATTAGTATGGAATATATCGCCATTTACCTGATCCTCATTGGTAAGTCCCATTGTGGGCAAATGATCGCCGAAGAATATAACAAGAGTTGGTTCATCACGGTTATCCAACATTTTTACATAGTCAATAAGGAATCTGTCCTCATCTTTAAGCATATTAATGAAATATTCCCAACGATAATGCTCTTCTTCTGTTTTTCCGTGGCATTTTACCTTGATCTCAGGATTTTCAAATACCGGGGTGGAGGGATATTCTCCATGAGTTTGGACGGCTATTGTATATATAAAATCCCTTTCGGGGGTGGAGTCCAGAGCATCCTTTGTGGCGGGAATTAGTATATCATCTTTAGGCCAGGTGTTTATAGGATTCCAATCTGTTATATCCAGCATTTCCTTTGAGGTAAAACTGTCAAAGCCCATTTTGGAAAAGGCATTTTTTCTGCTGTAGAAATTGCCGCCGTTGTTGTGTACTACGTGCGTTTTATAGCCAATGCTTTTCATGGTATGGGCAATGCTTTCACAGGATTCCACGTCCTTTAAAATAGTTTTTTGCGGATACTCACCGGGACCAAAAAATTGGCAGCACATGCCCGTCATCATTTCAAACTCCGTATTACAGGTGCCTGCACCCACGACAGGGACGGTAAGATATCCTGAGGAAAATTCCTGAGAAAGATAGTGAAAATAAGGAATCGGGTCAGGGTTAGTTTCTATGAATTTTGTTTCATCAACGTCATAATAGGACTCTAACAGTACCACAATAACATTGGGACCCTCTATACCATTAGTGCCGGATTCACCCATATCAGTGAGGTTGATTGTAGCCTCAACAATCTCCTTTGAGTATATAATAGGCTTTCGGACACCTCGGGAAAACAATGACATATTAAAGCCATAGAGATACCCGTAATCAAGATATCCCTGAGAAAGATTGCCGAAATAGGCTGCCAGAGTGCCGTTTCTTTGCAGCAGATTTGTTGTAATGGGCACTGATATAAAACCAAATATTATAATGGCAAGCCTAAAGGGGAATTTAAGTCTGTTTTCATATTTTATACCCTTTATAAAATAAACCGCCATTATGACTGCAAAGATTCCTATAATCAGGAGGGCAAGAAATGCCTCGAAGGGATTAAAATACTGGGTATTTTGCATTGTAAACAAATCGCCTATCATAGATAAATCCGTAAATCCAAAGGGAGAAACCCTGTTAAAGAGGATAAGGCAATTGATTATTCCCAGAATTAAAAATAGGGAAATTACTATAATTCTTGTAAAATTTCGCCTGCGGGAGATAAATGCCAAAAGAAGCACGACATATATTACATAGCTGTTATATAAATATGCTTTTGTATGGTTATCTACAAATGAAACTGCCTCTAAAAAGGAGTGCCTTGAGAGCCATTCCATCAAAAAACAAATAGAAAGAGCCAAAGGGACATGCAATACGGGGCTTAATTCTTCAAGCTTAAAGTATATTTGCCTGAATTTTTCAGAACCAAGGGTTTTCTTATATATATTAACAAAGAATACCACTATTGGAAGAGATACAATTAACCTTACAGCAATACCCAGACCTTTTTTAACAGCATTTATTATAATATGGAAAATCTTTTTTAAAAATGTTAACATGAAAAGGATTATAGCACTTGAATATTTGTTTATCAAGAAAGGCATAAATGAAAATTTCAAAAAGGAAGAAAAGGCTTAGCAAAGAGACTAAGAATAGAATAGCGCTTCTTAGTATAGTTTTTGCTGCAAGCCTTTTGATAAGTATAGTGATATTTAACCTGGAGCAGGAAAACTTTGTGAAGGAAACCATTAAGGCATCCTCTCTTCCCAGGGTGAAAATAATATCTCAGGAGGAGGAGTACGGAGAGTTTTTCGGATACAGACTTCCCATGGATATAGGCAGGCTAAGGAATGGATTAATACCCTTGGATAAGGACAGGAGTATTGTCTGCAATATTGATTCCTGCGGCAATCAAATTGACTCCTTATCCTATATAATTTCCACCATAGACGAAGAAAAGCAAATAGCAAAGGATAAGATTACAGATATACATGCATACAATGACATGACGAGCGTGCCTCTTTCTTTTTCTAATCTTATTGATGAGGGAAGAGAGTATATGTTGACTTTGGTGGTAAATGTAAATAATGAGGATTTATATTATTATGCAAGAATTAAATATGTTGAGGACGGGAGGCAAAAGGAATGTCTGGATTTTGCCAGATATTTCATGAATACGGCATTATCTGATAATTATTCAGAGCTTGCCACATATATGGAACCAAAGCCCGGAACGGAGGATCATGGTCTGTCTAAGGTTAATATTAATTCGTCGCTGAGTAAAGTAGGGTGGGAGGGCTTTGATATCAGCGAATATTCAGAGTCCTATCCTAAATTTGCGGAAATTGACAGCAACTATACTGCTTTGGAATTGGATTTTATTGTAACGGGAACGGGGGATAGTGCAGGAACCTATTTAGTCAGGGAGTATTACCGAATGAGAAAGGGAGAACAGCGAATATATCTTCTGGACTTTGAGCGTACTATGACCCAAATTTTTAATGATACCGCACCTCTGCTAAATGAGGACTCTATGGTGCTGGGGCAAAATGGTGAAGAGCTGGAGTTTGTGCCCAATAGAACCGGAAGCAATATTTCCTTTGTGTGGAATGGGGAGCTGTTTTTGTATAATTCCATTACAGGGAGTCTTATTAAGGTATTTTCACTAAATACCTTTGACAGCAGCAATATTCAGGCATTAAACAGGGAATATGATATAGATATTATGAATATTGATGAAAACGGCAATCTGTATTATATGGTATATGGATATATGCATGCAGGAGAGCATGAGGGCTATTGCGGTGTGGGATTATATCACTATAACCCTATTGAGGATACTTCCAAGGAGCAGGTATTTTTAATTACAGATCACTCCTATCAGACCCTAAGGGCAGGATTTGATAACAAGCTGTTTCTGGCGCCATCTAATAATCTGTATGTTTGTATAGAAGAGCATCTAACCAAGAGTAATCTTTACTCAGGAGATACCCAGCCTGTTTTATCCAATGAAAATAACTCACCGGTAGCCATGTCAAAGGAAAGAAGATATATGGCATACTCTAATGAGGATGGAACAGTCATTACGGTGACTGATTTATTTTCAGAGGACAGCTACGAAATATTGGCGCAGGGAAGCGACCATTTGAGGGTAGTGGATTTTATGGGGGAAGACTTAGTTTACGGGATTATTAAGGAGGAGGAGTGGAACGAGGAAAATATATCAAATAATATTTTCCCTATGATTAAATTAGTTATTAAGGATGTATCTGATGTGGATTCAGAGAACCTGAAAATCTATGAAAGATCAGGATATTATATAACCGGAATTGAAAAAGACGCGGAATTTAGCATAAGCTTTAATTTATCTGTCAAAAGTGGTGATATCTTTGTGGAAAGAGACAGGGATAGTATTAAGAACACCAGAGGCAATACAGAGTCTATGGCAAGTTTAACTTATGAAATAGAGGAGAATAAGGAGTTTGCAAAGGTAAAATTTGCGGATAATGATACCCTTGAAAAGCCCTCTGTTACAATAAAGCATTTTGATAGTATGAATATTTCCTATCAGGATGCTAAAGTAACCATACCCGCCTCTGAGAAAAATTATTTTTATGGCTTTAGGGGACTTGATATAATTGTTTCCGGCGCAAACCCTGCCGGAGTTATACAAAAGGCATATAACAATATGGGTTATTGTGTAGACAGCAGGGGGAACTACATTTGGCAGTATGGAAGGGGAAATTCGAAAAAATCTATGGATCCTGCTTCGATTTCCATAGCGAAGAAAACAAAGCTTAATCTTAATGGCTGCAGGCTTGAAGAATTGCTTTCCTATGTATTTCGGGGGAATCCGGTATACGTTAACAGGGGAGAGACGGGAGAGGCTGTTATTTTAGGCTATGATGAAAGAAATATAGTCCTGTATTTTACGGAGTCTAAGACAACAGAGACTCTGCCAATCTCACAGGCCTCTGAATTCTTTAATAACAGAGGCAGAAAATTTTCGGTTTATATAGATTAACTGCTATATTTTTTCAGCAGCTTGTTGATTCTGTCATAAGGGTCAACAAGACTGTCTATAGTGGTGTCGTGATTCAACGTATCTATAATATAGGCTATATATTTACTCATAGGACAGCAAATATAGTAGTCACGGCTAAGGGTTTCAGGGCTTTGGTATATTAAATCCGTTGATACGATTTTATCCAAAACGCCTTCGGATACAGCCTTGTCAAATATTTCCATACCCCCTGTAAACAATCCAAAGGTACAAAGGGCAAATACTCTCTTTGCTTTCCGGCTTTTAAGCTCCCGCGCCACGTCAATCATAGACTCTCCGGAGGAAATCATATCATCTATAATAAATACATCCTTTCCCTCCACGCTGGAGCCAAGGAATTCATGGGCAAGTATGGGATTTCTGCCGTCAACAATTTTGCTGTAATCTCTTCTTTTGTAGAACATACCCATTTCCACTCCCAGTACAGAAGCCATATACACAGCTCTGTCAGTGGCACCCTCATCAGGACTTATAATCATAAGGTTGTCATTGTCAAATTTAAGATCACTTACAGCCCTTGTGATTCCCTTAAGGAATTGATAGGTGGGGGTTATGGTTTCAAAGCTGTTTAGCGGAACAGAGTTTACCACTCTGGGATCGTGAGCGTCAAAGGTTACAATATTGTTCACCCCCATATTAATTAGCTCATGGAGTGCCAATGCACAGTCCAGAGATTCTCTTGATTTCCGTCTGTGCTGCCTGCTTTCATAGAGGAAAGGCAGGAATACGGTAATTCTCTTGGGCTTGGAACCGCAGGCGGCTATTACACGCTTTAAATCCGAGTAATGGTCGTCCGGTGACATTCTGTTTTGCTGTCCGAACATTTTATAGGTCATGCTGTAGTTCATAACATCTACAAATATGTATATATCAAGACCTCTGACAGATTGATTTACAATTCCCTTCCCCTCGCCGGTGCCAAAACGGGGAGTAGAAACATCTATTAAATAGGAACCGCTATGATAACCTCTGGAGTCGTTAATATTGTCGATTTTCCTGGTGGAACGCCACCCTACCAGGTATTCATCCACTTTTTTAGCCCTGTCTAAAAAGCTGTTTAATGAAATAAGTCCCAACGGTGCAAAGGGATTTTTGGTTAATAACAACTCATCGTTTGGCATAATTTCCTCCTATAATTTAATGTTTGCTATGCATGGATTTTGTCATGCGAATATCCCTACCTCTTATTTTGATAAATTCATAATTTCCAGTAAGCCTTGAAGTTACCCGCAGGGAATAAATTTCATTAATTTCATCAATACCCAGATTAGTTGAAATCAGGGTTGGTAAATTGTTTAATCTTTTATTTATAAGCTCCAAAAACATTGGGATAATAGCTTTATTGGAAAATTCACTGCCCAAATCATCAATTATTAGTAAATCGCATGTATATATACTGTTAAAATTAAAGCCGTTTTCCCCAATGGTATCCTGATAAGGCTTTCTGTGGAATTGCCGTTTATCAAAGGCTTCAAACAATTCCTGAGCGGTTAAATAAACTACAAATTTATTGTTTTCTATAAGTTCCTTGGCTATGCAATTACATAAAAATGTTTTGCCTACACCCGTTGTACCGGCAATCAATAAATTTTTAATGCTGGCATTATCCGAATCCAGCGTGGAAGCAACAAATTCTTTGGCAACCTTTACAGAGGCTATAGCTGCCTTCTTATCCTCATCACTTTCATACAGGGAAAGATCAAAGGTATCAAAGTTTTCTTTTTTAAACAAATTTAGCCAGCTTTTCTCACCATAAATCTGCTTTACAGCCAATTCTCTAAAGCAGTGACAATACTCACCGGTATCCTCAATAAAACCGGTATCCCTGCAGTTCGTACAACGATATTTTCTATCAAGAAAATCCTCAGGATAACCGTTTTGTGCCAAAAGCTTCCTGCGTTTTCTGCTTAAGTCAGACAAAAAAGCTTCAATATCAGAAGCCTCATGGGTTTTTAAAAATGTTACAGACTCTTTATCAAGGGACTTAAGCTTGGGAATATCATTATATGCCAGCCTTCTGTTTTCCCTAAGTATAGCGTCTGCATTGAATCTAGCTTCCTGATACAGATTCATTATACCATCATATTGGGAATTTGTAAGTTCTAGGGGCATATTTTTCTCCGGTTTTAGAATTTAAACAGCTTTCTTTCCAACTCCTCAAAGTCTATATGGGAGCTGTCTGGATAGTTATAATTTTTTTTGTTGCTGTACGCTCTGTTGCTTATTTTATTGGCATTGGTTTTGCTGATTTTGTAAGCAGAGTCCAGGGCTTCCAAATCGGAAATGGAACTGACTCCTGTTTTATGCCAACTGGAAAGTATGGAATCAGCGTACTTAAAGTTAGGTTCATGCACAGCTAAAAGAGTTCTTTTGCATGCTTCGGAAATCAATTCATTGGAAAACCCCATATCAACAGTCCATGTTCGCACATATTCAAGCTCCGGAGTACCTAAATTCCTGCCAGAGATACCAAAGGCACTTTTGATGGCAAAGGAAGTAGACAGATAGGCATTACCATGGGTTTTTGCTTCGTCTACAGTTGTAATTCCTTCATTGGCATAGCTTAGGGCAATTTTATCCATATAATTAATATGGGGTGCCCCCTTATCCACAGAGTATTCTATAATGTACTCCACTAAATTCCAATTAAGACCCAATTTATCATGCCAAAATATTATTTTGTCTACAGTATCCCCTGTAAGCGGGTGCCCAAAGAGCTTCTCCGCCACATATAACAAATCCTTAAGCTCTTCATCCTCAGTGACAGGGCTGCTGTTTATAAAATCAGCAACGGGCATAGCCGGTATTTCAGCGGGAGACTTAAGACTTGCATTATCTTCAGGATGACGCAAATAAACATCCCTAAGCTCATGGCAATCATCATAATTAAGCTCTAAAAGCCCCTGCTTTTCCCAATAATGCAAAGCTTTGCGAACATCCTTTTGGGTATGGTCCAAAGCTTCAGAAATCTTCGAAATGGAAAAGCCGTCTGTATTCCTGCCAAGGCTCCTTAATAAATAGAGATATATTTTTACATACTCCCCATTAGCTTCCGCCATAAAGCGGTCAATAAAATAATCCGGCACACAAGTGACCAAGTTGGCACTTGTGGGATGTAACGCTATTTCTGACATACACTACCTCTCTTCGAGGGGAATTATAGCACAGCCAAAACTCTCCTAAAAGGACTTTTTTTCCACAGGATTCTCCAGTTGATAAGGTGGAAAATTTCATTCTTTCCCAGTGTTTGCAGGTGATTCATCATCCACATTAAGGTTTGATTATTTTCCACTTCATTTGTTTATAATGTTGAAAACTAATTTTCCACAAGCTCATTAGCAAGCAAATAAATATTTCCGGCGCCCATGATTATCAACATATCATCGTTGACGAGATTATCTTTAAAAAATTGTACAATTTTTTCGTTGCTATCTATATACTTTGCACAAACACCCTTATTTTCCAAGGCTTTCACCAGTTCTTCTGAGCTTACTCCCTGATTATCTGATTCTCTGGCTGCATATATATCTGCTAAAATAACTTTGTCAGCCATAGCAAGAGAATTTACGAAATCATCAAATAGCGCCTTTGTCCTGGAATAGGTATGGGGCTGGAATAAAACCCAAAGTCTTTTTGGAAAATATTCTCTGGCTGCCATGATACAGGCAGCAATCTCTGTGGGATGGTGAGCATAATCATTATAAATTTGAGCATTATTCAGGCTGCCATTGTATTCAAAGCGTCTATGGGTACCCCTAAATGCCAAAAGTCCCTCCTGTATTATGGAATAGGGAACATTAAGTTCAAGACATAGGGCAATGGCGGCAAGGGCATTTTCGATGTTGACAGGCCCGGGAACGTTAAGCTCTATGGGGTCCAAGGGTTTACCATGCAATACCGGGACAAAAAGGCTTTTGCCGTTTTTGCTTTCAATACATGAGGCGGTTAGATCCCCTTTATTTAAGCCAAAGGTAAATACCGATACATCTGGAACTGACACAATCTCTTTCGGATTTTCAATTGAGGAGTGAATAAATATGGTGCCTCCCGGCTTAGTGTTTTTGGCAAATATTGAAAAGCTGTCTCTAATAGACTGCAAATCTTTAAAAAAATCCGGATGATCCTCTTCAATATTAAGCATGATATTATATTTCGGGAAAAAGGAGTGAAAACTATTGGTATATTCACAGGCTTCCGCAACAAATATATCTGAATTTCCCACATATACATTGCTGTTTATGGAGGGAAGCACTCCTCCTATTGTAACAGTGGGATCTGTATACTTAAGGAGTATTTGAGAAATCATGGAAGTAGTGGTAGTTTTTCCATGGGTACCGGAAACTGCAATGCTTTCATCGTAATTATCCATAATTGCACCCAGCAGTGTGGCTCTGGTAATAATCGGAATGTTAAGCTCCCTGGCTCTGATAAGCTCAGGATTGTCCCGGGAGATTGCAGCAGTATGCACAACTATGTCTATATCCTCTGTAATATTGTCGAAACTGTGACCGTATAGTACTTTTATTCCGTTTTTCTCTAAATTCTGGGTTTGCTCCGACCTGTCTCTGTCACTGCCCCAAACCTTAAATCCATTGTGCATAAGTATATTGGCAAGCCCGCTCATACTTATGCCGCCAATACCTATAAAATATATATTTTTATAATTTTCCAGATTAAAACCGCCCATACCGCCTCCCAAACACATTATATTGATATAATTATAGTACATACTACAAGATACGCAAGTGTAAAAGGAGAGTAAATTTAACAGATTGGCGATTCAGATATAGTTATCTATTCCAGGATGGATATCAGTCCTTTGTTTTCCAGATATTTTAATACAGCCACTGAGTTTTCATCCATTATGGACAGGTTACCGATTATATTAATCCGGGTTTCTTTTGTTATGTGAGACAGCAGCTTAATTATAGTATTTACAATCATAACTTCAGGAATGGGGGGTGCAGAGGAAAGTTCTACCGTTGTTATTGAAGACATGGGGCATAGCAGGCTGATTATATAAATTTCCTGCTCAGTAAGGACTTCGCTGATAATATTAGGATAGTTTTTTACAATGGCAGATAGCAGATTTACTAAAGAGAACCATGGAACCACGCTTATAGCTTCTACATGGATTTTTATAGTATTTGTTGCTTCTGTAACCTCTTTATTCTCTTCTGTTAAATTACTATCTAAAATATTTATAGTTTTTAATTCATGATATTTTTTTACAAGATTAGGAGAGGGTCTTACTCCTAAAACTGAAAGAAGTCTTCCTTGAAAGCTGTTATAAAATATTATTGCTGCACTGAATTTTCCTGATTTTTCATATATCTCCATAGTGCGAAAAGCAATATCTTCGTCATAAGGTTCGATTTTAATAAGTTCCTTTAAAAGGCTTATGCATTTGTGCCAATGCTTATTTTCTTCATAAAAATCCACCAGCTTTATCATAAGCTTTACCCGTATTTCCTCCAAATGATTTCTCTCCATCAAAATCATTTCATTAGCATAACTGCAATTTTTAAAATAAAAGCCATCCATAAAATCTCCGGTAAATTCCTGAACCGTCTTTTCCAGTTTGACATAATCACAATCGCCACTGCAATCTAATGAAAATATTTCCACAATATCACAGTGATAGTCAAAATTGTCATTTATCATACAGCTTATTCTGTCAATCTGTAATAATTCACAGCCTGAACTATCTGCTTTAATAATCTTCCTGAGAAGCCAAATATTATACCTTAGGTTATATCTTGCAGCTTCTTCGCTGCTGTCCGGCCATAGATAGGAAAGAATACGTTCCCGATATAGCGGCTTGCCATGGTTTAGAAATAACATACATAGGAGTAATAATGCTTTTCCGCTAAACTTTTCCGTGATATCTATGTAGTCTTGTTCAATATTTATTTTTCCCAGGAAGCGTAGCTTTAACATGACTCATACCCACTGTGAAAGTTTATTGTATATTATCTGTCCGGATTTAATTGTGCAGGTGACCTTGGCAGTATCTACCTTATCATTGGAAAGTTTAGGGATATCTTTATCCATAATAATAATATCTGCCAGCTTGCCCTTTTCCAATGTGCCCTTTAAATGTTCTTCCTTGATAGCATATGCTCCATTTATCGTGTACATTTCAAGGGCCTCATACAGAGAAATTCTATGCTGCGGAATAGGGTGGTTTATTGCAGAGCTTATGCCGATAAGAGGATTTATTTCGCATATATCACTGTCGGAGCCGGCACATAATACAACTCCGGAGTCAATAATATCTCTAAACTGATTTGTGCTTCCATATCTATTTCCCAATCTTCTTTGGTACATTCCATTGGGAGCGCCCCAGTATCTTTCATATGTAGGGTTCATAGAAAATATAATTCCAAGCTCCTTAGCTTTTTTAATTTGCTTATGTGTTGCAAGCTCTACATGTTCTATTCTATGTCTAAGGCCGCTTATTCCCGTAATATCTAGCGCATATTCATGACCTCTTAGGGCCTGCTCAATAGCTCTGTCGCCTATGGCATATAAGGCTGTTTGCCAATGGTTTTTATAGCTTTCCACGAGGAATTCGTTTAGGTCGGTCTGCCCGATAACCAGATCTCCCATCTTGCCCGGAGCATCAGCATATTCAAAGGTAAGAGCAGCAGTCCTTGCTCCCATTGTTCCGTCTAAATAAAGGCTTCCGCCTACCCTTTTAAGCCCCATTTTTTTTATTTTTTGCATATCCATAGATTGATAGAAAAGAGTAATATCAATGGGATAATCCTTGCTATGCTTATATATAAATTCTGCATCTAAGTCACTGTACATATAACCGCCCTCCATTGCATTAACCGTAGTT
>JBHBQE010000004.1:0-165212 GCA_041776485.1 Lachnospiraceae bacterium | reverse complement strand
TTTAAATAGACACAGTTGAACATTATTTTTATTGAGCCTACTGGGGAGAAGTCCTTGGTAGGCTTTATTTTTTTGCTTTTTTAGGGGTTCGAATCCATCAAATTTCTCGCTTATAGATAGCAGGGGAAAATTAAAGGGGAACTGAAATTGTTTCGCATTATATTTACAATAGTACCTATCGGGACCGGTTTGGTATATTGGTTTCTTGATGGAGCAAAAAGGTCGAGATCTGATTTTGTGGTCGGTCTTTTCGTTGCCATGACACTGCTGTCCATATTGTTTTGGTTCGTTTTCCCGAAATTTTTTGATGCTTTGACGCTTAAAAATGCCAAAAAGATTTTGTTTAAGGAAGGGAAAAACAATATTTTGGTTAAGAAAAAGTAATCGCTTATATATAATTTATTCGGTAGAAACTTTAAGGGTATTGATTTAATGATTATTATTGGGGCTTTGAAAAATTTGATATTGTTTATAGTTTGGAGTCTAAATGGAGTTTACGCAAACAGGGAATAAATTATTGATATTGCAGTAGTTTATATATAATTTGATTGGTGGAATAAAAAGGCTGGTACAATGAAAATAGGAAAATTTAATGTAATATAAAAACAATTAAATTTTTGTGGGAAACATCTAAAATTCATTTTTTTTATGTGTTTGTTTAGCGTATTACTATCATTGCCTGAAATAATTAGCCTGTATATTTGGAAGGGTGTGCTAGATTGTATAAATATAGTAATTAGCAGTTATAATATTGACATGACAAAGATAGTTATTTTAATGTTGTTATATTTTTGTACAAATGTATTTACACTTATATTTAATAAAATAAATTTCCTTAATACGAATATTTATAAATCTTTAGTAGAAAATTTTTAATGAATAAGTATTTTGGCATTATTAGTTTACTTGAACTTTCTGATTTAGAGTCTAATGAAATATTAAACAAACTAAAAATTATACAGAGTGAAGCGAGTGGAGCACATTAGGAATACTGACAAAAACAATGTCAGATATATTCAATGCGTGCAAGGATAGAGTTGAAAAGATAAGACTTAAATAATCAGTCAATATTATAAGGCGCCAGCTAAAAGCAAAAGAAATTTAAAATATTAGTGTGTAAGCGTTTTCGCCTTGCTCATGCTCAATATGTAAATCTATAATTGTGTTTTTAAATAGCTTGTGATAAAATAATTAATTATAAATATTTAATTTTATAGGTCTTGCTTATAAAATTAATATGTATTGGAGATTGTCATAAAATTACATGCTCATTAAGGAGGGCTATCATGAACGTTAATTGGTTTAAAAACCCAGACAATGTTGTTTATGCACCGGCGAAAGAGTATGCAGAGGCATTCAGTAAGGAAACGGGAATCCCTAATTTACTTCAGGAGTTAGAGAATTTTAGGGATAATCCTGTTAAAGAGGGAAAGACCGTTACAGGATTAAAGCGTACCTCACTTAAGCTAATAATACCCAATTTATATTTTGATGAAGAAATTGAAATGGGAGAGAATGTATGGGTATATATGGGTGAAAATTACGAGAGTTACTGTGTATTTTGGCCTATGGAGGAAACACCCGCAAAGTAATTTTTAGGTATCGGATGTATTTCAACTAAATACAGAGTATAATCAGCGTATTCAACTGTGTGAAGTATACAGTATGGTGTGCTGTGTGATTAAGGGTAACATGTATCGCTGTGACAGAGGGGTATGTTATTCTTAATTTTTATGAAGGAAGTATGAACAGATATATAATTTCATTTTTTATATTTAGCTGCATAGGTTGGATTTGGGAGAGTATTTACTGTACCCTGCGGCAAAGGAAATGGGCGAACAGGGGTTTTGTCTATGGACCCATATGCCCGATTTATGGATGTGGAGCAAGCCTTTGTATGTGTATTTATGATTTAATGAGATCAGGAAATATTAATCTTAACCCATTAATAATTTTTCTGATAGGAGCCGCAGGAAGTATGGCGCTTGAATATTTAACCTCTGTTTTGCTGGAAAAATTTTTTCATGCAAGATGGTGGGATTATTCAAGGCTTCCATTGAATATAGAGGGCAGAACCAGCGTTCCGACTGCTATTGCCTTTGGAATAGCAGCGATTTTAATTATGAAGGTTATGATACCTGTTGAAGATAGACTTCTTATGCCTGTTCCTGAGATTGTATTAGATATTCTGGCACTTATTTTTGTATCATTAGTATCGATAGATATAACACTGACAGTTACGGGACTAACAGACTTTCATAAGCGAGTATCTGAGGTGGACGAACATTTTCAGCAGCATATGACAGAAGCTGTAGAGAGATTTTATGCTTCCCAAAGCTATTTTCATCATAAGGCAGTAGGAAGAATTGTTTCGTTTAAACTGCCTGCCAGAAAACTGAGTATTGCAAAGAAACTCATTGAAAGAAAATTAGGGGATCTGATTAATGATATTATAGAAAGCTAAATATCATAAAGGACAGGAAACTGCGGCAATTTTTTCAATAGTTTTATGGAGAACATCTACTAACTTGGTATCTGCCGCCCGATACAGCATTTCTTTACCATAGCGACGGGAAACTATAAGTCCGGCATCCTTTAATACCCTTAAATGATGAGATACGGCAGGACTTGACATTTTAACTATTTGGGCAATATCAGTTACGCATTCCTCAGTGTGACATAAAAGCCAGAATATACGAAGTCTGGAGGAATCACCCAGACGTCTCATGGCATTAGCCACATTGCCGATAGTTTCATCTGAAGGCATTTGGTTTGCAATCTTTGTTCCGATATCCCTATTGCTGTGTTTATGGGGAAGAGTTAAAAAATTTTCCATAATTTTCCTGTATTTATACTATTTATTTGACTTAGATAGTATAGCATAATTTATAGGATAGGGCTATAGAATATGGCTTAAGTTTCCAAATAAATTTTAGTTAAGAGTTATCCCGGCGTGTCATATTAGGTATTTTTTGATTAAAATAAATAGGTTATAATTCACAAAATTAAAGGCTATTAAAAATGGAAGCTCAAGACATATTGATGTTGACATATAAAAATAAACGACTATAATAAAATTAAACAATTAAACATATATTTAATCATATGCGATGGAAAGTGAGGTAAAAATGAAAAAGAGTTACAAAATCGAAGTGGATTGTGCAGCATGTGCAGATAAAATGGAGGCAGCAGCCAATAAAACAAAGGGTGTTAAGGAAGCTTCAATTAACTTTATGCTATTAAAAATGAAGGTGGAATTTGAAGATGGAGCTGATCCTGGTTCTGTTATGGAGGAAGTGAGAAAGAACTGCAAAAAGGTGGAGGATGACTGCGAAGTATATATTTAATATATTACGATATTATGGAGCATTAAAAATTTATGGCTGCCCATTTGATATACTGATATTTTAAAGGGTTAGGAATTTTGCTGATATTAATAGCCGGCATTTGTCTGAATTAAAGCATTTATAATATATGATACAAGGATAAAATAAACCTATAAGCGTGCAATATACTGGAAACTTTTATTATTCGGCTATTCAATGTTGAGTAATTGATTGTACATTTTTTGGAAAGAAAATGTGCTTATGGGATATATCATACTAAGGAAAGAGATATGAACAAAAAACAAAGGAACAATTTAATCCGCATAATCATTGCCTCTGCTATGATAGGGATATTTCATTTCCTGCCGATATCAGGAACGGTGCAGTTTTTGCTTTATATGATTCCGTATCTTATTGTTGGATATGATATTTTGATTAAAGCGTTTTTGGGTATAAAAAATCTGCAGCCCTTTAATGAGAGTCTGCTGATGTCAGTTGCTACAATAGGCGCTATTGCTCTGGCATTGCATAGGAAGGATGGAGATTATTTAGAGGCTATAATGGTTATGCTGCTATATCAGATTGGTGAGTGGTTCCAAAGCTATGCCGTTGGGAAAAGTCGTAAAAGTATAACGGAGCTTATGGATATTGTTCCGGATTACGCAAATATTGAGCAGGAAAACGGACAGCTTGAGCAGGTTGACCCGGATGATGTGGAAATCGGTGATATAATCGTGGTACTTCCGGGGGAGAAAATACCCATTGACGGGGTTGTTATAGAGGGAACCTCTTCACTTAATACGGCGGCACTTACCGGTGAGTCGCTGCCAAGAGATGTTACCAATGGCGATGAGGTTATAAGTGGCTGTATCAACCTAAGCGGACTTATCAAGGTAAAAACTACCAAGGCATTTGAAGATTCTACAGTATCTAAAGTGCTTGAAATGATTGAGGAGGCAAGCTCGAGAAAGTCCAGGTCAGAAAACTTTATTATGAAATTTTCAAGGGTTTATACCCCGGGAGTTGTATTTTCCGCTCTGGCACTGGCAGTTTTGCCACCGATTTTTTTGATGATAACAGGGAATTCACCGACTTGGGGTACTTGGATTTACAGGGCATTGACTTTCCTGGTAATTAGCTGCCCCTGTGCTCTTGTTATCAGTATTCCGCTTTCTTTTTTCGCCGGAATTGGCGGAGCAAGCCGAAAGGGAATTTTAGTTAAGGGGTCAAATTATCTGGAAACTCTTTCAGAGGCAAAAACTGTGGTATTTGATAAAACCGGTACTTTAACCAAGGGAGTATTTGAGGTTACTTCCGTTAATCCAAAGGAGATTGATGCTGATACATTGCTTCATATGGCTGCTCATGTTGAGCGCTACTCAAAGCATCCAATAGCAGATTCCCTTCGCAGAGCATATCCAAATGAATCCGATGACTGTCAGGTAAAGGATGTGGAGGAGATAGCAGGATATGGTATTATTGCAAAAGTTAACCGGGATACCATTGCAATGGGGAATGGGAAATTAATGGACAGAATTGGCGCCTCCTGGAGTCAGTATGAAGCAACAGGTACAGCGTTATATGTGGCTATAAATGGGAAATATGTGGGTCATATTGTTATTTCTGATGTTGTAAAACCCCATGCAAAACAGGCAATTTCTGAACTTAAACGAAATGGTATTGCAAGGACTGTTATGCTTTCCGGAGATGTGAAAAAAGTTGCAGATGAAGTGGGAATGAATTTAGGTCTGGACAGATTTTACAGTGAGCTTTTGCCTCAGGATAAGGTACAAAAGGTAGAGGAGTTAATTAAGGAAAAGACTTCCGACAGAGAGGCATTGGTGTTTGTAGGCGACGGAATAAATGATGCTCCGGTGCTTTCCAGAGCAGATATTGGAGTTGCCATGGGAGCTATGGGTTCAGATGCAGCCATTGAAGCAGCAGATGTTGTGCTTATGGATGATGATCCCTTAAAAATTTCCACAGCAATCAGAATATCCAGAAAATGTCTTAGGATTGTAAAGGAAAACACCTGGTTTGCCATAGGGGTAAAACTTGCATGCCTTGTTTTGGGTGCCTTTGGAATTGCAAATATGTGGATTGCTATTTTTGCAGATGTGGGGGTAATGGTGCTTGCAATATTAAATGCAACCAGATGTATGTTTATTCGAGAGGTAACACCGGTAGAAAATTAGATATATTTCCCAACATAAATAATAAGTGGTATAATTCTGTTTTGCCAAAGTTGGACTTTATAGAGGATGAAATGAGCAAAACATTAAAAATAAAAACCGATACGCCCACAATGCCGGACTCTGTTTTATTGTATTTAATGCTTGCTATGTCTGGTGGGAGCATGGATGCATATTCGTATTTATGCAGAGATTATGTATTTGCCAATGCTCAAACAGGCAATCTGCTTCTTTTGGGGATAGGCCTGGCAGAACAAAATTTTCCTCAGGCTATGAAGTATTTTCTGCCGATTACGGCGTTTGTAACAGGAATAATTTTATCTAATATAATAAGTCACAAAATTAAAAATACAAATATTCACTGGAAGCAAATATCATTAATTATAAAAATGGTTATTTTATTGTTGGTATGTTTTATTTCTGATAAACACAATGAAATAGCAAATGCACTTATTTCGCTTGTATGTGGAATTCAGGCGGAAACCTTTCGCTCTGTACATGGCAATGCCATTGCCACAACTATGTGTATCGGAAATCTTAGAAGCGGAATATCCCATTTTAACAAGTTTATTTACACAAAAAAGCAGGAGTATATCATAAGTGGCATGATATACTTTGGCATTATTACTTTTTTTGTTGTTGGAGCAGTGATTGAAAGCTATCTGATAAAAATACTTTCTTTAAAGGCATTGGGATTTTCTGTTGTTATGCTTATTCTGGCATATATGTTTATATTCTTTAAGCAAAGAACATAAATATCCTATGTAAGTGTATATATCCCTATACCTCAAAAAGCGTTGTACTTAGATATTTTTCACCCCTGTCGGGGAAAATGCAGACTATTACACCGGACTCAAGTTCCTTTGCCAATTCTATTGAGGCAAGCATAGCTGCACCGGAGGACATACCCACGAAAATCCCCTCCTCTTTAGCGATTCTCCTTGCCATTTCAAAGGCTTCCTCACTGTCTATCATTATTGTTTTATCAATAAGCTTTTCATTATAGATACTTGGGACAATAGCTTCCGACATATTTTTAAGCCCCTGTATATAATGTCCCTTTACAGGATGTGCAGATACGACCTGAATTGCCGGGTTTAACTCCTTTAATCTTGTGCCTATTCCCATAAGCGTGCCGGAAGTGCCTAAAGCAGACACATAGTGGGTAACAGTGCCAACCGTATCTTTGATTATATCTTCGGCTGTTGTCGAGTAATGAGCAATTTTATTATACTTGTTTGAAAACTGATCCGGCATAAAGTATAAATCAGGATTTTCGGTAGCTCTCTTTCTTGCCTCATGTATGGCACCGTCGGTACCCTGTGCAGGGTCAGTCAGTATAACTTCGGCGCCAAAGGCTTTAATCATCTTTTGTCTTTCCACGGAAACAGCAGCACTCATAATAATTTGTACTCTATATCCCTTTACTGCACCTATCATTGCAAGACCGATTCCGGTATTTCCTGATGTAGGCTCTATTATTATTTTATTTGGTGTAAGACTTCCTTCATTCTCCGCCTGCTCAATCATTTTAAGGGCAATCCTGTCCTTAATACTTCCGGTTGGGTTAAATCCTTCCATCTTAGCATATATGCTTACTTTGTCAGATGTGAATATTTTGTTGATTTTTACCATAGGAGTGTTTCCTATAGTATCTAAAATACTGTTGTAAAGCGCCATTTAATTCTCCGATCTTTTTATTCCAGAAGAGTATATCAGAAGACAGGGTTCTGTCAAGACAGGCAGGTTAAATTATAAATTAAATTTTAAACATATATATGTTATCAAGTTCAAGATATAAATTGTGAATATGTCAAATGATAATCATCGAATATGCGTTGCCGGAGACTCGCATTATCACAAATATCCGATTTTATGAGATAAGAGATTGAAATTTATATTGATTGGTCAAAATCAAGGCCTGACTTGCAAATTCTATAAGGTTATGTTATTCTAACTAAAATTTGTTTGGTGTGTTGGTAGAGTCCAACAATTAAAAAGGGAAGTCGAGTGAGAATCTCGCACGGTAACGCCACTGTGAATTAATAAGTCAGGTAACTTGCCAAACATATACTTCCAGTTCTACGAGCCATTAGACAGAAGTGTTATATGGATACAAAGAGTACGCTTAGACAGAGCCTTTTCTTTTGTATGGATAATATACCCTCGTTGGAATATGGAAAATCATATTTTAAGGAGGGTTTTTATGAAATTAAGGAAAGCTTTATTGGCGGCATTTTTATGTACAGCTTTGATAGTTGCAGGCTGTGGCGCAAAGGGAGGAGACAGTACAACTGATAGTGCTCAATCCACTAATGAGCAGACACCGGCTTCTGAAAAGGATAAGGATACATTAATTTATGCAGTGCGTGAAATTAATGCAACCTTGGATTCTTGTCAGAAATTAACAGATGGATATTTAAGGAGAGTTGCGGCGGCAGAGCCTATGTTTTTAATTACACCGGAGGGTGAGGTTGTTCCGGGATTTATAAAAGAGGGAAGGCAGATAGATGAAAACACTTGGGAGCTGCAGCTTAGAGATAATGCTAAATTCTGGAGTGGCAAAGAGGTTACCGGAGAAGAAGTGTTAAAATCTATTGAACGTACCAGAACAGAAAGTGCAGATGGAGAAAGTATATTAGAGGGAGTTACCTTTGAAACAACCGATGATGATTATGTTATAAAGGCAATAACCAAAAAGAAAAATCAAGATATTCCGTTTACATTAACGAATATTACTATCCATAATGCAGATATGGACTTTACTACTGTAGAGAGCACTGACTATACTGGTATGTATAAAATAGTGGAATATGTGCCAAAGCAAAAACTGGTACTTGAAGCAAATGAGGATTATTGGGGAGAAATTCCTAAAATTAAAAATATTATTTACGAAGAAATTGCAGATGATGATACAAGGATTTTAGCGGGGTTAAGCAAAAGGGCTGATATCACAGCGGATATAACCCCGATTAATGCCACTCAGTTTGAGGGGAACGATGATATTGTGCTTCATACTGTTAACCCCAGCGGTAGCTTGTCTGTATATTTAAATATTAATAAGCCGTTTTTGTCAGATATAAGAGTAAGACAGGCATTAAACTGGGCATTAGACAGAAAGCAGATAGCAGATATTGCCAGTGAGGGATTTGGTATATCCACCAGCACATGGCTTGGAACTAATCCTTTATATTATAGTGAAAGAGAAAAGGTTTATGATAAGCAGGACATTAAGAAGGCGGAGGAACTTTTAAAGGAAGCCGGCTTTACCAAAAATTCAGATGGTAAATTAGAAAAAGATGGGAAAGTATTTACCTTTAAGTTCTATACTTGGGGAAGTGACCAAATCCTTGGAGAACTGGTTCAAAATGCCTGGATGGATTTGGGAGTTGATGTGGAATTGTCCCATGTTGATTACAGTGTTATTGAAAATGCTCGTGAAACAGATGATTGGGATGGATTTATAGAAACTTGGGTAAATTACGGAGATATGTATTCTGTTCTTTCCAAGCAATTTGTAAAGGGAGGCTCCATTAACTATGTGGATTACGAAAATCCGGAGGTTACTAAGTTAATAGACAGCCTAAAAGAGGAAAATGATCCTGAAAAGATAAAGGAGATTTCAAAGAAGGTAAATGAACTTACTGCAATAGATGCACCTTTAGTGCCGCTTATGCCAAGACCTTCAACAGTGGCGGTTAATAAGTCGCTGACAGGTTATACTCCAAACTTTATTTTTGCACAGCCTGTTATTAACAGCCAAATGGAATTCACAGAATAATAGTAATTAATTATGCCCATGGGAGCAATCCTGTGGGCATTTATTATGTAAATCTGAATGTAGGATATATCTGAGGGAAATATGTATAAAATGTTTTTAGAGAGATTTTGCTCTCTTATAATATCACTTATTCTATCAACTATGGTGGTATTTATGGTAATGTATTACACACCCGGGGATCCGATTTCTATCCTTTTAAAAACCCCTTCAGATATTATTGTAGATAAAGAAATCAGAGATAATAAGATAGAAACTCTAAAGGAGGAATATGGTCTAAATGACCCATTGGCAAAGCAATATGTGCGTTGGTTAAATAAGGTGCTTCATTTGGATTTCGGGCAATCCTTTTTAACCAGAGAAAATATATCTGACGCTGTAGCAAGAACATTGCCTCCATCAATTATATTGGCTATTGTGAGCACTGCTATAGAGCTGATAATCGCTCTGTATTTTGGAGTTGTTTCTGCATTAAAATATGGTAAGAGAATAGATAGAATAATAAGGTTTTTCTGTATTCTGCTTAAATCAATTCCGTTTTTTGCAATTTGTATAATGTTTCTTACTTTTTTTTCCACAAAATTGTTTTTGTATGAAATTAGCAGTGAGGCAACTGCAGAGAGAATGATATTGCCGGCATTATTAGTTGGAATTACTTTAACCCCCAAGCTTATCCGTTTAATCAGGGTAGCGGTTTTAGATGAACTTGGGAAAATTTATATTATGGATGCAGCTTCAAAGGGTTACAGCAGCGTAAAAATACTTTTATATGCTCTGAGAAATGCAATGCTTCCGATAGTTACAGCGGTTTCAATTTCCTTTGCAGGGAGTGTGGGCGGAATGGTTATTACAGAAAGTATATTTTCCTGGCCGGGGATTGGAAATTATGCATTAAACGCCGTAATAATGCAGGATTATTTTGCTGTAGAGGCATATATTTTGATTGTTATATCCTTTGTGCTTATTCTGAATTTTATTTCGGATATTGCCTATATTTTGCTGAATCCAAAGCTTAGAAGAGGAGTGGCATAGTTATGAGACAAGGAAAGTTGTCCATAATAGTCGGAATAATTATTTTGTCAATTATTTTGATTTTAGTTTCTTTTGCTCCTGTTATTACGGACTATGACCCTATAAAAGCTGACAATACTGTGAGATTTGAGGATATTAGCAGAGAGCACATAATGGGGACTGATAATTTTGGAAGAGATATCTTCAGCCGAGTTTTATATGGGGGAAGAATAACGCTTTTTCTCTCATTTTTTGCGATGATTACTACCGGAATAGTGGGAATATTAATAGGCATATTGTGTGCCTTAAATTATGGGAAAATACTGGATGTTATATGTATGAGACTTGTTGATATTGTAATGGCTATGCCATTTATTGTTGTTGCGATGGCGGTGGCAACTCTTATGGGAAGAGGTCTTGATAAACTTTTGCTGGTTGTCATATTAACAGGCTGGGCTTCCTTTGCCAGGTTGGCAAGGAGCCTTACTATTTCATTAAATTATAATTCCTCTGTAATCGCAGCGAAGGCATTGGGAGCCTCGCAATTTCAAATTATAAAAAGAGAAATACTGCCAAGGATTATATTTCCTATGCTCATTAATATTACCTTGGAGTTAAGCAATATAATTTTATCCCTTTCTACTCTGTCGTTTTTCGGCATGGGAAGTAAGCCCCCCAATCCCGAGTGGGGAAGCATGCTCTCCGATGGCAGAACGTATTTGACAAAGTCACCTAATATATTGATATTTCCATGTGTGTTTATCTTTTTAACGGTTCTGTCGCTGAATTTAATTGGAGAGGGCTTTAGAGATTATACCAATCCCTATGAAAGTGTTGAGTGGGAAAATAACTGAAATCATGGAGTGTATTTATGTTTGATAAGGATACTGTTATAAGCATAAGGGACTTGACTCTTGATTATACAAAAGACAAAAAGGCTTTTAGAGTGTTTGATAATTTTTCCCTGGATATAAAAAAAGGGGAAAAGGTTGTGCTTTTGGGCGAAAGCGGTTCAGGGAAATCCACACTTGCAAAAGCATTATTGGGATTGCTGCCGCAAAGTGCCAACATAGAAAGCGGCTGGCTATATATGGATGAGTGGAAGATTCCTCTGTATCAGAGATTTAGATTTTGGAATAAAATCAGGGGAACCAAGGCCGTGATGATTTATCAGGATGCTTCCGAGGCTCTTAATCCTATGAAAACGGTTTATCAGCATTTTTTGGATTTGCTTGTGTATCATGGAATTGCAGAAAAAAAAGAGGTATATGATATCGCAAAGGGGCTTTTAAAAGATTTTCTTTTTGACAATCCTGATAAGGTTCTGCATTCCTATGCCTTTGAACTTAGCGGTGGCATGTGCCAAAGAGTGTGCATTGCTCTTTGCGTAAGCCTTAAACCGGACATTATTATTGCAGATGAGCCTACCAGCGCATTAGATGTTATAAGCCAGTATGAGGTGCTGAATACCTTGAAATCACTTGCCGGACAGACGGTCCTTATGATAACCCATGATATTGCCGCGGCAGATATGCTTGCAGACCGCATTGTAGTGTTAAAAGAGGGTATAATATGTGAAGATTCGCCTAAGTCTGAGATTTTAAACAGTCCTAAGCATCGGTATACAAAAAATTTAATTTCCTCTTATATTGCAATTGATAAAATAGAATATGATAAATCTTCCAATCATAATGATAATGGGCTGGTAATAAAGGAATTAAGTAAAAGCTACGGGGATAAAAAAGAAATTATAGACAACCTGAATGTGGAAATCAAAAAAGGAGAGATTTTTTCTATTTTAGGGATAAGCGGCTGCGGTAAATCTACGCTGTCCAGATGTATTATGGGATTAGAAACCAAAACTGAAGGCGAGATAATATACAATGGTATAAATCTATTAAAATTAAAATCCTCTGAAAGGAGAAAATTATCCCCCAAAATTCAAATTATATTTCAAGAAGCAAGGGGAAGTTTAAATCCTAATGTCACCGCTTTGAATATTGTACAAGAGCCATTAATTTATCATAGACTTTATGATAAGAAAATGCGTGAAAAAATGGCCAGGGAGCTTCTTCATATGGTTGGGATTGAGGAAACCATGTTTCACTCTAAACCTATGCAATTAAGTACGGGACAGTGCCAAAGAATAGGAATTGCAAGGGCTCTTATTATGAAGCCGGAAATATTAATTTGTGATGAAGCGGTATCTTCCCTTGATGTTACACTTCAGGTACAAATACTAAAGCTGCTGATTAAGCTGAAAAAGGAGTTTGACCTAACCATAATAATGATATCTCATGACTTCAGAGTTCTTAAGAATATTTCAGATCGTATTGCAGTAATGCATGAGGGACGATTTATTGAAATATATGATAATCCAAAAGATATTATAAATTCTTCTAATCCGTATACAATAAAATTAATTAATTCTATTCATCTGGTGGAAACTATCTTAAATTAATTTCAGAATTTATGTGATTTTTAAGTTAGCTTTAGCTTGCATTTAGGCGAATAAAGTGATATAAATAGTTAGCGAAATCTAACATAGCGTGTACTACGAAGAATACCATAAGGAAGCTTTATGAAGGTTAACCCATTAGATGTATTATTATTCAATTTAGTTTTGCCCATTGCCATTATGTTTCCCGGAAACAGGTACAGGCATTATTTCTTTTTGATTTTTGCATTTTGTATTTTGCTTGTTACCCTTAAATTTAAAAGAGCGTTCAAGTTTTTGCTGGTATATGCTGTGTTGACTGTTATACATCAGGCTATCCTTGCTTTTCCCAGCGATATAGGTCAATTTTTCTATATGCTCATTATTATGGGGATACAATTTATCCCCTGTCTTATGATGGCATCAGTTTTGATTTTAGATTATAGTCCCACTCAGATTATTTCGGCATTAGAGCCATTGCATTTGCCTAAAACCTTTGTGGTCGCTTTAGCTATTGTAGTTAGATATATTCCCACCTTTAAAAGGGAATTTAAATATATAAAAGAATCTATGCGCCTTAGGAATATTCCATACAGTATAAAACGACCTGTGAAAAGCTTTGAATTTTTTATGGTTCCCCAGTTGTTTCGATGTGCAATTCTTGCAGATGAAATCACTGCAGCAGGGTTATCTAAGGGGATAACCAATCCAGTAAAAAGAACCTCATATCATAGGGTCAAAATGGGAGCGTTTGATTATATTGCATGCCTGACTTTGCTTGTAGGGACGGGGGTGTTTATAGTATGGCGCTAATGAGTGCAAAGAATTATTCGTTTAAATATAGAGGAGAGGATATAAAGGCGATTTCTGATATTAATTTCTCCATTGATGAAGGGGAGATAATATTGATTGCCGGAGACAGCGGAAGCGGGAAGTCCACATTTTTAAAGTCATTGAACGGATTAATTCCTGCTATTGTTGAGGGCAAAATAGAGGGTAACAGATATTTGGAGGGGAAAGATTTTGACAAGATACCTATTTATGATATTAGCAGAGTTATTGGCTCTGTGTTTCAGAATCCAAGAAGCCAATTTTTTACCCTTGATAGTAGTAGTGAACTGGCATTTCCTATGGAAAATTACGGCTTTAGTCGGGAGAAAATGCTTGAGCGTATAGAGGAGATAAAGGAGTATTTACCTATTCATGATCTTATGGACAGGCAGATTCTGTCTTTATCAAATGGACAAAGGCAGCTGCTTGCTCTTGCTACATCTTTGGTGCTCAGTCCCAAAATATTATTATTTGATGAGCCTTCGGCTAATTTAGATTATGGCAATGCCATGGGTCTAAGGGGTATTTTAACCATGTTAAAGGCGATGGGCAAAACAGTACTTATTGCAGATCATCGTTTCTTTTATTTAAATAACCTTTTAGACAGAGTTTTTTTGATTAGGAATAATACAATAGAAACTTTCGATAACGAAGAGGTGTTTAAAACATCAGATTATAATACAAGAAGCTTTGAACTGTTTAATATGGATATTCCCTTTAGAAAAAAAACAGAAAAAGGAGAGGCTGTATTATTGATTGAGGATATTTCCAAACTTCCTGTGCTTAGGAACATATCCCTTGCTCTCTATAGGAATGAGATAGCTACAATAGTTGGTGAAAATGGAGTAGGAAAAACTACTTTGGCAAAAATTCTTACAGGCTCAATTTCATATGATAAAGGCAGACTTAGTAACGATGAATTGCCCTTTTATGTTATGCAGGACGCAGATTACCAGCTATTTGGAACCAGTGTGGAAAATGAAGTGGAAATTGGAAACGAGGGGTTGGATATACAGGATAAAAAAAGGGTGCTTACGGAGCTTGATATATGGAAATACAGGAATACCCACCCTTTTGATTTAAGTGGAGGAGAAAAGCAAAGGCTACAAATTGCCATGGCAGCTTTAAATAAGGCAAAACTTATTATTTTTGATGAGCCAACCAGCGGTCTTGATGTGAAGTCTATGAATAGTGTGGTTAGACAGATTAATGAGCTTTCCGAAACAAAATCAATTTTAATAATATCTCATGACTATGAGTTTATAAGAAAGGTATCGGACAGGGTAATTTATCTTAATGATGGACAGATAGAGGAGGATTTTTATTTGAATGAATCAAGTGTTTGTATATTAAATGAAATTTTTATGAAAATGGAGGGTAAAAATGGAAAATAGGCTAAAAATGAAGGATATAGTATTTATCGCATTATTAACAGTAATTTATTTAATATTTTATATGGTTAGTATGTTTTTGATAGTCGCACTCGGACAGTTTGGTCATGCCATAAGCCCGGGTATATGTGCGCTGCTTACAGGTTCGGTTATTATTTTCATGAACAGAAAAATAGGGAAAATGTGGGAATATTCCATTTTCACAGCATTGGTAATGGCAGCTTTTGCTCTTATGGGAGGTGGATATTTACCGTGGATAGTAAGCTCAATGGTAACTGCGGTAATTGCGGATATTATTGCTTCTCGCTCCAATGAAACCTCTATACCGATATTAGCGGTGGCATCCGGTATTATGCATGTAGGACAGGCGTGGGGAGCAATAATTCCCTCAACATTTTTCCTTGATTCCTATCGCTCTCATTGGATAGAGCGAGGTATGGATCCCGATGAAATGGATGAGATGATACGGTTTACCAAGGGATTGATGGGGCTGCTGTCCTCGGTGTTAGTCTTTATTTTGGCAGTAATCGGTGTGTTTTTAGGGTATCTGATATTAAGAAAGCATTTAGAGAAAATGAAAAGAGATTGATTATCATAATAGGAGGTATGAGATGATATACAAAAAACTCAAGGAATATGTTCCGGAATATGTGGGATTATCATATCTTGGAATTGTTTTGGCATTTATTGCGGCAGTTTTTTCTATTGCAAGCTACTATTATATCTATTTGTTTTTAAAGGATGTTATAGTTGAAAGCAATGTGGAAAGGGCGCTGTCCAAAGCCCTGCTTGTAATAACGTTTCTTATGATTAATACGGTGGTATATTTTGGTTCAGTGTGGGCAACTCATGCGCTGGCATTCAGACTGGAAACAAATTTAAAAAAAAGGGGTATATTCCATATTATGAATGCTTCCTTCAGTTTTTTTGATAAAAATGAATCCGGAAGAGTTCGAAAGGTTATTGATGATAATACAGTACTCACCCATATGAGTGTAGCCCATTTAATTCCGGATTTATCCACCGCCATATTTGTTCCGGTGCTTGGTGGGGTGCTGGCATTTTTTGTGGATTACAGGATAGGAATTGTATATACATTAACTCTTATAATTGGAGCCTTTATCGTAAAAAAAATGTCAGGTGACAGGAGTTTTATGGAGCAGTACATGCGATCTCTGGAGAAAATGAATGCAGGAGCCGTAGAGTATGTTCGTGGCATACATGTACTCAAAATATTTAAAACCAATATGGAGGCTTTAAAGGATTTCTACCAGTCGGTTGTGGATTACTCAAAGCTTGCTCTGCAGTATAGCATGAGCTGCAGGCGTTGGTTTGTGGCATTTCAGGTATTTTTTAACGGAATATTTCTGGCGGTTTTGTTCTTTTTTTACATGGATAACCCTGATCCAAAGGTTTTCTTAACTAAATTTATGTTCTACGTGGTATTTAACGGGGTATTGTTTATTTCATTTATGAAAATAATGTATGTGGGCATGTATACCTATCAGGCAAATAGCTGCATAGGGAAAATTGAGGACTTATTTACCCAAATGCAGGCTGAAAAGCTGGAGACCGGAACAATTGAAGAAATGGAAAATCATTCTATAGAATTTAAAAATGTAACATTTAGCTATGATGAAAATTATGTTATTAAGGATTTATCCTTTTCGCTGGAGGAGGGGAAGCAATATGCTCTTGTTGGTGCCTCCGGTTCCGGGAAATCAACTATTGTAAAGCTTATTTCCGGATTTTATAAATTAAATTCCGGCAGTATTTTTATAGGAAATCATAGTCTTACAGATTATACGGAAAAGGCATTGGCAAGCAATATTACCAATGTTTTTCAGGATGCAAAGCTCTTTAAGAAAACAATTTACGAAAATGTAAAAATCGGAAATCCCAATGCGAGCAGGCAGGAGGTTATGGAGGCATTAAGCCTTGCTCAATGTGATGAGATTATTAATAAATTTGATAAAAGAGAGGAAACAATAATAGGTGCAAAGGGTGTACATCTTTCTGGAGGAGAGGTACAAAGAATCACCATAGCCAGAGCAATCTTAAAGTCTGCACCGATTATTATCATGGATGAAGCTTCCGCTGCAGCCGATCCTGAAAATGAATTTGAGCTTCAAAAGGCATTTGCCAATTTAATGAAGGGTAAAACAGTGATAATGATTGCCCACAGACTCAGCTCAATTAGAAATGTAGATGAAATACTGGTGGTGGATAACGGAAAAATTATTGAAAGGGGAAGCCACAGGGAGCTGATGGAAAGTGAAGGTGAATATAAAAAGCTTCAAGAGGAGTTTATGTGTGCTAATGAATGGAGGGTAAGATAATGACGTCTTTTTTTAAGGAAAAGTTTGGACTTACCGATAGCGGAATACGGGCTGTAAAGATTGCCAGTGTAACTTCATTTTTGGTAAATCTTGGATATATGGCATTTATGATGGTCGCTATGTATTTTGGCAACAATTTATTGAACGGAGACAACAAGACCCCGCTGCACTATATATTGATAATTGCCTTAGTAACAGTGTTTGTATTTATTGTAGTGGATTTAGAATATGTCAAAACCTATAATGCTACCTATAAGGAATCCAGAGAATTAAGGATTGAGCTGGCTGATAGAATAAAAAAACTGCCTTTGTCATATTTTTCAAGGCATAATCTCAGTGATTTGGCACAAACTATTATGCAGGATGTTTCCGATATTGAGCATGCCATGAGTCATGCCATGCCCAGGTGCATAGGATATACGTTATTTTTGACTGTGATTTCCATAATGCTCCTTTTATCCAATGTAAAACTTGGAATTGCTACAATAATACCTTTGCTGATCGGATTTATGATGATGTATATATCTAAGAATTTGCAAAAAATCTGGACAGGAAAATATTTTTGGAGAACCCGTGAAAATTCAGAAACATTTCAGGAAACTATAGAGCTTCAAAGGGAAATTAAAAGCTATAATCTAACAGAGGAAAACTACAAAAGAGCTTCTACTGCTTTGGAGGACTCGGAAAAGCTGAGATTAAAATCAGAAATTGTACAGGCTACTCCCATGCTGCTATCCATTACATTTATGAAGGTAACATTAGGTGTAGTAGCGGTAATTTCCTCACAGTTATTAAGGGCAAATGCCATAGAGCTGATTTATGTTATAGGATTTTTGCTTGCCTCCGTTAGGCTTGTAGATGCTGTGAGTGCTATAGAGGAGGCCTTTGCAGAGTTATTTTATATAGATGCAAGGGTTAAAAGGATAAATGAGCTTAGAGATCTTGACATTCAAAGTGGTAAGGACTGTGAGTTACAATCCTTTGACATTAATGTAGAAAATGTAAGCTTCGGATACGATACAGATAACAAGGTGGTAAATGGATTAAGTTTTGTAGCCAAACAAAATGAAGTGACTGCAATTGTTGGTCCTTCAGGATGCGGAAAGTCTACAGTGCTTCGCCTGATTTCAAGATTATTTGATTATAACAGCGGTTCCATTAATATTGACGGCAATGATGTAAAGGATATTTCTACCGATTCACTATTTGACAATGTTTCATTTGTATTTCAGGATGTAATTTTATTTAACACTTCAATACTGGAAAATATCAGAATGGGCAGAGCTACAGCGAGTGACGAGGAGGCTATAAATGCAGCAAGGCTTGCGAATTGTCAGGAATTTGTTGATAAACTTCCCGAGGGATATAATACAACTATCGGAGAAAACGGAAGCAAGCTTTCAGGTGGTGAGCGCCAAAGGATCTCTATTGCCAGAGCATTTTTAAAGAATGCGCCAATTTTACTGTTAGACGAGATAAGTGCAAGTCTTGATGTGGAAAATGAAAGAAAGATACAAAGTTCGCTAAATAAATTAATCGAAAATAAAACTGTTATCATTGTATCCCATAGGCTTAAATCTATTGAAAAAGCTGATAAAATCGTAGTGATGGATTTTGGCAGGGCGGAAGCTGAAGGAAGTCATGAGGAGCTTCTTAAAAGTTCTGCACTTTATAGACGATTAATTGAGAAATCTAATTTGACGGAAGAATTTACCTATTAATTCCATCTGGATTTCTTGAAATTTATTCTAAAAAACAGGCTGTTGCAGGTTTTGCAACAGCCATTTCTGATGAGGTTTTATAAAAACTATATCTATTTTAATCTTCCAATGGATTTACAATTTCAGTGCCATTATCAATCGCTTCTATAATGTCAATAACCTCTGATGAATCTGTCTCGCCGCAAACTAATACAATCCTTCATAATATAAATATTAATGCAATGGTTAGTATGAAAAACAACATTTAGTAATAGCTTAATACTGCAAAGTGATTTATAATAATAAATAAGGGTTAAGGTAGAATTGCTGTATTATAAGGAGATAAAGTGGAAAACTTAGTATGGTTTATTATTATGATACCCTGTAGTTTGTTCTTTTCCATATTAGGAATATATGCATGGAACAAAAAAACTCCAATATGGTTTTGGTCAGGAACCAGGATATCGGAAAATGAAATAAGGGATATTAAGGCTTATAATAGGGAGAACGGCAAAATGTGGATAGGATTTTCCCTTGTATTATGGTTTGGTACCATGGTATACATTATTAGTCCCATGATTTCAGTGATTGTAATTATTGCAGGAAATGTGATAGGAATACCGATTCTTATTTTTTGCTACGATAGAATTTACAAAAAATACAAAATTTAAAATAATTTATAGGAGAATAATGACTTATGTTTGATAGTGAAACTGTTCTTGGGCTGATGATACCTTTTATAGGGACATCCTTGGGATCCGCCTGTGTTTTCTTTATGAAAAAGAATTTGGATATTTCCGTGCAAAGGGCGCTAACAGGATTTGCAGCAGGGGTTATGGTCGCCGCTTCCATATGGAGTCTTTTAATTCCTGCAATAGAACAGTCCTCTAATATGGGCAGTCTTGCCTTTATTCCCTCTGTTGTAGGGTTTTGGGCAGGGATACTTTTTCTTCTGTTTCTTGACCATATTATTCCCCACTTACATATTAACTCTAACACTGTAGAGGGACCTAAAATGCGACTTGCCAAAACGACCATGATGGTTTTGGCAGTAACACTGCACAATATACCTGAGGGTATGGCTGTGGGTGTAGTATATGCAGGTTATATTACAGGCTCTGCTAAAATTACAGCAGGTGCAGCATTGGCATTGTCATTGGGGATTGCAATACAAAACTTCCCGGAGGGAGCAATTATTTCTATGCCTCTGCATGCAGAGGGGAAAAGCAAAGGGAAATCATTTTTTGACGGGGTAATGTCCGGTGCAGTGGAACCTATTTTCGGGGCGTTAACCGTTATGGCTGCGGCATTTATAATCCCTGCTATGCCATATTTACTTAGCTTTGCAGCAGGAGCTATGATATACGTAGTTGTGGAGGAGCTTATCCCTGAAATGTATCAGGGGGAACACTCAAATGTAGGGATTTTGATGTTTGCTTTGGGATTCAGCGTTATGATGACCTTAGACGTGGCGTTGGGTTAGCACATAAATGGAAGATAATTACAATGTATGAAGATATATTAAAAAAGACATATCCATTTTGGAATAGACTTACAGATAGTGAAAAATCAATCCTTACCTCTGACCTTAAGAGGACAAATTTTAAAAAAGGTGAAACTGTCCTGAGAACAGATATAGAGTGTGAAGGAGGAATTGTCCTTTTATCCGGTGTTCTTAGAGTTTATATTATGTCCGAGGAGGGGAGAGAGATTACGTTATTTAGAATGTTTCCGACGGAGAACTGTATACTTTCAGCCTCCTGCCTGTTGGAAACCATTGCCTTTGATACCGTTATCGAGGCAACTGAGGAAGCTTCGGCAATTATTATCCCTGTAAATGAATTTAAGCTGGTTATGGAGTCAAATCCGCATGTGGCAGTTTATGTCTATAAACATACTACAGAGCGATTTTCAGATGTAATGTGGGCAATGCAGCAGATTCTGTTTCTTGGCATTGATAAAAGAGTGGCGGGATTTTTGTGGGACGAAATGATTAGAAAAGATGATCCTGTGCTGAAATTAACCCATGAGGAAATTGCTCACAATATTGGAAGCGTAAGGGAAGTAGTTACTAAAATAATAAAATATTTATCTGATGAGAATATTCTGACCACGTCGAGGGGACAAATTTCAATTCTTGATAGAGAAAAGCTAAAATCTTTAATTTAATTTATGTAATTAACTCACATACAGACAAATTCTTATATGCTAAAATTTCTCGGTGTGTATCTACAGCATTATCTGCTGATAACCGTTTAAATCACAAAATAAAAACCTGAATCTTTGATAGTGTCGCACTCGGAGAAATTGTGGCTGCAATACATTGGCAGTATCAAAACAAAAAAATGAATATTTAAAGGAACGGTTATTTTACTGACTGGATATGCAGTTGATTTTAAATTTAGGAGGAACAGCATGGGTGTACCTAGAACTGCAAATGTAAAAAAGGTAAATTGTGTCACCTGCGGCACTTGTGAAAAGATGTGCCCTAAAGGGGCAATAGTTATTTTCAAGGGCTGCTTTGCTAAGGTGGAAAGTAAAGATTGTGTAGCCTGCGGCAAATGTATGAGAAGTTGTCCTACGGGATGTATTTCAATAAAGGATTAGGAGATTAGGATGAAAAAAAGGTGGTATGATTATCTGTGGATTTGGTCAATTATTTATTTTGCTCTGGGATTTTTTAATATATTATTTGCATGGTTTGGGATGATAGACTTTTTACTTCCGCTAATTTTATCAATATTTGGCGGTAATAAGCTGTTTTGTAATAAATTATGCGGCAGGGGGCAATTGTTTATGAAACTTGGGGAGGATTTAAAGTGCTCAAGAAACAAGCCTACATGGAAATTCCTTTATTCAAAATGGTTTCGCTATGGCTTTTTAATATTTTTCATGTCCATGTTTTTAAATATGGTATTTCAAACCTGGCTGGTGGCAACTAATGCCTCCAGTTTAAGAGAGGTAATAAAACTGTTTTGGACTTTTAGGGTGCCTTTTGGCTGGACATATGCAGCAGGGACTGTACCTGATTGGGTGGCGCAATTTAGCTTTGGATTTTACGGACTAATGTTAACTTCTTTATTGATTGGATTGATTTCTATGGTATTATATAAGCCCAGGTCATGGTGCGCCTTTTGTCCCATGGGTACCATGACCCAAAGTATTTGTAAAATAAAAGCTAAGGACTTAGCATGATTTATTATTTCAGCGGAACAGGCAATTCATTATCTGTTGCCAGCAAAATTGCAGAAAAAACTCATGATAGAGTATGCTCAATTGCCGATTAATATAAAATAGTAAAGTATTGCGAGATGTGCTTAGGCTGTCTCCACCGATGTTCAAAATTTTCTATTCAGTATGGAGATGGCAAAACAAAGTGTCATGGGCAGTACCAACATCCCGATATTAATCTGTAACTAAGTCACATATAATCCTGTTGACAAAGCAATTCCATAGGTGTAATATACACATAAAAATTGAACACAATTAAATTGAACAAAATAGAAATGGATTAATATGGAAAGATATGATGTGATTGTAATAGGCACCGGACCTGCAGGATTGTCAGCGGCTGTCACTCTCAAAATTAGGAATAAATCAGTTCTGGTAATAGGGAACAGTAAAATAAGCCATAAGGTTTTTAAAGCCCATGAAATAAATAATTACTTAGGGATACCTAAGATAACGGGAACTGAACTGGCAGATAAATTTATGAGTCATGCAAAAGAAATGGGCATAGAAATTGCAGTAGACCAAATACTTGCAGTATATCCCATGGGTGATTATTTTAGTCTTTCCACAAAGGAGAATAAAATCTATGAGGCAAGGACAGTAATTATTTCGGTGGGGGTAAACTTTGGTAAACCCTATAAGGGTGAAGAACAGTATTTAGGGCAGGGTGTCAGCTATTGTGCTACCTGTGATGCACCGCTATACAAAGGTAAAAAAGTAATTATTATTGGATCTTCACCAAAGGAGGAGGATGAAGCCAAATTTATGGCAGAGCTGGTGGGGGAATTAATCTACATTCCCCTATATCGGGACGATACCAGGCTCCCTGAAAATGTCAGGATAGTTAGGGATATTCCGCTGGAAATCAAAGGTAAGCTAAAGGCTGATACTTTAGTATTAAAGGAACAGGAAATATCGGCAGATGGGATATTTATACTAAGGGATAGTGTGTTGCCTTCACAATTGGTATACGGACTGGAAGTTGAGAATAATCATATACTTGTTAACCGCAAAATGGAAACCTCAGTTCCGGGCTGTTTTGCCTGTGGTGATATTGTAGGAGCACCATATCAATATATAAAAGCAGCAGGTGAGGGAAATATAGCAGCATTATCTGCGGTGGAATATTTGGCAACAAAACAATAATTGATAGGAGGATAAAATGGTAAAGAAAATCAATGAAAAGGAATTTGTAAATGAGGCAAAAAGCGGATTGGCAGTTGTGGACTTTTCTGCAACCTGGTGTGGACCCTGTAAAATGATTGCGCCGATTGTAGAGGAGTTATCTCAGGAAATGGGCAATGTAAACTTCTATAATGTAGATGTGGACGAAAACCAGAACCTGGCAGCGGAATATGGGATTTTTAGTATCCCTGCTATACTGGTTATGAAAGATGGCGTAAAGCAGGATATCATGGTTGGATTTAAACCTAAGGCAGCCTTGAAGGCTGATATTGAAAGGTTGTTACAGTAAACAGAGTATTTAAAGGATAGTAACCGACGGTGCAATAACCGTCGGTTATTGCAGTTTGTGACGATGGAGTTTATAAATGGAATTTTATGATATAGAAGTACAAGGGGCAGATGGAAGCATGATATCAATGGCAGATTACCGGGGTAAGGTGGTTTTGATAGTAAATACTGCCACAGGCTGCGGATTTACGCCTCAGTATGAGGCAATTGAGAAAATGTATGAGGATTTCAATGGACAGGGTTTTGAAGTGATTGATATACCATGTAATCAGTTTCGTGGACAAGCACCCGGGACAGATGAGGAAATACACGATTTTTGCACATTGAAATACAATACAAAATTTCCCCAGATGAAAAAGTCAGAGGTTAATGGCAAAAATGAGATTCCTTTATTTACATTTTTGAAAGGCAAAAAGGGCTTTGAGGGTTTTGGCAAAGGTCCTAAGGGAATCGCCATGTCACTTATGCTAAAGGGTATAGATAAGGACTATAAGAATAACCCGGATATAAAATGGAACTTCACAAAATTTGTGGTGGATAGAACAGGTAAGGTGGTTGCCCGGTTTGAACCTACAGTTGATATGAAAAAGGTTAGAGCCTTTGTAGAGAAACTGGTTAGGAAATGAGGAATCTTTTATGAAAGACAAGTATGGAGCATTAAAGCTTGATAATCAGCTTTGTTTCCCGTTGTATGCCTGTGCAAAGGAGGTTGTAAAAAAATACAAGCCTTTTTTAGATGAACTTGATTTAACCTATACACAATATATTACTATGCTGGTAGTATGGGAAAAGGGAGAGGTGACCGTGAAAAATCTGGGGGAATATTTATTCCTTGATTCCGGCACCCTTACTCCGGTTTTAAAAGCTCTGGAGAAAAAAGGATATGTGTATAGAGCAAGAGATAAAGAGGATGAAAGGGTACTTTTGGTATCTGCAACAAATAAAGGGCTGCAGCTAAGAGAGAAAGCCCTGCAAATTCCTGAAAAAATCGGAATGTGTATGGCAATTGAGTCAAAAGAGGCAAAAGAGCTATACCGGCTGTTATATAAGATTTTGAAACAGTGAGTAGGAGAGGAAATTTCTGTATTTTCATTGGCAAACAGGTTATAATGTGTGAGAAAGAAAATCTTTAGCATAACAGAAAAATCTAAGGGTAAGTGGCAGAGACAAGGGATGGAACGACAAGTAAAATCAAAACAAAGAGTCGCTGATTATGGTGAAGTTTTTACTGCAGTCAGAGAAGTACAGGCAATGTGTGATTTAGTTGAACAGGAAACGGCCAGAATAGACTCCAGATTTTTAGAACCGGCTTGTGGAGATGGAAATTTTCTGGCAGAAATATTAAGCAGAAAGCTTGCCGCGGTAAAGAAGAAATATAAAAGAACTGCATATGATTATGAACGATATTCTTTACTTGCTATTGGAAGTATGTATGGTGTGGATATCCAGGGGGATAATACGCTGATTTGCCGGGAGAGGTTGTATAAAATTTGGGATAAAGAATATAAGTCTGTATGCAAAAGGGAATGTAATGACCATGCCAAAGCTGCTGCAAAGTTCATATTAAGCAGAAATATTGTGTGTGGGAATGCTATTACTCTAATGTGTGTTGATGAGGCTGGGAATGAGATGGACATCCCAATTATTTTTTCTGAATGGACATTTCCCTTTAATGACTCAATGCCGCATAGAAATGACTATAGGTTTGATGATCTTGTGAATGCAGGGATATTTGACGTAATCATAAGTAATCCGCCATATCAAATAAGTGACAGAGGAAATGGAGCCAGTGCCAAGCCAATATATAATCTGTTTGTTGAGCAGGCTAAAAAATTAAAGCCCAGATTTATGACTATGATTATTCCTGCTCGTTGGTATGCCGGTGGGAAAGGATTAGATAGCTTTAGGGACAATATGCTTAATGATAATCATATAAGGGAAATACATGATTATGTAAATGCCTCAGATTGTTTTTCTGGAGTTGAGATTAAGGGTGGAGTTTGTTATTTCCTTTGGGAAAGGGATAATGAAGGAGAATGCAGAGTATATTCTCATAGGGGGGATGATATTGTTTCCGAAATGGAGAGACCTCTGCTGGAAAACGGCAATAATACATTTATCAGGTATAACGATGCTGTTCAAATACTAAGAAAGATAAAGAAATTTGAGGAGCCGACATTTGATAGTCTTGTTAGTCCTCGTAAACCCTTTGCCTTTCCTTCTAATTTTAGGGATTATAAATATGTTTCATCAGGTGATTGTACTGTATTTATCTATGCTCAAAAGGACAGGGGATATGTGTCAAGAGATCAGGTTGAGAAAAATTCAGAGTTTATTGATAAATGGAAAGTATTTATTCCAGAGGCAATTGGTGCGGGAAATATGGAAGTGGATGTGGTTAAACCTATCCTGGGGGAACCAAATACAGTATGCAGTGAAACCTATGTAATGGTGGGTCCCGTTGAGTCAGAGGAAATTGCAAACAATATTATTAAATATATTGGAACGAGGTTATTTCACTTTTTACTGGGCTTAAAGAAAATTACTCAACATACAACCAGTAAAACCTATTCATTTGTTCCGCAGCAGGATTTTCATGTTTCATGGACGGATGAAATGTTATATAAAAAGTATGGTCTTACGGATAAGGAAATTATGTTTATAGAAAACTCGGTATGGGTCGATAAGGCAGATTGAATATGACAAACTTAAAATCAAAGTAAGGAGCTTTAACCGATTATAGACAGTATTTTCTGAAGCATATTATCAGGTTGGAGTCCGGCTTATTTAAAAAAGTAACAGGATTAGCGATTAAATATTTTAAAGCATTCTGTCGGTTTTGTTATAATGGTTCCTAAGGGAAGATATGGCTGCAATTTAATATAATTTGTGAAAGCAGGAGGGCATATGAACTATAGCAAAGATAAAGCCTTTACCGATTATGTACATAACAATTTAGCATTGCGGTATATTTATCCGAAGATGAATTGGGTTGTTCAGGAAATCAATGGGAGATTAGGTGAAAATATTGATATTAACAATGCAGTAGATTATATAGTTATAGATAAGGAAACTACCAGAGTGCATACAGTTCAGGAGCGCTTCAGAGAAATGAAGTACCGAAATTTTGATGACTTTACTGTGCGTTATATGAGACCTGAAAACATACATAAGGAACGCCGTTTGTCAGAATTTTTTAAGCTGGATGCAGATTATTTTGTATATGGAATTATTGATGTCCCTAAAAATGATTATAAAAGTGCAAACGGCTTTATAAAATACGCGGTACTTAATCTCAATCGCTTAAATAACTGTATAGATAACGGTTCTGTTGTGATTGACAGCAAGCTTCAGGGATATAAGTGCATAAAACGCGATGAAACTATGGTGTGCCCGGTGAACCGAAATGATGACAATTCATCGAATTTTGTTCCTTTTGATATTCTGATATTAGATGATATTGCACCTGATGTAATTGAATATCAAGATGGGTTTATGTAATAGAAGCCCTTGCTCATGGTGAAAATAGTTTACTTTCGCCGCCACAAACAAAGGAACTTGTTCGTTTTGAGCTGGAGTTTTTGCCGATGGAGATATGCAATATTGTTATGGTGAGGTATTAATATCGGAAGATGGGAGCAACGATAGGACTGATGATATTTTAGAGAGTAATACAGAAGA
This sequence comes from Lachnospiraceae bacterium, assembly GCA_041776485.1. Lineage (GTDB taxonomy): Bacteria > Bacillota > Clostridia > Lachnospirales > Lachnospiraceae > JBHBQE01. The sequence continues at coordinate 137,822 of JBHBQE010000004.1, read as the reverse complement.
AGAATTTGGACAGGTTATTACAGTCCAGACTTAAATTCAGCCATTGCAATGCAGACGTAGTCTCTTGGCTGCATAAAAAACGAGACGGCCAAAGCCGTCTCGAAAAATTTAACTTTTGGGAATCCACATCAAAGAGGTGAAGTTTTATCGCCTGTCTTTTTGGAATTACATTAAAGACAAAGCCTCTTTATCACCGATAACTGTTAAATCACGGTGTAGTTGTAATATTGAAGCAGGTACTTTAGGAGTTACGGGACCTTTAAGAGCAGCTTTTACAATCTCTGCCTTTTCCTTACCGTTTATAATGAGTAATACCCTCTTTGCCTGCATAATAGCTCTCATTCCCATTGTAAATGCAAATTTTGGAACCTCATCTTTATTGTTAAACAGTCTGGAGTTAGCCTCAATGGTACTCTCTGTAAGTTTAACAATATGGGTATCCATAATAAAGGAATCATCAGGCTCATTGAAGCCGACATGTCCGTTATGACCTATGCCCAGCAGCTGTAAATCTATTCCGCCCAGATTTTTAATAAGGGCTTCATATCTTTCACATTCCGCTTTTCCGTCGTTGGCTAACCCGTTGGGTAAATTGGTATTTTTGCTGTCAATATTAACCTGTGAGAAAAGGTGCTTATTCATGAAGTAGTAATAGCTTTGGTCGTTTTCCTGACTAAGCCCTTTATATTCGTCTAAATTTACGGTTTTTATTCGGGAAAAATCAAGCTCATTATTTTTGTTCATATCGACAAGCCCCTGATAGGTGCCGATAGGTGTGGTGCCGGTAGCAAGCCCCAGTACAGATTCAGGGTTCAGTATAATTTGAGAAGCTATAAACCGAGCGGCTTTTTGGCTCATTTCATTATAATCCTTGGCTGTAAAAATATTCATGTATCTCCTCCTTTAGTAATATAATAAATAAAGATAGAAGTATTCTAAAACTTATATTTATTGCTGTAAAGAAAAATTTATATTAAAATTTTTATAGTATTCCATGAGACAATAATCTATAATACAGTTTAACTGTGAATTATATACTCGGATAAATTGCAATGTATAAAAATAATATTCTAAAATCAAAAATAAAGGAATCTGTACAAAGTGTGGCTCCCATTACAGGGATAGTAATGGTGTTGTGCTTTACCATAGTTCCTATTTCCACAGATATTATGTTGTCCTTTATTATAGGAACAGTGCTTTTGATTCTGGGCTTATCTCTGTTTTCCTATGGTTCTGAGGTTTCAATTACTCATATCGGACATTTAATTGGAGCTAAAATGACTAAGACGAGAAATATTTTCGTTGTCCTTATCATAAGCTTTTTGCTGGGGGCTATTGTAACGGTTGCAGAGCCTGATTTGCAGGTTTTGGCAGTAAATGTACCACATATTAATACCTATGCACTTATTTTAGCGGTATCCTTGGGGGTTGCCTTGTTTTTAGTAATCAGCATGGTTAGAATTCTGTTTCGTATCCCCTTCAGATGGATACTGATTTTGTTTTACGGTATTGTATTTGCCTTAGCTTATTTTGCAGATAAAAATTATTTAAGTGTAGCCTTTGATTCCGGCGGTGTTACTACCGGTCCTATGACGGCTCCCTTTATTATTGCTTTTGGTGTGGGTGTTTCTGCCATACGTAGTGATGAAAAGGCAGAGGAGGACGGATTTGGATTGGTGGCGATGGCTTCAATCGGTCCGATTTTGGCAGTACTTCTTTTAGGGTTTTTTTATAGGGGAGGAAATGAGGAAATTGCAGCAGCTGCAGTAAACAGATATGCAGAAACCGTAGAATTGGGATTGGGTTATATCTTATCTATTCCCAAGTTTATTGAGGAGGTATCAATGGCTCTTTCCCCGATAACTCTTTTCTTCATTGTTTTTAATCTTTTATCTCTAAGGGTAAGCAGGCATTTATTTATCAACATCATGGTTGGGCTGCTTTTTGTATACATGGGTTTAATACTGTTTTTAACAGGTGTAAATGTGGGATTTTCTTCTTTGGGAATCATCCTTGGCAGAGAACTTGCCGCAGGGAATACAAGATTTTTGATTCTTCCCATTGTAGCTCTTATGGGCTGGTTTGTAGTGCAGGCAGAGCCAGCGGTACAGGTACTCACAGAGCAGGTAGAGGAAATAAGTGCCGGAGCGGTATCAAAAAAGGCGATGAGGTATGCTCTTTCCATTGCTATTTCTTTGGCAATGGTTTTTGCCGCAGTAAGGATTTTATTGGAAATACCTATTTTGTACTTTGTGGTGCCAGGATATATGTTGGCGCTGCTCTTAAGCTTTGTGGTGCCTCAAATGTTTACGGCTATTGCTTTTGACGCGGGAGGTGTAGCCTCAGGACCTATGTCTGCTACCTTTATGCTTCCTTTTTATATGGGAGTATGTCAGGCGATAGGTGGGAATATTTTGACGGATGCCTTTGGAATGGTGGCTTTGGTAGCACTTATGCCTCCCATTACTATTCAGATTATGGGGGTTATAACCATGCTGAGAACAGGGAAAGATGAGGAGGAGAGAACAGTTATTGCTTATGACAAAGAGGATATTATTGAACTTTGGTGATTAAGGGATTGAAATGGAATTAAATTTTGTTATAACAATTATAGATAAGCCAAAGGAAAGGTTTTTCAGGGAGGTGATTGCAGAGCTTGAAATCCCGCTGCTGTTAACCTGCCTTGGAGTGGGAACTGCAACTCAAAGCAATTTGGATTTCTATGGTTTAGAGCAGGTGGAAAAGGCAATTATTTTTTCTGTTTCAAATAGAGAGAAAACAAAAAAGCTTATATCGAATATAAAAAAAAGAATGTTTATTGATGTTCCCGGGAATGGAGTTATGATGTCTATTCCTGTTAAAAGTGTGGGAGGAGGAAATACATTGGCATTTTTGTCAGATAATTTACCGGTGGAGAAAAAAATTACGGATTTAAGCATTAATCATGAGTTGGTTATTGTGGTGTTAAACAGCGGATATACAGATGATGTTATGGATGCGGCAAGGGCTGCAGGAGCCACAGGGGGAACTGTTCTGCATGCAAAGGGTACAGGTACGGAATGTGCCCGAAAATTCCTTGGAGTAAGTATTGTAGATGAAAAGGAAGTTATTTTAATGGCAGTGTCCTCTGCAGAAAAGGAAAAAATAATGAAAGCCATAGCAGAGCAAACCGGGCTTGATACCAACGCAGGAGCCTTTGCCTTTTCCATGCCGATAACTGAAGTGGTAGGGATGAGACGAGAACCGGATTAATTTATATCAGTTTTGGAATCGTAACAGTCATGTCCTTTGTATTAACAACTTGAATACTTGTTGAGTAAATTTTTTCTAAAGTATTTTCTGTAAGGACTTCTTTGGCAGTTCCGGTTTTGATGATACGTCCATTTTCGCCTAAAGCTATTACCTCCTGGCAAAACCAAAGAACATGGTTTGGATCATGAACACATACCAATACAGTTTTACCCCTGTCGGCACATTTTTTTATTGTTTTCCAAAAAATAATCTGATTTTTGTAATCAAGATTTGAAGTAGGTTCATCAAGCAATAGTACCGGAGTATCCTGCGCGAATGCTCTTGCCAATATTACCAGCTGTTGTTGACCGCCACTTAATTCTAAAAAGGACTTGTTGGCATATTCAGCCATACCCACATTATTAAGCTCTCTTTGACATATATCATAATCATCCTTAGAAGGCCCGAAAGCCCCACCCATATGGGGTGTACGACCCATTACCACCATTTCCAATACAGAAAATGAAAATGCCACATCTTGCCTTTGTGGAATATATGCGATTTTTTGTGCTAATTTTCTCTCATCCATACTGAGAATAGATTCACCTGAAATCTCTATGCTTCCGCCGGGATTTGGCTTAATATAGCCCATTATACATTTAAATAATGTGGACTTTCCTGCACCGTTTGCTCCGATAAGTCCGCATATTTTGCCTTCACCGATGGTAAATGTAATATTATGTACTATTGTAGTATTTTTGTATCCGCAGGAAATATTTTTAATCTCTATCACATGACACCTCCCATTATGGCATATTTTCTAATCAGATAAATCATGTAAGGTGCTCCAAGGATAGAGGATATTATACTTATGGGAATTTCACCGGACGATATAGTTCTTGACAAAGTATCGCAAATTATCAAAAATCCGGCTCCCATGAGAGCGGACATGGGAATCAAATATCTGTTGTCCGAGCCTACAAGCATTCTGGCAGCATGAGGAATCATTAGTCCTATCCAACCTATAATTCCTGACACGGAAACAGCTACAGAGGTTAGGCAGGTGGCAGTTAAAAGCAATATTATCTTGAGCTTTTCGACACTTATGCCTAGGGCTCTTGCATCACTTTCACCTGTAGAGAGTACATTAAGTTTCCATGAATTAAAAATATAAATTATAATACCCAAGATTATTATAGGGATTGTAATATGAACATCCCTCCAAGTAGACCTGTATAAACCACCCATAAGCCAAAAAACCAGTACCTTAAGCTGCTCCTCATTGCCGGTATACTGTATATATGAGACTAATCCGGAAAATACAGAACTGACCACCATTCCTGAAAGTATCAGAGTAATCAGCCCTGTTTTTCCAGATTTTTTTGAAATAAAATATGTAAGCATAACTGCAATAAGCCCGAAAATAAAGGCAAATATCTGGATTAACCCATGTAATTTGGTAATTACTGCCAAGCCTGCACCAAAGGCTGCTCCAGAGGATACACCCAATACGTAAGGCTCAATAAGCGGATTATGGAATATGCCCTGAAATACGGCGCCACTGGAAGCCAGAGCCACACCTACAGTTAAGGCGATTAATATTCTTGTAATTCTTATATTGAATATTATACTTTCCTCAAGCTGAGGGATAGATAGCCCTCTTAATTTAGACAGGATAATATTAAAAACTTCAGGAACTGATATAAAATAGGCTCCGATACATATTGACAATATAGCAATATTTATTACAAATATAAACGCCAAAACAATGAGAAGAAGCTTTTTTTTATTTCCGGCAGTATCATAGCTTACAAATTTATTATTTTTCATTTCCGTTTCCTTACTTTGGATCCTCAAGCTGTCCGGTAAAGTGCTGAGCTTTCATAGCCTCCTTTGCTTCACTTTCAGTAATGCCATAGTCATTCATATACATATTTATTTCTTCCTGTTCAATATCAATGTCTGCAAAAAGGTCAGGATATATAAGCTTAGCCATTTTTAGCAGTGCTACCGGAGTTTCCATTGTATCTCTCCATTCATCATATCCGAGACTAATGTAATTTTTGTTTTTCAAAGCAGGTATTTCCTTAACATTACCCCAATTAATGCCGCACAGCTTTCCGCCATCAATGATTGAAGGATTCAAGTATCCGTCATGTCCCATTATAACCATTGTTTCAGGAGCATATTTTAAAAGCTGTTCTTCAGAGACATTAACAAAATTTCCCTCTTTAACAATGTTATTTGCATTTATGATTTCTGTTACGAAATAAGATTGAACGGTATCAGAGCCGAGAACATAGTTAGGTGTGGCAAAAATTAACACATCTTTTTTTTCTTCCTCTGACAGATTTTGAGTTCTTTCCCTGATTAAGTTAATCTTATCCTCTAAGGAGGTGATGATTTTATCAGACTCCTTTTCCATATCCAATACTTTACCAACTAATCGGATATGCTCCCAGGCGGTTTCAATATTAGGTTCATCAAAGCAGCTGGGAGAGAGGAAACAAACTACAGGGATACCCATATCCTCTAACTTTTTGATACAGTCATCATGAAGCTCCTGCTCATCATCACTTGTAACCCATAATTCTAAAAATACAACATCGGGTTTAATGCTTGCTAAGCTTTCATAATTAATTCCTGACCAGGCGGAGCCGATATCTTTGGCATCTTTAAACTCAGGAATAATAAAATTTCTAAAGGTATTTTTTCTGGCATAATCATCAATTCCTACAATTTTATCAGCAACGCCCATTATCTTCATAGATTTGGCTGCCATAGCTTCCCATTCTATTAAAACAACTCTGTCCACATCACCTGTTACAGTTACTTCTCTGCCTACCATATCTGTAACAGTAACACTTTTATCGGATTTGGAATCATCCTGTGAAGTGCTTCCAGTTGTCTGGCTTGAGCAGCCGACAAAAGATATAACTAATGAAATAATAAGCAGTGAAACAATTGGAAATTTTTTCTTAAACATTTTATGTCCTCCCTGATTATGTAATACAATTCGATATGCTCATATATGTCTTGCAGAAGAAATATATGAGCAGGCTAAGCATATCAGATAAGCTCAGGGTATACAAGTAAGGAATGACAAACAATTTATATATACAAATAAAAAAATTGTTAGCACTCTATTGACAAGAGTGCTAACAGGTGTTATAATCCTTATAGTTACAAAACAACATTAAATGTTTAAAGATAAGGAGGATATTATGTTAATGCCTAGTATTTTTACAGATAGTTTATTGGATAGCTTTATTGATGAGTTTGCTCATCCGGCAAGAAAATCTGCAGGGTTAATTCCGCAACGCAATGGAGTAATGAGAACGGATATAAAGGAAAATGATAAGGAGTTTGAGCTGGAGATTGAGCTTCCGGGGTTTAAGTCAGAGGACATTAAGGCAAGTCTTAAGGATGGCTATTTGACAGTGTCTGCAAAGTCAGAGAGTGAAAGCTCAGATAAGGATGAACAGGGAAATTATCTAAGGAGAGAGCGCTATTATGGCTCCTGCAGCAGAAGCTTCTATGTGGGCGAAAATTTAGATGAAAATGATATTTCCGCAAAATTTAATGCAGGAATATTAAAGCTTGTAGTACCTAAAAAGCAGGAAGAACTTAAGGAGCAAAAATATATACAAATTGAGGGGTAAAACCTATAGTCGTATAGTCTGAATATATACAGACGACGGCTAAAATATAATATGCAAATCCTCTCTGTACAATCATATATCTGCGGAAAGGATTTGCATTGTATATATATCCTCGGTGTTCCTGTAAATGCTTGAATTATCTTTACAGATGGTATATAGGGAATAACATCGGGAAAATAATAGGGGCAGTAGTTTACTGCCCCTATTATTATCTATTTAGAGCCATCTTCTTAATCTGTATCAAAAGCGTAGGTGCAAATGCCAATAGTGCGATATATCCGATTTGATTCCATGTTAAGTCTGCCACAGAAAAGGCATGGGATAAAAATGGAACAAATATTATTAATGCCAAAAGTCCCAGTCCCAGGAAAAATGCTCCCACCGTAAACATATTGGAGGTTATCCCAAGCTTAAATATGGAGCTCTTACCCCGGGAATTAAAGCCGTGCCAAAGTCTTGCCAGACACAGGGTACAAAATGCCATAGTCATTGCGGTGAAGCTGTCGGTTTTAAGCCCTATATAAAAGGCTGCCATGGTTGATACCGCAATAAGGAACCCTTGAGCGCCGATATCAGCCAGAAAACCTTTGGAAATAATAGTCTCATCACTTTTTCTGGGCATATTTTCTATAAGCTTGGGATTGCTGGGTTCCATGCTTATTGCAAGGGCAGGCAGGCTGTCAGTTAACAGATTGATAAACAGCAGGTGCACAGCCGCAAAGGGGGCAGGAAGTCCCATAATGGAGGCAAATAGCACTGCAAATATTCCTGCCGTATTTCCTGATAGGAGAAACTTAATTGCATTAATAATATTTTCGTATATATTCCTGCCGTTTAATACAGATTTGATTATTGTAGCAAAATTATCATCTGTAAGTATCATAGAGGCAGCGTCCTTGGAAACCTCAGTTCCGGTAATTCCCATGGCAATCCCTATGTCGGATTGCTTAAGCGCCGGAGCGTCATTTACTCCGTCACCTGTCATGGCGACAATATGTCCAAGACTTTGCCATGCTTTTACGATTCTTATTTTATTGTCCGGTGAAACTCTGGCATAAACGGATATATGCGGCAATCTTGTAAGAAGCTCATCTTCACTTAATGAGTCTAGCTCAAGGCCTGTAATAGCCTCATCGCCAGGCTCTAGGATTCCTATTTTTCTGGCTATAGCAGAGGCGGTTACTTTATGATCTCCTGTTATCATTATAGGTTTAATCCCCGCTTTTTTACAATCCGCTACCGCAGGGGCTGACTCAACTCTGGGAGGATCCATTTGTGCCTCAAGCCCCAGAAATATCAAATCGTTCTCATCATCATGGGAAAGCTCCCTGTTATTTTCTATTTTCTTTTCCGCAAAAGCCAGCACTCTAAGGGCATTATTGGAATAATCATCATTTTTAGACAATATTTCATTCTTTATATCCTGAGTGATGGGGAGTATTTCGCTGTTTTTTCTGATATAAGAACAGCGGGAGATAAGTATGTCAGGAGCGCCCTTTACAAATAGTATGTGCTCATTATCAATAAAATGCAGGGTACTCATAAGCTTTCTGTCGGAATCAAAGGGAAGTTCAGCAAGCCTTTTATATTTTTCCATTATATCAAAATAATCATCATGTTCTTTCATATAGTAATTTACCAAAGCTGTTTCCGTTGGATCCCCCAGCGGCTCATTATCTGCAAAGGCAGTATCATTACAAAGGATTGAGGAAAGCAAAAGTTTTTCTTTGTTTTCATCCTCGCAGAAAATATCTTCAACTGTCATTTTGTTTTGGGTGAGGGTGCCTGTTTTATCTGAGCAGATAATGGATACACAGCCTAGCCCTTCCACAGCCTTTAGCTGTTTTACAATGGCATTTTCCTTTGCCATTCTTGAAGTCCCTATTGCGAGGGATATGGTAATAATTGAGGACAGGGCTTCAGGAATTGCGGCAACAGCCAATGCAACTGCAAATAGGAGAGCGTTAAGTATGGTTTCTCCGCGATACAAGCTAAGCCCCATTACAATTACACATATAATAGTTATTATAATGGAAAGGTTTTTGCTGAAGTTGTCCATATTTACCTGCAGAGGTGTTTTACGCTCCTTGGTATTAGAAATTAAATCTGCGATTTTACCAAGTTCTGTACCATTACCGACAGCGGTAACAACCGCCTTGCCTCTGCCATAGGTTACAAGAGAGGAGGAGAATACCATATTAAATTGATCTCCCAAAGCAACGCTGTCCTTTTCAATCAGTTCGCTGGACTTTTCCACTGCCTCGGACTCACCTGTTAGAGCGCTTTCATTTACCTTTAAGGAATATGAATCAATCAATCTGGCGTCACTGGGAACCACATCTCCGGCTTCCAGATTAATAATATCCCCGACAACAAGTTCGTAGGCAGGGATTTCAACAAGATTCCCGCTCCGAAGGACCTTGGCATTTGGTGCAGAGAGTTTTTTTAAGCTGTCCAGAGATTTTTCCGCCTTTATGTACTGCAGCGTTCCTAAAATAGCATTTAATACAATAACGGCGATAATAATGATAGTGCTTTCCAAATTACCGGTAATGGCGGAAATGATTGCAGCAACAATCAGTATGATAACCAGCAAATCCTTGAACTGTTCAAGGAAGATAATAAAAGCGCTTTTTTTCTTCGCCTCCTGTAATTCGTTTTTACCATATTTTTCTCGGTGCTTTATGACTGTGTCTTTGTCTAAACCCTCTAGGGAAGTGTTTAAATCAGAAAGCAGGGATGAGATTTCTTGATTGTAGTACATATTTTTCTCCTTAATAATAAAAAAAGAGACATTAATCAATAAATGATTAAAAGTCTCGCCATTTAAAGTAATCGCGGGCCATGCCGTCTTGACGCAATTACTACAACTATTGCCAGCTACTCCCTTTTAATGTGGAATAAAATATAATTTATTGGATTATAAATGTATTGAGAGAAAAATACAATAGAATTGTTATGTCAGACTAACAATTTACAGATTTATTTCTCCCTTTACCAGAGTAACGGCAGAACCGCCCACATTTACCCTGGTAACATTGTCAGTGTCGGTGGATACTATTTGTGTGTCGATTCCTGAGGGACGTTTCATTTTTTCACCTTGTATAACAGTGTAAACAGTATTTTCCTCTATTATACCCAGATTATATAAGTAGAAAGCCAGAGCGCCATTTGAGGTACCGGTGGCAGCTTCCTCGTCTATCCCGTAGCTGGGGGCAAAGTTTCTGGCATGTATGGAGCTGTCCTTGGTATTGCAGGTAAAGGCATGAACCCCCACCACATTATATTCCTTCGACAAATCTGAAAGTGCGTTAAAATCAGGTGATATTTTATTTAGTTCATCCAAACTGTTTACGGGAAGCATAATATCCATAAGTCCCGTGGATACCAGTCGTGGAAGTAATCTGATTACTGTATCTTTATACATGCCCTGATTAATATGGGAAAGACCCATTACATTATAAAGTCTTTTTAGTGGCTTATCCTCTGTAATACTGTCTCCAAGACAGGGTTTAGCCATTTCCATCAGAATGGTATCAGGCTTTACATATATTTCCAGACTCCCTGCCAGAGTTTCATTGATGTAGGTGTTTCCGGGCATGATTAAGCCAAGCTCCATCAGGGCATGAAAACTGCCGATTGTAGCGTGACCGCATAGCTCCACCTCCTGTACAGGAGTAAAATATCTGGTTTTAAAGGAAGCTTCTCTTGTTTGTTTGATAAATGCAGTTTCAGAATACCTTAGTTCTGCGGCAGTCTGTATCATTTGTTTTTCATCAGGGAACTTTCTGTCTTTAGGCACTACAACTATTCCTGCTGTATTACCGCCAAAAATCTCCTTTGAAAAAACATCTACAATGAAAAATTTCATAGCATATCTCCCGGAATATATTAGGTAATGTAAAAGTATTTATATATTATAGTTTGTAAAATTTTTATAGTCAAACTCAATACCTTAATTAATGATATATAAACCCCGCCATCTTATCGACAATTAATGTTATCAGGCAGTAACAATAAATCAAGCATGTAAAAATACTTTGAAAGTGATTTTTAAAATAAATTGTAAAATTATAGGATATTGTGTACAATATCCCTTAATTTTTAAATCTGGAGATTGTCTTGTATTGGTAAGAAATCAAGTCAGTAATTAAATCAGTATATAAGGGGTAGTATTTATGAAGGAAAGAGAAAAATTAGGCAGCAGGATAGGTTTTATCCTGCTTAGTGCAGGGTGTGCCATAGGCTGTGGAAATGTGTGGAAGTTTCCATGGATGACAGGACAAAATGGCGGGGCAGCCTTTGTGCTGATCTATATTATATGTCTTGTGGTGATGGGCTTGCCGGCCCTTACCATGGAGTTTTCCCTTGGGAGAGCCGCTCAGGCAAGCCCTGTGAAAATGTATCAGAAGCTGGAAAAGGAAGATAGTAAATGGCATATACATGGATATTTTGCCTTTATTGGAAATATCTGTTTGATGGCATTTTATACTGTGGTAGCAGGCTGGCTAATGTATTATTTTGTAAAATTTCTTACAGGAAGTACTGAGAATTTAGGCTTTGTTAATATGATTAGCAATCCTTCCATAAATGTTACCTTTATGATTATTGCTGTGGCGCTTGGGTTTGCATTACTAACCTTTGATTTACAGGGTGGGCTGGAGAAAATAACCAAGTATATGATGTTTGGACTAATATTCCTTATGCTTATACTGGTTATTCGAAGTGCATTTTTAAAGGGCGGCTTGGCAGGGTATGTATTTTACTTAATTCCGGATTTTAGCAAAATTACCCCCAGAGTAGTTGTAGCCGCTATGAATCAGGCATTTTTCTCACTTTCCATAGGGATAGGCTCTATGGCTATTTTTGGGAGTTATATAGGCAGAGAGAGGAGCTTACTGCAGGAGAGCAGTTATGTGATAATGCTGGATACCCTGGTGGCAATTATGGCAGGATTAATAATATTCCCTTCATGTTTCGCCTACAATAGTGAGGTGGGTGCAGGTCCTGCACTATTATTTGACACTATGGCAACAGTTTTTGCCAATATGCCGGCGGGCAGAATCTGGGGCAGCTTGTTTTTCCTGTTCATGGTTTTTGCGGCATTTTCAACAGAACTTGCAGTATTTGAAAATATTTTAGCCTGTTTTAGGGAAATTACAGGGGTAAATAGGGTGAAAGGCAGTATAATATGTGCTATTATAGTATTTATATTAGCTTTAACCACTGCTCTTGGTTTTAGTGTTTTGGATTTCCAGCCCTTTGGTGAAGGTTCGTCCTGGTTGGATTTTTGGGATTTTATTGTAAGTAATAATTTACTTCCTTTGGGGGCATTAACTATTTCAATCTTTTGTACCAATGATCGCTTTGGATGGGGTTGGGACAGTTTTGTAAAGGAAGCCAATAGCGGGGAGGGGATTAAAGTCCAAAGCTGGATGAGACCCGTTTTTAAGTATGTGGTACCGGTTGCTATTATTGTAATATATATAATAGGAATAATTGATTTTCAGTGGAGATAGGAGGAAATATGAAACTGGAATTGTTTATAATGAGTACTTGCCCATATTGTAAAAGAGTATTGTCTGAAATAGAAAAAGAGGGAAGAAACGATGTTGTGCTTTTTGATATAAACAAGGATAGTGAGGCTAATAAAAGACTGATAGAAATCGGCGGTAAAAGCCAGGTGCCCTGTTTGTTTATAGATGAAAAGCCAATGTATGAAAGCATGGATATTATTTCATGGCTGAGAGAAAATCGATAAAAACAGGTAAGTGAATATGTTGAATCAGGATTTTATAGAAAGATTAAATAAATTAAATCAGATTCTAACTGATTCAAAGAATGTAGTATTCTTTGGAGGTGCCGGAGTTTCTACAGAATCCGGAATACCGGATTTCAGAAGTAAGGATGGGTTATACAACCAAAATGATGTGGAATTTTCCCAATACTCTCCCGAATACCTTTTAAGTTCAGCTTGTCTGCATAAAGAGCCAAGGGTCTTTTATACATATTACAGACAGAAACTTGATACCAGGGGAATACTTCCCAATCCGGCACATACTGTGCTTGCAAAATTGGAAAAACAAGGGAAGCTTATAGGTATTATTACCCAAAACATAGATGGACTTCACCAGGAGGCTGGGAGTATAAAGGTGGCAGAAATTCATGGAAGTACCAAAAGAAATTATTGCTCTTATTGTGGCAAAAAATATAATGCCGACTATATTTTTGAAAATAATGATGTAATTCCCATGTGTGACTGCAAGAGCGGCATGGTAAGGCCGGAGGTTACATTATACGGGGAATCCCTGCCGCCTAAGGCGTGGGATATGGCAAGGGATTGGATACATACAGCCGATTGCCTTATTGTGGGCGGAACTTCAATACAGGTATATCCTGCCGCTTCTTTAGTATATGAATTTACAGGAAAATATTTAATTATAATCAATAGGGACAGACTTTCTGTAGAGGAAAGAGCGGATTTGGTATTTCATGAGCCGATAGGTGAAGTTTTTAAGGCTGTAAGGCTGTTGAATTAATTCGGGAATTAAAATATAATGAGGCTGTTGCTATACCGTATGTGACAGGTGAGGATTATATCCATTTTTTGAAAGAGGAATATCATGGGACAGATTAAGGTTTATGATTGTGGTGAGATTAAGGGGCTTAAGGTTATTGAACCAACTGTATTTGGAGATGAAAGGGGATATTTTCTGGAAACCTATAATTATAATGATTTTAAAGCTGCCGGAATAGATGTGGAGTTTGTCCAGGACAACCAATCCTCTTCTAAAAAGGGTGTGCTTAGAGGTTTGCATTTCCAAATTAACTATCCTCAGGATAAGCTGGTAAGGGTTATTTCCGGTGAGGTTTTCGATGTGGCAGTAGATATCAGAAAAGGTTCGGAAACCTTTGGTAAGTGGTATGGTGTACATTTATCTGCTGAAAATAAAAAGCAGTTTTTTATTCCCAAGAATTTTGCCCATGGCTTTGTGGTGCTTTCCGATTATGCAGAATTTGCCTATAAGTGCAGTGATTTCTATCATGGAAATGATGAGGGGGGAATACTCTGGTCAGATCCTGAAATAGGTATAAAATGGCCTCTACCCTCAGGCATGAGAGTAGAGGACTTGATTTTATCCGGTAAGGATACTGAGTGGGAAGGAATTTCCCAGTTTAATAAATAGATTACTTAAGATAATTCTGTATAATTTTTTCCCAGTCTTCATAGCTGTTTGCACCGACTATTGGCTCCGGGGACAGGAGATTTCCGTCCTTGTCAAAAAAATATGTAGTGGGCACATATTCTGTAGTAAATTTTTGCATATTCTCATTCATTTTTATAATGGGATATGAAATATTATTTTCATCTATTATGGATTTTACATCATTCTCCATTGCAACGGTTGAGAATACTCCAATAACCATAAGCCCCTGATCTTTGTAGGAATTATATAGACGATCTATATCCGGGATTTCTCCGACACAGGGTCCGCACCAGGGCTCCCAAAAATTTACTATAACTACAGAGGAATCCTTTATTAAGTCATTATTTACAGCTTTGCCATTAATATCCTCTGTATTTAAGTCAAGAGCTTGCAAGGAGGCTTGGGCAGTTTGTTTTGTATCAGGTTGTTCATCGTCGGAATAGGGGATTCCCACCTCTCGGGTATCTTCGTATCCACAGCCTGATAATAAAATTAGCATTGTACATATAAGTAATGGCAATAATCTTTTCATAATAATCAACAATCCTTTCATCAATAATCAAGAATACAGGTTCATAGTGTATCATAATTTTAAATATGGTGCTTTATAATTAGAAAAAATAGTGGCTACAATCCTGCAGAATTGTTGACAGGTCTTGTTAAACAGGGGATTTTTCTTGTATTATGACGGACAAAGTGTATAATATTACTTTGTGAAATTATATTGAATATTAAGGGCTTTATGCTGGAGGCATATTATGTGCGGAATAATAGGAATGGCAGGAAAAACCAAAGCATTACCGATGCTTTTAGAGGGGTTGGAAAGATTAGAATACAGAGGGTACGATTCGGCAGGAGTGGCTGTCATCGATGATACTGGGGAGATATCCGTCAGGAAAACTAAGGGACGTATTTCTGCTCTTAGGGAGTTTATCGAAAGCAAGGAAAAGTTGGAGGGTAAAACCGGAATAGGTCACACCAGATGGGCAACTCATGGCGAACCGAATGATGTTAATGCACACCCCCATTTGGGAGGAGAAAATAAAATTGCGGTGGTGCATAATGGGATTATTGAAAATTATCTTGAAATAAAGGAATTTTTAATAAGGCGGGGAATAACCTTTTTCTCTGATACAGATACCGAGGTAATAGCCCAATTGCTGGAATATTATTACAGCCAGGGCATGAATATTATAGACGCGGTATATAAGGTGCTGGAACGCATAAGGGGCGCCTATGCAATGGGAATACTTTGTACAGACAATCCAGAGCAGATTATTGCCGCCAGGAAAGACGCACCTTTGCTTATTGGATATGGAGACGGAGTCAATTATATTGCCTCTGATATTACCGCTATTGTGCCCTATACTCGGTCTGTATCCTATATGGAGGACTATGAGCTGGCAGTTATTACTCCCAAGCAGGTACAGGTATATGATAAGGACGCCTGCATTATTGGGAAAGAGGTAAAAACCATAGATTGGGATGTCACTGCTGCTGAAAAAGGCGGATATGCGCATTTTATGTTAAAGGAAATTATGGAGCAGCCTGTTGCTGTAAAAAATACCATTACCCCAAGGATTGATAATGGAAAAATATTTTTTGAAGAACTATCTAAAGAACCTGATTTCCTAAAGGATGTTCATAAAATATATATTACTGCCTGCGGTTCGGCTTATCATGTGGGAGTAGTTGGTAAATATGTGCTGGAGGAATTACTGAAAATTCCGGTGGAGGTGGTGCTGGCATCGGAATTCAGATATTCCAATCCATTAGTAGACGGAAATACACTTGTTATAATTATAAGCCAATCCGGAGAAACTGCGGACTCAGTTGCAGCCCTTAGGGAGGCAAAGAGTTGTGGTGCCAGGGTACTCTCCATAGTAAATGTGGTGGGAAGTTCTATAGCCAGAGAATCAGATATTACGTGCTATACTTGGGCTGGACCGGAAATAGCCGTGGCTACCACCAAGGCATATACAACACAAATGTCTCTTTTAATTCTTTTAGGGGTATATTTTGCGGGTGAAAGAAAAGCTATATCCGATGAAGTATATGATGATATTGTAAAGGAGTTTTTGGCATTGCCCGCAAAGCTTGAGGAGGTGCTTTCCAATATCAAGGAGTATCAAAAGGAGGCATCTAATCACTTTAATCATACAACGGTATTTTTCATAGGCAGACATCTGGATTATGCTTTGGGGCTTGAGGGATCCTTAAAGCTTAAGGAGATTTCTTATGTACATTCAGAGTCTTATGCAGCAGGTGAACTTAAGCATGGTACTATTTCTCTGATTGAGCCCGGGACATTAGTTGTGGCACTTGCAATGTATGAGCCGCTTTTGGAAAAAACCAGATCCAATATAGTCGAAGTGAAATCCAGAGGAGCTGATGTACTTCTGTTAACTACATGCAAAGGAGAGGAAATGTTAAAATCCCAAGCAGACGGAATTTTTGCTTTGCCTTATACAAACAAATTTTTACAGCCTATATTAGGGGTGGTGCCGCTGCAGCTTTTTGCCTACTACGTGGCATTAGATCGTGGTTGTGATATTGATAAACCTAGGAATCTTGCAAAATCAGTAACTGTGGAGTAAAAAATGAAAAAAAGTAGTTTATTTGAGAAAAGATGGTTTACCCATGCCTTTGCAGGCTGCATTGTGGTACTTTTTTATATGTTGATTTCCAATTTTGGCATGATAAACGGTATCATATCAAAGATTGTTACAGTAACAAGTCCCATTATCATAGGAGCGGTAATTGCCTATATCCTGGATCCGATTGTTAAGTTTTTTGAGGGATTTTTAGGAAGGATTAGTAAAAGGGAGAAGCTTATTCATGTGATTTCAGTGGCTCTTACATTTATCCTGTTTTTAATACTGCTATCCACACTTTTGGTTTTAATTATCCCGTCCCTGATAGAAACTATCGCAGGAATACTGGGAAATCTCTCCTATTACCAGAAAAATATTAACGCCATTCTTTCTATGATGGAAAAATATATTACCGGATTGGATACATCAGGCGCTCAGAAATTTATTAATAATATTTTATCTAATATAGTAAGGTATATACCGGAGAATATGCAGAGAATTGTTAATGTTTCTATTGGTATGGGAGTTAAGATATTTAATGGTATAATCGGGTTGATTCTTGCAATATACTTTTTGCTGGGTAAAAAGAGTATCCAAAGAAGCATTGCAAAGTTTCGCCATGCCGTTTTGTCAGACGCAGCATATGATAAGCAAACGGCATTTCTTATAAGGTGCCACAATATACTTATTAAATTTATAGGAGCAGATATTTTTGACTCTTTAATAATAGGGGTATTGAATGCGATAATTCTCTGGACTTTGGGACTTCCATATGTATTGCTGGTATCAGTAATTGTTGGTGTAACCAACCTGTTTCCGACCTTTGGTCCAATGGCCGGGTGTATACTGGGTTCTATAGTGCTGTTATTTAAAAATCCTGTTGATGTATTAATTTTCATTGGTGTAACAATAGTAATACAAATATTTGACGGCTACATCCTAAAACCAAAGTTGTTTGGAGATGTATTGGGTGTTCCGCCTGTGGGCATTCTGGTTACAGTTATACTTGGGGGCAGTATGTTCGGAGTAGTGGGAATTATCCTGGCAATCCCATTTGCGGCAATATTTACCTTTGTATACAACGAATCTATTATACCCAGATTGATTAGAGCAAAGAGATTAAATTTAGAGAGAAAAGCAAAGGAGGAGGCGGGTAAGTGATGTGCGCTTACCCGGCAAGTCCCTTTGATTGCCTGATCATATCCTCAATTACGATATCATAGATTTCACCCAGGCTGGAGCAGTATTCAAGAATTTTCCAAGGCTCATTGGTATGGTAATGTATTTTTATCATATCCTCATCACCAACTGCCAAAAGAGAATCACCGATGAAGTTTTCTACAAAATAGTCGTAGATTTCATCTTCATCTAAATTGTCGCCGTCAATCAGAAGCTGGGTGTCATATCTGTATTCAATTTCTTCCATAATTCCTCCTTGTATAAGTATTGTAAGGCTTCAGGTAATTATACTACTTGTAGATATTCATTGCAAAAAAAAACAGAGCAGATGTATCTGCCCTGTTATAAAATTCCCATACGCCACTCTACGGCTCTTTTATATAGCCTCTCTATTCTCCTTATATCCATAGTTAATATAGTGGAGATAGTAGCTTTTGAGATTATTTCCAAAGGCAGTCCTTAAATCACTGTATTTATTCTTATATACGTCAACGTTAAACTTAGGACTGGATACCCTGCCCTCGTTCATTCCATAGTTCACAAAATGTGCCAGTGTAGCCATATCGTCACCGTTAAAAGCTTTTTCAACATCAGGATTATGCTTGATATAGCAGTTATAGTCATATACAAGGGAATAATCCACACCGTTTAAAGAGGTAATGGCATTTACCACATTGCCGGAGCCTGTAGCAGTACGCCCCTCCGTATGTCCGTAGACAACAAAGTGCATATAATAGCTTTTTGTATCCCTGCCATATACATGTCTTAAATCAGGATATCTGTTTCTGTAGACATCAGCGCTAAAATTAGGGCTGGACGCTCTGCCCTCAGCCATGCCGTAGTTTATAAAATGCGCTAATGTAGCTTCATCATCTCCCTTGAAAGCTTTTTTTACATCGGGGTTGTTAGCTATATAGTAGTCATAGTCATAAACGGCTGAATAATCCACACCGTTATAAACTGTTGTAGCGCCCAGTAAATCATTTGAACCTGCTGCGGTACGACCTTCCTTGCTTCCGTAATTAACAAAGTGCATGTAATAACTCTTTATATCTTTGCCAAAGGCAGTTCTTAAATCAGAGTATCTGTTTTTGTAGGAGAGAACATTAAACCCACGCTTTGAAAGTCTGCCCTCAGCCATGCCGTGGTTTATAAAGTGTACTAATGTAGCCTCCCTGTCTCCATGGAAAGCGTTTTGAACATCCGGATTGTTGGCTATATAATAGTCATGGTCATAAACGGCTGAATAGTCCACACCGTTATAAATTGCAGAAGCAGGCTGTATGTATTTAGCAGAAAATACAAGGGTTCCGTCAAAGGGGTTACCTTTCATATCATACCTTGCAGTCAGGGCAACGTCGTTATCTCCCTTGTTCCAGCTCATATTTGAAAGCTGGTATGCTATTATATTGTATATAATATCGGCAAAGATAGTATTAGATATTTCAATGGTAAAGTCGGTTTTTCCGGCGGCAATATTTGATTGAACTTCATCTTGTACAGGGCTTAGCCATTGTTTAATTCTGCCTGTTTTAACAAAATAGTTGTTTTCATAGGAACTTGAACGGTAGGAATAGCCGCCTGAGGTATATGTATCTTTGTGGGAGGGATAATTCAGGGCCATGAATTCGTCTGTAACACAAAAAAATCTGTGGGCTATATCCTCTGAGGTTAAACCGTGACTTCCGTTTTTATTAAGCGGGTCATCGCCTTCAACATGTACCTGATACCATTTGCCATCCAAGTTTACTGCCGTCCAGGATACTTCTGCAGAATTATTGGCTGTCGATGCTATTCTGGCACAGGGAATCCCTGCAGTTTTAAGCAGCTTTATATATGTGTTGCTGTAGGCACCACCGGCTATCTCTCCGCGTTCGCAAAGTATCGCCTCGGCACCTATGTATATATTGTGAATATCATTTATTTCAGCATTATTTATTATCCAGTCATGAAGCCACATAGCCTTGTCATATTCAGAGGTTTTGCCCTGTGCAGCTAAATCCTGCACGCATTGACGTACTATTTCTCTTGCCTTGGAATTAACATCGGTATAGTTTGCTTTAGGCAGTATTTCAAATTCGCTGGTTGCTGTAAGAGTTGTATTACCGTCGCATAACGCACTGAAAGAAATCCTGTATTTGCCGGGGCTGTGAAAGGTGAACGTAAATTCATCATTAGTAGCATTGCCATTGTTGTTAAAAAAGTTCCAGGTAGGGAAATTATTAATATTAACTATTGGAACCCATGCATTTTCCAGTTCATCATAATATGTGAGATCTGCCAAATGATATTCGGCATCGTGGAAGTTCCCGTCTCTTATGTTCAGTCTGAAAACTGTAGGGATTCCGCAGTCTAATTCTGGATCACGCGCTATGTCTATGCTGGGACCTGCGGCAACCAGATTACCTGAATCAAGCTCCTTCATCTCCTCGTCAGTCTTTTGACTGTTGTCTTTAGAGGTATCCATTGATTCAAGGCTCTCAAAAGAGGTGGAATCGGAATTTCCTCGGGCTTCACCAGCCTGTTCCGAAGCAGAGTTTTGTGAAAGCTCCTGCCCCGGGGTAGGGGTAACAGCTTCTGCAGCGGTATTCTCAGAAGCCTGGGCGAGTTCCTCTGCAAATACCGGTGTGTAAATCGTCTGAGCAATAATCAGACATGAGATAAACAGACACAAAAATTTTTTCATAACCTAATTCAACTCCTTCTATAAAATCTTCTATATTTAAGTTTACTTAACATGATTGCCAATTGAGTATTGAAACGTAGATTTGGTATGTAATTAGAAATATGTTAAGTAATTTTTTAAATTATAACATAAAAGTTTGAAAAATAATAACCAAATTATTGGCGGCTAAGCTTCTTGATATATGTAAGATTATACGATAAAATAGCAAACAGGTTTAAAAGTATTTGTGTAGCGAAAGGGGGTTGCTGTTTTGAAAAGTCAAACAACGCCTGTTGTAAATGTTCATCTTATGGATGAAGTTCTAACTAAATATAAAGGTGATGAAACCAGCCTTATTATGATATTGCAGGCTGCTCAGGGGATATATGGCTATTTGCCCAGAGAAGTTATCTACCACATAGCTGATAGAACCGGCAATTCACCTGCCAAGGTAATGGGTGTCATCACCTTTTACAGTTTTTTTCGTACCGAGCCCATGGGTAAATACCAGATTATGCTTTGTGAGGGTACCGCTTGCCATGTAAATGGTGCAGAAAGGGTTAAAAGTGCGGTGCTTTTGGAGCTTGGCATTGAAAGCGGACAAACTACAGAAGACGGAATGTTTACATTAAATGAGGTGGCATGTCTTGGCTGCTGTTCTCTGGCTCCGGTTATGATGATAAATGATGACACCTACGGAAAGCTTACGCCGGAAAGTGCCATCTCTATAATTCGAGGAATTAGAAAGCAGGAGGAGGGCGGCGGTCTTAAGGTTATGGTAGGACAGGGCAGCTGCGGTATCTCTGCCGGGGGTGGTCGTATAGCAACCATTCTTTCCGGATTTAAAACGTCAACAGATGAATTTTCCATTCACAAAACCGGATGTATCGGTATGTGTTATTTAGAGCCTATTGTGGATGTATATGAGGATGATAAGCTTCTGCACCGTATGGTAAAGGTAAAGGAAGATGATGTGCCGGAGATTGTTAAGGCGCTTCGTACCCGAAAGTTTGATTCGGTAAGCAGGCTGTTTATTGAGGAGGCGGACGCACATTTTCTGGAGAAACAAACCAGAATCGCTCTTAGACGCTGTGGAGTTATTGATCCCACCAGTCTTGATGACTATGTTGCTCATTCCGGTTATGAGGGGCTTAAACGTGCTCTTTCCATGACTCCTGAGGAGGTTATTGAGGAAGTGAAAATTTCCGGTCTTGCAGGTCGTGGCGGTGCAGGGTTCCCAACTTGGTTTAAATGGGACGCCGCCAGGAAATCCCAGAACGAGAACAAACACCTTATTTGTAACGCCGATGAGGGGGATCCGGGAGCGTTTATGGATAGAGCATTAATTGAGTCTGACCCTCACAGTCTTATTGAGGGTATGTTAATAGGTGCCTATGCCATAGGCGCCAGGGATATGTTTGTTTACATCAGAGCGGAGTATCCGCTGGCGGTTAAACATTTGGAAATTGCCATTGAGGCGGCAACTAAAGCGGGTTATTTAGGTGAAAATATTATGGGCACAGACTTTAGCTGTACCCTTGGAATAAAAACCGGTGCAGGAGCCTTTGTGTGCGGTGAGGAAACTGCACTTATTGAGTCTATGGAGGGCAAGAGAGGCATGCCCAGGCTTAAGCCGCCGTTTCCTGCAGCTTGTGGGTTTAAAAATGAACCCTCTAATATAAATAATGTGGAAACTTATGGTAATGTGGCTTGGATTATCCGGAATGGCGGCTCTGCTTACGCGGCTATGGGAACGGAAAATTCCAAGGGAACAAAGGTATTTGCCCTTACAGGAAAAGTTAAGCGGGGTGGGCTTGTAGAAGTTCCCATGGGAATGACCCTTAGGGAAATTATTTATGATATAGCAGGCGGAATTAAAGAGGATAAAGAATTTAAGGCGGTTCAAATGGGAGGACCCTCTGGAGGCTGTATTCCAAAGGATAAAATTGATACCCCTATTGATTATAAGGAACTTGCTGCCACGGGAGCTATTATGGGTTCCGGAGGTATGGTGGTTATGGACGAGGATACCTGTATGGTAAACATAGCCAGATTCTTTCTGGATTTTACTGCCAAGGAGTCCTGTGGGAAATGTGTACCCTGTCGTATTGGTACTACAAGAATAAGGGAAATACTTACAAGAATCGGCACAGGACAGGGAAAAGATGGTGATGTGGAGCTGTTAGAGGAGCTTTGTGTGTCTGTTAAGGACGGTGCCTTATGCGGATTAGGTCAAACCGCCCCTAATCCGGTGCTTACCACTATTAGATATTTTAGAAATGAATATGAGGCACATATTAATGAACATAAATGTCCCGCAGGGGAGTGCTCTGCACTTCTTACGATCAGTATCAATGAGGATAAATGTGTAGGCTGTACTGCCTGCGCCAGAAAATGTCCGGTATCCTGTATTTCGGGAGAGGTTAAAAAGCCCCATGTTATTGACCAAAAGGAATGTATCCGTTGTAAACAATGCGTTAGCTCCTGTAAGTTTAACGCTATAGTGGTAGCGTAAGAGGGGGTGAATAAAATGAAAAAAGAGCAAATTACTATTAAGATAAACGGTAAGGAATGTATCGGACATACCGGACAGACAGTATTACAGATTGCAGAGGAAAACAATATTTTAATCCCTAACCTTTGTTACAATAAGAGCCTTAAGCATTACGGTGGCTGTTCACTATGTGTTATTGAGGCTGCGGGAAGTCCTAAGCTTCTCAGGGCTTGCTCTACTGTTCCCGCAGAGGGACAGGAGTTTTATACTGAGACTGAACGTGTGGTAAGGACAAGACGGATTTCCATGGAGCTTTTAATGAGTGACCATGTGGGGGATTGCAGAGGTCCCTGTGTTACCGGGTGTCCTAACAACGTTAATGTTCAGGATTACATTCAGGCAATTGCCAGGGGCGATGATTTAGAGGCAGTTAAAATTATAAAGGAACATTTACCTTTCCCATCATCTATAGGGCGTGTATGTCCTCATCCATGTGAGACGGAATGTCGCCGTAAAATGGTAGAGGAGCCGATTTCCATATGCTATCTAAAAGCATTTGCAGCAGACAGGGTAAGGGCTGATGGCGGATATATACCGGTGGCAGCAAAGAAAACCGGGAAAAAGGTAGGGATAATCGGTGGTGGCCCCGGAGGGCTTACTGCGGCTCATTTTCTGGCATTATCAGGGAATGAGGTTACTATAGTTGATGCTCAGGATAAGTTGGGTGGAATGTTAAGGTATGGTATTCCCGAGTATAGACTCCCTAAGAAGATACTTGATGAAGAAATACAGGAAATACTGTCACTTGGAATTAAAGTTAAAACAGGATTTAAGATAGGTAAAGATGTTGCTTTACAGGATTTTGCCAAAGATTTTGACGCAACTATTTTAGCTGTTGGTGCCTGGACCAGTATGGGTATTGGATGTAAAGGCGATGAACTGGACGGTGTACTCTCCGGAATCAGTTTTTTGGGTGATGTTGCCAGAGGGAATGCTCCGGAAATAGGAGATAGTGTGGCAATTGTAGGCGGTGGAAATACTGCCATGGATGCCTGCCGTACTGCTGTAAGGCTGGGTGCCAAGAATGTTTATGTAATTTATAGACGTACCGAAGCAGAAATGCCCGCTGAGGAAATTGAGATAAAAGAAGCAAAGGAAGAGGGTGTTATATTTAAATTCCTCACTAATCCCAGTGAGATTATTGGAGAAAACGGCAAGGTTAAAGAAATCAAGCTGCAAATTATGGAGCTGGGAGAAGCTGATGAAAGTGGCAGGAGGCGCCCGGTTCCAGTGGAGGGTAAATTTGAGATTTTACCTGTAGATACAGTAATAGCAGCCATTGGACAAAAGGTAGATACATTAGATGTACCGGAGATTAAATTAAATAAAAGAGGGATAGTTGAGGCGGATTTTGGAAACTTTAAAACCAATATAGAAAATGTATATGCTATAGGTGATGCTACCAACAGAGGAGCATCCATTGCCATTGAGGCTATAGCAGAGGGCAGAAGATGTGCCGCTGTAGTGGACTTATTCCTAAAGGGAATAGATGTGCCCTATAAGCGTACTTTCCGTTCCATCAGACATGATTTTACTGCTGATATGTTGCCTAGACTTGAAAAAGAGGCAAGGATAACCATGCCTACCCGTCCTGCAAATGAGAGAAATAAGGATTTTGTGGAAGTGAATCTTGGATTTGATGAGGATAAGGCAAGGAAAGAGGCAAACCGTTGTATGGACTGTGGCTGCTTTGATTACCATGAATGCAGACTTATAGAGTGTGCCAATTTATATGAGATAAATCCTGACAGGCTGAGTGGTGATACCCATACACCGTACAAGGAACAAGAACTTTTGTCCATTGAAAGAGACCAGGGTAAATGTATCCTTTGTGGTCAATGTGTACGAACCTGTTCAGAGGTTGTAGGAAAGGGTATTATAGATTTGGTTGATCGAGGATTTGATACTGCTATTAAGCCGGAGTACCGCTCTAAACAGGTTGTGGATTTCTGTGGTTCATGTCTTGAATGTGCAAAGACATGTCCAACAGGAGCGCTTAAGATATTAAAATAATGCACCATAGATTTAAAACTAAGGAACAAAGAATTGCAGAAGCAAAACGTCTCTTATGGGTATGCATAGGGACGTTTACTTCTGCGTTTTTTATGAATGTTTTTATAATTCCTATGGGATTATATTCCGGTGGATTTATGGGGATAGCTCAAATAATAAGAACTACAATAAACCAAACCTTCCATATTAATACAGGTTCCTTTGATTATGCAGGCATTATTAATCTGTGTTTAAATGCGATTTTATTTTTTATCGCAAGGAAAAGCGTTACAAAAATGTATCTTTTTAGGAATGCCTTTTGCATAATCATGCAGTCAATTTTCCTGTCTATTATTCCCATACCCCAAAAGGTTATCATAGATGATATGCTTGCTTCTGCTATTATCGGCGGACTGGGCTGTGGATTGGGCGGAGGCATTATGTTTAGAAACGGCGCCAATAGCGGCGGTATGGATATGGTGTGTGCTGTACTTATCAAAAAGGTTCAAAATGTAAAAATAGCTGTAGTAAGTAATTCTGTAAATGCAGTTATTTTTGGGATAATGTTTATTTTATATGGTCCTGAGATAGTGATATACTCCCTTATAGTTTCTTTCATCTATCCGATAGTGGTGGACAGGGTATTTTCGCAGAATATAAGTGTGCAGGTTCATATTATTACTAAAAAGGGTAATACAGATATGCAAAGGGAAATTTTCCAAAAATTAAATCGCGGCATAACAACTTGGGATGCTGTTGGTGCATATACTGGAGAGGATAAGGAAATATTGTTTGTTTTGGTGAGCAAATATGAGATAAACTATCTTTTGTGGATAGTAAAAAAACATGATCCGGATGCAATGATTGTAGAGAATATCGGAGTGCGCATAAATGGACATTTTGATAAAAGAATAGAATAGCACTTGCAAAATAAAATAAACTAAGTTAAAATACTGAAGTTGTAAATTGGCGAAGACGAAGTCTTCGTCCCGCGAAGCGGGATTGGGGCGAAGCCCCAACCTTAAGAGATTGGCGAAGACGAAGTCTTCGTCCCGCGAAGCGGGATTGGGGCGAAGTCCCAACCTTAAGAAATTGGCGAAGACGAAGTCTTCGTCCCGCGAAGCGGGATTGGGACGAAGTCCCAAACTTAATAATTAGTGGCCCATCGCCAAATGGTAAGGCAACGGACTCTGACTCCGTCATTTCAAGGTTCGAATCCTTGTGGGCCAGCTAAAGGTTATCGGAGTGATAGCCTTTTTTTCATATTGCAGGTGAGGTATGTACGAAATAAAAACCAGAATTTCCTATTCTCAGGTAGATAAATCCGGTAAGCTGTCCTTTAAGGCACTGCTGAATTTGTTTCAGGACTGTGCTCTGTTTCATACAGAGGATACTGTTGCGCCTCTGGAAAATATGATGGAAAACAGGGTAGCATGGTTTCTTGTATCCTATAGAATAATGATTCATAAACTCCCTGCCCATGGAGAGATTGTATCAGTCAAAACCTGTACAGTAAGGCTGTCAAATGTGTTGGGAGACAGAATATTTTTTTTGGAGGATAATAAGGGTGATATTCTGGTGGAGGCATATTCACAGTGGATTTATATGAACTTAGCGAAAATGAAGCCGGAGAGAATACCTCAGAATATAGTTGACGGCTATGGTATAGATATAGTGGATACCGGTAAATGGAAAGGCAGAAAAATACCTGTTCCCGATATGAGAAAGGAAGCGGGAAGATTTACTGTAACAGAAATGTACTTAGATGTAAATGGACATATGAATAATACCTATTATGCTGAATTTGCCATGAATGTGTTAAAGAATAGGAATTTTAACAGTGTCAGAATTGAATATAGAGCTCAGGCAGTTTTGGGAGATGAAATAATTG
Source organism: Lachnospiraceae bacterium (assembly GCA_041776485.1). Lineage (GTDB taxonomy): Bacteria > Bacillota > Clostridia > Lachnospirales > Lachnospiraceae > JBHBQE01. Next base: position 110,846 of record JBHBQE010000004.1, on the reverse strand, counting down.
CCTGCGTAGATGAAAATGGAGATTGTACGGTGGTTTCTCTGGAGAGTAAGGATAAAAAAATATTTTCTGTGCTGGAATTTTCTAATGTGTAGTAATGAGATAATTATTTTATAAGCTGGATAAAGATATAAATTATTACCTCTTTGCCGGAACAATTTGAAAATACTTAGCAGGGGAGATTACCATATTAAGACATTATAGTGATAAATATAAAGGTGATATAATGTTAAACGATGATGAAATAGCAGTTCTTAATGTATGCTCAATAAATCAAATAGGAGCCTTTTTAGATTGGGGTGAGCCTAAGGATTTATTTTTGCCCTATGGAGAGATGTCTTGCGAATTAGAGGCAGGAATGAATATTCTGATTAGAAAATATACGGACAAATCCGGTCGTCCTGCTGCTTCTATGAAGGATATTTACAGTTTGCTTTCTACCGGTTCACCCTATGTACCAGGGGATATTGTGAATGCCAGAATATATGAGTTTATAGATAATTTTGGAGTATTTGTGGCAGTAGATGATAAATATTCCGGAATGATTCCCAAGCATGAGGATTTGGGGAATGCAGGTATTGGAGATGTGATATCTGCAAGGGTTGTCTTTGTTAAGGAGGACGGAAAACTTGACCTTAGTACAAGGAAACCTAAGGAAGAACAGATTAACCAAGATGCCCAAAAGGTTTTGGATTTAATAAATGACTATGCAGGGGTTTTGCCCTTTACAGAAAAAGCGGAGCCAGCAGTCGTTATGAGGGAGGCGGGACTGTCAAAGGCTGCGTTTAAAAGGGCTGTGGGTATGTTGTACAGGGATAAGAAAATAATAATAACAGAAAATGGCACAATAAGACTTGTTTAATCATATTGTGCCGTATTTGATTTAAGGATCTAGACTAAAGTGTCAAAGCCACCGCCCAGATTTGGATTGACTGATAACTCCATGGCAGAGCTTGGCATGGCATTCATCATTTCTATAGTGCCGGCAGCCTGTGCTGTGGCATCAGACATTGCCATATCTAGTACAGCAGTACCGATTTTCGACATGGTCTGTGTGCTTGCCATAGCTGTAGACAAACTGGCTATGCTCATAGGATCCATAATTTCCTCCTTAAACACTGTAACAATCATGAATTGATTGTTTCTCGGGAAAGCCAACAGCGAAGCTGACTTTAATGGCTTTCACACTTGGGTATGTTTCCATTACTATTATCGGACAAAAAGAATGAAAAGTAAAGATACGAAATTATAAAATAGTGATTGAGCAGGTTGCCTATGGGGATTCGGTAGATATTATTAAAATTTTAATGGGGATACACGCGCAAATTATATTTATATAAGTGGAGATTTGAATTATTTTTGTTGATATTAAAAACATTTAACGTAACTGAAAATATGGACTATCAAAAGTGATAACGCTGATATGAAATACATTGTAAAGATACTTTAATTAGTCTATAATATATCTTACTGATTTTTGATTTATATATGCACCGGTAAATACAATATTAAAGGTTAGCAAAAGAAAAATACCGATATTCATACTTGATAAGGAGATACATATAGATGAAGCTTGGAATCGTAGGACTTCCTAATGTGGGTAAAAGTACATTATTTAATTGTTTGACAAGGAAAAGGGGGGCGGAAAGTGCTAATTATCCCTTTTGTACCATAGATCCCAATATAGGAATAGTGCCTGTGCCTGATGTGAGGGTACAGACTTTAGGGAAAATGTACAATACCAAAAAGATAACTGAAGCAAGTATTGAATTTGTAGACATTGCAGGGCTTGTAAAGGGTGCAAGCAAAGGAGAGGGGCTTGGAAACCAATTCCTGGCAAATATCAGGGAGGTGGATGCAATAGTCCATGTGGTAAGATGTTTTGATGATGATAATATTATTCATGTAGAGGGAAGTGTTGACCCGATAAGGGATATAGAAACCATAAATCTGGAGCTTTTATTTGCAGATATGGAGGTTATAGAAAGACGGTATCTAAAGGTTGCCAAGCAGGCAAAAGCCAATAAGGAGCTTAAGCTTGAACTGGAGGTTCTTGAAAAATTAAAAAAACATTTAGAGTCCGGAGAAATGGCAGGAAGTTTTGAAAGCGAAAATGAGGAAGAGGAAGCTGTCTTGGATTCCTTTTTACTTCTTACAAGAAAGCCTGTAATATACGCAGCCAACGTGTCGGAGGATGATATTACTTCTGATAATCCGGATAATGGGTATATTCAGGCAATTACAGATTATGCCAAAGAAAATAAAAGCGAAGTATTTTTAGTATGCGCTGCCATAGAGGAGGAAATAGCCGATTTAAGTCAGCAGGAAAGGGAAGAATTCCTGGAGGAGCTGGGTATAAGAGAGGCGGGTCTTGACAGGCTTATTTCAGCAAGCTATCGTATTTTGGGATTGATTTCTTTTCTTACTGCAGGGGAAGATGAGTGCAGGGCTTGGACCATTACCAATGGAACTAAGGCACCCGGTGCGGCAGGAAAAATCCATAGTGATTTTGAAAGAGGCTTTATTAGAGCCGAAGTGGTTGAATATGATACTTTAATTGAATGTGGCAGTGTAGGTGCAGCAAAGGAAAAAGGATTGGTCAGATCCGAGGGAAAGGATTATATTGTAAAGGACGGGGATATTATCCTCTTTAGGTTTAATGTATAGGGTAAAAGGAGAATTTCTATGAAGTGTCCATTTTGCAGTAGTGACAACACCAGAGTAATTGATTCAAGGCCTGTAGATGACAACAGCTCCATTAGGAGAAGGAGACTGTGTGACGATTGCAATAAGAGGTTTACAACATATGAAAAGGTGGAAACCATACCCCTTATTGTAATTAAAAAGGGTGATAACAGAGAGCAATTTGACAGGTCAAAAATAGAGGCAGGTATACTCAGAGCTTGTCATAAGCGCCCTGTTAGCGTTGATGTAGTTACTAAAATAACAGATGAAATAGAGGCTAAAATTTTTGCCATGGAGGAGAGGGAAATAAAAAGCGAAGTTATAGGAGAACTGGTCATGGAGAGGCTTCGTGATGTAGATCCTGTAGCTTATGTACGTTTTGCCTCTGTATATAGAGAATTTAAAGATGTGGAAACCTTTATGGCGGAACTTCAAAAGGTATTTCGTGAGAAATAAATCTTATATCTTTTATACCTTGATTTTGAGGTAAAATAGCCGATATATATTATGTAACGGTAAATGTAACTGGGAGATGAAATGAACGTATCCGGAATTGGAAATTCATTAGATTCATATAGGGAATATCAGAATACTGACGTGGGCTTTGGTGCCTATGATGCCAATAAGCTGGTAAAACCTGAAGCCGGCAAGCTGAATGTGGAGCCGGTATCTTCCCGTTACTCCCATGTTCAGGTAGAAAAGGCAGTGGATACCATGAAAAGGGATCAGGTGCTGCATAAATACCAGAAGTTTATAGGAGAAAGAACTGCTGAGTCTTTTGTGGGACGTGGTATTACCGAGAATTTCACATTGTAGTCTTATTTATGATGAAAATATCTATTGTTACCCAAGGATATCAATATACAGAGGAAATAAAAAAGGCTCCCGATAAACAGGAGATTTTGGACAGTTCTGCTGCGAATGAGCAGGACTTTAGCAAGACTCTCAAAGAAATTCAAGATATATTAAAAACCAGAGAACAGGAGCTTATTAAAAGTAAGAATGTTTCTACATCATCTACAGCCACCGGTTATCAAAGTATTGCTCCAAAAAATCTCAGAGAAATATTTAAAAAAGCCAGCTCTGTCTATGGCATTGACCAAAAGCTATTGGAGCTTGTGGGATACCATGAGTCAAGGTTTAAAGCCGATGTAACCAGTAAATCCGGCGCTATGGGGGTTATGCAGCTTATGCCGGAAACCGCAAAGGGTTTGGGTGTGAGAAATGCCTATGACCCGGAGGAAAATATTATGGGCGGGGCAAAGCTTCTTAAGAAATTGTCGGATTTGTATGGCGGCAATTTGGAGCTTATGCTGGCAGGTTATTCGGCTGGGATCGGCGCCGTGAGAAAGTATGGCGGAGTGCCGCCCTATAAGGAAACCACGGATTATATTGCAAATATTAAGGGAAAGTATTACAGCTAGTTTTCATTTAGTGTATACATTGATATGGGTTTGTGGCTCTGTGTTAAATTCACGTTAGATAAGAATATATCAGTTTTTTGAAAATGCTTTCCATACAGATACGGTTTTAGCCAGTTCTTTGATTTGATTAGAGTTTTCTTCCATATATTTTGATAACATGGATACTTCTTTTTCTGTAAAATTAGAATTTCTAATTATTCTGCAGTCAGGGTAAATTCCCTCAGCGCTACATATGCCATCCTCAAAGAGAATGTATATTTTTTCTTTACCATCCTTTTTTATTATTTGAGATACAGACATATTCATGGCTAAATTATGGTATAATATAATAATTAAGCTCCGAATCCGACTTGAACGGACGACCCCTTCATTACGAGTGAAGTGCTCTGCCAACTGAGCTACCGGAGCAGCAAAGCACATTATATAAAATATGTGTAAGGTTTTCAAGGAATTTTCACATTATTGACTGAATCTTTCCATTATTTAATAAGGCAGCTAACAAGTAGCCTCTGTTTTAAAGAATTCAGCCAATAGGCAGTGTTGAGTTTTGGCAGCGCCAGCAAAGAGGACTTTACGCTAAGGAGTTTGAACCGTTTCAGATATACTCTCGGGTGGTTTGAAGTTTAATATGGTTTTATAGAAAAGGATATAAGCAGCAAATGGATATAAATAGAGAATTGTTTAATTTACAGGATAAGGGTTACAGGGAATTTAATTCCAAACTGGTACCTAATGTAGACAAAGAGTATATTATAGGAGTAAGGATTCCTGTTTTAAGAAATTTTGCTAAGGAGCATAAAAATAGTGAGGAATTTAGTGCCTTTTTGCAGGAACTGCCTCACAGATATTATGATGAAAATATACTTCACGGAATCTTATTGTCGGAAATCCCTGACTATGAGGAATGCATTAGGCAATTGGATATATTTTTGCCATATGTTGATAATTGGGCTGTATGCGATATTATTTCTCCTAAGATATTTAAGAAAAACAAGACCTTCCTCATGGGGAAAATACATGAGTGGACATCTCGGGATGAGATATACATCTGCAGGTTCGGCATAGAAATGTTAATGAGTCATTTTTTAGATAGTGACTATAAAAGGGAGTACTTGTATATTCCTGCAAATATTTGTTCTAAAGAATATTACCTAAATATGATGTTGGCTTGGTTTTTTGCCACAGCGTTGGCAAAGCAATGGGATGATACCATTGTGTTTTTTAAGGAGCAAAGACTTGATGGATGGGTACAAAATAAGGCAATACAAAAGGCTATTGAGAGCCGCAGAATTAGCTTTGAGCAAAAAGAGTATTTAAGGGGATTGAAGGTATAGGGGGGAGAATATGAAGGCTCATAAGGGTATAGCTATTGTTTTGGTGGACCTGATAGTTTTGAAACAGCCTTAATTGGAGAAATTTTAAGTTGACCAAAGCCTGTAAATAGTGTAAAATTTTTCGTTGGAGATATGCTGCCTTGGCTCAGTCGGTAGAGCGTCGCCTTGGTAAGGCGGAGGTCGGCGGTTCAAGTCCGCTAGGCAGCTTGCATTTTTAAAATAAGTATCTGAAATAATATCCATGAGCAAAGCAGACGAAATTTTTATTAATATGTGCAGGGATGTGCTGGAAAATGGCACATCAACAGAGGGTGAAAAGGTGCGTCCACATTGGGAGGACGGCTCTTTGGCATACACTATAAAGAAATTCGGTGTTATAAATCGCTATGATTTAAGGGAGGAATTCCCCGCTCTTACCCTTAGGAAAACTGCTATCAAGAGTGCTACAGACGAACTCCTGTGGATATGGCAGAGAAAATCCAATAATGTTAATGATTTATCCAGTCATATATGGGACGCTTGGGCAGACTCAGATGGCTCTATAGGTAAAGCTTATGGCTATCAAATGGGTGTGAAGCACAAATACAAAGAGGGGGAAATGGATCAAATTGACAGGGTTATTTATGACCTTAAGAACAATCCCTTTTCCAGACGTATAATGACAAATATATATGTTCATGCGGATTTACATGAGATGAGTTTATATCCTTGTGCATATTCCATGACCTTTAATGTAACTGTTGATGAGGATGGCAATCAGGTATTAAACGGTATTTTAAATCAGCGTTCTCAGGATATTTTGGCAGCTAACAACTGGAATGTATGTCAGTATTCTGTGCTTATCCATCTTTTGGCAAGGGAATGCGATATGATAGCAGGAGAGCTTGTACATGTTATTGCAGACGCTCATATTTATGACAGGCATATCCCTCTTATTAAGGAGCTGATTTCAAGAAAGCCTCTAAAGGCGCCAAGGTTTATTTTAAATCCCGATAAAAAGCATTTCTATGATTTCACAAAGGACGATGTGTCCCTTGAGAATTACAATACGCACCCTCAAATAATCGATATTCCCGTGGCAGTATAGTATGAATTTAATTGCGGCAGTAGACAGGAATTGGGCAATAGGTAAAGAGGGCGGGTTGTTAGCCAGTATCAGAGATGATATGGAGTTTTTTCGGGCTAAAACCATGGGGGGTATTATTATAATGGGAAGGAAAACTTTGGACAGTTTTCCCGGAGGACGTCCTTTGCCAGGCAGAACGAATATCGTACTGACCCGCAATACAAAATTTAATCGACATGGGGTTGAGGTGTTTCACAGTCTGGAGGATATACAGGCGAGAATTGCGGACTGCCCGAAAGAAAGTGTATTTTGTGTAGGAGGAGGCAGCATATATAAGCTAATGTTGCCAATATGTGATACTGCATTTATTACCAGGATAGATTATTCCTATGATGCTGACACCTACTTCCCCAATCTTGACAATCTGCCGGATTGGAAGCTGGTAGAAAAAAGTGAGGAGTATACCTCCTTTGATTTGACATTCCATTTTTTAACCTATAAGAAACATGGCTGATTTTACAGTTGATACTCTAATAGAGCAATATCACGGGAAAGATAATCCCCCGACTCTTTTGCTCCATTCCTGCTGCGGCCCCTGTAGTACCTACTGTATTGAATACCTTTCAGCTAATTTTCCTGTAACGGTATTTTTTTATAATCCGAATATATTTCCCAGGGAAGAATACGAGTTCAGAAAAAGAGAGCAGAAGAGATTTATCGAGGAATTTCCTGCTGCTCATAAGGTAAATCTTGTGGAATGTGATTATGACAGTGAAAACTTTTATAAAAGGGTAGAGGGTCTTGAAAATGAGCCTGAGGGTGGCAAAAGATGTAAGGAATGCTTTTATCTTAGGCTTGATAAAACTGCTGAATATGCAAGGGCTAATAACTTCTTTTATTTTGCCACAACCCTTACTCTAAGTCCTTTGAAAAATGCCGGGCTGATTAATGCGATTGGCTCTGAAATTGGGGAAGCATATGGGATAAATTATGTAAGCAGCAACTTTAAAAAGAAAGACGGATACTTACGCTCCACCCAACTTTCCAAAGAATATGGAATGTACAGACAAAACTTCTGCGGCTGTGAATACAGCATGAAAAGCAGGGATTAATCTAAATGCTTTAATGCTTCCAGTATTTGGTTATCCTTTTCCCAGTTATATTCTTCATCTTTATTTCCAAGGTATTCAAATTCAAGATTTATATCCGGCTCAATTCCTACACCGTGGATATTGTGTCCCTTAGGTGTATAATATTCCGCTATGGTGAGTTTAACTGCGCTATCATCCGGAAGCGGGAATATATTTTGTACGACACCTTTTCCATAGGTTTTAGTCCCAATTATTTTGCCATAGTTATAATCCTTAATTGCTCCTGCAAAAATTTCCGAAGCGCTGGCGCTGTATTCATTAACCAGCACCACACATGGGTAAGATAAGCTGTGTTCAGCATCAGAAGTATAATCAATTCTTTTGCCGTTTTTGTCCATAAGATATACGACGATTCCCTCAGGAAGCATGTCATCTAATATGTCTGTAACAGAATAAACTAACCCACCGGGATTATAGCGTAAATCATAAACAATATTCTCCATATTTTTTTGCTTAAGGGCATTTATTGCATCAAGAAGCTCAGCCTCTGTATTTTCCTGGAATTCTATAATCTGGATATAACCTGTATTTTCATCAAGCATTTTATATTCCACCGATGGGGTGATAATTTCTTGCCGGGTTATATCTACAGTTTTTTCCTTACCGTTTCTTTCGTAGGTTATTTTTACCTTTGTGCCGGCCTTACCTCTGATATTTTGAACAAATTCGCTAAGTTCCACATCTGCTGAAAGAATATTATCAGCAGAGACAATAGTATCCTTTAGCTTTAATCCTGTATTTTCTGCCGGTGAACCCTCATAAATTCGAGTGATGACAGCATTTCCTGTTTTACTGTCCTTAGCAAGAACGGCTCCAATGCCGGCGTATTTACCTGTGGTGCTTAGGGTAAAATTCTCATATTCCTCTGGGGTGTAATATTCGGAATAGGGATCCTCAAGGGATTTTACAAGTCCCTTATATATGCCGTCGTCATAATCCTCACTCTCCACATCTTTATAGAAATTATTATTAATGAGATTAATAATAGCCTCCTGCTTTTCTATTTGCTGCAGGTTTTGTGCAAGCTTTGGAATATTAATGGAATATAGAAATTTCGCAGTGTTAACTAAAACTGAAATGTACATTGCAGTAAGTCCAAGAATCAGTAAAAATTTAAAGAGCTTTGTTTTATTTTTCATTATTTATATTCCTCTTGGGACATCCCAATGACACCCATTTTAAATAGCTGTTTATAAACGGATCCAGACTGCCATCCATAACTGCATTCACGTTTCCTGTTTCTTCCCCTGTTCGCAGGTCCTTTACCATGGTATAGGGCTGCATAACATAGGAACGTATTTGGTTACCCCAGCCTATTTCTGTGACTTCGCCACGTATATCCGCAGTTTTCTCTGCCTGCTTGTCCTTTGCCAGAATTAGAAGCTTTGCCTTAAGCATTTGCATAGCCTTATCCTTATTCATGTGCTGGGAACGTTCATTTTGACACTGAACCACTATTCCGGTGGGGTGGTGGGTGATACGAATTGCAGAGGAAGTCTTATTGATATGCTGTCCGCCGGCTCCTGAGGAACGGTAGGTATCTATACGGATATCCTCATCATTTATTTCAATATCGATATCCTCCTCAATATCCGGCATAACATCACAACTGGCAAAGCTGGTTTGACGCTTACCTGCGGCGTTAAAGGGAGAAATCCGAACAAGTCTGTGTATACCCCTTTCAGATTTAAGGTATCCAAAGGCATTTTCCCCATTTACTTCAAAGGTTACAGATTTGATACCCGCCTCATCACCCTCTAAGAAATCCAGTTCGCTAACGGTATAGTCATGGGAAGTCGCCCACCTTTCATACATTCTGTATAACATGGAAACCCAGTCGCAGGCCTCAGTGCCTCCTGCACCGGAATGAAGGGTTACTATGGCATTGCAGGAATCATATTCCTCAGAAAGCAGGGTTCTCATACGGACGGTTTCAAGATGAGTCTTAAATTCATTAAAGGCGGTGGACGCTTCCTTATATAGAGCTTCATCATCTTCTTCGTTTCCCAACTCAATATATGCCTCAATATCTTCATATTGTGATTTAAGCTCGTTAAAGGCAAATACATCCGCTTTTAGAGATTTAAGCTCTTTGGTGATGGCGGCGCTTGACTGGGTATTCTCCCAGAAATCAGGTTCCTCCATTCGCCTTTCGATCTCTTCAATGCGATTCATCTTATCCTGACAATTGAGTGCAATACGTACCTCATCCAGAGGCTTACTATATGATAAAAGCTCCTGTTTCATGGTGCTAAAGTCTAACATATCCTATCCTTTCGTATCATAATTTTGGAATGCTTTAGCATAACCACCAATATTATAGCGATATTTTATATGGAATACAAATTTTGCATACCATGCGAATTGTAGACAAATACAATTCGCTATGCTATCATATATTAGTATCTCTGAGATTAAGAAAAATTAGTATAATTTAAAGTTGGTATAGTAGGATGGAAATTTGTTGAAAATTAAATTGCGGGGATACATTTGCTAAGACGCTTACATTATTATAGCGGTATTACGGTGTTTGAATGATAAAATATATACAAGGATTTACATTAATTTTATTTACGGCAGTGTTTTCTTTTTTATCCAATGGCAGCGAGTCCTCAAATGGAATTGACATACAGGAATATACTTACGAAAATTTTGAAAAGTCGATAGAGCAGGCTATTTTTGAAAGCAAAGAGTCATTTGATTTGTATTATGGGAAGGGTTTAACTGAGGATAGGATAGAAAAAGCCGCAGACAGAATATTAGAGAGTAATTATTTTTCCAATTGTCTTTTAAAGGATATTGAAGCTGTTTATGAGGAACATAAAGAGTATAGCAGTATAGATATAAGGTTAATATATAAGGAGGACATTAACCTTCCGATTTATGTAGCAGAAAACGAAGGGGAAGTTGTTCGGAGATTGATAGAGGGCTGGGGATTACACCAGGACAAAGTCACAGTGATTGCGAATAAACAGGAATATAGTGAGGATAAAATATTTTCACTTATGGATACTGCGGAAATCAACAGTGCAATGATTCCCTGTGAAGCAGAGAGGGTAATGTATGAGGCATTTCCCAAGGCGGGTGATTGGCAGATTATTCATATGTGGCTGGAATTTCCGATTGGTGAAAAGGAGCTTTCGGATAAACAGGAGGAACTGGAAAAAGCTGTATTGGGCTACGCTGAGCAGATAGATATCGAGAATATTAGAAATGCTGAAGAAGGATACAGAAAAGTGTATGATATATTGGTGAATTTTGCAAAATATGATAATGCAATTGCCATACTGTCTAATATGCAGCGTTTAGATCTTGATATGTATATCAATCGTTCCGCTTACGGCGGATTAGTAAGCGGTAAAACAATATGCAACGGTTATGCCAGAGGATATAAGGCGATTTGTGATGAGATGGGGCTGCCCTGCTGGGTAGTGGTAGGTACCAAGGACGGAGAAAAGCACTCATGGAATATGGTGATGATAGACAATGAGAAATATTATATAGACTGTACCTTTGGAAGCTATGGCAAAGCAAAAATAAATGATACATTTATGCTCAGTGAGGACAGACTCTTAGAGTTAAACTATGAGCTTAGTGATTATTTTTTTATACCCGATGATTTTTAAATACTGTACTAAAAAGGAGGAATAAGAATGAACAACAGGAAGGATGTTTATTTTGGCAGATTTATTGCATTGGCATTAATACTAATTATGTTTGTGATTCCTATCACATCTATAGTGGCTTTTGCGGACGAGCAGGGAACCTATGTGGAAACTGACGGGAGTGATTTTGCCTTTTCAGGGGGTGAGATTACAGATTATAACGGGAATGCGACGGATATAGTGATTCCTAAGATGATTAATGGTGAAACGGTAGTAAAAATAGGTGCAAATTCTCTGCAAATGAAGGCATTGACCTCTGTTGTTATTCCCGATACGGTTACAGAGATTGATGATTTTGCAATGTCATATGTTGAAGGTTTAAAGACTGTTCGATTTCTCGGGCAAACTCCTGTGATAGGAAATGCTGTATTTTCTGATGAAAACGGCACAATTGAGGGAATTACTTTTTACTGTCATGTTGATTATAAAGATAACTACATGAGTGCTATTTATGATAGTGCTGGAGAATATCCTGCTATAGAAACCTTTGGAGCATCCACCGGCAATCCGGGCGGCGGTACGCCTCCCGTTTCCCCTCAGCAGGATCCTTATGAGGATTTTGAATTTATTGCAGTTGGTAGCGAGGGGTATTCTGTTGCTAAATATAAAGGCAGCGGAGGGGAGGTCGTGATACCTGAACAATATCAAAATAAGCCCATTGTTGCCATTGGTGATAATGCTTTTGATCCTTCAGGAACAGGATTTTCCAAAATTACTTCCGTAAAAATGCCAAACACTATTACGTCAATAGGAAACTGGGCATTTTATAATTGTATAAAAATGGAAAATATAAATTTAAGCAATAATCTTAACACTATAGGAGAGCATGCATTCCAGCGCTGTGATGCCTTGGTGGAAATAACTGTTCCGAAGCAGGTAAGTGAAATAAAGGACATGGCATTTGCTTTTTGTGAAAAATTACGGAATATATATGTGGAAAGCGGAAATTCACGTTACAGAGATATTGATGGAGTGCTTTACAGTGCGAACGGAAAGGTCTTGATAAATTATCCGGCAGGAAGAGCCTCAGAGGAGTATAATATTCCTGAGGGCACGGAAATAATATTTAAGGATGCATTTAAGCTTTATTATTCAAACAATACAAGCAAGCTTAGGAAAGTTAATTTTCCTGATAGTCTGAAGGAAATAGGAGATAGGGCATTTATGCAGACAAGGCTTGAAGATATTGTCATTATTCCCGGGATAAAGATGGGAGAATATGTTTTTGATCAATGCAAAAATGTAAAAAATGTTGAGGTCAAGGAAGGCGTTACAAAAATAGAGAAGGGCATGCTTTATGCGTTAGAGGGATGTGAAACCGTTAAGCTGCCGAGCAGTCTAAAGGAAATAGGATACAGAGCCTTTGACAGGTTGGCGGTAACTCATATTGAACTTCCTGAGGGACTGGAAATAATTGGTGAAGAAGCATTTGAATCCAGCAAGCTTACAGCCATTGAGATTCCGGCTTCGGTTAAGCAAATAGGTCCAAGGGCATTTTATTCATCCAAGAATTTGAAAGAGGTTAGCTTTAATAATAATTCAAGGATTGAAACGATAGGAGAATATGCCTTTAATCACTGCAAAGGGCTTGAAATCGTAAATTTGCCTGATAGCATAACAAGGCTTCCCGATGGTGTCTTTAGTCACTGCTATTCTCTTAAGACCATTAAGCTTCCTGATGGTATGATGGAATTGGGAGATGTTGTTTTTTCCGGTAGTGCATTGGAGCATTTGGTACTGCCTTCAGGAATTAAAAATATTGGACATAGCGTCTTTAGGGGCTGTGCGAATCTTAGAAGCATTAAAATGCCGGATAAGTTGGAAAATCTGGGAATGAGTACATTTGAGGATTGTCATGTGCTTGTGAAAGCGGAATTTCCGGAGAGTATCAAGCTGCAGTATCTGCCGGAGGATACCTTCTTTAATTGTCGTGCAATAAAGTATATTTATCTGCCGGGCTCCATTAAAGAAACGAGAGCGTGTGCATTCTCAAATTGTATTATGAATCCTGTTATAGAATATGGAAATAAAGGGCTTAAACGCTCCTTGTTTGACTGCTTTCCCATTAATTTGGACGGATATGGCGGATATTATGAAATAGTTGACAGCGAAAATATGACTGTCAGAATAACATCCGATGTGCCTGCAGAAAGGGAGGAAAACTTCGATAAGCTTCAAACTTTGAATACTGGCAGCGAAAATGGAAGGGCTCCGGCGGGGAGCAGTTCATTATGCGGCTGTGCAGGAGCTGCGGGAGCTGTATTTTCCCCTAATTGTAAGCCGGTATTCAGATATAAGCCTGCAGCGTCGGGTGAGATCGTTATTCCGCATGATGAGAATCAGGTAGAAAAGCCGAATACTGCAAATGCGGGTGCAGCCACGCCTGCTACTTCGAAAAATCAGCAGCCGCAGATAAGTCCATCGGCACCGTCAATCCAGTATCAGGCAGCGCAAAATCAGCAGGTAGCCGGGACTTCTTCAGCATTACCTCAAAGAGAAAGAGGCGCGAATTCCGATTCAAGGACAAGCGGCAATGTGAACGATTTGGAAGCAATAGATACTCAAGAGGAAAGTAATTTAATAAATGCTTTTGAAGGAAGCGGAGAGGCTGAATCAGAGGATACTGCCGTAGTACCCAGAGGCAAAGAGGAGTTAAAAGCTGCAAATAAATATTCATTTATTATGGCGATTGTAACAATGGCGGCAGTGTTTGGAGTTTCATTACTGCTGATAAGCAGAAAGAGTATCTTTAACCATTTTTTGAAAAGGTAAAATACAGCAACAGATATTGACAAAATATGCAACTGTAAACACCGGCTTTAGGGTCGGTGTTTAATTTTAATTGAAACTTTTTGGAAGCCGTTTTGCATATTCACTATATTTTTGATGGGGCATTTATGTGATTTATGCTGTCTTTTGACGGGTTGGAGTGAATATAGAGAATTTCTTAATATTAACATATCAATGGATAAATTGGCTTTGAAAAATTATATTTCAGTTTGAATTATACTATGGTATATGCTATAATTCCTGCCATGGGAAATTTAAGATATAAAGAAAATAATAATGCAAGTGAGAAATCACGGACTCAAGCGAGAGAGAATAGGCGCAGATTACAGAGAATAGCGGCAAAGAGGAATAGAATTGTACTGTTTCTAGTCTCTTTTTTGTTGATTTTAGCTATAGGTGGGTCTGCGGTATATTTTTTGCGGGGCTGGTTTTTGCCTATTCCGGAAAGTACCTTGCTCACGCTGAAATCAGATGGGAGTATCATCTTTGATGAGGTGACTCCACTGTCTGAGGAATATGATAGCTCTAAACTTAAGAATTTTGTCAAGGGTGAAGTTGAGGAGTTTAACAGTAACAGCAAGGAAAAGGTGGATCTTAAAAGAGTTAGCATAAAGGACAAAACAGCTTATGTGAGAACTGAGTTCCCCAGTACTAAGGCGTATCAGGACTTTACGGGATATGAGATCTTTTTCGGGACTGTCAAGGAAGCTGACAAGGCAGGATATGATATTTCCACTCAGGTTTCCTATGATATAAAGGACAGTGACAGCATATTTATCATAAGACAGGCAGTGACGGTGGAAGTGCCTAAAGATGTGTTGTATATATCCGGTCAGTGGGCAAGCGTTTCCAAGGACAATGCCAGAATAGTGAATATACAGCCCATTAATGATAATGCTGACGCTCCGCCTCTGGTTTATATTGTGTTGGGCAAAAAGACGGAAAGTGAAAGTGCTGCTGCAGACAGCAGTGAGGGGAGCAATTGATGAATAAAACAATGGAAAAGATAGTTGCACTTGCAAAAACCAGAGGTTTTGTATACCCCGGCAGTGAAATATACGGCGGATTGGCAAATACTTGGGACTATGGCAATTTGGGTGTGGAGCTTAAAAATAATGTTAAAAGGGAATGGTGGAAGAGCTTTGTATCAGCAAGTCCCTATAATGTGGGTATTGACTCTGCCATACTTATGAATCCAAAAACTTGGGAGGCAAGTGGACATTTAGGCGGATTTTCCGATCCCTTAATGGATTGCAAGGAATGCCATGAGCGTTTTCGTGCAGATAAGATTATTGAGGATTATTCAGAAGAAAACGGAATAGAGATTAAAGGCTCTGTTGACGGCTGGTCCAATGAGGAAATGATGAATTTTATCAGTGAAAATAAAATCCCATGTCCCTCCTGTAAATCCCATAATTTCACAGATATTCGTCAGTTTAACCTTATGTTTAAAACCTTTCAGGGCGTTACAGAGGAGGCTGCAAATATTGTGTACCTGCGCCCTGAAACAGCCCAGGGTATATTTGTAAACTTTAAAAATGTTGCCAGAACCTCCAGAAAAAAAATCCCATTTGGGATAGGGCAAATAGGTAAATCCTTTAGAAATGAAATCACTCCCGGTAATTTTATTTTCAGAACAAGAGAATTTGAGCAGATGGAATTGGAATTTTTCTGTGAACCCGGAACTGATTTGGAGTGGTTTAGTTATTGGAAAGATTTTTGTAAATCCTGGCTTATTAATCATGGCTTAAAAGAGGAGGATATTCGCCTTAGAGACCATGATAAGGAGGAGCTTAGTCATTACTCCAATGCCACAACGGATATTGAATTTATGTTTCCTTTTGGCTGGGGTGAGCTTTGGGGCATTGCAGACAGGACTGATTATGACTTAAAGTGTCACGAAACTGTCAGTGGACAGGATTTAACATATTTTGATGATACAAAGAATGAAAAATATATTCCCTATGTAATTGAACCTTCTTTGGGTGTGGAGCGTGTAACTCTTGCATTTTTATGCGCTGCCTATGATGAGGAGAATCTGGGAACGGAAGATAGTCCGGATATGAGAACTGTTCTCAGGTTTCATCCAAGTATTGCTCCTGTGAAGGTGGGGGTACTTCCCCTTTCGAAGAAACTGGGTGAGGGTGCCTATCCTGTATTTGAAATGCTTTCTAAGATATATAATTGTGAATATGACGACAGAGGAAATATAGGAAAACGCTACAGAAGGCAGGATGAGATAGGAACCCCCTACTGTGTAACCTATGATTTTGACTCAGTGGAGGATCATGCAGTCACAGTAAGGGAGAGGGATTCTATGGAGCAGGAAAGGATCCCGATAGATGAATTGGCAAATTATTTTTTAAAGAGGATATAGAATGGAATACGAGGGCAGGGTATTTAGACCTCCCAGCGAGGCAAGAAGCTTTATATTACAGGTAACAATTGGGTGTGCTAGAAATGAGTGCACCTTTTGTTCTATGTATAAGGAAAAAAGCTTCAGAATGAGGTCTATGGAGGATATTCTGGCGGATATAAATGAGGTTTCAAGGGATGCCGGACCTATGATCAGGAGAATTTTTCTGGCAGATGGGGACGCACTGATTATGCCCACAGACTCGTTAGTTACAATACTTAATGCCTTGCGGCAGAGATTTCCCGGAAGTGAGAGAATAACCAGTTACGGCGCACCCCTTGATGTGCTGAATAAAAGTGACGAGGAATTAAAGCTTTTAGCCAAATCCGGACTTGATATGGTGTATCTCGGGTTGGAGTCCGGAGATGATGTTATATTGAATAATGTCAAGAAAAGAGTTACCAGTGCGGAAAGTATTGAGGCTGTAGTTCGCCTTAAAAAAGCAGGAATTAAGTCCTCGGTAACAGTTATTTCAGGGCTTGGCGGAATGGAAAGACGCCATGAGCATGCTCTGTTAACTGCCAGGGCAGTAAGCCTTATGAAACCTGATTATCTGGGATTTTTGACCTTAATGTTGGAGCCGGATATGCCGATATTACAAGATATAGAGGAAAAGAAGCTGACTTTACTCACACCGGATTTTGTGATGGAGGAGATGGAAGAGTTCTTAAATAATGTAGATTCTCAAGGTACAGTATTTCGGGCAAATCATGCCTCTAATTATTTGCCGCTTAAGGGCGTTTTAAATGATGATATCCCCAATATGCTTGCCATGGTAAAAATGGCAAAGGAAAGACAGGCATATAGGAATGAGGGGTTCAGGGCGCTGTAGTGCGCCGAGCATATGAGGAAGTTAAATGGATTTACAGGAAAGAGTATCATTAAAAAAGGCTGACAGAACCGAATTATATAGCTTAACTCCGCCATTTCCAAGAACAAATTTTTTAATGGAGCTCTCAAATGCATGTAATCATGCCTGTATTTTTTGTGCCCACCAAAAGATGAAGCGGCCTGTGGGATATATGAAGCAGGAGTTTGCTTATGATATTCTGCAGCAGGCATATGATCTTGGTACAAGGGAGGTGGGATTTTATGCTACCGGGGAACCTTTTTTAATTTCCAATTTACATGAATATATTAAAAAAGCAAAGGATATTGGATATGAATACGTTTATTTAACATCCAACGGCTCCCTTGCCACCCCCGAGAGAATAAGGCAGGTTATTGACGCGGGACTTGACAGTATAAAATTTTCTATAAATGCTCCCAATGCCATCCTGTACAAATTCATTCATGGCAGGGACGATTTTGACAAGGTACTTTATAATCTTAAATATCTAAACGAATACAGAACTGAAAGCCAAAGAAATTATAAAATATATATTACAGGGATTCTGACTAAATATACTGAGGATTTACAGGAAGAATATCATAGGATATTTGGGAAGCTGTCAGATCAGGTGGTGTTTAAGTATGTGTACAATCAAGGCGGATATATGCCGGAAATCGACAGTTATTTAAGGTGCAATTGCGATACTGAAACAGTAAGACGGTGTAATTTGCCATTTGACGCTATATCCATAACCTATGAGGGTTATCTTTCAATAGAAAATGCTGATTATGAAAATATGCTTGTTGTGGCAGATTTAAATAAAGTATCCTTAAAGGAAGGCTGGTATGGGGAAAAAATGCAGGATATGAGGAGGCGATTTATGGAGGACGACCTGGAGGGAACCCTGTGCCATGGCTGCATTCATCATTGTGAGAGCAAGGCAAAGCCAATTTCGCCGGAATATTCTAAAATAACGGAATATATATTTGATGATAATTTAGTTAAAACTAGAATTAATAAATTTGAGCAGATTTTAGCAAACTGACATTTAATTAAATGTAAAATTAATAAAATATAAAGATATAGGCATAATATGGATAAGAAAGAAAAAAAAGAAACTGTTTATGTGCCAATGGCAGTGGATATTGTACATCCGGGACATATAAACATAATATCCGTAGCAAGTAAATACGGTAGGGTTGTGGTAGGACTTTTTTCAGATGCTGCCATAGAGTCTTATAAAAGAACGCCATATATGAGCTATGAGCAAAGAAAGATTGTTATTGAAAATATAAAGGGTGTAGATGAGGTTATACCTCAGTTTGTAAGAGATTATGAGGATAACCTCAGGTTGTTAAAACCCAGATATATGGTTCATGGTACCGATTGGAGAGAGGGTCCCTTAAAGGACGTACGACAAAAAGCCATAGATATATTAGCTGAGTGGGGTGGAGAAATTATTGAGCCGGAATATACAAAGGGAATATCATCCTCTCAAATAATTGAAAAATTAAAGGAATAGATGTATGAAAACAGTATATACCTGCTTTTGCACAGATGTAATTCATGATGGTCATCTAAATATAATTAGAGAAGCCGAAAAATATGGAAGAGTTGTGGTTGGTGTGTTAAGCGATAAAGCCGTTATACGGTATAATCGCTTTTTTACTGTATCTGTTGATAAAAGAGTTGAGATGATAAAAGCTATTGAGGGTGTGGATACTGTGATAATGCAGGAGGATATATTATATGACAAGGTGATAGCCTCTATCCGTCCCGATATTGTTATACATGGGGATAATTGGTTACGGGGACCGTTAAGAGCTATTAGGGACAATGTGGAGGCTTTACTGGGAGAATATGGTGGCAAAATCGTGGATGTTCCCTATACAAGAAATGAGGATATAGCTTTTATAGATAAAAAAATGAGGGAAAAGCTTGCTATGCCTGAATACAGACGAAGTCGATTAAAGCAGCTGCTTTCGCTTTGTGATATTGTAAAAGCTATAGAAGTGCACAGCGGTTTAACCGGTTTAATAGCGGAGAAAACCGTAGTTGGAAATAATGGTGCTTTGGATCAGTTTGACGCGATGTGGATGAGTTCCCTTTGTGACTCTACCGCCAAAGGAAAGCCGGATATAGAGCTGGTAGATATGACCTCAAGATTTAGGACTATAGACGATATTATGGAGGTAACCACCAAGCCTATTATTTTTGACGGTGATACAGGAGGTCAAATTGAGCATTTCCGCTATACAGTAAGAACTTTGGAGAGAATTGGGGTATCTGCGGTAATTATTGAGGATAAAATAGGACTGAAAAAAAATTCGCTATTCGGGACTGAAGTTTATCAGACTCAAGACAGCATTGACCATTTCTGTGAAAAGATTGCAGATGGCAAGAAAAATCAGCTTACAGATGATTTTATGATAATTGCCCGTATAGAAAGCTTGATTTTAGAAAAGGGAATGGAAGATGCCTTAAATAGGGCTAAGGCTTATGTGAGCGCCGGTGCAGATGGAATAATGATTCACAGCAGAAAGACTTCACCCGGGGAAATCCTTGAATTTTGTGACTTATTCAGGGAATTTAGTCAGGACATTCCCTTGGTAGTAGTACCTTCATCCTTTAATCAGGTACTGGAAAGTGAACTGATAGAGCATGGGGTAAATATTGTAATATATGCCAATCAGTTGACCAGAAGTGCTTTTCCGGCAATGGAAAATACCGCAAAGAATATACTGAGATTCCATAGGGCATATGAAGCGGACAAAGAGATTATGCCGATAAAGGATATAATTGAGTTAATAGAGGAATTATAAGAATGAGAGTTGAGGAATTTATTAAGGGGTTAGGGGCAGAATTTTTTGTTGGAGTGCCGGACTCCAGATTAAAGCCTGTTTGCAATTATATTATGGATACTTATGGGCTTGACAAAGCCCACCATATTATTGCTGCCAATGAGGGGAATGCTGTGGCAATTGCAGCAGGTTATTATTTGGCGACTCAAAATATACCTGTGGTTTATATGCAAAATAGTGGTGAGGGAAATATTATTAACCCCGTAGCTTCTCTTTTGAATGAGAAAATATATGCGATTCCAATGATTTTTATTATAGGATATAGGGGTGAACCGGGGGAAAGGGACGAGCCTCAGCATGTATTTCAGGGAGAAATAACATTAAAATTGCTGGATATATTGGGTATTGAGTATATGGTTTTAGATAAGAATGTATCAGGGACTGATTTAGAAAATACCCTTAAGAAGTTTAAAAATGTTCTATGCCAGGGGAAGTGTGCTGCCTTTGTTGTAAAAAAGGGTGGCTTATCCTATAAAAATCCCGTTAAATATGAAAACAGCCATGTTATAAAAAGAGAAGAGGCAATAGAAATGATTGTCAAAAGTGCGGGGAACAGCCCTGTTGTTTCTACAACAGGCAAGGCGAGCAGAGAATTGTTTGAGCTGAGGGAAAGGCTTGGACTTTCCCATAAATATGACTTTTTAACCGTAGGCTCAATGGGGCACTGCTCATCTATTGCATTGGGGATAGCCGTAAATAAGCCTGACATTAAAATATGGTGTATAGATGGGGACGCCGCTTCAATTATGCATATGGGGGCTATGGGGATTATAGGCGCCTCAGGCGTCAATAATTTAGTGCATATTGTAATAAATAATGAGTCCCATGAAACCGTGGGCGGTATGCCAAGCGCTGCCAAGGTTATAGATTTGGCAGATATAGCCGGAGCATGTGGTTATAAGAATGTTGTATCTGTTGACAATTTAAAGAATTTGGATGTGGCATTGAAGAATGCGAGTGGGAGCAAGGCTTTATCCTTTATAGAAGTAAAGGTAAAAATAGGTTCAAGGACGGATCTTGGCAGACCTACAACTGCACCTATAGAGAATAAAGAGGCATTTATGCAGTATCTAAAAGAGGAATGTTCAGGTAACAGTTGTTAGAGTAATATAATGAGCAAATAATTCGATATATTATAGTATAAGCTATGGAGTAAGCATTTAAGTTTATATAATAATATATACTTGTATATACCTTTTGAGGGAGTATTTTATGAAATGGACTAATAAGGGACATGAGTTTGATGAAGCAGCAAAGGATTTTAAGGATAAAAGGCCCGTTTATATATATGGTGCAGGGGCGATGGGGGAAGACCTGTTCTATAGACTTAGTTTTTGTGACTGTGTTAAAGGATTTATAGACAATAATGAAAATATTCGCGAATATTTGGGGAAACCTGTTTATAGGATATACGAATTTTTAGAGGAAAAGAAGGACGCTATAGTTGTAGTGGCAGCCTCGGGTATTACTGTACAATTTATGGAAAACCAGCTTAGGGTATCAGGATATAGAGATGGTATA
This sequence comes from Lachnospiraceae bacterium, assembly GCA_041776485.1. GTDB lineage: Bacteria > Bacillota > Clostridia > Lachnospirales > Lachnospiraceae > JBHBQE01. Next base: position 89,104 of record JBHBQE010000004.1, on the reverse strand, counting down.
GATTTATTTAATTATTATGGTTTTATCAGGTATTATTTACCTATCTATGCTATGTATGCATGGAATTGCGTATATTTTCACAGTATTTCGGTTACTACTACATTTAAGTGCAACTTAAAATGTAATGCATGTCTTGCCTTTGTTGACAAAAACAAAAATCCCAAGCATATGGAAATTGAAAAAATTAAGGAATCCCTGGATTATTATTTTAGGGCGGTGGATTTTACCGATTTTATGGATATAGCAGGCGGGGAGCCCTTGCTGTATCCTCACATAGAGAATTTAGTTGAGTATGTTGGAAAAAATTTTAGAGATAAGCTTCATAAGATATATATTACTACTAACGGAACAGTTATTCCCAGCGATAATTTATGTGAGCTGGCAAATAAATATAATATTGACTTTAATATAGATGACTATTCCCGATCCCTGGGAAAGGACATATGTAAAGTACAGATAATTAAAGAAAAGTGTGAACGATTTAGTGTTAAATATCATATTAACAAGGTGGACAGCTGGATTGATTTATCCTTTGGTAAAAGGGATAATTCCCATTTTACCGATAAACAGCTTGAAAAGTACTTTATTTCCTGTCAACAGGAATGGCCGGAGCTTTTCGAGTCAAAAATATATTATTGTGATTACAGTACCTATGCTGCCCGGGCGGGAGTTTTTGATTTGCATGAAGAAGAGTCCTATGATTTGAAACTTCACACAGACGAAAAACGTATGGAGCTGTTTGAATACGGCAGAGGATATTCTGAAAAAGGATATGTGGAAATGTGCAAGCACTGTGGTGGGTATTTGGGTGCTAATACCTGTCAAACGCAGGTTGCAAGACAGGTATAGGCATATCAGACTACAGCTTATGAAAGGTTATCTATGAAGTGGACAAATCCCGGACATGAATTTGATGAAATCGGAAAAAAATTCGAGAATATAGACAAGGTTTATATATACGGTCGTGGAGAAATCGGCAAAAGTGTGGGTAAGCTTACTCAGGCAGTGCTGAATACTAAATTAGTATATATTGACAGAGATGAAAAATCACAAATCGGAAATATTATTTCTCCGTCTCAAATAACCTTAGAGCACATCATCAAAAGTAAAGCTGTCGTTATATTGGCTTTAGGACAGAGAAATGCAGGTATTGTATTAAAAGAACTGGAATTAAAAGGACTGAGGCTGGGAGAAAATATTTTTCATCATGGTGAATGGCTGGAATATTATATACATATTTTTTTGGCATATAGACATAATAAGGTAATGCTGGAGCAGTGCGGTGTGATGGCGGTCTATAATTGTACTCTGCGCTGCAGGTCGTGTATGGGCTCATTCCCGTATTTTAAGAATAAGGGGAATGTTCGGTGGAGCTTGGTAAAGGAAGATATTGATATATGTTTTTCAAAAATTGACTTTGTTAAGCTGTGGGGCATAGGCTGCGGGGAGGCATTTTTATATAAGGATATGGTTAACTATATATCCTATACTATGGAAAACTACGGTAAACAAATAGGAGAATTTGTATTAGACACAAACGGTACTATTGTGCCATCTGCAAAAGGTGTCCTTGAGACTATGAGGGATTATGGATGTATTGCAATGATAAGTGATTACAGTACAGTGAAGGGATGGAAAGAAAAGGTAAGTAAGACTATTTCTGCATTGGAAAATATGGATGTAAAATATGAGATAGTGAGCGCCGATTATTGGATTGATATGGGATGGCACAAGAGGGTGTATGATAAGGTCGGGAGTGAGGAGAGGTTTAATTCCTGTGGTATGCCCTGTAGAATAGTAAAAGATGGCAAATTAGTATATTGTATACATAGTATGACAAGCAATGAGGCTTTGTTTGATGTGGATACGAGAGATGATGAGTTTGATCTTAGGGGGAATCCCCCCCCCCTCGATCATCTCATAAAGAGAGAGATTATGGAGTATAATCTGGGCTTTAATAAAAACGGAGCTTTAAAAATGTGCGGATACTGTAACGGGCATGTAGCAATCAATAAAACAAGAATACCTGTGGGGGAACAGCTTTCATAGGTAGTTTCACGTAATAGGAATTGAATTAATGTTGGGGAAATAATTTTATGAAAAAAGTTATAACCTATGGCACATATGACCTTTTCCATGAGGGGCATTATAATATATTAAAGGGGGCAAAGGCTCTCGGTGATTACCTTATTGTAGGAGTTACCACAGATCATTACGATGAGTCTAGGGGTAAGATTAATACTAATGACGATATTATCACCAGAATTGAAAATGTCAGGAAAACCGGATTTGCCGATTTGATAATTGTTGAGGATCATGAGGGTCAGAAAATGGAGGATATCCAGAAATATAAAGTGGATATCTTTACTCTTGGAAGTGATTGGAAGGGCAGTTTTGATTATTTAAATGCCTTTTGTAAAGTTGTTTATCTTCCCAGAACACCGAATATATCATCAAGTAAATTAAGAGGAGAAAAGCACAAAATAATTAGGGTGGGAATTATCGGAACAGGAAGAATTGCACCCAGGTTCATTACTGAGGCAAGATATGTCAGTGGAATTGAGGTAGTAAGCGCCTATAATCCCATTAGAGAGGCTACAGAGGAATTTGCAGAGAAAACAGATACCAAAGTCTATCATGAAAATTTTGATGAGTTTTTAGATAATGTAGATGCGGTTTATGTGGCAAGTACACATGAAACCCACTATGAATACGCAAAAAATGCTATTTTAAGAGATAAGCATGTTCTTTGTGAAAAACCCATGACCTTTACAAGGAAAAGGGCGGAAAAGCTATATAATATAGCCGAGGAAAAGAAAGTTGTGTTGATGGAGGCGATAAAGCCTGCCTATTGTCCCGGATTTGTTCAGCTGATAAATATTGCAAAGTCCGGACGCATAGGGAAAATTCGGGATGTAGAGGCATGCTTTACCAGAATAGCCTACGAAAAATCCAGAGAAAGAGTGGATAGGGTTTATGGAGGGTCTTTTTTAGAATATGGAGGTTATCCGCTTCTTCCTGTGATACGGCTGCTGGGGACAAATTTTACAGACGTATCTATTGACTCTATATTTGATAAAAATAATATTGATATTTATACCAAAATCCAAATAAGATATGAGGATGCAATGGCTACCGTTAAGACAGGTACGGCGGTGAAAAGTGAAGGCTCATTGACTATTGCGGGTGAAAGGGGATATATATTGGCACCTTCACCATGGTGGCTCACCAATCATTTTGAAATTCGCTATGAGGATGAGGAGATAATCGAAAGATATGATCCTAAATTTATTGGGGACGGATTAAGATACGAGATAAGTGAGTTTGTAAATAAAATAAATAACAGTGATAATTCCAGCTATAGATTAACAGCTGAGGAATCTATAGCAATGGCTGATATCGTGGAATTATTTATGAACAAATATCATAAACCTTTAGAGTAGGTTTGTCGATATACTAGGGGAGGGTTTAACTAGAAAGGTATCTATGGAGCTTAAGTTTACAGATGATTATTTTAAAGCCGAGAAAATAGACGGCTTTTTTGTTGATGAAAAGATGAAGCGTGCCTGGGCGGCTAATCTTGTAGTGTTGAAAGATTTTGCAGATATTTGTGATAAATACAATTTAAAATGGCTTGCCGGTTATGGAACCTTGCTGGGGGCAGTACGCCATAAGGGATATGTGCCATGGGACGATGATTTAGATGTTATAATGCCAAGAGAGGATTATATGATCTTTATCAGGAAAGCGATTAAAGAGCTTCCCGAGGGGTATTATCATTTTAATATTTACAATGATACATCCATGAAGGATTATTTAACCAGAGTTGTCAACCATCCGAGCATTGATTATACTGCAAAAATGCTGGATAAATATTACGGATGTCCGTATGCCTGCGGTATAGATATATGCCCTGTAGATTATTTGCCGAGGGATAAAGGGGAGCTTGATGTTTATAAGCAGCTTATAATGATTGCAAGTTCCGCTGCGAATAATATTGAAAATGGTGAAGTTGAGTATGGGGTACAAAGGAAGCTTTTAAATGATATTGAGAAAATGACAAAGGTAAAGATAAACAGAGGAATGAACATACCTAACCAACTGCGAATTCTCGCAGATAGGATATGCGGTACCTACAGGGAGGCGGATGCAGATTTTATGGGAATTGCAATCAGGCAGGATGAGAATAAAGACTATTTTTCAAAAAAAGAAGCCTATGAAATAATAAAAATGCCATTTGAAGTGACAGAAATTAATGTTCCCTGTGGATATGATGAAATCCTTAGGAAACACTATGGAAACTATGAAGTAAAAATTCAGGATATAGGTCATGATTATCCGTTTTACAGGGTACAGGATGAGGCTTTGGCAGAATATAAGGAAAAAACCGGCAAAAAAGATGTGGAGGTATTTTCTCTTTTGTAGTATTTATTCTAATTTTAATACCAAAATCTTTTTGCAAATTAAATAAAAAGTTACGGTTAGCGCCGTCAATAGATTGATTGAAGGTGGAAAGGGAATTCCATGGAATATTATATAAATCCGAATATTAACAGTACAAATCGTATCTTTCCGACAGAGGGAAGGTATGATTTTCTGCGTTTAGATATGAATGAGAATCTTTTGGGGCTTCCTGCAGAGTTTATTGAGAAAACCCTTTCAGAAGTTACCTCGGAATTTTTGTCTGCCTATCCGGAGTCCGGTAATTTTATCAATAAATATTCTGAATATATAAATATACCGGGAAAAAATATTTTACCTGTAAATGGAGCGGATTCAGGAATAAGAGCAATTCTTGAGACATTTGGTAAGCCCGGAAGCAGAGTGGTTACGGTAGATCCGACTTTTGAGATGTATAGGATTAATTGCCTGATCTTGGGATTACAGCATTACGGCATTAAGTATAATGATAATTTAAAATTAAATATAGATTATATTATATCTGAAATAGATGATAAAACAAGTGTTGTAGTGTTGATAAATCCTAATAATCCTATGGGAGATACCTATAGTAAAGAGGAAGCTGAGAAAATTATCAAAAGAGCCAAAGCAAAGGGCGCTATTGTTATTATAGATGAGGCCTATCATTATTTTTGTGATGATACATTAATGGAATTGGTTTTAAAATACCCTAATGTACTTTTGCTTCGTACCTTTTCTAAGCTTATGGCAATGGCCGCTCTCCGGCTTGGAGTCATTATCGGCAATCAGGAGTTAATTAATGTGCTGAAAAAAGCTAAGCTTACATTCGATGTTAATTCCATAGCGCTTCTTTTTGGGGAGGCTTTGCTTAATAGAGAAGATATCATAGAGGATATGATACAAAAAGAGAGAGAAGGAAGAAAATTTATAGAGGATAAGCTTTCATTTCATGGATACAGTTATATTCAATGCAAAGGAAATTATTGTCTGATTAAAACGAAAACAGATCCCGCTTATATTACAGAACGATTAAAACAAGAGCATAAAATTTTGGTACACCGGTATAGTGGCGGCATTTTAAAGGACTATATCAGAATTACCACCGGATCAACAGATATAATGAAAGTTTTTCTGGAGAGCTTTTTGAAGGTGGATAATAATGGCTAATAAAATGCAGGAATGCTTTGAGCTTAATATGGACAGACTTATCAGAGATAAAAAGGAGTTTGTTCTATGGGGGGCAGGTGTTGGAGGCAGCATAGCAAAAAGAAAGATTGCCGATTATGGGAAAAGCAGTATTAAACCGAGCTTTGTAATCGACAATAATCCTGCACTATGGGATAAGGAGGGCATAGTAAGTCCAGAGGATTTTTTCAATAATTTTAAGGAAAAAATAGATACGGTATTTGTTTGTGTATATCTTGCAGACGAGGTTGTTAACCAGCTTAAGATAAATGGTTATAAAGGGAGAATTGTGCCTTTTATACCGGCAGCTATGGAGGGTGACAGGTATCTGGAGCTTTACAGCGGATATGAGGAAGAAATTGAGAAATTGCTGTTGGCATTGGAGGATAGATTAAGCAGGGATACTGTAAAAACATTCTTTAATGTGGCAAAAACAGGGGATATCAGCCTTTGGGAGGGTATAAACGGAAGGTCCGAGCATAAGCTTATAGAGCCGCAGATTTTGCAGTTTACGCAGAGGGAAACCTTTGTGGATGTGGGTGCATTCACCGGGGATACTACCAAAAATTTTATCAGAGAGACAAAGGGAAAATATAAGAAAATAATCGGATTAGAGCCGGATAAGCTTAATTTTAATATTCTTAGGGAATATTACAGTGAATTAAATAATGCCTGTGCACTTGATGTTGCTGCCACAGATAAAGAGGGATATTCAGAGTTTTGGGGAGATTTATCAGAAAGCTGTGCGATTATGCCAAATGCACCCCAAAGGGTAAAAACCCAACGACTTGATAATATTGTAGCGGCAGAGAAAGCCAGCTTTATAAAGATTTCCACGAATGGGGGAGATCTTTTGGCCCTGCGGGGTGCAGATGGCTTAATTAACAGGAATAAGCCTAAGCTGTCTTATTATTGCGGAGGAGAGCAGCTTTTTTTGATTCCCCGGTTTCTGTCGAAATTTAATTTAGGATACAGGTTTTATATACGTCATTATGGATTGGGGCTGCAGGGGATGATAGGTTATGCCGTATGATATATTTAGATGAAAATAAACTGAAAAAGCTGCAAGGAGTGCTTTTGGAACTGTTAAAGGAGTTTGACAGAATCTGCAGAAAGCATAATATTATTTATTCCGTCGATGGGGGGACCCTGCTGGGAGCAGTTCGCCATAAAGGCTTTATACCATGGGATGATGACGCAGATGTGATAATGAACAGAAGCCAATATGAGCGATTTATATCTGTTTTGGATATGGAGCTTGATAGAGAAAGGTTTTACTTTCAGGATATAAACAGAACAAAAGGATATAGGTGGGGATACGGCAAGCTTAGAAGAAAGGACAGCCTTTTTTTGCGGGAGGGACAGGAGCATATGCCCTACAGTCAGGGAATATTCTTAGATATATTTGTATGCGATTTTGTTCCTGAATTTTATCCAATGAGGTGTATATGCAATTTTAACTCGTTTGTGCTTAGAAAGGCATTTTATTCACCTGTGGGTATGCAGAATACAAAGGGTATAAGCCATATTATTTATTCTCTTCTTTCCAGAATACCGGAGCATGTTTTAAAAAGGGAGTATAGACGATATATATATCATAGAAATCGCCGAGAAAGCAGTATGGTAAAATGTATTACCTATCAGGCTAAAAATGCTGTATTTGGATATAAAAGAAAGTGGTATGAGGAAGTGATTGAAATGGAGTTTTCGGGATATAGTTTTTTAGCTTCCAAAGATTATAAGGAATATTTGGAATTTATGTATGGAAACTATATGGAAATCCCCGGGGAGGCTGATAGACAAACCCATCCTGTTTCTAGACTGAAATTTCCCGGAGAACGTGAGGTGACGGAATGAATAAAATTATGTTTGATATATTATTATTGATATTTAACGGAGAATCTTTTGATGTTAAAAGGTTTTCCAGGAATTTATATAAGCCATATTCTGTTATTGAGCAGGAATATAAAAACCTTGAGTACCAGGGCTATTTGGAAAAGGGTAATATAACGGGAAAGGGTATGGATTACATAGGTAAACATGAGATAAAGAATGCTGTTATTCTTGCAGCAGGAGTATCCGCCAGATTTATTCCTCTAAGCTTTGAGTGTCCCAAGCCGTTGCTTACGGTAAAGGGAGAGATATTAATTGAACGTCAGATAAAGCAGCTTATGGAGGTGGGCATAGAGGAAATAATAATTGTTGTAGGCTATATGAGTGAGAAGTTTAAATATTTAGAAGAAAAGTTTAATGTAAAATTAATTTATACTTCCACCTATAAAACCAGAAATAATCATGCAAGTGTTTATGCGGCAGGGGAGTTTCTGGGCAGTACAATTATTACTTCGGCAGACTTATATTTTAGCGAAAATATATTCCAAAAATATGCGATGGACGCCTATTACTGTACAGTATATAAAGAGGGAAGCACAGATGAACGCGGGGTTTTAGTGGATAGTTATGATAGAATTCTGGATACAGGGTATGGGGTGAGCGATACATGGGTTACTTTGGGATATGCTTATTTTAATCCGAGATTTAGTAAAAATTTTTTGGAAATATTAGACAGAGAATATAACAAAAAATCTACTATGGGTAAATTCTGGGCAGATATTCAGGACGAACATATGCAGGACCTTTATATGGATATAAAGCGTATAAAAAATAATGTTATATATGAATTTGATACCTTGGAGGATTTAAGAGAGTTCGATACAGATTATATGGACAATACCCATTCAAAATTGATAAAGTCAATTGCCGACAGACTTGGGACAGGAGAAAATTGTCTTAGGGGATTTATGCCCTTATCCAAAGAGGATGTTTCAAGAGGCTTTACATTTAACTATGAACAGGAACGCTATGTTTGCAGGATGAGGGGTGAAGAAATCGGAGGGATAAAGCGATATGATGATATGATTCAGGAGCTTGCCAATTTAACGGAAAGCTTTATCACCTATTATGATAAAACCTTACCATTATGTGCTGCGGAAAATATAATATCAGAGTTCTCAAATATGCCGCTTTCTATGGGATTTCAGGAGCGATATATTGTAGGAAATACTTATTCTTATATAGAAAAGGATAACTTTATTGGCAGCAATTATTTACTTCCCTTTTATCAAATGATATCTGAGCAATGTGAAAAAATATTTAATGCAAGGTATACTGACGCCAGAACCCTTACAGGGATGAACTGCCTTATGATGGTGCTTACCGCTGTCGGCAAAATTGGTGAGAATATTACTATATTAAACGCACAGGCGGGCGGTCATGCTTCAGTTATACCTATTGCAAAAAGACTTGGATTTAAGGTGTATGAGGTACCTTTTGATTTTGAAAATCAGGACATAGATTATCCCATGCTTAACAAGCAGATTGAGGAGAATAATATACCCTATGTGCTTCTTGCACCTTCGGATATTATTAAACCCTTTGATATAAAAAAAGTTAGTGATAAAGCCACATTACTTTATGATGTAAGTCAGCTTTTGGGATTGATTGCAGCGGGACTTGTGGAAAATCCTCTTAATATTCGTGAAAATTTGATTATGTTCGGAGGTACTCATAAGACCTTCCCGGGACCGGCCTGTGGATTAATTATGACAAATGACAAGCTTTTGCACGACAGGCTGGAAACAACAATAAATCCCATTTACATAAGGCATACCCAAATGCACCAAAAGGTTAGTTTGTTGTTTTCTTTGGTGGAGTTTGAGGTATTTGGAACTGCATATCAGGAGCATATTGTAGAGCTGGCAAATGCTTTAGGCGAGGAATTAATTAAGTTAGGATTTAATATAGGGAGAAGCTCGGATAAGTATTCTGATACACATCAGATATTTATATATACGGACAAGAAGCTTATGGATAGGATATATGAAAATGGGGTTAGACTGGGAATCACATTAAATAAAAAGCACAAGGATTTATTCAGAGGCTATGGTATCAGACTCGGTACTCAGGAGATCGCCAGATATGGCTGGGACACAGCTGTAATGAGGGATGTTGCTAATATTATATTTGAAATATCCAAGGAAAAAGTGGACGATGAAAGGGTTAAAGGTCTTCTGTCACTGCTTCCGCCCAAAAAAGTTCAGTTTACATTTGATGAAAAAACTAAGGACCATTTCAAAAGGTTTATGTGATGATAGATTACTATTTTACTCTGTATCAGAAGATGAAAAGCAATGGGGTGGCATTATATGGCGCTGGTGCCGAGGGTGAACTGGCAATTTCTGTCTTATCAGAAGAAAGCATTGATATAATTGCTGTTTCAGATAAAGTTGCAGGTAAAAGAATAGGCGATTTTATCACAATTTCTTTTGATGAACTTCTAAGCATTGACAAAGATGTTGTTTGTATAATTACACCTACAGTGGTTCCTAAATTGGAATGGGAAAAATGTGAGAATTACTTTGATACTGTTGTGAATAATATGTTTGTGCATATTATTAAGTACTTTATCCCGGATAATCATAAGCTTAAATGTTTTCCTTTTAATCACTATGAGTCTCCCTATCACTCGAGAGAGGAGCTTTTAAGCTATAAAGATACTACAAATGAGAGTGTGCTGGATATTGATTTTAATTTGGAATATCAGGAAGAGTTTTTAAAAAAAATCCTTGATAATAAGGAGGAATTTAAAGAATTTCTAAGGCACGATATCAGGTATAAAGCGGATAATGGCTATTATAATTATGTAGACGCCTTTGTGTACTTTTCAGTTATTAAGCTATATAGACCTAAAAGGATTATTGAGATTGGAAGTGGATTTTCTACATGCTTGGCTTTAGATATAAATGAAAAATATAACTATAATATACAAATAAATTCTATTGAACCCTATCCTGACAGATTATACGGCAACATAAGGGATAACGAAAAAAATCTATTTGTAAAACAGGAATTTGTACAAAATATAGATATTAATTTTTTTAAAGAATTAAATGAGGATGATATATTATTTATTGATTCTTCTCATATTGTAAAAGAAGGTGGGGATGTTTTGTATGAATATTTTCAAATTCTTCCCGGGCTTAATTCAGGAGTGATAATTCATATTCATGATATATTAAAAGGCTTTGCCTATCCTCCAAAATGGTTGGAGGAGGGAGTATATTACAATGAGGCATATATATTGAGGGCGCTTTTAATGGATAACCCCAAATATGAAATACTCTTTTTTAGTGATATGTATAATGAAAATTTAATTTTTCCTGAAAACAGGCTGAGGGGGGGTGGAGGTTCAATTTATCTTAGAAAAAGATAGTTGGATGTATGATGGAAGACTTAATAAGCGTTATAGTTCCTGTTTATGGAGTAGAAAAGTATATTCATAGGTGTATAGACAGTATTTTAAATCAAACCTACAAAAATCTGGAAATAATATTGGTCAATGACGGCTCTTTAGACAGCTGTCCCGAGATTTGTGATGAATATAAAAAGAAAGATAGAAGAATCAAGGTAATACATAAGGAAAATGGCGGGCAGGATTCTGCCAGAAAAGCTGGGATTAATATTGCAAGTGGCAGATTTATAGGTTATGTAGACGCAGACGATTGGATTGAGCCTGATATGTATGAGAAGCTTCTGTGTGCCATGATAAAATATAATGTGGATATTGTTGAATCAGGAATAATAGATTCTACGGAAAATTCCCATGTGAGCAGATTGCCTGCCGTAGGTACCGGGGTTTACAGAGGTGAAGGCTTTGACAATAATGTAGGCTCTATCTGCCTTTATTCAGGCAAATTTTTTTCTCATGGCATATTCCCTTATCTTGTAACAAAGCTATTTAAAAGAGAAGTAATATATAAGTACCAAACTATGGAGGATAGAAGCAATAATATTGGAGACGATGTAATGTGCGTAATGCCGTGTGTGCTAAGCTCCAGATCTATTGCGGTTATATCTGATTGTCTATACCACTATAGAATCAGAGAGGGTTCTACCAAAAGAAAAAGCAGGACAGATATAAAAGGGGTTTTAAGAGCTTGCTATAATGATTGGCTTGGTCGGCTTAGCATTGCTAAAGCTCAGGATAACATAAAAAAACAGCTTGACTATTTTGTGCTGTATTTACTGCTGTCAAAGGGTATAGAAATTTTTGACAATGGTATAGACGCATTCGTGCCTTTTGGAGGTGGCATTAACAGTGAGACAGGAATAATCCTGTATGGAGCTGGCATGGTGGGAATAAACTATAAAAGGTATATTGATAGAAAGGGATTAAAGCTTATAGCCTGGGTGGATAAAAACTATAAGAATTTAGGTCAAAACTTACCAATATCTGATCCGAGAACAATTCAGAAAAGGAGCTTTGATTATATTATTATTTCAGTACTTTCCCATGCGACAGTACAAAGTATAAAAAGGGATTTAATTGATATGGGTGTTACTGAGGAAAAAATATTATGGGTAAAGAATGAATATATAGACAGAGCAGGGGATATGGTAGAGAGGAAGCTGTTTAGCAGAGAGGTTTGTAATGCCAAAAATAAGTATAGTAATGCCGGTATTTAATGGGGAAAAATATTTAGCTTTATCCATAGAAAGCATTTTGAAACAGTCCTTTAAGGATTTCGAACTTATTATGGTAAATGACTGCTCAAAGGATAATTCTTTATACATTATGGAGAAATATGCCAAAATGGACAGCAGAATAAGGATATACAATAATCCCGTGAATCTGGGGGTGGCAAAGAGCTTAAATAATGGTTTTGATAAGGCTTGCGGGGAATATTTTACATGGACAAGTGATGATAATTTATATGCAAAAAGTGCACTTGATGAAATGTACAAATATCTGTCAGAAAATGACAGACATTTTGTTTTTGCAGATATGGAGATTATTGGCGAAAACAATGAGAAATTAAATGAGGTCAGGCTTGAGGCTAAGGATTTGTATCTTAACAGTGCAATAGGGGGCTGCTTTATGTATTCAAGGACTGCCGGTGAAACGGTGGGGGAATATACGGACAAATATCCCCTGTTACAGGATTATGAATATTGGCTCAGAATGGATAGGCAATTTGAAATACATCATATAGACAAGGCATTGTATAAGTATAGAAGCCATTCAAGTAACCTTACAAGCAATAATCACAAAAGGATGAACTATGAATTGTATATGTTAAGGATGGAGTGGATGGAATATCTGTTTTCTCACGCAGAAAACAGAGAAAAAGATAAGTTATATTTTGATTTAACATTGCAGAATCCAGATAAAAAGGCATATTTTAAAAGACATGCCTATGGTAATAATTTTCCTGAACATATGGAATGGACAGAGCATTTATGCACCAGAGATAAAAGACCCGGTATATTATACGGGTGCGGTGATTTCGGGAAAAGGGCTTTGGAGTACTTTGGAAGGGAAAATATTGCTTATTTTGCAGACGGCAATAAGAATAATGTTGGGAAAAATGTAGAAGGAATTGAGGTTATTTCATTTGAAAAGTTAGCGTATATTCATAAGGAATATCAGGTGATAATATCTACTGCTGCAAGAGTTCTGCCGGAGATTGTGGAGAATTTATTGAATATAGGCATAAGAGATTTTACCACATATATACAATACACTAAAGACATAAGGAATATGGAATGAGAACAGATTTTAATGAGCTGTTAGAGGCTGTAAAGCAAAAAAATGTGTATATATACGGAGCCGGGGAGCTGGGGGAATTTGTATTTACAAGGATATCCACAGACAGGGTTTTAGGGTTTGTTGATAAAGATACAAGTAAGCAGGGAAGAGATTTTAAGGGGAAAAGCATTTTGTCACCGGAATCTGTTTTAGAGAAGAACTCTATTATTGTTATTGCTGTATCTGATGGATATTATGGGGAGATAAAAAGCTTTCTGGGGGAAAAATACAAAAATGAGGAACACAGGTATTTATATTATTCATATTATCTGTCCTTATACGAGTTTGTATATAATAATAAAATGTTTTTTAATTCCATATCAGTGTCATTGACACAGATTTGCACATTAAATTGCAAACATTGTTCTATTCTTACCCCTCATATAAAAAATAAAAGACATTATGATATTAATGCGCTAAAAGGAGATTTGGATTTATTTTTTGAAAAATATGATTATGTGGGTAATGTGGGAATAATAGGGGGGGAGCCGTTTATTTATCCAAAGCTTTCCGAATATATACTTTATCTTGAAAAATTTAAGAATAAAATGCTAAGATCACCTAAAATTGTTACGAATGGAACGGTTATACCTGATACCGATACAATTAGTGCAATGAAAAAGCTTAATGTTTATGTATCAATAAGTGACTATAGCTATGGACTGCCGAATTTGTCTGAAAAAATAGAGAATCTTATTTTAACGCTGGAAAATAACAATATCAGCTATTCTGTTGACAGGGTGAACAGTTGGATTGACTTTGGTTACACTAAGGAGGATAAGGGAAGTTACAGCAATGAAGAAATGGCGGAGTTTTATGATTCCTGCGAAATGTCCTGCAGACTGCTTAGGGACGGCAATGTATATCAATGTGCAAATGCTATGTTTGCAGTGGACGCAGGGATAATAAGTGAAGACAAAGATAATCGTCTGAGGCTTAGAGATATAGAAAGTCATGACAGCAAAATAAATGCAATTAAATTTGATTTAATGTATCAAAAAAAGGGTTATCTTACACTTTGCAGGAAATGCTATGGTTATCTGTATGTTAACGATAATTTTGTGCCAGTGGCAGAACAAATATAAATTTTTGGAGTACATTCCTAAAAATATAAAAAATTATAAAGTTTTGGGAATATATTCCCAAAACTATTGACAGAATATATGCCGCATTATACTATAAGGATAAATGTGGAGGTATAGTTATGTATATACAGAGAGATGAATACCTTAATAAACTGATTGCCTTTAAGGATAAAAAAGTAATAAAAGTTATCACAGGAGTGAGGCGTTGTGGCAAGTCTACTCTGATGGAGCTATTTAGGCAATGGTTATATAAGCAGAATGTAGCTAAAGAACAGATTATTTCTATAAATTTTGAGGATTTGGATTATGAAGAGTTAAGGGACTATCATAAGCTATATTCCTATATAAAGGAGCAATTAATAGAGGATAAGAAGGTATATATTTTTCTGGATGAAATCCAGTGTGTCCCTGATTTTCCCAAAGCAATAGATAGCTTGTACATTAAAGATAATGTGGACATTTATATTACCGGTTCTAATGCATATATGTTGTCAAGTGAAATATCCACTCTAATATCAGGAAGATATGTACAAATAGCAATGCTGCCCCTTTCCTTTAAAGAATATGTTCAGAGCTGTACAGAGAAAAAAGAGGATAGTATACGATATAGGGAGTATATTGAAAATAGTTCCTTTCCATATACAGTGGAGCTTATGGGGCAAGACGATGAAATCAGGGATTATATTGAAGCTATATATAATTCAATTCTAATAAAGGATATTGTATCAAGGAAAAAAATTACCGATACGCAAATGCTGGAGGATATACTTAGATTCATTTTTGACAGTATAGGAAGTCCTGTTTCTTCTAAAAAGATATCCGATGTTATGACTGGTTATGGAAGAAAAATTGATACTAAAACTGTGGATAAATACTTAGAAGCCTTAAGGGAAAGCTATATTATCTATAAAGCAAAGCGCTTTAATATTAGAGGGAAACAATATTTAAAGACCTTGGAAAAGTATTATATTGTAGATCCGGGTATGCGGCTTATGCTTTTGGGTAGAAGGAATGTAGATTTAGGGCATATTTTGGAAAATGTAATTTATCTTGAATTGTTAAGGCGTGGATATAGAGTTTATGTTGGGAAAATAGATAATTTAGAGGTGGATTTTATTGCCCAAAATGATAAAATAGCATATTTTCAAGTAACTCTTACTGTGAGGGAGGAAAGAACTCTTGAAAGAGAGCTAAAGCCCTTATTGGCAATCAAGGATCACTATCCCAAATATATACTCACATTGGATGAGGATCCGAGGATAATATATGACGGGATAGTTTGTATCAATGCCATAGACTGGTTGCTTGGCAAGGAGTAAATAGAGGGGGTGAGCATGACTGTTATTTATGGGGCGGGAGAGTATGGACTGTTTACATATTTTAAATTACGGGAATATGGATTTGAAATAGATTTGTTTGGAGATAATAACAAAGATAAACAGGGTTATGTTATAGACAATATAATCTGCATAAGCTATGAGGCTGTGCTTGATATGGATTTGGATACAAATATAATAGTTGCGATTAAAAATCCCAAGACAATTATTGCAAACTTTAAGGAGAAAGGATTTAGGAATGTATACACCAAGGAGGAGGCTATTAGACTGCTGCTTAAAAGAGATTACAATAATATAAAGGAGCCTTTGTGTGATTTAGAAAAGATTACCGCCATGAAGGATTTAATACAGGAGGGCCTGTATAATAGTAATGGAGAAAGCGAGCCTTATCCCATATTGGATAAAACAGAAATAGATGATATAAAAAAGCTTGTTTTAGAATATAAAAAACGTAAGGAGTAATAAGTTTGGATATTAATAAAAAATTAAATAATATTTTAACTAAATATAATATTCCTAAAGGAAAGCTTTATAAGCGTATTCAAATTTATGAGGCTATCAGAGAAGAATTTTCTAAGATAGCTGCCTTGGGTAAGATATGTGCGTTTCGGGGTGGAGGCGCATTCGCCTTGGAATTTTTGGAGAGTTTTGGGAATGTTTTTATGCCGCAGTTTATTATAGATAATGAATTGGAAGCTGTAAGAGAAAGGCTCATGGATTATGGAATACCTGTGGTTAAAGAGGAAGATATTGATTATAAAACCATAGACTTATTTATTGTTGCAAATTTTGATTACAGGGAGGAAATCAAAAGCGAGTTAAAGGCAAAAGGTATAGATAAAGAAAAGATATACGATATTCATGATATGTTAGAGAAAAGAGGGCTGTCAATTGAATGTCCTTTTTGGAGATTTTTTGATGAGCCTTATCATGATATTATAGAGGATAATGTACTTCTGAAGGAATTGGATGATTCGCGTAATGGAAAATTGAATGCAGAGGGGTATTATTCTAGATATGTTGATTACCTTGAAAGAGCAGTTGCTGATCCGGATAAAGGTATTTATGATAAAGCAAGGGTTAAGCCTAATGGACATAAGGCAAGGTATGGCAGTTCAAACTGTATAAACGAATCGAGAGAAAAGTTAATTTTTGATTTAATTAGTAAATATTTAGATATAAGAGATTTTGTATCGGCGTTTTTATTGATAGATGAATATATTGACAGGAAATACAATAATTGGGAGACTTTAAAGTCTCTAAAGATGGAATTAAAATGCTTACTCTCAGAAATAAAAGATACCTTGTCTAAGAAAGGCACAAAAGACATATTGTGGCTGTGGCAGGACGCACTTTTATTTGATCGTATAAAGGATATGCCAAATTTAAAAAGGATTGCTGACTCAGGTGTGCTATTTAGAAATGTATATACTCCGGGGCCGGTGACCAGATCTGTATATGCCAGATGTTTAGATCAACAGGAGGAGTATCAAAGGTATGAGGATATTTCAAAGCATAAAAGAAAATATGCTTTGGAAAATTATTTGCTAAAGAATGGGATTGTACCAATTAGAATTACAAAAAGCGGTCAGGAAAGTATTCCTATGGAAAAATTAAATTATAATACGTTTTCATTGGCAAATGTTTTTTATACCTCCGTTACGGATATGTATTGGGCAACCTTGAATGTTTTGATTAACGCTAAAGAGACATTATTTTTATTGGTACATACAGGTACGGAAACTCATGACCCATTTGCTTCACCATGGCTTGCCAGAAAAAATGAAAAAATAAATGATGAATATATAAAATGGTCGATAGGAGAGATTGATGATATAGAAGATAGCTTTATAGAGCGGATGAAGGTAAATTATAAGTATATAGACTGTCAGATAAGGTATTTCTATGATTTACTGCCGGACAAATCCATAAAATTGCTTATGAGCGATCATGGATTTTCGATGAGAAGAGATGTGTTTAGCTTTTCTATGGACTATCTCCATGCAGGTATGATTGTTAGTGGAGAAGGAATAGAGGGAAGAACAGAGGAGCGATTATTTACTTTTGAAAATTTTATAAACCTGATAAGGTCTTTAATTGATCCGGGGGGGGTAGAGGATTGGGAGATTTTTTCAGACTATATTTATTTATACCAAATAGATATATATAACTCTCAATATATAGATATTTTAATTAAAAATAATACGGAGCTTACAGGACTATCATTTTCCGGAATAATGAGCGTATATGACAGATATATTAGGCTTGGAAATGGTATGGAAATATATAACACTAAAGATAATTGGGAGGAAAATTTAATAGAAAACGCTCAATATGCGGAGAGAATAAATTTTCTTAAAGGGAAAATGGAGGAGAGGGGGTATCATTTTTTGGATATAAATAATATAGAAAAATTTAAGAGCTCACAAAGACTGTATAAAAGCTTGGAGATAAAGCAAAGGAAAAGCAAATGAAAGTTTGCCATTTAAACCATACGGATTTGGCTGGTGCAGCCTTTAACGGCTATGATTTAATGAATACAATAGGTAATGGCTTTGATTTATGCCAGATAGTTTTATGGAAAATAAGCTCCCATGAAAAAGTGTATTCTATACAGCCGGAGGAAATATTGCATAATCATATTAAATGGCTGGAATATAAAAATAATTTGAACCATCTGCTGCTCCCGTACGCTAAAGGGATTATAAACCATAAGGCATATAAAAACGCGGATATAATCCACTGCCATATTTTGCACAATGACTTCATATCAATTTTGGACTACCCGCTTTTAATGAATTCCAAGCCCTGTATATGGACGGTGCATGATCCTTGGCTGGTAACCGGAGCTTGTGTTTTCCCGCCGCCTGACAGCTGCTTTTTATGGCAAAAGGGGTGCGACAATTGCCCGGAAATAGAGAATATACCCTTCCCTGTGGAAAGAGATAACAGTCAATTTATGTGGAAACTGAAGGAAAGAATTTTAAAAAAGGTAAATCCGTATATTGTAGTTTCTACAGAATGGATGAGAAGACATATTATACAAAGTGATATTACAAAGCATTTTGACAAAATAGTAACTATACCCTTTGGAATTGATATCACAAAGTACGATGTTTCAAAAAAACGAGAGGCAAAAAAAGGGCTGATAAGAGAGTCGGACAAAATTAATCTTGGAGTAAGAATAGAGAGCGATAAGGTTAAGGGAAGCGAGTATTTTTTCGAAGCCTTATCAATGATAAAAAATAAGGACAAAATAATTGTATCCTGTATTGGAAACGGTGAAATACCTGACAGTTTATACAAGGAATTTAATGTAAAAAATTTTGGCTGGTTATATGATGAAAGTGAAAAGATAGATTTTTTATTAGCCGCAGATATTTTTGTTATGCCGTCAAAGAGTGAATCCTTTGGTCTTATGGCAATTGAGGCCATGGCAGCAGGCTGCTGTATCATTTCTTTTAAGGGCACTGTATTAGAGGATATTACTTCATCTCCGGACATTGGGGTAGCAGTGGATTATTTATCCCCTAAAGCCCTGGCAGAGAGCATAGACAGGCTTGCTGATAATATAGCGGAGATATCTAAAAGGGGGATATTAGGGCATGAGTATGTGGGGAAAAGATTTAAATTTACGGATTATGTTATAGCACATGAAAAGCTATATGCACAAGTAAAGGAAGACTATTACAGAAAGAGCTGGACAGGAGATTTATAATATACAGCAGAGATATGCTTTAGGATAAGGTAAATTGACAAAATATCCGATAAAATATATAGAGTTTATAAAATCGGCAAAAGCAATATTAAGTTTTATATAGCAAGGGAGTGCAATGGAATATACAGGTACATGGAAGGAAATTTGGACTAAAAAGGGCGCCATGGAGGGAACCAGAGAGGATATCCGTATATATGACGGCTGGGAGAAAAGCAGTGCCGATATGAAAACAATTGCTGACAGGATATGTTTGGAACTTGACATAAAGGATACTGACAAAGTATTGGAGATAGGCTGTGGAGCAGGGGGATTGGCTCAGTATATGACCTGTGAGTATATCGGCATAGATTATTCCAAAACCTTGGTACAAAGGTGTATGGAGTTTTTTCAAAAATCTGCAGTTTATTCTGAAGCAGATAATCTACCATTTAAGGATAATTATTTTGATAAGTGTTTTTCCTGGGGAGTGTTTTTGTATTTCCCGGATAAGGAATATGTTAGCCGTGTAATTTCAGAAATGAAAAGAGTTACAAAACATGGGTTATTTATTGGGGAATTGCCACAAGGGGTATCCCATGACAGCAGGCATATGATATATACCAGAAAGGAAATGACAGAGTATGGATTTACCGTTACCGACGGTTGGGCAAAGCCCTATACGGATATAAGATTTAACGCAATAGCAAAGGATTTTAAATGAAAAAAATATTATTGATAGGAGCACATTATGATGACCCGGATTTAGGCTGTGGAGGAGTTGGAGCCAGACTGTCAGATGAGGGGAAAGAGGTATATAAGCTTATTATCACAGATAATCATGTAGATGAGTCAAGCTTCAACAAGTATACAGATGAGAATACAAGCAGACTGGAGAATATTAAAGCCTGTAATATTCTGGGAATAAAAGATATATCGGACTTTAAAAAGGAACCTAATTGTACTCTGGAATATTCAAAGGAGCTCATGCAAAGGATAGAGGCGGTAATTTCAGAGCTTGAAATAGATACTGTTTTTATGCACTCGGAATATGATTTGAATCACGATCATATTAAGGCTGCTGAAATATGCAAGGTGGCAGCCAGACACGTGGGGAATCAGTATGTATACCGCAGCAATATGTATATTACGGAAACATCCTTTGACCCCAGGGTATTTTTTGATATAAGTGATTTTATAGACAGGAAAATTGAAGCGTTAAACGCCTATGGAATAGAGCACCAGAGGATTATGGCGAATGGTGAAAACAGGCTGTTTGATAATGTAATACATCAAAACAGGATATGGGGTTACTGTATTGACAGACAGTATGCAGAGGGATTTGAGGTTATAAAGGAGGTTAGATAGGCTCTGCTCATGGACTTAAATGAAAGACTAAAAAAAATATCATATTATTACAAGGACTATGGCTATATTATAGACAGTCTAGTTTTTGATGGGATAAGAAAGCTCCTTTCTAATTATGCGTGCAAATACAATTCTGCTTTGCTGGGGGCGGGAGAGCATACGGAATCACTGCTTCGGGATTTTAAAGATGAACTGAAGGGTATCCCGATAATTGATAAAAATGCGGCAGCTATAGAAGTGACGGATCTTTTAAAAGGGCATGAGATATTTAGCTATGATTATATAAATGCCTTTGACTGCATTATTATAAGCTCCAAAAAATATATGGATGAGGTTAAGGACAGACTGAAGGATATGGAATATAAGGGATGTATTTTAGACATATATTCAAGTCTTGAGTCTGAAGGGATAGTTGTTCCGACAGAATATTATAACTTAAATGAATATCCATATATAAGGGACCTTATTGCAGGCAATTTAATTGATTTTATTGAAAATAAAAACAACCCAAAGCTTAGAGGGCAGTTATGCAGTCTTTATTTGTTCAATATCTATTCTTCCATTGAGCGGCGTGATTTGCTATATTCTAAGGAGCATATTAAAAGCTATATCCAATTTATAGATAATGAAAACATAGGATACATGCACCCTGTTGAACGAAATGTCTTAGATGATACATTGCAGGAGCTTGCAGATATAGAAGCTTATATAAAAAATGTTACAGCAAAACGCGGCAACAGGGATATTTTATTATTTTGGTTAGACGGATTAAGAGATGAATTATCAAGGGAATTACCCTATTTAAACACTGTCAGAAATGAGGGGATAGATTTTAAAAATGCCATTGCAAGCTCAATATCCACAAGAAACACCTATGGATGTATTATGGAGGAGTCAAAGGAGATAGAGCTTTTTGCAGAGGAAAGAGATAATAATATTTTAAATGAATATTTGCTCAAACAAGGCTTTGATAATTTTCATGTAAGCTCTCATGGGGTAATGCCTTTAGGTGATTTTGACTATATAAATAGTGATTTGGGGTTGTTTAGTGAAGCATCAACTAAAGTGCTTTTTGACACATTAGACTGTCTTTTGAACAGCAAAAAGCCGGTATTTATAATGACGCATATTATGGTAGAGCCCCATCCCCCGTTTATCAGTCCGGATACCAAAGTCTGGGATAAGTATAAATATGGAACTTACGGTTATCATTTATTTGACGATGAAAAGAGAGAGGAATTTCTTGAAGGCGCGCTCATAAGCGCTTTATATATGGATAGGCAATTAAGCTATTATATGGAGCTTTTTGGCAACAACCCGACAAAGCTGTTTTTCTCAGATCATGGATATATGTTGGAAAGCAAAACCCCTCAATATAGTGAAGATATGGCACATATCACCATGTGCTTGCAGGGTGAGGGAATAGAGCACAGGCGTGAGGAAAAGCTTATACAAACAGAAAATATCGGAGGACTTATCAGATATATTTTGACTAAGGACATAAGGGATTATAAGAAGTGTGTAAGTGATACTATTAATATAAACGGTATTGATTCCTATAATATGACATGGATTAGTTATTTAATTAAATTTGATACTGCCCAAACGGGGGTTCAGTTTAATGGGGTGAGAACCCTTAAGGATATGTATATATTAGAGGCCACAGGTGATGAACATTACTATATTTTACCTGATTGGAGGATAGATTTTATTAATAACAGTGACTATGAGGATAGAATAGAGTATTTACGTTCACTTTTAAATAGAAAAAGTATTAATATAAATAAACATCCTAAATTTAAGAACGCCCATATAATATATGAGGCTCTGGGGAAATCCTTTGTATGGAATTAATGATATATAAAATTGATTAAAAAGCTTAGTGGATATAAAACAGAAATTGGTGATTTTATGAATAAAAAAAGTGATACTCCGTTGGTGTCAATAGTTATACCTGTATATAATGGTGAAAATTATATGAGGGAGGCTATAGATTCAGCAATTAATCAAACATATTCCAATATTGAAATTATTGTAGTGAATGACGGGTCAACTGATAATACTGAACAGATAGCCTTGGAATATGGTGAAAAAATAAGATATTTTTCCAAGGAGAATGGTGGCGTTTCATCAGCCCTTAACTTAGGGCTTAAGGAAATGAATGGAGAATACTTTCAGTATCTGCCCCATGATGATTTGATTTTACCTGATAAGATTGAGAAACAAATAAACGCCGTTATTGCTTCAGGAAAGAGTGAGGCTATTGTATGGTCTGATTGGGAAATGTATTTGCAAAATGAGAATGTAGTTAAAAGAGTGGATATACCTTATGAATATGGAGATATTTCTAAGATAACCAAGGGGATATATCCTTTGCTTTTTAATTTTATTACTATAGTGACAGTACTTTTTCCTAAGAAATATCTTGATATGGCAGGGGAGTTTGATATAAGCCTGTTTACTTCCCAGGACTATGATATGATGTTTAGAACATTTCAGGGCAGGGATACAATATATATAAATGAGCCTACGGTACGGTATAGATGGCATGATAGTCAGGGCACTCAGGCAGACGGTCTTTTTATTGAAAACTGCAAAGATATTGCCAAAAAGATACAGGATAATGCTGCAGATGATGAAATAGACAGAATATTTACCAATAGAGAAAGTTTTTATTATGCCCTATTGGAGCATTATCAGAATTTGGACTGGAGAGAACTGTTTATAGAAAATTATACTAAGTATAAAGCACTTTCCTCATTGAATTCTAAGGAGGATGTGAAGAATATATTCGTACAGGAATTTAAAAAGGGTATTGGTAAAGATTCTAAAATATACTTATACTGTGCAGGCAAAAACGGAAGAAGGCTTAACAGATACTTATTGCAAAGAGATGTGGATGTTGCAGGATTTATAGACAGTAACAGCCAATTAATTGGAACTGAAATAGATGGTGTTTCCTGCGTCAGCTTGGACAAAGCGGATAAGGGGATGGATATTATTATAGTCACAAAGGATAACCCTGAGGACTTAGAGGCAAAAATCAGAGGATGGGGTTATAAAAATGTTACCAGCTTTAAAAAAATCGGAGCAGAAATATTTTATACATTGCCTGATAAAAATAAAGTGACAAATTATCTCTCGGGGGGGGTAGAACTCAGGTTTTGTGAGGACATATCACAAAAAATATATGATGATTTAATAAATTTAACAAGCTCGGGGGATATGAATTATCTTTGTAAAGCGCTCGAAAACGCAGGCATGCCGGTGGATGAATGTTATACGGCAGCACTGGATATGAAAGAAAAGGTGAGGTGCAAAAAAAAGCTTGTCTTATATGGAATAGGAAAGGCAGCCAAACATTTTTTAGAATTGGAAAGAGAAAGAAAAGGGAGTGCAGGATATTTATATCATCCGTTTTTTTCGGATATGGACTGGTATGCACTGGGCGATACCAATATATGCGGAGAATCTTTTATGGATAGGGAAATACTTTCCCCACAAGCCATTTTAGATAATGATGATGAGAATACATACTACTATATAGCTGCGCCGGATTACTATGAAAGGATTGCCGTATTTTTAAGGGATTTAGCCAATCCGGGAATAGCTGCCGAAAGGATATTGAAATATCCTTACCCTGATACAAAGGTTTTCGAGGATAAGCAGTATTTTGATGATTTTGTATTCCCGCAAAAAGAGGGAATTGTAATAGACGGAGGGTGCTTTCGCTGTGACAGTCTGGAAAGATTTATTGCATGGAATAAAGGTTGTGGGTATGAAAGGATAGTATCCTTTGAGCCGGATATGGTCAATTACAATATATGTGAGGATATAATTTCCTCAAAAGGCTGGGAGGATGTGGAGCTGATAAACGGAGGATTGTCAGATACATACGGAAGCATAAATATTGTGGCAAATGGTGATGATACAACCTATCTTACCAATGAGTCTACCGGTACAGAGGTACCGATTTATAATATTGATAAATTTTTAGAAAATTACGATGAGAAGCTTACCTTTATCAAATTAGATGTGGAGGGCTTCGAGCTTAAAACTTTGCAGGGAGCTAAGGAGAGGATTAAAAAGGATCACCCGAGAATGGCAATATCCCTTTATCATAAGAAAGAGGATTTGTGGGAGATTCCCCAGTATATACTGTCCTTGCACGTAGATTATAAATTTTATTTAAGGATATACAGCAATGCATACCTGGAGATAGTTTTGTATGCATTATAGTATTAGCGGGTGCATGAATGAATACAGGGATTTTATATTGGATAACCGGACTTTCCGGATCAGGCAAAACAACTATAGGGCAGGCACTGCATGATAAGCTTTCAGAAAACAATGGGAATATAGTGTTCCTTGATGGAGACGATATGAAGTTGGTTTTTGAATCAACACATGATATCGACTACAGTGCAGATGCCAGACGACAGCGTGCACTGAAATATTCGAAGCTTTGCAGCTTACTGGTTAGCCAGGGGCTTATTGTAGTTTGTTCAACTATATCAATGTTTGATGAGGTAAGGGAGCTTAACAGAAAAAGCAATACAAATTATGTGGAGATATTTTTAAGGGTTAAATTGGAAACATTAAAGCAAAGGGATCAAAAGGGATTGTATACTAAGCTGTCCCGCGGAGAGGCGGTAAGCCTGGCCGGCTTTAATGTAGAGGCAGAGTTTCCTAAAAATCCTGATATTATTATAGAAAATGACGGCATATTAACTGTTGATGAGTGTATAAATATTATTACAAGCTATAAGCTGGAGAGATAGTATGGAAATTATCATTGCGGGTGCAGGCGACAGAGGCAGGAAAATGGCAAGGATATTGCCGAAATACGGGTTGGCGGCAAAGGCATTCATAGATGGTGACAGTGCTCTTTGGAATAAAAAGATAGAGGGACTGCGTTGCTATCCTAAGGATTACTTTCAAAAAAATGCTGAAAATTATGTAATTATTGTATCACCACAAAGGGGTGAGGGTTTATTTAAGGAATTGAGTAATATATATTCCCGTATTTTGCCTTTAAAAATATCAGATATGATTTTAAAAAGCCCATATAATGTGGGTTATAAGGATTTTTTTGAAATAGGGCATTATTACAGTCTATATCCCAATGCCGGTGATGTGTTGGATACTCCGGATTGGGCAAATATTGACAGATTGCATGAAGTATTGGAAATAGATTTTTCAGAGACTGTTCAGGAAATATATTTGGATAAAATGATAGGGCTTTATCATAAAGTCCCCCAATGGGAATATATAGACAGCAAGATAGAAAGCAAATACAGATATAGGTTGGGAAACCCGAGTATTTCAGCAGGGGACGCGGTTGGTTTGTTCTGTATGCTTAACATTATAAAACCTAAAAGGCTTATAGAGGTGGGAAGTGGGTATTCCAGTGCAATGAGTCTCGATGTTAACCAGAATTTTCTCGGGGGGGGTATGGAATTGACATTTATAGAGCCTTTTCCTGAATTATTAAATAGTCTTTTAATAAAGACTGATAATATTAATTTAATCAAAAAAGGCTTAGAGGATGTAGAGCTATATGAGTTTGGGAGACTTGAAAAGGGAGATATATTATTTATTGACTCAACCCATGTTTCAAAAGCGGGGTCAGATGTAAATTATTTATTTTTTGAAATTTTGCCCAGATTAAAGCCGGGGGTATTCATTCATCTGCATGATATATTTTACCCCTTTACCTACCCTCATGAATGGACTAAGCAGGGGATGGTGTGGAATGAGTTGTACTTACTGAGAAGTTTTCTTATGTACAATAAAAAATTTGAGATTATATTTTTTCAAAATATGATGGAAAAGAAATTTAGAGAAAAAATAACAGCTAATTGGCCCATAGCAGGAGAAACAATACATGGCGGAAGCTTTTGGATGAGGAAAAAATGTGAATAGACAATTTTTGATACTTGGAGTAAATGGAATGGCTGGTCATGCTATTGCTCTGTATTTAACTAAACAGGGATATGATGTTGTGGGTTTTGCAAAAACTAAAAGCAGTATTTGTGATACAATTATTGGTGACGCATTAAATCCTCAGGATATAGAGGCGGCTTTGTCTGTAGGGGCAGAGCGGGTTATTAATTGTATTGGCGTGCTGAATAACAGAGTAGACCTGGACTTGGATATGGGAATATATCTTAATGCGGTACTTCCTCATTTTCTGGCAAGAAAGCTTAGAGACAGCGAATCCAAGCTTGTCCATATTAGCACCGATTGTGTATTTAACGGTTTCCGAGGTGGGTATATGGAAAGAGATACCCCCAATGAAGATTCCTATTACGGCAGAAGTAAGGCGATGGGTGAGGTGATAGATAATAAAAACCTTACTTTTAGAACATCTATCATAGGTCCGGAGATTAGTGATCATGGTATTGGATTATTTGGTTGGTTTATGGGTCAATCTGATGTTGTTACAGGATATAGTAGGGTCATATGGACAGGAGTTACTACTCTTGCCCTATCCAAAGCAATAGAAGAAGAGTATAAAAATCCTGTTACAGGTATTTATCATCTGGTAAATAATAAGACCGTAAGTAAGTATGAATTGCTTTGCTTATTTAATAAATATTTTAGAAGTAATAAGCTTAAAATTAATGTGGATGACAGAATAATAAGTGATAAATCTCTTATTAATACAAGAGGGGAACTTATTAATATTCCAGACTATGAAGATATGATAGGAGAGCTTAAAATCTGGATTGCAGAGAATGAAATATATCATTCCAGGTATGAAATACTGTAATGAAGACTCAAATATATTGTCTTTCTCATAAGGATTTTACTCCACCCCAAAATAATATCTATATTCCACTGTCCGTATTTCATGACAGAGGGGATAATATTGCCGAAAAGAACTGCTATTACAGCGAGCTAACTGGTTGTTATTGGGCGTGGAAGAATTCAAATGCAGATATAATAGGTATATGCCATTACAGGCGTTATCTTCTGAATGAGAAAGGCAGTTTGCTGAATTCTTCTGAAATTGAATCTGTTTTAAATCAATATGATCTTATTACCCCCAAGGTATTAACTCTTAATTTCTCCTATGAATACGGGTTTTCTAAAAATCATAAACCTTATTATTTATATGAGCTTAGAAAGCTTTTAGAGGAAAAATATCCCAAGGAGCTGATGATATATGATACTTTGGTAAAGGATGTGCATACATTATTCGGTAATATGCTTATATGCAGAGCAGGTCTGTTTAAGGATTACCATAGCTGGTTGTTTGATATATTGTTTAATTTGGAGGATAGAATAGTTATAGATGAGGATGATAGCTATCATAGGAGAATATTTGGCTTTATATCGGAGTTTTTGCTGTATGTATATATAGTTATGAATAATTTAAAGACTAAACAGGTTATGGTTGGAATGGTGGGCGAAAAAGCTGAAGTAAGCAGTATTAAAGAAAGGATTTGGGAGTTTTTTAAAATAAGAGATTATATAGGAGCGAAGGAATATTTTTTACATGAATATGGGAAGCGACCGGATATACTGATGGAAGCCTCCGATATAGGGGGGGAGCTTCATATACTGATGGAGGCGATGGCAATTATTGACCATGAGATAGATAGCGGGAAATTGCCCTTTGCAGATAATATCAGGGAATACAGGGAGCTTATTATTTATATTAGGCAGTTAAATCATGCGGTGGAGAATAATAATGAGCCTATGGGATTTTCCTTAGAGGCAGTTTATGTGGCAAGGACATTATTGGAAGCCAGAATAAAGGCGGATATTTCCCGGTAAATATGTTTTTTAAGTAATTATTATATATAAATTTAATTTTTATGGAAATAAATTAGAGCTTTGAATATAATATCCTGAGGACATGTCTATAACCGGAATAAGAGGAAATGATATATTTGCATAATTATGCTATATAATGTAAACTAATTTGGATTTTACAGAGTAAATATATAAAAAATAAGGATTTATAGTTGAATATAATCCTTGTTATAAGGGCGATGTATTGATAAAGAAAATTTCTCAAAAACTTGGTATACAGCATTGGAAGCTGGTGGCGTTGTATCTGGTGGCATATGATGCCATTGCCGTCATCTTGGCTTATTTTTTTGCATTGTGGGTAAGATTTGACGGACATTATACTCAAATCCCGGGAATGTATTTTTATGCATGGTTATATTTTGCGCCGATTTACTCTGTTTTTTCTGTAATTATCTTTTGGATATGCAGGCTATACAAAAGTATATGGAGATTTGCGGGCTTTACTGAACTAAAAAGGGTCACGCTTGCTACAGGTATAACTTTCATGTTTCATACCGTTTTTATTACCCTTATATTTTGCAGAATGCCGATTTCATACTATTGCATAGGAGGGGTGATACAATTTCTGCTGGTTTTAGGAATAAGATTTTCCTATAGATTTATTCTTATGGAAAGGGATATAAGAGGCAAGGGTGAAGGCAAGAAGCGCCTTAATAACATAATGATTATCGGTGCAGGCGAAGCGGGGAAGGCACTGATTAGAGATATTGCCCATGCAAGAGAGATTGAGGGCAGGGTGGTTTGTATCATAGATGATAATGTAAATAAGCATGGCAGGGATATTGACGGAATACCTGTGGTAGGGGATAGATACTCTATTTTAAGGGCTGCCAGGGAATATGATGTGGATATGATCTATATTTCCATACCCAGTGCAAAGCCTAAGGATAGAGCAGAAATCCTTGGTATATGCAAGAATTCAGGCTGTAAAATGAGAAGTCTCCCCGGATTATACCAAATTGCAAAGGGTGAAATCACAGTAAGCAAATTAAAGGATGTATCCTTAGAGGATTTGATGGGGAGAGAGCCGGTTAAAATCAATACAAGAGAAGTGTTTGATAATATTACAGGAAGGGTTGTGTTGGTTACAGGCGGCGGCGGATCCATAGGCACGGAGTTAAGCCGGCAGATTGCCGCTCAAAGCCCTAAAACTCTGATTTTATTTGATATATATGAGAATAATGTCTATGAGATACAATTGGAACTTAGAAGTAAATATCCCAATTTAAACCTTGTGGTGCTGGTGGGAAGTGTAAGGGACAGCAGAAAGCTTTTTAAGGTATTTTCTCAGTATAGACCTGATATAGTATATCATGCTGCCGCTCATAAGCATGTTCCTTTAATGGAGGACAGCCCCTGTGAGGCTATCAAGAATAATGTTATCGGCACTTATAAAACAGCCTATGCTGCCATGGCGCATAATTGCAGTCAGTTTGTGCTAATCAGTACAGATAAGGCAGTTAATCCTACTAATATAATGGGGGCTTCAAAAAGGCTTTGTGAGATGATACTGCAGGCATTTAATGCGATGATATTAAGGGGACAGGCTAAGGATATACCGCAGCTGTTTACCCATGATATTCCGGATATGATTGCTGATTCGCAAATTACCGCCAATTTGGAGAATGCAAAAACTAAGTTTGTGGGGGTGCGCTTTGGAAATGTTTTGGGTTCCAACGGCTCAGCTGTTCCGTTATTTAAAAAGCAAATAGAAAAGGGAGGTCCTGTAACTGTAACACACCCGGATATAACAAGATTTTTTATGACCATTCCTGAGGCGGTAAGTCTGGTGTTACAGGCGGGAGTTTACGCCAGAGGGGGAGAAATTTTTGTGCTGGATATGGGTGAGCCTGTAAAAATTGATGATATGGTAAGGAACTTAATTAATTTATCGGGACTGCGGCCTGATGTGGATATTAAAATAGAATATATCGGATTGCGTCCAGGTGAAAAGCTGTATGAGGAGAAGCTCATGGCTGAGGAGGGACTGTTAAAAACGGAAAATGAGCTTATTCATATCGGGAAACCTCTGGAGTTTGATATAGATATCTTTTTAAGTGATTTAGAGGAATTAATGAATATGGCATATAAAAACAGGTCAGATATAAGGGATATGGTGGCAAAAATGGTTACCACCTATAAACCTATGTAAAGTTATGGGAGTTGTTTATGAAAAATTATGATGTAAGATGGAAAGAAAACGGAAAGATAAAGCTGCTTATAGTAGTTGGTACCAGGCCTGAGATAATAAGATTATCAGAGCTTATAAAAAAGGCAAGGAAGTACTTTGATGTTATTTTAGCTCATACAGGGCAAAACTATGACTATAACCTAAATGGGGTGTTTTTTAAGGAGCTTGGGATTGATGACCCTGATGTGTACCTTGATACGGTAGGGGAACATCTTGGAGAAACAATCGGAAATATAGTTGTCAGCTCCTATGAATTAATGAGTCAAATAAAGCCGGAAGCTATTTTAGTTTTAGGTGATACCAATAGCTGCCTTTCTGTTATCAGTGCTAAAAGACTGCATATTCCCATATTCCATATGGAGGCGGGGAACAGGTGTAAGGATGAGTGTTTGCCTGAGGAAACCAACCGTAGGCTTGTGGATATTATTTCTGATGTTAATCTGTGTTATTCAGAGTTTGCAAGAAGGTATCTGGCAGAAAGCGGACTGCCGAAGGAAAGAACCTTTGTAACCGGATCACCCATGGCAGAGGTATTAAGGGCAAATTTATCTAAAATAGAAGCCTCTGATATTCATGAAAAACTTGGACTTTCCAAGGGGAAATATATTCTCCTTTCAGCTCACAGAGAGGAAAATTTAGATACGGAGGAAAATTTCCTGTCATTATTTAATGCAATCAATTCTATGGCAAAAAAATATGACATGCCTATTCTTTATTCCTGCCATCCTCGCTCTAAGAAAAGATTGGAGGAGTCGGGGTTTGTTTTGGATAATAGGGTTATAAGGCATGATCCGTTAGGATTTATTGATTATAATGCATTGCAGATAAATGCTTTTGCTGTGGTTTCCGATTCGGGAACGTTGCCGGAGGAGTCAGCCTTTTATACCACAGTTGGACACCCCTTTTCTGCTGTATGCATAAGGACTTCCACAGAGCGCCCCGAAGCTCTTGAAAAGGGAAATTTCATTATTTCAGGCATTGACGAAAGAGGGCTTTTACAGGCTGTGGAAATTGCTGTAAATATGACTGATAATGATGAAAGCGGAATCGCAGTGCCGGATTATGCGGATGAAAATGTTTCCGATAAGGTTGTTAAAATCATTCAAAGCTATGTGGGGATTGTAAATAAGATGGTCTGGAGAAAGAAAGTATAATTATTTTTTCTCTATACTGACTTTACTGTCCATATCATAATATCCGACGGTATTTTTAATTGATACGACATTTATATTTATCACATCATATAGCCTGTGATAAACGTGAAAATCATCCCGTTCAAATCTCGTTAGCCCCAGACATAGAAGATATTGTCCACCCTGGAGGTTAAGCTTTTGGGTAAAGGTTATGGTTCGCTCTTCCTTAGGCTCCATGGTGCCCATATCAATTTTTTCTATCATGGTATTCGTACCGGTAATATCTGTTCCTCTCACATCCCTGATTGTAAAGGCAACTATAGGGTCTACAAGTCTTTCGTTGGAACGTATTTTAATTTTTACAGAGAAGGTACTGCCTTTAATTAAAGTATCTGTGTAGGTGCCCCTGTCATCTATAATGGCAAAATCTATTATATCCGCTCTGTGCTCTCCATATTCATCTACTGTGGGGTTGACGGCATAATTCTCTCTCCAAAGAGAATAATTATTTGCTGCAGAATTATTTAACGCAGAAACTTTATTTACAGAGAGTGATTTGGCATCCGAATCAGACTCCGCGGGCATTTGTCCAACTAATATCCTTTTATATAAATCTATAACATGACTCGGTTTTCCGGTATCCACAACTTCCCCTTTATTTAAGAGGATGGCTCTGTCACAGTACTTTTGTATACTTCCCAGATCATGACTTACAAAGAGTATAGTCTTTCCTTGTTTTTTAAATTCTTCAAATTTGTGGAAACACTTTGCCTGAAAAAAAACATCCCCTACAGACAATGCCTCATCCACAATTAATATTTCCGGCTCTATATTTATTGCGACGGCAAAGGCAAGACGTACAAACATTCCGCTGGAATAGGTTTTAACCGGCTGGTAAACAAAATCCCCTATATCTGCAAAAGAAAGTATTTCAGGAAGCTTTTTGTCTATTTCCTCTCTTGAAAAGCCTATCATTGAACCGTTAAGATAAACATTTTCAATGCCGGTATATTCCATATTAAATCCGGCACCCAGCTCAAGAAGTGCAGAGATTCTTCCGTTTATCTTTACATCCCCCAGAGTGGGGTTTAATACACCGGTAATAATTTTAAGAATGGTGGATTTACCGGCACCGTTTGTACCTATAATCCCCACAGTTTCACCCTGCTTAATATCAAAGCTTAAATGCCTGAGGGCATAATGTTCGTGATAAAGAGCCTTTTTACTTAACCCGAAGGAATCCAAAAGTCGATCTCTATTTCGGTCATAAAGCCTATATATTTTGGTTACATTATTTACATTAATTGCTGTTTTTTCCATAATAATAAATTTCTATCTATAGTACATCTGCAAAGTGGATTTTAAGCCTTTTAAAGATAAATTCTCCCAAAACAAAAACGAGGAGAGTAAAGAGCCAAAAGTATATGGTCCACCTTAGTTTATCTAATCCGGGGAATTGTCGGTATAATAGTGCATCTCTGAATCCATCCACTATGTAAAACATGGGATTCAATTTAAATAACCTAAATATTAAGCTGCCTTCACCTAAAATCCCTCTGGCTTCCCACATAATTGGAGTTAACCATATACCGACCTGAAGAATTATTATGCCGATTATTTGATTTAAGTCTCTGAAAAAAACAACGATTGAGGAAAATAAGTATACAATTGCCAAAACTAAAACAAAATTGCACAGCATATAATATGGAAGCTGCAGCATATATATACTGGGATAATATCCATAAAACGTCAGCAAAAGGATAGTAAATGCAATAAAAAATATATGGACGAATAAAGCGGAAAAAATCTTGACAAAGGGCAGTATTTCAATATTAAATACCACTTTTTTTACCAAATAACTGTATTCGACCAGACAGTTGCTTCCGCCCCCTAAGCTTTCCGCAAAGAAGAACCAGGGTACTATACCTGATACAAGGTATAGTACAAATGGATAGCCTGTGGTTTGTCCCGCCTTAAATCCCACCTCAAATACAAACCAATATACAAGCACGGTAATAACAGGCTGAACGAAAGCCCATATAATACCTAAATATGACCCGGCGAATCGGGATTTAAAATCATTCTTAGCCAGTGAAAGAGCTAAGGCTCTGTTTTTATATATGGAATGTGGTATCCAAAGTAGGTTTTTGATTTTTTTTAGCATAAGGGAAATTTTATCACATACCATTTTCATTTCAAGTACTTATTTGTTTTTTTTGATAAATTTTTGTATAATCAATAAATTACTGCCATATTTTGGATTGTAATAATATATGCCATGTAAAATCAATAAATATATCGTAAAGTATGTAATAGTTTTACGACTATACAGGCTGATTAAATTATATAAAATTTTATTGCTATAGTTGTGGAGATAATATGGGTACAGAGTGTGATAATAATATTGCTTTAAAGGAGAACAGAGCTATTTTTGAAAATACGAGCAAAAACTTCTCTGTTGCAGAGCGGTTTGAAATGTTAAAGCATGACTATGATAAGCTAAATAAGGAATATACTGATCTTCAACAGGAATATGATTCCTTTATGGAAGAATTTCAATTTAGAAGTGATAGATTGGATAGGATAGTAGAAACCCCATTCTGGAAATATACCAAGTGGATAAGAGCGATATTAAAAGTTATACATCAAATCTTTAGCAATATCAGAAGTAAAATAGCTGTAAATTCCAGTGAGCATATCGATACGCTGCCTAAAGAGCATAAGGAATATAAAACTTATGGAAGACAATCTTTTCCCAATGATGAAAAAAGAATGCATGAGGAAACCTATGAGTTTCATTATATGCCTAAAATAAGTGTTTTAGTGCCGATATATAATACCCCTATGGGATTTTTAAGGGATATGATAGGTTCTCTATTATATCAAACATATCAGAACTGGGAATTGTGCATAGCAGACGGCTCTGATAATGAACACTCAGATGTTTCTTCGTATTGTGAAGAAATGGCAATCAAAGATAATAGAATTAAGTATAGGAAACTGG
Organism: Lachnospiraceae bacterium; assembly: GCA_041776485.1. Taxonomy (GTDB): domain Bacteria; phylum Bacillota; class Clostridia; order Lachnospirales; family Lachnospiraceae; genus JBHBQE01. The sequence goes on along the minus strand of JBHBQE010000004.1, from coordinate 54,213 downwards.
ATGAAAACAAGGGTATTTCTGACAATACAAATAAGTGTTTTGAAATGGCAAATGGCGAATACATTGGGTTATTTGATCACGATGATGTTTTACATCCAAGTATTTTATTTGAATATGTTAAAATAATAAATGAGCAGAAGGCCGATTTTATTTATTGCGATGAATTGACTTTTCAGGGCGATGATGTGGATGATGTGATAACAATTCATCTAAAACCGGATTTTTCCATAGATAATTTAAGGGCGAATAACTATATATGCCATTTCAGCAGTTTTTCCAGAGATTTAGTTGAGGGCAATATACTACAAGACAGCAGATATGATGGAAGTCAGGATCATGATATGATATTGAGACTGACATCAAAGGCAAATAAAATTGTTCATTTGCCTAAAGTATTATATTACTGGCGTTCACATAAAGCCAGTGTTTCCGCAGGAATAAATGCCAAGCCCTATGCCGTTGAAGCTGCAAAGTCTGCTGTGGCAAGACACTTGAAAAATAGCGGATTTAATAATTTTAAGATTAGTTCTACTCGGGCGTTTGCAACTATATTCAGAATAGAGTATGAAATCATTGGAAATCCTTTGGTTTCAATTATAATTGCGAATAAAGATCACAAAAAAGATTTAAAGAGATGTATAGATTCCATATTGGAAAAAACCAGATATAATAATTATGAAATAATTATAGTTGAAAATAACAGTGAAAGTTATGAAATTCTGGAATATTATGAACAATTGCATTACAGTGAGGGCAATGGGAAAAATAATATTAGGATAGTCAGATATGAAGGTGAATTTAATTATTCAGCAATTAATAATCTGGGTGTGCAATACGCAAATGGTGAATATATTGTTTTACTGAATAATGATATAGAAGTTATGAGTAAAACGTGGATAGAGGAGCTGCTTATGTATGCTCAAAGAGATGATGTGGGGTGTGTAGGCGCAAAGCTTTTATATCCTGATATGAAAATTCAGCATGCAGGAGTTATTGTAGGTATGGGAACGCATAGAGTAGCAGGACATTGCCATCATAGAAGAAATTATGATGACGTGGGATATATGGGAAGATTGTCATATGCTCAAAATATTAGTGCAGTGACCGGAGCATGCTTGATGATATCTAAGGAAAAATTTGTGACAGTAAACGGTTTGGATGAGCAGTTTAGAGTTTCCTTAAATGACGTGGATCTATGTTTAAAAATCAGAGAAAAGGGATATTTAAATATATTTACTCCATTTGCGGTATTGATACACTATGAATCATTATCCAGAGGAGATGATGTTAGCGGAGAAAATGCAAAGAGATATCTTGGTGAGGTAAGGTTGTTCCAAGATAAATGGAAGGATATATTAAAAAAGGGGGATCCATATTTTAACCCGAACTTCTCATTGGACAGCGGTGATTTTTGTATTAAAGAATATGTCAGCGAATAATACATCAGTGAACTTTTGACAAGGGATAATTAATGAATAATATAGAGCTTATAGGACAGGTTAGTTTAAATTACAAATTTTATAAGGGGTCTGATGAGTATTCTGACGGGGATATAGAAGATAAACTGCTGGAATATGCAAAGACCAGAGATGATTTGGAAAATGTTATTTCAGAAAATAATGAATGGCCGATTTTCTATCATTTTTCAGAGATAAGAAAGAATTTGCTTAATTGGTACAACTTTGCTCCGGACAGTACACTTTTGGAAATCGGAGCAGGTCCCGGTGCAATGACAGGACTTTTTTGCGAAAAATGTAAGAGAGTTGTCGCCAATGATTTGTCTAAAAAACGGTCAGCTATAAACGCTTATCGTAATAAAAATTACAGCAATTTAGAGATTATGATATCTAATTTCTCGGATTTGAAAATAAGTGAAAAATTTGACTATGTAACATTGATAGGAGTATTAGAGTATTCAGGATTTTATATTGACAGTGATACTCCTTTTCTGGATATGTTAAAAAGAGCCAGAGAATATTTAAAGCCTAACGGCATTTTATTTATTGCTATTGAAAATAAATTTGGCCTTAAATATTGGGCAGGAGCCAGAGAGGATCATACGGGCTTATTTTATGATGGAATAGAGGGGTATACTAAATCACCGCAGGTTCAAACCTTTGGGAAAAAGGAGATTAAAAATTTAGTTGAATCTGCAGGATACAGTTCATCATATTTTTATTATCCCTATCCTGACTATAAGCTGCCGGTGGAGATATACTCTGAGGATTGTATTCCGGATTGCAATACTAAGATGTTTTCAGCACCTGCATATGATTCTGACAGAATGATGATATTTGATGAACCATTAGTATATTCACAGATTATAAATGAAGGGCTATATGAGGAATTTGCAAATTCCTTTTTGATTGAGTGTGTAAACTGATAATATATAGATTTTGGTAAAAATGTATGGAAAGAGTTATATATAGCAAATTTAATTCTTATCGTAATCCGAAATTCAGAATTCAAACTTGTATAGTTGGAAATTTTGATTTGGACAAGAATATAACTGAAAGATATGCTGAAAAAAGAGCCTTATGCAAAGAAGCTATAAATCATATTCAAAGTATAAAAGATAATTATAATAAAATAAAAAATTTATATAAAAATATTGAGGTACTTCCTTTTACGGATGTACATAATGGTGAAGCAATAGATCTAAGCAGGGTTAGATTCCCATATGCGGAAGGTAAAAAGCTGAATAAAGACTTTGCCTTTTTTAGAGATATGTTTGATTATAGTGAGGACTATAAAACAGAATTTAGAATTACAGACCAATTCCAAAAGGTATTTACGGATTGTTTCCCTAAAGAAGGCATAGAGGCTGTTATATACGGAAATGTAGACAGTATAATAGATAATTTCTTAAAGATTGACGGTAAAATAATTGTATTTGATTATGAATGGGTATTTGATTTTCCGGTTCCGGTTGACTATATAAAATACAGAGCGGCACTGTCCTGGGAGGAATTTGGTGAGGAAATAATAAAGGAAATAGATAACGTGCCGCTGTATGAGAAAATGGAAAGTCAATTACAAAAATATGTGAATGTTAAACCGTATAATTTTAATTATTTAAAGGAAGTAAAAACTCTGGATACGCTTAGACACCAATATGAGGAAAGTGTGGCTTGTAATAATAATTACAGGGCACAGGTGCAGGAGCTGGAAACAAGGATTGGGAATCTGGAAGCAGATTATAATAAAATACTGGATTCAAACTCATGGAAATGTACCGCATTGTTTAGAAAGATAAAAAACATTGGCAAGTAGGTGTGAGATGCAAAATAGTATTGATATTATTATACCTGTGTTTAATGGATATGATGATTTAATAAAGTGTGTTGACAGCGTTAAAAAACATACGGATTTTAACAAGCACAGACTTATAATTATTGATGATAAAAGTACAGACGGCAGAATCAAGGAGTATTTAGATAGCCTACAATATGAAAATTGTATTGTAATTTATAATGAAAAAAATGAAGGATTTTCTGCAAGTGTTAATAAGGGAATGCTTAGCTCTGAGGAGAATGACGTCTTACTCTTAAACTCTGACACTATTGTTACTAAAAATTGGTTAGAAAAAATTCAAAGAGCTGCTTACAGTGCAGGTGAGATAGGTACAGTTACGCCGCTTTCTAATGCAGCGACATTGGCGTCATATCCCGTTTTTTTAAAGGATAATGAAATACCCCGGGGGTATACTATAGATTCCCTGGCTGAGCTTATAGAATGCGTAAGTATACGAGCATATCCAAAGGTGACGGTGGCAGTGGGCTTTTGTATGTATATAAAAAGGGAGGTTATAGACTTAGCAGGAGTATTTGACGCTGAAACCTTTCAAAGAGGATACGGAGAAGAAAATGATTTCTGCAATAGAATCATACAGCTGGGTTATACTAATATACTGTGTGATGATACATTTATTTATCACAGAGGAACAGGTTCTTTTGAGACAGCGGAGAAAGAAACGCTTAAACTTGAGCATGATAGAATCCTGAGAGAAAAATATTACGGGTTAATGCAGGAAAATGATGAGTATTGCAGAATTAATCCTAATCAATATATTATAAATAATATAAATATTTATAGTGAGATTTTTAAATACAATAAAACTGAAAAAACCATATTATTCATACTGCATTCGGATTTTTTGCCCTGCTCTGATTTGCCACCGGGCGGAACCCAGTTTCATGTTATGGATATGGTTGAATATTTAGGTGAGGAGTATAATATTGTTGTTGCTGCAAGACTCAACAATATGCTGAATGTGACTTTATATGCCGGAGAGCAGGAGCATAACTTCAGGTTTTACATTGGTAAGAATCCCGAATATTTTAGCCCGAAAAATAATAGAATAGTTAAGGTATGGGAGGAAATAATCACAGCATTCAGCGTAGATATTGTACATGTTCATCATACACTAAGGACTTCTTTAGATATTTTTTTTGTTGCAAAAAAGCTTAATGTTCCCATTATATGTAGTTTACATGACGGTTTTATGGCATGTCCTCAGGAAAGTTTTTTCAATAGTGAAGATGAATTTTGTAATAATGAGAATAAAAGTGATATATGTAATATTTGTTTACATGATAAAAATAAGATTAGCGGTAATTTACAATATGTAGAGGCATTTAGACAAAATATGTATAATGCACTTAATAATTGTGACAGAATTATTTCTCCGTCTTACTATATAAAAGATACTTATATAAAATATTATCCAAAGCTAAATGATAAAATTTATGTAATTTTGCATGGTACAAAAATAAGGAAAAATACCAAATCAGGCAATATATATAAAGATAATAAAAGGATTAGAGTCGCATTTTTAGGTACATTGTCAAAACATAAGGGAAGTCAGGAAGCTCACAGGCTTATAAAGAGGTATAAGGAAATTGATTGGTTTAGCTTTGGAGTAGTTGTAGACGATGAGCTGGGGCAGAATAAATGCGAGAACTATTTTCCCTGCGGCGGATATAATAGAGATGACATAAATGATATTTTACTTGAAAATAATATAGATATAGTTTGTATCCTGTCAAAGGTTCCGGAATCTTTTTGTTATACCCTGTCTGAGGCATTGACAGCTAAAATTCCTGTGATTGCTACAGATATAGGAGCATTGGGGGAACGCTTACGGAATAAAGGCTTTACATGGCTGGTATCCTACCGAAATATTTATAATGAGACTTGTGAGGTTATTGATAAGATTTTATGCGATATAGATATTTTGCGTAAAAAGCAGAATGCTATAAGAGATTACAATGTAAAATCTATAGAGGAAATGGTGAATGAATATAAGGACATCTATAGCCGATTCCCGATTAAGGAACACATACCTCAAAAAGCAGATTATAAATTTATTTTCAGCAATTATGAAGATGAGGAATACAAGAAAGTAGTTTACAATTTTGGGACAAGATATGACGAAATTTGCGGAACTATACATGAGATGATTATGGTATCCCCTAACGGAAGGCAGTATCTGGACTCTTATAAAAGGAATGTTTTGGAAAATCATGTGGAAAAACTGCAGGAAACAGTTGTTGTAATTCAGAACTCTGTGGCGGAACTGCGAAATTCAGTAGCAGAAATGAACAATAATATTAATGATTCATTTTCTAATATAAGCCGTGTCGAAGAAGTTTTGCTGCATAGAATAGAAAATATAGAATCAAACATACATACTTTTAAAAGATGTATAAAAAATCCGTTTTATGGTATGTATTTATTTTTAAAATTAATCAAGCGCAAATTAGTGGGAATATTTCATAAGTAATATTCATAGTTTTGGATAACAGACAGGTTTTATAGGATGCGGAAGGAGACCTTTTCGATGTGGTCAAATATTGTTAAGAAGATAAAAAGCGCAAACAATATATATATATTGTTTGCATTTGTAATTACCGTGCTGTTTACCAAAATACATATAATTAATGATGATAAAACCCTTGGGGCATATAAAATTAATAATTTATGGGAGTTTATCTATGATAAGGGAATTGTAGAAAGCTATTATGGTTGGAGTTCCAGGGTTATTATTAATATGCTTATGTATACAATGCTTGCTGCCGGCAGGTATATATGGGCAATAACCATGGGTATGACTTTTTTTATTATGCTGTATAGTATATCTGTATGGGTTAATGCAGACAAATGGGAGCAAAAGCTTGCTGTTGTTGCAATAATTTTATTATATCCTTATAAAATGCTTACAACTGCAGGGTGGATTTGCACGTCTGTTACTTATGTTATACCTATAACTCTTGCCTTGTACGGAAGTCTTGCGATACATGATGTTTATACAAAAAAGAACAGAAGCATAGCTGTTAATATAGTCTATGTATTATTTACGATAATTGCTGCAAACGCCGAACAGGTGATGGCGGTACTTTTTTTATTATACACTCTGATTTTAGGTTATTTTATCTTTAAAGAACATATTAGTATTTCTAAGTTAAAAACTGTTATGGTGCAGTATGGCGTTATTATTCTGACTATTGTATATACTGTGCTTTGCCCCGGTAATAAGGTCAGAAAATCAACAGAAATCATTGCATATTTTCCGGATTTTGATCAGTTGACACTTGTTAATAAATTCGATATAGGCTTTTTTAATACAATAGATTATATGATGACGGAAAAGCTTATTTTTATGATTATTTTAGCATTCGGATCAGCTGCGCTTATCTGGAGTATAACGGAGAATAAGGGAAAGAGAATAATTTCTCTTTGCCCTGTTATATTAACTTTGTACTATATTGAACCGATTAATGAGTTTGTTAATATTTTATTTCCGCCACTGTCCTTTATCCCGAATGATATTCCCTATTATGGAATTTTAAGTCAGGGCGTGTCGGAAAACGGCATGGCAATATCCGCCATACAAATAGCTGCTTATGTATTTTTTTTGGTGGATATTTGTTTGATTTTCTGGTGGTTAACTAAAAGCTGTTATGAAAAGATAATTACCTTTAGCCTGATATTGGGTGGTTTGGGGTCTCGAATCGTAATTGGTTTTGTCCCTTCCGTATATGTGTCTGCAACCAGAACTTATGCTGTTATGGTTGTTTGCCTTATGACAGCGTTTTTGTTTGTATTAATGAATAATTACAATCTATTATCTAAAAAAGTGAAGAATATTGTATATTATATGTCTGTATTAATTATACCGATAGCTGCAGTAGCCCTAATGGTTTTAATTTTTGTTACTGATAAGTAGAGGCGGCAATTAAATGACAGCACTTGACAAATTTATCTATAAAGTATTAGGGTGTTTTCTTAGGATTTTTCATATCAATATCTCAGATAGTGCCCGGAACAATTTTGTGCAGTTTATAAAATTTAGTTTGGTGGGGGTTAGCAATACCATTATAGGATATTTGCTGAATATCGGCACCCTTTTAATTCTAAAGCCTTACCGGATTTCCGCTGATTATTATATAGCTAATTTAGCGGCGTTTTTTCTGTCGGTGCTTTGGTCCTTTTACTGGAACAATAAATATGTGTTTAAAGCTGAAGGTAACAGGAATCTTTTGGCGGCGCTTCTTAGAATGTATGCAGCCTATGCTTTTTCAGGAATAGTAATTAATAATGTGCTTTCCTATGTATGGGTAGACCTATTGGGCATATCAAAATATATAGCTCCAATCATTAATCTTACAATCAGCGTACCGATTAATTTTGTGCTGAATAAGCTTTGGGCTTTTAAATAGTATATATTGGCTAGACTTTTTTTTGCATATATGGCAAAATAACCTTTAAGGTTTGTAAAGTACAAACCGCTAGTATGTATTGAATCATATCATTTGGATATGTGTGTATATTTGGGAGAGGATATGGAGGCAGATTCTGGCAGTCCCCTGTGGCTGTTGTTGGTGGTTCAGGTAATACTTATAGCATTGAATGCAATCTTTGCCAGTGCGGAAATTGCGGTATTATCGGTAAATGAAAGTAAATTAGAAAAGCTGGAGGAAGCGGGGAGCAAAAGGGCAAAAAGACTTAACCGGATTATAGAGGACCCTGCCAAATTTTTATCTACAATTCAGATTGCCATTACCTTGTCTGGGTTTTTAGGCAGCGCTTTTGCGGCAGACAGGTTTTCGGATCCGCTGGTGGAGTTTATGGTTGAGGCCGGGGTGGCATTACCTGTAAATGTTCTTGATACTCTGTCAGTAATTGTCATTACACTGATTCTTTCCTATTTTACTTTGGTATTTGGGGAACTGGTTCCCAAAAGAATTGCTATGAAAAAGTCCGAGGAGATTTCCCTTGCCATTTCAGGACTTGTTGTAGTTATTTCAAGATTATTCAGTCCGATAGTATGGCTGCTTTCCATATCAACCAATACTATTTTAAGACTCTTTGGAATAGATCCTAACGAGGAACAGGACAGGGTTAGCGAAGAAGAGATACGACTGATGGTTGAGGTGGGCGGCAAAAAGGGCACCATTGACAAGGATGAAGAGGAGTTTATACAGAGGGTATTTGAGTTTGACGACTTAACTGCCGGAGATATTATCACTCACAGAACCGATGTTGTAAGCCTGTATTTAGAGGATAACGATGATGAATGGGACAAGATTATCCATGAAAGCAGGCATACCCTTTATCCGGTATGTGATAATTCACTGGATAATATTGTGGGAATTTTAAACGCTAAAGATTATTTTAGAACAGAGGATAAAACCCGTAGAAATATATTAGATGAAGCAGTAAGCTCAGCATATTTTGTTCCGGAAACCATTAAGGCGGATGTGCTGTTTAGGAATATGAAACAAAGCAGAAATTCCATGGCAGTGGTTTTAGATGAGCATGGCGGCATGGAGGGGATTGTAACCTTTAACGACCTGCTAGAGGAGCTGGTGGGTGAGATTCGAGATGACGCAGATATTGTGGAGGAAGATGAAGTAAAAATTGATCAAATTGATGAAAATACATGGAAGATAAAGGGTAATGCGGAAATAGAGGATATGGAAAAGGCGATGGGACTTGTGCTCGCTTCTGAAAATTATGATACCCTTACAGGACTTGTATTTGAAAATTTAGAAGCTATTCCTGAGGACGGTATTCAGGATTTTGACGTAAAGCTTCCCGGTTTAAACATAAAAGTAACTTTAATTAGTGAACATCAGGTAGTGGAGGCAATACTTACAGTTATTAATGAAGCATTAGATACAGAGGGAGATACACAAAGAAAAGAGTCGGGTGCAGGCTCCTAAGCAGGAAATTTGGGGTAGAATATGAAATTAAAAAGACGGATAGCGGGATGTTTTAAAGCAATTGCTGTGGCTGTTGTGCTTTTTATTTGTTTTTTTCCTATATACTGGTTTATTGCAATGTCCATAAGACCTACAGATGAAATGAGAGGGCAAATATCAATTATTCCGCAAAGCTTAACATTTGAGCATTTTCTTGCATTATTTACCGGTGAAGGCTTTGGAACCGCATTAATTAATTCAGCCCAGACTACGCTGGTTTCCCTTTTAATATCTTTGGCAGCAGGAATATTAGCAGCTTATATATTGGCAAGAAGACGCTTCAGATTTGGACTGAAACGTCCTCTTACCTATTGGGTATTGATTGTAAGGGTGCTGCCACCGGTAGCCTTTACCATTCCGCTATATATAATGTTTAATAGGGTAGGGGTTCTTGCCACTAAAATCCCTATTATTTTAGCCTGCGTGCTTATAAATGTCCCGTTGATTATCTGGTTTCTGGTTAGCTTTTTCCAGGATTTGCCGGAGGAAATAGAGGAAAGTGCAAAAATAGACGGGGCTACAGAGTGGCAGTTATTTACCAAAATTGTACTTCCCTTGGTGGCACCGGGAATTGCGGCGGTGGCAATGTTATCCTTTATGTATGCATGGAATGAATATACATATTCTGTAATTTTTACCAGAGTAGCAGCAAACAATACAGTGCCTTTGGCGCTTTCTCTGCTTAATAATGAGGATAACCTCACTGATTTTGGACTGGTGGCAGCGGGTGGGGTTATGTCTGTTATTCCGATTACGTTATTTGTAGTATTTGCTCAAAATTATCTGATTTCCGGACTTACCAGTGGAGCAGTTAAGTCTTAAATCTAATTTAAGGCTTATAAACATAAGCTTAAGATAATATACTAGAAGGAGGAAAAACAATGAAGAAACGAATTGTATCGGCTTTAATGGTGGCTGCCATGACCCTAGGATTGGTTGCTTGCGGCGGTGCGGAAAACGGAGATGGCGGATCTGCGGGCGGCGGTTCTGATTCCGGAGAAGCTACATCATTATCTCTTATTTTAAGGGACGGTACCTATGCGGATGTTATTGAACAATGCCTGCCTGCCTTTGAGGAGGAATATGGCATAACCTGCAATGTTCAAAAATTATCAGAGGATGATTTACATTCCGGTATTGCATTAGATGCAATAAATGCAGATGGAAGCTACGACCTTTGTATGGTAGACGGCTCCTGGATGGCAGAATTTACCGACAGCGGAGTATTGGCAAATCTTAGCGAGCTGGGCTACAAATTAGATGATGATATTATCCCTGCAACAACTGAGATTTGCTATGTGGATAATGATGTTTATTTGGCGCCCTACTATGGGAATGTTACTGTTTTATTATTTAATAAAGCAAACGTTGAGGAAGCCGGATTTGACAAGGATAAGATTGAAAGCCTTGAGGATGTTTTAGCTATAAGTAAGGCAGCCAAGTCAAAGGGCAAGCTTGGATTTATTTACAGGGGAGATACGCAGAATAACCTTGTAGTTGATTTCCTGCCTATTCTTCTTTCCTATGGCGGCTGGGTGGTAGATGACAAAAACCAGCCTACAGTAGACAGTAAGGAATTTAAAGACGCAATGAATTTCTATATGGAGCTTATTGCTACAGGTGAGGCAGAGGTAAAGGATGATCTTATTGCTTCCTGTGACACAGGTTCGGGAACAATGGGTATAGGTTGGCCGGGCTGGTATGTGCCTACGGCGGACTCGGCAGCGGATTATGTAGCTTTATCGGGAAAAGCTGCTGCAAGCAGCAAGGCAAACAATGCAAATGTATACGGAATCTGGACCTTGGGAATACCTGCCAACAGTCAAAATCAGGAAACTGCAGTTAAACTTTTAGAGTATCTTATGGACAAGGATGTTCAAAAGGAAACTGTAGCAAACGGTGGAGTACCTTGTCGTTATTCAAGTCTTAAGGATGAAGCTGTTCTTGCTGAATTCCCTCAGTATGAAGTGGTTTGCAAGGCTTTGGAAACAGGTAAATATCGTCCTGTAATGGCTGAATGGACAGAGTTCTATACAATCCTTGGAACAGAGATGGACAATATTGTCAATAAAGTTAAGGATGTTGATACAGGACTTGCTGATGCCCAGAAGCAGCTTGAGGAGTTAATGTCTAAATAAATTTTATGGGGTGGATTTATCCACCCCTTTTAGGATTATACATATGAAAAATACAAATAATAACATTTCACAGGCAGCTAAACTTCAAAGAAATTTTGGGATTAAAATGCTTTCGCCCACAATGCTGATACTCATTGTGCTGACAGTGTATCCCCTTATTTTTACTGTTTACTATGGATTTACAGATTTTAATCTGCTGAAACATATGAGAAAGCCGGCGGAATTTATTTGGTTTGGAAATTATATTAAGCTGTTTTCCAACGAATATTTCAGGCAATCTGTTGTAAATACAGTTAAATTTACCATATTAGCAGTGGCTTTTGAAATGGTAATAGGCTTTGCCTTAGCATTGTTGGTAAACAGTATTAAAAGAGGACAGAAACTATTAAGAACCCTGTTTTTACTGCCGTATCTATTGCCTACAGTTACAGTAGCTCTAAGCTTTAGAATGTTATTATCCTCAAATTACGGAATTGTAAATCAATTCCTGTCAAATCTTGGACTTCCTGTATATAATTGGTTTTCAGATATTAAAACAGCCTTTCCTATGCTTTTAATAATTGATATATGGCAGTGTGCACCCTTTGTATTTCTGCTTTTGTATGCGGCACTGCAGTCTATTCCCGGAGACCAATATGAGGCTGCCAGAATTGATGGTGCCAATTCAATTCAAATACTATTCAATATCACTATTCCAAATATGAAAAACAGTTTGGCACTTTGTGCTCTCCTTAGAACCATAGACAGTTTCAGGCTATTTGATAAAGTAAATTTGTTAACAGGTGGGGGACCTGCAAATTCAACCTCTACAATTACTCAATACTTGTATAATTACGGAATTAAATCACTGGATTTTGGATTCGGTTCTGCCGGAGCCTTAACAATGACAGTGATAGTTCTTGTTCTGTCAAGCTTTTATATTAATAAGGCTATGGGTTAATTAAATCCGGTTTTTTAGTGGTAATGTTTATAATACCGTCAGTATTATAAAATTTCAGAAAATCCTCTTTATTATTTACTGTCCAAAGTGATAGGCTCATTTTATTTGCTCTGGCTATATCTATAATATGGGGTTTAGCTAAAAGATAATTTATATTTATATATCTGATTCCGCTTTCTTTACATATCCTGCACATTTTTTCCATGGAAGCTGCAGCAAAAGCAAAATCCTTTTTGCATTTTTCCTCCAGATTCGGGATATATTCTTCAATGTTTAGAAACACGCGAGTCCTATTGTCATTTATAGTCATGTATCTGCCTATATCCACCGTACCGGAGAAAATAAGCCTGTCCAAAATATTATATTCCTTGGCAAGGGTATATACAGGAATCTCTAAATCAGATTCTTTAAGGTCGCAGTTAACAAGAACGGAGGAGGTGCTTATTTTTTGAAATACAGCCTTTAGGGTTTCCTGCCCTTCACCGGAAAGCTCGTCATGAGATAATACAAGGATATTTTCATTGTTTAATCGTACATCAACTTCAATCGCCTCAACATTTTGTGACAAAGAATACTCTACAAATTCCATACTGTTGTCCGGTGTATTAAAGGCTCCGCTATGGGCAGTGACTATCGGTTTCATTTAATTGCAGATGGTCCTCTCACTTTCTCTGTCAAAAAGATGTATTTTTGAAATATCCACAGACAGCTTGTAGTCAGATAAAAGCTTGGGATGAACATTATTGGGCATTCTGGCAATCAGTTTATTCTCTGCGCATTTAAGATATAAATAGGTTTCGGGTCCCATAAGTTCCGATAATTCCACCTGAGCGGTAAGAGTATTCGTATTATTTTCTTCTGCGGCTGTGTAAAAGCTCTCAGGCCGTATACCAAGGATTACCTCTTTCCCGTTGTATTTTTGAGCCTTTTTGGCTTTTTCGCCGATTAATGGAAGGTATTGGTTATCGGAAAGTACTACACGGTCGTTTTCCACCCTGGCATTAATAAAATTCATTTGGGGTGAACCCAGGAATCCGGCAACAAACAGGTTACAGGGATTTTCAAATAATGTTTGCGGAGTATCAAATTGCTGTATCACTCCATCTTTCATTACACATATTCTATCTCCCATTGTCATTGCCTCTGTCTGGTCGTGGGTAACATATACAAAGGTGGTATCAAGTCTTTTATGGAGCTTTGCTATTTCGGAACGCATAGAGGTACGAAGTTTGGCGTCAAGGTTTGATAGAGGCTCATCAAGCAGAAATACAGCCGGATTACGCACCATTGCACGTCCCAGTGCAACACGCTGCCTTTGTCCCCCGGATAATGCCTTGGGTTTTCTGTCTAAATATTCCTCTAAATCAAGAATTTTAGCTGCTTCATGTACTTTTTTGTCTATTTCTTCCTTGGGCATTTTTCTAAGCTGTAATCCAAATGCAATATTTTTATATACGCTCATATGAGGGTATAGGGCGTAACTTTGGAATACCATGGCAATATCTCTATCCTTGGGGTCAATATCATTTACCACCCTATCTCCTATTTTTAATTCTCCGGCACTTATATCCTCAAGCCCCGCAATCATGCGAAGCGTAGTGGATTTTCCACAACCGCTGGGTCCTACCAATACAACAAATTCTTTATCTTTTATTTCCAGGTTAAGGTTGGGAATCACCTCCACACCCCCCTGATATACCTTTTTTACATTGGAAAATGAAATACTCGCCATATAAGCCTCCCGAAGTAGCTGTAAATTATAATAATATGCACTTTAGAATATCATTTTTAGGCTGTTCTATCAAGGGAGATAGGGTATAATGTATTGTACAGTATAATGATAAGAGCCAAAAGTATATAACAGTAGATTAAATTAATAGATTATAAAATGGAAAACAATATTAAGATTTCAATAATTGTACATATGGAGGGTGCAAATTCACGATATTTTAGGAGCTTTTTGGAGTCTGTGGCAGAAAGTACCTATAAAAATTTTGAATTGATATTTACTGATTCAGGAGCCGGGGGGAACGGAGAGATTGCTGCAGAATTTTTTCCGGGAAAGGATGTCGTAACCTATAAGCCTGTTAAGGGGAACAGAAGCCGGGGATATGCTCTCAATTATGGAATAAGCTTGGCAAAAGGGGATGTGTTTTTATTTTTTGACAGACATTCCAGACTGCACCCCACAGCCTTATTTGAAATTGCAAAGGCAGCAGGTAATGGGGCAGAATTAATATATTTCGACAATGATGAAATTCAAGAGACAAGCCGCATTAATCCTGATTTTAAAGGTGGAGCAAATATTGAGCTTATTAGACATAGAAACTATATAGGAGATATTTTTGCGGTCACAAGGGATTTTTTAAAGAGAATAGGATCATATCGGGATAATTTAAACTATGGGGCAGGTTATGATCTTTTACTCAGAGCCTTTGAGAAAACAAAAAAAATAATCCATATACCAAAACTTTTATATTCTAAAAGATTGATAGCGGATACTGTTCATACTTCTAGGGACAGGCATATCCTGAACTTGGCATATAGGGAGCATTTAACTGTTGTTTCAGCTCATTTAAAAAGGCTTGAAATTGATTGTGAGGTGAAGGACGCTAAAAGACCTGATTATTGGAATATTGTTTATAATGGCAGGGACTATAGGGCAAACAGAAGGGATTATCTGGTTATCAGAGATAAGGATATAAGGGTAAGGTTAAGAAGTGCTGTTCCAAAACTTTACGGAATATTAAAGCAGCCGGATGTTGGGGTTGTTGGCGGCGCAATATTATCAAATCCATTTTCCTACGATAATCTGGGATATATATTTGATAATACGGGGAAAATTTATCCTGCCTGTCATGGACAAAGCATATTCTATGACGGTTATAATCTAAGATGTATCCTGCCTCAGGATGTGGCAATGGTAGATTTTGGATTTTGTCTCATTAAGAGAAGAGTTTTTAAAGGGCTAAATGGTTTAGACAGTAATTTAAGCGGAAAAGCGCTTATGCTGGATTTTTGCATTAGGGCAAAACGAGCCGGCTATCGCACTGTTTTTACCCCGGAAGTAAGGGCGAAAAGAAGGCATACTGTCTATGAAACAGATATTGAAAACGGTGCTCTGTTTGAGAAATGGCAGGAGTATATTGAGATGGGAGATTTATACTATAATAAAAACCTCCCGATGGGCAATCAAAATTATTTTCTGTATTAGCAGAAATATAAATTCATAAAAATTTCACAAATTTGACACATTTTGTACACATTTAAAAAATATACTATCTATAAAATTTGATAAAACCCAGAAGGGAGGACAAAATGGATTCACAGAATAATGGAAACAGCACCTATAGATATTCATATACAAGCTATAGTTCCGGCTCTGATAATAATTCATATTATAATGGGCAGGGCGAGCCGAGAGGAGAAAAAAAATATAAAAAATTTCTGAAATTTTTCGGGAAAATATTGGCAGCTGCCCTGATTTTCGGATTGGTGTCCGGTATTATATTTATTGCCACTATTAAGGTGGGCGGCAGAATTACTGACACTGAAGCAGTAAGCTCCGATACAGGAGCAGTTACCTCAGGGGGAACAATACAGGGTACCGCAGTTTCCACTGCTACTGCCATAAATGATGTTTCAGATATTGCTAAAAATGTTATGCCTGCCATAGTTCAGGTGACCAATGTTTCGGTGGTGGAGTATCATGGATTTTTTGGACAGGTATTTTCACAACCCAGGGAAAGCGCCGGTTCCGGAGTAATAATTGCCGATGATGGCAAATATATTTATATTGCTACAAATAATCATGTTATTACTAACAGCAGAGAGGTAACCATTACCTTTTCCAGAAATGAGGCGGTAGCTGCTGAAATTCAAGGTACTTATCCTAATAAGGATTTGGCAGTTGTAAAGGTTAATAGAAGTGAGATTTCTGAGGACACCTTAAAAGAAATAAAGGCTGCTACTTTGGCTGATTCCGACTCCGTATCTGTTGGGCAGGCAGTGGTCGCTATAGGAAATGCCTTGGGCTATGGACAATCAGTTACTACAGGTGTGGTAAGTGCCCTTGACAGAGAGGTATCAATCCCTGACGAAACCAGTGGAAATATAATTACTAATAATTTATTGCAAACAGACGCTGCCATCAATCCGGGAAACAGCGGCGGAGCACTGCTTAATATGACGGGACAGGTAATAGGAATAGTAAGTGCTAAATATTCTGACCAGGCTGTAGAGGGTATGGGTTATGCTATTCCGATAAATCAAGCAAAGGAAATTATAGATGAAATTATTTCCACAGGAGAGTATACTGATCCGGGTACAAGCACAGAAATTCCTCAGGGTGAGGGAGCGTATATGGGAATATACGGAGGAATGGATATAGACCAGAATACTGCGCAAAGATACGGTATGCCGACAGGTGTATATGTATCTCAGGTGGTTACAGACTCCCCTGCAAGCAAGGCAGGCATAGAGAGAGGAGATATTATAAGGGCAATAGATGGCAAGAAGGTTTCCTCCATTACAAGTCTACAGACAATTTTGGCGGGATATAAGCCGGGAGATACGGTGACAGTTACTGTTGCCGACAATAAACGTAATTATAAAGATGTAGAAGTATCTGTTGTGCTGGATAGTAAAGAGTGATAAAGAGTGATAATGAGAAGAATAAATATTTTTAATGGACTGATAACAGTGATAACAGTAATTACAGGGATATTATTTTTTTATAATCTTATACTGCTGTATATATCTGGTTCTGTCATAAAACTGGCTGCTTCTGTTATAATACCTTTTGTTGGGTATATAATATGCACTGTTTTGCGGAGTAAAATTAATGCAAAAAGACCCTATGAAATAAGCGGCGAAGAGAACCTGTTAGGCAAAAAGACGACTGGGAAAAGCTTTCCCAGCCGTCATGTTTTCTCTATATTTATAATAGGTACCACAGTACTTTTCAGTAACATATATATGGGGGCTGTGTTGCTGTTACTGGGAGTATGCCTTGCCGTTTTGCGGGTGTATGCCAAAGTTCACTTTATAAGGGATGTGGTAGCCGGTGCATTACTTGGCATTATTCTGGGGTGTGGCATATATTTTATAGGCGGTTAGTCCTCTGTGGAATAATTAGGTGCCTCTTTAGTGATATGTATATCATGGGGGTGACTTTCCTTTAAGGCTGCCGCCGAAATTTTTATAAACTTGCTGTTTTTATGCAGTGCCTTAATATTTTCGCAGCCGCAATATCCCATACCGGATTTTACACCGCCTATCATTTGAAAAATAATATCCTCTACACTTCCCTTATAGGCAACTCTTCCTTCTACACCCTCCGGAACGAATTTTTTGGAGCCGTCCTGAAAGTATCTGTCGGCACTTCCCTGCTCCATGGCGGCAATTGAGCCCATACCACGATATACCTTATATTTTCTTCCCTGATATAGTTCAAAGGAGCCGGGAGATTCGTCACAGCCTGCAAACATACTTCCCATCATACAGGCACTGGCACCGGCGGCTATAGCCTTGGTTAAATCACCGGAGTATTTAATACCGCCATCTGCTATAATGGGTATATCATGTTTTTTAGCCACATCGTAGCATTCCATAATTGCGCTTATTTGGGGAACACCGATACCTGCCACAATTCTTGTGGTACATATGCTTCCGGGACCGATTCCCACCTTTATACAGTCGGCACCCGCTTTGATAAGGTCTAAGCACCCCTCCTTAGTTGCAACATTTCCTGCAATAACCTGGAGATCGGGATAGGCGGATTTTATATTTTTAACGGCATTTATTACATTCAGGGAGTGACCGTGGGCGCTGTCTATGGCTATAATATCCACCTGAGATTTAACCAATGCCTCAATACGCTCCATCATATCATCGGTAATACCTACTCCTGCCCCGCACAGAAGCCTGCCCTTGTCATCCTTGGAGCTGGATGGATATTTAATCTGTTTTTCAATATCCTTTATGGTAATTAATCCTTTAAGGTTTCCATCATCATCTACAATAGGCAGTTTTTCTTTCCTCGCCTTGGCAAGTATCTTTTTTGCTTCATCAAGGGTTATTCCCTCCTTGGCAGTAATAAGGTTTTCGCTGGTCATGGATTCACTTATTTTTTTGGAAAAATCCTCTTCAAATTTAAGGTCACGGTTAGTGATAATCCCTACAAGCTTACCATCTCTGGTAATTGGAACGCCTGAGATACGATATTTTCCCATTAGATTATCAGCGTCACGAAGAGTGTGGTCAGGAGATAGATAGAAAGGATCGGTAATCACGCCGTATTCTGAGCGTTTTACCTTATCCACCTCTTCTGCCTGTTTTTCTATGCTCATATTTTTGTGAATAACGCCAAGTCCGCCCTGTCTGGCAATGGCAATCGCCATCCTATGCTCAGTTACAGTATCCATGGCTGCGCTTAGTATGGGAATTTTAATAGATAGTTCCTGAGTTATGTTTGTATTAAGGTCAATCTTATCAGGGGTAAATTCCGAATACATTGGAGATAGTAGTACGTCGTCAAAGGTTATTCCGTTATATAAAAATTCTGCCATAATTTCCTCCTGTATGATGTGACAATAGAAAAGGGGGATAGCCCCGGTAATTGAAACATATAATATCACAAAAAAAATATTTATGATATAATTTTAATCATGGAAATAGAAATTCCCGTTGAAACCGATATAGCCGGGCTTAGTTTATTGGCAAATTCCTGTCTTAAAGAAGGATTTAGTCGAAAGAACTTCAGAAAAAGCCTGGATAATTCTCAGGAAATTGTACTATCGGCGAAAACTGATGATAAAATAGTGGGCTATTTAGTATGTGCCTTTGCTGCAAATGAGGCTGATTTAGTTCAAATTGGCGTTATAGAATCAAATCGTAAGCAAAAAATAGGTACTGCACTTTTGCAGGATTTATTAAAAAGGCTTAGAATTCAGGGGATTGAGAAACTTTTTTTAGAGGTTAGAGAGTCAAATGTTTCTGCAATAACCTTTTATGAAAGTTTTGGCTTTATAGCTGCGGGAAAACGCAGAAACTTTTACAACCTGCCCACAGAAGATGCAATATGTATGGTTTTGGAAATTAATGACAGGTAATGGATATCTAAAATGCTTGATGTTTGTTTATTAGGAACCGGTGGGATGATGCCGCTTCCCAGACGTTTCCTTACTTCACTTTTAACCAGATATAACGGCAGCAATTTTCTGATAGATTGTGGTGAGGGTACTCAGGTAGCATTAAAGAAGGCAGGATTGTCTCCGAAGCCGATTGATGTAATGCTGTTTACCCATTTTCACGCGGATCATATCAGTGGACTTCCGGGAATGTTGCTTTCCATGGGTAATGCGGAAAAAACCACAGACCTTACTATTATAGGTCCAAGGGGCATTACCGATATTGTAAAAAGTCTTTGCGTTATTGCACCGGAACTTCCCTTTGACATAAATATAATAGAAATACAAGGGGATAAGCAGTGCTTTAGCCTGTTTGGCTATGAGATTACAGCCTTTAAGGTAAGGCATAATATTACCTGCTATGGATATTCTCTAGAGATTAAAAGGTCAGGGAGATTTGACCCGGAGGCGGCAAAGAAGCTACCCATTCCCGTAAATTATTGGGGCAGACTTCAAAGGGGTGAAACCGTTTCATTCGAGGGGCATACCTATACTCCGGATTTAGTAATGGGAGAGGAGCGCCCCGGGCTTAAGGTGTGCTATACAACAGATACCAGACCTGCAGATTCTATAATAGAGGCGGCTTCCGGCAGTGATTTATTTATATGTGAGGGTATGTATGCAGAACCGGGGCTGGAGGAAAAGGCCAGAAGATATAAGCATATGACATTTAAGGAGGCAGCAGGGTTAGCTAAAAAGGCAGGAGTTGAGGAGCTATGGCTTACCCACTTTTCCCCGTCCTTAGTTAACCCAAGAGCCTATATATCCTCTGCCAGAGATATTTTTCCCAATACAAAGCTCGGAAAGGACGGAAAGTTCAAGGAGCTTAGCTATAAAGAGGATTAGAGGTTGATGAAATGAAAAATAAAAATAAAATGCGCAAATTATATAATAATATATTTTCAGGGGTATCAATTTCACTGGTAGTCAGGATAACCATAATGTGCATTGTATTGTCTGCTATAGTGGTATCCTTTTACTATCAAATATCCCGCAGATTTTCTGCGGCTCAGGAAATAGGAGATCCGAAAAGTGAGCTTGAAACCTGTTTAACCAAGGATTTTGTGGCAAATTATCCAAACAATCCAAGAGATGTGGTGAGATGGTATAATCGTATACTGACTTTGTTTTATTCTGAAAAGCTAAAGGATGACCAGCTGGAAAAATTGTGTGACCAGGCAAGGATTTTGATGGATAAGGAGTTGTTGTCACAAAATCCGAGGGATGTATATATTAGTAGGGTAAAACAGGATATTGAAATGTATAGCATTAGGGAAAGCAGTATTATTGAGCATATTGAGGGGAGTAATTCTGATGTGAAATATGTGGTTGCAGATAATGGGGATGATTTGGCATATGTGAATACCCAATATGTAACAAAGGAAGCCGGAGTGTTGATAAATACGAATCAGGAATACTGTCTAAGAAAGGACGGTGCCGGCAGATACAGAATACTTGCCTATGAATTGGCGGGAAATAAAGAAGAGAAGAAATGACAGATATAAATATATTAGCAATAGAGAGCTCCTGTGATGAAACAGCAGCGGCAGTTGTACAAAACGGCAAAAAAATACTTGCTTCAAAAATACATTCACAAATAGATATTCATACGGTTTATGGCGGTGTTGTGCCGGAAATAGCCTCCAGAAATCATCTGGAAAAAATCAACAATGTTATAACAGAGGCATTACATACTGCAAATATGAAACTGGAGGATATGGACGCAATTGCAGTAACTAAAGGTCCGGGGTTGATAGGTGCTTTATTGGTAGGTGTTGCCCAGGCAAAGGGTATGGCTTTTGCTCTAAAAAAACCCCTTATTGGAGTAAACCATGTTGAAGGTCATATAAGTGCCGTATATATTGAGCATGATATAAGTCCCCCGTTTATATCTTTAGTGGTATCCGGCGGACATACCAGCCTTATTTATGTATTGGATTATGGGAAATATGAGTTACTGGCAAAGTCCGGTGATGACGCGGCAGGAGAGGCATTTGACAAGGTAGCAAGAGCATTGGGGCTTGGTTATCCGGGGGGACCTAAGATTGAGCAAATGGCAAAAACAGGAAATCCCGGTACATATCAACTGCCAATGCCTAAGATTACAGGGAGCAATGACTTTTCCTTTTCAGGATTAAAAACAGCGGTTTTAAATATTATTAATTCCCATAAAATGAGAGGTGAGGAGGTATCTGTATCCGATATGGCAGCCTCCTTTCAGCAGACGGTAATTGATACCCTGTTGGAAAGCACTCTTAACTGCATTTTGGATAAGGAAATTAATGGTTTTGCACTATGTGGAGGGGTGGCAGCAAATCTGGCTGTAAAGGAAGCCTTTAGAAAGGTAATGGAGGATAGAAATATCCCGTTTTATACCCCAAGCCCCATATACTGTACTGATAATGCGGCGATGATTGGAGCAGCAGCATTTCATCAGTTTATGAAAAAGGATTTTGCAGACTTTGCATTAAATGCCGGTGCAGCCATAGAAATATAATAAAAGCATTAATGTAAATTAGAATAATAAGTATTATATAAATAGAAAGGACAGGATATGATTAATATACAGCAGATTTTACCGGAAATATATTGGGCAGGTGCAAGTGACAGACGATTATCAAGATTTGAAAATCTGTTTCCGCTGCCCAACGGAGTATCCTACAACTGTTATTTAGTATCAGATGAAAAAACCGCATTATTTGACACTGTGGATGTGAGTGTAAAGGGACAGTTTATGGAAAACATCTGCCATACCATGAAAGGGAGAGGACTGGACTATCTGGTACTTCACCATATTGAGCCAGATCATTGCTCTCAGGTACAGGCGATAATTGATGTTTTTCCTGATTGTACAATAGTCGGTAATGCAATGACATTTAGAATACTGGAGCAGTTTCATTCCGGAATAAGGGATGCTAAAAAGCTTGTGGTAAAGGAGGGAGATATACTGGATACAGGAAATCATAAGTTCAAGTTTCTGATGGCTCCCATGATGCATTGGCCGGAGGTAATGTTAAGCTATGACCTTAACAGTAACGCCCTTTTTAGCGCTGACGTATTTGGCACTTTCGGAGCAGTAGATTCCGGGATATATGCAGACGAATGTGATTTTGAACAAAGCTTTTTAGATGACTCAAGGCGTTATTATGCAAATATAGTTGGTAAATATGGGGATCAATCTGCGGCAGGACTTGATAAGCTTTCAGAGCTTGGTATAAAGATGATTTGCCCATTGCACGGACCTGTTTGGCGCAAAAATATTGATTGGATTTTGGGGAAATATAAACTATGGACCAGTTATACCCCCGAAGAGGAAGGATATGTGGTTGTATATGGGACTATGTACGGAAATACCGCCAGTGCAGCGGCAGCTATAGCTTCAAAGATTAAGCAGGACACTAAAAAGCCGGTGGAGGTATTTGATGTTTCAGAAACTCACCCGTCTTATATCATAGGTGAAATTTGGAGACTATCATCTATTGTACTGGTGTCCCCTACTTATAATGGCGGTATATATCCACCAATGGATACCCTCATAGAGGATATGCTGGCATTGGGTGTTAGAAACAGAAGCTTTTTTTTAGCGGAAAATGGTTCCTGGGGACCTACTGCCGGAAGACTTATGGAAAAGAAACTTTCTACCCTTAAAAACTGTACGGTGTCAGAGGATATATTTACCTTTAAAAGCGCTCTGCATTCCAACGATGAAGAAAGACTATCAGAGTGGATTAGCTGGGTAACCAATTCAATTGATAAGTAAAAATTAACAAACTGAAAAATCCCCATTAGCATATACAACTATGCAATGGGGATTTTTATGTGTATTTATTTAATTTTATTCAGCTTACAGTAAGTGGATAGCCACAACAAGTCCTGCAAATACAATGCTTACCATAGATGTAAGCTTAATCAGTATATTAATTGATGGACCGGAGGTATCCTTAAAGGGATCACCAACAGTATCTCCAACAACTGCAGCCTTATGCTGGTCACTTCCCTTTCCGCCAAAGTTGCCCTGTTCAATATATTTCTTGGCATTGTCCCAGGCACCGCCGGAATTAGCCATCATAATTGCAAGAACAAAACCTGTAACGGTGGTACCGGCAAGCATAGCGACAACTCCGTTAGGTCCCAAAATCAAACCAACTGCAATAGGTATTGCAATAGCAATTAATGTGGGTGCAAGCATAAGCTTTTGAGCACTCTTTGTACATAGGTCCACGCAGGTTGCGTAATCAGGTTCAGCGGTTCCGTCAAGAAGTCCCTTGATTTCCTTAAACTGGCGACGAACTTCAACCACGATAGACTGAGCGGCCTTTCCTACGGCTTCCATGGTCAGGGCTGCAAACAGGAAGGGCAGCATACCGCCGATGAACAGTCCAACTAAAACCACAGGGTTGTTTATTGCTAAATCAAATTCAAAATTCGGATCCACCTGTGCTACCTTATCTATGTAGGAAACTAATAATGCCAAAGCAGTAAGCGCTGCAGAGCCGATAGCAAAGCCCTTTCCGGTAGCGGCTGTAGTATTTCCTAAAGAATCCAGGGCGTCGGTTCTTTCACGAACCTCAGGAGGCATGTGAGTCATTTCAGCAATACCGCCGGCATTATCTGCAATAGGACCGTATGCGTCTGTCGCAAGGGTGATTCCCAGTGTAGCCAGCATACCCACAGCAGAAACGCCAACACCGTAAAGTCCTTGAGCAAACCCGCCATTTCCCTTTGAAGCGAAATAGCTTACAAGTACAGATATGCCTACTATTACAACAGGTGCAACTGTAGATAACATTCCAAGGGATAGTCCGCTTATGATAACTGTCGCACTTCCGGTTTCAGAGGAGCCTGAAAGTCTCTGGGTAGGCTTATAGGTATCAGAGGTGTAATACTCTGTTACAGCCCCGATTAAAACACCGGCAATCAGTCCGGAAATAATGGCAACATAAACTCCCATATGCTCAGGAAGCAATATTCTTATAGCAAAAAATGCGATGATAATAATTAATGCAGAGCTGATATAGGTACCTGTCCTAAGGGCAGAAAGGAGATTCTTTTGGGAAGCGCCTTCCTTAGTTTTAATAAAGAAAGTACCGAATATTGAAGCTAATACTCCAAGAGCAGCCAGCATCATGGGGATTGCAACTCCTCTGATACCGTAGCCTGCTGCAACTGCAAGGGCAGAAGTGGAAACAATAGATCCAACATAGGATTCATATAAATCAGCACCCATTCCTGCCACGTCACCTACATTGTCACCCACATTATCAGCAATACAAGCAGGATTTCTTGGGTCATCCTCAGGGATTCCGGCTTCAACCTTTCCCACAAGGTCAGCTCCTACATCGGCAGCTTTTGTAAAGATACCTCCGCCAACACGGGCAAATAATGCCATAGAGGAAGCACCCATACCAAAGGTGAGCATATTGGCAGTGATTTCAACTAAACGCTCATCTATAGGAAGTGCTCCATAGTAGTTATTAAGTATAAAATACCATAGGGTCAGGTCTAAAAGACCAAGACCTACTACGGTAAATCCCATAACGCTGCCTGCTGAAAAGGCGACTCTAAGCCCCCTGTTTAGACTTTTAGAGGCTCCCTGGGCAGTACGGCAGTTTGCCATAGTGGCAGTTTTCATACCGATAAATCCGGAAAGCCCTGAGAAAAATCCACCGGAGATAAAGGCAAAAGGGGTAAAAAAGCTAAGGTATCCCAACATTGCCATTGCCAGTAATATTAAGAAAATTACTACAAAAAATATGGT
This sequence comes from Lachnospiraceae bacterium, assembly GCA_041776485.1. Classification (GTDB taxonomy): domain Bacteria; phylum Bacillota; class Clostridia; order Lachnospirales; family Lachnospiraceae; genus JBHBQE01. Next base: position 28,921 of record JBHBQE010000004.1, on the reverse strand, counting down.
AACTCCCTTATACTGCCTTGCAAGATAAGCACTTGCTCCATCACTTACCGACTTGGAGATTTTGCTCATCTCAGGGGTGCCCACATCCTCTTTTTTTGTTTTTGCAAAGTTATATGCTGCAAAAATCAATGCGAGGAGGGAGCCGATTCCGGTGAAAATAAATGCTAAACTCTCACTCATACCGTTCTCCTTTCAAGGTTAACAAAACTAAAAAGCAACATCATTATTGCACAGTGGAATTAAGAATGCAAGGATTAATGGACGACATAGCCATCATCATTAATAAGGATACCGGATGCGGAATTATTGTTTAGGGAAGCTATCATTCTGTTATAATCTGTATCTCCTTTATCACAAAGAATGGTTGCTCCGTTTTTTTCGATACAGGGAAGAAATTTGGATGAAATTATTCCATTAATATCAAGCTCAATTTCAAGCATGGCACAGTCAAGTATTCTGTCATTAAAGCTAAAATTTCCCAGAGAGTAAAAAATCGGAGTATTATTGTAGTATTCAAGTCCCTGCAGGACATGAGTGTGCCCGCCGACAATTAAATCAGCTCCTGAATCTGCCATAATATAAGCCATTTCCTGTTGGTGAGGCTGAAGTTCCTGCACTCTTTCTGTACCCCAGTGGGGGAGAACGATTACATAATCGCTGGTGGATTTGGCTTTGGAAATAGTTTTCTTTAGTAATTCAGGATTATTAAATCTAAACAGTCCCGGCTCGGTTTCGGTTGCCCCTTTGGAGAATACGGTTCCCACTCCTTCTATTTCCGTGGTGGAAATACAGGCGATTTTAATGCCGTTTACTATAAGGTACATTGGAGAGGAGGCCTCCTCTATATTCATGCCTCCTCCTGCAAAGGGCATATTTATGCTGTTAAGTGTTTTTAATGTGTCCACAAAGGCTTCCTCGCCATAATCAAAGGCATGATTATTTGCTAAAGTAACGGCGTCAACGCCCATTTCCAAAAGCCAATTTGCTCTGGCAGGATCTGCTCTAAAGGTATAGGTTTTTCCGGGTTGGGGTGTGCCGTTGGTACTATAGCAAAATTCATTATTTAAAATAAATACGTCAAATCCTTTCATTATATCTTGTATCTTGCCGGGAAAGGCTCCGTCAATCCCCTCTGAAGCATATTTTTTTGCATGGGAATAGTCAGGGGCAAAGGAAACGTCACCTGCAAATCCCAAAATAATTTTATCGGTATTCTGTGCAGTCATATTATATATGTGCGTATTTTTCATAGATTCGGAGGAATCTAATAACCCCATAAAACTATCGTATAATACATTAATGCTTTTATGGGTATGCTCATACCATAGAATATCGGAGTAGGAAGCACCGTTTTTTATGCAGGAAATATATATGGACATAGCGGCAGGATTCTCGTTTTCCAGAAGCCAAGCGGCAAATTCCTCATTTATCTTCTCACTTTTATCGACCAGAAAGCTTATAATATCAGACTGATTATATTGCGAACCGAGAGATTCATTATCCCCGACGGCACTATCAAAAGACGTGTTGCTCTCAGCAGAGTCTGCAGTATCCAAAGCTTGATAGCTGCAGGCTATTTGGGCTTGACTAATCATTATAATAAATAAATATACAAAAAATTTCCTAATCATATATCCTGATTATATTAAAATTTTGTGATATTTGCAATTTCAATATATTTATAATAGTAAGTGTATTTAATGATTAAATACGAAAGAGGAGGAAAGTATGTCAATACGTAACGAATATGTGAGAAGTGTTTATGAGGATTTAGCAAGAAGAAACTCTCATGAAAAGGAGTTTTTACAATCGGTCTATGAAGTTCTGGAATCTCTGGAATGTGTGGTAAATACTCATCCTGCACTGCAGCGTGAAGGAATAATTGATAGGATTGTAGAGCCGGAAAGAATTGTGCAGTTTAGATGCTCATGGACAGATGACAAGGGGGTAGTTCATGTAAATCGCGGATACAGGGTTCAGTTTAATTCTGCGATAGGTCCCTATAAAGGAGGTCTTAGATTTCATCCCTCAGTAAATTTATCTGTAATTAAGTTTTTAGGTTTTGAACAAATATTTAAAAATTCACTTACAGGGCTGCCTATAGGTGGGGGCAAGGGTGGAAGCGACTTTGACCCTAAGGGGAAGTCCGACAGAGAAGTCATGCGTTTTTGCCAGAGCTTTATGGCAGAATTATACAGGCATATTGGTGCAGATACGGATATTCCCGCAGGGGATATAGGTGTGGGGGGTCGAGAGGTAGGATATTTATTTGGTCAGTATAAAAGACTTTCCAACCAATTTACCGGAGTAATTACAGGAAAGGGTATCACCTCCGGCGGTTCTTTAGCGAGGAAGGAGGCAACAGGCTATGGACTTTGCTATTTTACCAATGAAATGCTTAAAAAAATGAAAAATGAAAGCTTTGAAGGTAAAACCGTCGTAATATCCGGAGCCGGCAATGTGGCGATTTACGCAGCGAAAAAGGCTACTGAAATGGGCGCTAAAGTGGTTACTCTTTCAGATTCCAACGGGTATATATATGACCCTGCCGGTATTGACCTGGATTTGGCAATACAAATTAAAGAGGTGGAAAGAAAACGTATAAGCGAATATAAGAATAAAAGACCCAGCGCAATATATAAGGAGGATTGTCAGGATATATGGAAAATTCCATGTAATGTGGCACTTCCCTGTGCAACTCAAAATGAAATCAAATTGGAAAATGCAATAGAGCTGATACGAAATGGTGTTGAGATAGTGTGTGAGGGTGCAAACATGCCTTCATCTCCTGAGGCTGTAAGTGAGTTTAAAAAGGCGGGAGTGCTTTTTGGACCGTCTAAGGCTGCCAATGCAGGTGGCGTTGCCACCAGTGCTCTTGAAATGGCACAGAACTCTCAAAGGCTTTCATGGAGCTTTGAAGAGGTGGACAGCCAGCTTGAGGAAATAATGATTAATATATTTAACTCCTGCTATGATGTTGCCAAGGAATACGGATCAGAAAATGATATTGTTCTGGGAGCCAATATAGCCGGTTTTTTAAAGGTGGCAGATGCAATGATTGCTCAGGGTGTTGCTTATTAGATACCTAAAAAGTGCCTAAATTTGTGATATAAATTTAGTATTTTTTGACCTGAAAATAAAAATGAGATTTACTAAGATAGTTAAATAGTATCTCTGCGAATGAAATTTAGGCGGAGTAGTTCTATAATGATCGGGCGTTCTCTAAATTCTGAGAACGCCTGTTTTATATTACTTTGACTAAGTGAGCATAAGAGTATGACAGATGATTATGGGGTATGTGTTCCATACCGTAGATTATAGTGCTTTGAAACAGTGCTTGATATTTATATTTAGATGTGTATAATATACAAGGTGGTATATGCACTGGAGAGTTATCGAAGTGGTCATAACGAGGCGGTCTTGAAAACCGTTTGCCTTCACGGGCACGTGGGTTCGAATCCCACACTCTCCGTAAGATAAAATAACGCTAAACTGCTGTAGATAGGGCTTTAAACCAAGCAGTTTAGCGTTTTTGTTTGCTTAAAAATATACCTATATATTTTTAAAGTTATTTTGCTGCTCTTCCTTCGACTGCACCATAGCCGATATAGTGCATATAGTAGGAGGTAAAGTCTTCTCCGAAGGCGGCTTGCAAATCATTGTAATTTGCTTTGTATATGTGTACGTTAAAACTTTCTTTGGCAATCCTGCCCTCCTGCATTCCCCATGATATAAAGTGGTTAAGGGCAGCGTCTTCATCGCCGTTAAATACCGCCTTAATATCAGGATTATTATCCAAATAGTAGTTATAGTCGTATACCAAAGAATAATCCATTCCTCCCAGGGCGGCTATAGGGTCGGTAATTGTATTTACATCTACTGCGGTTCTTCCTTCATTCAGCCCATAATAAATATAATGTATATAATAAGACTTAAGGTCATTTTTGAAGATAGCTCTTAAATCCTTGTTGGCATTTTTGTAGGAATTAACATCAAACCATTCGCAGCCTTGCCTTCCCTCCTGCATTCCGTAATTTATGAAGTGATTTAGAGTAGAGCTTCTGTCACCTCCGTATGCTGACATAATATCAGGATTGTGACTGATATAATAATCGTAGTCATATACGCTGGAATAGTCCACACTGTCAGATACGACAGGCATATTGGGAGCTGTATTAAGGGAGCCGCTTCGATTTTCGTTTTTGCCATAGTTTATATAATGCATGTAATAGCTTTTTAAGTCTGTACCGTAAGCGTACCTAAGATCATCATAGTTATCTCTGTAGTAATTAACATCAAACCACTCACAGCCTTGTCTACCCTCCTGCATTCCGTAGTTTACAAAGTGTCTAAGGCAGGCTGCTTTATCTCCGTTACAGGCAAGCATAACATCGGGGTTATTCTCTATATAATACTTATAGTTGTATACGGGAGCATATTCAATGTCATTTAAGATGGCGGATTGATTGGTTGCAGGCTTTGTTTTATTCAGGCTGCCATGTTTTAGGCTTGCATAAAAATTACCTATAGCATTTTCCAGAGTGGAATTGGCATAATCAACCTGATTCTGTGAGGCATTGCCATTATCATATACCTGCTTTGCTCGGTCAATGGATTTGTAGAGAATACTCATGACATTTCTTGTTGCCCATTTGTTCTCTTTTTTAACATCACGTCCGTCAGTGCTTTCAGCTACGCCTTCAAAGGCTTTGTTGGCAGCAGCTAAAGTTTTTCTTAACATATCCCTGCTCACAACATTGGGTACGTTGACAGGTATGTTTGTGTTTGGTACTTGGTTCGGATTTTCACCCTGTGCATTCCCGTTTGGCGGCGTGCTGGCCGCAGAGATATTAACCACCGTATCAGCTATCGTATCAATACGATAATTGCGGGCTTTGTTTCCGCTTAGAGTTATATCTGTGACTTTAACCCTCTTATTATCACCGACATCCGGGGTATCCATAGTGCCTACAGCAGCTTCTACAGACACTGTAACTGCGTTTATGTCTGCCGGTAGAATATCATTTCGCTTACAGAAAGCATTCAATATCTTAACATTTTTATTATTAGGCTCATATGCCCGATGTTCCACCAATATCGTATTGATTGTAACCGGCTTCGGCTCAACCTTGGCTGTAATGGTCTTAATACTATTTATGGATCCATTGTTTTTTACTGCAAGCTTTACGTCCACGTTCATTGTATTAGCATTGCAAATATCAGGGCAGGTGTTCTCCCAGGTACCGTCGCCTACCCTGTAGGTTACATCATAGATGTTTGCAATATCCGCATTTTTTAATATAACTGCGGGATGATTTTTGCCGTCATATACACCGCTGTACGGAGTAATGCTATTCAATGCATCCTGTGTTATTGTTTCAGAGGTTTTATTGAAATATTTGTCCCACTGCCAGGTTCCCAAAGACAGGGTGATGATTTCCTGAACCTTCGGACCGCGCTGAGGAGTTTGATTGGCTGCATTGTCCATAGATGTGTATCTGGCTATGCCTGCCCTGTCCTTATATACGGGAATACGTTTCATTCCGATAATATCATTAGAATTTGGGTGGAGAGCATAATTTTGCTGGTCGTCCGTATCGGATGTATATACCGCTACCAGATTGCCGTTTTCGTCCAGCTCCGCTCCCCACACGGTAACAATGTGTGTGACACCGTATGTTGCGGCGTCATGCACTATGGCAACAGAGTCTCCGGCTTTCATTCTTTCAAGCATTTGTTCCTGGAGACGTGAATATGATTCGGTAGTAATTCTTTGGGACAAAAAGTCTTCATTAAATACCGGGCGAAAGAAACCGCCGCTTGAAGCCAGGGGACTGCCCGGTATGGTTATATATCCATTAGGCTTGGGCTGATTCCCGTTAATAAAGTAGTCGTTAATCAGATTGGAATTATATGATTCTCTGCCGCCGATAGTCACCGGAAATTTTTCACAAAAGTCTTTATAAAGTCCGCTTTGAGAGCGGTCACCGGTCGATTCGCCCACATAGGATGTCATAAACCTCCTAAGTTCATCCTTTTTATTATCATTAAGAGCTGTTGTATTCAGGTAATCATTAATATAATCCCTGTTTTGGTTCATCCACCAATAAAGCTGATTTGCACTCACTCCGGCAAAGCACATTCCTCTGTCGTCAAAGTTTCCGTTGCTTAGATTAAGGCTATTCCCGGCAGCCTTATTCACATCATACCAGCCGCTTCCGTGGTTTGTAAGCGCATAATATGTGGTGTACCCCGATTCGCTTTGTCTTTTGAAATCACCTGTATTTCCGCTTCCGAGTCTGGGTCCCTGAATGCCTCGGGTCCAGATTACAGCCCGTTTTTCATTATTTTCGGTAGTGTAGACTGCAACATTATTATTTTGGCTATTTTGCAGTTTACCCACAACAGCTTCAATGGAACTAGTGCTGCCTGTTCCTGTCGCAGAAACAATAGTCGGACTATATGTAGCTGCAATGCAAATTACCAGTAATAAGCTAATTATTATTTTCTTCCTCATTATTATCTTCCTATCCTATATTCTGTTTGTATTTCGACAGGCATTTTCAAATAATTCTTTAGAATATTTCCATATATACAATTACCTGCAAATGTCATATAGTCTATATGATACCAAAAAATATAACAAAATACAAGAGTTAGTTGTACCCTACAAAAATCAGACAAAAATCGGGGTCATCGGATTTAATGAACAGCTGTAGATTATCGCCACTATTGTACTTAACAGGCATATTTGATAAAATTAAAATATCACATTAGGATTTATAGTGCTGGATTTAAAATTTAATATAAGCTGGGATTTAGCAGCGGATTAAGGAGATAATATGATATTTTTAAAAAATGACTATAGTTTAGGAGCTTGTAATGAGGTGATGAAGGCATTGGTGGATACCAATATGGAGCTTTCTGACGGATACGGAGAGGACGAGTATTGTAAAGCTGCTGCCGATAGCATAAGAACGGCAATTTTCTGTCCTAATGCGGACATTCATTTTTTGACAGGTGGAACCCAAACCAATCAGACTGCCTTAGCCGCATTTTTGTTAAGACCTCACTGGAGTGTAATATCAGCAGATACAGGGCATATTTGCGTACATGAGGTGGGTGCTATAGAAGCTACGGGTCACAAAATAAATCATGTTAAGACGGTGGACGGTAAGCTTAGAGCTTCTGATATTGAAGCAGAAATAAAGTTTCATGAAGATGAGCATTATGTTCTTCCTAAGGCAATTTATATTTCCCATTCCACAGAAACAGGGCTGATATATACCAAAGAGGAACTATTAGAGCTTAGAGCAGCTTGTGATAAGTATGGTTTATTTATGTATGTGGACGGTGCCAGAATGGCAATGGCATTATCCTGCAAGGATAGTGATGTAAAACTTCCCGATTTTGCCAATATTGCAGATGCCTTTTATATAGGCGGAACAAAATGCGGTGCATTATTTGGAGAGGCTCTTGTTATTTTAAATGATGAATTAAAGACAGATATGAGGTTTTTAATAAAACAAAGAGGCGGATTGTTGGCAAAGGGGAGATTGCTGGGGGTTCAGTTTTTAGAGTTATTTAAAAATGATTTATACACAAGACTGGGTGCACATGCAGTAGAAATGAACAGGCTTTTATCTGATGGAATTGAAAAGAAAGGGTATGAGTTTACCATGCCGCCTCAGACCAATATGTCCTTTGTTATGTTTGAAAAGGATATGGTAAAGGAACTTGCCGATAAAGTTATGTTTGAAACGTATCCTATAGAAACCAAGACGCATCAATGTATAAGGCTTGTGACATCCTGGGGAAGTACAAAAGAGGAAATAGAAGGCTTTCTGGAATTAATTTAGTATTTTCTGCATTTAAACATATATCATATCAGACAATGACATAATAAATAACCCCCAAAACTATTTGGGGGTTATTACATTTAAGTAGGTTTGAAATACATCTTAGTTAGGAATTACATACTGCAATAATTATTAAAATCCACTAAGTGTGAATACAAGGAGCTCATCCTTTGAGTTTTCTTCTTCCCTTCCTTGTGTAAGCCCCACATAAATTGTACCGTCGTTTGCAATTGTGGCGGTGCAAATCCAAGGATAAGAGGTGCCAAATATATCTTCGGCTTCTAATTTTCCTGCAAAAGTACCATCTTTATCAAATAATAGAATTTTACGCAGGTTTCCATCAAGCACAATATAATATTTATCAGTTTCAAGTACATGCGTTGCAGAACCTATAGAATCGTCTGTCAAACTTTCGTCACCGCCCAAAGTCTGAACTATACTGCCGCTTTTGTCTAAGACAAAGGCTTTATTTTTTTCGTTGTCAGGGGCACTTCCCATAATAAACATATGATCCTTAGATGTGCAGGATTCGGAAACAAAATATCCCTCTAAAGCAGCGATAGGTTCTCTTGATGCACTTGTGTCTGAAATGGTTAATTTCTCCGGTGTGCTTCCGGGCCATGTAACTATTCCGCTCTTTCCGTCGGGGTTTACGCTTGCATTGTCAGTACTTTCATAGCTGGCAATTTTATTTCCGTCCAAGTCCATCTGAATGAGAGGTTTCATAAATCCTGAAAGGAAAAATGTATCATCAGGCCCTGCGCAAAGGTTTTCATAATCCTCATCTAATGTCCAGGAGTCCTCAAGAGTCAAAGACCCGCCGTCATTTTTATATTTACCAAGTTTAGTATCATCAGCAAGAACGATAAGGTAGTCTCCGACAGCAAGTATCTGTGGTGAGAAAATATCTTCAACAACATAAGGCTCTGCGGCAAATTGAATCCACTCCGAATGAACGGTAGTTGTACCAAATGTATAGTCAATGGGTGTAGTAAGGGAAATAGGAGTTCCATCTACTTCCTCAGCCTCGCCTCCATCTTCAGCCGAAGAACTGGCAGTCGTAGCGCTGGAACTGGAGGTTACAGGTTCTTCATCCTTTTTTCCGCAGGCAGATAATCCAACAACCATGGAAACTGCCATTGCAAGCGCAAAAAATCTTTTTAAATTAATCATAAGCTTCTCCTCTCTTTTTTGTTACCCAATTTAGTATACATAATCCCTACATATATTAAAAACCTCAAATTTAATTATATTAATATATACCAAATGTTGTCAACACGGATAAGGATAATTTGCCGTATAAATATTCAGCATGAAAATAAAGTACTTGAAATTATTCCTTAAATTTTGTAAAATGCTAAAGGTGTTACAATTGAATCACACAGATTTGCTGTGTACCTATGTTGTGACTGTGCCGCAGTGGCGGAACTGGCAGACGCGTGGGACTTAAAATCCCATGGTGGCAACATCGTACCGGTTCGATTCCGGTCTGCGGCATTGAGGGGTAGCTGTACCTGCAGCAACCCCTCATTTTTTAGATTAGCTATATAAAGCCCGTAATATTGATTTTAAAAAATATGTAATGATAATTTCAGATTATAAATACAGTTATTATACAAGGAGCAGATATGCAGACTAAACAGGACAGGGATTATATGTTTGATACATTTAGAGGTTTGTTAATGCTTTCTATTCCTGTTTCTCATTTTACTAAAATGAGTGGAAATCTGTACTCTCAGCTATATTTAGGTGGTGGGTTTTACAGAGAATCACTATTTGGATTTGTGTATATTACCATAAATGTGTTTGTAATGCAGGCATTTATGTTTTTATCAGGATATTTTTCCAAAAAGCCGGAGAGAGCCAGAGAAACTGCGTTTAAAACCTTTATGTGGCCCTATCTTGTATTTACATTTATATATTATTTTATAAGAATGTTTTTCTTTGGGAATGCACATCTTCGTTTTTTGAGTCCTCCCTTTGCCCTTTGGTTTTTATTCGCACTTTTTTTCTATCGGTTCTTTTTGAAGGATATGCTGAAGTTTAAATGGCTTCTTCCGCTTTCCATGGTGCTGTTTATTGTAGCGGGATATGTAAAGGAGTGGGGTGACTTTCTTTCTTTAGGCAGAACAATTTCATATTTTGTATTTTTCCTGCTGGGGGTGTACTGTTCAAAAGAGAGACTTTTGTGGTTGCAGGGATTAAAGAAACACCCTGTAATACTGGTAATTATGGGATTAGTATTAAGCAGTATATCGGTATTGCTCTGCTTTGCGGGGCCGAAGAATGTGGGCTGGTATCTTTTAAGGGAGTCCTATCATACCCTTGGAGTAACCTGGTGGCAGGATTCAATGCTGAGAATTATGCTGTTTATTTTGGCGGCATTGTGGATAGTTTTTTTTATAAATATTATCCCATCAAAAAAATGCTTCTTATCCTATGTGGGCTCAAACACTATGCCTGTTTATGTGTTCCATTTAGCTCTTAGATATGTTATTCAGTTTTTTGGATTATATGTTAATCTTTTTGCCTGCATATTTGTGGGAATTCTTGGGATATTAGGGGTTATTTTCTCAAAATATAAAAATAATTTTCTGTATGCTGTTACCGTGATTGCAACAATAGCAGGTGCATATTATTTCTTTAGCAGCGGGGTATTGGAGCCGTTATATAATAAAACAAGTTCAAATATTTGGATTACCTATGGTATCTGCTATGGCTCAGCATTGATTGCGGGAATTGGCTTTGTATCACCGTTCTGGGTAAAGCTTTATAATATCTTAGTGGAGGGCTTTTCATATTTTCCAATAACCACTAAATTCCTACAGGGAGTTAAAAATGAGGAGAATCCCCGATAAAATCTATCAGGCATTAATACTTGCAGCAGGACTTATTCTGTGTGCTTTTGCTGTTTGCTTCTCTGATGATGCAAATACTTTAAAGGAAGAAAGCTTAAGCATTTCTTCCGGTACAGTTGATATAAAATACAACTATCAAATTCAAACTGATAAGTTTTTTCTGGAAAACAGCAGAGACAGCTATACCTATGTAGAGGTAAATCTTCCCATAAAAGAGGGGAGACTTCCTGTGGTTTTCATATCCCACGGATTTTCAGGAACAATAAATTCCGGCGGAGCAAAGGAGCTTTCCGAATATCTGGCTAAAGCAGGGATTGCAGCTATTCGCTGTGATTGGAATCCCTATATTAAGCCGGATTTAAACTCTCAAAGAACAGATACCTATTCTTTAAAGGATATGGAGCGGGACTATAAAATTATTATGGATTATGCTATTAATAAATACAATATAGATGAATCCGGAATCGGGATATACGGAAGAAGCTATGGGGGGAGATTTGCCATGAAAGCTGCCAATTTGGGAATTGGCGGTTATGATATAAAGGCGTTGGCTCTCATTGCTCCGGCGGGAGATGAGATTTGCTTTAAAAGGTTTTTAGGCGGTGAGGATAAGTATTATAAATTAAGGAACGAGACCATGTTGAATGGTTATTCAACTTATCTTGGCGTAAAGCTGTACCCTAATTGGTTTACGGAGGTGGAGGAATATACTCCCAGTAAGGAGGGGGAAGGCTTTGGGAATAAACCGGTGCTGTTATTTTACAATACATTGGATAAGGTGGTTTTTCCGGATACATCCAGAGCATGTGCCCTAACGTATAAAAACCATGAAATTATTGCTGTTACTACAGATGACGGGCATGGTTATGAAATGGGATATAAAAGCTCCCCTTTGAAAACCGAAATAATGGGCAAATTGGTAGAATTTTTCTTAGAATATTTATAGTATTCCCATACAATAAATTTATCAGTGCATTTTCTGTAGAGGGCAGCTTTCTGAAAGGCTTTAGTTTACAAATTTTTGTTTTTTACCGGTCTTTAGCTAAAGTATATAATGGTGTTTACAGTATTCGGTTACATGCTCTTATTATCATACATACAGATGATTGGAAGTACCCGTCTTTATCCTCAAACCTTGAATCACCATTATACTTTCTTGCAACGGACTGTATAGAAGAAAGACCGATGCCGAAGTCCTCTCTTTTTGTAGAACGAAATCTGCCGTCTACAGACAGAAAATTTCCGTCATAAGAGTTGTCCATAGTGATAACAAGCATATCATGGCTTAAATCGCTGCCTATTCTTATGAACCTTTTATCGCTGTCTATTTTGCGGCAGGCTTCAATTGCATTTTCAAGCAGATTTCCGAAAATGATTGATAGGTCACTGCTTACAGATGTTTTAGTCATTTCAGGTATAATAAGTTTGGCATTAAACTCTATGTTTTCTGCCTTACATATTGCAGCATAGTGGGAAAGTATGGCACTTACCGCTTTATTTTCACAATAGCTGATATGGGCAGAGGGTATATTTTTGCTTAAAGTATCAAGGTAATCATTTAGCTTTTCGTTTCCGCTTTCAGCAAGCTCCCTTATCGCAATCAGATGGTGGTGTAAATCGTGTCTTTGTTTCTTTAGTGTTTTCTCATTTTCAGCAATCAGTTCGTTATATTTTCGCTGCTCATCCATCTGTATTCCCATAAGTCCCAGTTCAAAGGCTAGCCTTTCATTTTGCTTACGCACGGTAGCAAAGTCTTTGATATAAAAACATATGGTAAAGCCCATAATCAAAATAAAAACAATTACTCCATCTTGAAAAAGAGATGCAAACTTATAAGTAAATTTAAAATAATAATTTATAACTTCGATGAGTGAAGCAAGGGTTAAAATCGCTATCGGCAGAACAAAGCGCTTTGCTTGTAAGTTATCATTTTTAATAGCCTCGTATACAGTTAAAAATGAAAGAATACACAAAGAGCAAGTTGTCATAAAATGAAAAGCATACATACTGCTTGAAAGGGGGTATACTCCTAAAAACTGCAGAACTAAGGCTACAGTCGATGAGGCTGTCAAAATGGAAGAGAGTATGTATAAAGGGTTTGGGTTTTTGAAACCTATTGACACGATTGCCAGATGTATGAGCGGTATACAAACAGTAAACAGTCCTATAAAAGCAAACAGGTACAGCAAAGTCGGATTTTTAATCATCAGTGCTGTAAAGTTACACTCGCCAAAACCCCATAGACCTGAAATAAACGAAAACATACCAAACCAAAAGAATATTTTGCTGATTCTCTTTTCAAAAAAAATCATCATAAGTGATACAACAGCGAGGAACACTCCTGCCGCGATCTGAACAACCGAAAATAAAAATTGCGTTTTGTATGCCTTGACAAATTCGTTGAATATAGATTTGAATGTAGCTATAATAGGCGGATGTATGGTCATGGAGCTGCGAGTTATGGGAGATAAAAATTCCATTTTAAACTCGACTTCCTTACTGTCTGTGGACGGCTTTAACAAATAAATTTCCGTAGCAGGATCAATCATAAAAGCCGGATAGGTTTCTTTTTTGCCAAGCTCGTAAATTAACACTCCATCTGTATAAATTTTTGCAGGTGCATATGCAGTCTTGACATAGATTATATCGTTTTCGTTCGGGGTAACAAGAGCTGTAATGGTAATGGGGGTCCTGGGTTTTAAGTGTTTGAAGTTATAAGGCAATGTGATATCTTTTGGGCTATCCCCGCTTATACTTACCTTAACATCTTTAATATACAAAGCTTCCGGCAGTTTATCCTGATACATACTGTATCCGAAAGAGGAAACAATTATAATTAAAGCCGACAAGGTTAAAGCAATCTGCAAAGCTATAAAAATTTTTAAGTTTCTTTTCATTTTATCAGCCTCCTTGTATGCTCAAACAGAAAAGCTATCCGCATTTTTCAGACAGATATAGACCTTGTGCATTTGCTATGCCATATAAATACTATTTGCAAAAGGTACTCTTTGTGTAATTCCGTTTCTGTGCACTAAAAGAGTTGGAATATCACTCTTTTTTAACAGTGCCAAATGCAAAATATCCTCTATGCAGTCATGTCTTTATCCTTTTTAAAATTACGGCAACTATATAATACATTCACAATTTATACGATTTGTCAAGTGTGAATTATGATAATAAATTTGACTTAAAAATCCCTGTATAAGCACAAAACAAACAGCAGAACGGTTAAATTTTACAGTTGATGGTGTGCGTTATCATGTAATAAAATTAATTATTCCTTTGTACCAGCACAGGCAGGATAAAAACTATGGCGACTGCCATAAGATTAATAGGCCAAAAATATCTGAAGTCTGACCAGCCGCATGAAAGAAGCAGCCCCGAAATCTGTGATACCAAGGGTATGATAAGTATAAAACGGCTTCTATCTACTTTTTTTACAATAAGATAAATAAAGGATATAATTCCCATTAAAGCAGCAATTCCGCTTCGCCAAATTAAAGTATTTATCCATTGGGTTTTTGCAGTAAATTCAGTTATTGAGGCTATGGTGTCATAGATGCTCCTGTATTTTCTGTCAGGGTACGGTACTTGCCAGTCTGTGGTTTCATCACCAATCCACTCGGAAAATGTAGTGTGGTAATTAACCACCTTCAAGGTGGATCCCTCCCCGGGGAAAATACTCCAAATGCAATCTTCTCTGGCGATAACTGCCTTTGTCATATAAACGGGGTTTCTGATAAAGGTATCGACATAGTTAATAATGAAATATTTTGTGTTAATATCGCTGTAATATGGAGGTCTGGAATAAGTTGGCACATAATTAAACTCGCCGTTATTATTGTCTGTCATTGTGGTAATCATCTTGATGGTATGACCGGACACATCCCCGTCAGCATAATATACACCCAATATATCATGCCCTAAACCATTATACATTCCAAAATTACCTGAGCTTGTTACCATGTAGTGATTAAATACAGGTCCTGAAATAAAAGCAACACAGGCTGTGGCAAGAATAATGGAGCCTACCACTTTAATATTTTTGCGAAGCAATATAATTGCCATAAGGGCAACCATAATAAAAGTAACAATTCCGTTTTTGCGATATAGCATGGTGCCTGCCATGGCAGCAATAAACTCAAGATATATATACCATTTCTTTTTATAAAATTCAGTGTCAACAGAGAGCTTGGCTAAAATTATTACCAGCCATAAAACCGAAATAGAATAGGGAATATCCTTCCAAATACTGGTTATATGCAGCAGGTTTGCAGTATTTAATCCGACAAGGCAGGAAAATAAAATCAACAAACTGTCTTTGATTTGTTTTTTTCTGAGAAACAGCAGCAGCTCCAACACCACATATACCCAGAAAAAATATTGAACAAATAGTATGGCGTATGTTGAATCCCATATTTTCAAAATATAATGCAATATCAGGCAGTAGAAAGCCGAATGCCAGTCCAGCATACCCTGTACACTATGGGCAGTTCTTAGAGTATCATATGTATCCAAGCTGCATATTCCCGGGTTAAAAGCATAAACTGTTATAAGTGCGGGGACAATTAATATAATCAAATGTATAGTCACAAATTTTCCGAAAGACAGGGCTTTGGTATCTGAAAATACCTTTGGCAGATTTTGTTCTGCAAGGGTAAATACCGTACAGATAATTGGCACAAGCCAAATGCAGGCTACTACAAATATGAATAATTTTACAGGGGATATGCTGCCATCTATAGGATAAATAAAAATTCGCTGCCCCACAAAAGCAAAGCCGGCATATAAAATAGTAAATAACAATCCATATTTTTTGGCGTTATTATCAAAAAGCTTATTTACAGCCTTGATCTTGTCTTTAAATTTTATGATTGCAAATACGGACATAAGATATAGAATTAATTTTGTGCCAAAGCTAAAATCTATACCAGACAGGTTAATAACCATAGTGCAAAGCAGAAGCTCCAATATAAGCAGAGAAATATTTGAACCGTAAAAGCCGAGGCTTTCATATATGTGCTTACAAAATTTGAATGCCGTTTTATATATCATTTCCGTATTTTTAAGCAGAAGATAAAAAAACATCAATACAATTATATATACAATGGAAGAAAAAATTTTATCAACCAAATCAGGCTTGATAAAATATCCATATTTAACAGCGGGATTTAAGGCTACAGCTTCCCCGTTTATACTTAAGCTATTATGTTCAAAAGAAGCATTAGATGTTAACAGGAGGTTGGGTGCTGCAAGGCATTCTCTGGTATCAATATAGATATAGTGCGTATCTCCGGGGGTGACAGGACAATTGACAAATATTTCCCTCCATTGAAAATCTGTAAATTTCGATATACTAAGTCCTGTGGAGTATAGTATCTGCTCCTCCTTATTCAGAATAAGTAATTGGATTTTGCCGGGATCATTTTCCATAATGCCGGAAAATGCCAACTCTATTCTGTCGATATTGTTTTTTGAGGGGGTAAAACCTATCATAGCATTACTGCAGGACATTTCTTTAGCGTTTTCAAGACTTGGTGTAAATTGTGCCTCATAATATTTTCCCGGAAGTTTGTTTCCTATGAATATATACAAAATTTTGATTAAGATTATAACTGATACAATAAGGAAAATTACAGATTTATTCCTGGAAAGCTTTAGCATTTTAAATCCCCACATTTACAGGTGTACTCTAACAAGGTCTATGTTATACAAAATAAAGGTAAGTTGTCAAATCATATTGAACGCTCATAAAATCGGTGCAGATTCAAAAAAGAGCGGATTGCTTGTAAAGTTGTGCATTAGCGTATAAAAATAAAAATCCTCAATCCTTCGCCCCGTTCGCGCCAAAGAGTTAAGTCAATCAGAATTTTTACTTGCTTAACCAAAATTAAACTGATAAAATCTATCTTTAATGCAGTTAGGAGGTAGTATAGGGTATGCCTGTTAAAATACATAATTTTGGTGGGATATTGGGCTGGAATGCCAGAAAATATGTTTCCCACCTGGCAAGTTCTGCCTATTTAACACTTCAGTTCAAAAGAAGAGCAAAGCTTCAAAGGGAATATATTAATTATTTTTTTAATTGCAAAGAGGTACCAAAGCCGAATATAGTTAATGTTGAAACTATCAATAAATGCAACAGTACCTGTGAGTTCTGCTCTGCTAACAGAAATACCGATAAAAGACCTTTAGCTAAAATCCCTGATGATATTTACCGGAGGATTATAGATGAGCTGGCTGATTGGGGCTATCAGGGGCATTTGACCTTGTATGGAAATAACGAGCCTTGGCTTGACAATAGAATTGTGGAATTCCATAAGTATGCCAGAGAAAAGCTTCCCGGAGTTTTTATTTTTATGTCCACCAATGGACTTTTGCTTAATATTGAAAAGCTTAATCAAATTGCACCATATGTCAATCAGCTTATCATTAATAATTATTGTCTGGATATGAAGCTGCATAAGGGTGTAGGTGAAATATATGAGCATATAAAAAGCAATTCGGAGAAATATAAGGATTTGGATGTGTTAATTCAAATGCGTTATTTAAAGGAGGTGCTTACCAACAGAGCAGGCTCAGCACCTAATAAGCAGGCAACGCCCAGGATATATACAGAAACATGTCTTATGCCCTTTACAGATATGTGGATAACTTCCCATGGAGTCTGTGGACTGTGTTGTTGTGATAATTTCGAGGTAACAAACCTTGGGGATATTTCAAAACATAGCCTCAGGGAAATATGGGAAAGCGAAGAATATACAGATTTAAGGCGAAAAATAGCGGCAGGAAGGGATAAATATCCATTTTGTAAGCACTGTGATTTCATAGATGCAGGATTAAGAATGGATGCGGTTTCTGATTTGTTAAAGGGCGAAGAAATGCACGGAGCTAGACAGAGCTTCTTTAGGAAATAAGGGGAAATAAGGGGAGAGAAGATGAAAAGGGTGTGCATTATCGGTGCAGGACCGGCAGGACTTACTGCCGCATATGAGCTGTGCAAGTCAAAAGAATATGAAGTAATTGTCTTTGAGGAAAGCGAACATTTCGGCGGTATTTCCAAAACTATAGAGTACCAGGGGAATAGAATGGACATGGGAGGGCA
This sequence comes from Lachnospiraceae bacterium, assembly GCA_041776485.1. Taxonomy (GTDB): domain Bacteria; phylum Bacillota; class Clostridia; order Lachnospirales; family Lachnospiraceae; genus JBHBQE01. The sequence continues at coordinate 11,099 of JBHBQE010000004.1, read as the reverse complement.
CAGGTTCTTTTCTAAGGTGCCTAAGGTCAATGAATGGTGGGAAATGATGTTGCCTACCATGGGAGAAAAGCCCTATGATGATAAAATTCTTGACAGAGAAGTTACTACGGCACAGGGAGGACCAAATCCGGAATTAACTGACATAGTTATGCTTAGAAGAAATCGTTTGTCCAGAATTTTTTTCAACAGGAAATTCTTTGATTATCCAATTTCTCTTAAATTTGAAACCTTAAAGAATATGGGATTGGGTACCACAATAGTAGTTGGTTTTAGCTATCTTAAGAGCTGTATTGTAAAGCGGAAGGAAGATTCTCTGGAGGATTTTTATATTAACAGGTTCGGCAAAAAGCTGTATTCTATGTTTTTTGAAAAATATACAGAGAATTTGTGGGGACGCCATCCAAGGGACATTTCACCGGAATGGGGTGCACAGCGAGTAAAGGGTCTTTCCATAATGGCTATATTAAAGGATATGTTTGGGAAAGCCTTTAATAAAAAGGACAGACATGTAGAAACTTCTTTAATAGAGGAGTTTGGCTATCCTAAATTGGGACCGGGACAGCTTTGGGATATTACGGCAGATAAGGTTAGAGAGCTTGGCGGGGATATAAAAACCAGTGCAAAGGTGATTGGTGTCATTAAAGGTGAGGAAAATAATTTAACCGGAGTAAAATATGTAATAGAGGGCAGAGAAGAGACTTGTGAGGCGGATTATATTATTTCCTCAATGCCTATAAAGGATTTGGTTTATGGCATGAATAATGTGCCGAAGGATATAGAGGATATTGCAATGGGACTTCCATATAGGGATTATATGACAGTTGGTGTGTTGGTTAAAAATTTCCATCTTAAGAATGAAACAGGGATAAAAACCATTGGGAATATAGTGCCGGATAACTGGGTATATGTCCATGAAAAGGCTGTACAAATGGGACGGTTTCAAATTTACAATAACTGGTCACCATACCTTGTAAAGGATATTGAAAACACCGTTTGGGTAGGACTTGAATATTTTTGTAACGAGGGGGACAATATGTGGTCCATGGAGGATGAGGATTTTGCCCAAATGGGAATTAGGGAAATGGTGGAGCTTAATTTAATTGATGATGTTAAAGAGGTAATTTCCTATAGGGTTGAACGGGTGAAAAAGGCGTATCCTGCATACTTTGATACCTATGATAGAATTGATGAATTAAGAAACTACTTAGACACCATTCCAAATTTGTATTGTGTAGGAAGAAATGGACAGCACCGTTATAATAATATTGACCATAGTATGTGCACTTCCTTTGAGGCGGTTTACAATATTATGAATAATGTTACAACTAAGGATAATATTTGGAGTGTAAATACTGAAAAGGAATATCACGAAAAGTAGGATTTTATGCAGGAGACTAAGGAAGATATATTTGATAAGATAATGAAACTGCCGGTACTTAGAATATTTGCCCCCTTTTATGTAAAACATAAGGAGGGGCTTTTATATTTATTTTTTGGCGGATTAGCATTTCTTCTAAGCTTATTCCTGTTTTGGCTATTTCATATAGCTATAAATATGAACGAGCTTGTTGCCAATATTTGGGTATGGATTATTTGCGTTATGTTTGCCTTTACCACCAATAGAATTTGGGTATTTAACGCTTCAACAAACTCCTTTTTAGAGTTTATAAAACAACTTTTCTCGTTTTTTGGCGGCAGACTGGCAACTCTTGCATTTGAGGAGGCAATGCTTTTTATTTTTATCACAAAGCTTAGCTTTGGCAGTATGCTTATCAAATTGATTGCCCAGGTGGCAGTTATTGTCTTAAATTACTTTATTAGTAAATATATGATATTTGATAGGAAAACCTAACTTTTCTTGATTTATTTTTTGAAAGTGGTAAAATTAAAACTTATTATTTTGTAAAGGAATTGGAGAGGCGGTGCTATGAAATTTAGATTCAACAAATCTATAAGAGGCAGTTTGACATTAATAATAGTGTTGGTTGTAGGTCTGCTTATGGTAGTGAGTAATGTAATTATTCTTAATCGCTCAAGTAAAAATATAAAAAGCATTTCAGAAAGCAATCTTCAGGTACAGGCGGATAAATATGCGGAAAAAATTAATTCATGGACAGAGGGAAAGATTAAGTATGTAGAAGGAGTATCAAATAATATTATGGCTCTTGAGCCGCAGGACGGTGCGATGGATCTTGAAGCGGCAAGGGACGAAGTTCATACTGAAGCTGAGGAATCCACAGACCTGAAGCCTGAGGCAGGGGTAACAGACGATTATGTTGTAGGTGAGGATGAGAGTAAGCCGGATATTTCTACAGAGGATATACAAAAAGTAATAGACCAGCATACGGACTGGGAATATGATTTAGTTGAACTGTATTATGGAAGAGAATCAAACGGACAATATATATCGGATCTTCCTGTAGACAATCTGCCGTCTGATTATGATCCCAGAGAGAGGGCTTGGTATGTATCTGCAAAGGAGAAAAAGGATACTATCGTCACGGAGCCTTACTGGGCTACCAGTACTTCCCAGATGTGCGTGGCAGTGGCATCCCCTTGCTATCTAAATGATGAGCTTATAGGAGTGGCTTCCATTGATGTTACAATATCAGCTCTTTGTGATTTGCTCAATAAGGTAGACTTTGAAAAGGGAGCCTTTGGATTTTTTGTTGATAAATCAGGAAACTTTATAGGTCATCCTAATGAAGCCTATAATCCGTCAGGAGAGGGGGTTACAGCAGTAAAGGATGTAAATCCGGCACTTTTGCCGATCATAGAAAAGCCGGGAGATAAAATAATTACAATAAAGGATTATAAAGGAAAAGAAGTGATGGTTGCAACATCCATCGTCGAAAACAGCGGATGGATTGTAGGCTGCGCCGTTCCTACAGATAGAATATACGCTACGATTAATCGTCTTAGAGTATTCACGATTTTTAGCATAATTTTTTCCATATGTACAATGGCAGTTTTAGTTTCTATGCTTATCAACAGTAAATTTAAGCCGATTCTGGAAATGAAGGAATTTGTGAAATGCAAAGTAATAGGAAAGGAAAATATCAGACAGCAGAAAAATGAGGTGTTGGAGTTTGCATATTTAAAGAGGGAGCTTGAGGAAAGGGTCTTATCTACAATAAGAAAAACCAAACAGGAATCCGGGAATATTCAGGAACATATGGATGGAACAAGTACCAGGATTTCCGCTATCAGTGAAAACATTACAGATATTTCAGCCACTATGGAGGAAACAGGAGCAAGCGTGGAAATCCAGACACATAATATTTCCAATATAAGCACTTCAACACAGGAAGCCAGCAATGCAATAGAGGAGTTGGCTAATAAGGCTCAGGATATGGCGGAAAAATCAAGCGATATAATAAGCAGAGTTGATAAGAGGGTAGAGAGGGTTATTGTAAATAAATCAAATGCCGTAAACGTTATAAAAAACAGCGGGAAAAATTTGCAGGAGGCTATTGAAGGTACTAAGATAATAACTGAGATAATAAATATTTCAGAGGCAATAAATGATATTTCAAGGCAAACGAATTTACTGGCATTGAATGCTTCAATTGAGGCAGCCCGTGCCGGAGATGCCGGTCGGGGATTCGCTGTTGTGGCAGATGAGATAAATGCCTTATCCACTAATACCACCAGTGAAATCGAAAAGATAAGAGACTTGACAGATAAAGTTACAAGCAGTGTAGATACCTTGTCACATGAAAGCAATTCCGTATTGCAATTTTTGAATGAGGTGGTAATTAAGGACTATGATTCTCTTGAGGAGTTGGCAGCGGAATATAAGAAGGACGCATACTTTTTTATGGAAAACTCTTCAGACCTTGGAGCCTTTTCTCAGGAGCTTACAGCTTCGCTGTCAAGTGTCAATGAAACCATAGGAAATATAAATGCCAGTCAGCAGGAACTGAATGCTGCGATTTTGACGGTAAATGATAATCTTCAGGAGATAACGGATGCTTCAAATGAGGTGGCAATGGAAACGGACGAGGTGCTGTCAAGCATTAATTCCCTGCAGGATACTGTTGAAACCTTTAATGTTGATGATTAATATCTAACGAAAATTATAGACGGGGACTTATTTTGCTGATAAGTATTACCTCAATACCGGCGCCGTTAATAGTAGAGCTGACATGGAGGTTGTCTTTGATACATTCAATGTTTATTTGAGTTTGAGGCTGGGTGTTTAGAAGACCTATTTCATCTTTGGATAAGTCCGGTGCAGAGGGGAATCCCAATTGCGACATATAGGTAAAAATGGAGTTGGCATTCGATAGTAAAACTTTTGTTATAGAGTACATTCCGGATGAGACGGGTATATTAAAGTTTACATTCAGTTCATCCATAAAGTTATTAATAATATCATTTGTTTCGTGCGTGCTGATTGTATTTTTTGTCAGGCTCTGCATTTTGTCATTGTAATTTAGAATTACAATGACATAGGAATCTGAACTTCGCAAATTATTCTTTATGACATAATAATGTTTATCACAGCACAGTAATTTTCCGCTAATATGACGAAGCAGACGGTAGGCATGAAAAGATGGCTTTTGAATGTTACACGATGTTAAACATCCAGGGCCCCCGTTAAGTATATTGCAAGAATCGCCCTGATCTCTAAGAATACAATGGAGATTGTTTTGGGATGTAAAACATTTTTGGAAAATTTTGATTGGTGATACAATGGAATCGCACCATGAAGCAGGTGATAGATGATCCCTGTTGTTTACGGTATAAGTGACATTATATCCTGAAAAATTTAATTTGTTTGTTATTAATTCCGTGGTGATTTTGTTGTCATGAGGATATGTTGAAAGAATTATATTGGTGGTATTTAGCTCGTATAATATACCGAATAAACGATCACCAAGTACATGATAATCTTCATGTGTTATTGCAACATCTACCACAGGATTTATATTAGCAATAGGAGTTGAATTTGGTATAATATCTATATTTTGCTGCAGATTGTTTATTATATGGGCGCTTTTTTCCTGCCCGTTTATTGAAATAAAAAATTCTTTGATTATGTTTACGGAAGAGTTTTCGGGAATAATATCAAGTTTCGGCGGATTATTTTCGTCTAAGATATGGGATTCAAAGATTTCCCGATGTTCTTGGGGTGAGTGGCCGAACCATTTAATAAAGAATTTTTCATAGTATGTGGTCGAGGAAAATCCAATATCTTTTGAAATTGTGCTGATTTTTTTATTAGTTTGAAGAAGAGGGATTTCTGACATCTCCACTCTTGCAAAGCACAAGAATTCCTGAAAACTTATTCCGATATAGTCATGTATAAGGTGAGAAAGATAAAAGGTACTTAGATGTTCCCTGTTTGAGAGTTCTTCTAAGGTAATTTTTTCGGAATGGTTCTCGTAAATATGGTTAACTATATGACTTATTCTTGACAAAATCACAGGATCATTACTTTTGAAATTCACAATATCCTTGCCTTCAAAAGCAAATAAATTAAAGTTTGCATTCATGTATCGAATCAGGTTAACCATTTGATAAACGCAGGTGTTTTTGTAATCAAAGCTTTTCTTTGCAAAATCCAGAATTAAAGGGAGCAACATTTTCTGTAATTTATATATTCTTGTATCTTTATCAGGATTGCCATAGGTCATAAAGCACGCCTTTGGCAGTGTGGGAAAATATTGCGTGAAAAATTGATTACTGACTTGGATTATGGCGATTGCATTGTCCTCGTTATCTGTTGTTAATCCGTGTATCTCGTTTGCATTTATAGTAAAGATATCACCTTTTCTCAATATGTAGTTAGATGAAACTATTTTTAGGTTAATTTCACCCTTCAGAACGCAGATAAACTCAACCTCCTGGTGGTAATGTAAGGGGTACTTAATAACCTTTGCTATTTTAATATTAAGAGGAAAACCGTTCTGGTAGTTAGTTCTTTCATGCAGCATTATAAACCTCCTGTTTAGCAATATAATTATAATTTAGAGCAAACTAATTTGCAATAATCTTAATCTGCTAAAAGGGCAATTTAAATAGAGCATATAGGTACGAAAAGGCAGCAACAAAATTATTGTTTGATTTATTTTTTTAGAATATTATGAATAAAATGAAGGGAGGAAAAGTCATGTTAACTGCCAGAATTAAGAAGATGAAAGAAAAGTATTTTGATACTATTCCAAGAATTACAGCAGAACGATTGGAGTTGGCAACAAAGGCATATAAAAAATTTGCAGGGGAGTCTGTCCCTATTTTCAGAGCCAAGGTAGTAAATTATATTATGGAAAATATGACGACACTTATTTTTGACGATGAGCTGATTGTCGGAACGGCTACAAATGCATATAGGGGGGCTAATTTACACCCGGAGTTTCAATCGAGTTCATGGTATATAAGTGACATTGACGAATTCTCCAGGAGAAGTAAAGATCCCTATTATATTTCACCGGAAGATAAGAGAGCAATTCTTGAAGCCCTGAAGTATTGGGAAGGGAAAGCTATGGAAGATTTATCTGAGGAAATAATGCCGGAAAATATAAAGAAGCTTGAAAAAGAGGACATCATATGCGTTGGTCTTGAAAACGGCGTTTCAGGAGAAACAACTTGTGATCATGAAAAAATTCTGTCTATAGGAATACAGGGCTATATTGATGAATGTCAGAAAAATATAGACAGTCTGATTCCTCAAACAATGGAGGAGCAGGCAAAGGTTGATTTCTGGAAAGCCTGCATAATCCAATGTAAAGGTCTTATTCTTTATGCAAATAGAATGGCTGATGAGGCGGAAAGATTGGCAATGGAATGTAAAGATAAAAGAAGAAGGCGGGAGTTGATGAACATTGCAGAAAACTGTAGAAATGTTCCTCAAAATCCGCCGCAAACATTTCAGCAGGCTTTGCAGGCTATATGGTTTGTGCACGTTTATTTTTACATTGAAGTATGTACTACTGCATGTGGCTTTGGCAGATTTGATCAATATATGTGGCCATTTTACAAAAAAGATGTAATTGATAATAAGACAATAACCAGAGAAGAAGCTCTTGAAATGATAGAATGCTTGTATTTAAAAACCTGCGAAGTATATGAGGTCAGAGATAGCTGGTATGCGACAGCTTTTGCAGGCTACCCCATGTGGCAGACTCTCATGGTGGGGGGGCAGACTGCTGATGGAAAGGATGCAACTAATGATCTTTCATATCTTTGTATGGAAGCGGCGGATGAACTTCAAATCAAGCAGCCTGTTATGGCTGTCAGAGTCTGGGAGGGCAGCCCGTCAAAGCTAATTAAATTTGGCTGCAGGATGATACAGGAGGGTCAGGCCAACCCCGGATTTTTTAGTGATGATGCCGCAATTAAGATTTGTATGGAGAAGGGAAGGGGCTGCAGTGTGGAAGAAGCTAGGGATTGGACAATTGTGGGATGTACTCAGCCTGCTCCCGGAGGTGGTTCTTCAGACGGTTCTCCTGATGCGGGATATGTGAATATGGGGAAGATGATAGAATTGGTTCTTCATAACGGGGTAAATCCGTCAACCGGTGAATTTATAGGGATAGAAACCGGAGATCCAAGAAAGTTTAAGGATATTGAAGAATTTAAGGACGCTTTAAAGAAGCAGATACTGCATCACTATAACCTTGTTAGGATCGGATATAATCTAATGCAGAGTGTACATATGAATAAGTATCCGGTTATATTTGCGTCTATGGTTACCAAAGGGTGTGTGGAAAGCGGGAAATCTGTGCAGCATGGAGGCGCAAAGTATTCAACAGCCGGGCTATATGTTACAGGTCCTGCAAATTTGGCGGATACTATAGCGGCAGTTGAAAAGTGCGTATTTGAGGATAAAGATATAACAATGGAGGATTTAATAGAAGCATGTGATAATAATTTTGAAGGAAATGAAAGATTACGTCAGATGTTGTTAAACAAACCTGAAAAGTATGGAAATAACAAACCTCATGTAGATGCGATTTACAAGGAAATGATGGACTTTATTGCCGATAATGTCCAGAAATGGCAAGACGCCCGAGGCGGCTACTACTCATTTGGCATTGATTCACAAACTATGAATATTCCTCACGGTGCAGTTACCGGTGCTCTTCCGGACGGAAGATTAGCCGGCGAGCCTTTTTGTGATGCTTCATCACCTATGATGGGGAGAGATGTAAATGGACCGACGGCAACGGTTAAATCAGTGGCAAGCATGGTGGATGAAAAATTACACGAAGGAGCTCTCTATAATTTAAGATTTGACCCTAAGGGTATACAAAACGAAAAAGGAATTCAGATCATTGAGGGGATAATTAAAACATATTTTAAAGATGGCGGTCAGCACATACAAATTAATGTTGTGGATAATGAAACTCTGAAAAAGGCACAGGAAAATCCGGAAAATTACAGAGGTCTAATGGTGAGAGTTGCCGGATATATGGCATATTTTACTGAACTTGATAAGAGTGCTCAGGATACCATCATATATAGAACTGCTCATTTGTCACGAGAGGATGCCAGGAGACAGCTTTAATGAGCTTCGGTAATGACAGAGTGCTGGTTGGCGGCATTCAAAGATTTTCAGTAGAAGACGGACCGGGAATTAGGACTACGGTATTTTTTAAAGGGTGTCCGCTTGAATGTAAGTGGTGTCATAACCCTGAGTTAATCAGCAATAAGCAGCAGCTGATAAAAAACCCTAATAACTGCATTGCATGCGGTTATTGTATCAAACAATGCACCCGCAATGCGTTGATAATGGATTCTGTGGCGGGAATCATAATTGATACAAAAAGATGTGATTTATGTCTGTTATGTACCAATGCATGTTATGCAAGAGCATTAAGACCTGTGGCAAAACCCATGTCAATAGATGAGATAGTTGACGCAGTAATTCAGGATAAGGATTTTTATGATAATACAGGAGGCGGCGTTACTTTAAGCGGCGGAGAAATATTGACCAATCCGGAATTTATAATTGATTTGATAGATGCCTTAAGGGAATTTGATTTAAATGTGTGCCTGGATACAAGCGGCTTTGGGGACTCGGATTTGTTCTTGAAAATGGCATTGAAAGAAAATGTCAAAGATATATTTTATGATATGAAATCTATAGATGACAAGGTTCACCTTGCTTTTACAGGAGTTAGTAATCATTTGATTTTAGATAATTTAAAAATGCTTGCAGAATATAAAGAGATATTAAATAAGATTACAATGCGAATGCCGCTTATTAGCGGGGTGAATGATAAGGAATATATTATACGGCAAACAGGTGAGTTTTATAAGGAAATAAATATAAAAAGGGTAAATTTGCTGCCATATCACAATCTGGGGATTAATAAAAAGAAAAATATGGGTGGTGAGCAAAACAGGTTTAGTGCACCCAAGGAAGCATGGTTAAAGGAAATTAAAAATTATTTTCAGCAAGAGATAAAGCTGAAGGTAGAAATATTAGGGGTAATTTAAATTTTTAACTTGAAAGGAAGTAAAAATTATGGAAGGGACTAATTTAGGTATTTTAACCTTGATTCCGGTTGTGAGTTTCTTTTTGCTGGCATTTATTACAAAAAAATGTATTTTAAGCATTATAGTTTCAGGCGTATTAAGCTACATAATATATTATAAGGCCGGTTTTTTTGTGCCTATGATGGACGCATTGCTGGAATCCTCTGCGAATGCTGATAATAATTATATTGTAATTATATGCTTACTGTTTGGTTGCTTTGTGCAGCTGCTCAGAGAGTCTAAGGGTGCACTTGCAGTAGGTAACCTAGCAAGAAAATATGTAAAATCAGAAAAACAGGTATTGCTTTTGACCTGGCTGTGCGGAATTATTATTTTTATTGATGATTATCTTAGTATTTTAGTTACGGCAAATTGTGTGCTTACACTTTCGGATGAGCATAAAACTCCCAGGGAGATGTTATGTTATATAATTAACACGACTTCTGCTCCTGTATGCTTGATTATTCCGATATCGGCATGGGTGGTGTTCTTTTCAGGCGTTTTTGGACAGCAGGCAGAGGCCGCTGTGGTAGGGGACAGCGCAATGAGCATATACTATAATATCATGCCATACTTTTTTTACCCTTTCCTGTGCGTCATATTTGTACTGCTTGTCATTTTAGGGGTCGTTCCCAAGTTAGGAGGTATAAAAAAGGCTTACCAAAGAGTTGCAGAAACCGGACAATTATGGCCCATAAGCAGCAATGCTCAAAATCAGGGCGATGAAATCGGAGAAGCTGCGGGTGTGAGTACATGTGAAGAAACTGAGAAAGTAAGGGAGATTAAACCACAGCTTTGGACTTTTGCATTACCAATGCTGGTGGTTATTGCAGCCACCATAATATCAGGGGATATTTTATATGGTGTGGGTATAGGCATATTTGTTTGTTTATTACTTTTTGTTCCTACAAGAATAATGACTCTTGGCAAGTTTTGTGATGTGTGCTATAAGGGGCTTGAGGATATGCTTTTTATAGCAGTTGTTCTTGTCACATCATTGTTTTACAGAGAATCAATTAATTTAATCGGACTTCCCGACTATTTAATTGAAATTGCAGGTCCATATATGAGTGCGGAATGGCTGCCTGCCATTTCATTTATCCTTATAGGTGTTGTTTGCTTTGCAACAGGTAATATTTGGAGTGTTCCTGCGTTATGCACTCCTATTATTTTGCCGTTGGCTGCTTCTAGTGGAGCAAGTATTCCCCTAACATTAGGAGCAATAATTTCGGCTGCCTGCTTTGGTGCACAGGCATGTTTTTACTCAGATGTTACATTAATGTCTGCATCAGCATGCAGAATAAATAATGTAGACTATGCAGTTGCACAACTACCCTACATAGGGATAGTTACTGTAATTTCTTTTGCCGGATATTTAATTGCAGGATTTTTAATGTAAAAATATGTATGGAAAGCTTAACAATATAGATTGATTAAGGAAAATATTAACAAATAAAAAATAATTATGAAAAAAGTGCTTGACGAATGAAATATATTTTGTTATTATTTGAAAGCTGTCCCCAAGTGGGGGCAGGGCACATTGACAACCGAATAATGAGACAATACGAAGAGAGATTCCTTAAAGTTAAAGATAACTTCTTATAGAAAAG
>JBHBQE010000003.1:0-22953 GCA_041776485.1 Lachnospiraceae bacterium | reverse complement strand
ATACGGGATATTATGGAAAATACAAATGATAAAGCCGGCATATTATTTAGGAAGAATACACAGGCAGAAATATTATCCTCAAAGCTTTTGGCAAATAAGCTTAAGTATTTTTCCAATCAGCCAACAGAGGATTTTAGAGACAGCTTTATATCCAAGGATATTGCCTCATATATCAGATTAATTGTAGGGGACTATGAAAGAGCGGATATAATTAGAATTATGAATAAGCCTGATAGAAAGCTGTTTAGAGGTGGATTAAATAATAGTTTTGTCAGGCTGGAAATCTGGAGGGATTACTATCCTGAGATCTCTTGGGAATATAAGCGAATAGACAAACTGATTTCTGATGTAAGATTATTAAAGGGATTTATGTCGTATACGGGGATCACCTATATAATAAATGCCATGGGGTACGGCAGATATTTGCAGGAATATGCAGACAGCAGAAAAATTGATTACGATAATTATAAGGGTATATTAAACAAACTTCTGTATTTATCAAAGGATTTAAACGGTTATAGGGAATTATTAAGAGAACTTACGGATTATGAGAAAAATGACTGTAATAGAAAACCGTCGGATGAGAGGATTTTTCTGTATACCTTTCATGGCTCTAAAGGATTGGAATTTGACAGAGTATTTATACTTGATGCCATAGAGGATATTACACCGGCTAAAGGAGCTTATGATATCGAGGAGGAAAGACGGATGTTTTATGTGGCAATGACCAGAGCAAAAAGTGAGCTTACCCTGTGTATATCAAAAAACTTTAATGGAGATAAAATATATCCTTCAAGGTTTGTAAGTGAGTGCAGTTGTGATATAATTAATCAATTATGAGAAAAATATTATCAGGTGATTTTTTAAGGTTTGGTGCATATACCAAGGAACATAGTGTTGTATTTACCTTTATATCTCGAGGGGAAGACAGGATTCTTTTGTTTGATGTGAACACAAAGAAGCTTATTGAAGAAATAGAGGTAAAGCCTGAATTTAAAAGGGGCAGGGTATGTTCTTTGGAGGTTTTTGATATTGACAGAAGTTTTTGTTATCAGCTGGCTTCTGATAAAGGCGCTTATCCCGATATGTTTTCACAATATGTTATCGGAAGAGATATATGGGGTGAAAAAGCAGATAAAGAAATTTATTCAGGATTTAATTTTGTTTCACCCAATAAAATTCATTATGAGAAACATTTATTAAATGAACTTTTAATTTATAAGCTACATATTCGCGGCTATTCTATGGATAGAAATATCTCAGATAATAAAAAGGGCAATTATAGGGGTGTGATTCACAATATTAAATACCTTAAGGAAATGGGTGTAAATGCTCTGGAATTAATGCCGATATATGACTTTAACGAAATCTATCCAAAGGATAAGATGAATTATTGGGGGTATTCTGATATTTCCCCGTTTTTTATGGCACCTAAGGCTTCCTACTTCGGAGACAATCCAGTGGAGAATGCCATAGAATTTATTAATACCTGCCATAAAAATGATATTGCGGTTATATTGGAATTTTGTTTTACAAAGAATATGCCGGGTGTGATATCCACAGGGAGGATATTGGATATTATAAGGCATTGGGCATTTTTCTATAATGTAGACGGCTTTAGATTTATCGGAGATAACGTACCTGAAATTGAACTGGCAAATGACCCCTATTTATCTGATAAGTATTTATTTTTTGAAGATACCTCCGGAATATCCGACAGTACAGCAGGAATACCGGAAAATGACAGATTTATGTATCCCTTAAGAAAATTACAGCATAACTTTAATGGAAGCATTACAGAGCTTAGGGATATTATGATAGAAAATAATAGAATAAACTATGTGGCTTCCCATAACGGATTTACATTAAATGATGTATACTCCTATTCAGATAAGCATAATGAGGATAATGGAGAGGATAATAGGGACGGAAATAATAACAGCAGAAGCTTTAATTATGGGGTTGAAGGTGTTACAAGGGATAAGTCAATCTTAGGAAACAGGTTAAGTGCAATTCGTACAGCCCTTTGTGTTCTGATGTTATCCCAGGGAACCCCAATGATTTGCAGTGGAGATGAAATTCTAAATTCTGCCCTTGGAAATAATAATCCCTATTGCAGAGACGATAAAATAGGATGGGTTAATTTTAGTACGAAAAAAGAAAGTAGGCTTTTAAGAGAATATTTTATAAAACTGTCTGATTTCAGGAAAAATAATCCTATTTTACATACAGGGATTAATTTTCAAATGAGTGATTATAAAAAGCTCGGACTGCCGGATTTATCCTTACATGGAAAGGAGCCTTGGGCATTTAGTTTTCAGGACAATAAAAAGGCTATGGCTATGCTTTTCAATGGAAATTATGCTAATCAGGAGAATGATATACTTATTTTATTTAATTTTTATTCCAGCAGGGAAAGTTTTACACTTCCTGCTATTCCAAAGAAATCATGGTTTTTAATAGGTAATTCCCAAAGCTTTGAATTTGAAGCAGGGGGCATAATTTATACGAAAGCCGAAATAGCAGTACCTGAGGGGAGTATTACAATTATGGAGGCCAGATATGAGTAGTTCTGCTCTTAAAATTTTGGCGATGACTTCAATGATTATAGACCATTTAGGTGCATTATTTTTCCCAGATATTATATTTTTAAGATTAATAGGGAGGCTTGCATTTCCGATTTTTGCCTTTTTACTGGTGGAGGGCTTTTTTCACACTAGAGACATAAAAAAATATATTGGCAGGCTGCTGATTTTTTTTATAATATCGGAAATTCCGTATAATGCAGCATTTTATAACAATCTTGTATATCCGCATAATCAAAATATTTTTTTAACTTTAACAATTGGGTTGATTTGTGTGTATTATACAGATAGATTTATTGATGAAAAAAAAATATATATGGTATTTCCTGTATCCATAATAGGAATGGTATTGGCACATTTCCTATATGCTGATTACGGTATATTAGGAATATGTATCATACTTATATTTTATTTTCTCCATGAAGCCGACAGCAAACCTAAAAAGAAACTTTTAATCATTTTATTTGCCGTATTAAACGGTATAGGTATATCGCACGGTTTTTGTTATTTTAATGATATACAGTTCTTCGCAGTTCTTGCACTGATACCTGTTTATTTTTATAATGGAAGCCGTGGCTTAAATTTAAAGATAATATTTTATGGAGTCTATCCTATACATTTGGCTCTATTTGCAATAATTAATTATGTTCAAGGCTTGGCAACATTTTAAAACAATTACAAAACACAGACACCTGGTTATGGGCTATTGCTTTAGACTGGGAATGTATAAACAGGGCTTGTTACACGACCTGTCCAAATATTCTCCAATAGAATTTATGACAGGAGTTAAATATTGGACAGGAGTTGAAAGTCCCAATAACGGTGAGCGAAGAGCTACAGGTCTGTCCCTTGCCTGGCTCCACCATAAGGGAGTGAATAAGCACCACTTGGAATATTGGCTGGATTATTCCAGTGACAGGAATGCAAAATATCCCATAGAGGGAATGAAAATGCCTATAAAATATGTGGTGGAAATGTTTGTGGACAGGGTCTGCGCCTGTAGAAATTATATGGGCGAATCCTATACAAACAGGGCGGCGCTGGAATATTATTTAAGGGGCAGAGCCTTTAATATTATGCACCCGGATACGGCTGAATTATTGGAAAAAATGCTTACTCTTCTGGCTGAGCGGGGGGAGGAATATACATTAAAATATATTAAAGAAAACATATTAACAAGAAAAGGAAGTGACTATGGAAAAGGCTATGAAGACTTTGTATAGTGGCATGCAAGCCACCGGGACAATAACTCTTGGAAATTATTTAGGCGCCCTTAAAAATTGGGTGGAATTATATAAGGAGTACGAGTGCTTTTACGGGGTTATGGATATGCATTCCCTAACGGTAAGGCAGGATAGGAATGAATTTAAGAAAAATGCCTACAGCCTTTATGCTCTTTATATTGCGGCAGGCCTTGACCCGGAAAAAAGCACAATATATTTCCAGTCCCATGTAAGTAATCATGCGGAGCTTGCCTGGATATTGAATTGTTTTACCTATATGGGGGAATTAAACCGCATGACCCAGTTTAAGGACAAATCCCAAAAGCATGCCGACAATGTGAATGCAGGATTGTTTACCTACCCTGTGTTAATGGCAGCTGATATATTGTTGTTTCAGGCTGATTTAGTTCCTGTGGGAATGGATCAAAAGCAACATTTGGAAATAACAAGGGATATTGCGGAACGTTTTAATAATCTGTATGGAGAGGTATTTACTGTACCAAAGCCTTATTTTAGGTCCGGAGCAAAGATTATGTCCCTTGCCGATCCTGAAAAGAAGATGTCTAAATCTGATGAAAATATTAATGCTGCAATATTGTTATTAGATGATAGAGATACCATTATCAGAAAGTTTAAAAAGGCAGTTACGGACTCCGACGCCTGTGTCAGATATTCACAGGATAAGCCAGGAATTGCAAATCTTATGGAAATTTATTCCTGTATAAACGGAAAATCCCATGAAGAGATAGAAAGAGAATTTGACGGAAAGGGCTATGGTGATTTTAAGCTGGCAGTGGGAGAGGCTGTGGCGGATTATTTGACCCCGATTCATAAAAAATACCATGAAATAATAGGTGATAAAGAATATTTAGATAAATGTATTCGCACAAATGACGAAAGGGCGAGAACCGTATCCAATAAGACTCTCGTAAAGGTTAAAAAGAAAATAGGACTTACTTTACCATGATTACGCTGGGAATTACAGGTGGAGTTGGAACGGGTAAATCCTTAGTATTGCAGTATATTAACACAAAATATAATGTAAAATTAATTTGCTGTGATAATATTGCCAAAAGTGGGATTGAAGAGGATGAAGAAATAAGAGATAAATTAAATCGAGAATTAATTAGTTATAAAATATATGATAAACATGGAATTATTAATAAGGATAGGCTTGCTGACATAATATTTAATAATAAAGAGAAGCTTAGGCTTGTAAATAAAATTGTTCATCCCTATGTAAAAAACATAGTACAAAGGGAAATGACGGACAGCTATAATACAGATAACTATGACGGACTGATTGTTGAGGCGGCTCTGCTACTGGAGGAGGAATATGACAGTTTATTTGACTGTATATACGTACATTCCGACAGAAAAATCAGGGAAGAAAGGCTTAAGGTTACAAGGGGATACAGTGCTGATAAGATAGCAGCTATAATGGATAATCAGCTTAATGAGGCTATATTCCAAAAAAGATGTAAATTTACCATAGACAATAACGGTGATACTGAAAACACCTATAGGCAAATAGACAATATTTTAAATTTAGAGTATGGGTTAAGGAGAAAAGATGTCTGAAAGAGAATATGTTTTTGGTTTAGATATCGGAACAAGAAATGTTGTAGGTACCGTAGGTTATATGCAGGAGGAAACATTTCATGTTCTGGCACAGGTTATAAGAGAGCATAAAAGCCGATCCATGATTGACGGACAGATACATAATATTGAAATGGTGTCAAAGGTTGTTTCTGAGGTTAAAGAGGAGCTTGAAGAAATCACCTCTCATGAGCTTAAAAATGTATGTATAGCTGCCGCAGGACGTGTATTAAAGACAGTAACTACTCATGTGGAATATGAATATGAACAGGAGTCAATTGTAACCGGTGAGGATTTATACACTCTGGACTTATTGGGGGTAGATAAGGCTCATAGTGAGCTTGCAGAGCAAAATAAGGACTTTAAGTTTTACTGTGTGGGCTATACGGTAATGCACTATTATTTAAACGGTGAGGACTTTACCTCACTGGAAGGACATAAGGCGGAAAAAATCGAAGAGGATATTATTGTCACTTTTCTGCCTGAGGATGTGGTGGATGGGCTTTATTCCGCCGTGGAGCGAGTGGGGCTTAATGTGGCAAATCTTACCCTGGAGCCTATTGCGGCAATCAATGTGGCAATCCCGGAAACCTTTAGAATGCTAAATATTGCTCTGGTGGATGTTGGGGCAGGTACCAGCGATATCTGTATTACCGATGATGGAGCAATTATTGCATACGGTATGATTCCCTATGCAGGAGATGAGCTTACCGAGGCATTGGTTAAAAGTTATTTAGTTGATTTTGCAAATGCAGAAAAGCTTAAAAAAGATGCCACGGAAATGGATAATATTACCTATGAGGACATTATGGGACTAACCCATAGTACCACAGCTAAGGAGGTATGGGATACCTGTGATGAGGTAATTGAAAATATAACTACAGATATTGCGGAAAAAATAAAGGAATTAAACGGCGGTAAATCCGTAGCGGCAGTTTTTGTAGTTGGAGGCGGCGGTAAAGCCGTAGGATTTTGTGAGAAAATATCCAAAAAGCTTAATATTATAGAGGAGCGTGTTGCCCTTAGGGGTGAGGACGTGATGAGAAATATTGAGTTTGACAATCTGGAGGTTAAAAAGGATTCCTTACTTGTTACCCCCATTGGAATTTGCCTAAATTACTTTAAACAAAGAAACAGCTTTATAATGATAAGATTTAATGGAGAAATATTAAAGCTGTATGATAACGGATACCTTAAAATAATGGATGCCGCTTTAGCGGCTGGCTTTTCCACAGAGGAGCTTTTTCCCAAACGGGGGAAGGAAATTCACTTTACGGTAAACGGTGTAAAAAGAATGGAAAGGGGAGAGGTCGGAGAATCTGCCAAAGTGTATATGAATGGCAGAGAGGTTGGATTAAATGATAATCTGCTTCCAAACAGTGAAATAAAAATTGAGCGTTCCACAAAGGGAGAACGTGCCAGCCTTAGAATAGAAAATCTTGAGGAGTTCTCTGATACGGGATATGTTAATTTTACGGTTAATGAGAAAAAGGTTAGGGCGCCAAGATTTGTGGAAGTAAATGGTAATCTTGCCACGGCGGATTATGAAATTGCCGACGGCGATGATATAGAAACACGAGCTTTCTACACCCTTAGGCAGTTGGCAGAGTTTATGGATATTGTAATTAATGAAAATTATGAAATTCTTGTAAATAACAGACCTGCCACTATGGATAGTATAATCTATGAAAACTTTACTGTAGAGTGGACAATTGATAAATTGGCTCAAATTATTCCGGACAGTGGGGAAAGTATGCCTGATGACAGTGAAAAGGAAGTGGATTTGTCAGGTCTTTCCGACTATGCCAGAGAGGAAATAGAGGCTGCCAACAGAAAGAGATTAGCGGATAAGGAAAGGAAATCCGGCATTAAGGATAAGATATTTGATAAAATCTCTGATGATAACGGAGAGGAACAAACACTTGAGATAATGGTTACCGTAAATGATACAGAGATTAAGCTGTCCGGGAAAAAAGAATACATTTTTGTGGATATATATAATTATTATGAATTTGATACCAGCTCAGAAAACAGCAGGGGTAAAAAGGTGATTACAAAGAAAAACGGTGAAATATGCAGTTTTGCAGACGTACTCCACCATGGTGATAAAATAGAGCTTTACTGGGAAGAACTCGGCAATGGAGTATTTTAGTATAGGCAGCGGTTCCTCCGGAAACTGTGCCTATATTGGCAGCGGGAATACAAAGCTATTACTGGATGCCGGGATTTCAGGAAAGGGTGTTAAGGAGTCTTTAGAGGTACATGATATTGATATAGAGGATATAGACGGGATACTTATTACCCATGAGCACAGGGACCATGTGGCTTGTCTGGGGGTGCTTGCCAGAAGATATAAAATTCCCATTTATGCAACTTCCAAAACAATAGGACAGCTTAGCAATAATTCCTGTTTGGGTGCAATTGATAAGGAGCTTTTTGTACCTATAGGTCAATCTGATGAATTCAATATAGGGGATATCAGGATAGAGTCTTTTCCGATTACTCATGACGCTGTAGAACCTGTAGCATACAAATTTAAAGATGATAACGGAAGCCTTGGAATAGTTACAGATATAGGCTGCTTTGATGAAAATATAATAAATGCAATTTCAAATCTTGATGCTATAGTATTAGAGGCAAATCATGATATTAGAATGCTTGAAACAGGGATATATCCCTATCAGCTTAAAAGGCGTATAGCAAGTGATTTAGGGCACCTGTCTAATGAGGACTGCGGAATATTGCTGTCCAAAATTCTTCATGACAGATTAAAATGGATTGTACTGGCACATTTATCTGCTGAAAATAATTATGATAAGCTGGCATTGGAGTCTGTTTATTTGGAAATAACGATAGCAGATAATAAATACAGGGCAAAGGATTTCCCGATTTATGTTGCCCCCAGAAAAAATGTAAGTGATATATTTTATATATAATTGACCGAGCTCTTTGAGCGAGGGATACTTATTGACCTTTAGGTCAATAAGTTGGGAAGATTAGGAAGAGATAAATTTAAATTTATGCGGCGTTCAAAGAGTTTTACAAGCACATAAATAATAAGGATAAATATGAAAGGACGGAATCATGAATAAGGTGGTAATAACGGTGGTGGGGAGAGATCATCCGGGAATAATCGCAGGAGTATGCGGTTTTTTGGCAGATGAAAATGCCAATATATTAAATATAAATCAAACTATAGTCGATGGATACTTCAATATGATGATGATATCTGATTTTAGTGATTGTCAAAAGGATTTTAGTGTTATTCAGGAGGGACTTACATTACTTGGAGATAAAATGGCAGTGCAGATAAACTGTCAAAGGGAAGAAATATTTACCAGTATGCACAGATTGTAGGATATTATGATAAATTTATATGAAGTAAACGAAACTAATAATATGATAGCTCAGGAGAACCTGGATGTAAGGACAATTACTCTTGGGATTTCTCTTTTAGACTGTATAAGTGATAATTTAGACAGGTGCTGCGATAATATATACGAAAAGATTACGAGACTGGGAGCAAACCTTACCAAAACCGGAGAGGAAATAGAAAGGGATTTTCTTCTTCCTATAGTTAATAAAAGGGTTTCCGTAACTCCGATATCTCTTGTGGGAGCAAGTGCATGTAAAAATCCGGAGGATTTCATAAAAATTGCTAAAACACTGGATAAGGCAGCGAAAGCTATTGGTATTGATTTTCTTGGGGGATATACAGCCCTGGCTCAATCAGGAACCACCCAGGCAGATTTACATTTAATTAATTCTATTCCGGCGGCACTTTCAGAAACCGACTATGTTTGCTCCAGTGTTTCCCTTGCCTCCACAAAGGCAGGTATAAATATGGACGCAGTAAGGCTTATGGGGAATATAATTAAGGAAACTGCCGTTAAAACAAAGGATAGAGACTGTATAGGTGCAGCAAAGCTTGTTGTCTTTTCCAACCCGGTGGATGATAACCCCTTTATGGCTGGTGCTTTCCATGGTATAACGGGGGCAGATACAGCTCTCCATGTGGGAGTAAGCGGTCCTGGAGTTGTAAGGGACGCTTTAAAGAGAGTGCCCTATGCCGATTTTGAGGAGCTTTGCGAAACTATTAAAAAAACTGCCTTTAAAATAACAAGGGTAGGACAATTGGTGGCACGGGAAGCTTCAAGAAAGCTTAATATTCCATTTGGTATTATTGATTTATCCCTCGCTCCGACTCCTGCAATAGGTGACAGTGTATCGGATATATTGGAGGAAATTGGACTTAGTCAAACAGGAATCCCCGGTACTACAGCGGCTCTTGCCCTATTAAACGATCAGGTAAAAAAGGGTGGGATTATGGCGTCAAGCTTTGTGGGAGGACTTTCGGGAGCCTTTATTCCGGTAAGTGAGGATGCAGGAATGATTGCTGCCGCAAATTCAGGAACCCTTTGTATAGAAAAGCTGGAAGCCATGACCTGTGTATGCTCTGTAGGACTTGATATGATAGCGATTCCGGGGGATACAGGAAATGATATAATTTCCGGAATTATAGCAGATGAAATGGCAATAGGTATGGTAAATTCCAAAACTACTGCAGTAAGGATACTGCCCATTATCGGAAAAACAGTGGGAGATAGTGTGGATTTTGGCGGTCTATTGGGGAATGCGCCAATTATAGCAGTAAAAAACGGAAGCTGCAAAAGACTTATAAAAAGAGGAGGCAGGATACCTGCCCCCATCCACAGTTTTAAAAACTAGATATATTTAAAGTGTGTAACCGCTCAATAGTGTTGCCAACATCGAAAAAATTACAGTTGACAATGCAAAGGAAAGAATGGTTATTATTACTGACCATATTAAAGCGGCCTGAGCATAGGTCTTTTTGCTGGGATTTACATTACCGGAAAATGCCCAAACAAACAGCATTATTATACCAACGACTGGAATACACATTATAAGCATAGTAATCATCCACTGTCCCAGTGTCATTGGCTCATACTGATTTGTTGGCTGACTAGGGGGTGCCTGATAGCCTTGATTTTGATTCATATCCATAATATACTCCTCTCCAAATTAACTATAATATAACAATCTAATAGTAATTCAATACAGGGGGTTTGGCAAGAAAAAATTTCCGTTAAATTTCATGGAACTTCATTTAATTATCCTCACTGTCTGATTCAGACATGGAATATACCTGACGTTTCCTTGCCATTTCATCACTTTCCATATATTCGTCAAATGTTGTTGTTTTATCAATATAATTTCCGTCAGGTAAAAATTCAATTATTCTATTGGCTGTACTTTCCACAATTTGGTGATCCCTTGAGGAAAATAAAATTACTCCCGGGAATTTAATCATTCCCTGATTAAGGGCAGTAATAGCCTCCATATCTAAATGATCTGTAGGCTCATCGAAAATCAAACAATTGCTCTCCTCTATCATCATACGGGACAGGAGTACACGAACCCTTTCCCCTCCGGAAAGAACCTTCATTTTCTTAACACCGTCTTCACCGGCAAACAGCATTCTTCCAAGAAATCCTCTCACATAGGTTTGGTCTTTGTTTTCAGAGTAAGCTGTAAGCCATTCTGCAATGGTTTCACCGGTATCAAAAATCTTTCCGTTGTCCTTGGGGAAATAGGATTGGAAGGTTGTAACGCCCCATTTATATGTGCCAGAATCAGGCTCCATTTCTCCTGCCAAAATAGAAAACAGGGTACTTTTTGCCAGCTCATTTGTGCCAATAAAGGCAACCTTATCATCATGGCCGAGAGTAAATGTAACATCCTTTAATACATCCTCACCATTTATTTTCTTGGAAAGCCCTTCCACCGAAAGGACTTCATTTCCGATTTCCCTTTTAGGGTGGAACATGATATAGGGATATTTCCTGCTGCTGGGACGAATCTCCTCCAACTCAATCTTCTCTAAGGCTTTTTTACGGCTGGTTGCCTGCTTGGATTTGGCAGCATTGGCGGAGAATCTTGCAATAAATTCCTTAAGTTCCTTTATCTGCTCTTCCTTTTTCTTATTTGCTTCCTTTTTCTGTTTTTGAATTAATTGGCTGGATTCATACCAAAAGTCATAATTTCCGGCAAATAACTGGATTTTTCCGTAGTCAATATCAGCCGTGTCAGTACATATCTTATTTAGGAAATATCTGTCGTGACTTACCACGATAACCGTATTATTAAAGTTAATCAAAAATTCCTCAAGCCAGTTTATAGCTTCTAAATCCAAGTGGTTGGTAGGCTCATCCAGCAGCAATACATCAGGTGAACCAAAGAGGGCCTTTGCCAGAAGAACCTTAACCTTTAAGGGACCGGGCAGTTCACTCATAAGTTTGTCGTGTTCATCGGTTAATACTCCCAGTCCATTTAAGAGTAATGCAGCGTCGCTTTCAGCATTCCAACCGTCCATTTCCGCGAATTCCGCCTCAAGCTCACTGGCCTTTATGCCGTCTTCATCGGAAAAGTCCTCCTTCATATATATGGCTTCCTTTTCTTTCATAATATCATAAAGCCGTTTATTGCCCATGATAACGGTATCAAGCACCTTTTCATTATCATATTTGCTTTGATCCTGCTCAAGGAAAGAGAGTCTTTCTCCCGGCGTCATAGTAACAGTACCGCTTGTAGGCTCAAGATTTCCCGACAAAATTTTTAAAAATGTAGATTTACCAGCTCCATTAGCTCCTATAAGTCCATAGCAGCTTCCCGGAAGAAATTTAATATTTACATCCTCAAATAAAGCTTTTTTCCCGATTCTTAATGTTATATTATTTGCCTGAATCATAATCTGTCCTTTTTACTCCATTCGTTATTATATTTATTTTGCAAGGAAGGTAACTATTGCCATATCTTGCAACTCAGATAGTTTAGCAAAAATTGTGTACAGAAACAAGGTTGCTTTTTTCCCGTAAAGATATAAAATTAAACTGTATTGTATAAAAGTATTTTTATGTATTAGGAGGAATCTATGAAAAGAGCCATGAAAACAATGGATGGTAATAATGCGGCGGCATATGCTTCATATGCATTTACAGATGTTGCCGCGATCTATCCGATTACACCCTCCTCAGTTATGGCTGAGGTAACTGATGAGTGGTCTGCAGCAGGCAGGAAAAATATTTTCGGTCAGACTGTGAGCATTACGGAAATGCAGTCAGAGGCAGGAGCAGCAGGTGCCGTTCACGGTTCCCTGGCAGCAGGTGCATTAACTACCACATATACCGCTTCTCAAGGGCTTTTACTTATGATACCTAACCTATATAAGGTGGCAGGTGAAAGACTTCCCGGTGTATTTAATGTTTCCGCCCGTTGTGTGGCAACCCACGCATTAAATATTTTTGGCGATCATTCTGATGTATATGCATGTCGACAGACCGGTGTGGCAATGCTTTGCGGCTCCAGTGTACAGGAGGTTATGGATTTAACACCGGTATCTCACTGCTCAGCCATTAAAGGCCGCCTGCCGTTTATAAATTTCTTTGATGGATTTCGTACCAGTCATGAAATACAAAAGATAGAAGCGTGGGATTATGAGGATTTAAAGAGTCTTGTGGACTTTGAAGCAGTGGAGGAGTTTAGAAACAATTCCTTAAACCCCAATCGTCCAAAGCTTATGGGAAGCGCTCAAAACCCTGATGTATTTTTCCAGACAAGAGAGTCATGTAATGAGGGCTATGACGCTTTACCTGAGATTGTTAAGAGCTATATGGATAAGGTTAATGCTCTTATTGGTACGGATTATAAGTTATTTAACTATTATGGAGCCAAGGATGCGACCCATGTGATTATTGCCATGGGTTCTGTATGTGAAACAATAGAAGAAACAATTGACTACCTTACCCAAAAGGGTGAAAAAGTCGGTCTGATTAAAGTTAGATTGTATAGACCCTTTGATATTAATTCCCTTATTGAGGTTATTCCTGAAACCGTTAAGCAGATCTCAGTTCTTGACAGAACCAAGGAGCCTGGCTCTATAGGCGAGCCTCTGTGGCTTGATGTTGTGGCTGCAGTTCGCGGCACAAGGTTTGAGAAAACACCGATATTCTCAGGACGTTACGGTTTAGGTTCTAATGATACTGTCCCTGCTCAGATAATTGCGGTATATAACAATACCAGAAAACCAAGGTTTACCATTGGAATTATAGATGATGTAACTCACCTGTCATTAAACGCAGTAGATAATTCTGTTACTGCTCCAGAGGGAACTACAAGCTGTAAATTCTGGGGTCTTGGTGCAGACGGTACTGTCGGTGCAAATAAAAACTCCATTAAAATTATTGGTGACAATACAGATATGTATGCTCAAGCATACTTTGATTATGATTCCAAAAAATCAGGCGGCGTTACCATTAGTCACCTGAGGTTTGGACATACTCCCATTAAGTCCACCTACCTGATAAACAGCGCCAACTTTGTTGCATGTCACTGTACCGCATATATTTATAAGTATGATATGCTCAAAGATCTGATACCGGGCGGAACGTTCCTGTTTAATACTCAATGGTCAGAGGAGGAATTAGAGGAAAAATTACCGGGACAGGTTAAGAAATATTTAGCGGAAAATGATATTAAATTTTATATTATTGACGCTGTTAAGCTTGGTAAGGAAATCGGACTTGGAAAGAGAGTTAATACTATATTGCAGTCAGCATTTTTCTCACTGACTGAGCTTATTCCAAAGGATGAGGTTATCAGGCTCATGAAGGAGGCGGCTACAAAATCATATTCATCCAAGGGGGATGATGTGGTTGCCATGAATCACAGGGCAATTGACGCAGGAGCCAATGCATATCAGAGGGTTAACGTTCCCATGTCGTGGAAGGATTGTGAGGAAGTAGATTTGTATACAAATGTGTCTACTGACAGGGAAGAGATTAATGATTATGTAAATAATGTATTAATTAAGGCTAATGCTCAACTCGGAAACAATATTCCGGTATCGGTTGTTTCCAAATACGCAGACGGACATACTCCTTCAGGTACCTCAGCCTATGAAAAACGTGGAGTTGCCACAGATGTACCTGTTTGGAACATTCCCGAGAAAACCTGTGCTCAGTGTAACCGTTGCTCCTATGTATGCCCACATGCTGCAATCAGACCTGTGGTAATGACTGATGAAGAGGCAAAATCTGCTCCTAAGGGTATGCCAATGGTGAAGATGACAGGAATGGAGGGATACCAGTTTGCAATAACAGTATCATCCATGGACTGCTTAGGCTGTGGAAGCTGCGTGGATGTATGTCCGGCAAAGTGTATTTCCATGGAAACTTTCGAGGATAATATGTCACAGCAGAAATACTTTGACTTTGGTGTAAATGTATCCAGTAAGGAGGAGGCTGTTGATAAGTTTAAGCTTGACTCTGTAAAGGGATCTCAGTTTAAACAACCATTGCTTGAGTTCTCAGGAGCCTGTGCAGGCTGTGGTGAAACCCCTTATGCCAAGCTGGTTACCCAGCTGTTTGGAGACAGGATGTTTATTGCAAACGCAACAGGCTGCTCCTCCATTTGGGGTAACTCAAATCCCAGCACACCTTATACTATTAATGCAAAGGGTCAGGGTCCCGCCTGGAGCAATTCATTATTTGAAGACGCTGCTGAGTTTGGATACGGTATGCTTTTAGGTCATACTGCAATCAGAGACAGACTAAAGGCTGAATTAACAGAGCTTAAGGAGGGTGCAGAAAATGCCGAGCTGTCTGCTGCCATTGATTCCTGGCTTGAAACCTATAACAGCTCTCTGTTAAATGCTCCTGAAACTGACAAACTTGTGGAGTGTCTTAAAAAGGACGGCAGTCTGAAGGCTGCAGAAATTTTAAAGGAGAAGGATTATCTTAATAAGAAATCCCAGTGGATATTTGGTGGTGATGGCTGGGCATATGATATTGGATTTGGCGGATTAGACCATGTAATAGCCTCTAACAGGGATGTAAATATATTTGTATTCGATACGGAGGTATATTCCAATACAGGAGGTCAATCCTCTAAGGCTACACCTACAGGCGCAATTGCTCAGTTTGCCGCGGCAGGTAAGGAAGTAAAGAAAAAGGATTTAGCAGAGATAGCAATGAGTTATGGTTATGTATATACAGCTCAAATTTCCATGGGTGCAGATTATAACCAGTGCGTAAAGGCTATTGCCGAGGCTGAGGCATATCCCGGACCTTCCATTATCATTGCCTATGCACCATGTATAAGTCACGGTATTAAAAAGGGTATGAATAAGGCAATGGAGGAGGAAAGCTTGGCAGTTAAATCCGGATATTGGTTTAACTTCCGCTACAATCCGACCCTTGCAAAGGAGGGCAAGGATGCATTTATTCTTGATTCCAAGGCTCCTACAGAGGATATTGAAACCTTTATCTCAGGGGAAAACAGATATGCTTCCCTTAAGAAGTTTGATCCAAAGAGAGCTGAAAGACTCTTTACTGTACTTAAGAATGATAAGGCGGCACAATATAAGAAATTGCAGAAATTGGTTACCTTATATAAGGCTGATTAAATTTTAATTGATTATCAAGGGGTGGTTATGTTACAATGATTGCCCCTTGGTATATATTCATAATATGGGATTATTGTCAGATTAACTTTGAATTCAGGAGTATTTTTATGAAACTTTTTTCAAACACACAGGCAGATATCAATTCAGAATTAGAGGAAAATCCGGTTGCAGGAGAAGATTCAGATAATAGTGGTGATTTAGTCTTGCCGATTACAAAGGTTATAGAGGAGGACACTCTGCTGATTCAAATAGATGAGTTTAGGAAAAAAGCTGAAACTCTTCAAGCTCTTATCAATGACAGACAGGACAGGGTAATTGGATTAGAAGAGGAAGTCAGACAAAAGGAAAGTAAAAATACCAAACTTCAGGAGGAATTATCTAAAAAGCAGGAAGTGCTTAATTCTGTATTAGAGGACATGAAAAACCAGTTTGATATACTTGCAAACAGAGTAGATACTTCCATTAACAATGCTTTAGATGAAGCCAAAGAGCCTGTAATGGAAAAGATTCATACAGAAAATGTCAGACTATATCGCAATGTATATGATTTTATCAAGGAAGATTATGATATAGACAGGCTTAAGATACTGCTGAATAATATTCAAAAGGCAAATAAACCCCCGCTGATAGTTGCACTGGTATTAACCTGTATTAATACATTACTGCTGATCTTTGTGGTGCTGGTAAGTCTTGGAATGATTTAAGTTCCACTATACTACAATGCTGTGATTTTACCATGCTATAAACTGTGCAGAATTTGTAGCATGGTATTTTTATGAATATTTATATTAATATAAGTAAATTAAGGATGGAGTATGCAAAAATTAACAAGAGAAGAAAAGCATAAACAATGTGTAAAGGAAATCAAGGCAACCCTTTTAGTGGTACTGGTTTGTGCACTATGGCATATTATAACCGCCTTTTCCTTAAATGGAAGCGGCAAATATTTTCTGGGAATGCCGGCATGGTTTTCAGTAAGTGTATTTGGGACTATAGTGATTGCTGTTGTGGGGGTAATCATATTATTAAAATTTGTATTCATTGATTTTGAATATGATGATGAGGAGAGCAGGTAATGTCTAAGAATCAAATAATAATGCTGTCTATAATGATATGCTATTTTGTCTTAAATATTGTAATCGGAATTGTTTACGGATATATAAGGGATAAAAAATCCAATGAAAGTAAGGAAAGCAAGTATTTTATCGGATCCAGGGGAATGAACGGTTTAGTCCTTGCCATGACTACAATGGCAACCTATACTTCGGTAAGCTCCTTTGTATCCGGCCCCGGAGCGGCAGGAATGACCTACGGTTATGCCCAAGCATGGATTGCAGCGGTACAAATTCCTGTAACATTTTTAACTCTGGGAGTACTTGGCAATAAGCTGGCATTAATATCAAGGCGTACAGGAACTGTTACTATAGTGGGATATCTGAAGGCAAGATATAAAAGTGATGTTTTGGTTATAGTAACAAGTTTGCTTATGGTGGCATTCTTTATAGCACAAATGGTGTCGCAATTTACAGGTGGAGCTACCCTGATAGAGTCAATCACCGGCTTAAATTATACAAGCTCTTTGCTTTGCTTTGCAGTTGTGGTAATCCTTTATACTGCCATTGGTGGTTTTAATGCCGTGGTAATTACCGATACAATACAGGGTATTATAATGTGTATAGGTACATTTTTAATGTTGTTTTTTGTACTCCGTGCAGGAAATGGCATAGAGGGAATTGATGCAGGACTTAGGACAAATTTACCGGGTGTGTATGATAATTTAACAGGAATTTATGCACCTGGAACTCTGCTTTCCTTTTGGGTACTGGTGGGATTTGGAACCCTTGGGCTTCCTCAGACAGGAGTGAGAGCCATGGGCTTTAAGGATACAAAAAGTCTCCATAGAGCAATGCTAATCGGCTGTATTGTTTGCTCCTTTGTAATCGTTGGAATGCATTTAGCGGGAACCTGGGCAGGTGCATTGGTGGATAGTAACAATTTGCCAACCTCTGATTATTTTATTCCATCTATCGTGCAAAGCATAATGCCCGTTGGCATTGCAGGTATCTTTCTGGCAGCTCCAATGGCAGCGGTAATGTCAACGGTATCATCCCTTTTAATTTTAGCTTCAGCTACAATTGTAAGAGATTTATGGAAATCATATGTAATTAAAGAGGACAGTATAAAATTAGAAAAATACAATAAAAATTCTTCCGCAATATCCATTGCAGTTACCTTTACAATTGGAATTATAACTATATTATTTACATTAAATCCTCCGGATATTATATTTTTCCTTAATCTGTTTGCAATGGGCGGAATGGAATGCAGCTTCTTTTGGCCTCTCATTGGCGGGCTGTTCTACAAAAAGGGAACAAAGGAGGCGGCGATTGCTTCCTCTATAGGTGCAGTACTTGTATATATATTCTGCTATTATAAGGTATCTTTGTGGGGGATAAACGCTGTAGTATGGGGCTTGCTGTTTGGCGGAATAATTTACTTTGTTGTGGGAAGCATTACTTCAAAAGATAAAATGGATTCTGATATAATGAAAAGCTGCTTTTAGAAGTGATTTCATTAAAGAAGCTAAAAGAGAGGAAGGTTTTCGTTATAATGAAAGAAAAATAAATTTTTTAATAAAAGTTGTATTTGACAAAGTCTAAAATAAACCTTATAGTCAGGTTAGTACATAGTACCCTCACCCCAATTTTCTCGGGGGGGGGGGGTACAGCCTTTTTATATATGGGGGGATATAATTATGAAAAAGATTTCTATTAAAATTACACTTCTTGTTGTACTGGTTCTTACGATTGTAATCACATCGGTGCTGTCAGCAGGCTTTGTTACAATTTCTAAAATGGAGATTAAAAATATTAAAAAGATTATGCAGATAAATACCAAACAGTCCAGTCAGGAAATGAATGAACTTTTGGTAAAGGAAAGAGCTTTAGCAATAGCATTTGCAAAGGCTGTTGAGGAATTGGACGGAGAAACTGATTTAGCAAAATATGAAGCTGTTATGGCAAGTATGGTTGGTATATATGAGGAGAGTGCAGGCGGTGGAATCTGGTTTGTTCCCAATGCTTTTCCTGATATGTATAAAACCGCTCCCTATTGCTACAAAAGCGACGGTAAGGTGGTTGTAAGTGATGAGTACACAACCAATGACTTTGATATTTGGACAAGTGAGTGGTATCAGGTGGGAACTTCCTCAAAGGACGGCGGATGGACATCTGTGTATGAGGATACTGTTGCCAATATTGTAATGACAACAATAGCCTATCCGATTTATAAAAAAGACGGTTCACTTAACGGGTGTATAACCATTGATGTGGATATAACCTCTATTCAGGATTTAACAAATAATCTAGATTCCGGATATAATTCCAATGCAATACTTGTATCTGGTGATGGAATGTATTTAGCAGGGGTAGGGGATGGACTTTTACTTACTAATGCAAGCTCTGACGGTTCTGCTTTATCAAAGGCAATACTTTCATCCATTAGTTCTGATAAACCCGGTTCTGCAGAGTACAAGTCCAATAAAAAGTCATACACGCTTTTCTATGATACGCTTCCGGAGACTCAGTGGAAAATTTTAATTAATGTTGATAATGTAGATATTCTATCTTCAGTTCAGTTGATTCTTAAAATATTTATACTGGGTGGAATATTGGCAATTGTTTTAATCAGTGTATTCATGCTTATAAATATACGCAGGAATGTTGTGCTTCCAATTAAAATGCTTGATTTAAGGCTTAAGCGTTTGGCAGAATTTAATTTAACTGAGGACGAGAGTCTAAGGCTTCGCCCCAGAAAGGATGAATTGGGGCGAATGGAGGAGTCCCTTAACAGCACAATTGGTAATTTCCGTGTTGTAATAAACGGGATTAATCAGGTTACTGAGGAAATATTTTTAGCTTCCACAGAGCTTAAAGATGAATCAAATGCAGTAATGGCAACCTCAAAGGATATCTTAAACTCTATAGAGTCATTATCCAGCGCTTCCAACCATCATGCGGAAAATATTCAAAACGGTTCTTCTTCCATGCTTGAGCTTTCAGATATTATTGACCACAATGACAATCTTATTATTGATGTGGATAATGCAAATATTAGAATTGCAGGAACCATGCAGAACGGTTCGGATATATTGGACAAGCTTGTAGACTTTAATTCCAAGAGTAATTCATTGGGGCAAAAGGTTACAGAGATTATTGAGAGAACCAAGGAAAGCTCTGAAAAGATTGAAAAGGCAAGCCTTATGATATCAAGCATTGCTGAGGAAACAAACCTACTTTCCCTTAATGCATCCATTGAAGCTGCAAGGGCAGGAGAGGCAGGTAGAGGTTTTGCAATCGTGGCTGAGGAAATAGGTAAACTTGCTGAGCAGTCAGGAAAGACCACAGAGGAAATAAATGCCATAGTTATTGAGCTTATTCAAAATGCTCAGGCAGCAGTTGAAATTATGGCTGAAACCAATAAGATTTTAGAAGAGCAGGAAAGAAGCGTACTGGATACAAAGGAAAACTTTGAAGGTATCCAAACAGAGGTTGCCCATTCCACTGAGGCTAATGATGATGTTAAAAACGGACAGGATACCCTTAAAAATAAGAAAACTCAAATTCTTGATGTATTTACTAATCTTTCTGCCCTTTCACAGGAAAATGCAGCAAGTACCGAGCAGATATTTTCCAATACCAACCAGCAGGTGGATATGATTAATACCCTTCTTGACAGATCCAATTCTCTCTCAGATATAGCAGAAAGACTTGTTAATGAGGTATCTAAGTTTAAGCTGTAGAAGGCTTAGCTATTTAGAGCTTGAGTAAAGCCCAAATAGATACCGATAAATACAGTTTTTGGGGTATGAAAATGGATTGAAATAAAGGGCTTTCGGAGGATATGGATTCTTTGAAAGCTCTTTTTATGTGTCTAAAATTGGGCGGATATTGATAATGCCGCTTCCGATTTTGTCAGCAGCAGCGGGAAAAGTGACAATAAAATATTCACATTATCGCAGAAACATGCGAAAATCTCTTGATTTTTCTGATGACGGGCGATACAATAGTTAGCAATAGATAACAAAAAACGAATTAGAAAGAGAGAAAAATGGGAGTTTCTTACAACAGATTATGGAAGCTGCTGATTGATGAAAAAATGAGCATTGCTGACCTTAGAAAAACAGCTGAGATTGCTCCTAATACTATGACAAAGCTTAGACGTGATGAGGCGGTAAATCTTGCAGTCTTAGGAAGGATATGCCATGTCCTGGGCTGTAGCTTCGGTGATATCATGGAATATATAGATGATACAAAACTTATGAATACTTCTTTAAAGTGAAATACCAATATATGCAGGAGCTTGTAAAGAAGTAAAAGAGCAGGAAGGAAATAATGGACAGTAAATATGTTTGATAAACGGTTAATGGGGATATGCCCGGAAAGTAAACGATATATCGTCAGAAATATAATCTTCCAGTGGGCGGAGCTTTTGCTGAATGCGGCGATGATTTATATGATTGTAAGCGCGGTTCAGAAAATATATCTGAAATCCTGGGCAATACGGGAGCTTATTATTCCTGCGCTTATTATTCTGTGTGTCATCGCCGCACGGTTTTTTTTGACGAAGCTGGCAACGAGAATGAGTTATCTTGCATCCCGCAGTGTCAAAAAGACTCTGCGAGAGAAGATATACAGGAAGCTTATTGCACTCGGAGGAAGCTGGCGGGATAAGGTGAGCACTGCAGAACTGGTGCAGGAGAGCGTAGAGGGTGTGGAGCAGCTTGAGAGCTATTTCGGGCTGTATGTTCCGCAGTTTTTCTATGCATTTTTGGCGCCAATTACGCTCTTTTTTCTGTTTGGACTTCGAGGCAGCTGGTGGGTAGGTGCGGTACTGTTGATTTGTGTGCCGCTGATTCCGGGAGCCATAATGATTGTTCAAAAGATTGCGAAGAAGCTCTTTAGCAAATACTGGGGGCAGTATACACAGCTTGGCAGCACATTTCTCGAAAATCTGCAGGGCATGACGACACTTAAAACTTATCAAGCGGATGAATGGAAAAACGAGCAGATGAACGCTGAGTCGGAGCACTTTCGCAAGGTGACAATGGCAGTGCTGGCAATGCAGCTAAACTCTATTATTATCATGGACTTTGTGGCATATGGCGGGGCGGCGCTGGGAATTATCCTTGCAGCGAAAGCGTTCATCGGCGGGGATATTTCCCTTGAAAGCTGTGTTTTTATGATTCTGCTGTCGGCGGACTTTTTCCTGCCTATGAGAAGACTTGGCAGTTACTTTCATATAGCTATGAACGGTATGGCTGCCAGCGACAAGATTTTTAAGTTCTTAGGCGAAGAAGAACCTAAGCAGCGGACCGAAACCGTATCTGGCGGGGATATTTCCCTCAAAAACGTGTCCTTTTCCTATGACGGGGAGCGGGAGGTATTGCGTGGCATTGATATGGATATTCCGGAACGGGGATTTATTGGAATTATAGGAAAGTCCGGCAGTGGCAAGTCAACGATTGCTCATCTTTTAATGGGAAGAAAGTTTCCGAATTTCGGTGAGATACGGATAGATGGGAAACTGCTGGATACCGTATCGGAAAAAAGCCTGATGGACACTATAACATACATCGGTTTCGGCAGCGTGTTTTTTAAAGGAACGGTACGCGAAAATCTGGCGCTGGCAATGCGGGAGCCGGAGGAAGAGCATATATGGCAGGTGCTTCATGATTGTCAACTCGATTCTTTCTTTCGTGAGCAGGATGGGCTGGATACGCAGCTTCTGGAAAATGCCTCCAATCTGTCGGGTGGACAAAGACAGCGCCTTGCCCTTGCAAGGGCAATTCTGCACGATACTCCCATCTATATCTTTGATGAGGCTACAAGTAATATCGACATAGAGAGCGAAGAGGCAATTTTGAGTGAGATTCGTCGCATGGCAGGAAACAGAACGATTATTATGATTTCCCATCGTCTTGCTAATGTATATCAGTATAAATACCTTGATTTAATACAGCAGAACCCATGGAAATTGGCACTATGCTTTGATCCTTAACATT
>JBHBQE010000021.1:0-97365 GCA_041776485.1 Lachnospiraceae bacterium | reverse complement strand
CACGCCACGCCTCGCCACCAGAGATTGTATCCTTCCCCTTTTTATCTTGTCCATACATTTTCTGCCTCCTCATGTATTTTTGAATTTTTATTTTAGCGGCTTCTTTTTTATAAAAGTTTTGCCATAAAACGTCTTGATTTTTCGGCATATTATAATATAATTTTTGATTTTAGTCCACTGTTAAAGTGCACTTTAATGCTATAGATTGTGTGGATAAATTGGGCTTTGGCAAGAATCTAAGAAAGAGTGTTAATTGTTAAACATCCAAATATGCAATGGCTTTATCCTCTCCATATTCAATCGCCATTTCTACTGATTTGACAGCTTTTTCTAAAATAGATTTACTTTCACTCCTTAAATTTTCGCTATCGATTAGTAGCTTGCTTATTTGCTCCTGCTTTTCCTTGGCGATAATCGGAATGATTACATTTTCTATTGATTAGGTTTAGATTTGTCATTGTGTTCTCCATATCTGCTTTCCTTTCCTGCTAATCCCTGTTACAAGTATTATTATATGCTCATTGAGCATATTTTTCAAGTGCTTTTCAGGAGAAGCAAAAAATTGTTCTTGAAATAACGTATAATACGTATTATAGTATATTTGTAAGGAGAACACTGATACAAATGAGATTTAGGGAAATCGAAAAACAAATCCTTGATGACGGCTGAGTTCTTGTAGATGTGAGAGGTTCACATCACCGATATAAACATCCAGTTAAGCCGAAAAAAGTAACAATCCCAAACCATTGAGGTGACATTCCTCAAAGGGTTGTCAACTCCATACTTAAACAGGCTAATCTCAAGTGAGACCTGCCACCTAAAAGAAAGGAGATACTCATATGAATTACATTTATCCTGCTATTTTTTACCCGGAGGAGGACGGACGTTTTTCTGTCATTTTCCCCGATCTTAACGATCTGGCTACATATGGGGATAATCTAGCTGATGCATTTGCTATGGCGCAAGAGGCTTGTGGGCAATATCTATTTACCACCTTACGTGATGGAGATACCCCACCAAAAAACTCCTCTTTAGATACCATAGAAAAAGAAGATTCGGACGTTATTGTAAATATGGTGTGCGTAAATCTTGATGAATACGCACGTGCATACAATGATAAGGCAGTAAAGAAAACTTTAAGTATCCCTGCATGGCTAAATACAGCATGCGAAAAGCAAGGCATTAATTATTCAAAAGTTCTAAAAAATGCTCTTATTACTAAGCTACAGTTACACTCTTAAAATATATTTACAGCAGATAATGTCTAAAAAAAGAGGGTATACTTCAATAAATCAACTGACGTATACCCTCAAATTTAATTTATTATGTATTATTTTATTTAAGCTCTAAAATTTCATCTGCAGACACCCCTAAGGCTTTGCATATTTCTGCTAATGTAAGTGAATTTGGTATTGTTTGCCCATTTTCCCATCTGCTTATATCTTTTTGATAAACTCCTAATTTGTCTGCAAGTTCGATTTGTCTTATTCCAACAGATTTCCTTGCATTTTTAATATTTTCTCCTATATTCATTGCCTGCTACCTTTCAATCTCATTAAATATAATACATGATATTTTTATAATGGCTTTTATAATGTCCAGCAATGTAAATTTTATAAAATCACCACCTATTATATCTAATATCAAAATTATCAATAGTAAAATTACTTTGATAACATTATCAAATCATATTAATAAAATAATATAATTTGTATTTTTAATATTAACTTTGTCTGCTTTCTAAGTTTATTTAACAACGCCTATTTATGCAACCTATAAGCAAACATACCTCTCTGAATAATCCAACATATAATATGTAAAGGCTTTTGAAAATAATCAAAAATCGTATAAAAGTTTCAGCTAATTACTATCTGTTTTCGTAAGGCTCCACATGGATAATTGCGGATATTTCCTTACCAAACCTTTCTTTAAGTATATTCTCCAACCTATGCTGCAGATTATGCGCATCATTGACTGACATATTAGGGTCTGTAAGTATATGCAGGTCAATATAGCCCTCATCATCTCTTCCCCTGCTTCTTATTTTGTGGCAGCCCATTACCCCCTCGCAGGACATGGCGACATTGTATATATCCTCGCTGTTAAACATGGCGGAGTCGGTTAAGGGCTTAATTGCCTCGATAAGGATTTCAATGCTTGCCTTAAATATAAAGGCTGAAATAATAAGTGAAACTATACCGTCAATAACTGCCGGCGCCCCCAGCTTTAAAAAAATCATAGTTATAATAACCCCACAGGTAATCAGCACATCACTTCCTGTATGTTTTGAGTCAGATATCAGCACATCGCTGGAAAGTTTTTTCCCTTGCTTTCCCTCGTATACCACAACAAAAATATTTATGAATAATGTAATGACCATAATTACAAAGCTTAATGGGACTATTTCCGGTATTTTAGGATTGATAATATTTAATACAGAGTTATAAGCCACCTTGCTTCCAACGGCAAAGAGAATTATTCCGATTATGAGGCTGGAAATATTTTCAAATTTTTTATGACCATAGGGGTGATTGCTATCCTGCTTTCTCCCGGCTATTGAAAGTCCCACAATTCCCACTATATTTCCGGTACTGTCACTTAGGGAATGGTACCCGTCAGCAAGGATACTCCCTGCATTAGCCAATAATCCCACAGCAATTTTTGCCACTGCCACTAAAATATTAAGCCCCATTATAACCCAAAGCACATATATAGCTTTCCTTGTATTGCTTACTTCCTTTTTCATAATTCCTCCTGATAAAAAAAAACACCTATGAGACATTTTCTGTCCCACAGATGTGCATATCACATACTGCTGCTCTGTAAAGCCCGGCTTCATAGATATTATCTATTGCCTGTTCAGTTTATATTTGTTTGTATGCTCACAGGATAGCAAAATTTCGCTGGCTATTCAAGGGGGTTTTATTAGGGGTGGAAAACAATAATTACTTCATATGACGAAAAACGGAGCTAACATCATACAATGCCGCTCCGCAAAAGGTTAACTTTTTCTTTGTAACCCAATTCTAAGCATTCATAAACCAACTGTCAAGAACTAATTTCAAAAAATCAAAACTTCCTTTAATAATCGGATTGTAATTATAATAAGCATAATTCTTGCCTATACGCCTTATTATATCACTAATTTTCTGTCTTTCATGAGCTTGAATACCTTCACTAATTACCATATTTCTATGTGTATAAAGTAAAGTAACTATTTGCTGAATTCTAGCATTACTCATCCTGTTTCTCCTAAAATTAGCATTCATCCCATTAATTTTTACTAATTCTCTAGTCACTTCACCATTTGTATTATGGCTTGATAAATTGGAGCGTAGGTTATTCAGTATACAATTGCTATGTGCAGAGGCATTTCTTATCTCTTTGCAGGTTAAAAGTCTATAAAAGTTATCTTTCATAGCCCTATCCATATATCTATCACTACAAAACTTGTAAAATGATATTAACCTGCCAAATGGTATTATCTCTAAAAATGCCCATACAGGATATGAATTATTATATTTTTGTATGATATCCCCACAGTAAATATTTTCCCTATTTCTTTCAATCTCATTTTCAAAAATATTTTTTTGAGTTTCATTCAAGGAGTCAATATAATCTTGCACTATACTGTATCCATTCTCTCCGTAATCATACATCTTTCTCAAAATTTGAAGTTTTACATGATGCTCAATATCTAATGCCATATGTACTATTTCATATCGCATAATCATATCTATAACAGAAATATCTACCAGATAGGCAAACTCCAAATTAATATATTTCCCATTTTTCTCTCCTGATGTATGCTTATCATAATTCTTTCTATAAGCAGTCAGCTTAAAATAATTATTATTATTCAATAAATATTCTCTGGCATAATTTTCATCTACTATATTGAAAAGAACTCCCTTTTCCTTTAAATGTACAATTTGCTCATCCAACGTTAATATAGGCTTTTGCAGGTTCATTTACACCACTACTTTCTTTTCACATAAACCCTTTATATAGAACCACCCCATTACTTACTAAGCATACTCTCCGAATCCAAAAATATGGTAAAGGGTCCGGAATTCTGCAGACTTACCTCCATATCAGCTCCAAAGCTTCCACGCTCAACCCTGCCGGGCATTTGAGCTATGCATTGACTGACAATATAGTTATACAGCGCCTCTGACATATCCGGTGATCCCGCCTCAATAAAGGATGGGCGATTCCCCTTTTTACAGTTAGCATATAATGTAAACTGGGATATTAATAACAGCTTTCCATTTACATCATTTATGCTAAGATTTGTCTTCCCCTCATCATCCTCAAATATCCTTAGACCTATGAGCTTTTTTATAAGTTTATCCGCTATTTCCCTATTATCCTCACTTCCAATGCCGATAAAAACCACAAGCCCCTTATCTATACTTCCGATAACCCCTTTTTCTACCTCAACCTTTGCATTAGTAACTCTTTGTATTAAAAATCTCAATTTGCACCTATCCTTCCCATTACTATATGCTATAAAATCTCTCTTATTTCCTTAAGTGAAATTATATTATAATTTAAGAACTCCGGAACATCATCTTTGCCATATTTGTTATAGAAGCAGGTTGCCATGCCGTAGTCAAAGCCGCCCTGCATAT
Organism: Lachnospiraceae bacterium; assembly: GCA_041776485.1. GTDB lineage: Bacteria > Bacillota > Clostridia > Lachnospirales > Lachnospiraceae > JBHBQE01. Next base: position 92,731 of record JBHBQE010000021.1, on the reverse strand, counting down.
CTGCACTTAAAGAGTCTCCGATTATCATAGTTTCTTCAGGAGCAATATTCCCATAACCGCTCTGTCTTATTCTCCTAAAAGCCTCATCAAAAAATTCCCTGCCGGGTTTAGAGTAACCTATATCATCCGACACAAAAAAATCCTTAAAATAACCATTCATTTTTCCGACTTTTAAACGGTTTTTCTGCTGCAAAAGAGGTCCATTGCTGGCAACAAATAATGGATATTTGCCATATAAATATTCAAGTATTTCAATGGCAAACGGTTCCGGATGGGCGCTGTAAAACAATCGTTCCCTGAAATATTCTTCAAACTCAGCCCCGTTACCCTCTATATTTAAAGCTGTAAAAATTAAATCCCACCTCTTTGCCTTCAGCTCCTCCAGAGTTATTATATTCTGCTCAAGCTCCCTCCAAAGCACATCATTTATCCCCTTAAATACACTATACATATCAGGGGCATATTCAGGATAACCAAACCTTTCAAAGCCCTCCTTCATAGAGCTTTTCACATGCTCATCAAAGCTTAAAAGCGTATTGTCAATATCAATAAAAATTGCTTTTATCATATACCTGTATTCTCTTAATTATCTCATTCCCTAACAATCCTACCAAGGCACCTGAAGCAATGCCTGTAAACCACAGGATAAGCAAATACCAGCCAATTTCCCTTGTATTCAGTAAAATCATCGCAATAATTATCTGCCCCACATTATGGCTTACTCCACCGGCAATACTGACTGCAATAATGTTAAATCTCTTACTTTCCTTTAGTATAATCATTATCACCAGGCTTAAAAGCCCTCCTGCCAAACTGTAAATAAGGCTTACACTGTTTCCTGCCACCATTGAAACCAGGATAATCCTCATAAAATTAATAAAAGCTGCCCCTTTATTATCAATATCATAAAGCGCTATTATAACTACGATATTAGTTAGACCAAGCTTTATCCCCGGTATCGGGAAAAAAGCAGGGATTTGAGATTCAACAAAGCTTAAAACCAATGCAATGGCAGTTAAAATCCCAAGTTCAGCCAGAACCTTTGATTTATTCATAGCCACCCCCTGTTTGACCATCAATAGAGGTTTCCTCATCGCTGATTACATCCACCACTACTTTATTGGGCAAACATATTATAGACTGCCCGTTTTTATCAATAGCTCTCATTCTCACGCAAAGACCGTCAGGACAGTTACCGCTGCACATATTTGCCTTTCCATCACGAATTTCAAGGGTATTATCACCATAGGCACTTTTGATTTCTACGATTCTATTTTCTGTAAGAGAATAGGTTCCATAGAGCTCTCCATCAACGGATACCCGTACTTTCCCTCCTGTTTTAGAAGTTAAAAAATATATTGCTCCAATTATCAATCCAATTAAAACAACAACAAATATAAAAATTAAATTATAATTTAGTTTCTTCTCTTTCCCCTTATCTTTCAATTCAAACCTTACCCGCTAATTTATTAAAGCCATCCTCTGTTATTATAGGAATATTCAGCTCCTTTGCAGTTTTATTTTTACCCGAGGCGGAATTAATATTATTATTTATTAAATAATCTGTTTTACCTGTTACAGAGCCGGTCACCTTGCCTCCCATTGACTCTATATACTCTTTAAGTACATTACGATTTTCATATCCCTTAAGACTTCCTGTTATTACAAAAACCTTTCCTCCAATAGCAGATGAGGTGTTTGTGGCAGTCTTAATATCCCCTAATGATAGATAATCAAGTACATTACCCAGAATATCCCCATTAAACCTGTGAATATTAGCATTAATCACCTCTCCTATCCCGTCAATAACAGTAAAGTCATAGGCAGCCTCTGTTTTATTAAATATTTCTTTAATTATTTCCTCTGCCCTGCCGTTAAAATGGGCGGCAATTAATTTTGCCTGACCCCTTCCCACACCCGGGATACCTATCGCCGTTAAAAAGGAAACAACGTCTTTAGTTTTGCTGTTATTAATAGCTCTTTGCAGATTATCAAAGGACTTCTCTCCAAATCCTTCCATAGCAATAATATTTTCCCTATGCCTGTCTAATTTATATAAATCTGAAAAGTTTAAAATAAATCCAAGCTTGATAAACTTTGTAATGGTTGCCTCAGACAACCCCTCTATATCCATAGAGTTCCTGCTGCAAAAATGAACAAATTTTCCTATCATCTTTGCGGCGCAACTGCTGTTGTCACAGCGCATAGTAAAAATTCCGTTTATTTCATACAGGCTCCCCCTTTGGCGGCATACCGGACAAACCGGTGTCATTTCCTCTATCTCCGCCTTGGAAAACTTGGAAATATTTTCCGATAGGTTATCCCTCACCTGAGGAATAATCATATTTGCCTTATATACAGTAATTTCATCACCTATACGAAGATGCTTATCCAATACATAAGAAAAATTATGAAGTGAGGCTCGGCTGACCTTGGTTCCTTCTAATTCCACAGTATCAAAAACTGCAATGGGATTAAGAAGTCCGGTTCGGCTGGCTGACCATTCTATTTCTCTAAGCACAGTTTTTGCTTCCTTATCCCTCCATTTGAAAGCAAAGCCTGCCAGGGGATTAGGATGATGTTCCGTTCCTGCCAGGGTTTCCGCTTTGCCAATATTATTTGAGGCAATCACAAGACCATCCACAGGATAGGAAAATTCCCTTACCCTCTTAGTCCAGTTTTCGATTTTATCTTTTAAATCTGCCTCTGTAACATGCTCCCATTCCACAGTATTAAAGCCCTGTTCTTTGAGCCAATTCATCCTTTTATCAAATAAATCTATATTATCATCTATATACACCAGAGAAAAAATCTTTACACATATATTTCTGCCCCTTACTTCATCAATGTCCAACATGGAAATAGTTGCATTTGCCAGATTTCTGGGATTGGCATATCTTTCCTCATCAGGCAGGGTATCATTTATGCCATAAAAGTCTTCGTAGCTCATAACAGCCTCACCCCGCAACACTAATTTCCCCTTATACTCTATTTCCTGAGGGATTCCCTTTATTGCTTTGGAATTAGCTGTAATATTTTGCCCCACCTCACCATTCCCCCTGGTGGCAACCTGTAATAATTTTCCTCTATTATAAGTTAACTGCAACGTACCTCCGTCCAGCTTCCACATTAAAATCAAATCCTTTTCACCCTGCATTTTAGAAAGCATGGTGTTGATATCTTTGGTTTTATCCAAAGATTTGGCTGGATATTCCAATATCACTCTGCTTCCTGCCTTAGACTCATATCCCACATTCTTAGTGGGTGAATTTTCCGGTACAATACCGGCAGACGCCTCAAGCTGCTTAAGTCTGTCAAATTTTTCATCCCATTCAATATTTGACATAGACTCTATGCCATTATAATAGTTATCCGAGGCATTATTTAATTCTAGAATTAACTTTTCTATTTCTTTAATTTTATCCATATCATTTAACCAATTTCACATTTTCATTCCCATATTGATTAGACAAATTTTTAACCAGGTATTCATCTGCCTTTATCGTAAATCCCATTTTTTTTCTGGTTTTTGTATCTCCTATATAAATTATCACTGTATCCAAACCCGGATACCCTTTAAGCTGACGAATCAGATCCTCTTTATTATCCGCAAAGGATTTGCTGTCCGGAAATTGTATCCACAGCTTCCCGGGCAGATTATCAAAATCCGCCATATTTTCACAAATAAGCTTGCTGTCTCTATCCGCTTCTATATCGGCATGCCCGGAAATCAATACCTTTCTGTCTACCTCCAGCAGTTCCCTGCATTTTTCATAGGCATTAGGAAATACAATTACCTCCACCGATCCATTTAAGTCCTCAAGGGTTAAAAATGCCATAGGCTGGTTATTTTTAGTATATTTAATATTTACTGCATTAATTATACCGCCAATGGTATAAACGGCTCTTTCACTAAGGAAATTCATTTCCTCTATAGTTTCCTCAGCGCTGTCCTCAAGCCCTCTATCCTTAAACATATCACTAGTGGCAGTCACCTTGCTTTTAATAATATTTCTATATTCATCCAGGGGGTGTCCGCTTACATATATCCCCATAACTTTTTTTTCATTTTTTAAAAGCTCCTGCTTGTCAAACTCTTTAACATTTGGCATCGGAATACTTAATGCCTTTGTATCCTTTGCAAAATCGAACAACGAAATCTGTCCTGAAATATCATCCTTTATTCTTTTGGAAACAGAGTCCATAAGCTTTTCATAAATTAAAATCTTTTGTCGTCTATTTCCCTCTAAGCAATCCAATGCTCCAGCCAAAATCAAAGCCTCAATTGACCTTTTATTGACTACTCCAGTGATTTTGCCGCTTTCACCGTTTTTCTTTAGGCGCAGTATTCGCTCTATAAAATCATCCAGGCTTTTAAAGCTTCCATTTGCTGTCCTATCAGTGATAATAGAGTCAATTACAGAGGCGCCAACACTTTTAACTGCATACATTCCGTAATAAATACAGCCATTTTTAACCGTAAAAGATCCCTCTGAGGAATTAATATCCGGCGGCATAATTTTAATATTCATATCCCTTGCACAGGCTATATATTTCGCCACATCCTCCGTATTGTTAAGCACTGAAGTCAACAATGCGGCAAAAAATTCCAGTGGATAATACAGCTTAAGATAGGCTGTCTGGTAGGTTATCATTGCATAGCTTGCAGCATGAGATTTGTTAAAGGCATATTCTGCAAAGTCCAGCATTTTATCAAATATACTGTTGGCAATTTCCTTACTTATTCCATTGTTAACACAGCCAATGACTCCGGTATCAGGATCCCCATTAACAAATATATCCCTTTCCCTTGCCATTACATCTGCCTTTTTCTTAGACATGGCACGCCTCAGTATATCGCTTCTCCCTAGAGAATAGCCTGCCAAATCCCTAACTATCTGCATAACCTGTTCCTGATATACTATACAGCCATAGGTGGCAGAAAGGATAGGCTCCAACCGACTGCACTCGTATATAATCTTGCTTTTATCCCTCTTACCTCTTATATACTGGGGGATAAACTGCATGGGGCCGGGACGGTACAAAGCAATTCCTGCAATAATATCCTCTATACTTTCCGGACGAAGCTCCTTCATAAAGTTCATCATTCCTGGACTTTCCAACTGGAATACCCCCTCTGTCTTCCCGCTGGATATAAGTGTAAATACTGCATCATCATTCTCAGGAATATTAAGTAAATCTATATCCTCTCCGGTTGTTTTTTGTATTATTTTCCTGGTGTCATCAATAATAGTGAGGTTCCTAAGACCTAAAAAGTCCATTTTAAGCAATCCCAATTCCTCAACTGTATCCTTTTCAAATTGGGTTACCAATGCCCTTTCATCACCCTTTTTATCCCCTACTCTAGCCAATGGTACATATTCCACTATAGGATTTTGTGTAATAACCACGCCGGCAGCATGAGTGCCTGCATTCCTTGGCAGCCCCTCAAGCTGCAGTGCAGTATCTATAAGCTTATGTATATCATCATTTTCCCTATAAAGCTTATTAAAATCCGGATTTTTCTCCAATGCCTTTTTAATGGTAATGTTTAATTCCTTAGGAATCATATTGGCGATATTCGATACAAAGGCATAGGGCATATCCATAGCTCGCCCCACATCCCTGATAGCATTTCTTGCCTTTAGGGTACCCATGGTAATTATCTGGGATACGCAGTCTTTGCCATATTTATTCACTACATAGTCAATTATCATTCCGCGTCTGTTAATGCAAAAATCTATATCTATGTCCGGCATGGAAACACGCTCCGGGTTTAAAAATCTTTCAAACAGTAAGCTAAATCTTTCCGGGTCTATATCTGTAATTCCTGTAGAGTATGCCACCAGACTGCCTGCTGCAGAGCCACGCCCCGGTCCCACAGGAATATCCTTTGTTTTGGCATAATTAATAAAGTCCCAAACAATCAGAAAATAATCGTTGAACCCCATAGAATTGATAGTTTCTAGTTCAAAATCAAGCTTAGATTTAATTTCTTCCCAATCCTTATCCCGTTTATCCTCATATCTTTTTCTAAGACCCTCTTCACATATCTTTCTAAGGTAGGAGGCAGAATCATAGCCCTCAGGCACTTGGAATTTAGGAAGCTTTCTATTTCCAAACTCTATTTCCACATGACATCTGTCAGCAATCTTCTGCGTATTATAAAGAGCGTCCTTGGCAAAGGGGAAAAGTGCACTCATTTCCTCCTGACTTTTAACATAAAACTGTCCGCCCTCATACCTCATTCTATTCTCATCACTTATTACCTTGCCTGTTTGTATACAAAGCAATACATCATGACTTTCTGCGTCTCCTGCGTAGGTATAATGACAATCGTTGGTAACTACCAGAGGAATACCTGTTTCCTTACTTAACTTCATTAAGTACGTGTTAACATTTTGCTGCATAGGAATACCATGATCCTGCATTTCCAGAAAATAATTGTCTTTTCCAAAACAATCCCTGTATTTTAAAGCAACTTTCTTTGCTTCATCATAATTTCCCTCAGCTAAAAGTCTTGGAACCTGTCCTGCCAAACAGGCTGAAAGGCAAATAATTCCCTCTCTGTATTTCTCTAAGGTTTCATAATCCACCCTGGGTCGATAATAAAATCCATCTATATATCCAATGGAAACTATATTTTTAAGATTATCATATCCCTCGTTATTTTCCGCCAAAAGTATTAAGTGATAATATTTATCCTCACCGACGGCTTTTTCCCTGTCAAATCTTGAACCGGGAGATACATATACCTCACAGCCTATTACCGGGTTAATACCCGCTTTTTTTGCCTCTTTATAAAATTCAATTACACCGAACATTGCCCCATGATCCGTTATGGCGGCAGCATTCATTCCCATATTTTTAACACACTTTACATACTCACTAATACGGTTGGAACCGTCCAGCAGGCTATATTGAGTATGGGTATGCAGATGAACAAAGCTCATTAGATTATAGTTCCTCCTCCCACTACAATATCATTTTGATATATCACGGCAGCCTGACCCGGAGCAGGTGCTCTTTGGGGATTATTAAATACAAGTTTAATTTTATCTTCATCGACAGGATATACAATTACTTCTGCCTCTTTTTGGCTATAGCGTAGTTTTGCCATGGCTTTAAACGGTTCTGTACACTTATCTATAGCTATCCAGTTTAAATCCTTTACATAAACTTCCTCTTTAAAAAGCTTTCTTTCATCACCCACGGTAATTGTATTTGATCTCATATCCTTATCACATACAAAAATAGGTTTCCCCACTGCTATCCCCAGACCCTTCCTCTGTCCAAGAGTATAGCAAATGGCGCCCTTGTGCTGTCCCAGCACATTCCCCTTTGTATCTATAATATCACCGGCAGGATAGGAAGTATTTTTATATTTTTTGATAAAATCTACATAATCTCCATCGGGAATAAAACAAATATCCTGACTGTCGGATTTTTCTGCGTTGCCCAAATTGATATCTCTGGCAATTTTTCTGACCTCCTCTTTGGTAAGCTCTCCCAAAGGAAAGAACACTCTGGCTAAGTCCGCCTGAGATAAATTATACAACACATAGCTTTGATCCTTGGATATATTTTTTGCCTTTTTAAGCAACAGCTTTCCGGTATTTAAATCCTTAACTATCCTGGCATAGTGGCCTGTGGCTACACCGTGGTAACCCTTTTTTTCTGCAATCACCAGAAGTTCTTTAAATTTCACATATTTATTACAGGTAATACACGGATTAGGGGTTCTTCCTGCCTCATATTCACTAATAAAATTATTTATTATTTTATCACAAAAGTAATTTCTTAAATCTAAGGTTTCATGGGGGATTCCCAAAATATTTGCCGCAGCTTTTGCATCACTGTCTTGAAATTCCTCAGTAAGTCTAAGGGATATGCCCTCAAGGGGAACTCCCCTTTTTTGCAGCAGAAAAACTGCGACGGAGCTGTCAACTCCGCCGCTCATAGCTATAATATAGCCATTTTTATCATTTCTTTGGAAACTGTCTGTTTCCTTTATATTAATATTTTCAATCATTAAGATAATGCAGCTGTTATAATTGCCATAGAGTATACCTCCAAAGCATTGCAGCCACGGGATAAATCATTGATAGGTGCATTAAGTCCCAGCAATATAGGTCCATAAGCGTCAAAATTTCCAAGTCTTTGAGCAATTTTATAGCCGATATTTCCGGCATTTATATCCGGGAAAATAAAGGTATTAGCATAGCCCGCCACTGTCGAGTCCTTAATTTTGGTTTGAGCAACTCTGGGATTTACCGCTGCGTCAAACTGAATTTCACCCTCTATTTCCAGCTCCGGGTATTTTTTCTTTGCTTTTTCGGCTGCGTTTTTCATTTTATCTACTTCCTCCCCCTTGCCGGAGCCGGCTGTAGAATAGCTTAAAAATGCGATTTTAGGCTCAATTCCAAATATTTTTGCACATTCAGCAGTTTCGCCGCAAATTTCCACTAATTCATCTTCCGTAGGTTTTATATTGATAGCGCAATCTGCCATTGCTAAAAGTTCATTGTCGCCGGAAGCAGCCGAACGAACCAAAATAAAGCAGGAGCTAACCATACTTGCTTCAGGTTTTGTCTTTATAAGCTGCAATGCGGGACGAACTGTATCTGCTGTGGAATATGTGGCACCTCCCAATAACGCATCTGCCTCACCCATTTTTACCAGCATTGTTCCAAAGTAATTACCCTTTTTAAGGATTTTTTCCGCTTCTTCTCTTGTAACTCCTTTGGATTTTCTAAGCTCACAGAACATATCTATCATTTCATCCATGCGCTCATAGGATTCCGGGCTAATAATTCTGGCACCCCTAATATTGTAGCCAACCTTTTCTGCCGCAGCTAAAACCTCCTTTTCCTCACCAACTAAAACAGGAGAAAGGAATGTACCTGCTAAAAGTCTTGAGGTTGCCTCCAAAATCCTTGGGTCAGTTCCCTCTGTAAAGACAATTGTTTTAGGATTTTCCCTTAGCTTATCAATCATGCTTCCAAAACCGTATTCAGTCATTTTACTCACCTTTCACAATATATATACTTAAAATTAATACAAAACAACAAGGTTTACTTTATCACTAGATTACCCCACTGTCAAAGTATGGCTAATCCTGTTAAATATACCCATACCCAGGCTAAAAATCCTCCAAAGGAACATATTACAGCCAATATCCTCCCGAAAAGAGAATGCTCCTGATTATTTACTTCTCTGAGAGAAACCATTATATTTATCCCCGACGCAAGAATACAAACTGTCCCTAAAGCAGATATAATCCTTAATAAAATTTCATTATTTTGTTTCCAAATAAATGCAGCCGCTGGAAGAAGCAGTAAAATAAATATTCCTGCCAATATGGAAATAATGTTTTCCATGGAAAATTGTAATTTCTTTTCAATCCGTCTTCTTCTTGCCAAATCTATACCCCGTAAATATTATAGTATTCGTCTATTTTTGCCTTGATTTTATCGTCAATTATTATGTTTCCATTATAGGGTCTGTTATGTAAAACACAAACTATTTCCTCCATATTTACAATAGGATGTGCCTTTAGAGAAAAATCCCTTTCAATTTCATCCATAGCTGAAATATGCCCTGTACCTCTTTCCATTCTGTCCACACAAACCACCAGACCAAATACCCTCACATGACCGGATTTATTAATTATCGGATAGGTCTCTCTTATAGAGGTGCCTGCCGTGGTTACGTCCTCAATTATCAGAACTCTCTCCCCCGGCTCTATAGGACCTCCAAGGAGCTTTCCACCCTCTCCGTGATTCTTATCTTCCTTTCTGTTGGCAGCATATTTTACATTTATTCCTTGTTCTGTCAAGGCAATAGCTGTAGCACAAGCCAAAGGAATTCCCTTATAGGCAGGGCCAAAGAGTAAATCAAAACCCTCCTTTATCTCTTCTTTAAAATTATCCATTATACTTTGGGCATAGAATTTGCCCAACAAGGATAATTGCTTTCCGGTGGAAAAATTCCCCGCATTAATAAAAAAAGGAGTATTTCTGCCGCTTTTTGTGACAAAATCTCCAAATTTCAGTACCTCGGAATCTATCATAAAATGTATAAACTCCTCCTTATATGCCTCCATACCTTTCCTCCTTTAATCAAACTATTCCTACAAGTTCACTTATATTATCTATATTATTGTCTAATAAATATTGATTCATAGCCCCTATTATATCTATCATGGTATTGGGGTTATGAAAAGTAGAGGTCCCAACCATAACAGCACTTGCCCCTGCCATTATAAGCTCCAAGGCGTCCTCGTAGTCCGCTATCCCACCCATCCCAATAATCGGAATCTTTACAGCATTTCTCACTTCATATACCATACGCACCGCCACCGGATGTATGGCGGGACCTGACAAACCTCCTGTTTTATTTGCCAGTGCAAAGTCTCTTTTATGCACATCTATTTTCATTCCTATAAGGGTATTGATTAAGGAAATTATATCCGCTCCTCCAGCCTCTGCTGCCCTTGCCATTTCCTTAATGTCGGTTACATTGGGACTTAGCTTTATAACAACAGGCTTTTTTGAAGCTTCTGCTATCTTTGAGGTTATTTCAAAAAGCCTTTTAGGATCAGTGCCAAAAAGTATCCCACCCTCCTTTACATTGGGGCAGGAAACATTAATTTCAAAAGCATCTACTCCTTTATCATTTAATTTTTCAATCACCTCTAAGTATTCACCATCACTATGACCGCAAACATTAACAATGATATTTGTATCAATTCCCTCCAGAAAACCTAAATCATTTTTAATAAATGCCTCCACCCCAGGATTTTGCAATCCTATGGCATTTAACATCCCTGCGGGGGTTTCACATATTCTAGGGGTAGGATTACCCTCCCAGGGGGTTGGAGATACTCCCTTGGTAACAATAGCCCCAAGGCTGTTTAAATCCATGTACTCCCCATATTCTATGCCATTTGCAAATGTCCCCGATGCTCCCATTATGGGATTTTTAAATTCTATGCCGGCAATGTTTGTATTCAATCTGCTCATATAATCACCTTTGCCATATTAAAAACCGGACCGTCCTTACATACACACAGCTTTTTTACTCTATAGTGTTCATTTTCCTCTGTCGCATTTGTTACACAGCCAAGACATGCTCCTAATCCGCATGCCATTCTCTCCTCCAGAGAAATATATGTATTCAGTCCGTTTTCTTTGGAATACCGGCATAAGGCTTTGAGCATGGGTGTGGGACCGCAGGCAAGACAGGTTATATTCTGTATGCCTTTTGTTTGTAAAACATCAATTACATTGCCATGTGTTCCCTCTATCCCTGTTTCTGTTGCTATGCTGAGCTTTGCTCCCGTTTCTGAAAATTCATTTTTTAAAAATGGTGTATCTCTATATCCAAGCACAACAACTGACCTATCTTTAAAAATATTTGCCAATGGCAGTAAAGGGGCAACTCCCATGCCGCCTCCCACCAGAACTATTTTCTCATCCTCTATATCATCGGGAAATCCGTTGCCTAAAGGTCCCATAACATTGATTTTTCCGCCGGATTTTAATTCCGTAAATTCCTTTGTTCCAAAACCCTTTACCTGATATACAAATCTATACTGCTTATTTTTATTATCTATATATGCGATACTGATGGGTCTTGGCAGTAAATGAGCATTATCCCCTGTATATAAATTAAAAAACTGTCCGGGATATGCAGGAGCTGCACCGTCAATCTCCAGCAAAAGGCTGAAAATACCCGAGGATATTTCCTCCTGTCTAACTACTATACCCTCTAATATAGCCCCGCTCCCCATCTGTTACTCCACAATATCCTTTATCATATCCACTACAGCAGCCCTTGCCGCCTCATCAAAATTTTCCTCACCGAAAAAAGAATATTTTTCATTTTTATAGGCTGCTATAATTCCCCTTGAGGAATTAATAATCGCACCTCTTTTATCCTTATCAAAAAATCCCTTTAAGTCCTTACCGGAAGCACCTTGAGCACCATAACCCGGCACAAGTATAAAAGTGTTTGGCATAAGCTTTCTCAGTCTCTCTCCCATTTCGGGGTAGGTAGCCCCCACTACAGCTCCAATATCCGAATATTCGTCACGAATCAAATCCTCTCCAAGTCTTTTTACCAGCTCTGCAACGTGCTCATATATCGGCTTCCCATCAACTATCAGATCCTGCAGCTCACCGCTGGAGGGATTGCTTGTTTTAACTAATACAAATATACCACGGTCTTCATATCTACACACATCTATAAACGGAACTATTCCGTCACTCCCCAAATATGGATTGACTGTTGCCATATCCTCATCAAAGGGATGGATTTTTGAATTCCCCACCCTAATGCTTCCAAGATGTGCTCTGGCATAAGCAGACGATGTGCTTCCAATATCCCCTCTTTTAACATCTCCTATTACAAATAAACCCTTCTTTTTGGCATAATCTATAGTTTGCCTAAAGGCAATAAGTCCGGGGATACCAAATTGCTCATACATGGCAATCTGAGGTTTTATTGCCGGAATAATATCATAAACCGAGTCTATTAAAAGCCTGTTATATTCAAATAAGGATTCACCAACAGCCTTAAGATTCTCTCCATAGGTTTCGATATTTTTATTTAAAATATGTTTGGGTAAAAATGACATGTCCGGGTCAAGCCCCACCACCACAGGCGCATTCAGCCTGTCAATTTTTTCCATTAATCTTTCTATCATATTCCTCTCCCCGTTTAATTAATCACCTGTATATACAATATTCCCGGAAACTATGGTGCAGCATACTCTGCCTTGTACTTTCATCCCTGAATAGGGCATATTTTTACTTTTAGACACCAGGTCGCTTTCCTTTATCTCATACTCCACCTCAGGGTCAAAGATTGTTATATCTGCAATTTTTCCCAGACTAATATCTCCTCTGTCTATTCCTAGGATTTTAGCGGGATAACTGCTTAATCTCTCTGCCATTTGAAGCGGTGATAAACACCCTGTCTTTACCAACATAGTATAGGTTAATGCGGCTGCTGTCTCAAGCCCAACTATTCCATTAGGCGAACCTTCCATTCCTTTGGATTTCTCCTCCATACTGTGAGGAGCGTGGTCTGTGGCTATAACTGAATACGTATTATCAGAAAGCCCCTTTTTTAGTATCTCTACAGTTGATTTACTTCGCAAGGGGGGACTCATTTTATAGTTCCCGTTATCCTTATCAGGTATATCCTCATCGCTAAGTGTAAAGTGGTGAGGGCATATTTCACCTGAAATATCCACCCCAATGGATTTGCCAAAATGTATGACCTGATAACTGTTTTTAGTTGAATTGTGGCATAAATGAAGTTTTGCCCCTGTATCCTTTGCCAAAAGCACATCACGAATGGCAATAATATCTTCGCAAACCTCGGGTATTCCTTCTAATCCCAGCTCCTCTGCCCTTACGCCTTCATTCATCACACCTCCCATAAGAGAAATATCCTCGCAATGGGACATAACCGGAATATTTAATTCCCCGGATTTTCTCATAGCCTCTCTTAAGATTTTGGCACTCATAACACTTTTCCCATCCTCAGAAACAGCGCAGGCACCTGCTGATACCAATGCCTCTATATCAGTAATTTCTTCACCCCTCATACCCTTTGTAATTGAGGCTATAGGCAAAATATTTACTGCTGCTGATTTGCCTTTGTTTAATATATATTCTACAATCTCCACACTGTCACATACAGGGTCAGTATTGGGCATACAGGCAATACTGGTAAACCCGCCATGAGCAGCAGCACTTGCCCCTGTTATTATATCCTCCTTATAAGTCTGTCCCGGATCACGCAAATGACAATGTAAATCTATAAATCCGGGGAAAACCCACTTACCATCGGCATTTATAATTTCCGTCCCTATAGACGGCAAATTATTTCCGATTCCATGAATGATTCCATCGTCCACTAATATATCCAAAATTTCATCTGTACCACTTGCCGGATTTAATATTCTGCCATTTTTAATTAACAGCATAGAGTTTCCCTTTCTTTGCAACAAAATATGAAATATTACCGCCTGTAAACAGGGGTCGGCAAATGCCGACCCCTACAAAACATATCCGCATTCACAATACTATTATACCTCAAAACAGCTCATAAGATTTACCATATTTTCTACCTGAGCCTTTTGTTCCTGGGATATTGCTGCAGTTTCCTCAGAAGTTGCTGAATTTGAGTCTACAATTTCCGAAACCTTACTTATACTGCTGTGCAATCCGCTCATACGCTCTGCATCAGCCTTGAGCACACCTGAAATCTCTCTCATGCGCTCAATTGCTTCGTTGGTAGCGGACAGCACCTCATTCATATTCAACGCGGTTTCGTCCGCTACACCAATTCCCTTTTGAACAGCTTCTAAAGTAGTTTCAATTAGCGTTGTAGTACGTCCTGCCGCCTTTTCGGACTCCTCAGCCAAAATCTTAACCTGCTCAGCAACTACAGCAAACCCCTTCCCGGCTTCTCCCGCACGTGCCGCTTCAATTGCAGCATTTAAGGACAGCAGATTGGTCTGATTGGCAATATCCTCTATGGCTCCGATAATTGTTGATATCTGTTCTGAGCAATCGGCAATTTCTGTAATTGCTATTTTTAGCTCCTCCATTTTAGAATTTCCGCGTTTAAGAGTTTCTCCCGCCAGATTAGATATATCAACTGTTTCCTCTGCTCTTTTTGCGCTACTTTCCATAGTTTCTGTCATGTCATTAATCGTACTCACAAGCCCTGCAACCTGAATTGCCTGTTCATTGGATCCGCCTGCCAAATCCTCTGCCGCGCTGGCAAGCTGTGCGGATCCGCTGTCTATTTCACTGGATACCTGACGAATGGTTGTCAAGGTCTCTTTCATTTTTTCGCATATATCCAAAAATGAAGTTTTAATGACAGAATACTCCCCTACATAATCCTGCTTGGGATTAATATTGTAATTTCCTGCTCCCATTTGCTCCAGAGTATCTCCAATTTCCTTTATTATTTCTCTCAATTGATGCTTCATGGTGCCTATAGATTTAACCATTATTCCCACTTCTGACTCATCTGCCTCCAACGGTAAAACTGTGGACATATTTCCGATTGCAAGCTGCTGCATATCCTGACTGACAATCGTTATAGGCTCCAGCAAATCCTTTCTGGCAAATTTTATTACAGACTTAAGCTGCAGAATAATTTTACCGAATACGAACAGGAAAATTAATAATATAATCCACTCTATTATGGTAATCACAGTGATTTTTGAATATATGTAATCCTCGGTCAAACGTCTTATCTCAGAATCAAGCTCATCTATCTTCACCAACGCCTCTTCATACTCAGGGGAATACATTATTGCAACGGCACCCTCCAAATCATTTTCAGCCACCTTCTTGAAAGATTCTTCCTCCATATCTGCCAAGGTCTTTGAAATATCTCCGATAGCCAATACCTTTTCAAAATCCGATTCAGTCAGATTTATGTTCAATGTTGCACTCGACTTTTCTCTCCTTTTAGCAGTATTTATTTCATCATTATATGCCTCATAATGCTTTTTTTCTCCAGTTACCGCATAAGACCTTGCCTCCGCCGTCAAAAGCTTACTGGCAAGCACAAAGTCCTCAAGTGCTTCTACGCTCTCAATACCCTGTCTGCTATACCTTGTGTTCAAAACAAAAGAAACTATAAAGACGGGCACCAGCAGCACTGCAATAATCACAATTATTGCCGACTGTCTGGATTTTTTATTCAGCATTGCCACTTGGCTTTTCCCAGTGGGGGGGGGGGTAGAAGAGGATAATTTTCGTATTATACGCTTATCATCATTTGCCTGAACCGAATCGGCTGTATACTCCCCCGCAGCTTGTGACTGCCTCACCGTTTTAGTGCTAAAATCTGACATTTTTACCTCCCAAAGCTATATAAATATTTACGATTTCAATTATATTAAACCAGATTTTCTTTTTTTTTGCAAAAAAACAATATTTACTGTATTATATTTTCCAAATTACAGTTTCCAGGCAAAGCTAAAAATTCAAAGAAAGGAAAAGTTGAGAATTCTCCGGGAATTCAATATACAAGAGTAAGTTATGAAGTTAGTTCTTATACGCCACGGTGAAAGTGAATGGAATAAAGAAAACCTGTTTACAGGTTGGATGGACTGTGACCTATCAGAAAAGGGACATGGGGAGGCAATAGCGGGAGGACGTACTCTTAAAGAAGAGGGCTATGACTTCGATATATGCTATACCTCATATTTAAAAAGAGCTATACATACCCTTAATCATGTTCTTGACGAAATGGATAGGAGCTGGCTTCCGGTTATAAAATCGTGGAAATTAAATGAACGTCACTATGGCGGGCTTCAGGGATTAAATAAGTCTGAAACAGCTGAAAAATACGGCGAAGCTCAGGTTAAAATCTGGCGCCGTTCCTTTGATATAAAGCCCCCCGCTCTGGAACCGGGAGATGACAGATGTGCTCAGAAAATGCCTATGTACAGAGATGTTACAGAGGCTCTCCCATATCATGAGTCCCTGGAAACTACCATAGAAAGGGTAATCCCTTATTTTAATGAAGAAATAAAGCCTAAAATGCTTGAAGGCAAACGTGTAATCATCGCCGCCCATGGAAACAGTCTCCGTGCCCTTGTAAAATACTTTGATAATATAAGCAATGAGGAAATTATTGGTGTAAATATACCTACAGCAGTTCCTCTGGTTTATGAATTTGACGATAGCTTCAATGTCATAAATCATTATTATTTGGGAGATCAGGAAGCAATCGCCCGGAAAATGAACGCTGTGGCAAATCAGGGAAAGGTAAAGTAATGGATATTGTATGCCTTGATATGGAAGGAGTGTTAGTCCCGGAAATATGGATTGCATTCTCAAATGTAACCGGAATAGAGGAATTTAAGCGAACAACCAGAGATGAGCCTGACTATAATAAGCTAATGGCTTACCGTATTGATTTGCTGGACAAACACAACCTGGGGTTAAAGGAAATCCAGGATGTAATCGCTAAAATCGAGCCATTCCCCGGTGCAAAGGAATTCCTTGATGAACTAAGGGCTATGACACAGGTAATCATCATAAGTGACACCTTTAGTCAATTTGCCATGCCCCTTATGGCAAAGCTTGGCTACCCCACCCTGTTTTGCAATGAGCTGGTTGTGGAGAATAACAAAGTAAAGGGCTTTAAAATGAGGTGTCCCGAAAGCAAGAAAACAACCGTAAAATCCCTTCAAGCCTGCGGATTTGAAACTATAGCAAGCGGTGACAGTTATAATGATTTGGGTATGATACTAGAAAGTAAGGCTGGATTTTTATTTAGAACTACAGAGATTCTCAAAAAAGAATATCCCCAATATCCTGCATATGAAACCTATGAGGAATTGTTGGCCGGGATAAAAAGTGTACTGGTTTAACTTAGCAAGAACCTGATGTTATGGGTACAACAGTCCAGAATGTCAACTGAAAGTTACTCATAACATCAGATTCAAAACAAAGTCAATGACACATTAAATATCATTAAAAGCTAATCTCTGCTGTCCTTGCCATCTTTTCGAGCTTTATGATCAATCTTAAGACCCAATTTTTTTTCAAGAAGCACAGTTATATAAACGATGATTACACTCTCAATTATTTGATATATAAATACAAAGACAGTATATTTCTCACCAAACATAATTGGAATAATAATATACTGACTAAAGAGTGTACTTCCGCGAAGAATAGGAAATAAAATCAAAAATCTTTTTAACAATCTATTTTTCATAGTATCACCAATCCTATTACTTACGAGTTTTTGTATAACCTGTAACTGTAGGTCCTACCTGCTGACCGGAAGTATTATAGATTTTAAATGCCCTCTTGGCATAAAAGAATTTGCCTTGAGTAGCTGTATATAAATCTAAAGAATATGTAAAATTATCACCTCCAGAATTAACAATAGTTTCTGCTAAATGTAATAATGCTCTATGTGACGCTCCCGGCACAAAAGCAGCTATTATACCAATAATAGTAGCTACTGCCATAGCGGCAAATTTTAATGAACCCCTATCTGAACTGACTAATCTGTAATTTACCCCTCTCATAGGTGCAATCAAATCATCGCTATCAAAAAAATTAATATTATTTTCCTGTACAGTAAAATCCAGGCGTTCATCATATCTTATATTATTAACATAATCATAAGCATATAATTGTCCTGTATTAAGATTCAATGACGATTCCGAAACCAATATGCCATTTTCATACACATAGCTATAATTTACGTCACCAACGGATTTTGTAATAAGGCTATAGTTACCAATGCTATTGCCGCTTAAATCCACCTCTTCGGCGTGTACTGACATACTTGAAAGAAATAGTATAGAAACAATTGTGCTATATACCTATATCCGCTGTGTTATTAATACGATTAACCGGCTTGACTGCAAAAAAGACAGGTTAACCTGCCTTTTACTTCACTTTATATTTATACTTATATCCTTTTCTTCGTCGTCTTAACCCATTACTTTTTCTGTACTCGTCAATCCGGGTTTTTATTTCATTATAATCCCTTTGAAAAAGCTCCTCACACATGTAATTCCAAAGCATATCCCTTGGTACCTTTGACAGCAAAAGATCCTGAATTTTCCTTTTAGAGTAATTTTTATACTTGGGAAGTCCCATTTTCTCCTGAATATTTGCAAGCTCCGGGCGCCAAAGCATTGTTATTTTCTTAGACTCATCCATATTCGGATTGGATTTGGGTGTTCTAAGCATATAAAAATCTATATGCTCATCCATCTCCTCCACCGTGATAATTCCCCAATGCTCAGGCACATGATCTGCTACCGCCATTGCATGACTGGAACCTGCCACCAAAATATTTCTATCGAAGAACCGGTCATAATTAACTACCTGCTCAGGCAATCTTGTATAAGTATCAGCGTCGCTCTTAATCTCAATACCTATAATCTCTCCCTCTGTTATCATAACAATATCAGAGCGGGAGCCTGCAATCCTTTTTTCCTCCAGTATCCTAATCCTGCCGTACCTTTCCTCAAGATAAAAAAATAACGGCTCTCTTATATCCTTATCATATAGCATTATGACAATCTGGTTTCATCTACAATCAGCCTTGCTCTGATCTGCTCAAGCTGTTTATCCATATTTTTGATTGCCTGCTCATAATCATTTCTGCTTTCAAAGCTATCCTGAGAGGCTTTAAGTTTCTTTTCAACGTCTTTGGACTTTGCCCAAAGTGCAAGTCTTTCATTGATTATATCGTGATTAAAATGCAGCCTTATTGAGGAAGGGTCATATTCACCATGATTGTCTCTCTTTCCCTCAATAATCATTTGGGAAAATTTGTCCATTTCAAATATTAAGGACAACACGTCTGATACCGTATCTATGCTTATATCCAAAAACATAAATACGGAAATTCCCATTGCGTCCGCTATTCTCTTTAGCTGCGCCGGCTTTGGATTTCTAAGTCCCGCCTCATATTTCCTAATTGTAACCTCATGTATACCACCAGCAGCTTCTCCAAGAGCTTTTTGGGATAACCCTGCCTTTTTACGATAAAACCTTATTTTTTCTCCTGTTGTCATAACTTCCTCCTATGATATACTTAAATTCTGTTTTGGTAATAAATACCTCAGGGCTTAAGTTTTATATTCTTTTGTATCTTGATTATAGAACCAAAAGTATTTTATCATATTATTTGTGAATGTAAATATTAAATTAAACATATCGACACTTTTGTATAAAAATGGAAAATATTTCTCTGGAAGTAGAGCATAATTTAACAAAAAGATATAAAAAAAGCATAAGGCGCCCCTTTATGCAGGCAATCAAAAAATATCAGCTTATAAATAAGGGGGATTCAATTGCAGTTTGTATTTCCGGCGGAAAGGATTCTATGCTTTTGGCTAAGCTTATGCAGATACTTCACAGTCATTCAGAGGTTCCCTTTAACCTTAGGTTCATATCCATGAATCCCGGATATTCCAGAGAAAATGCAGATTTGATTGTAGAAAACACCGGCAAATTAGGCATCCCTGTGGAATTTTTCCAATCTCCAATCTTTTCTGTTACTGAAGAGATATCAAAAACCCCCTGTTATTTATGTGCCAGAATGAGGAGGGGATATCTGTATGCCAAGGCACGGGAATTAGGGTGTAATAAAATAGCTCTGGGACATCATTTTTCTGATGTTATTGAAACCACTCTAATGGCTATGCTATACGGTGCACAGCTTCAGGGAATGATGCCCAAGCTTCATTCTAAGAATTTCCCTGGAATGGAACTTATACGCCCGCTATATATGGTACATGAGGAGGCTATTATTGCCTGGAGAGATTATCATGAGCTTACATTTCTGCAATGTGCCTGTGCCCTTACTGAAAAAATCCATGCAGAGGATATTTCCACCTCAAAGAGGGCATATACCAAAGAATTAATTAAACGGCTCAAAAAAGAAAATCCTCTTATTGAAAGTAATATATTTAATTCTATACATAATGTGCATGCAGATACCTTCCCTGAAATAAAACTGCAGGGAGTACGTTATAGTTTCCTTGAGAAATATGGGGATTGACAGACTCTTTACAGCATAATATACTTTCTCTACTTTCTTTCATTAGGCATGTCATATATAAGGAGAATATATGACATATCAATCTTTTATATCAGAGCTGAATTCTGTGGCAGCTGAGAGCTTACCGGAAAATACAGGCATTTCCTTTGAAAGCTTCAGGCAAAATAACGGTATAACTAAAAATGCCCTTATAATTTCCACAGAAAGTAGCAATATAAAGCCCATAATATATCTTGATGAATACTTTACCAGGTATAAAAAAGGTGAGGATATTAGCAATATTCTTTCGGATATTATTTCCACCTATGAAAAATACAGGATATACACAAATATAGATCTGCCATTATATGATTTTAATTGGGTCAAAAATAAAATTATATACAGGCTTATTAATTATAAACGTAATTTCCCATTGCTTTGTGAAATACCCCATATTAAATTTTTAGATCTTGCAATTGTCTTTAATATTTGTATTTTCAAAAAAGATATATACTCTATTGCAGCTATTGATAATTCACACATTAAAAACTGGGATATAGGAGTAAATACAATACTGGAATATGCCGGTAAAAATACTCCAAAGCTGCTGCCTGAAAATGTACATAGGTTTTCTGACATTCTAAAGGATACCTCAGTTAATGATATTACAAGCAATCCATTAGATATGTATGTGCTCACTAATAGTATATGTACCTATGGGGCAAGCTGTATCCTTTATTCCAGGGTATTGGAGAAATTGGCAGAAAAATTCAATGAGGATATATACATATTACCCTCAAGCGTACATGAACTTATATTATTACCCTGTAAGGATAAAAATTCCAGGGAATTACATGATATGGTTTTCTCTATTAATGAAACCGCTCCAAAGCAAACAGAAATACTGTCTAATCATGTTTATTTATACGAGAGAAATACAGGGAAAATATTATTCTAAATATCACTTTGAGGTGCCTTCAGTACATTGATTGTAAATACCGTATCCGGCAATCCACCACAGCTTATGGTTACCCGTGCCTCCCCCTCTTTTCCCACTGATCGAATATAGGTACCCGCCATACCTCCTCTGAGGGGTATGATTCCCGGACCGATTAGGCTGACAGGTCCCTTTGTATTGACAATAATCGGCTCTGCAAAATCAGACAGCACCTCTCCCGATTCATTTACCACCATAATTCTTATTTGGATAATATCATAGCAATGTTTTTCAATAAGATTCATAGAGGATATATCAGCTTTGATAAATCTTTTGGTACAGGGCTTTAATGTGGATACAACTTCCACCTTACCGTTTTTTATCCCTTCAAATCTGTATTCATGGGATCTTGAAACATATTTTTCATACAGGGAAAGAAGCTCCCGTCTGTCTGTACGGTAAACAATTTTTGATAATATAAAATCAAGCATTTGTCCCGGTACCAAGAAAGACGACAGTCCCCCAACCGCCATTTGATTTATAAGCTTTTTTATGCGCCTTATTTGGTCAATTTTATTGCTTCGTGCGGAAAATGTTTCCCCCACAAAATCATTCATAATAATAGGAGGATGTCTCATATTACCAAAGGGAGAGTCCTCTCTTTGATATTCACAGATAAACTGACCGTCCCTATAAGTTTTAACACTGTCCATATTTGTTAAAATAAATATGTCACCGGTGCCCTCCCATCTTTCTCGGTCTCCGGATATTGGCGGATATATAAACAGCTCCTTAGACGTATTATTCTGTGATGAAAATATATACGCCGCCGGCTTTTTATTCCTAAACATATCTAAAATTCCGTGATATGCAATCCCATCCTCAGCAGCAAATTCCGCCATTGTAGGATAATCACACATGGAGCAGGCAAAACTTCCGCAGGTATCCTCATGAAAAGCCTGAGCATCTAATACTCCTGCAATATGGGCAATCTGACCCAGCTTTCTCTTAGGACTGTCCCCCGGGCGAACAGAATAGCTCTCCCCCATATATCCGCAAACCAAATAAGGCTTAGACATGTCAGAGGTAATTTCCTCCTTGGATCTTAGAGGAGCAGACTTTCCGGAATAGGACAAGTCCCTGTAACAGTATACATCTTCAGCCATAGGCATATTTGTATCCAGCCTTTCACCTCCGGTGGCTCTGGTAGGATCCAGCCTATGGGCAATCTGAACTGCCTGAACATCGAAGTTCATTGAAGCTGAGCCGTTTATTCTTGTTCCCCATAAAAATATACAGGCATGATTTCTTCCATGAATAATCATTTGCTCCACATTTTTTAAATGTATTTCTCGAAACTCCTCGTCACCCACATCCCGATAACCGGGAACCTCAGGGAAAACTAATATTCCCCTTTTATCACATTCATCTAAAAAATAGGGAGAAGGAAATTCCCCACAGCAGCGCACTGCATTGACATGAAGCTCCTCCTTTAGTATTCTGGCATCTAATCTTTGCAGGCTCTCAGGCGCTGCATATCCCATATATGGATATGTTTGATACCTGACTATACCCCTAATCTTTATCCTTCTGCCATTTAGGTAAAAACCGCTTTGATTGAAAACAGCAGATCTGAAACCAATCATAGATACATCTGTATCTATTACCATATCATCTAAAAGCAGGTCTGTCTGTAATCTGTAACAGGTTGGCGAATCTAAATCCCATATATGAACCGGTCCTGTGGTAGTTTCCGTAACTCCGCTTTCATCAATGGGCTGAAAGGATATTTCTTTGCCATTTAAGGTTTGCCTTACTGATAGTCTATGCTCACCTGCCATTCTGACGGCAGCCTCAGACAGTTTAACTATACTTTTGATATTCCCTGGTAATTTATAATTGGAAAGCTTTTGTCTGTTCATTCCTCTTGTATCTATAGGAAGCGCAGTCCCTGCAAGATAGCAGACCTCTTCCATGGAAATCTGCTCCTTTACAGTAAGATATACATCCCTGTATATACCTCCGAAAGCAGGCATGTCTACAGGCATATTCTCATAAAAAGGCGGCTGATTCAGATTCGGTCTGGAATCCACTATAACGGTAATAAGATTTTCCTCACCAAAATTAACCTTTGAATCAATATCAACTTCAAAGGGAATGGATATGCTCTGATTAATAATCTGGTTTACACCGTTTATATAAACGGAAGCCTTATATGCCACCCCTTCAAAGGTCAAAATTATCCTTTTGCCACGCCACTCCTCTCTGGCAACAAAACACCTTTGATAGACACATCTGGCTCTTTGTCTGTCCTTATCAATATAATTATAGGTAGTTTCATGAAAAATATGCGGAATCTCTACCAACTCACCCCCGGACATCGGCTCTATTAAAAATGACCCCTCAAAGCAATCATTAAACTTCCAATTTCGGTTTAAATAATATACTTCTCCCATATTACGTAATTAGTATTCTAGCGTTTTCTACAGCTTCTCTGGTAATCTCATCCCCTGCCAGCATTCTCGCAACTTCCTGAATATGCTCATCTTTATCTAATAGGCGTATCAGGGATATTGTGGAATTATCCACAATCTTTTTTTCTATTAAAAAATGCAAATTTGCCTTTGCGGCAATCTGGGGTAAATGCGTTATGCATATTACCTGGTTATTCTTGGATAATGATGAAAGTCTTCCGGCTATCCTTGCCGCTGTTTTACCGCTGACCCCGGAATCTATTTCATCAAATACCAGTGTATCAATTTCTCCTGCTCCTGCAAATATAGTTTTAATGGCTAACATAATCCTTGAAAGTTCACCGCCGCTTGCTATATCTTCAATGGGTTTTGGAATCTCCCCCTGATTGGTAGATATTAAAAAGCTAACTTCATCAAGCCCGTCTCTTTTTATGTTTTCTCTGGTATCTATACTTATCTCTATACCTGATCCTGTGAAATTCAAGTCCAAAAGAGCCTCGTTAATAAGCCCTGTGAGTTCCAAGGCTGTTTTTTTCCTAATATGGGTAAGATCTTTTGCCAGATTATTTAGATTTTCCTTTTCCATGTTCAGCTTTTCCTCTAAGGATTTAATATAGCTTTCATAATCTGAAAGCCTTTGAAGCTTATTTTGATTATCCACCAAAGTTTTCAGTACATCTGAAACACTTCCATTTCTTGTATACTTCCGCTTTAATCTGTCAATCAAATCCAATCTTTCAGAAAGCTCCAAAAGTCTCTCCGGTGAAAGGCTTACCGATTCCCTGTAGGAATTTAGCTCGTGGCTCGCATCATTTAAGATGTCCTCTGCATCAACCAATGTATTTATAAGGGGAGTTATTTTTTCATCAATACTCTCTATACCTCTTAGGCTGCGTATTGCCCTGCCTATATTTTCCGTAGTATTTTCCCCAACTGCATATACAGCTTCATCTACAGAGGAAATA
Source organism: Lachnospiraceae bacterium (assembly GCA_041776485.1). Lineage (GTDB taxonomy): Bacteria > Bacillota > Clostridia > Lachnospirales > Lachnospiraceae > JBHBQE01. The sequence continues at coordinate 67,793 of JBHBQE010000021.1, read as the reverse complement.
ACCTTTTCCATTTTAGATAGCTTCCTATGCTCCTCCTCCAGTTTCTCCTCTTCCCCCTCAACAAGCTTTGCTGACTCAATTTCCGCTATTTCATGGGTAAGCAAATCAATTTCTCTAAGCCTGTCCTGTTCCTCCATGCCGCAGGAATCCAACTCTTTAAGCAGCTCTTTATACTTATCAAATCCCTTACTTAAGCTTTCCTTAATGGTGGCGATTTCCTCTCCCGCATAATCATCCAATAAGACTATATGGTTTTTTTTGGACAAAAGACTCTGATGTTCGTTTTGCCCATATATATCTATTAGAATCCCGGAAATCCGACCTAACATTCCCGAGGGAACACTCTCACCATTCACTCTGGCAATAGTCCTTTGAGGGGTTATCTTTCGCTGCAATATAATTTCATCTTCATCTATTTCTATATCATTCCCAACAAGCAAAGCTTTTTGCCTGCTGTTAACCGTAAAAATCGCCTCCACCAAGGCTTCCTTTGAAGTGTCACGAATAAGCCCCTTTGCAGGCTTATCTCCCATCGCCAAAGCCAAGGCACCCAGAATAATAGACTTGCCTGCACCGGTTTCTCCTGAAAGAACATTAAGTCCACTTCCAAACTCTATTTCTTCCTCGTCTATTATTGCAAGATTTTTTACACGAAGATAGGTGAGCATTCTAGCCTCCCAGTCTAGTTTTCATGCGTTCCACAAAATTAGCATAATCTAAACGCAAAAATCTGGTTTTTTCCTTTGCCTTTTTTACAGATACAATGTCCCCATGGGAAAGGTTCTGCTTTTGCCCTCCGTCAAATGCCACCACTGCAAAATCCCTTTTATTGGATCGCCTTGATTCCACTTTAACGGATATTTCATCCTTAGGATCCAATATAATACTTCTGGTATTGATTGAATGAGGATTAATCGGAGTCACTAAAATCACCTCTGTGGTAGGCTCCACAATAGGTCCATAAGCTGATAAGTTGTAGGCAGTAGAGCCTGTGGGTGTGGCAAGAATAATGCCGTCTCCGGTATAGGAATACAAAAATCCTCCATTTACATATATGCTTATATCTATTACTGCCTGTCCATTTTTACCCCTAATAATAATATCGTTTAAAGCAGGATATTTATACCCCTCGCTAGTGCTTAACAGCTCACCGGACAACATCATTCTTTCTTCAATAATATACTTGTCCTCTATAAGGAGCTCTATAGAATCCTTAACATTATCCTCATTAATATCACATAAATAACCTAAATGCCCACGATTTACCCCTATAAGAGGTGTGTTGCTGCCAATGGTCCTCTGGGCACTCCTGACCATTGTGCCGTCACCTCCAATGGTAATAATTGCGTCTGTCCCATTGGGAACCTTCATTGGCGATGGGTCGGTGGGTGCGGGCATAACAGACCTTGTCACATCTCCGCCCCTTTTATTTATCTCCTTTTTTATAAACTCGGCAGCCTCAATATTTTTCTTTTTCTCATTGTTAGTAATAAGCATAAATCTTTTCATGTTTATTCCCCATTTAACAACTTATATACTGCTATGTGACCTATCCACCAAAGTATCTATAAATTCATCTTTTGCATTACATTTCTCTGTCTTGCCGCAGCACAAATAAATCAAATATTCTATATTTCCCTTAGGACCTCTAATGGGCGAAAAGGATAATCCCCCTATAGAGTAACCTAATTCCACTGCAAAATCCCTTATTTCACCAATAACCCTCTTGTGGGTATTCGGCTCTCTAACCACACCGTTTTTCCCCACTTCATCCCTTCCTGCTTCAAACTGAGGCTTAATTAATGCAACTATGCTGTGCTCATTAGACAAAAGGCTCTTTACAACAGGAAGAACAAGCTTCAGCGATATAAAGGAAACATCAATACCGGCAAACTCCGGTTTCTCAGCTATATTCTCCGGGGTAACCTTTCTGATATTGGTGCGCTCCATTACTGTTACTCTGGAATCTGTCCTAAGCTTATAGGCTAACTGCCCATAACCCACATCAACTGAATATACATGCTTTGCACCGGCTTGAAGCATACAATCAGTAAAGCCTCCGGTAGAGGCACCAATATCCATGACAATTTTATTGCTAATGTCAATATTAAATTCCTGTATTGCTTTTTGCAGCTTTAAACCGCCCCTGCTTACAAAGGGAATTGGATTGTCCCTTACCTGAATATCCGCTTTCTCTGAGAAAAGACTTCCCGGCTTATCCTCCCTTTCATTATCAACAAATACTGCACCCTCCATAATAATTGCCCTGGCTCTGCTCCTGCTTTCACATAGCCCTCTCTTTACTAAAAGTTGGTCCAGTCTTTCCTTCACTAAAGGTTCTCCTTTATTTTTTCAGCAATACTTTTAGCATCCAGTCCACATATCTTGTATAAATCCCCAAGGCTTCCATGGGAAATAAATTTATCAGGTATAGCAATTTTTACAATCTTTCCGCCATACCCCAATCTAACTAAAATACTCTCTGTCATCATACCAAAACCGCCGATCAGCATATTTTCCTCAAGGGTGACTATCATTTTCTGAGTTACCTTTGATAAATACTCCTCATCTATAGGCTTTGCAAATCTTGCATTGGTTAAGGCAACGGAAATACCGTCCTTTTCCAGTAATTTTTTTACCTTTTCTCCTGTTTTAACCATGCTTCCCAAAGCAAAAAGAAGCACATCATCTCCCTCATAAATCGGCTCACATTTTCCGTATTCAATTTCCCCGTTAAATTTAGAAAGCCCTGTATATGCCTCGCCCTTAGGATACCTTATAGCTACAGGCTGATTTAATGAAGTGGCATATTCAAACATTTTACATAATTCCTGAGAGTTCTTAGGTGCCATAATATTCATTCCCGGCATCATAGACAGATATGAAATATCAAATACACCCTGATGGGTGGAACCGTCCGCCCCTACTAATCCCGCTCTGTCTACAGCAAAAACCACCCCTAAATTATTTAAACACACCTCCATAAGCACCTGATCAAAGCTTCTTTGAAGAAAGGTAGAATAAATCCCTACCACAGGCTTTAAGCCTGATTTCGCCAATGCTGCTGCCAAAATTACCGCATGCTCCTCCGCTATCCCCACATCAAAAAATCTGTCGGGAAACTCCTTGGCATAGGAAGATACACCGCTTCCATTTGCCATTGCAGCTGTAACTGCACAAACTCTATCATCTTTTTTTGCCAGGAGCTTCATAGATTTGGAAAATACATCTGTATAGTCCGGCTTTTCCTTTTTTTTCACCTGACCTGTTTTAATATCAAATGGGGCAATTCCATGAAATTGTGCCGGATTTTCTCTGGCGGGACGATAACCCCTCCCTTTTTTAGTAACAGCATGTACCACTACAGGTCCCTTAAAATTAAATGCCTGATTCAGTATACGAATAAGCATATCCAGATTATGCCCGTCTACAGGACCTAAATAGGTAATTCCTAAATCCTCAAAGAACATATTATTAAGTAAAAGCCGCTTTACCCCATCCTTTGTGGTACGAATTGTATCTGCCACCTTATTCCCAATATCCGGGATAAGCTCTAAAACAGAGAGCACCTCCTCTTTCATATCCACGTAAGCCCTGCTGGTTCTAAGGCTTGCGATATTGGCAGAAACACCCCCAACATTTTTAGTGATGGACATATTATTATCATTTAATACAATGGTGAGATTTTGCTTTAGCAATGCGGCATTGTTTAGAGCTTCAAAAGCTATTCCTCCAGTTAACGCACCGTCACCGATTACTACGGCTATTCTCTCATCTGTTCCCTGTATTCTCCTTGCCTCACATAGTCCTACCCCCTCGCCAATAGAGGTAGAGGCATGACCGCCTCTAAAAAGGTCATTTTCATTTTCATTAGGATTAGGAAAACCGCTAAGCCCTCTGGTTTTCCTGAGATTCTTAAATTCATCTTTTCTTCCTGTAAGAATTTTATGGATGTATGCCTGATGACCCACATCAAAAATAAGCTTATCCTTTGGAAAATCCAAAATATGGTGGAGGGCTAAAGTTAATTCCACAGCACCGAGATTCGACGCCAGATGTCCCCCTGTTTGTGATATATTTTTAACCAGAAATTTCCTTATTTCCTTAGACAACTCATTTAATTCATCAATGTTAAACTGTTTAATGTCGTTTGTTTTATTAATTTTATCAAGATACATTATTTTTCCCGCTTTATTAAATAATCAAATAAATTACACAAAAAGTTACTGTTACAGGGCAAATCGTATAATATCTCCAATGCCTCCTGAGTAAGGCTCTTTACCATGGATTTAGATTTATCCATACCAAATATTTCCACATAGGTTTTCTTGTTATTAGAGATATCACTCCCGATTGGCTTTCCTAAAACTGTCTCATCTCCCTCAATATCAAGTATATCATCTTGTATTTGAAAGGCAAATCCAACATTTATACCTATTTTTTCAAGTCTTTCTATATCCCTCTCACTGGCATGAGCTAAAACTCCCCCTATTTTAAGCGCCGCTGAAATCAGCTTTCCTGTTTTGTTTTCATAAATATATAGGATCTCCTTCTCCCCCAGATTTATACCGGTTTTATCACTTAATACATCAAGACTCTGTCCTCCCACCATTCCCAAAGCACCTGCGGAATTTGCCAGTATTTGCCCCGCTTTAATTACAGAGATGTCCTCCCCCATGGATATTGCTTTAAACACCAATTCATAGGCGTAATTTAACAGCGCGTCCCCGCATAAAATTCCCATTGCCGAACCGAATTTCCTGTGAGTTGACATTTTTCCATGGCGAAGCTCATCATTATCCATATCCGGCAGGTCATCATGTACAAGAGAATAGGTATGTATCATTTCAATAGCTGCCATGAATAACGGCAATGTATTTGGATTTTTTGAGTATAAAAGTGAAGCCTCTCTCATTAGCATGGGACGAAGCCGTTTTCCGCCTGCCTTAAGTGAATATTCCATTGGCTCCCTGAGACTTTCTGTAATCTCCCTCTCCAAATTAAAATAGGGATATATAATATCTTCAACCTCCCTGGTTTTAGCTAAAAGTAGGTCCCTCATTCCGCCTCACCCAAAAAATCTGTTAACCCTCCCTCCTGAGAAAGAATCTGCACTTTTTTCTCAACATTATCTATCTGTTTCACAATATTTTTTAATAGACCAACACCCTCTTCATACAGTTCAAAGGACTCCATAAGCTCAATATCCTTTTCCTCCATGCGGCTAAGTATATATTCCAGGCGCTCTAAACCCTCTTCAATTTTTATTTCTTTTTTCTTAGCCATTATATCACCTCTCTTACCTCTGCAATTATATCACCGTCGCAAACCCGAATATTCACTCTATCCCCCGGGCTTACATCATCTTTTTTGTATATATTCTTACCCTCACTGTCAGTAATATAGGAATAACCCTGAGACAGTCTGGCTGCAGGGGACAGAGCATTTAATCCATTAGCCATTCTTTTAATATTTTCCCGGGAAAGCTCCAGCTTATTCAGCATAGTATTATCCAAAAGTTTTGCCATATTTTGAAGCTTTTCTCCTCTATCCAGCTTACTTTTCATAGCATTATACATAAGCTTTGATACATTTTGAAGCCTTACCCTTTTTCTATTTAATATAGCTTTGGGGCTTAAGCTAAGTATATGCTTATGGGAATACTCTGCCCTTTTTTGGTTCTTTTCTATAACGCTATATATATCATTATTTAGCCTACCGTAAATACCGGCTAAATTACCCTTAAGCTCCTCCATAGAATAAACTGCTATTTCTGCCGCTGCTGTAGGAGTGGGCGCTCTTAAATCCGCCACATAATCCGATATGGAAAAATCTGTTTCATGCCCTACTGCCGATATAATTGGGGTATTTGACGCAAAAATTGCCTCTGCCACAATTCTTTCATTAAATGCCCAAAGATCCTCCATGGAACCTCCCCCGCGACCTAGAATAATCACATCTAATCCCATACTGTCAAGAGTGCAGATACCCCTTGCAAGGCTTTCTTTAGCACCCTCACCCTGCACCAATGCAGGATATAGAATAATTGAAATATATGGGTTCTTTCCTGTTGCAATACTAATAATATCCCTTATGGCAGCACCTGTGGGAGAAGTTATTACACCTAGGGTTCTAATATGACTGGGAATTAATCTTTTATAGGAGGAGTCAAACATTCCCGCCTCTTCCAGTTCCTCCTTTAACTCCATAAACCGCCTGTAAAGTTCCCCCTGTCCACAGGCTTTTATACTGGTGGCAATAAGCTGATATTTACCATTGGGTTCATATAAGGAAATTCTGCCTGACACTTCAATTTTGGATCCGGTATCAGGTCTAAATGCCAGTCTTCTCCCATTTGATTTAAACATTACGCATGGAAGCAATGCCGAATCATCCTTTAATGTAAAGTATATGTTCCCATTGCTTTGATAGGTTATATTGGAGACTTCTCCCTCAACCTTTATCGATTGAAGATGCAGATCATTTTCCAGCAGAGATTTTATATATCTCGTAACAAAGCTAACTGAGTAAGCCATCTAGTTACTCACTTTGCCCAGAACTCCATTTATAAAGGCAAAGGAACGCTCGCCACCATATACTTTAGCCAATTCCACCACCTCATTTATGGCAATTCCCATACTAAGACCTTCGTAATTAATTTCATATATTGCCACACGCAAAAGAGCCAAATCCACCTTGGACATTCTGCTGGTTTTCCAGCCACGGGATATACTGTCAATAAGATTATCAATATCTGAAAGTTTCGCCATAATATTATCTATGCGGACTAAAAATGCCTCTAAAATATCACAGCCTTCAGCAGTTAAAAAATTCTCAACATGCTCTCTTGCTTCTTTTTTATTGTCAAAAAAATCTATAATAAAAACTGACTTAAAAAACAGTTCTCGTTCTTTTCTTTTGTTCATTGAGCAGATTCCAGCACAACTGAGGATATTTTAATATCCACTTTTGAAACTGACATACCTGTCATATTTTCCACTGTGGTTTTCACCTTTTCCTGTACCTTGGAAGATACCTCTCTAATCTCCTTGCCATACTCTATATTTATGGAAAGTCTGATTACTATCTCTCCATCATTCTTTGTAATTATCTTTACGCCCTTAGAAAGCTTTCCGAGTCCGGCTTTTTCTATAATTTTACTCTTTAAATCTCCCTCCAAGGATACAACACCATCCACCTCAGTAGCACTAAGTCCGGCTATTATTGCCACAACATCCTCTGTTATGCTTATCTCATTTGTTAAATTAAAACTTTTCTTCTCAGATGCCATATCACACCTCCAATTTATACAATATATTTATTTAATATTATCACAGGATTTTTGAAAAAACAAACTTCAGCACCCACCCTATAATACATACAATAATCAGTACTGCCAGCAGCACGGGATACTTATATTTTTCCAATTTATCCCCAAATCTGGTGTGGTAAATCCCAATATAAATAAAAAATCCTATAAATAACGCAATAATATTTATTAAAAGTCCTATCCAATCCATAATTTATCCAATCAAAAGTCCCAATAATCCATAGGCAACAAAGGACATAATGATAGTTGCCATAGCAATGCCAAGCAGTATTGAAATGCTTGCCTTTTTTATGTCAAGGTTAAGAAGTGCTGCAATTAGTGAGCCTGTCCAAGCGCCTGTTCCCGGCAGCGGAATCCCGACAAACAGCGTAAGCCCAAGGATTTCATATCGTGTTACGCTATCGGATCTCTTCATTGCCCTCTCCTCAAGTCTTATGATAAATTTCTCTGTTAGCTTAAAGCCCTTTAGCCAGACAAATATCTTTTTTATAAACAATAGAATAAATGGAATTGGAACAATATTTCCTATTACACAAAGGGGAATTGCCTGTAAAAGCGGAACAGACAGCAGCTTTGCAGACAACAGCCCTCCTCTTAGTTCTAATATAGGAAGCATTGAAATAATTAAAACTGTTGCCTCCTTGGATACATATTGCCCAAGAGTTTCTGAAAATAAAGTTACGATTGAGTCCATTGCAATATCTCCTTTAGATTGGTTAGCAGAGTTTCCATTTCTTCTCTCTTGCCTATGGTTATTCTGAGGTAATTCTTTATCCTATCCTTCTTAAAATATCTGACATATATCTGCTTTTTTCTTAGTTCATTATAAATATCCTCAGCCAAAGCACTTTCATGAGATACAAAAAGGAAATTCCCACAAGAATCCGGAAATGAAAATCCCAAATTCCTCATTTCTTCCTTAAACCATTCCCTTGTTTCTATAATGCTTTTCACACTCTCCTTAAAATAATAATCGTCACCTATTGAAGCTATCGCAATAGCCTGAGATATAGAGTCAATTGTATATGAATTAAAAGAGTTTCTAACTGCAAAAAGATGTTTAATAAGAGTCTTTTCCCCCACTGCATACCCTATTCTGGTACCTGCCAAGGATCTGGATTTAGAAAAGGTACGGACTGTAAGCAGATTCTCATGTCTTGTAAAAAGATTAACGGCAGTCTCACCACCAAAATCAATATATGCCTCGTCCACAATAATCACCGAACCCGGATTTAGGTAGGCAATCTGTGAAATAGTATCTAAAGACTCATATATACCTGTGGGTGCATTGGGATTTGCCAACACTATCCCACCATTATTTACTGTAAAATCCACACGCTTTATATTAAAGTCATCATCTAACGGCACTAATTTATAGGGAATATTGAAAAGTTCTGCCCATACTTCATAGAAGGAATAAGTAATATCAGGAAAAAGTATGGGAGAATCTGAGTTAAAAAAGGCTAAAAAGGCAGTTGCCAGTACATCGTCACTTCCCACCCCGACAAAAACATTATCCTGTGAAATACCATGATATAGTGCGATGGCATTCCTTACACCGGATAAATCAAACTCCGGGTATTTACGTAGGCTATCTGCCGGAAAATCTCTTAAACATTCTGAAACTCCGGGAGATGGCGGATAAGGATTCTCATTTGTATTTAATTTAATAATATCATCACCAATAGGCTGCTCACCCGGAACATAGGGGGTAACCTTTCTGGCATTTTCAATCCATGTCATCATAAATATACCCTCTTATGCTGTTGGCTCCAAAGGTGTCTCCGGGACAGGGGTTGGTTCCGGAACCGGTGCCGGTTCCGGTATCGGTTCCGGCTCCGGTGCAGGCACCGGTGTCGGAGCAGGTTCAGGAACAGGCTCAGGTGTCGGAGCTACCATAGAATAAAATATAGCTTCCGCACTTTCCAATACGCCAATATTGCCAACCTTAGCTTTTTCAGCCTCAGGAAGCGCTTCATAGGCTGCCCTTGCAGCCGAAATCACATCTCCCTTTTCCGGAGTGACCTCACCGATTCTGTCAATCATTACTGCAACATTTCCTGCGCCGGAAGCTGCAGAATCAGCACTGCTATCTAAGGCATAGACTAAAACAGGAAAACCCTCCTCCACATATGAAAACATAGTTTTTGCTGCATTAAACGGCAGATTTACACAGCCATGGCTGCCATTTGTCCGGAATATATTTCCGCCAAATCTGCCCCTCCATGTTGCATCGTGGAACCCCTCACCCCTGTTAAAAGGCATCCAATAACTTACGGGGGTTTCATAGTCCTCCCCTCTCAAAACAGCATTTCTTGCACAATAGGCTATACGGTATGCCCCTGTATGGGTACCATGTCCTCTGGATAAATTGCCGCTTACAAAGTCTGTTTCTAAAACAACTCTTCCATTAACATGCAAAAACAGATGCTGCGTTGATAAGTTAACTTCTACATAACTATCACCATAGTCCTTGTCACCATACTCATTGGCCCTTCGCTTATATACTATTTCTCTATTAACATCATTGCCCTCTTTTATATCCTCTATAAGCTTGCTAAGTTCCTGTTCCTCATCCACCTCCCAGCCATAATTTCCCGCTTTAATACTGACAGTTTCGCCATAGGATGTCTTGAGGATCTTATCCTTTTTGTATGTATTATGTTTTTCTGCCAATCCACTCACATATTCAGCTATTTTTTTCTCATTAAATGATAAATTATAGCTCTTATCGGTATTTAAGAAAGAAGCAATGGTATCTCTTGATACAATATCCCCCTCTTTATATTCAATCTTTATTTCCAAAATATCATTTAATTCACCCACATATTCCTGCAGCTTTTTACTGTCCTTTTTAACCTTGGGCTGCACATAGAGACTATCCTTTGATAAATCTACACTTTTCTCTAATAACAGAATATGTTTCTTAAGCTTTGCGGCAAATTCACCGGGCGCAATTTCTGTACCGTATTTTTCCTCAGTTATTGTAAATTTACCATCAGAATAAACATAAACTGCGTCCACAGAAGGAATTGCATTCTTATTTTTCGCGCAATTAAGCTTTGGTGTTAAATCCCGCAGCTTTTTACTGTCATAGGTAACTAACCCTCTGCCAATATGATTATCCGGTTTAAAAAGTTTGATGGGCCAATCATAGCCCTTTTGATTTGCCAAAAGCTCCTCCATCTGACCGTTACCGGGGTTGAAGTTAAGATCAATGGAATTACCATGTATTTCGTCAACAACAGAGCCGTCTGACTCTATTGACAGCAGGTAATCCTCTGCAGCCCTGCCTATTCTAGTTTCCATAGAGGCAGAGTCCCTTAGAGCGGCTGGAACGCCGTTTATAGTAGTTCTAAAATAAAATCTTTTAACAAAAACAAAACTAAGACCTATATATATAAGCAATAGCAATGCAAATGTAATTAAAACTGCCCTTTTAATTTTATTATAATTTTTTTTCTCTGGTAAATTTTCTTCCTTGATTTCCATGCTTCTCTAAATTGAAATAAAACGCTGATTTTTTATGTTATAATGGGAAACTGAAAAAGTCAAATTATCCTTGTTCTGCAAAATCAGATTTCCTATAATCGGAAATAACCACCTGTATAGTCTTTTTCCCTTTAAATTCATTTAATTGGGGATAGTATAGAATATCAATAAAATCTCCCACTTTAATATTTGACATAAAATCTTTTGCTTCCGAAAAGTACAATGCCTCAATTAATGAATCTCCCTCCTTTAACATAAGCTTCAGATATTCTCCATTTTTTCCAATGCGGTTTTGTCTGAACACGCAAACCTGCCTTTGAGCAAATACAGGTTTATCATTACCGTTTCCAAAGGGCTCTAAAGCATTTAATTCATTAATCAATTCTTCACTAATATATCTTAAGGGCATTGCCACATCTATTTTTATATTTTCAATTAAATCCCCATCGTGCAATCCTGAATTTTCATTTAATCTCTTTCTTAGTTCCTCTAAATTTTCCTTTTCCACAGAAAGTCCCGCCGCCATAGGATGTCCTCCGAACATTGCCAGCAAATCCCTCTCTTTCATCAGCTTGTCGAACATAGGATATGTCGGAATAGACCTGCCGCTGCCTTTAATATATTCAGAACCATCTGTCAGCATAAAACAGGGTCTGGTATATTTTTCCTTTAGTCTCCCTGCAATAATCCCACATAGACTTTCATGCACATTGGGAACATACACCACTATAACTTTGTCGTTTATATATAGATTATTTTCTATAACATCAATGGCAGTACATGTTGCCACCTCTGTCATTCCCTTTCTTGTTTCGTTGAGTTGTTTTAGCTCATTGGCAATGATAAATGCACTTTCTCTATCCTTTGCGGTAAATAATTTTACCCCCAGACTCGCGTCAGCCAATCTGCCCCCTGCATTTAAGCAGGGGCCAATGATGTATCCCAAATGATAAGCATTAATATGCTTACCGTTTAATCCGCATACCTCAATTAATGTACTTAATCCTATATTATCGGTATGTCTCATTTTCTTCAGTCCTAAAGATACGATATAGCGGTTTTCATTGGAGAGCTTCATTATATCTCCCACTGTAGCAAGGGCTGCAAATTCCAAAAACTCCATTACATCCTTTTCACTAAGTCCATGTAAATCATAAAGTCCAAAAACCAGTTTCCACGCAACCACTGCACCACAAATTTCTTTAAAGGGATATTGACAATCCCTCCTTTTAGGGTCAATAACCGCATTTGCACAGGGAAGCATTTCCTTACCTGATTTATCCTTCGGAATCTCATGGTGATCCGTTACTATAATCTGTATCCCAAGCTCCACAGCCAAGGCAATAGCCTCATCGGCAGCTATCCCGTTATCTACAGTAATTATCAGGTCAATCCCATCTGTTTTCGCGCTTTTAACAATGTTTTCATTAACACCATAGCCATCATTTACACGGTTCGGCAGATAATAATCCACCCTTGCGCCTAACTTTTTCAGGGCGGTTTGTAATATATAAGCTGAACATATTCCGTCTATATCATAATCACCTATTATCCTTATCTTTTTATTCTCACTAATAGCTGTATTAATTATTTCCAGGGATTTATCCATATCCTTAAGGAGCATAAAATCATTAAGGGCACTTCTGGATGGGTGTAAGAACCCATGGATATCTTCCGGTGCTATATCTCTGTTTATCAGTATCCTTGCTATAACCTTATCTATATTGTGTTTCTTTGCTATGGCATCAAAATCTGCCTTTTTAGAATATATTGTCCAATTTTTTCCCATTATAATTCCTGTTTCTATAGTATTTCTTTAGGATTTTATTGCAAAAACCGCAATTATTCAACTGCCGGGACTTTATTTCTCTTTTAAAATATGCTTTAATAATCCCTTAGCGTTTTGAAAAGAGGAATATATGCAAAGTAAAAAAGAAAATGTACGTAACATTGCGATTATAGCACATGTAGACCATGGTAAAACAACCCTTGTGGATAAAATGCTTATGCAAAGCGGTATTTTCAGGGAAAATCAAGAGATAACAGAAAGGGTTATGGACTCCAATGATATTGAAAGAGAAAGGGGTATTACCATACTCTCTAAAAATACTTCAATTAACTATAAGGATACCAAGATTAATATAATTGATACCCCGGGACATGCTGATTTCGGCGGTGAAGTGGAGCGTATACTTAAAATGACAGATGGCGTGCTGCTTTTGGTGGATGCCTTTGAAGGGGTTATGCCCCAGACAAAATTTGTTCTAAGAAAAGCGTTGTCCCTTAATCTGGCGCTCATTATATGCATAAACAAAATTGACAGACCAAATCAACGCTGTTTCGAGGTCATAGATGAAGTATTGGAATTATTAATGGAATTAGATGCAAGCAATGAACAGCTTGACTCTCCTATATTATTCACTTCAGCAAAATCCGGATTTGCCACCAGAGATTTAGACACAGAAAATAACGATTTGGTACCATTGTTTGACACTATACTTTCCCATATCCCCGCACCTGTCGGTGATGATGAGGCACCACTTCAAATGTTAATCAGTACCATTGATTATGACAACTATACCGGCAGAATAGGTATCGGAAAGATAGAGTCTGGAACTATAGGCTTGAACAAAGAAGTCTTTGTAAAAAATCACCACGAATCCGACAGACTCAGGAAAGTAAGAATCAGTAAGCTTTATGAATTTGAGGGATTGGACAGACAGGATGTGAATTCCGCCTGCACCGGCGCAATTGTGGCGGTATCCGGTATAGATGATTTATCTGTAGGGGATACCCTTTGCGGACAGGAAAGTACAAGTCCTCTTCCATTCCAGCAAATATCAGAGCCAACTATCGCCATGAATTTTATTGTAAACGATTCTCCCTTTGCAGGACGAGAGGGGAAATACATAACCAGCAGGCATATCAGGGACAGGCTATATAGTGAATTAAATACTGATGTATCCCTTAGAGTAGAGGAAACCGAGAACACAGATTCCTATAAGGTATCCGGCAGGGGAGAGCTGCATTTAGCAATATTAATTGAAAATATGCGAAGAGAGGGCTTTGAATTCGCAGTCAGTAAGGCAGAGGTTATATATAAGAAAGACAGTCAGGGGAAACTTTTAGAACCTATTGAAAGGGCTTACATAGACGTTCCTGAGGAATTTACCGGTGTGGTAATTGAAAAGCTTTCTGAAAGAAAAGGCTTATTGGAAAATATGATTCGTCATGAAAGTCATACCCGTTTGGAATTTTTAATTCCCTCCAGAGGTCTTATAGGTTACCGTGGGGACTTTCTGACAGATACCAAGGGCGATGGAATTATAAATACTGAATTCTTTGGATATGACCATTATAAGGGGGATATATCCTATAGAAAGCTTGGCTCCCTCATTGCTTTTGAAACCGGAGAGGCTGTAGCCTATGGGCTGTTTAGCGCTCAGGATAGAGGAACATTATTCATAGAGCCGGGAGAGCCTGTATATTCAGGTATGGTAATAGGCTCATCCTCAAGACAGGAGGATATCGAACTTAATGTATGTAAGAAAAAACATTTAACCAATACCAGAGCCTCAGGCTCTGACGATGCCTTAACCCTTACACCGCCTAAAATCCTTTCTCTGGAACAGGCGCTGGACTTTATAGAGGTGGATGAGCTTTTAGAGATAACTCCTGAGCACTTAAGGATTAGAAAGAGAATACTTGACCCTACCCTTAGAAAGCGAAGTAATTTCAAGAATAAACAATAAAACAAATTTACTATAATTATAAAAGATTTTTACAGGCTCTAAGGAGCCTTTTATTTGTTTCCTTATTAATTTTTTGAAAAGAGCTATTCAATAGGCTTTTGCTGTCTCCGCAAATATCAATCCCCAGTATTTTATATTTTATAAGCTTAGTAAGGCTGCCAATAAGCTCCCCCAGGCTCATATTTCCCTGATCCCAATCTGTTATGGCGTATTCCTCTGACAAAACGTCCTTATCTATGGAAATATAAAGAGGCAATACTCTTGATATTTCCTCAATATTTTCTATTATATAAGTATTTTCCGGCAAGGGCTCTGCCTCCCGTATATGCACAGGATCAGCACCCAGAATATAAACGGATTTTAAGTGCTCCAGATTATTTATTGCTTCTCCTGCCCAGGAACCACAGGACAAAATATTCCCAAAGGCAGCCCCTTGAGTGTCAGTATGATTATCAATTAACAATAAAGAGAAGTCCTCTGTGATCTGTTCAAGGAAAAAATAGCTGATATAGTGATAATTTCCTGAACCGATAAAATGCACTCCCCTAACATGAGCACGTGATATAAGATTTCTTATCTCGGGCTTTGCTTCCTCTCTTAAATAACAATTTGTCCCCTCAATATCCGCAATATCAATGACTACACTATCCAAGCTTCTTTGCCATTTCACATATAAGATATACGCATAGTTCCTCCCCCAGTTTTCCGCTGTCCAGGCTTAAATTATAATTATTGTAATCACCCCAGCTTCTGTCGGTATAGTAGTGGTAATAGGCACGTCTTTGCTTATCTTTTTTTGCAATACGTTTTTTAATATCTACTCCATCCACTTCACCATATTTTTCAAGAATACGTTTTTCTCTATGCTCATAATCTGCATGAATCAGTACGTGAGCACATTTAATGGGAGGATTGGCATATTCAAGTATATAGTCTGAGCACCTGCCCACAATTACACAGGGACCTTCCTTTGCTATATCCATAATAACTCTTCTTTGAGCCAGATAAATTTCATCCTGTGGTGTCTGATAATACATATAGGATACGCTGGGGAAATTAAACCACTTATCTGAATTAGATGCCTGCTCGCCCTGCTCCTCTATGATTTCCTTGGCATAGCCTGACTCTATGGAACAACGCTCTACAATCTGACCATCATAAAAAGGAATGTTCAGTCGCTTTGCAACTTCCTCTCCTATTGAGTGTCCACCGCTGCCAAATTCTCTGTTAATGGTTATAACCGGATACATATCTCGCTCCTCTCTAATATATTAATAAAATATTTCCACCAGAGTAAGTCCCTGAGGGGGTAAAGTTGCACCTGCAAGATTTCTGTCCCTTCCGGCAAGTATACCTTTTATATCCTCTGGGGCAATTTTTCCCTTTCCGACTTCTAAGAGGGTTCCTGCAATAATCCTAACCATATTGTATAAAAACCCACTTCCGTTTACTCTAATTATTATATCATCTAAATCGGAAAACACCTCACAAAAATATATATTTCTTACCCTCGTAAGAGTCTGGGTATTCACTGAAGAAAAGCTGGTAAAATCATGCTCCCCCACCAATAGCTCAGCGCCATGATTCATTGCCTCCACATCAAGCATTCTGTTGTAGTGATAATAATACAGCCTTTTATGCGGCAGCAGTACCTTATTTGTGGTAATTTTATATTCATAGGTTTTATTCTTTATATCATGTCTTATATCAAATTCATCATTGATACCAGATGACTCCACTATCCTTATATCTCTCGGAAGTCTGTTATTCAATCCATAGATAAACTTATCCTCCGGAATTGAGGAATCTGTATCAAAGACCGCAAGATTACCCAATGCATGAACACCTGCATCTGTGCGGCTGGCACCCATTATTTCCACAGGCTTCCCTACCATATCGTTAAGAGCCTTTAGTATCTCCCCCTCTATTGTCGGCAATCCCTCCTGAAATTGCCAGCCATGGTAGTTACTGCCATCATAGGCTACTTTTAATAATACTTTCAAAAGACATCACCTTTATTAGAATAATTATAATTAAAGATAGAATAATTAAAACATAAGAAATAATATCTCCCCTAGAATACTTTAAGGGATACATTTTTGTCCTGCCCTCTCCTCCGTTATAACAGCGAGCCTCCATTGCCAGACTTAATTCATAGGCTCTCCTGAAGGCGGATACAAAAAGAGGTACTAGAATCGGCACCAAATTCCTTGCCCTATTAATAACATTTCCTGTTTCCAAATTAGCACCCCTGGACTGCTGTGCTTTTATTATTTTGTCAGTTTCCTCCAGCAAAATAGGAATAAATCTCAGAGCAATGGACATCATCATAGCAATTTCATGTACCGGAACATGGAATATTTTAAGCCACTTCATAAGCCTTTCCAGCCCTTCTGTAAGTGAATTGGGAGTAGTGGTAAGGGTTAAAATAGAACTTCCGATAATTAAGTAAATCATCCTGAAAACCATTATTAACGCATTTTTAATGCCAAGTTTAGTAAGCTTTAATATCCCAAAGCTCCAAATAGCCTCTCCCGGAGTTAAGAATAAATTAAACACTCCGGCTACTATCATTAAAAAGACTATCATTCTAAGACCTCTTACCATAAAGGAGAACGGTACACGGCATAATAAAATCATAGCTAAAAGTATCAGACTCATATATGCAAAGGTAGCTATATCCCTGACAAGAAACAACTCAAAAACATATACCAAAGTGGCTATCAGCTTAACTCTGGGGTCTAATCTGTGGATAACAGAGTCACCTTGATAATATTGCCCTAAAGTAATATCTCTAATCATGCCTGTATCCCCCTGCTGCCTTAAGAATCTCTCTTGCTGTCTCTTCAATAGTAATCACGCCCGTATCCACATCAAAATCCAGCTTCTTTAGGCTATTTAGTAAATATGTACTGCAGGGTGCCCTTAAATCCATCTCCTCCAGCTCCTTAATATGGGAAAATACCGCCTGTACACTATCATCAAATATCAACTTCCCCTTGTTTAGCACCAAAAGTCTGTCCACATATTCTGCAACCTCCTCCATACTATGAGAAACCAGAATTATAGTTGTTTTAGTTTCTCTGTGTAGCTTCCTTAAAATATCCAGAATATATTTTCTGCCCCTTGGATCTAAGCCTGCCGTTGGCTCATCTAAAATAATTACTTCAGGCTTCATTGCCAGTACACCCGCAATGGCGGCAACTCGCTTTTGCCCACCGGATAAGTCAAAGGGGGATTGATTCACTAAATGTCTGGGAAAAGACAGCAGTTCCAGTGCAGAATATGCCCTGATACTTGCTTCCTTATCACTTAATCCCTGATTTTTGGGACCAAACTTTACATCCTCTAAAACAGTAGCTTCAAAAAGCTGATATTCAGGATATTGGAACACCATTCCAACTCGACTCCTCAGGGCTATTCTGTCATAGTCCTTATGGTTAATATCCTCTTTATCATAATATACATTTCCGCTTTGAGGTGTTATAAGACCGTTTAAATGCTGAATAAGAGTGGACTTCCCTGAACCTGTGGCTCCTATTATCCCCACAAATTCCTGAGGTCGTATGCAAAAGGAAATATCCTCTAAAGCCCTGAGAGAATTGGCTGTAGATTTAAAATATGTATAATTTAGCTTATCTACTATGATTTCCACTTTTACCTATTCTTCCTATTTCCTCTACTAATTCCTCCAGACTAAGTACATTGGGGGAAACCGCAAGTCCATTTTTATTTAAAATACCGGCTATTCTCGTAATAGGCGGCACATCCAGCCCATTTTCCAGTAAAAACTCTTCCCTTGAAAATATCTCTCTTGGAGTACCGCTTTCAATTATCTGTCCCTCACTCATAATATATACATAATCAGAGTCTACAACCTCCTCCATATTGTGAGTAATTAATATAATGGTTATTCCCAGATTTTTATTCAATTGATGAACAATATCCAATACATCCCTGCGACCCTTTGGATCCAACATGGATGTAGCTTCATCTAATATTATACATTTAGGTTCCATTGCCAGAATCCCGGCAATTGCCACCCTCTGTTTTTGCCCTCCGGAAAGATGATTAGGAGATGTTTTCCTATACTCCGACAAGCCAAGGACTTCCAGGGCATTGTTCACCCTTTGAATAATATCCTCAGATTTAATGCCTATATTTTCCGGTCCAAAGGCAATATCCTCCTCCACGGTACTGGCAATTATTTGATTATCGGGATTTTGAAATACCATTCCGGTTTTTTTTCGAATACTGAGAGTATTATTTTTATCACTGGTGTCCTCGCCATCGACAATTACAGTACCCTGGGCAGGAATAAGAAGTGCGTTTATAAGCTTTGCTAAAGTGGATTTACCTGAACCGTTATGACCTAAAATGGAAATGAAATCTCCTGCCTTTACAGAGAGGCTAACATTATCTATAGCCTTTTGTATCCCCTCTATATTGCCGTCTTCATCTCTTCTGAAATACTCATAGAGAATATTATTGATTTTAAGATAATCCATTTATAAATCTTTCAAACCTATCCATGCCATCCTTTAAAGTATCCAGGGAATAGGCATAGGATATCCTTAAAAATCCCTCACCGCTGTCTCCAAATGCCGTTCCCGGAACAGTGGCAAGCTTACCTGCCTTTAAAAGCCTTGTTGCAAACTCTTCAGAAGAAAATCCGAATTTTTCAATATTGGGAAACATATAAAAGGCTCCAAAGGGTTCAAAACAAGATACTCCCATTTTACTGAATCTATCTAAAAGAAATCTGCGGCGCATATTATATTCATCACACATTAGGAGAACTTCGTCATCGCAATCTCTTATTGCCTTTATAGCTGCATACTGACTATTAGTCGGAGCACACATAATGGCATACTGGTGTATCTTAGTCATTTGCTCCATAATATTTGCCGGAGCACAGGCATAACCCAATCGCCAGCCTGTCATAGAATAAGCCTTAGAAAAGCCGTTTACATAGATTGTTCTCTCTTTCATCCCCGGAAAAGAGGCAATGGATATATGTTTTTTGCCATAGGTAAGCTCAGCATATATTTCATCAGTCATCACAAGAATATCGCGTTCTATAATAACCTCATAAATTGCCTTTAAATCTGACTCCTCCATAATGGCTCCAGTCGGATTATTAGGGAAAGGCAGTACAAGAATCTTTGTTTTATCAGTAATATGCTCTAATAGTTCCTCCTTTGTCAGTCGGAATTCATTCTCCACTTTAAGAGGAATCGGTACTGTAACGGCTCCTGCCATGGCAGCACACGGTGCATAGGATACAAAGGACGGCTCAGGTATAAGCACTTCATCACCTGGGTTAATAACTGCACGAAAACCGATATCTATCGCTTCAGAGCCACCTACCGTAATTAAAATCTCATTCCCCGGATTATAGGAAATGTCGAATCTTCTCTCTAAATAATTTGATATTTCCACACGGAGCTCACTTAATCCGGAATTGGATGTATAAAAGGTTCTTCCCTTTTCCAAGCTGAAAATAGCTTCATCCCTTACTCTCCATGGGGTATCAAAATCAGGCTCTCCCACTCCAAGGGATATAGCATCTTTCATTTCGGTAACAATATCAAAAAATTTCCTTATTCCTGAGGGCTTTATATTAACAACTGTTTCGGAAAGTAGATTTTTCACGGTGACATTAATATCCTTTCATCTCTTTTGCTTTCCAGCATTACCACACCATGATCCTTATATTTTTTAAGGATAAAATTAGTTCTTGTACTAAGAACCGACTCCAATGGACTTAATTTGTCTGAAACAAACTCGGAAATCTCCCTGATGGTTTTACCGTCTAATATCACCATAAAATCATATCCACCTGAAATAAGATAAACACTGTCCACCTCGGGATAGTTATATATTCTGGTTGCCACTTTATCAAAGCCCATTCCCCTTTGTGGTGTAACTCTAACTTCAATCATGGCAGTAACTTTTTCCACACCAATTTTTTCCCAATTGATAAAAGTATGGTAGCCGCAAATAATATTTTCCTTTTCCATACTTATTAGTTCATTTAATATATCTGCCTCATCAACCCCCAGCATAACAGCAAATTCACTCAAGTCTACCCTTGCATTCTTCTCTATATGGTTAAGTAATTTTTTTCTGTCCATATCCACTCTCCTTATATATATCCACAGAGTTTATTTATATTTAACATCATTTCATCCTGTACAGGAGGATTTAAATACATGGTATTCTCGTCATAGTGTATAATCTTTTTTGCGCAATCCAGAGTGTTCCCAATAACAGTACAATTGCCGCTGTTGACAGAATTTTGTATCTTTTCTATATTACCTGCAGCTAAAAGGCACCCCCCTGAATAAAGCCTGTAGGGATTGATATCATAATACTCACATAATTCTATGGTTTCCTGCCTAATAGGAATACTGGAAAGCTCCACACGAAAGCCCAAATCCATTTCTTTCGACAGCCTCCATAAGCCTGCAAAAATCCCACCATTTCCAAGTTCCATACTATTTCCCAAATTTATGTTGTCAAAAAAACCAAATTCGCTGTAAGCACGAATCCCTTTATTTATCACGTATTCAGAAAAATGCTGCCTTAGGCTGTTTTGATTATTTTCCGCAATGACAGAAGTACCCTCCAGCCCTATCCAGCCTACAACTACAATGTCCAATTTATTATGGTGCAGGTGTTTCCGGTGCCGGAGCAGACTCCGCTGCGGGAGCGGGAGCCGGTGTCGGTGCGGGTGCAGGCTCCGGTGCAGGAGCACCTATACCAATAGCAGCGTCAATAGTTCCCCTGTCTTGAGTCTCTACGGCACCGGCAATGGCAGCACCATGACCAGGATCTCCTGCTATTCCCACAAGATAAATTGCGTCTCCGGGCTTATAATTACTCTTATTAAATATATCTCTGCTGATTTCCTGCCCATTTTCCTTAACAATCTTCCACAATCTGGCTGAATATCCGGTATGGGCAGACTGTTGCTTTGAAATTGTGCCTATCGGCAGTGCCGGGTCTGCAATATATTTTTCTCCTGCTTCTGTGGTTCCAAGCACTTCACTCTCAAAAGTTATATCTCTGCCCTCTGATCTTTCGTCCTTACCAAATATATTAAAGTATAGCATCCCGCCATTGGTATAGCCCTCAATATATATGGGATTATTTAAATTATTTTTAAATACCAGATCCTTTGAGCCCTCCGATACTGCCGCGTCCATAGAAGGACTTACATAAGATACAATCATGGAATGGGGGTGTCTTTCCAATATCTCAAGCTCTGAGCGAATAACCGCATTGTATAATGTAGTGGATATTTGACAGATTCCGCCACCATAGGTATCCACAGTAGTTCCATTTTCGTAGGAGGGTGCCAAAAAATATCCGTTTTCCGCATTTCTCTCCTTTAGGTGCTTTGATACTGAATATTCCTCACCCGGATAAATAATGCTGCCATTTATCAGTGAAGCACCATTCTTGACATTTCCCGCTCTTGCCTGGCTGCTGCTGGAAAAGTCAGTATGGAAACCGCCCAGCAAGTCCCTTATTGCACCCAGTTCTTCCCTTGTTCCTCTGGGTTCCTCTTTTATAACCATAAGGTCAATTTCAGCCTGTTCTCCTGTCCAACTATTTATCATAAAATCTGAAATAGCCTTTGCTGAGGCTTGAAAATCTACGGCAGTGCCTGCCTTTCCCTCAATAAAAATAAATTCTCCGTTTTCTCTTTTCAGAGAGTTATCCACGGGAGCACTGGCAAGCTCAGGAGCTTTTGCTTCTAAATAAGCGGCAGCTTTTGCCTCATTTGCAGAAAACACCAGTGAAAAATCCTTTTTACGACCTGCAGCAATATCGCTGTTGTCCATAAAACGCTCTATAAGATTACCCTTTTTACCATAACCCACTGCAAAACTGCCCACATCCTTGTTGTAAACCTCTATTGAGAGGTCTTTGCCTGAAGCCTTAAGGGTTTCAGTTTCCGCTTTAAGGGTAAAAACCGTACTGTCATATTTTTCTATTTCCCGGCTTATCATATCGGAAACCTCATTAATTACCATTCCCGATATATCCTGTCCATTAATGCTGACTCCCGCCGGTGCAGTATTTGCCTTTATATCATCATTATTTTTGGCGTAAACCGTCCCTGTATTAATTGTCAAAAAAGCCGCTGTAATCACTGCAGATACAGCACAAGCCACATATATTTTTCGTTTCATTTAAAGCTCCTTTATTGTAGAAAATAACGGCATTAAGTATATACCATTAAAGAATTATTGACAAGAAAAAGGCTTTATGTATCCTTTTAATGATAAGTATATTTGGAGGATTATTATGCCGTTATTTCCCATTTTACCGTTTGTCCTGCTGGCAGCAGTAATAATTGCCCTTATAACAGGAAGTTCAAAAAAACGCATTGGAGAAAATATAGATGAATTTTTTAAAAGGGAAAAGAATGCTAAAACCGTTCCTGCAATGGATTTAGGCACAATTGCCTACTTGAATATCCCCATAGAAAAATTTTATATGGGAAATATTAATGATGAAAATATTCAAAATTTGGAAAGTCAGATTATCGCTTTATCTAAAAAACCTCTTTTAAATCTCACGGGAAAAACCAATACCGAGCTAAGAGAAACCTATGGTTCCCCTAATTTTGAGGCTATGAAATCTATTGGTGATGATTTTGACAGGCTTACCATGATTTTAGTTGATTATGCTGACGCGCTTATAAATAAGGGACATATTACGGAAGCGATTACAGTTTTAGAATACGGAGCATATATTAAATCGGATATCAGCAAAAATTACACCCTGCTTTGTGACTGTTTCATCACTTTAAATCAAAAAAACAGAATTCTTACCCTTAAAGAATATGTGCTGAGCCTAAATATCCCGATGGAATCGGTAATAATTAACTATATGGATAAGCTGCTGGAATAACTATCCCTTAGAGGGACATGCACTGTACAGTGTACATTCACTACACCTGGGTCTGTTGGCTATACAAACCCCTCTACCATGGGCAATAACCTGAGTGTTGTATCTGATCCAATGCTCTTTGGGCAGTATCTTCATTAAGTCAAATTCTATTTTCTCCGGATCACTGTTTTTCGTAAACCCTAACTTACCGGAAATCCTCTTTACATGAGTATCTACAACAATACTAGGCTCATTAAAAATATTTCCGCGTATTACATTGGCAGTCTTTCGTCCCACACCCGGAAGCCGAATAAGTTTTTCTATGTCTCCCGGCACCTCATCATTATATTCCTCATGAATAACCTTTGAGGTGGCAATAATATTTTTTGCCTTATTGGTATAAAATCCCGTGGAATGTATAACCTTTTCAATATCTTTTTGTCCGGCATTCCCTAAAGCCTCAGGATCCGGATATAGGGAAAATAAATCCCTTGTTACAAGGTTTACTCTTGCGTCTGTACATTGGGCACTTAAAATAACCGCAATTAAAAGCTCCCATGGATTTTTATATAATAGATACTTTTGTACTTCTTTTCCGTATAGATTGTCCAGTTCATTAAGCACATAATCTACTCGTTCTTTTTTTGTCATACTATGCCTCTTTAGGGTCATTATAAATACCCAATATCATATCCTCTATAGAATGGGTGGTAAGATACAAAAAGCACTCCCAAATCTCCTCCTTAGGTACCGTCATACCGGTTTTCACCCATTCCACAATGGCATAAGTAACTGCCTCTGCAAAAAAGTCTGCAATAGACTTGGTGGTAAGCCATCTAAACCAAATAAGTTTGGCAAGAGTTTCCTCATCAATCAGCGTTAATATGGTACCTCTGATTGCCTCTCTTAATATATCCTTAAAAGAGTTTTGACCCTCCAGCCTGATACAGTTCTGGTAAAATTTTGAATCAATCAGCATAGTATCAAGAAAATCCAAAGTTCCCTGCTTGAACAATCCCTGCTTCATTTTTTCCTTACAGGGAATCATGAGCTCATTTTCTACAATCCACTCAAGAACCTGATATTTATCCTGAAAATAGCTATAAAAAGTAGGACGAATGATATTCGTCATATCTGTAATTTCCTTAATAGTTATCTTTTCAATGGACTTTTTGTTTGCGATTGCTTTAAAGCTGGTCGCTAACTGTTGCGCCATGGAACAGGAATTTTCCCTATTCATAACTAATCACATTAAAAGTTTTGAAATAACAAGTTTCCATTTTGATCTGTCCTCACATAAATCAATAATTTCTCCGGAAGGAATAAGCTTAATGGTGGGACGCATAACAAAGCCTTTATGATTACCTACGATAATTCCATGAGATCCATCTGACAATTCCACCTCACAGCCTACAGGGAAAATACATAGTTCCTTGGACATTACCCTGACTACGCCTTGGTCAAACTCCATACCGGCTCTGCTCATTATGTACTCCATAACCTCTGACGGCAAAAAAGGCGCATGGTAGGGTCTGTTGCTGGTCATGGCGTCGTATACATCGGCAGCCTTTAATATCTTAGAGATAAACATAATACGGTCTTTGGATATACGTCTGGGATAACCGTTTCCATTTACCCATTCATGGTGCTCATACACTGCTCTGGTAACAATATCGTCAAAATGAAAATGATTTACCAAAAGCTCATAGCCAAGCCTTGGATGGTCATTCATGATTATTCTCTCAGACTCCGTTAACTGTCTTGGAGCATTAATTATCTTCGGGTCAATAAATATCTTTCCTATGTCATGCAAAAATCCGGCAGTTACCAATGCCTCCATTTCCATATCGGAAATATTGCACTTAGCACCTATCACACCGGAAATAATGGCAACATTCGTGGAGTGGAAAAAGGTATAGTCATTATAGTTTTTAAGCTCCAAAAGATTCATCATAACATCCTTATTTTCAAGGATATTATTGATTATCTCCTCAACAATTGCCTTAATCCTTTCATCCTCAGGGTCGGGCTCCCCATATTCCGTTTTAGAAAATACATCATTTATAATTGAAACTGCGGTTCTTTTTACCTCGGGAACGATTATTTCCTTAACTTGAGCCTCCTTGGAAAATTCATCGTCCACATAAATCCCCGGAATACCCAAAAAAGCAATATATGAAATATTTTCTCCGGTAAGGCGCGTATGTTTTTCTAAAAATACATGTCCCTCTGCATTATACAGTTCCTGACCAAGTATCATATTTTCTTTAAGCTGATTTACCGGTATATATCGCATTAACTATCCTCACTTATTTGTGCCGTCACATAAAAGCCTCTGTCTGTTTCCTCTATTTTCAATACCTTGGCTTTTCTGCCCATTATCCTGTCTGTTTTGGGAATGTTCCCTGACATGGCATAGGATTTGCCTAATACATAATAATAAGCATTACTCAATTCATATTCCGTTATGGAAAGGATGTCTCCTTCTTTCATAAGTCCCTCCCTTTCCATTTTAAATTCAATATTTTTCATTTAAAAATACTATCATTTTTTTTAAACAATTGCTATAAATTATTTAACCGAAAGTATGGGTTTAGCTTCGTTATCCTTGTTATAGCGCCAAAATTCAGCTTCTTTATCATCGCCAACAGACGCAAAATAATCTCCCAATTCACTGCATATTTCCTGACAAAAACAAATGCCAAGCACCTTGGAGGTATGCTTTATAAAAGAGGGAATATCCTTATTTACTCTGGCACTTTTAGCGCATACAAGGGATAGCTTTGCATATAATTCCTCTTCAATCACTTCGCTATTCATAACCCTGGTAAATATATCGTCAGCCCTTGCCAAGTCCTCTGCCTCACCCCATCTGTATACCTCTCTGGCATACATTTCATACAAATTCTTTGAAAGAGTACCCTGCTTGGTATATGCCCTTTCAATCAGTTTAAAATCTCTGGAGGCATGTACTGTTTTCGGTCTGTGCTCTATTACAATATCACTGTCATACACCACCGGAAGAGTACGTACTCTTTCATGTACAGGATCTATCCAGACAAAATTCCTTGTTTTCCTGTACAGCTTGGGTCTTAACTCACTATTGGAATTAAGTACTGTCCTAATGCCATTTTCCAGATAAATCATCTGTACTATCTCAACTTCCGGAATTAACACCTCTTTTAATGCCTTAAATTTCTCTATATTTTCCTCATCTATAAATTCATCCGCATCAGCACTGTAAATATACTCTTTGGTAGCCTTTGAAAAGGCAAAATTCCTTGCCTCTGAAAAATCTCCCATCCATGTAAAGTCATATATTTTATCTGTATATTCTTTTGCAATAGATTTTGTAGAATCCGTGGATCCGGTATCTACAATAATAATTTCCTCGCATATATCCTTTAGGCAGTCTAAACAGACTGATAAATTTTCCTCCTCATTTTTTACAATCATACAAAGACTAATTTCCACCATATTCCACCTCTACAAATTTCCTAAAGGCAGCTACTGACCTTTCCACCTTTTCCGTGGGAACGCAATACGCAATCCTAAAATATCCCGGAACACCAAAGGAATCT
This sequence comes from Lachnospiraceae bacterium, assembly GCA_041776485.1. Taxonomy (GTDB): domain Bacteria; phylum Bacillota; class Clostridia; order Lachnospirales; family Lachnospiraceae; genus JBHBQE01. The sequence continues at coordinate 40,731 of JBHBQE010000021.1, read as the reverse complement.
GACGGCACCAACACAAGATTATATTTTAACGCCCTTTTGCAAAAGCTAAGTGCATTATTTTCCAATGCCCGGGCAAAAATATAAAAGGTTCCATCGGGCTTTACAACCTCAAACCCAAGCTTAACAAGCTCAGTAAACAACATATTTCTGTTTTTTTCGTATACAGACAAGTCCGAGGTACATTCCAGAGTTTTAGCCACTGCAAGCTGCATGGTAGAGGTGGGGCAGTTATGCCCGATACCACGACTTATCTGTCCAAATACAGGTACCAGTATGTCTGAATCTTCCGCCCTTGGGTTAACTGCAATATATCCTATCCTTTCCCCTGGCAGAGATAAACTCTTAGAAAAGGAATAGCAGGAAATAGTGTTGTCATAGTATTTTGAGGGATAGGGTGCCCCATTCTCTAAATAACAAATTTCTCTGTAGGGCTCATCACTAATCAGATAAATACTGCGATTATATTCCCTTGCCTTTTCCCTTAGAATTTCTGACAGCTCTCTCAATACTTCTTCACTGTATATTACCCCGGAGGGATTATTGGGAGAATTAATAAGCACAGCAGATACTTTTTCGTCTATAGCTCCTTTAAACTCTGCCATATCCGGCATAAAATCGTTTAAGTCGGGACGTACGGGAATAAACCTTGCTCCGCTTCCCTCTACATAATGGATATACTCCGGGAAAAACGGGGCAAAGCCCAATACCTTATCCCCCGGCTCTGTTACCGCTCTAACAGCATGTGAAATTGCCGCAGCCGCACCGCTGGCGGGAAAAATATGCTCCGGTGCATAATCCAATTTAAATCTATTTTTTAGAGAATCGGCAATTGCCTTTTTTACACTTAAAATACCATTGGTGGGACTATAACCATGGATTTCCATGGGCGGCATGGTATTGTATACCTCATTAACCGCCCGGGCAAATTCCTCCGGCGGCTCCACACCGGGATTTCCAAGGGTAAAATCAAATACATTTTCATAGCCTATTTCCTTGGCAAGACCTGCCGCATATTCACTAAGTTCTCTAATGGCAGACTTTGCCTTTAACATATCCTTATATTTATTATTTATCATAGCTTTTCCCTTCACTTCATGAGCTTACGACAATGTAGGAGGCAATGCCATTGAAAGGGGGCTTCGCCCAGGCATTGCGCAGTCATAACCTCACTTCGTTAGCTTACGACAATGTAGGAGGCAATGCCATTGAAAGGGGGCTTCGCCCAGGCATTGCGCAGTCATAACCTCACTTCGTTAGCTTACGACAATGTAGGAGGCAACGCCGTTGAAAGATGGACTTCGTCCCGGGCGTTGCGCAGTCGTAACCTACCTTCGTTAGCTTACGACAATGGTATGGCGTTGTCCAAATCCTTAATAATATCACTGGCATCCTCCGTCCCCACAGAAAGCCTTAGCATATCCCCCGGCACTCCCGCTTTTTTCAGTTCTTCACCGGAAAGCTGTCTATGGGTGGTATTTGCAGGGTGCAAAATAATGGTATGGCTGTCTGCCACATGGGTGGCAATTATTGCTATTTTTAATTTTCCCATAAATTCATCGGCACCCTCTCTGCCTGCCTTTAAGCCAAAGGAAATTACTCCACAGGTTCCATTGGGAGCATATTTTTTGGCAAGGTCATAATATTTATCCCCTTTAAGCCCCGGATATTTCACATAGGATACTCCGCTATGATTTGAGAGAAATTCCGCAACCTTAAGGGCATTTTCCACGTGTCTTTTCATTCTAAGATGTAGGGTTTCCAATCCAAGATTTAGAATATAAGCATTCATTGGCGACTGGATTGCCCCTAAATCTCTCATAAGCTGAGCGGTAACCTTAGTAATAAAGGCACCCTCCCTGCCGAATTTCTCAGCATAAACTATTCCGTGATAGGATTCGTCAGGAGTGGTGAATTCCGGGAATTTATCCCCATGCCTGCTCCAGTCAAAATTACCGGAGTCAACTATACATCCCCCAACAGTTGCGTCATGTCCGTCCATATACTTGGTGGTGGAATGAACCACAATATCTGCGCCCCATTTAAATGGCTGGCAGTTAATTGGGGTTGCAAAGGTATTGTCCACAATGAGAGGTACTCCATGATCATGGGCTGACTCCGCAAACTTTTCTATATCCAATACCACCAGCGAGGGATTAGATATGGTTTCTGCAAAAACCGCCTTTGTATTGGGTTTAAAAGCCTTATCCAGCTCCTCCCGAGAACAATCTGGACTTATGAATGTAAATTCAATGCCCATTTTTCTCATGGTTACATTAAAAAGATTATAGGTACCTCCGTATATTTCAGAGGATACCAGAACATGATCGCCGACACAGGCAACATTAAATACTGCATAAAATGAAGCTGCCTGACCGCTTGCAGTAAGCAATGCCGCAGTTCCGCCCTCAAGCGCCGATATTTTTGCAGCAACATTATCATTGGTTGGATTAGACAGACGGGAATAAAAGTATCCGCTGGCCTCTAAATCAAAAAGCTTTGCCATATATTCAGAGCTGTCATACTTAAATGTCGTACTCTGAAATATAGGTGTTAAACGTGATTCTCCGTTTTTAGGCGCATAACCTGCATGAATACACTTTGTGTCCTGTTTCATATCCTTCCCTTTCTATAACCTGATTATAGCCAAATGACTCTATTATCAGCTGTCCCATAATTCACCTTATCACCTATGGTAATATCAATATTACCTGCGGTAATTTCGGTAAATGCTTTCTTAAGATGAAGGGCACCTTCCTCTCCCGTTAAAAACTCCACTGAAACATATTCCCTATAATCAGTATTTAGTATTACAGCCTCTTTTTCTTTAAGAAGATTTTCAACTTTTCCGTATATTTCATAGGGAATATTAATTGATACCTTTACCCCCTCTTTTCTCTCCAGCCTAACTGAATTATCAAGGGCAAGACCTGCCGCCTCCCTATATGCTCTGCATAATCCCCCTGTCCCCAGCAGTATTCCGCCAAAATACCTTGTCACTATAATCAGGGTATTTACCATATCCCCCTGCTGTATTACCTCCAATATAGGGCGTCCACCAGTCCCAGAAGGCTCTTTATCATCAGAAAACCTGATACTGTTTACGGTATCCCCCAGACAATAGGCAAAGCAATGATGTTTTGCGTCAAAATATTTCTTTTTAGTCTGCAAAATAAAATCATTTGCCTCATCATCTGACTTTATTGAAAATACCTCTCCGATGAACTTAGACTTTTTAACTATAATTTCAGCGCCGGCAGGCTTATATATTTCATATAGCTTCTTTTCCATTAAACGTTATGTTAACATATTTTTTATGAAAAAACGATGTGTTTTGGTAGGTGCCTCCTCTATTAATAATTATGACAGAATTTGCTCATATATAAGGGAAAACGACTATTTCATCTTCTGTGACGGCGGACTGTTTCACAGGAAATCTCTTGGTGTTTCTCCCAATCTTATTGTCGGTGATTTCGACTCCCACGAACTAGAGAATTTTAAAGAAGAAACTATTGTACTTCCCCGCATGAAGGACGATACCGACAGTTTTTATGCTGCTAAAGTGGCTATTGCCAGAGGTTATAAGGATATTCTCCTTGTAGGTATGTCTGGCAACAGACTTGATCATACTTTAGCAAATATTTCTTTGATGTTAATGCTTATTAAAAACAACAGCAAGGCTATGCTTTTAGATGATTTTTCCGAGACTGAATTAGTGTCTGAGGGTTCAGCTCTAATCTCCGATAAATTCCCCTATTTTTCCTTAATGACAGTAGATGGCAAGGCTACTGTATCTATCGAAAATGCTCTATACCCACTGGATTGCTTTACTATAGAACCGGATTTTCCCATCGGCATAAGCAATGAGCCGTTACCCGGGAAAACGGCGAAGGTTCAGGTTCTGTCGGGAAAAATATTGCTTTTTAGAATTTTTGACAGATAATTTATGAATTTGGTATAATCCCACTATGAATTATACGAAAAAGGAAGTTTCCAGAAGAAATAAGCGACTTAATAATAAAAAGAAAAGAACCAGCGCCGGCATACATTTTCTTAAATTTTTCACCACCCTGTCTCTGATTTTAATAGCAATAGTTTTAGGCTTTACAGCGGTTTATGTAGGAGGGCTTATTTCCCAATGTCCGGATATTGAGGATGTGGATATATCCCCAGAGGGTTTTAAAACCCACGTGCTTGATGTGAACGGTAACGAAATAGAAACACTGGCTGCCACAGGGGCAAACAGAGAATATATCACCTTAAATAAAATCCCCAAAGATTTACAACATGCCTTTATTGCTATTGAGGATAAAAAGTTCTACAGTCATAGCGGAATTGACCCTGCAGGTATTATCAGGGCAGGTATTACAGGTATATTGAATGGCGGAAATTTTACCCAGGGCGCTTCCACAATTACTCAGCAGCTTCTTAAAAATAATTACTTTTCCGGTTGGACCTCTGAAAAGGGACTCCAGGAAAGAGTCGAAAGAAAAATACAGGAGCAATATCTTGCCTTACAATTAGAACGAAAGATATCTAAAGAGGTAATCCTCGAAAATTACCTGAACACCATAAACCTTGGACAAAATACCCTTGGAGTGGAGTCTGCTTCCCTTAGATATTTTAATAAAACTGTTTCTGACTTAACTCTTTCTGAAAGTGCAGTCATCGCAGGAATAACCCAAAACCCTACAAAGTACAACCCTATTAAAAATCCCGATGAAAATACAAAGCGTCGAAAAAAAGTATTGGATGATATGCTTAAGCTTGAATTTATCACAAAAAAAGAGTATGACGAAGCTATGGCAGATGATGTTTATTCCAGAATCGCCATATTAAACAGCGAGCTTGAAAGCACAACCACCTCCTACTTTGTTGACGCATTATGCGAGCAGGTAATAGACGACCTGATTAATAAGCTTAATCTTACAGAGTCAGAAGCATATTCCAAGCTGTATTCCGGCGGGCTTACAATATATTCCACCCAAAATCCCGCTATACAGGCAATATGTGATGAAGAAGTGAATAATCAGGAAAATTACAATGCCAATCCTCTATATTCCTTTTCCTACAGACTTACCACCAAGTCATCTGACGATACTGTTAAAAATTATAGTGAGCAAACCATGCTATCCTATTATCAAAGCGAAAATAAAAAATATAGCATAAACTTTAAATCAGAGGAGGATGCCCTTGCTGCGATAGAGGAATACAAGGCTGCTGTAATGGCTCCCGGAGATACTATCCCTGAGGGCGGTGAAAAAATAAATATCACATTACAGCCTCAGGTAGCAATAAGTATAGTTGACCAATATACCGGACAGGTTCCTGCTATTGTTGGCGGCAGGGGAGATAAAACTGCCAGCAGAACCTTGAATAGAGCCACCGGAATTACCAGGCAGCCCGGCTCCACATTTAAAATAATTGCAAGCTATGCGCCGGCTTTGGACTCGGGAAAAATGACTCTTGCCACTGCCATTGATGACTCACCTATGACCTATGCCAACGGCACACCTCTTAGAAACTATGATAACCAATACAGAGGATATACTACTATTCGTACAGGAATTACCCATTCCATAAATGTTGTGGCAGTTAAAACTCTTACTGAAATAGGTACAGGACTTGGACTTCAATATGCCAAGGATTTGGGAATTACTACCCTGGAAAGCACTGATAATGTACAATCCCTTGCCTTGGGCGGCATTACATATGGAGTTAAGAATATAGATCTTTGCGGTGCCTTTGCAACCATTGCAAATCTTGGTGAATATAACCGCCCGTCCTTTTATACCAAGGTCATTGACCATTCGGGAGAGGTTATTTTGGATACTGAGGCAGATACTCCCAAAGAAGTATTAAAGCCCACAACAGCCTGGCTTTTAACAGACGCAATGAAAGATGTTATGACCTCAGGAACCGGTACGCCGGCTAATTTCTCCGGCATGACCCTTGCAGGGAAATCCGGTACCACCACCTCCAATAGAGATACATTATTTGCAGGATATTCACCATATTATACCTGTGTAATCTGGGGTGGATTTGACGATAATGCAGTACAAAAGTCCACCGCATATTCCAAACGTATTTGGAAAGCTGTAATGAGCAGAATCCATGAGGGACTTGAGGATAAAGATTTTGAAATGCCTCCAGGTATTGTTAAGGCTACTGCCTGTATGAAATCAGGCGGGCTTGCAATTCCCGGCGTTTGCGAGGGAGACCCTAGAGGAAGCACGGTGCGTACAGAGTATTTTGCCTCAGGAACAGAACCTACAACTCCATGTGACAAGCATGTGCTCTTAACTATTTGCGCTGAAACCAGACAATTAGCCGGACCATATTGTCCCGCTATTTCAGGAGTATTTATTATAGATGCTGCAGAAGGTTCTGCCGATTCCGAATTTTCCATAAGCAGTGAAGCCGCCAATCAGGTATGCACTTTCCACGGTGCATTTGTTCCGCCTGCTCCGGCTCCCACACCCGCACCTCAGGATAATTCCGGAGTCACCACTAATGTCGCTCCTGCCACACCGCCAGTTACTCCGACTGAATAGATCCGGTATTAACCTCTGCCATAAAGCCTTACCAGCCTAAAAATCTCCTCTGCAAGTTTTTTACCTGGCAAGCTTTTCATTCGCCATTTCCAATTCCTGCCTCCAACTGTAGAGGGAATATTAATTCTGGCACTATCATCTAAGTATAGATAATCCTGCATAGGAATAATACAGGTATTTGCTACAGAGGCATGGGCTATGGCTACCAACTTTTTAACCAGATCTTTCCCTGATATTCTTTTATCAATATCATGATATTCAAGAATATGCCGAAGAACCTTTTTATCTGTACTTTTATCTGTAAGCCAGCCTAAAGTGGTTTGGTTATCATGGGTTCCTGTATAACAAACGGAATTCGGTATATGAAGATGGGGAAGATACTCATTACCGGCATATCCACCATAGGCAAACTGTAATACCTTCATTCCCGGAAATCCGCTTTCAAGCCGCAGTCTTCTGACCCCATCAGTTAAAAAGCCTAAATCCTCGGCAATCACTCTAAGCCTATCTCCAAATTCTTCCTTTAACACATTGAATAAGTCCATCCCCGGACCGGGGATCCATTTACCATTTTCCGCATTTTTATCCTTGGCAGGTATGGAAAAATATTCATCAAACCCTCTAAAATGATCAAGTCTAACAACATCATACAGATCCAAAGCCTTTTCCATACGTAAAATCCACCATGCATACCCTGTATCCCTGTGATAGCTCCAATTGTAAAGAGGATTGCCCCAAAGCTGTCCCTCAGGAGCATAGTTATCTCCGGGACAGCCTGCAATATTGTCCATATTTCCTTTATCATCCATTTGAAACAGGGATTTATTAAGCCATACATCGGCGCCATCAGGGGACACATATATCGGCAAATCGCCAATTATTTCTATATTGTTTTTATTGGCATATTCCTTTATTCTCTTCCACTGCTCATATGCCTTAAATTGCACATAGCGGTAAAAATTAATGTCATCACTATGCTCCTCTTTGTATCTGTCTACCACAGACCAGTCCGGAAGTCTGAACTCATCATCCCATTTTGCATAGCTTGTTCCCTTCAGTCTTGTATGGATATCCATAAAAAGAGCAAAGCAATCCAGCCAATAAGCCTCTCTGCCTGCAAATTCTTCCAACTCCCGATGATCCTCTCTTCTTTGGTAGGATTTTTTTAAAAGTGAAAGTTTTATTGAAGTAATATTTTCATAATCCACATAGCTATCGGAAAACCCCTCTAATATCCTACACTCCTCTTTTGTGATGGTTCCCTCATCTATAAGGCTCTGTATATCTATAAGCATTGGGTCAATGGCAAATGTGGAATAAGACTGATAAGGAGAATATCCAAAGCCTGTGGGACCGATAGGAAGTATCTGCCAGTAGTGCTGCCCTGAAAGCTTTAGAAAATCTATAAATTCCTTTGCCTGCATAGAAAAACACCCTATACCGTATTTATTCGGCAAGGATGTTATAGGTAAAAGTATTCCCGCTGTTCTCATAATAATCTCTAGATGAGTCCAAATAATCTTCTATTATTATTCTCTGCGTCTTCCATCTTCTTCTTATTCATCATTAACTGATATTGATTAATTGTTTTTTGCTTTTTTTGCTCCGAGATGGCAGAGGGCATGTCAAGATCTGCAATTCTGCTTCTGGAGACAGTTGTAAGCTGTGAAGCATATCTATTAAAGGAGATCCCTCTCTCCAATCTATTTGTTTGTGCACCCGAGTCCGCACGCATAGACGTCACCATCTCTATTGCTTTATCAATGGAATTCAAGTTAAATCCACTATTTGTAAGATCAAAATCCTCAATTCCCAAAGCCTGCAGGGTAGCATTGCCGGTAGACACATATGTGCCGTTTCCGTTGGAGTCTGTGGCAAGCTGTAAATTGCCCAAGCTACCATCTAATATATTTTTAGTGTTAAAAGTAGTATCTTTAGCAACCCTGCTAATCTCCTGCTTTAAATGGTCCACCTCAACCTGTAATTTCTCTCTGTCAGAATCTGTTACCGTCATGGTATTCCCTGCCTGTAGCCCTAATTCTCTTATTCTTTGAAGGCTCTCAGTAATAGAACCCAGGGCGCTGTCCTGCACATTCAACAAATCTCTGGCACTCGCCTGATTGTTGCCTCCGACATCCAGTCCTGTTTCATGACGCTTCATTCCCTCTGATATTGCAAGACCGGCAGGGTCTACCGCAGCAGAGGTAAGACGATTGCCGCTGGCAATCTGACCATAGGACCGATACATATTTCCATTATTTATACCTGAAACTGCCATGGCAACCTCCTTATTTCCCGTGTTTATATCAAGGTTTTAATAATGTATCTTATTATAAGAAGATTATAGCACCTTAAAAATAAAAAGCAATGTCACAATTAATCATATTAATTTATTCCAACCCTCTGATAACAACCCCTATCCGCTTAAGATAAGCATAATACCCGCTAAAAAGTAAGATTTACCCTTCCTTTCAGCATAAAAAGACAGGCAACAAACCTACACGAAAAGTCAAATAACTTCTCTCTTGGGGGGTGCGGTTCATTGCCTGTCATTTAAATTAACGAGAGCCAGATTTTTATTATATTTTCAAATCCAACACCGGTTGATTTTGGCACAATGATACTGAATAGTACCTGTTCAACAGTTAATACTACAGATTAAACTTAGCTACCTCCTCCTGCAGCTCTGTAGCTATCTGCGCCAATCCCTCAGAGGCCTTGGAAATATCCTCTATGGATTGAACCTGTGTATCTACGGAAGCACTGGCTTCCTCTGTAGTTGCAGCATTCTCCTCTGAAAGAGCAGATAAATTCTCTACCACTCTTACAATATTCCGATTTTCATCCTCCATTTTCTTTGAAGAACCGCTTAACATATCTAAAATATCTCTTGCCTGATTTACTGAAGCAGAAATCTTTTCAAACTTGCTTTCAGTTTCCTTGAGCTTTTCATCCTGAGTTTTACCAAGCTCCTGCACCTTTTTAATAATCTGAACCGCATTATCGGTTTTAACCTTAAGGTCATCAATGGTGTTCCTGATTTCCTCTGTAAAATCTGAGGACTGCTCTGCAAGCTTTCTGATTTCGTCAGCCACAACCGCAAATCCCTTTCCTGCCTCTCCTGCTCGAGCTGCTTCTATAGCAGCATTTAACGCAAGCAGATTTGTCTGGTCTGATATGGACTGAATCATCTCACCGGATTTAGAAATCTGGTCGGCGCTTTCGCTGGTTTTAAATATAGTTTCGCTTATTTCCCTTGCAGCTTCATTATTTTCCTCTATTGCTGCTACAAGAGCGTTTAAGGTTTCGTTACCCTCGTCCTTACTCTGCGTAATGCTGTTTGTTGCCTGCATAAGCTCCTGTAATACAGTCAGCATATCCTTAAGCAGATTGTCAGAGCTTTCTACGGAACCTGCAGCAGATTGGGTATCCTCTGCCTGAGAGGTGGCTCCCTCTGCAATATTAGTAACTGCTTGTGATACCTGTTGGGCGGAGCTTGCCGTGGATTGTGCGGTTGCTGTAAGCTCCTCGGCTGTTGCGGCAGTATTTTGAGAATGTAAAGATATGGTGGTAACTATAGCCTTAAGATTATCTGCATGCTCCTTAACAGACCTAAATACGCTTCCTATTTCATCCTTACCATTCAAATACTTTTGAGCCTTAGACGCCTCCTCTGTAATATTTAAGTCATACTTAGCGAACTTACTCATAACGCTTTCTATAACAGACAAAGGAGCTATTACTTTGCTAAACAGAAGGAATACAATTATAGCTGAAAGAAGCACAATGGTAATAACACTTATAATTATACCTAAAATCGCTGCCTCTCTGGCGTCCTTTGTCATATAGTCTACTGCCGTTACAGACTCTAGCACCCAGTTTTCCTCTGTCCCCGGAGTCTTTACCGGCACAAACACAACCTTTGATTTCATCTTTGAGGTAGTGGACACCATCTCCTCTATAGACTCCTCATTATTTTGAGCCATGTCAAAATTACTCTGTCTATCGGGATGTGTCTCAAGCCAATTTTGAGTTATTTTGCTGCTATCGTAGGAATTAGCGATAATAGTTGAACTGCCGCTCATAAGGACTTTATAATCATAAGCGGAATTATAATTCTTTGCTAAAAACTCCTGTATGTCATTTACATAGGTATCAACAATAAGAACACCTATAATCTGAGAATTTATGATAATAGGATAAGTATAAGAAGCTACGAGATTATTACTGTCATCAATATAAGGATCCAGAAAAAGAACCTTTCCCTCTTCCATGGTTTTTACGTACCAATCACTGCTGGTAAAATCAGTATCATCTATGGCAACGCCGTTTCCATCGTCAGATGCATAAGCACTAAACCGTCCTGCGGGGTTAGTTTCTGTAATAAACTCTCCATCTCTTCCGTCAAAGGCATTAGGTTCAAAGTAAACTCCCATGCCGTCTATATTATCATTGTTTTCAAAAATATTTTTAATACCTTGAACAATTGCTTCTCTGTACCTTAATTCAGGTTCAGTGGTTTCCACTATCTCCGTTATAAACGCATGGGCTCCGGATCCGGATTGATACATGGATTCAAACATACTTTCCATGTCGCTGGCAAGCTTTCTGGCTTCTTCGACCTTTAGATTCTGCTTGTCTTGAATTGTAGAAGTGTATGATGTATATACATCATAAGTTGTTTTTAATCCCAGGGAGACAAATAAAATAATTGCCATAGTAAGCCCGACGGTAAAGCCAAGGCTATGAGTTAAGGTAACGTTACCCCCCCCCCCGAAATTTTGGCCTTTACAGGTTTTTCTTTTCTCATGATAACATCTCCTTTTCTTATATACTATGTACCTCCGACTAAAGAGGTACTAATTTGCAATATAAACAATATTTCTCATGTTCCAGCATGGCAAAAATATTAGGTAATATTATAACATAAAAATTTGTTAATTGAAAGGCAGATGAGATATGCAGCTGTAAATCAGACAGCATCCGGCGGGTTAAGATCCGGGTGCTCACCGGAAAATCCCGCCTCAGGCATATTTTTTAGCCTGTCCATATCAGGCTCTTCAATCAAAAAATCAAGCTGCATATTTTGCTCCATACGCTCCCTTGCAGAGGATTTGGGAAGCGGAATTATGCCGCATTGCAGGGCAAATTTTAAGCAAAGCTGCGCGTGGGATACACCATATTTTTCCGATAATTCTAAAATCAGAGGGTGATTCAACAGCCTGTCTCTCCCTAGAGGACTCCAAGCCTCCACCACCATTCCTTTATTCTGAGCATAGGATACACTGTCCCATTGAATATAACCCGGATGAAATTCCAGCTGATTAACCATGGGGGCTATATTACAGGAAGAAAATATATTCTCCATATGTCTGATAAGAAAATTACTAAGTCCTATTGCACGAACACAGCCTTCTTCATAAAGCCGCTCCATACCTCTCCATGTTTCATTATCCAGTGCAAAATCTCTTGATGTCCAATGAATAAGGTATAAATCCATATAGTCGGTTTTAAGGCTTTTTAAAGAATTTTCACAGGCTCTCCTGACATTATCATAGCCCATCTCACTAAACCAAGCCTTAGAGGTAATAAAAATTTCCTTGCGAGAGATACCAGACTCTCTCACAGCCTCTCCCACAGCCTCCTCAGTCCTGTATTTACTGGCCGTGTCTATATGCCTGTAACCGCTTTCTATAGCATTTCTTACTATGGAAACACTATCCACATTATCTGCCACTTTCCATGTACCAAATCCAATACTCGGGATTTTATAATTATTTAATAATGTAAAGCTTTCCATATTTATCTCTCTACTTTCTTATTAATTTATACAAAAACCCGTAATTTAACCGTCTACACAATCGTTTATAAAATTACAAACAACGATAAACATCCTATAACGGGCAAAAATTTCTGTCCGGATTTTTCATTTTAATATTTAAAATCGTACATATCAATGTAATTACAGCAGGAATCATTATGGCGCTCATTCCCACGCGAATATCCACCATATGGGAAATCCGTCCCACTATTATAGGTGTAACTACTCCGCCAAAAGAACCTATAAAGTTAAGAATATTTATGGAAATAGGATAGGTCATAAAGACCGTGCCTGCGTTTGCCAATATATTTCCATACATCCCTGACATTGACAGTCCTAATATCACAACCGCCCCTATCAGCACTACGGGATTTTTTGAAATAATAAGAAATGCTATTGATAATACCATAGTTACGCTAGGGATAAATAATAATTGGGTAGTCTTTATTTTATTTCCAATCATCGAGAAAATAATTCTTCCTACAAGAAGCATTACCCAAAGCAAAGTTGTAATATATCCCTGATATTTCGGCAAAATCACTCCACTGTTTTCAAAAAATGTGGGTATCCATCCAAATACCACCGCCTCTATACTCATATAAAAGAACATTATCAAAAGGGAAATAATAAAATCTTTTTCCCTTAAAAATCCTAAAGATACCGACTCTCTTGTATTCTTTTTTTCATACAAAGGCTCATTTTTAAGAAAAAATGTCATACCCCAGGATAACGCCCCTATTGCAGCGGTAATATATATTGCCAGTTTCCAATGAATTATTCCGTTTACTGTACAAAGCAAAACTAAAATCGGGGCAAAAACCGAGCCGATGGAAAAGCATGCCTGCAGGAAGTTAATTGGTCCTGCCGCCCCCTCATACCTTACCGTCACAGCCTGATTGCTATAATTAATCATACAACCCCTAGCCACTCCTGTAATTAAAAACAGGATTATTAACAGGGGATAACGGCCTGTACCCGTAATGGCAAATAATCCAAGACAGGCAACTAAAGTGGAAATATTAATGGATTTTTTAAATCCAAATATCAGGAAAAATGCTCCGGCAATGAGGGCTGCAATGGAATTACCAAAATTATGAACGGTGAGCAGCATTCCCTTTGCATTATAGTCAAGGGAATAAGCTTCTCCCATAACCGGCAATAGAGAGCCTATAACCATAAGGAATGCCCCTTCAAATCCCACCACCATACACATAGCGGCAAGCAGGTATCTATTCCCTGTTCCCTGCGTTTTCCCCCCAGACCGCTTCGTATCATGTTCTGAGGATTTTCCAATATTGCTGTGACTGCCCTCGTTCTCTCGGGAATCCCCCATATTTATACCCTTTCACGCTTAAGCTTGTTATCGTAGCTGTCAATAAACAGTATAGCAACTATAACAAAGCCCTGAATAAGCTGTATAACATAGGCATTGGGAACAATATTTTGCAGTGTTATTTCCATAGCTGCAAAAAATAGCACACCTATAGCTGACTGCCATATTCCGCCTATACCTCCCGCCATAGAGGTTCCTCCGATCACAACTGCACAGTTAACTATCATGGCAGTCATATCTCCATAATTGGCATTCCCTGCACACAGAAAGGATGAATTAACGATTCCTGCAAATGAGGTAAGTCCAGCCGACAATACAAATGCCATCCATTTTTGCCTGATAACAGGAATGCCTGCATATTCAGCTACCGCATAATCTCCCCCGATAGCATAAATATTACGGCCGAATTCAGTGTATCTGAGGATTAGGGAAAATATAAGCACAATAATCAACATGATTACAATCATATTTGACACATTCCCCGCTCCAAATACCAGCTCATTACCCATAGCAAGTTTGTTAAAGGACAGTGGTGCAGATATTGGGTGGGCATCAGTTAACTGCAGCGCAATTCCCTTTAGCAGTATCCCCATACCAAGGGTTATTATAAATCCCTCAAGCTTTTGATGAACAATTAAAAAGCCGTTGATTGCACCCACGCAAAGTCCTATAAACACAGTAAGCAATATTGCCGCCCAAACCGGCATAATCTCCATAAACTTTATAACCAGCACACCGGATAGCGCAAGCATACCTCCTATTGACAAATCTATAGAGTGCACCAATACGGCAAAGGTAACACCACAGGCAACTATAATATTAACCGAAGCCTTTCTAAGTATCAGTACCTGAGAATAGCCCGAGAAAAAGCTGCTGCTTTCACCCATACTGTACACAACCATAATTATATATAAGATTACAATGGCAACTATAGCCTTATGACCATATAAAAAGCTTCCTATACTCTTTACCCTGCCATGCAGGGAGCTGTTTTTCATTGTTTTATCCACAAATTTTCCCTCCATATCAGTTATTTTATGCTTCTGCGACTATCTGCCCAGATGGCAAATATCAATACCACACCCTTCATTACGAATTGCAGGTGGGGCGAAATCTCCAATAAGTTCATACAGTTTGAAAGAAGTGTAACCAGAAGCACGCCCAACATGGTGCCGAATACATTTCCCCTACCACCCGCAAGAGTAGTTCCGCCAACCACAACTGACAAAATAGAGTCATTATCATAACCGAGTCCTACTGTAGGTGAAGCTGTGGTTACACGGCTTACCAGCATAATCGCACCTAATGCAGTCATTAATCCGGCTATGGAAAATGTGGTTAAAATAGTTTTATTAACATTTATACCAGACAGATTAGCGGCTGTTTTATTTCCTCCCACAAGGCTGATACATCTTCCTGCATATGTTCTTTTATGGTAGAAATTCAGCGCCACTAAAGCAATGGCAAAAATAATTATTGCAATTGGTATAAAGCCAAGCTTAAAGTTTCCCAGAAATGTAAAGAGTTCATAGGATTTTTCCGCCCAGCGAAGCTGCTGGGTTCTTCCGTCACTGAGAATCAGCGCAGCGGCAGACCAGACCTGAGACATACCAAAGGTGATAAATAATCCCTCTGCCTGAGTTGTACCTCCACTTTTTGTAATCAACATTCCGTTGATTAGACCTGCACATATACCGAAAATCAATGTGAAAACAAGAGAACCCCATTGCCCCACGTAGTTAATCAAAAACACAGCTAAAACCGCAGACATATTCACAATACCAGGAATAGAAAGGTCAATAAATCCACAAATAATTGAAAAGGTAAGCCCAAGTGCCACAAAGGAAAGAGCGCCAAATTGCCTCATAATACTTGTTAAATTTCCAACAGTCAAAAAGTTAGGCTGTATAATTGCGGTAATAACGGCAAATGCCAGCAGAATAACTATCAGTGCATGGTCTAAAATCCAATCTATTGTCTTATTAGAAACTGTACTTTTTTTACTCATATATTCCCCTCCTAAATCAGCACTTTAGCCATAATTTCATCAACTGTAGCCTTTTCAGGGAAAAATTCTCCAGTGATTTTGCCGTCACTTATGGTTAACACCCTATTGCTTAAATTAAGTACTTCTGGCAATTCCGAAGATATTAAAATAATAGAACCGCCCTTTTCAACAATATCTTTCATTAAAAGATAAATTTCATACTTTGCCCCTACATCAATTCCCCTTGTAGGCTCGTCAAGTATAAGTATCCTTGGATCCATTTCTATCCAGCGTCCCAACACGCATTTTTGCTGATTTCCGCCTGATAAAGAACCTACAACAGTGGAACTGCCGGGTGTTTTAATCATAAGATCCCTAATTTCATCCGCCGCCTTGGACTGCTCAAGCTTTTTGTTCACAATCCCAAGAGGGCCCTGGGATATACCTTTAAGCATTGCCATAGAAATATTTGCCTCCACGGAAAAGGGAAGCACCAATCCCTGCAATTTTCTATCTTCAGGCACCAATCCCATTTTATTGGCTATGGCATTTCTGGGGTTTTTAACTGTAACCTCTTTGCCATCAATTTTTATATTAATCGACTTAACTTTATCAGCACCATAGAGAGCTCGAATCATCTCTGTCCTGCCTGCTCCCACAAGCCCCACAAGTCCTAAAATCTCACCTTTATGAAGATTAAATTTCATATCCTTAAGCTTTAGTGTGTTAAGGTTTGATACCTCAAGCAACACCTCACCTACACAATTGGGTCTTGGCGGATATTCGTTCTCTATTTCTCTTCCCACCATCTTAGTTATCATCTCCGCTCTGGTAAGATCCTTTACATCCTTTGAATCAATTACGCAGCCATCTCTCATTATGGTAACAGTGTTGCAAAGTTCAAAAATCTCATCTAATTTATGACTTATATATATAACCGAAATACCTTGTTTTGTCAGCTCTTTAACTATTTTAAATAATTCCTTTAACTCATCATTTGTAAGGGAACTGGAGGGTTCATCCATGATAATCAGTTTAGAATTAAATGAAAGTGCCTTGGCTATCTCCACCATTTGCATTTCAGAGGTGGAAAGATTTTTCACTAAGTTTTTGGAATCTATCTTACTTCCTATACTATTCAGAAGTTCCTGCGATCTTTTATGAGTCTTTGCCATCCCGCCGGCTTCCCTGAATCTTCCCATAAATATATTTTCCCCTACGCTCATAGTTTGCACCAGATTCAACTCCTGATATATAATGCTCATTCCTCTTCTGAGGGATTGAGCCGGAGTGGTTTTTTCTATAGTTTCCCCGTCAAAAATTATTTCTCCGCTATCCTTAGTGTATACGCCCGACAGTATTTTCATAAGTGTAGATTTCCCGGCACCGTTTTCCCCTACCAATCCATGAACTTCTCCGGGACGTACATTTATGGAAACATTGTCTAAAGCCCTAACCCCTGGGAAGGATTTATTTACATTGGATATGGATAAAATATATTCTTTACTCATTACATTACTCTCCCAGTAATTTTATTTTGATAACATAATATCAGTATCTGTATTTACTGCGGTTAACAGCAAAAACAGGCTCGCCGGCGCCGGCGAGCCTGGATAAAACTTATTTTACCATTCAGGAACGGTAAAATCAGCTATATTGTCTTTGGTAACAACGTCAGGTGTTGTAAAGTTAACCTTTTCAACCTTCTCACCTGCAAACCATTTAACTGCAAGCTCCATGGAAAGCTTAGCCTGGGCTTCAAAGTTATTCATAATGGTAGCATACTGCTTGCCATCTTCAACCTGCTCAAATCCTGCCCTACAGCCATCAACGCCAACAATGGGAATATCCTTTATTCCTGCTGCCTCAAGGGCTGAGATACAGCCTGTGGCACCATTGTCCCAGTGGCAGAATACCGCGTCAATATCCTTGCCGTATGTAGTAACAAAGTCTTCCATTATAGCCTGAGCCTCGTCAGTTGCCCAATGCTCAGTATTCTGAACACCAAGAATCTTAAACTGGTCATTTTTGTCCATAACTTCCATAAATCCATCGTGGCGAAGAATTTGTGCGTTATGTCCTGCCTGTCCGCCCACTTCAACAATCTTTGCACCCTCAGGGAAAAGCTCAACAAAAGCCTCGCCTGCCTGCTGTCCTGCTGTAGTATCATCAATTCCTACGAAGAAATCTCTGAATTCCTCACCCTCACCCTCAGGAACGTCTGCTGAGAATGTAGAAATAAGAACATCAGGATTCTGCTGCTTGGCAGCCATAAATGAGGTTACGATTCCTGCTGCGTCTGTAGGATTAACAATAATCCATTCGTAGCCCTGAGCAACTGCCTGAGCCACGTTGTCAGCCTGCTTTGCAGCGTCACCATTATCATCTAATACGTCTACGGTAATGTTGTACTCCTCGCAATACTTCTGAAACATTTTATAAGCAAACGCCTGGGATTCATTGTTCATCGCCGAGCACCAAACCGCCTTTATTGTGTCAGAACCCATATCCGCACTTCCGCCGCCTGATGACTGGGTGCTTGTGCTTGATGTGGTACCCCCGCCGTCCTTACAAGCTGCCATTCCAACAACCATACATAATGCTAATGTTATGGTCAATGCTTTTTTGAAAATTTTCATTTTCTTCCTCCTTTTAATATATATTTACCGCACCTGCGGCAAAACACTTATTTTTGCCAATTCCTTGGCGCCTACTATACCAAAATCCTTTTTCATTTCGGCATATTTAAACTCTACAGGCAGTGGAACATGGTTATATCTGTCAAATTCTGATTTCACCCTGTCAAATAATATATCTCCAAATGCTGTAAGTCCACCCCCAAAAACATAGAGATTTACATTTAGAAGCTGATATATGTTGTACACGCATATCCCCAAATATTTAGCCATCTGATTTAATATATCCTCAGCGAGCCTATCTCCGCTGTTGTATGCAGATATTAAGACCTCTCCATTTATTTGTCCATTTATATCTATAATTGTATCTGCACTCTCTGCTTTAAGCTTAACCTGATGCGGAATATACCGTCCCGATGTCCAGGACATGAAGCAGCCCTTATTTCTACAGCCGCATTCTACCCCGCTATCGGGAGTGATGAGCATATGACCACACTCTCCTGCCCAACCATAGCTGCCGCGATACAGAGCATTATTTAAAATCAGCCCACTTCCCAAACCGGTACCTATGGCTATATATACCATATCTCTATAGCCCTTTCCTGCGCCATGGACACTTTCAGCAAGGGCTGCAAGATTTGCGTCATTATCTATAAACACCGGAATAGAGATTCTTTCTTTAAAATAATCTCTCATTGCAAAATCCCTGATATTTACCATGGCAGAAGTTACATACACATAACCCTTGTCATATAGCAGGTATGAGGGCATTCCCATCCCAATCCCCGAAATGTCATCTTCCGTTAATTCATTATCCTGAATAATTTTATTAATTGTGTTTATAACAATATCCGTAAACTCCGGTCCATCTGCATATATTGGTGTAGGATGCTGGCATCTGGCTACAAGGTTGTCGGATTCGTCAAATAATCCATAGGCTACTTTGGTGCCGCCTGCGTCAATTCCAATGCAATAAGAACCCAATCCCAAACTCCTCTCTGAATACAGCAAACATGTATAATTTATCAATGCAAATTATATTCTATGTCTACGAAACTGTCAATATTACGTTCAAAAGCATTATTTATTTTAAAGGTAATTCACAAAATATGCAAGCTAAATTTGTGCTTTATGCACAACAACATTATTGTTTTTTAGCAGATTTTCATTTTCCTCTTTAATCTTTGAGTCTGTTACAACATGAAAAGCTTTATTGCTGATACTAAATGGGACTACGCCCTTTTTTGAAAACTTGTGGCTTTCTGTCACTACAACAACCTGGTCTGCAAAATCAGACATATCTCTTACCGCCTGTACCCTTAGGCTGTTACTGCCCATAAAACCGATTCCGGATATATATCCATCCACTCCCACAAATAATTTTTTCACATAGAACTGAGAAGCACATAGCCTAACAATAGGTCCCACCACAGCCTGAGCCTCCGGTTGAAATTCTCCTCCCAGCAGAACCACACCCTGTCCTCTTATCCCACGTACATAATTGGCTATGAATACGCTGTTGGTAATAATAGTCACATTTGGCATTTCCTTGGCAATTGCCTCAGCTAACAGGGCACAGCAGCTCCCATTTTCAATCATAATAGTTTCACCGGGGGAAATCAGGCTTAATGCTTTCCTCGCAATATGCTGTTTATCACTATAATTATATGCCAGCCTGCTATTAACATCATCCTGATCCACAAAGACAGCATAACCATGCTCCCGTCTTAATATCTTTCTCCTTTCCAGCTCGTCTAAATCTTTCCTTATGGTAACCCTTGATACCCCAAGCCTATCTGCCAGCTCTGACACCAGCACTTTTCCTGTTTCCGACAGAATTTCAAGAATTTGGTTTTCTCTTTCCAGCATACTGCCCCCAATCCTCCTTTAATATTTAATATTATAAAGCTTCCCTCAACAGTCCAGGCTATATTATAAGACTCCTAAAGCACATCTCTTATCTATAATATCTATAGCCTAAGTTCCTGCAAATTTTATCTAAAGGCTACCTTAATACTATTCAGGTGCTTACATTATTATTAAGTTTTATCACCGACTTTTATCATGTCAGTTCACTTTATTAATACCCCGCATCCATAGGGTCTACTTAAATGAACACTCCAGCCCTCTAAGATCAAACTCTCTTTTATAATCAAGCAAATCTTCCTTATATAGCTGCTTTAACCCTGTATATTCATATTTTACGCCCAACATATCATATTTTGACTCCCCAAATTGATGAAATGGCAGCAAATGCACTGTCTTAGCGCCTATTTTCATAAGTTTGTCCGCCATTTCCCCGGCAGTTTCAACACTGTCATTAAACCCCGGAATAACCGGAATTCTGACTGCCACCTCTCTCCCTGACTTTATAGCGTCAAAAAGATTTTTCATAATAATTTTATTATCTACCCCTGTATATCTTTTATGAACATCTGAATCAATGTGCTTAAAATCAAATAGCAATAAATCTATATGCTCTGTAAACTCCAGAAATTTATCGCCCTCTGCATAGCCTGTAGTTTCCATTGCAACATGAATATTATTAGCTCTTGCAGTATCTGCCAGCTCTCTTGCAAATTCCATTTGGCATAACGGCTCTCCACCGGAAATTGTCATACCACCGCCAGACTCCTTATAAAAAGGCAGGTCTTGAAGCACAATATCCATAACCTGAGAAACAGTATACAACTTTCCCGAGTATTTACTGTCCGTCATATCCCGTGTTAATTTATCATATCTATTTTGGGACTCCGGATTGGAACACCACTTACACTGCAATGGACAGCCCTTAAAAAAAACAGTGGTTCTAATGCCGGGGCCGTCGTTTATGCTAAATTTTTGAATATTAAATATTCTGCCTTGTGTTTTCATTTTCGCTCCAATTATATAGCTGTATTACTGACACCTAAGGATATAATGTATTTTGAAGGCGCAGCCCTCTTTACATGGCATTGCCTCCTACTTTGTCGCAAGCTCACGAAGTGAGGTTACGACCGCGCAATGCCTGGGACGAAGTCCCTCTTTACATGGCATTGCCTCCTACATACTTTAATACATATAGGATTTATTTTCAATTATTTATTCTTGACTCTTTTGTACGAAAATATTTTTCTTTCGTTCGTAATTTAATGCTTTACAAATCAAAAATAACAGAGTATAATCAAAAGCAACAAAATATACAAAATCATTATCCATGTAAAGGAGGCTATGATGAGAAATAACCGCTTTGGACAATTAACTGACCGTATGGAAAAATACAGAAATACACTTTTAGATGCAAAACCATATGTTTGCCCTGAAAGAGCAATTCTTACCACAGAAAGCTATAAAGAACATGCCGATAAACCCATAAACATTAAAAGAGCGTATATGCTTGATAATATCCTTAGAAATATGACTATATATATCGAGGATGAAACTCTGCTATGCGGAAATCAGGCTTCCCTGAACCGCGCTGCTCCAATATTCCCGGAATATGCCATGAACTGGGTAATTAAGGAACTGGATGAATTTGAGAAACGCGACGGAGATGTATTTTATATAACGGAAGATACCAAAAAAAAGCTTAAGGAAATATATCCCTATTGGAAGCATAATACCGTACTTGACAAGGGCTTGGCTGCAATGCCCAAGGATAGCAAAGTATTTTACGACCTTGGCATTATTAAGGCTGAAGGGAATATAACCTCCGGCGACGCGCATATTGCCGTAGAGTATGAAAAGGTACTTAGCAGCGGACTGAAATTCTATGAGAACAAAACCAGAGAATGTTTGCAGGCGCTGGATCTTAGTGACCATAACAATCTTAAAAAATACTATTTCTATCAGGCTATTTTGATTGTTATTGAGGCGGTTTGCGCCTTTGCAAACAGGTACGCAAATCTTGCAGAGGAAAAAGCGAAATCTGCAAATCCGGAGCGTGCCCTTGAACTGACGGAAATGGCAAGAATACTGCGTAAGGTTCCATATGAGCCTGCTGAAACTTTCCACGAAGCTGTCCAGTCCATGTGGCTTGTACATTTAATTTTACAAATAGAGTCAAACGGACACTCTCTTTCCTATGGACGTATGGATCAATATCTGTATCCCTACTATAAAAAAGATATGGAAGCAGGAAAAATTGACAAGGACTCTGCCTGTGAACTGTTAACCAATCTTTGGCTTAAAACCTTTACAGTTAATAAAATCCGTTCCTGGAGTCATACTCAATTTTCTGCAGGCTCGCCCCTATATCAAAATGTAACTATCGGAGGGCAAACTACTGAAGCAAAAGACGCGGTAAATGATTTGTCATTCCTGATACTTCGTTCTGTTGCACAGACAAAATTGCCTCAACCGAACTTAACGGTTCGTTACCACGCTAATTTGTCCGCCGAATTTATGAGTGAAGCAATAGAGGTGATGAAGCTTGGGTTTGGTATGCCTGCCTTCAATAATGACGAAATTATTATTCCTTCTTTTATTGACAGAGGTGTTGAAAAGTATGACGCATATAACTACAGTGCCATAGGCTGTGTAGAAACCGCTGTACCCGGAAAATGGGGTTATCGCTGTACAGGAATGAGTTTTATTAATTTCCCAAAAACCCTTCTTATTGCCATGAATAACGGAGTGGATCCCCAAAGCAAAACCAAACTTATTGATGGGGTAGGACATTTTAAGGATATGGCAAGCTTTGCCGATGTTGAAAAAGCATGGGATGTCGTAATAAGGAACTTTACCAAGCACAGTGCAATTATAGAGAATACCTGCGATGTTGTGCTTGAGCAGGAGGTTCCTGATATACTTTGCTCCGCCCTTTGCAATGACTGTATAGGCAGAGGACTTACCTTAAAAGAGGGCGGCGCCGTGTACGACTTTATAAGCGGGCTTCAGGTGGGCATCGCTAATCTGGCAGACTCTTTGGCAGCTATTAAAAAGCTGGTGTTTGAAGATAAAAAAATCACAACTGCTGAACTCTGGGAAGCACTGGAAAGTGATTTTGCCGGTGATAAGGGAGAAGAAATCAGGCAATTACTAATTAATGACGCTCCTAAATACGGAAATGATAATGATTATGCAGATGAACTGGTGGTAAATGCCTATAACAGCTATATTGACGAGGTGAAAAAATATCCCAATACCAGATTTGGAAAAGGTCCCATCGGCGGTATCCGATATGCAGGCACCTCCTCTATTTCTGCTAACGTGGGACAGGGGCGAGGCACTCTGGCTACTCCAGACGGCAGACATGCAGGGGAGCCACTGGCAGAGGGCTGCTCACCCAGCCACTCCATGGACATAAGCGGTCCTACGGCGGTGTTTAAATCCGTCTCAAAGCTTCCCACAAAGGAAATTACCGGTGGTGTGCTGCTGAACCAAAAGGTTACTCCCACACTCCTTGAAAATGAGGAAAATAAAATAAAGCTTATCGCCATGCTAAGGGCATTCTTTAATACATTGCATGGATATCATGTTCAATACAATGTGGTATCCAGAGAAACTATGCTAGACGCCCAGATTCATCCGGAAAAGCATAGGGATTTAATAGTAAGAGTTGCCGGCTACAGTGCATTCTTTAATGCGCTTTCCCGTCAGACCCAGGATGATATTATTGCAAGAACAGAGCAGAGTGTGTAGTATTTGCTGTTAGACAAAATACACAAATCATCAGATAGGGCTAATTATCACTTAATTAGCCCTTATTAATTTTAAATTAACCCTATACATCCAAAGTAAATTGCTCCTACAGCCTGAGCAAACTGCGCCACTGTATAATCGGGATTACTTTCCAATTGTTTCATAAGTACAGTATTTGCCAGTTCATCATTTGCAGCATACATGTTTATATCCGATATTCTTTCCTTTGCCCCCTGGCTCATTAGCTTAAAACAAATATCGGATTTTACCAATCTGCCGAATAAAGACCGCTCCTTTGCTTCCGGCGCAATAATATATTCTGTTTCCTGCCAGGTTACCGCCAAATACTCCCCTATTTCTCTGAATATATCTTTGCAAGCCCTGTCGATACTTGCTTTTTCCATAAAAAATTCTAAGCAGGGCTTTCTCATATCATTTGGTGAAGTTGGAATTATTATATCCTCTCCCTCTTTTTTAAATAATCCCAATTCAAAAGCTTCCCTATATATTTCCATATCTTTAGATAAATATTTCATAGCTAATCTGAAAACCCCCGATTGAGAAGTATATTTCTGCAATGTACCGGGCAATCCTGTATTAAAATTATTAATACTTCGTACATCCTTTGAGTTATATTTCTTTTGCCCAAAGCTTCCTAAATCTATAATAAAATTATAGACCTCAAGGGGTATTGCAGGGATTTCACCGCTGCCCTTAACCCAGCCTGTTCCTAATTCTGTCCCTAAGGTGTGCGCAAAAAATCCATTGGATACATCACCCTCTACTGCAGATATTTCCATAGCGGCAGTAAAGGCAGCCATGGGACCGTCATTGGTAATCATAATCCCATTTTCATTGCTCACATATTCCGCTAAACTTTCCCTTAAAACAGTTATTTTTGCAAATTCATTTTCATAATCAATATTCTGATTTTCTCTCATGCCCTTAGTTTTATAAGTTTCCCCGCCAATAATTAAATTATTAATTACTACATCAGGAAAACTTAAGCCTATTGCTTCAAATTCTTTAGGCTCATCTCCAACTATATTCTCCATTTTATTCAGGGCAGAAATAATGTCCTGATTACCTGCCTCTTTACCGTATACTGTCTTAACTATCTCATCATTTTTTCCCCGGATATACATATTTACCCCTGCCCTCATAAGTCTGACAAGCATGATAATAGGGTCGATTAATTCACTGGCATATTTAAATTCACTGGGAAACCAGTCATATTCCTTGTATAAAACCAAGCGTCCATCTACACTTGCCGCCAGCTTAATATCTGTGCCACCCACATCAATTCCTAAGAATATACCGCTATTCCCCAATTTAGAAAGTTTCTTAAAAATATTTTCTTCCCCTGCTGTCCTTTCATCTTCAGCAGATTTTAGAGATTGCCCTGTTCCCCTTATGTCTTTATTTCTTGTTTCAAAATCTACACTACAGACAGGTTTGAAATTTCCTATGTCATTAATATTAAATTTAAACTTAATATCTTTGCCGACAAGACTATTAATAATCCTTTCATTGACATTCAGGCATTTACCGTATCCATATCTTTCAAGCTTTGCATGTTCCGTTTGGAAAGTCTCGTTTAAACTATTGGCAAGCTCAAAGCTGAATTTATCCTTTGTATCTATAAATACAAAAATTTTCAACGCACCTATAGAGGAAATAATATTGTATATCATGGCATAGATATAGGAGCTTACAAATTCTCTTTCCTCACTGTCCGTACAGGCAGGAATGTTCAGTGAGAACTCCCTTATGCTTTTATCATAGCCTATTACCTGTAAGTAAAAGGGAAGCTTACCATTTGTCTGAAATTCCTCTCTTACATCGGTAATATAAACAGGTCTATCTTCCTTTGCAGTCTTTAAAAATTTTTTTAACATATTTACTCTCCTTAAAGTCTCCGGCTATTGAGCTACGGCACAGTAAAGTACAATCTTCAACAGCATTCACTCCATAACGATATTTTTTATTCCCGCACGCTTAAGCGCATTATAAAACTCATTCATTTGACTATCAGTAAAATTACTCTCTTTTATGGGAAATTCAATTTCCATATCCTCATATTTGCTGCGACATAGAGGGTTAAAATTTAAAAGCTCTACTTTAGCATTCGGATTTACATTATATATAAACTCCCCGATCCCTCTAATATTCCTTTCATTGGCAGTATATCCGGGAATAAGCGGGATTCTGGTAATCATGTCTGCTCCACTGGAAACAAGAAATCTGTAATTTTGCAGTATATTCTCATTCCCCTGTCCTAAATACTGTTTGTGCAGCCCATTGTCCAAAATCTTAATATCCACAAGGAAATGATTCACATAATTCAATACACCCATAACTGATTCCTGCGGAACCGCCAGACAGGTTTCTATTGCAGTATCTATATTTTCTCTTTGACACAAGCTAAGTATTTCCCCGGCAAATTCATACTGCAAAAGAGGCTCTCCTCCTGAAAGAGTAATCCCACCATCAATGCCGAAAAACTCTCTGTCTCGAAGCAATCTGTCCACAGCCCTCCTTGCAGAAATATTTTCACCTGCAAAAAACAACGCACCGCCGGGACATACTTCAACACAGGATTTGCAAAGGATACATTTGCTTCTGTCTATATGGATCCTATCATCTATCCTCAAAGCGCTTCTTTGACAGGAATTTATACAAATACCGCATTTAATACACCTGCTTTGGCTATAATAAAGTATAGGCTCTGTATATTTGGACTCAGGATTTTGACACCAGGGACAGTTAAGGCTGCAGCCCATTAAAAACAAGGTGCTCCTTATCCCTGCTCCATCATGTACCGCAAACCTTTTAAGGGCAAATATATTGCCAAAAATATCAGGCTGACTCATAGGTAGTTCTGGCTATAATCTCGTCCTGCAAATCTTCCGAAAGCTCTGTAAAATACGCTGTATATCCCGCCACACGTATTGTAAGGCTTTTATACCTTTCCGGTTCCTTCTGCGCCTTAAGCAAATCCTCTTTATTAATTACATTGAATTGAATATGGCTTATTCCCAGCCTGCATACTGCCCTTAGTAAATTTACAAATTTATTTATTCCGGTATCTGTTTTGAAAAATGCCGGTATAAATTTCATATTTAATAATGTACCGTTACTTGCCTTTTCGTAGGGCAGCTTTGCTACAGACTGTAAAAGAGCTGTAGGTCCACATATATCATTCCCATACATCGCGGATACACCGCCGTCTGCAAGCGGGCTTTTTGCCCTTCTGCCATCAGGTGAAGCCCCCACATTTTGCCCCATGGGCACATGGGCAGATACTGTATATAATCCCATTTGATATATGCCGCCACGCCCATTCCTATATTTTTTCAGCCCTTCGGCAAAGTAATTTACCCATTTTACCCCCAGTTTATCCACTTCATCTATATCATTACCATATTTAGGTGCCTTGTTTATAAGCATAGCCCTTAATATTTCATACCCCTTAAAATCTGTCTGCAAAGCTGCAAGCAAATCTTCAGCTGAAATAATTTTCTTATCAAAAACAAGATGTTTTAACGCTGCCATAGAATCTGCGATATTTGCCACCTGTATTGCCTGCACCCCTGCAAAATTATAGTGAGCACCACCTTGGGTAACGTCCATCCCCTTAGTAATGCAATCATCAATTACCGAAGATAAAAAAGGCGTAGGCAGAAGCTTTTCATGCATCTTCTCTACCCTGCTTATACAGGCTGCCATTTTATCCATAAAGTAATCTATTTGTTTACTATAGGCAGCTTCCAAATCTTTAAAGCTGCTATAGGATGTTAAATCACCTAATTGCAGACCTGTTATCTCTCCGGTTAACATATCAACGCCATTATTAAGGGTAAGCTCCAGTGCCTTTAACAAATTAAACATGGCTGCGTCACTCCATGCCAGAGTATTTCCCTGAGTCGTAAGCTCTACACAGCCAACTATTGCATAATTCATCGCGTCATCATGGCTGATACCATGATTTTTCAAGGCGGGAATAACCGCTTCATCATTGAATACCTGAGGCATACCCGTTCCCAAAGCGATAACCCGCGTAGCCTCCCGCAGCAATCTTTCCGGAGTATTTTTATGTATCCTTAAAGATAAATTAGGTTGAGGAAGCCTGACATGGGATTGCGCCTGCAAGAACATATAACTCAGTTCATTTGTGGTATCCTCTCCATTGCTGTCCTGTCCGCTTATCGCCACATTAAACCCAATGGGGAATCCTGCAAAGTATCTGGCACTGTTGGAATTTCTAAGATATACAATTTGATTGAATTTAAGCCAAAGGCATTCGGTAATTTCTAAAGCCTCATTCAGGCTCATTCCCTCACTCCTGCTATATTCATAATAGGGATACAGGTATTGATCCATACGCCCCGGTGAAAATGATGAGGCATTCCCCTCCATTTGTAAAATAACATATAAAAACCAAGTTGCCTGTACTGCCTCATGGTAGGTTCTTGGAGGATTTTCTGACAGGTTATGACATACCCTTGATATCTCTAAAAGATTTTCTTTATGGTGTTCGTTATACAAAGATTCTGCCAGTACGGCATATCGTTTTATAAAATTACAGGCACCCTTCATGCTTATTATTACACTGTCATAAAAATCCCTTTTATTCCCCTCAGCAGACTCTCTGTATTTCTTTGCCTCCTCCATTATTCCCCCGGGACCTAATTTCAGCCACTTTTTTGTATTGGGACAGATATGCCCCTGAGAATGATCCTTTTGGTTAATCTTAACTACTTTGGCTATTGCATCAACCTCGGTACCTACCTCATCTCTTACCCTGTCCTCCAGAGATTTACCTCTCCAATAAGGCATAATATTACTGCGAAACTCCAGAATATCCTCAGGTCTTATATTAAATCTATCCTGCTTTCTTGTGGGCAGGGTTTCAAATTCCTTATCTACCCAGGAAGCTCCTGTTTCAGGAAAAACCACTCCACTCCGACTTTTCTTTGTACGGTTCCCCACTATAATCTCATCTATATCAATATGTATTTCTATTTTTTCCAGAGAATCTCTAAGCGCCATAGCCCTTTGGATACAGCGGGGCTTATCCTCATTATTTTTATAACTTTCCGTAACTATCCTCGCCTGCTCAATAGAGGCATATCTTGTCTCGCTGAGCATGACATCCTTAAGTTTTTCTATTCTTTTTGGACATTTTAATCCCAGGATTTTATCTATTTTCATAATAGCCTCCATTTGATACTTTATTTATATTTCTATACATACCTTACTCATATCCACAGGATACTGTCAATGCAATAGACTTTGCCGGATTTCCATAGGGTATAAGCATAGCCTGCAATGCATGATAAATATCCGGCTTGCCCACCCAAACAGAGCTCTTTTTAATATTGTCCCGAGAAAGCTCATGAAACCATGAACCATTTACCTTATCAAGAACAAGCTTATCCAGATACTCCATATATTCATAGTAATCCTTTGCATATTGTTCATTGCCCGTTACATTATATAAAACAGCGGCGGTATTAATTGCCTCTGCCAAGGTCCAGTGCATTCTGTCGGTAACAACAGGCATTCCCTGCCAATCTGTGGTATAACAAAATCCGGGACCGGAATCAATATTCCA
The DNA here is from genome assembly GCA_041776485.1 of Lachnospiraceae bacterium. GTDB lineage: Bacteria > Bacillota > Clostridia > Lachnospirales > Lachnospiraceae > JBHBQE01. The sequence continues at coordinate 11,164 of JBHBQE010000021.1, read as the reverse complement.
TGCATCGCTCCTTGCCCTGTTATATAAATTTTTTGCAATCTCTATATAATCCCTATTATCCTGTTCTGAGCACAGAGCCCACTGAACAATGAGCCTTGCCCACTCCATCCCATGCCCCGGTGTAGCTCCATAGGGTTTAAAGGGATCATCCTTTTTATCTATATTATAATCAAGAATTGGCTCCCAATTTTCTGTAAAATGCTCAGGAATACGATAATTATTATCCTTTGCCCAGACAATCACATGATTAATAATCTGTCCAGCCATATTCCTGTACTTCACTTCTCTTGTTGCGTCAGCTGCAGCCAGCAACGCCTCTACGGTATGCATATTGGAGTTGAGTCCTCTATACTTATGCATACAGGTAAAATCCCTGTCCCATCCGTCTATCGTAAGTCCGATCCCCTGCCAAAATTTCTCAATAAAAATATCCATTGCCTGATTAAACAGCTCCCATGCCCTAGGAAGCTCTGCTAAAATTGCTGAGGAAGCTGCCAATATAACAAAAGCATGAGCATAGCACATTTTATCCGGCAGCGGCTCATCATCTTTGGTCAGTCCACTATAATATCCGCCATGTTCATTATCCCAAAGCTCCTCTAAAAGTCCCGACATCCCAATTTCTGCAAGATCCCTGTCTGCCTCTCTGCCAAGTAAATTTCCCAGGCAATAGGAATATACCATTCTGGATGTAATCCAGGTTTCCCTGGGTTTTAGCATGTCAGGCACTCCATTATCCCCTAAATAATACGAACTTCCCTTTGGCGAGGGAAAATCCACGGCAAAATCCAGTAGAGCCTTCCTTTGTTCCCTTAGGAAGTCTTTATTATGTTGATTTCCTAAAATATATTTTTCAGCTAAAAACTCTTTATTCATGCCTGCACTAATTCTGAAATAAGGATAAAATTACTAAATAAGTATAGCATATTCTCCGTATTTTATATATCATTTTACGACTATTTATACTAATATTATCTCACTCATATTTATAGAAAATTGAATAAAATGATTTGAAAGACAGTGTTATGAAAAAAAGCAATTCAGCCAATTTAATAAAAATAAGAGGGGCAAAAGAGCATAACCTTAAATCCATTGATTTGGATATACCAAGAGATAATTTTGTGGTTATCACCGGACTTAGCGGCTCCGGTAAATCCTCCCTCGCCTTTGACACCATTTTTGCAGAGGGACAGCGTAGATATATGGAGTCCCTTTCCAGCTATGCCAGGCAATTTCTGGGACAAATGGAAAAACCGAAGGTTGAGAAAATAGAAGGTCTTACCCCCACTATTTCCATTGACCAAAAATCTACTAACAGAAACCCCCGCTCCACTGTAGGAACGGTTACGGAAATATATGACTATTTCAGATTACTCTTTGCCAGAATAGGAATCCCTCATTGCCCTTCCTGCGGAAAAGAAATCCACAGGCAAAGCATAGACCAAATGGTAGACAGCATAATGGCTTTGGGAGATGATACAAAGTTTCAAATTCTTGCGCCTGTGGTCAGAGGCAGAAAGGGTACCCATGAAAAAACCTTTGCAAGAGCAAAAAGCAGCGGATATGTGCGAGTTATTGCAGATGGAAGCATGTACGATCTAAGCGAAGATATTCAACTGGATAAAAACAAAAAGCATAATATTGAAATAGTAATTGACAGATTAAAGGTTAAAGAGGGACTGGAAAAAAGACTTACCGACTCTTTGGAAGCTGCCTTAAAATTAGGTGAAGGACTGGTTATTATAGACATTCCAAAACATGGTCAACTACGGTTTTCTGAAAGTTTTTCCTGCCCTGACTGCGGTATAAGCATAGATGAAATAGAGCCCAGAAGTTTTTCCTTTAACAATCCCTTTGGCGCCTGCCCTGAGTGTACAGGATTGGGCTATAAAATGGAATTTGACGAAAGGCTGATGATTCCCGATACCTCCCTAAGCTTTAACGAGGGTTGCGTAAAGGTTATGGGCTGGCAGTCCAGCAATGATGAGAAAAGTTATACTCACGCAACCTTAAAGGCTCTGGCAAAAAAATATAATTTTTCTTTAGATACTCCCTATGAAAACCTGCCTAAAGATATTAAGCATAAATTTATTTATGGATTTGATGAGGCGGTAAAGGTTCCATATTCCGGACGCTTTGGAGATGGAATATATGATGTGGCATTTGAGGGACTTATTGCCAATGTAAACAGAAGATACAGAGAAACCAAATCTGAAGTTATGAGACAGCAATATGAAGAATTTATGCAAATACATCCCTGTAAAGTATGTAACGGGCAAAGGCTGAAACGGGAAAGCCTGGCGGTTACAGTAGCAGGAAAAAACATTTTCGACCTTACCAATATGCCCATTGTTGTTCTTCAGGAATTTATGAATAATATTAAGCTTACGCCTATGGAGCTTAAAATCGGCGAGTTGGTAATAAAAGAAATAAATGCAAGAATAAGTTTTCTTGTGGAGGTTGGGCTGGACTATCTAACACTATCACGGAATACCGCCACCTTATCCGGCGGCGAAGCTCAGCGAATACGACTGGCAACCCAGATAGGAAGCGGACTTGTGGGTGTTACCTATATTCTGGATGAACCTAGCATAGGGCTTCACCAAAAAGATAACAGCAGACTTCTATCCTCCCTCAGAGATCTTAAAAATCTTGGTAACACACTTATTGTGGTGGAACATGATGAGGATACCATGAGAGAGGCTGATTATATTGTGGATATCGGTCCATATGCGGGAGAACACGGCGGCAGAGTAGTAGCCTGCGGCACAGCCAAAGAGCTTGAGAGGACAAAGGGCTCTGTTACCGGAGAATATCTCTCCGGAAAGAGGAAAATAGAAATTCCGAAAATCAGGCGAGAGCCCAAAAACTGGATAAATATAATAGGAGCAAGGGAACATAACCTGAAAAATATAGATGTAAATATCCCCTTGGGAGTGCTCACCTGTGTAACAGGGGTATCCGGTTCCGGTAAAAGCTCACTCATTAATGAGATATTATATAAAGCTCTTGCCAAAAAGCTTAATCATGCTCACAAAATAGTCGGCGAACACGATAAGCTTCTGGGGACAGATTATTTAGACAAAATAATTAATATTGACCAAAGTCCCATAGGAAGAACTCCCAGATCAAATCCTGCCACCTATACCGGAGTATTTGATTTAATCAGGGATCTTTTTGCAAGCACCGTGGATGCAAAGGCCTCCGGTTACAGTAAAGGCCGATTTTCCTTTAACGTTAAGGGCGGCAGATGTGAAGCATGTTCAGGTGACGGTATTATAAAAATTGAAATGCACTTCCTGCCAGATATATATGTACCCTGTGAAGTCTGCAAAGGAAAGCGATATAACAGAGAAACACTGGCAATTAAATATAAGGGCAAATCTATATATGACATTTTAGATATGACAGTAGAGTCCGCCCTGGATTTTTTCCAAAATATTCCCAGCATTAAAAGGAAGATTGAAACATTAAATGACGTGGGATTATCATATATTAAGCTCGGGCAGCCCAGCACCACCTTATCCGGCGGTGAGGCACAGAGAATTAAGCTGGCAACGGAATTAAGCAAAAGACCTACAGGCAAGACAATTTATGTCCTTGACGAGCCTACAACGGGGCTTCACTTTGAGGATGTAAATAAGCTTGTGGGAATACTTCACAGACTGTGTGATACCGGAAACACCGTGGTGGTTATTGAGCACAATCTGGATGTGATAAAAACCGCAGATTACATAATAGATTTAGGACCCGACGGCGGAGACAGGGGCGGAACCGTTGTAACAGAGGGTACCCCTGAGGCGGTAGCAAAATGTACTGCCTCCTACACAGGAGAGTACCTAAATCGCATACTCAAATAAATCAATGTATTTAATGCTTAAAGCAATAAATTATCACTTTAAATCCTCCGGGGAAAATGGTACAATAAATTATTGTAATTTTTAGGGAGGGTAACGTGTCCGACAAAAATACAGACAGCCTTGAAGAGCAGCTTAAAAGCTGTCGAAAAGAGCTGGAATTCTATAAAAAAGTTGTTGAAATGCTTCCGAATGCCATTTTTCTTAAAGACGAAGAATTAAAATTCAAATTTTTTTCTAAAGAATATGCAAGAATGTTTGGAACAAATACAGATAATCTTCTGGGAAAGTATGTGGAGGATTTGGAGTATTTATCTCCGGAAAGCCGCAAACGATATGCCAGGGAAGATAGAAACGCTGTTGATAATCAGGGACATATTCACTATACCACTCAAATGCGGTTAGCAGATAATACTGACCACGATACCTTATACTGGGTTCAGGGATTTGAAACGAATTCAGGAGTTCGGGGACTTGTGGGAGAAATCGTAGATATTTCAGAGGAAACCTGTATCAAGAGAAAATTAGAAAGCCACATAAGACTACTGTCTGAAGCCAATAAGCAAATTGAAATTATGTCAAAAAAGGATCCTCTGACAAAGCTCTATAACAGAGTTGTGCTTGATGAAGCCTTTAATTCTCTTATTTCGGATACTGATTCATACTTTTCAGCCCTATTGCTGGATTTGGATAATTTTAAGGATATAAATGATGAATTCGGTCACCTTGCAGGTGATGAGGTACTAAAGAGCTTCGCTCATATTATACAGTCCAATCTGAGAAAATGTGATGTGGCTATACGCTACGGTGGTGAGGAATTTTTTATACTGCTTCCCAAAACGGACATAAACGGAGCAAAAATAATTGCTGAAAGAATACGAAAGAACACACAAAATGAGCTTTCAAATTTCTATGGGGGGGGGGTGACAGTGAGCATTGGCGCCACAGAAAGCATAAAAACAGATAATATTAATAATCTTATCAAGCGAGTTGACAAGGCTATGTATGCTGCCAAAAAAAATGGTAAAAATCAAATATGCGTAGGGTGAATTATCCTCTGAAATCTATTTGACCGCCAAGGAGCTTCTCCTCATCAGTCCTGATAAAATTAATTCTGTCGTTTTGCCAAGCCTCATTAATTTTACTTAAAAGTTCCTCAATACTATTTGCCCTTAGCGTTATTTCACTGTCTTTACTATCCTTTGACCTTGACCTCGCCCTATCAAGCCTTTCTCTTTCAGCCTCTTTTCTGACCTCTTTAGCCTCTGCCGTCTTTTCCTCCTTAATAGCCTCACGCCTTTTTTCTATGCTCTCTTTTTGCTTTTCGGAAAACTTCTTTAATACAGCAAAAAAGCTCACCTGTCCGTCTGAATCTATTTCCATGCCGAACCCCTGTATATTATTTGCATAAGGCTCTACCTTTTCCTTTAACCCGGCAATACTGTTCCTTGCATTTGCTATAATGCCCTCAAACTTTTTCCTATAGCTTTCGTCCTCTGCCATTCTTTCAACGGTATCCTCATCAATTAATACCACCGTCTTTCCCGGACTGGCATAATTTGCAGCCCTTGATTTCACATTTTCCTTTTGGTCTTTACTAACCAAAATAAAATCCATATCAGAAAACTGCTTTTTTAGACTATCATAATACTTTTGGGATTTTTGACTAAGCCTCGGCTCACCTATTATCTTGCCATAATCCTTGTTATCCTTTGGAATGCCAAGGGTATCTGCAATTTTTTCCTGCTTTAGTTCTTTAGTCTCCGAAGAGGAATAAGAATTATAACTACTAACTTCATTTTTGATATTTGAAATACTCATAACGGAATCCTTTCCCTGTATAACATCCATGCACTATCTATATCGTAAGTTTTAAAAAAATTATTAGTTTTATATCTTAGCCTATCGTTATACATCACTATATTTTAAAGTAACTTGAAATATATAGATTACTCTCCCGCAGAACCTACAGCAGAATTTCCACCGTAGGTATACCGAATCCGTCATATTAACCTGAATATTTATGTCTCGGACAAAGTCTCGTAATATTCCTCAGGAATACTCTCTTATCTTTCTTTACTGTGTACTGACATTATTTGCATATTGGCAGACAATATTACTTTATTTTTCTCTGGCTTTCCTGTTGGATACGGTCCAATTCCTAAAATGATACAGCACAAGCACAAAGCTCATTGCTTCTCCAAGAGGCAGCGCCCACCACACTCCCTCAAGTCCAAATATATAAGACAAAAAAAGTGTAGGGACAACCAAAAATACAAAGGCTCTGCAAAAGGACAGTATTGCTGAAGTTTTTCCGTCATTTAACGCAGTAAACCATACAGAGGAAAATATATTAACTCCCAGGATAACAAAGCTTACCGATATTATTCTAAAGCCATGCAATGCCATCACCTGCACAGCTTCGTTATTTTCCGCAAAAAGCTCCACAACAACTCTCCCGCCTATATAGCATAATGCCGCCATCGCCACAGACAATGCCACGATAAGCTTAATGCTCAGAGAAAAGATTTTCATTTGTCTGCTATGCTCAGCCTTTCCGTAATTATAGCTTATAATAGGAGAAATTCCCATTCCATATCCTCTGAATATAGAGGAAAACAATCCCTGAGCATAAATAATTATAGTTATAGAGGCAACCCCATCAGAGCCTGATAATTTCATTAAAATATTGTTGAATAATACGGATACAGCACTATAGGAAAACATGCTCACCATTTCCGAGGAACCATTTATACAGCTTTGCAATAAAGCGCCTGCTCTCCACCTTGGAAATACCATATATATAGACTGATTTTTATTCAGCCCAAACCAAAGCAAGCCTATTATTGACTGCATTACATATCCAATACCCGTAGCAATTGCCGCACCCCCAATCCCCATGGAAAATACTGCAATTAAAAGCCAATCAAAAAATATATTTAATATCCCTCCTACTATAGAAAGAATTAGTCCCAGGTTTGCCTTTCCAACTGTAATAAAAAATATCTCAAATACAGCACTGAAAATTGTAAAGGGTATAATAATCAATATCGGTATCATATACTCTGTGCAATATTCCATCAGCACATCATCAGCCCCTAAAAATCTCAATACAGGATCTAAAAAAATATAGGATAATGTTGATAAAACAACGCTAAGGATAAATGCAGCAATAATTAAAAGGGTAAAATCCTCTCTTGCCTCCTGCTCCTTTCCCTCGCCCATTTTCCTGGCTACAAGTGCATTCCCGCCGCTTCCGAACATCATACCTACTGCAACTACAATCATTATAATCGGCATAACTATATTAACCGCGGACAATGCGTCTGTATTCACCAGTCTGGACACAAAAATTCCATCGACCGTTGAGTATATATTAAGAAAAACCGTTGAAATAATGGTTGGCATTGAAAATGCTATCAACCACCTTAGGGATATGGATTTATCTAAAACCTGTTTGTCCTTTATTTTCATTATATTTCCTACTCTATCATAAAAATTTGCAAGCAGAAAATATTAACATAACAAAAATGATTTGTCTATAAAGACAGGTAATATTTATGTTCGCAAGCTCTGAAAGCGTCCGGGGGAAATAAAAGTACCTGTATCGAATGCCACTCCTGTCGCTATTAAAAGTGCTGATATGACGTAAATCTAAAGCATAGTGTTACTGCAGGTTTTAGGAAGCATTTTGCCGCCTTTGGTGGTTTTGTTGGCGGCTCCGTTTCATTGTATTTATTCGGCTTGCCGTCTTTAATGGTTGTGTTATTTACTATTTACCAATGATCGGGTGCTGCTGCCATAATGAAGCATTAGGGTATCATAAGATGATATATCGTCAGCAAAATACAAATAGTATAATTCATCATCGTTTGGTATAGGCATGACCTCCTTTAACTTAACATAATCCATTATAATTAATCATTAACCTGCCAATAACCGTAACGCCTCCCTCCAATACGAACAATTTTACCTTCGTCCTTCAAAACATTCATATATCTTACCAGTGAAGACCCGTCTTATTCATAATGAACTCTGATAAAGCAACTCCTGTCAATTGCTGCTTTGTCGATCCGCTTCAATAATGGAATTCGCCGTGATAGCTGATTGGGAAAGAACTCGGTTTGACTTTTATTTCCAAATAGTCTTTATTATCTTTTGTTAGCCGATTTACATCGGCAACAATTCCAAGTCCAGAATGAATCTTATTGGGAATATCCTCCATCAGTTTCTTGGAATCTTTGACACCGACAACATCGCCGACATTATTAATTCCGATATATATTTTCCCACCCTGAGCGTTGGCAAAACCACATATCCATTTCAGATACTCGTCACGCCAGGACTCTTTATACTCTATATTTTGACTTTCCGTAATATAATCAATCTCCTCTGTAAATCAGATACAACCATCCTCGGTTTACTTTTTACGTCTAACAAAGTGGGGAATCATCACCGCTACTCCCTAGATGTAACTATGATAGCATCAGACACAACACCCTCACTTTCTGAAGGGTGCTGCCTATTATGCTCACTGCGGCTCAAGAATACCGATTAAAGAAAAACGGCACAATCTGTCCCTACTTCGTCTACTCCGGACACCACAGCAGCATATGCAGGGAATGTAAGAATCTGTATGTCCTCATCTTGGAGATAATGAGCTCGAGTAACGTTATTTGATGGAGCATATGGGATTCGAACCCACGACCTCCACACTGCCAGTGTGGCGCGCTCCCAGCTGCGCCAATGCCCCTGAATACATCGTAGTATAACATATACTGCCTTGAGAATACAATAGTCACCACACCTAGGATATTTACATATTCTTTATAAATAATTGTAAAATTGAAATAAAAATGCTGTTATATACTTATTAGTTCAATTTACTGCTTCAAATCAAAATAATAACAATGATGTTATACAAACAGCGGTACAATAATAGGCACGGCTGCTGACAGGACTAACCCCGTCACAAAGGAATAAACTGCCACATTTGTATTGGTAGACTGAACTATCATAGGCAGGCACACATCCATAGCAGGAGCGGCAGGTAATGCGACAGACTCCACATATCCTATGCGTTTTGCCACCAGGGGAATCAATAAAAACGAGAAAAACTCCCTCATAACATTATGCAAAAAAGAAATGGCTCCTGCTCTTACCATACCACCGTCCATAATAATTGCAGCTCCCAGAGAATACCAGCCAAAGCCTGCGCCAATTGCAAGACTTTCCTTTATTTCCAATGGCAAAATCAGACCTGTCATAAAGGCTCCTAATAACGTGCCTAACCCTATGGATATTGGTATTGCCAGTACTCTAAGTCCAACCTTTTTAAAATTATCAACAACCTCTCCCGCAAGCCCCATATCTATGCCTACAAATATAAGCAGTGTACAAAGTTCCATAGTTATTACATTACTGATTATAGTTTCAGACTCCACCAGGTAATTTGATAAATTAACATATATCATATAGCCTGCAAAAATCCCTAATACTACGCTAGCCGCGATAAAAACAGTAAATTTATTAAGCCCTGCATTTTTGTCAGTATTCTCCTTAGAATCTCTACTTGCAATCCTTGAAGAATCTTTATCTGACTTCACACTCCCATATCTGTCTATTCCCAATAGCCTTCTGGCAATACTTGCAAAAATCAGTGAAAAAATAAAAATAACAAAGGTAAAAATCAGAGCATATACTCCATATTTACCCAGATTATTTAATATTTCACCATTAGATCCAATTTTTGCTCCCATGGTAAATACCAGTAAAAGTACTGTAGCACTTTGTGCCGGACTTATCCAGTGAAGTTTCCCACTATATTTTCTAAGGGGTATACCAACAAAATAACCTAAAACACACAACCCTAAATAAAGTATAATAGACTGCATTTTCTGCTAATCCCCCATTTCATACATCATATTCTTAAGCTCTATTATCCTGTCTCTATATCCTGCTGCCATTTCAAAGTTAAGCTCTGTGGCGGCACTTTCCATTTTCTTTGTAAGCTTGGTGATAAGCTGTTCAATTTCCTTTTTATTCATTTCCTCAGGTGTCTTTCCCGCCGCCATCTCATCTACAGATATGGTCTTTGAAATGGCAATCACTTCTCTAACCTTTTTCTCAATAGTTTTGGGAGTAATATTATTTGCCTTATTATATTCCTCCTGAATCTTTCTTCTTCTTTCAGTTTCAGAAATCGCCACCCTCATGGAATCTGTCATGTTATCCGCATACATAATAACTCTGCCCCTGGAATTTCTGGCGGCACGACCTATTGTCTGTATAAGGGAGGTCTCGGAACGTAAAAATCCCTCCTTATCCGCATCCAGTATGGCAACCAGTGTTATCTCCGGTATATCCAAGCCCTCTCTAAGTAAATTGATTCCAACCAATACGTCAAATACATCAAGGCGTAAATCCCTTATAATCTCAGAACGCTTCAGCGTATCAATATCAGAATGCAGATATTTTACCCGAATGCCCACATCTCTGATATAATCTGTCAAATCCTCCGCCATTCGCTTGGTGAGTGTGGTGATTAATACCTTTCCACCCTCATCGGTTTCCTTTTTTATCTGAGACAAAAGGTGGTCGATTTGATTTTCTGTAGGTTCTACAGTTATTGTGGGATCTAAGAGCCCGGTAGGTCTGATAACCTGTTCCGTTCTAAGAAGCTCATGCTCTTTTTCATAGTCACCGGGTGTAGCCGATACAAAAAGCATTTGATCTATCTTTTGCTCCCACTCGCCAAAATTAAGAGGTCTATTATCCATGGCAGAGGGAAGTCTGAATCCGTATTCCACCAAGGTTGATTTTCTGGATCTGTCGCCAAAATACATACCCCTGACCTGAGGAACTGTTATATGGGACTCATCCACTATAATCAAAAAATCATCTCCAAAATAATCCACCAGGCATTGAGGCGGTTCTCCGGGCGCCTTTCCCGTTAAATGTCTGGAGTAATTTTCTATCCCCGAGCAAAATCCCGTTTCCCTAAGCATTTCAATATCAAATTTAGTTCTTTCCTCTATCCTTTGGGCTTCGATTAATTTTCCCTCTCTTTTAAAATGCTCTGTTTGCAGGGCAAGCTCGCTTTCAATTGTTTTCAGTGCTGTTTGTATCTTATCCTCCGGCACCACATAATGAGAAGCCGGGAAAATAGCCACGTGCTTCATTTCCTTTCTGGGAGCACCTGTTAATATATCTATTTCCAATATCCTGTCTATTTCATCACCGAAAAACTCCACTCTATATCCATATTCCGATATGTTGGCAGGGATAATCTCCACCGTATCTCCCCT
>JBHBQE010000020.1:0-148659 GCA_041776485.1 Lachnospiraceae bacterium | reverse complement strand
TCGGCAAATCAAAAACAGCTTTATTATCCCCTGTATTTGCTTCGCTTTTTAATAATAGCTTTTATGCCGGTATATAAAAACCCTCCCAAGTTATTCTTGGGAGGGTTAATTTTATTTGGGTTGGGCTGTTCGCTCTATTTCCTGTCACATATCTTTCAGATATGACAGTGGCTGCCTATTGCCTATTACTCAACAACAGTAGCAACTCTTCCTGATCCTACAGTACGTCCGCCTTCACGAATAGCGAATGTAAGACCCTGCTCCATAGCAATAGGGTGAATAAGCTCAATTGACATCTCTACGTTGTCACCAGGCATGCACATTTCAACACCGTCAGGTAAGTTACAAACACCTGTAACATCAGTTGTACGGAAGTAGAACTGAGGACGATAGTTATTGAAGAAAGGTGTATGACGACCGCCCTCGTCCTTCGTTAATACATATACCTGAGCTGTAAACTTGGTATGGCAGGTAACTGAACCTGGAGCTGCAAGAACCTGTCCACGCTGAATCTTATCACGGTCAACACCACGAAGAAGTGCTCCGATATTATCTCCAGCCTGAGCTTCATCAAGCATTTTACGGAACATTTCAATTCCTGTAACAACAGTTTTATCAACACCCTCTTTAATTCCAAGGATTTCAACTTCATCATTGAGGTGAAGTGTACCACGCTCAACACGTCCGGTAGCAACTGTACCGCGTCCTGTGATTGTAAATACATCCTCAACAGGCATAAGGAAAGGCTTGTCTGTTTCACGTTCAGGATTAGGAATATGCTCATCAACTGTGCTCATAAGCTCCATAATCTTGTCGCCCCACTCACCATCGGGATCCTCAAGAGCCTTGAGAGCAGATCCCTTAATTATAGGACAATCTGTAAACTGATACTCCTCAAGCTGCTCTGTAACTTCCATTTCTACCAGCTCGATAAGTTCTTCATCATCAACCATATCACATTTATTTAAGAAAACTACAATATTAGGAACACCTACCTGGCGAGCAAGAAGGATATGCTCCTTTGTCTGTGCCATAACACCATCTGTAGCAGCAACAACAAGGATAGCTCCATCCATCTGTGCTGCACCGGTAATCATGTTCTTAACGTAGTCAGCATGTCCCGGGCAGTCAACGTGAGCATAGTGACGACTTTCTGTTTCATACTCAACGTGTGCTGTAGAGATTGTAATACCACGTTCACGCTCTTCCGGAGCCTTGTCAATATTCTCAAACTCAACAAGGGTGTTTCCGGCAACACGGCTGGCAAGAACCTTAGTTATGGCAGCTGTAAGGGTAGTCTTGCCGTGGTCAACGTGCCCAATTGTTCCTATATTGCAATGGGGCTTTGTTCTTTCAAATTTTGCTTTTGCCATTTTATTATCCTCCTTAAATTGTGGTCTGCAACAGACCTTTTTCTTGACTTAAATCCACATAGGTGGAATTATAACATTACTTTTCCTTGTTTGCAATAATCTTTTCCTGTACAGATTTAGGTACCGGCTCATATTTATCAAAGAACATGGAATAATTCCCACGACCCTGAGTAGAAGAACGAAGATCCGTAGCATACCCGAACATCTCCGAAAGCGGAACGAAAGCTCTAACTATTTTTCCGCCTCCGACATCATCCATGCCCTCTACACGTCCACGCCTGGAATTAATATCTCCGATAACATCTCCCATGTATTCCTCCGGCATGGTAACCTCAACCTTCATAATAGGCTCAAGCAATACCGGCTTTGCCTTCTTCATAGCCTCTTTAAAACACATGGAACCGGCAATATGGAATGCCATTTCAGATGAGTCTACCTCATGATAGGAGCCGTCGTATACCACCGCTTTAATACCAAGTACAGGGAACCCTGCTAGGATACCGGCTCTGCTGGCTTCTTCAATACCCTCGCCAACGGCAGGAATATATTCCTTAGGAATATTTCCACCTACAACCTCAGACTCAAACTTGAATACCTCCTCTGCGTTTGCATCCATCGGCTCAAAGCGTACCTTACAATGTCCATACTGTCCGCGTCCGCCTGACTGACGAGCATATTTATATTCCTGCTCCACCGACTCTGTAAAGGTTTCTTTATATGCCACCTGAGGCGCACCCACATTAGCCTCTACCTTAAACTCCCTAAGAAGTCTGTCAACGATAATCTCCAGATGAAGCTCTCCCATTCCCGCAATAATTGTCTGTCCTGTTTCTTCATCAGTATGAGCACGGAATGTTGGATCCTCCTCTGACAGCTTGGCAAGGGCTTCACCCATTTTCTGCTGCCCTGCCTTTGTCTTCGGCTCAATTGCAAGCTCTATAACAGGCTCAGGGAATTCCATAGACTCCAGTATAACGGGGTTCTGTTCATCACAGATTGTATCGCCTGTAGAAGTAAGCTTAAATCCTACCGCTGCGGCAATATCACCTGCAAAAACTTCATCAAGCTCTGTCCTTTTATTTGCATGCATTTGAAGAATACGCCCTATACGCTCCTTCTTGCCCTTTGTGGAATTATAGATATAAGAACCGCTCTTAACCTTTCCTGAGTACACTCTAAAGAAAGCCAGCTTACCCACATAGGGGTCTGTCATAATCTTAAATGCCAATGCCGAGAAAGGCTCATCATCTGAGGAGAGTCTTTCGGAATCATTTCCGTCCATATCCACACCCTTAATAGAGGGGATATCCGTAGGTGCAGGCATAAACTCCAAAACGGCGTCTAAAAGCTTCTGAATTCCCTTGTTCTGATGTGCGGAACCACAGCAAACAGGAACACCCTCATTGGCAATAGTTGCTTTTCTAAGAGCCTTTTTCATTTCCTCTATAGTAGGCTCCGCACCCTCAAGGTATTTTTCCATAAGCTCATCATCAAAATCACAAACCTTCTCTACTAATTCCTGATGATAGCTTTCTGCTTCATCCTGCATATCCTCCGGAATATCAACTATGGAAATATCTTCGCCTTTAGCGTCATTATACATGTAGGCTTTCATCTCAAACAAGTCGATTATTCCCTGAAAATGATCTTCTTTTCCGATTGGAAGCTGGATAACAACTGGATTCTTACCAAGCTTCGTTTCAATCTCGCTTACAGTGTTATAAAAATCTGCTCCAAGTATATCCATTTTGTTTACAAATGCCATACGAGGAACATTGTATGTGTCTGCCTGACGCCATACGTTTTCTGATTGCGGCTCCACACCGCCCTTTGCATCAAATACACCCACAGAACCGTCAAGCACACGAAGAGAACGCTCTACCTCTACAGTAAAGTCAACGTGTCCCGGTGTGTCTATAATATTTATTCTGTGCTCTAATGCTCCGGCTTTAGGCTTACAATTCTCCTGCGGTGTCCAATGACAGGTGGTGGCGGCAGATGTAATGGTTATACCACGCTCCTGCTCCTGATCCATCCAGTCCATGGTTGCAGTACCCTCATGGGTTTCGCCTATTTTATAATTAACTCCGGTATAATATAAAATCCTCTCTGTAAGAGTAGTCTTTCCGGCATCAATATGTGCCATTATACCGATATTCCTAGTTCTCTCTAGGGGATATTCTCTTTGTCCCAAACCTTATCCTCCTAAAAACGATAGTGAGCAAAAGCCTTATTAGCTTCTGCCATACGATGCATTTCTTCTTTTCTCTTTACAGAAGCACCTGTAGAATTTGCTGCGTCCATAATTTCATTGGAAAGGCGATCTACCATGGTCTTTTCGCTCCTTTTCCTTGAAAAGGCGGTAAGCCATCTAAGGCCAAGAGCCTGACGTCTTTCCGGGCGTACCTCAATAGGTACCTGATAGGTAGCTCCACCAATACGGCGAGCCTTAACTTCTAACTGAGGCATAACATTACTCATTGCCTCCTGAAAAACCTCCAGTGCGGGCTTTCCTGTTTTTTCCTCTACGCGTTCAAATGCGCCGTAGACAATTTTTTGTGCTACTCCCTTTTTACCGTCCAGCATTATATTATTAATAAGCTTTGTAACTATTTTGCTGTTGTAAATAGGGTCCGCAAGCACATCTCTTTTTTCTGCTTGTCCTTTACGTGGCACGTTTCTTCCCTCCTTAGCTATAAAGTTAAATCATAGGTACTCACATTAGTGTTAGTGCACAGTACAGGTATCCACAAGGTGAACGATTGCCTGCTTGGGGTATTATCCCCTTACACTAACCATGACCCTAATTATTTTTTAGGTCTCTTTGCACCGTACTTGGAGCGTCCCTGTTTTCTGTCAGCTACACCTGCGGTATCAAGAGTCCCCCTGATAACATGGTAACGTGTTCCGGGAAGGTCTTTTACTCTGCCACCCCTGATCATAACCACGCTGTGCTCCTGTAAGTTGTGTCCCTCACCCGGTATATAGCTTGTTACCTCTATACCGTTTGACAAACGAACTCTGGCAATTTTACGAAGTGCAGAATTGGGTTTCTTAGGTGTTGCAGTCTTAACGGCTGTACATACACCACGCTTCTGGGGAGAAGCTGTATCTGTACTTTTCTTCTTCAATGAATTGAAGTTCTTACCCAGTGCAGGCGCATTAGACTTTTTCTCAGAAGTCTGACGTCCCTTTCGTACTAATTGGTTAAATGTCGGCATCCTTTCACCTCCTTTTCTAAATTATAATAATCACGCAGTGATTGAGCCAACAGAAAGCGAGCAATGCTTGTTAATCCAGCCGACTACTGCTTTCACTCCTCTCACATTGTAATAACCATGCCAAAAGGCATGCCAAAGAATTATACTCTCTGTCATCTGGGTTGTCAAGCAATAAGCCTTAATTTTCCCCTCTAATATTGGCAAGATTAAGTCTTAGTGCATTACCCGTTACACACAGACTTGAAAGACTCATGGCAAAGGCTGCAAACATTGGATTAAGCTCCAACCCAAACCTTACATAGGCTCCCGCTGCCAAGGGTATTCCTATTACATTATATATAAATGCCCAAAATAGATTTTCCTTTATATTAATAAGGGTCTTTTTACTTAAATTTATGGCATACAATACCTGTTTCAGACTGTATCCCATTAAAATTATTCCGGCAGACTCTATCGCTATATCTGTGCCGGTACCGATAGCAATAGAAATATCTGCTGTTGCAAGAGCTATTGCGTCATTTATTCCATCGCCAACCATAGCAACCTTTCCCTTTTTCTTATATTCTCCTATTATTTCTGCCTTGCTTTCCGGTGAAAGAGCAGCCTTAAAACTATCAACACCCACCTTATCCGCAATGCTTTTGGCGGTAATATAATTATCTCCTGTTAACATTAAGGTCTCAATCCCCATAGTCTTTAGTCGCTTAACTACCTCTGCTGCCTCTTCTTTAATTTCATCTGCCAGAGCAATTATTCCTATCAGCTTGTTCTCTTTAGTAAAAAGCAGAGGGGTCTTACCATTTTTTGAAAGCTCCTCCTGTTTATCCTCTATTTCCTTGGCAATTGTACAGGACTTGCTAATATAACTTCCACTTCCCCCCGCCACTTTACTTCCATTATATACTCCCACTACTCCGGAGCCTGTTAACGCTTTAAAATCACTTATATTGCAATCCTGTATCTTCTCATTGACACCTTCATTAAGCTTTTTTATATAATTAACTATACCCTTGCCCAAGGGATGTTCACTTTTAGATTCCAGTGAATAAACAATGCTAAGAAGTTCTTTTTCTTCTATGTCTATCGGAATAATATCGGTAACCATCATTTCTCCTTTGGTAAGGGTACCTGTTTTGTCAAAAATAACGGTATTTACCTTTCCTGCCTCCTCAAGCATTTCTGAATTTTTATATAGAATAGAATTTTTGGCTCCTAAGCTGTTTCCTACCATAATTGAAACCGGGGTGGCAAGCCCAAGAGCACAAGGGCAGCTTATAACCAGTACCGATACTGCCTTTATCAATGAATACTCCACAGGTCTTCCTAAGATAGCAAACCAAATAATAAAGGTCACTATAGAAACAGCTATCACAATTGGAACAAATATTCCGGATATTTTATCAGCAATCCTTGCTATGGGGGCTTTTGTAACAGCAGCTTCCAGCACATGGGAAATTATCTTGCCAAGAGCAGTTTCCTCTCCTGTTTTTGTAACTCTTGCTTTTATAAATCCTGTCAGATTAACAGTTCCTGCAAAAACCTCACTGTCTACATCTTTATCTACAGGCAGGCTCTCTCCAGTAAGGGTTGACTCATTTATGCTGGTGCTACCCTCTATTATTATCCCGTCAATAGGTATAAACTCTCCTGGTCTAACCACAAAAATATCTCCCAGCACAACCTGCTTTGTGAGAATATCCTCCTCTTTTCCATCTTTAACAATATGGGTAATATCCGGCGCGAGATTTCTAAGTCTTTCTATGGCATTTCCCATTTTGCTCTTAGACAATTCCTCAAGGAATTTACCAAAGGCTATGAAAACTAAAATTCCACCGGCGGACTCAAAGTATACGCCATGTAAAAGCATATCAATTGATCCGCCATGTACAGAATTTGGATTCAGAAAATGAGATACAACAATATATGTGCTAAACAAAAAGCTTACACCTGCTCCCATTGCCACAAGGGTATCCATATTAGGAGCCCTGTTAACTACTCCCATATATCCCCTTATAAATATTTTCCTGTTAACAACCATAATAAGTAGGGACAAAGCAGCCTGAATTATAAGCAAAATAAGTGTATTTTCTGCCAAAAGTTTAGGTAAATAAAATCCCCACATACTATATCCCATGGAGATATATATAAGCGGCAAAAATAATAGAATAGATATCCAAAGAGAACTATGCTCAGTTAGAGTTTTTTTTTCTGCTAAACCACTGTCAGGTAAAGCCTCATCTTTTCCCTTTAATTCTGTTGCCTCATATCCGGCATTTTTTACGGCAGTCTCAACTGCTCCCTCCTCACAGTTTCCGGTAACCAACATCATATTATTGATAAGATTAACACTCACGCTGTCCACACCGGAGACCTCTGACACCGCCTTTTCTACCCGATTCACACAGGCTGCACAGCCCATTCCGCTTACTGTATACTGTTTTTTGCTAACATCAGACATTGTACACTCCTTTTATATTCCGATAAAATTTCTGAATTTCTCAGCTTAATTTATACCCTGTTATCCATATAATCTCATTATGGCGGGAAATAATATACACATCTTTTACGGCGGATACCGTAAGGTATCTATAACATTTTTTTGAAATTATGTCAAATATTGAAGATTTATTTTGCAGATTTTTCAATTCAATATTAATAGTAACAAATAATAGCGGCCTGACTGATTACCCTTCCTAATAAGTTTCTCCTGCAGAAAGATATTCGGATCAGACCGCCCTTTATTTTCAGATTTCGTCAGACATAAAGTTTATATCTTATTTGTTTTAAAATAGTAGTGTCCCCAACACTCTGTAATGATTTTTCTCGCTGCAAAGGTTGATGTCAAAGATGAATCAAGTTTGGGTGAAACCTCAACAACATCAAACCCTATAATAGGTAATTGAAAAACCCCTTTTAAGAAATCCAAAACCTGTCTGGAGGTAAGACCCCCGAACTGCGGCGTTCCCGTTCCTGCCGCATACGCAGGATCCAAACAGTCAATATCCAATGTCAAATATATGTAATCATATTTCTTCATATGATTAACTACCTTTAAAACAGCCTCTTTCGCTCCCATATTATTGAAATCTCTGGCATTAATTACATTTACCTTATTACTATTTTTAAATTTAAGCTCATCCATCTCTATAGACCTGATACCCACAAAATATATCCCGTCACTGCCATCTACATTTTCCAATTCTGAGGCTCTCCTTTCAGTACAGCCGTGGGATAATGAATTTCCTGCCAAAGTATCACATAAATCAAAATGTGCATCTATATGAATAATGCCAAACTTTTTATCCAAAGATTTATTTATGCCTTTCAATACCGGAATGGTTACTGAATGATCTCCTCCTATCATTGTAAAAAACTTTCCTGCTTTTATAATCTCCTGAACCTGATTTTCCACTTTTTTAAAAAGTTCAGCCTGATTTTTATCATCAAAGTCTCCAAGATCTAAAATCTTTAAATCGTCAAATGACTCAAATTCCTCTGTGGTAGGTGTTATTGAATATGTATACTCACGAATTGATCTGGGTCCATCTGCCGCTCCCTTTCTGACAGATACAGCACCATCAAAAGCCTGACCGAATACAACTATATCAGCCTCTTCCATAGTAATTCCCGGTTTGTTTAACCCTGCCCATAAATCTGTGTCTATTATCATTTCCTTAGTTGTTTTCATTCTCTTCACTCCTACTTTCTTTTATATCACTATAATTAACTTTAACAATTGAGTATCCCATTATACCTAACAAAATTGAACATACAGGTGACAACAAATTAAAAAAGCTATATGGCAAGTATGATAGAGTTGATACTCCCAGAGTCGATGCAACATATACCCCGCATACGTTCCATGGCACTATAGGTGACGTTACAGTACCGCCATCGGCTGCACATCTGGATAAATTTTTCAATGCCAATCCCTTTTTCTTAAATATATCCTTATACATACTTGAAGGTAGTATAATGGATAGAGCCTGATCCCCTGTAAAAATATTTACTAAAAGAGAAGTTATCGTAGCTGAAGCAATAATAGAAGCAATGCTCTTAATCAGTGGCTTTATTTTATTTAAAATTGATTCCAACATTCCTGTTGTATCTAAAGTGCCACCAAAGGACGTTGCACAAACAATAAGTGACACTGTATACATCATATTATTTAATCCGCCCTTTGTCAGAAGCCTATCCACCATTTCTACTCCTGTTTCCGATACATACCCGTATTGAGTAGCATTAATAATTTCATTTATTGAATGTCCCTGAATAAAAATTGCAGCTACAACCCCTACTGAATAGGATATTAATAATCCCGGTATGGCAGGTATCTTCAGCACAGCTACTATGATAATTACAATAGGCATTATCAACATCCAGGGACTTATTACAAACTGATCCTCTATTCCTCTCATAAGAATGTTAATGTTTTCTAAATCCAAATCATAGGAACCGTATTTTAAGCCAATTATTACAAACAATATCAATGAAACTAAAAATGCCGGCACAGACGAATATAATAAATGTCTTATATGCTCATATACATTCACCCCCACCAAGGCAGATCCCATATTTGTATTTTCTGATAATGGGCTTAGTTTGTCACCAAAATAGGCTCCCGACACTATGGCTCCTGCTGTCATGCCAACAGGAATCCCAAGTCCCTGACCGATTCCTATCAAGGCTACGCCTATAGTTCCAATTGCAGTCCAAGAGCTTCCGGTAGCCACAGATGACATAATACAAACTAAAAATGTACCCGCTAAAAAGAATTTAGGTGATAAAATATCTACGCCGTAGTATATGATACTTGGAACTATACCTCCTGTAATCCATGAGCCTATAATCATTCCTATCAGCATTAAAATCAACAACGCCTGTAACACCGAACCAAAAGTTTTTAAAATACCTGTCTCCAGTTCTATCCACGTAAAGCCTGAAGTCCACGCCACGATACATGCTACAATAGTTGAAAAAATAAGAGGAAGCATGGATTCTCCATTTCCAAAAAAATTATTTAGCAGCATAGTAGCAATTAACGTTACAATAGGAATTATTGATTTCCAAAACGGTACTCCTTTTTTCTTCATAATCAATCACTATGAATTTTACAATTCATACACTCCTTTCATTCAATATGCCGTCTTTTGCAAGCATGCCAAATAATGCGTTTAAAGCTATAAACCGGTACTGTCAATATATTGACCCTACCCTTAATAAAGCAATACATATGCCAATATTAAACATGCGGTATTGATGGATTTTATACACTGAATAATTAAAAATTTTTAATAAAGATGTAATTAATTAAAAAATTTTAATAAATACATTTACTTAAGGTTATATTTTTTTAGCTTGTATTGAAGTGAAGGTGCAGATATCTTTAACATATCTGCCGCCTCAGAAAGAGAAGATGCGGAATTAACCGCATCAATAATTAGATTTTTTTCATAGGCTCTTAATTTTTCGCTTAATGAAGCATTGTCAGCTTCCAAAAACTTAGAGCCAACCCCGTTTTCAACATCTGCCAAGCCACTATTATATCCCTCGGAGGCATCATATAAATATGCAGGTAAATCTTCTATTTGTATGCTGGTTTTATCAATAAAATTAAATATATATTCCATCACATTCTGCAATTCTCTTACATTCCCATACCACTTGTGATTATTAAGCACTTCTTGGGCAATAGCTGATATCTGGGTTACATTTTTATGAAAAGATTTATTAAACACCTCTATAAAATGGTTTGCTATATACTGTATATCCTCCTTACGCTTACGTAAAGGCGGCACCTCCAACCGAACCACTCCAAGCCTATAAAACAAATCTTCTCTAAAAGAGCCCTCTTTAATTAAATCTTTAGGATTTCTGTTAGTTGCAGAAATTATTCTTACATCAACCTGCTTGTTCAAAACGCTTCCTATGGGACGAAAACTTTTATCTTCAACTACCTTTAATATTTTAGCCTGTAAATAAATATCCATACTATTTATTTCATCCAAAAATATAGTTCCCCCATTGGCAATTTCAAACAGTCCCTTAGTGTTTTCTGCCCCTGTAAAGGCACCCTTAACCGTGCCGAAAAATGTACTTTCCAGAAGCGTACTGGGTATAGCCGCACAATTTTGTACGATAAAGGGTTTATTTCCCCTATAACCCTGGGAATGTATTGCCTGAGCAATCATATCCTTTCCTGTTCCCGTTTCTCCTATAATAAGCACTGTAGATTCAGAATCCGCTATTTTTTCTATCGTTGACTTGATTTCCAAAAGAGCAGGGCTTTCAGTCTTTATATCCTCTAGCCGATACAGCTTTGGCAACACATCCTTGTCCTGTTTATTGACAATTTTCATAAACTCCGTTTTAGAAATTTCTCTTGAGGTTTCAATAACGCCGATAGTACTGCCCTTACTTATTATAGGAAAATCCGTGCTCACAAAATATGAAGTTACATTATTGATATTTGTGAGTTTTTGAACCGTATCATATATTGTTTTACCTGTTTTAATACATTTTAATACACTGCTGTTTTCCTCTGTAAGCTCTGGATACACATCTAAAATATGCATACCGGTTATTGCCTCATTTCTAAAAGTATCTGTGTTCCTGTCATATACGGAGGAATATTCAATTATACCTGAGGCGTCTGCAATCAATATGTCATGAAAATTATCATAATAGTTAATTGCCTTTGAAAGAGTGCTTTTAAACATTTAATTCTAAACTAATCCTCCACTCTTTTAATCATTTTTATAATTATAATAAGCGCCGGGAAAAACACCCCTGCTACTGAAAAAATTATCCAAGATTTGTCCCACATACCAGTTATAAAGGAAAATCCTAAATAAGCTGTCACTACAATCAGCCAATATATCCCGGAAAATCTACCAAAGAAAGGTTTTATTTTCTTTTTCTCCATGGTATAATCCTCTTCCTGCAAAAGCTTATTAAAGCTGTCCTGTACTATACCCACATTTAACATCATATTTACACCTATAGCTATCATGATAAGCAGCACTCCCACCATAGAAATAATCACTTCTTCATTTTCTATAATAAGAGATGCTATAATCAGAGGCAAACCCGATAAGATACAAATAACAATTCCTGCTAATATATACATGCTGTACTTTCCGACATATTCTGACTTTTTTTCCTTAACCATTCCACTGACCCCATAAGCAGTATCAATGGACATGGTATTTAGATACTCGAATTCCTTGGCAAGCATACCACATCTTACAAATATACTCACCCCTATTGCTATAAAGGAAAATAATACTATAAGTCCAATGGCTGTAGCTATATTTTCGGATATGCCATACTTTCCTATCCCCGACATTCCTGTAAGTACAATAAGTACTATAGGGGAGGATATACAAAGGGAAACTCCAAATGCTATGCGAGGTGCATTTTTTCTTTGCAGCTTAAGAAATCTTACTGCATCTTCCATGCTCACTCTTACAATATTTTCTGAATTATTATCTCCGGCTTCAGCGGTTTCTGCAAATTCTCTGCTCTCTATTTCATCCTTTAATAAATAGTCTGTGGTAACCCCAAATATTTCTCCAAGTCGAATAATCTTATTAATATCCGGTATGGTCTGGGCGCCTTCCCACTTTGAAACAGATTGTCTTGATACGCCCAATTGCTCTGCAAGCTCCTCCTGACTTAGTCCGCTTCTCTTTCTTTCCTCTATGATTTTGTCTGCAAGTATCATTTTCTTCCCTTTCTGTGATTACAATTACTGTAACCACATACTACAAAAAACTATGGTTGCAAACCACAAAGTCTGCTTTGCAATTAGTAAACTGATAGTTGCGATTCTAATTTTTGTCCATTCCACAAGGAAATGACTGATTACATAAATATCTTTCCCTGCTTACTCCCTCATAAAATCTATATCCACCTGAGAAATTATAGCAGTCAAACCCCTCCTGACTTAATATTCTACAGGCAATATAGCTTCTAAGTCCACTTTGGCACATTACATACACAGGCTTTGATTTGTCCAATTGATCGATATTTTCTCTAAGACTGTCCACAGGAATGTTTATAAATCCATCTACATATCCATAACTAAACTCCATAGGTGTTCTTGTATCCAGAAGAGTTATATTTTTATTTTTAGTAAGTTCATCAATTTCATCCCAATGGAACTGCTTAACCTTTTTATTTAAAATATTCTCAATCATAAAACCTGCCATATTCACAGGATCTTTAGCAGAAGAATATGGCGGTGCGTAAGCCAAATCCAAATCCTTGAGTTTATCTCCAATCACACCAAAACTTATTGCCGTCGCCAAAACATCTATTCTCTTGTCCACACCATCATAGCCAACAATCTGAGCACCCAGTACCCTGTATGTTTTCTTATCAAACACTACCTTCATAGTCATAACCTTTGCCCCAGGATAATAGCCCGCATGGGAAGATGGTGAAAGCACAATTCTGTCACACTCAATACCTGCAAGCTTTGCAGCCTTTTCTGTAAGTCCTGTACTTGCAACTGTCATATCAAAGACTTTAAGAATAGAGGAACCCATAGAACCGTTGTAGCGGCTTTCATTACCACAGATATTATCTGCTGCAATTCTTCCCTGCTTATTTGCAGGTCCTGCCAGAGAAATAACCGCATTCTGTCCTGTAACTGTATGCTTTATTTGCACCGCATCCCCCACTGCATAAATATCTTTAACAGAGGTTTCCATTTTATCATTTACAATAATGCTGTCTTTAATTCCGGTTTCCATGCCCAAACCCTTTACAAGAGTTGAATCAGGCACTACTCCAATTGCGAAGATAACCATATCTACCCTTATGGAATCTGCATTTTTCAGGTTAACATTAATAGAATCCTGCTCTTCATTAAATCCTGTTACATCTGAGGAAAGTCGCAAGTCAATTCCGTTTTGTCTAACCTTACTGTGAACAAAGGTAGACATATCATAATCAAGTGTATTCATTAACTGCTTAGGTCGCTGCAATAAGGTAACATTTATCCCCATATTGCTGAGATTTTCAGCCATTTCCAGTCCAATATATCCGCCACCGACAATTGCCGCAGACATAGGTGAATTTGTACCTATAAACTCGCTTATCCTATAGGTATCCTCCACAGTTCTTAAAAAGAAAAGTCTGCTGCTGTCTATCCCTGGCATATTTGGTTTTATCGGTTTAGCTCCCGGAGACAGAACGAGCTTATCATAGCTTTCTTCATAAATTTCTTCGGTTTCTATATTATGGACAGTAACCGTTTTTTTATCCTTATCAATAACAGTTACCTCCTGATGAACTCTTACATCTATATTAAATCTTTTACGAAAACTCTGGGGTGTCTGCAGGGTAAGTTCAGATTTTTCCTTAATAACATTTCCCACATAATAGGGAAGCCCGCAATTCGCATAGGATACATATCCACTGCGCTCAAAAATAATAATATCTGCATTTTCATCTAATCTTCTGATTCTGGTTGCACATGTAGCGCCTCCCGCTACACCACCGATAATTACCACTTTCATAATCCACCTATATTCTTTCTATCTTATTCAGCCAATTACACATGGTATTTAGTTTTCCTTAAATTACCCACTATTTCTATCCATATATAAATATATTTTACATAGTAAAAATTAAAAATATCCTTATATTATACTCCTTTTTAAAGGTGATTTTCTATACAATATCTTAGGAAATATCCCAGCATTTTTGCCTAATTTAATTACCACAAAAATTCAGTGAATAGTGATATTTTACAAAATAAAAATTTTTCGTGACAAATAAATATAAATCCGTCATTATAGTTGAGGATTTAGAAAAGGAGGTAATCTATGTCTACAAAAAATATTATCCAAGTCCACGAAAAAGTCCCCTTCAGTCAATTGTTACCCTTAAGTCTGCAACATACCTTTGCAATGTTCGGCGCCTCAGTATTGGTGCCGATTTTATTTGGTATCGATCCAAGTATCGTTCTATTAATGAATGGTATAGGAACCCTGCTTTTTCTCGTAATAGGTCAAAAAAAGGCTCCGGCTTATCTGGGGTCCAGCTTCGCATTTCTGGGTCCGGGGGTAATAATTATTGCGGCGCATGGGGGTCAGGGCTTTGCCTATGCTCAAGGCGCCTTTGTGGTAACCGGTCTTGCCGGATGTTTGCTTGCATTTATTATTTATAAATTTGGTACTAAATGGATTGATATTTGTCTTCCCCCCGCTGCCATGGGACCTGTGGTTACACTAATAGGTTTTGAACTGGCAGGAATTACCGTTACGGGTCAAACAGGCCTTGCGGGTGAAATCGGCGCCCACATTATGAATAACGGTAAAATCGTTGCAACCAAAGAGGATATAATTGTATTTGCAGTAACTCTTGGTACCGCAGTATTCGGAGCAATATTATTCAAAGGCTTCCTGTCAACCATTCCCATTCTTATTGCAATTATCGTAGGATATTTAACAGCTTTAGGCTTAAATCAAGTGGATCTGACTCCCATTTATAATACAAGCCTATTTACACTTCCACACTTCCAACTGGCAAGATTTGAGCTGTCCGCTATACTTACCATGCTTCCTGCACTTTTGGTAATTACTGCTGAGCATATAAGCCATCAGGTGGTAACCAGCAATATTATCGGAAAGGATTTATTAAAGGATCCGGGATTACACAGAACTATTTTTGCAGACAACTTCTCTACAGCTTTATCAGGATTGATTGGAGGCGTTCCCACTACCACCTACGGCGAAAATGTGGGAGTTATGGCTATTACTCGAGTATACTCTGTATACGTTATAGGGGGTGCCGCCATTATATCTATGTGTATGGCTTTCATCGGTCCCCTGTCTGCTATTATAAGTTCCATTCCAGGTAATGTAATAGGCGGCGTCACCTTCCTGCTCTATGGAATGATTGGCGCCTCAGGCATTCGTTTGCTGGTGGACAATAAGGTGGATTACAGCAGTAATAAAAATTTAATTTTAACCTCTATAGTATTTATTTCCGGTCTAAGCGGAATCACACTATCCTTTAAAGGGGTAGACTTTAAGGGCATGGTACTGGCAAGTATGGTTGCTGTTGTGGTAAGTCTTATCTTTGCACTTTTCGATAAATTAGGCTGGGCAAACAAATAAAAATGAATAATAGCCTCTGTGATACGTCACAGAGGCATTTTTTACATATTTGCGAAACGCTCAACCGCCTTGGTAAATTCCTTTATCGTCTTTTCTGCATCACCATGTTCTATACCGTTTCTTACGCAATGTTGAATATGACCCTCAAGCACCACCTGTCCGCATCTGTGCAATGCTGACTTGGCTGCATTGATTAATGTAATAATCTCCTCACACGGTACATCCTCATCAATCATATTATCTATAGCCTTTACCTGCCCTGCAATTTTTTTAAGTCGTCTATGTAAATTATCTGAATCCATACACTGTTTCATTTCCTGTCTCCTAATATTAAAATCAACATTTAGGCAAAAATAGCAAGTTTTTCCGGCGGAGCTTCATTTGGACTGGCTTTTCTGCTCTTTGGCAACACATCTGTCATATTCTCTATGCATAAACCGATTGTAGATGCATTATGAAGAAAAGCCGCTGTCCCCGGAACGACAAATCCTGCAATACCTGCTAAAAGTATAACCGCATTAAAGGCAATGCCGAGAACTGCTGTCCTGTTCATTCTAACCACCAAACCGTCACTCATTTGCTTTAACATAACAAGTTGCTCAAGCTCTGTACCTGATAGAGTAATATCCGCAATCTTTCTGGCAATATCCGAGCCTTCCTTCATGGCAATGCCCACATCTGCCGCAGAAAGTGCCGGTGAATCATTGATTCCATCACCCACCATAATTACTTTACGCCCCTTTTCTCTTTCCTTTTGAACATAAAGTGCCTTATCCTCAGGCAGTACCTCGGAATAATACTCTGTTATGCCTGCTTTCTTTGCAATAGCCTCCGCTGTCCTTTCGCTGTCTCCTGTCATCATAACAATATGCTTAATGCCGACTCGTCTAAGATCTTCTATAACACCGGGTGTCTCCTCCTTTATAGGGTCTGCAATACCTATGACTGCTGCAAGTCGTCCACCTATTGCCATATAAAGGCGGGAATACTGAGCCGGCATTTCTTTAAGCCGCTTCTTATCCTCATCGGATATATATGAAGCCTCATCCTCCAGAACATAGTGATAGCTCCCGATTATTACCTTTTCACCGTTAATTTTTGATACTATTCCATGGGCTACAATATATCTTGGTTTAGTATGTATTTCCTCATGATTTAGATTTCTGTCGGTGGCTGCCTTTACCACTGCATTTGCAAGAGAATGGGGGAAATGTTCTTCTAAGCAGGCAGCAAGTGCCAACATTTCATCTTCATCCTTTCCATCCATTGTTATAATCTGCTCCACGGTGGGAGTTGCATGGGTTAAAGTGCCTGTTTTATCAAAGACAATTGTATCTGCTTCTGAAATAAGCTCCAGGAATTTCCCACCCTTTACAGTAACCCTGTGTCTTCCTGCCTCTCTCATGGCTGAAAGTACTGCAATCGGCATTGCCACCTCTATAGCACAGGAAAAATCCACCATCAAAACCGCTGCTGCCGCGGTAATATTTCTTGTTAAAATACCTGTCAGCAAGGCTGTACCAAAAGTATAGGGTATCAATCTGCTGACCACCTTCTCTGCACGGCTTTGAGCAACACTGCTCATACTTTCAGATTCTTCAATCATTTTAACAATTCTGTCATATCTGGTTTTTCCTGACACGCCCTTAACCTGAATAATCAGCTCCCCTTCTTCCACAACAGTTCCTGCAAATACAGAGCTGTCATACCTTTTCTCTACAGGTATTGATTCACCTGTGAGAGTAGCCTGATTAACCAGGGCTTCCCCCTCTACCACAACACCATCCAGGGGAATCATACTGCCAATTGAAACCTGTATCCTGTCATCATCATGGATTTGATTAATATTTACCTGAACACTGGTATCTCCCTCTACCTTCCATACCTTTGATACATTTAAAGCAAGGGACTGTGCCAAATCATCCACGGATTTTTTAAAGGTCCACTCCTCCAGAATTTCGCCCACATCAGTTAAAAATACTATTGTGCTCGCCGTTTGAAAATCTCCGGTAAGAAGAGATGCTAAAATTGCCGAAGCATGAACTATTTCAGCACTGAAGTTTCTACTGGCAATATCCTTTATCCCATTAATAACATAAGGTGCACCATTTACCATAGTCCAAACAACACGAATCGGCATTGGCACCAGCATGGTTTTAATAATATGCAGCATGGTTTTGGTGGCAATTTTTTCTTTGAAAATTTCATTAGTAGCTCTGGCAGATACGCTGGGAACTAATTCCATAGCCTCCAGGCTGTTTAAATCAAGGCCTCCCACGAAACTTAAAATATCTGCTTTATCCTTTCCCATCGAATGGATAATAACAGCGGCAGTCCTGGGAAATACTGCAGCCTTTTTTACATCCTCCCTTTCAATCAGAGCGTAATAAAGCACATCTGCTTCCTGCTCTGTCAACCTGTGCTTTGCCAAAGAAAGGTGAAGGGTATAGTTTGAACTATGTACTATACGATATTTCACAGATTAAGCCTCCTTAGCACTTGCTTCCTCTATGTCCTCACCCATATCAAATCCGGCTTCCTTTTCTGTGTAATAACGCTTTGCATTTTCCTTAGCGTCAGCCATAATGTCTACAGCTCCTGCCTGTACCTTTTCAAAACGCTCCATAACAGAGTCTTTAACAATAATTGCACCTGTTGCTAAAGAGGTGTATATTTTTTTTGCTTCCTTGCAGCCAAAGATCTCTGCCCCTGCCTTACCTAATATAAACCCTCCAAGCAATGAAAAAATAATTGACTTTCTCATAATAGTATCCTTTCTTAAAATAAACGATAGTTATACCCATAGGGGTATATGTATATAATATGCCCTTTCCAACTAAAGTCAAGGCTTTATTACTATAGAAATGTTAGCCTCTGCTTTCTTTTTGCCACTTCCTATATCTCACTATAAAGAATTTACCATTATGAAATATTAGCAATATAATCCTCTAATACTTGAAGTGTAGGAGGTACCGGGAGCTTAGAATCTAAAATTCCCCTGTTTATCAAACTTTCAAAAAGCTGTAATGCCGCCGGCTGCTCAAGATTAGTTTGCTTTAAAATCTCCTTATCCATAAATACCTCCTGAGGCTCACCCTGAGTTAAAAGCTTCCCGTCTTTGAATACCAACACCTGATCCGCCCAGCCAAAGGCATAATTCACATCATGGGTTGCCATTAGAACAGTAATTCCCTCACTTGTCATCTGATCCACAATTTGATTAACCAAAGTGGTATGATATGGATCAAGAGCTGCTGCAGGCTCATCTAATATTATAAGCTCCGGGTGCATAACAAGAATATCTGCAATGGATACCTGTTTCTTTTGTCCTCCTGACAGGGCATGGGTAGGCTTATTTCTAAAGGGAGTGATACCAAGTTTTTCAATTACTGCCTCCACTTCCTTACGAACCGCCTCCTCAGGATTTCCCAAATTTAGTGCACCAAAGGAAATTTCCTGAAATACACTGGCGGAAAACAATTGGTCGTCAGGATTTTGAAATATTATTCCCACTCGTTG
This sequence comes from Lachnospiraceae bacterium, assembly GCA_041776485.1. GTDB lineage: Bacteria > Bacillota > Clostridia > Lachnospirales > Lachnospiraceae > JBHBQE01. Next base: position 129,414 of record JBHBQE010000020.1, on the reverse strand, counting down.
ACGTATCTTCAGCAATCCTTTTTTAGAATAATCAAAGGGTGTGCCTTCAAAATACATTGTACCCCCTGTAGGTATATGCAATCCGTTACAGCAAAAGAAAAATGTTGATTTACCGGAACCATTAGCTCCCATCACAGCATATTTCTTTCCTCTGTGTATCTCTAAATTCAATCCGTTTAACGCATGAGTGTTGTTGTCATCATAGGAAAATTTTACATTTTCTGCACGGATTATTACATCATCTTTCATTGTATTCTCCTGTTTCTATTTCTTTTTATGTTAAAACCGACAGTCATTCCCGGCGCCATATCTATGCTTATGCCGATGGTAATATTATCAGAGCCTAAAATAATGCTTAAGGAAATATTAAATATATTTTCTGCCAAATCACAAAGCCCAGCAGCAACGCTTCAAATACTACTATCATTATAATATTTTTAGCCTTAGGGGGATAATGCTCAGTAAGTACATTGATTTCTCCACTATATCCTCTGGACTCCAACCCACAATATTGAGCATCAGCCTTTTTTACAGCCCGAACAAAAAGTACGGAAATCATGCCCGAAAAGGATTTAATTGAGGTTTTATAATCTTTATTTCCAAGCCTTGAATCCTGAGAATTTTTAATATTATCAGATATTTCCATAAGAATAAAAATATAGCGATATATTAACATCATTAATTCCACCAGCAATGATGGAATATGCATTCTGCGAAGTTCTGTAAGTATATCTGTCATAGGTGTATTTAATGAAAGAAAATATAAGCAGGATACGCTTGCCAATGCGGTAAAAATCAGCTGAAAGCCATACAATACCTGTTCCCAGCTGTTTGTAATATAATATCCCCCTATCTTTAAAGCATAGCAGCCCATAGGTATTTTTGAAATGTCCACCAATATAGCAATGGTTGACAAAAGCAAAAAAGCAAAAGGTATGCTCATTAGCCTCCAATACCTTTTGGCTGGTATTTTCCCCTTTATTAAAATTAAAATACTGTTTACAACAATAACCAACATCGAGGTTAGAATAGAGCGGCTTACAATACAAAGTACAAGTGTGACCATGGAAAATGCCATTTTCTCCCCTGTATTAACATATCGAAGTCCTGAATTATAACATAATTTATCAACTATAATCATTTTATCACCATAATCGGAACAGCCCACAATTTTTATAAACCCAACTTAGAAAGGCACTCCTTAATCAAAAAATGGATTTGAAAGGTATCCTTTCAAATCCATTCGTATTCCATATATAATTCAAATCAAAGGTCTTCGTTTTCTTTACCCAGCTTCTTTCTCTCGTAAAGCCTTCCGATAAAGAAAGCAACTACCCCTACACCGATACCTGTCTGGAGACAAAACAGCAGGCTTTCAACCTCTCCCGGAAGTTCTCCTCCAATTATTGTTTCCAAAACAGGATCAAACCATGCCTCATAACTGCTGTTTACCTCTTCAACCACCTGGCTGCCCGCATCATCTGAACCTCCAAACTCTGCGCCCTTTAGGGCAAAAAGCGGAACAAATGCCATTAAAACCACAATAACCAACAAAATTATCATTGTTTTACTATTACTTTTCATATCTTCACGCCTCCACAACATATCCTATAGATTTTAGCTCCTTGGATGCCAAGGACTCTAATGCCATAACAATAACTACAGTAAGTATTCCCTCAATTATTGCCAGAGGAACCTGTGTAGGTGCAAATACAGCAAGGAATTTCACTAATGCTACACCTATTCCTGTATCAGAATGATGTGCCAATGCCATTTCAAGGGCAGTAACACAATATGTAAACAAATCACCAATCATAGCAGCAAGAAAAACTGCTATTTTCTTATTTGCCTTTACCTTTGTAAGCCCCTTAAATATAAGCCAGGAAACAATAGGTCCCGCAATTGCCATTGAAAAACAATTGGCGCCTAAGGTTGTCAGACCGCCGTGGGCAAGTAAAATAGCTTGGAAAACTAAAACTATAAGTCCCAGAACTGATGTTGTGGATACCCCAAACAATATTGCCGACAATCCCGTTCCTGTCATATGAGAACAGCTTCCGGTTACTGACGGAATCTTAAGGGACGATACAATAAAAACAAAGGCTCCGCTTACGGCAATCAAAGTCATTGCTCTGGGATTCTCACCAACCGTATTACGAATCTTCATAAATCCTGCAGCAAGAAACGGAATACAAATAACTATCCAACTAATACAGTGAAGCGGGGGAAGATATCCCTCCATAACGTGCATTGCATTAACTGTAGGTGCTATTGCCATAGACAGACACGCAATAAGAACTACAGCCATAAATCTCTTTTGTACTTTGGTCAACTGCTTCATATTACTCCTTTCATTGTAATACAATCAATAAGTCTCCGACTGTGACAGATATGGGACCCGGCACTTAAAACAAGATAACAGCAAGTAAAATGACAATAAAAAGACTATATCCTTCGGATATAGTCTTTACATAAGCCATATTACTGCTATATTTCCAACACCCTCCTAGGTCCGAAGAGGAACTTGTGTTCTTACACAGGCAGGTCTTCTGACTCAAGTATCATCGCTGTTTCCATCTTCTCGGAGACCCTCTCCAATGATATGTTGAAAACAACTCCTCTAATACAGCAACGGCTTTGTGCAGGAATTTCACCTGACTTCCCTATTCTCCTGCCCTTTTAAAATCTGGCAGGCACCTGTGCATGCAATATTCATTTGTCCCTGTAAGTATAGACCTGCTCCGTGTTTCTGTCAATTAATTACAGGAATTTACAGTTAGTCACAGCTTATAATATATTAATTTACAGTCTTATAAATTTATAATAGCCAGAGCACAGGGAACTACTCCCCTTATTACATTTATCCTAACCTCAGCATATCCTGCCTTCTTAAAAAATTCCCGATATTTACTAACAGTAAATTGATTTTTAAAATCTGCGCCCACTTTCCCTACTGCTTTTGAAAACCTGTTAATTTCTCCACCAGCCTTATTAATATAAGTGGGAATAATAAGTTGTCCCCCAATTTTACATACTCTTTCCATCTCCTTTAATGCAATATTGGGTTCATCCAGCAGATGTATCACATTCGCTGCCACTACCCTGTCAAAGCTATTATCAGGAAAATCCAAAGATAAAATATTTTCTTTAATAATCCTGACATTTTTATAATGCCGACATTTATTTTTGGCTCTTTTTAACATATTATGGGAATAATCAGTGGCAATTACACTTTTGCATTTTTCTGCAATATGAACCGTTAGCATTCCCGTACCGCAGGCACATTCCAAAACCTTATCCTCTGACTCAATTAAATCGGAAACCTGCTTGCATAAATTCCTATGAACCCTGATATTTATTATGTTGGCAAATATATCATATACAGGTGCCACATTATCCCAAAACATAAATAATCTTCTAAAAACTCCTTTTACTTTGCCAGGTCAGCTAAAGTATCTCCGGCAATTCTATATACCGTCCAATCTGACATAGGCTCAGCACCCAGGGATAAATAAAAATCTATACTGGATTTATTCCAGTCTAAGCACCACCATTCTAAGCGACCGCAACCTCTTTCTACAGCTATGGCAGCTAATTTCTTTAAAATTGCCTTGCCATACCCCTTTCCTCTGTACTCAGGTTTTACATATAAATCCTCCAAGTACACTCCGGCTCTTCCTAGGAAAGTAGAAAAATTATGGAAAAACAATGCAAATCCCACCTCTTTTCCGTCCTCCATGGCAAAAATCACCTCAGCCTTTTCCTTATCAAAAATCCATTCCTCTAAGGTTTTAACATCTGTAATAATCTCATTTTCCAATTCTTCATATCGGGCAAGCTCGATAATAAATTGATAAATAAGGGGCGTATCTTTCCTCTCTGCATTTCTAAAGGTTAGTTGTTCGCTCATTACATTCCTCCTACTTTTAATAGATTGTCTTTATTTACTTTTCTATTTGCATTTTCTGTCGTTTGATTGACCGGCTAAGTCTCCAACCGCAGCTTCATAGCGGTTAACTGTACTTTTATACTACTATTCAATATAGGATTTGTAAAGACTGATTAACGTGCTCTCCTTATTCTATATCATCATTATCATCTATAATCTCCCGGTTTATATCCTGCTGTCTTTTTCTGTTTATGTGAATCATCAGCGTTCTGCCTAAAAAATATGAAAAAGAAACTATTACAAAATAGCATACCAAATCCACAATGTTACGGTTTCCACTTATGAAAATAAAAAGCATTAGTGAAATAGCGCCCATGGCAAGTGCATTTATCAGTATTTTTCCTTTCCCCGAATCCTGAGAATTCCAAATATCAATACCGCTTTTGTAATGAGCAATTGTATTATAAAGGCCTGCCCCTATTAAAATAAAAAGCTCCACTGCATATTCCTTGAATTCTGCATTAAGAAAAAGCTTCTCTATTATAATGGCTACGATCAATATGTTAATAATCCATGAATAGCCTGTGCTTTGTATCTTTCTTCTCTCTAACAGTATGCGCTCATCAGTAATCACATTATTTTTCATGATATCTCCTCCCAAAACAAATCATTTAATGTTTTACCAAGTGCCTTACAAATTCCCACACATAAATTAAGCGTTGGATTGTATTTTCCCGCTTCTATCAATCCAATTGTTTGTCTGGTTACTCCTACCTCCTTAGCCAGGTCCTCCTGACTCATATCACCTTCTATTCTCGCTATTTTCATTCTTTTATTTTTCATTATTTCACTCCTTATATTGCATATAATAATATATTTATTACTTTATGTCAATTATATATTGCATATTTTCCTATTTTGATATATTAAGACTTAAATAATACATTGATGAGATTCCGCCTATATGGCTTTGACAAAAAATAATAATTAATATATACTACGCTCTGTATTGGGTGTAACAAAATGGGGATTTTAATATTCAAGCGTCAGTAAGTAATAGGGATAATTCATTACAGCTCCTAAGGGCTATGTCTGCAATGTTTATACTGGTATTCCATACCGGTATGGTTGGAGAGCATGGGTATTTCGGTGTTGACATTCTTTTTGTAATCAGCGGATATGTTATAATGCTGTCCACTGAAAAAAACACGGACTATTTTTTAACAAAAAGAATTATTCGTGTTATTCCATTGTATTGGCTTATTACATTTTTCACCTTTATAATCCTCAGAATAAATCCGACACTTTCCATCATGTCGGTTGCCGACATTAAATCTCTGATCTATTCCCTGTTTTTCATTCCCCACATAAATCCTGCAGGCTTTGATACACCTTTACTTGCTGTGGGCTGGACACTTAACTATGAAATATATTTTTATCTGATATTTTTCCTGGCAGTAAAAATCAGTCATAAATACAGACTTTATGTGGCCACCTTACTTCTTATCTTTATGACCATTGCCGGAAAGTTGTTTGCAGATATATACATTATAAGCTGTTTAGGGGATACCATAATATGGGAATTTATCCTTGGAATGTTCCTGTATTTGTTTTTTGAAAAATTTAACATAGATAAAATAAAAATTTCTGTCCCTGTAAATGGGCTAATATCTCTGGTACTTATCATATATTTGTTTATTGATCCATTATATAGCTATACCAGAAGCTTGGTACTGGGAGTTCCCGCTTTACTACTGGTATTTTTTGTAAAAATACTGTTTAATAAAAAAGAGATTGCTAAAATTCTGGTAATAACCGGAAATATAAGCTACTCCTTTTACTTTATCGCATTTTATGCCGATAAGGTTTTTTATCTTTTATCAAATGACAAATCACTATTTATAAAAATCACTTTGTTACTGGTTGCAATAATTATAACTTGGATTTTAAGCTATATTTCTTTCCAGATAATAGAAGTTAAACTAACTAATTCCCTAAAAAAAATAATTATAAAAAAAGATAATGCTCAGTGAGCACTATCTCCTTTGCCATATCCTAATATCCGATATGATTAATCTAAGACTTTTCCATCTGTTGAAATTGTAACCACCTGCCATGGTATAAATTTACCGCTGTTTTTAAGGGCATTTTCAGTCATCCTCTGCAATCCGCCACAGCAGGGAACCTCCATACGCACTACAGTCACACTTTTGATATCATTATCCCTAATAATTTCTGTAAGTTTCTCTGAATAATCTACTGAATCCAGTTTCGGACAGCCGATAAGTGTAATTTTCCCCTTCATAAAATCTTCATGTAAACTTGCATAGGCAAATGCCGCACAATCTGCTGCTACCAAAAGCTTCGCTCCTTGATAAAATGGAGCCTTCGCAGGTAAAAGTTTAATTTGGCATGGCCACTGGTTAAGCTGTGAGACAGGCTTTCCCATTCCCTGTACCGGTTCATCCTCTATTACACCATTTTCTCTGTCAAACTTTATCATCCTTGAACCCGGACAGCCTCCCGTCATTCCATGCCCATGATTTTTATTCATATTATTTGCCTCCTCTTGTTTTCTCTGCTTTTCTCTTACTGCCTCCTCATCATATTCCGGAGCCTCTCTTTCCTCAAATGTTATGGCTCCCGTGGGGCAACCGGGCAGACAGTCACCAAATCCATCACAGAAATTCTCTCTTACCAGTTTTGCCTTGCCATTAACCATATCAATAGCACCCTCATGACATGCAGTGGCACAAATTCCACACCCATTGCATTTTTCTTCATCTATTTTGATAATCTTTCTTAGCATTAAACACCTCCTTGTTTGATGTGGATATTATAACAGGACTTTATAGAGGTTTATGTGGTTATAACCACATTTTGAATTATTTTAAGTCAAATCAATAGAATGAAGGCTTAAATTCATCAATTGCATGTTCAGTAATATTGCAGTCATTTCGATAATAACTAATCCAAAAATAAAATATATCTTTTTCACTGTTAAGCTCCTTATTTTTCGGAATTATCAGCTTACTTGCTTGAATCAGTGCCTTTAAGTTCTTTTTTTATATCATCAATATCATCTTTATTAGCTTAATGCTTCATCAGAAAATAAAACAATATCATTCCAAGTATAAAAGCAGTCATATATTTCCATTCAATATCCTTAAAACTGTCCCCCGTAATAACAAACAGTTCTCTTAAATTACCTCCCAATATTAAGTGATTAAAAACCAAGCCTATGAAAAGGGTAAAAAAGAGCTGGAACAGAATTAATGCCAGTAATTTCCCAAGCCCTCCTGTATCCTTTTTTGAATATTTTGGCACACTTTTTCTGACTTCCCTAACAATATTAAAGAATACACAGTAGGAGCGAAAACCCAAATAACTTCCATGGCGACGCCCCTGCCGTGCTTATGAGTATGTCTGACTATCTCCTCATGAGTCCATCTTAAAAAGTCACATTCTACTGACAGATATAAAAAGCATATATAGCAAATACGCAAATAACATTCCTAAAGTGTATACTATAGCTCTGTTTTTTTATGTTTTAAAACAACTTTTTTGAAACCGAAAAGAGCCAATACATATACTAAAAATATAATTATCCTGACAAGGTCTTTCATATCATTTCCTCTTGTAAATGTGACGTTCTCTATTTCCTTCAACTTCATATTTATCCATCTCTAAAAATCGAAATTTGATAGGCACCTTTTTATTGATGAAATCTTTCAATATATCTTTTGCCTAAACAGTATCAGATGTTTGCTTTCTATGGAAGATAAATTCTTTTTCAGACTTATATATTTTTAGTATAATCAACATCTGCTTCTATCTTATATTAAGCTCAAAAAGGAATATACCTCAAAGCTATATTTTATCAACTGGCTTAATAAGTTTAGCTTCTAAAGTATATAAGTAGCTTTGCTCTCTGCACTTGTCAAATCAAGCTAATCCAGCTTAATTTCAGCATTTATATGCTTGTCGATATCAAGTTTGGACAATAAGCATACTGTCTCAAAAGTTGCTCTGTGCTTGCTTGTTTTTTCTATCGCTTCCGTTAAACTTCCGGTGTCAATTTGATCGCCCTACAGCTCATATATCATATACAAATCATAAAAATCTCTTACCCTTGTTGTGATAATATTGCGACTGGAAATGGTCTCAAATTTTTCTGCAAGAATCGTTTCAATGGAATAAGCTATGATAGGAATTTTTATGTCCTCCAATATTTTTGAATAAGCATAATTCATCTCTCTTGGAGTGATTACATCGCCGATAGTTATGTCAATATTAAGGATGGCATCTATTACATATCTTGGAGTAAAGTATTGTCCCTTTTCGCCCTTAGAAGATTTGCTCATCAAATATTCAAAAGCGTCATCTACAACATCAAAATTGGATTTAAAAAGCTTTACATCTTGAAGAGAAGATACACATACGGATAAATGAGATGGTTTAAGTAGAATTTTAGCCTCCTCCGAAAATACACTGTCCCACTTATTTTTTGCCTTGTCAAACAGCTTTTATATCTTGTCTTTCAGTTCTGTTTCCGTATCTCCGTAATTTCTAAATTCAAGGTGACGTGTCCCTGATTTCTTCCGCTTTCCATTTCATCATAAATCTTTGTGAAAATCAGCTTAAAAACTTCTTCGAATATATCGACACCCGAATTAGCAAGTACCTCGTCTTCCATAGCGGATGGTTTCATTGAACGCTTTAATCATCTGCATAACATTACCTCCTACGACACAGATTGTAGCCGAGTTTTACGAGAAATGCCCGATATTCTCTGTACTAAAATAATCGTATTGGAGCACGCTTTTACTTTGGTTGTCCCTCCGCCCGTACTTTGAGGAAAAGTCAGTCCGACAAACGGGAATTATTCGATTTTTTACTAACTTTCCTTTGCTGCTTTTGCCATTATAATGCCTGAAACAATCAATAAAGGAATCATTGAAATGAGTCCGATGTATGCAGGACCAAATATGGAATATCTGCCGTACTCAGCCTTTGCAAGGTATGGAAATACTGTGCCAAATGCATTTATGGCTCCATGCATAAGTGCCGGAAACTAAATACAATGTGTCTTTTCATATATCCAGTCAATCAGGATTCCGGTTGCGATAGTGAAAAAGCAAAATACGATGGGTCCAAGAACAGGAGTACCTATATAACTCATACCATACTCATATCCAGCAAGAATTATTATAGGCCAGTGCCATATTCCCAAAATAAGGCCACTCAGTAATCGACCCTTTGCTGTCCCAAACTTTTCTTTCAGATAAGGTGTCATTCCACCTCTCCAGCCGACTTCTTCGCCCAATGCAAAAAGCATATTTATAAATGGCGCAATCGTAAAAGCCTGCACGGCACTTATAATCAGATACATCTGTACGGTAAGCCCCTGAGCCGCAAGTTGTTCCACAGCTTGCTCACCTACCTGGGCAATAAGTGTGGCGGTAAAAAAAGTAAGTTCTGAATCAAAGGATTTCGGGAAGATCAAAAAGAAAAGACCTGTCCCAAGTACCATCAAAACTGAATTCAGCCAAAGGGCAACAAATATGTATCGCACTTTACCTTTAAGCCTTAGCTTCCAGCCCATACATTTTAACGGGATACGTGCCACGATCGTTGCCGCAAAGGGTGCGAACATAGTCACCGAGAGCAGAAGCTGAAATGCAGTCGGATTCCCTCTCAAAGCAAAAATACTTGCAATAATCTGAAGAGACCACGCAATAGAAAACGCGGCTATCATATAGGAACTAAACTGTTTCTTAGTTATATCCATATCAGACATCTCCTTTTATAACTAAAAATAGCGGGTGAATTCAACAATTTCTATTTATTTGTCACCATTTTTTCACCACGACGGTAAAGTTTCTGACCACCTGCTGCACAGAACGTCTTTTTACTCGATACGGATTGTTGTCAGTTGCGGAACTGTACCGAACAGATAATTCGCCGCATCATTGGCTACATCCAATAATCTTGATTTGCCAGATGCCGCTGATAGTATAACATAGAAATGCGAATAATTCTATCTCTCCAGCCTCTATATTTCGGAATAGCGAGGCCTTCTGCCTGTTGTTTTGTTATCTGCTTCTTTATTGACTATGAGCATTAGCTCCAGATAGCGATAGGCAATCCTTTGAAGTAATCGCCAGATTTTTCCCCGCTCCACGCCGTGCATGAGAGTTTCCCCTCACACGGCGTTCCATCGAGTTTAGATTTCTTGCGTTTCAAACACAACTTACACACTTCGTTACAGCGTTAAAAGATTGATTATGCGATTACAGGCATTCCCGCTATTTTCGCAGTTTATTCAGTTTTTCCAGTTGCTTTTTGTTCAGTTGGAGTTCCTTGAGGTGCTTCTGGATTGTTTCTTGCAAGGTAGCATGGATTAAGATATGTACCACTTCGATCACAAGGACAAGATTGCTGTATTCATCTATACCGCCATTTTCAAGCTGCGTTTTATGGTGACAGCGAATGTAATATGGCATAAGGTCAGTGCCAGTAATGGCGCATCGCCCATATTGAGCCTCAAACAGGGAAATTCGGTTGTCTGCAAACTCAATCGTTTTATCCAACACAGGGTTTTGCATGAGCCATATCATCGTATCAGTATTGATACCGAGATTTTTATGGATTTCTGCCCGTCCCTCCAAGCGTATACCGATTGACGGATTTCTTTTTGTGTTGGGCGTCCCTTGTTCGGACATATCCCATTGGAATGAGAGGGTGTCCGTTCAAAAACCTTAGCTGTTTACTCTTTCCATACCGTTCCTTGATAAATCCACGTTCCAGTTTTCCTTTAGGAGTGAGTTCCCGCAGTCTGTTTCTCATTTGCAATTTCAGCCCTTGGGACAGCTTCGGAAAATCCACGCTGATGTGTGTTGCCAGACGATAATAATTGTGAAGTCCGGCAACTACTGAATCGTATTGCTGAATGGCAATATACTGCGCCCGGTCATCTGCCGGATTTTGTATCGCCCGAATAGCGGTGGATATTTTCTCCTTTGCGTGTTTTATGGCTTTGGCGCTCATGTGTGAGCAGACTACATACTTTTTTACTTTGGGATAGACTTTCATCTTAAATCCCAAAAACTCCGAGTAGCGTTGTTTTAGATTGATGACTTTAGACTTTTCCTGGCTGATTTCCAGTCCAAGCCGGTCTTTTAGCCATAAGCGTATTGCTTCAAACGCCTTTTCAGCGTCTTGTCAGCTCCGGCAGAAGATTTTGAAGTCATCGACGTATCTCACGATATACATTTCTTTGAGATTACTCCGGCGTAATGCCCGGTAGGTATGGCTTTTAATGTCCGTACCGTGGGCGTTCTGCCGGATTTTGTAATCGTAATGGTAGGCATTTCCTCCCATTGGGAAGTCACCTACCAATCAAGCTCATTTAGCACAATGTTGGAAAGTAGCGGCGACAAAATACCGCCCTGTAGTGTTCCTTTGGTTGGGGTTATCCTCGTTCCGTCTGGAAGCACCACCTGTGCCTTTAACATCTGCTTGACGATACACAACAGCTTTTTATCCCGGATTCCTATTCCCCACATCTGCCTTAATCGCTTTCCGTGATTGACATTATCAAAGAAGCCGCGAATGTCGATGTCAACCGCATAATGTAGGTGCTGTATCTGCATGAGCCGACAGCATTGTGCTATGGCGTGTTCCGTAGAGCGGTTCGGACGGAAACCGTTGGAACGCTCATGAAATTTTGCTTCACAGATTGGTTCAAGCACCGGTAAAATACATTGCTGTACCATGTGGTCAATGATTGTGGGGATATCTAACGGTCTTGTTTTTCTGTTGGGCTTTGGGATTTCCACCCGCTTAACCGGGCGGGGAGTATACCAACTGAACTGTTTTTGAATAAGCTAGACGAATTGTTCCTCACGAAGTGTAGTAAGGGCTTTGATTGTCCGCTTATCCACGCTGGGAGTACCACTGCCCTTATTGCCCTTGATTGTTCGGTATGCCAGTTTGATATTTTCCTCACTCGCAATTAGGCTCATAAGGTTCTGAAATGTTTTGCCATTCAGACTATCAGCATACAGACCGTCAAAAGTGCTTTGCAGGTCGTAATGCTCCGTATAGCGGATTTTGCTTTGTTTCGGTTTGTGCTTTTGCTGCTCCGAAGTCAACACAGGCACCCACCCCTTTCGGTTAGGATTTTCTTTGTCATACTCGAAGCTGTGTTTACTGTGTTTTCAGATTTTGTTTCTAAACTCGACTTGGGGCTATCCCTCCACGGCTTGTTATCACCGCTTCATCGGTACTATGCCCCTACTCTCACCAGGATTAAGTGCGGTTATATCGGATAAAACCGACTTTCCCGCCCAACGACTTGCAATAGCTTGTTTCATACGTTCCCGGCTTTCCACGTTCCGACAATCCTATCAATAGATACTTTTAGGTGCTTCCTCTAAGCCTGTGCCCAGTTCCAAGGAACCTTACCGCCTGTAACGGTATGTGGATGTTCATAACAACCAATCTTACTAATCCACGGACACCCCAATTTAATGGGAGAATGCCTTTCGGCAAATCCAAACGTTTAGACCCGTACATTCAGAAGTTCGTCAGTATTTTCATACATTCTCACCATAAATATCCGACACCCGGCATATAGGTAGCACCGTCCACCTCTGGACAGGTTTCGTGCGGATTGCTCCGCTTACGGTTACTCTCTGCCGACTTCACCGAGCTTTTGACAGTCGGATAGCTGCATATCCTGTGCCAATCGGAGTATCAGTGTGGGCGTTTCGGGGCGTTACTCCGTCATTCCACCCTTCAGATTATCATTTCTCCTAAGATTTCAGGCTATAAAGCCCTTCGACTTAGTGCCTAACCTTTTCAGTTAGGAACGTGTCGCACGATTATCATTGCCGTAACCTTCCATGAGATTTACAACGTCCCAAATTCCAAGACCTGCACCAAGTGCGATAACGAGTGTCTGAAGTACGCCTACTGCTGAGTTGAAAAATGCCATAATAAAATCCTCCTGTTTTCTTAAAAAATTGTTTTTGGTTTCTTTGTATTTAGTTGTCCTTCCAAAGCCCCGTCGACTGAACTTTGAAAATGCGCGCATTAAAAAAAGCCCCTAATACGACTGCACTATAAGCTCTTTCTCATAATTAAAAAACTACAACAAAAAAGCACCAACCATAATAGATTGATGCTCTCTTGCTTTCATGATTAGTCAAAATCATATGGATTGCTGTAACACATCCAATCAAGCGGATACATGACACCATATTCCGCCTCGAATTCAGCCTGGCGTTTTGCACGCTTCTTAGCTTGATTTGCCAATGCTTTCTTGGACTGTTTCTTAGTCGCCTGATCATTAGCAACTCTTGCCTTGTAGGCCTTGTTGTTTGGATTATGCTGATTAGCGTAATTATCCAATTCTTTTTGACTGTGTGTCTTAGATGATACACCTTTTGCCATGACTATTATCTCCTTTCTACCTGAATTCCATTACAGCAATCACGCACCGGATAGCGGACAATACTGTCACCTTCTTAGCTGAATCCGATTTGAAAACCAGATTATCCATGCATAGAATTGCCTTTCAGGTTTGGAGACTGATTTTCACCAAAATAAAAATCATCAGTATTATTATAATCAAAACAACCGTTCTAATCAACCTCAAACACTTCGTACTCATCGTTTGGATGAAGCACAAGTTTACGGTTCAGATACTTCTCAATATCAAACCAGTTCTTCTTATCGTAGTCTCAGATGATAATTCGGATGCTTTTTCAGGTCATACTTATAAGAAAGAAATGGTCTTACACTTCTTACCTGAACAATAATTTACTACCATCCATAACAGCAAGCTCATCCATGCTCATCGGCTCTTTCCTAAGCTTCTGATAATTCATGTTATAGGATTCCTGCGAGCCTTTGGTATTACCTGTGGTATACATATCAATGGTCTCTTTTCCAAGAATTTCGGTAAGATCCTTCAAAGTAGTTTTCTCTGTACCACCAAGGAAAATCTGGAAATTCATATTACCGATAATTGTATCAGCGTTATCTTTGTAAATAGCCTTCATCTGAGATTTAGCCTGAAGAGCCAGACAGGCACTTATCTCACGGGATCTGATTGTTGCAATCAGCTTTTCCATGTTCGGAATCTGTCCGATATTAGCGCACTCATTAACAAGACACCTTACTTAAATCGGCATCAGTTAGCAGAAACAGGAAGAAAGAAAAAGGAGAGATAAACACCTTTATGAAAAAGGAGCAGTCTTTGAAAGTATCTTTACTGAAAGTAAAGACTTTACCAAAGATGAATTTTATCAGCTAATCACATTTCCAAATATAAAAGAAGCAGTCAATCAAAAAATCCTAAAAATCATAGAGAAAAGAGAACAAATGAAAGAAGAAAACATAGAAAACCAAGAGGAAGAAATGGAAATAGAGGAATAGTCCCTTGTTTACAAGGGTACAAGGGCGCACATATACACCTTAACAGGTGCGTGCGTTCCCCAAAGGCTCCTTAGCAGAGGGCATATCAGTTATCACTGATACAGGAGAGCTACACACCCCCACGGAAATAAATTTCCTACCCCCCTCCCGTATGCTTCCCAAAAGAAATCGGATAAAAAGCTATCCGTTTTTTTAGGAAATCTTATCCATCTCCATTATACCTGTATCAGAAAAAGAGTTGCACCTGTTTTTATTACAGAAAAATACCGCAATAGGGGAATAGCTCAAAGAGCGTTTTATGAATTTTATGAAATAGAAAGGCTTCATGGAGAAAACAATTGGGAACTTGATACAATTTTTCAGGAGAAAGGAAATTGTCATTTGTATGAAAAGTTAGGTTATAAGAAAATAAGTAAGATAGAAAAGGTGCATTGTGGAATAACTTGTTTTTCTTTTTTGACTTATTATAATTCTCTCTCAACTCTATACCACATTTCTTTTTAATCTGGGCAATATAGAATGCTGAAACTTTCAAACCAAAGTTTTCTAAAATATATTCCTTGATTTTTGCATAATTCGCTTTACTTTCAGTGCTTGTCAAATCAAGCTCATCAAGCTTAATTTTAACATCTATATGCTTATCAACATCAAATTTAGACAATAGTGCTACCATCTCCACATGCTTATCATTATCCACACTTATCTTTTTTTCTCAACTCTTCTGCGTTTTTCTCAACTCTTACTCAAAAATTGAGAGTATAATATTGTGTACGATCATTCATAGAAGTTGTCCGTCTGTTGATAATCTGATATATCGTTGTATAATCTTTCCTCGTTCGGATTCGATGCATATTCCTGCAGAATAGCGATACGCTCCGTGTATTTAACATACTCTGACACCTGAGATCTGAGGGTACGCTTACAGACAGGTTGCAGGCGTGCTCGGAGACTGTGGTTACGAATATCAGGATTTGATACAGCCACATACATCTCACGAAATGTCTTTGCATCACCAAACACATGGTCATCAATGATACTAGAAAGACCATATAGTTCCATGAGATTATTTTGCAGCGGCGTGGCCGTAAACAGGAGTTTTTTTTCTTCCACTTAATGCAATCTTCAGCCTATTGCCCGTGACATTATTTGTCCTATAGATAGATATTACAAAGTTTATGAGTTTCATCCATGATGACCCGATTCCACTGGACATTCCTGATCTCAATGGCTTTTCGGGAAGCAAAATCATATGAACAGATTACAACCTGATTTGACACCTCAAACGGATTAAATTTTCCGGCTTTTCGTTCCTTGTTAAAATTTGTGAATTCCATTATCACGAAATCAATGTAGAATTTCTCGCTTAACTCCGATCTCCATTGCATACGAAGAGAAGCCGGCACAATAAGAAGTATTCTTCTCTTTCGTTCCGACCAGTATTGCGCAAGCACCAATCCTGCTTCTATTGTTTTTCCTAATCCGATCTCATCAGCAAGCAAAGCGCCATTGCTGAGCGCCGATTTTATCGCAAAAAGAGCCGCATCAACTTGGTACGGGTTCAAATCACCTTAATGCCAGACATTGCCGATGCGAACCCGTCAATTGATGACTCCGAACGCTTCAGCGTAATCTCCTCAACAAAATATCTTGCCTGATGCAGAGTATAATTATCCATATTCAACCCTCTGATTTTCTCTGGTTTTCTTCTGTAATTTCCATAATATCCGAAACATCGCACTTCAAGGCAACGCATATCTTGTCTATGATTTCCGTATTTACATTCTCGTTTTTACCCAGCTTGGTAATAGAAGCTGAGCTGACACCGGAGATTTCCTGCAAATCCTTCTTTTTCATATCGCGATCTATCAGTAATTTCCATAATTTCTTATAACTTATGGCCATACCGTTCCTCCGAGAAATATTCCAAAAATCAATCTAATGTCTTCGGAAACCATCTTATTATAGCAGCGATGAATATGCAAGATTAAATCAAGAGAATGCAAGATTTAATCTATTTTTCTCTTGATAAAATCGGTTTCTCATGTTATCATAATAGCGATGGCGCGGTACCACCGCGCCATGTCCAGACTTATTCTGAAACGGGGGTATTTACATGATACTTGTCAGTGGCATCCACGGAGTCGGAAAATCTTTCTTCTGTGATTGCGTGAAGGAACAGCTTAACATCAACTACTATTCCGCAAGTCAGCTTATAACTACCAAGCGGAACAGGGGCTTTTCCAAAGACAAGCATGTGCCTGATATTGACGATAACCAGCCTCTTCTGATTAAGTCTATAGAGGAATTGCGTCAAAATGAGGGCGAATTCATACTCGATGGTCACTTCTGTTTGTTGGATGCAGACGGAAGGATTACCCGAATCCCCTCGGAAACATATATTTCTTTAAAACCTGATCGTATTATTCTTCTCACAGAACGTCCGGAGATTATTGCAGAACGTCGTGAAACACGTGACGGCGTTCAACAAGATATCAATGATATCAAGGCATTTCAGGATGCAGAAAAAGCTTACGCTAAAGAAATATCTGACCAGCTGGGAATTCCTCTCATTGTTTCAAACGGATCGGATGACATTCAGCATATAATAAAATGGGTGAAGGAAGGAACATGATAATATGGCAGGCAGATTCTATCTAAAAAAGTTTTCTGAAATTGACCTGGATGACGCCTTCTTTGATTTGTTAAAGGATTCCTATCCAGGATTTGCCGATTGGTTCAACCGAACCGCAGAAGCTGGTGCAACCGCTCTCGTCTTTGAGGACGAAATCGGAATGGGAGCATTTGTTGCATTAAAGGATGAAGAAGAGGAAATCCAGCTCCAGGGCAAGATTCTTCCTTCGAAACGAAGAATTAAGATCAGGACCTTTAGAATCGCAGAAAGATATCGCAGACTTCGGATTGGCGAAGGAGCAATCGGACTTCTTCTGTGGAAATGGCTTCATTCAAATGCAGAAGAGATATATCTTACAGTATTTGCAAAACAACAAACTCTAATATCACAGTTTGAGCGTTTTGGCTTCATACGTGCCGGAATCAACTCAACCGGGGAGAATGTCTATGTCAAAAGCCGTACAAACGTAGACTTTAGCGATCCGCTCAAATCTTTCCCATTTATACATGATGGGTTTGATCATGCCGGATATATCATCATCGATGATACTTATCACGATACCATGTTTGCCTACTCCGAACTTGCGAATAAAACTTCTCTGCATACAAAAATCAGCAGCAGCGTAAGCAACGGAATCAGCAAGATCTATGTTGGTCAGGCTCCACGCCCTGTTCATTACATAGGCGAACCCGTTCTTGTATATCGTCGATACACTGAAGGAAGTGGGAAACGCTATCGTTCTTGCGTCACATCATTTTGTATTGTCACGGATATAATTCAAGCGAAGGCTAATAATCAGTACCTTATGTCCTTTGATGAACTAAAATCCAAAATAGGCAACAAATCTGTTTTCAATGAATATGAGCTTCAGCAGAAGTACACGAGTTATAAAAATGTTTCCGTTGTCGAGATGCTCTACTATGGCTACTTCGGATCTGGAAAAAATGTAAATATGGATTGGTTAGATAACAACGGATACTGGGCATCACAGGGACAGTATCCCACCGAAGTCAAGCTCTCACCGAATCAGTTCAAATCCATCTTAACGGAGGGAAATGTCAATGTGTCAGATGTTATTATCAATTAACCCGGAGTATGTAGAAAGCATAATCGAGGGGAAAAAGCTTTATGAATACAGGAAGTTCCGCTGTCGTAAAGATGTAGATAAAATCATTATTTATGCTACAGCACCTCAGAAGCAGGTTGTCGGTGAAGCTGAAATAGCTGACATCGTTGAGGATGATCTTCTGACCGTCTGGCATCAGACAAAGGAGCATTCTGGGATAACCTACAATTTCTTCAGAAAATATTATAGTGGAAAAAAGACAGCTGTCGCCTATCTTCTTAAGAATCTCGTCATATATGACGAACCTCTGTCTCTTGAGGATCTCGGTATATCTTGTGCCCCACAATCCTACCGGTACATGCCGGCAATAGTTTAATCAAAAAGATTTCATCCAAGGCACCAAAACCGGTGCCTTTTTCTATTGATATATCTATCAAAGCCCATTACAATAATACTTAGATTAGCGAACTCGCTGAATAACGAAAGAAGATGCACTATGGCTGGTGAATTTGGAGCATTTATAAATGCTAATAGAAAAGGCCGCGGTCCGGGCGGCACAGATATTCTGCTCCGTGACCTAGCGGAAGCAATGGGTAATATGTCAGTCTCCTATCTCTCGGATATTATCAAAGGGAGACGCAACCCTCCGGAAAAAAGCTTCTCGACATCATAGCGGATATTCTGAAACTTGATATCGATGAAAAGGATGAAATGTTTGATCTCGCAGGAAGAGAACGCGATGAAGCAGCACCAGATCTTCCTGAATACATCATGGATGAGAATATTCCTCATGTCCGTACCGCTCTGCGCAAGGCAAAGAAGAAAGGACTCGGAGATGAATTCTGGAAAATGATAAATGATGAGATTGACAAAAAAGGATAAGCAGGGGAAACAATTATGTTGAGCAGAAGTCTCTGGTTCCGGTTATTCCAAAAAGCCAATTCGATGCGGTAGCAACGGCATTCTTAACCGAATATTGCCCTGAAGCTCTGCTCCGACCAATGGCTGTACCCATCATTGATATTGCCAAGAAAAAGATGGGGCTAAAAATCATAGCAGAATATCGTCTGTCTGAGGATTTCAGCATCTACGGTCAGATCTGCTTTACCAGCGGATTAATACCCATATATGACCGTGATGAAGATGAATTCCGCGACATCAAAGTGCGACGTAGAACTATCCTTATTGATCCTGATACCCTGCGTGAAAGAAAACATAGGATGCGTGCACAATACCGTGGCACACGAATGTGTACACTGGTATAAACACAAAAACTATCACCTTTATAACAGCGATTCCGACAATCAGAAAGCTGTCGCCTACCGCTACCCCATCATCAAAAAGGATGAATGCTTTCAGAATGAATGGGATGATGTGGACTGGATGGAATTGCAGGCAAATGGAATCGCCCCAAGAATTCTTATGCCGGTACAAACCTTTAAAACAGCTGTTGAGCAGATACTTGAAGAGTCAGGAGATGACTCCATTCCTCAATGGTATGTGGTGAACCAAATTTCAGGGCTTTATGAAGTATCAAAGCAGTCAGCTGAGATTCGTATGAATGAACTAGGTATTACTATTTAACAGCGGTATTAAGCCACTGCTTTTTGTGGCATATTTTTTTATATCATTAGTTCGCTATCTGCGCAATCGCTTAATAGGGAATTTGAAAGGAGGCTATATATGGACGATGAATGCATTAAATGTCAGGATAACTATAAAAATCTCAGAACTGCTAGATAGCCAGAAGATGTCAACGGAAATCCGCGGGCATAGTCTGGCCTTTTTCTATCTCTGAATATTCTTGTCCAGGAGCATGACATAAAACTACACCACTCCGAAGCTAAGCCAGTCTTGGACGCAAGACACGCTGAAATGGCTCACCTGAAGGTCAACTGAATATAGTGTCAGAGATCTTCAGCAGCTGACCAAAAACCGATAACAGGAGGAAATGTTATGGGCTGGTCAAGCACTGCCAAAAAGAAACTATCTACCCTGGCTTTCCTCCAGATGAAAACCCAAGGTGGAAACAATCATGGAAAAAACAACAGATTATTCAAACACTCAGAAATACAGCACCCGCCGCTCATTTGACGGCAAGCCTGTTCCTACAGGCAAAGTATTAGTCCCCTTCCGCAAGGAGCTCTACGGTCTCAGGAAGAGCGACTACATCCAGAACAATTTCACAACCATGCACCCTCGGTAAATTCAGGTATGAGATCGGATTCATGCCCATTGACGAAGTTCTGTATGCCTCTTACTTGAAGGGATTTTGGGATGAGATCAATGAGGATATGAAGATATGCCTGAAGGTCGCTGCATAATTGGAAAGAACCCTGACGGTTCAGGCAAGCTTTGCCACTACACCAGACGCTGCAAAGGCTGTCCTGAAAAGGGACTCCATGAACGCTACAATCCTAACCGCGTGGAGATCCTGTCCCTGGACTACGAATATGACGGATAAACCTTTGACATCGAAGATACGTCACAGCCCTCGGTTGAGAATCAGGTCATCAATAAACTCTGCCCGGAACCCACCGAAAAAGCACTGAATATCATGCTTCTGGCTCACTTCTAT
This sequence comes from Lachnospiraceae bacterium, assembly GCA_041776485.1. Classification (GTDB taxonomy): domain Bacteria; phylum Bacillota; class Clostridia; order Lachnospirales; family Lachnospiraceae; genus JBHBQE01. Next base: position 108,803 of record JBHBQE010000020.1, on the reverse strand, counting down.
AAGGAGAACCCCCGTTACGCTCAGATCTGCATAGAGATAATCTTAAGCCCAGCCGTGGTCGCCAGGAGATCAACAATGCACATGACACCGTCTGCGAATACCTGAGGTTCCATCACTGCAAGAAGAACCTTAAGTAAAGAAGAAAGAGCGGTAACATCCATCATCAGGTGTTACCGCTCCTATTTTAATGCTAATAGACTGGCTTTCTGCCGTTTAACTGAAATCGATCATGAGACTTGATATATTTGATTGCCTTCCTCAGCGTTCCGCATCTAGCGTGGCTGTGATAGGGATGATTGATTTTATGTTTGTGATAGACCAGACAAAGGTTCCTGTCCGTCAGCTCCACATTGTGGATATACCAGACATGCCGGGTGCTATTGCTGATCAGAGCCACATCATAGGCATCGGCTATGATAACTGTAAAATACTTCCGGTCTATCGCCTGCAGTTCTTCCGTGGTAAACATGCTCACCACCTCGCCCCCGGATCCGCCACCATCCGAGCCCTTATTTTGTGACCTTCTAGGCCTCGTAGCGCTTCTGTAAGGCTATCTCTCTTTCCATAAACTCTGCCTCTGCGACCTTCACAGCAGCTCTCTCAGCGTCCTGTGCGATGATGAGCTTGCCGTCTTCGCAGGTGACGGAGATATAATCCCTGATAGCGAACCCGGCTTCCTTAAGCCACATCCCCTTCAATATGATCATCGGCGTCTCCCAATACTTATAGCTGCTCTGACCGCAAACCTTAATGCTTCTCTTCTTTGCCATTATTATTTCCTCTGTTTCTGTGATTGTCATTGATTGCCATTACCATTCCAGAATCACCGAATCCAGATCATAGACACCACCTCCCTTCGATGAAAAAAGCTGCCAATGCTTGTTTGCATCAGCAGCTTTCGCTCTTAGTTTGGTATTTTATTTTCAGTTCTGATTCTCCTTAGAATCCTTGATATGGTAGTAATCTTCCAGATCCACATCGATCCTTACTTTCGTATCGGGTTTTCGGTTGCTCAAGAGGCATACCGTTTCCACATTCCCAGTCCTGGCAAACATATCCACTAATTTTATGTAAACCGGTTTATAGCCATTATTGATAAACTCCGTCATATCTCTGGCAAGACTGGTTGGCTTACAGGATACATATATTATGCTATCCACTCCATAGGATAAAATTTTCTTTAGTGCCTTGGGATTTACCCCCTCCCTCGGCGGGTCGAGAATAATCATATCCGGCGGTTCTTCTATATTGTCTAAAACCTTTAGTACATCCCCCGCTATAAATTTCACATTATCTATATTATTTATTTTGGCATTTTCCACTGCCGCTTCCACTGCCTCCTGAATAATTTCAACTCCAATTACCTCCCTGGCATTGCCTGCCAGGATTTGGCTTATAGTACCGGTTCCGCAATATAAGTCATACACTATACCGGTTTTTGGTGTCAAATTTCTTATTATTTCATACAGCTTTTCCGCACCTAAGGAATTGGTTTGGAAAAATGAAAAGGGGGTTATTTTAAAAGAAAGTCCCAGTAAATTCTCTGTAAAAAATTCTTCCCCATACAAACAGACTGTACCTTGATTTTCCACAACGTCACCTATACGGTTATTATTGGTATGAAGTATTCCTGCGATTTTGCTATTTAAAGATAGCTCAAGTATCCTATTGCACCAGCCTTTTACTATATTTTCATCAATATTTTCAGTGGTTACAAGATCACAAATTACTTCTCCTGTAATTATTCCCTTTCTGATAAGTAAATGCCTTAAATATCCCTCTCTTGTATTTTTATTGTAATGGGGAATATTCTTTTCTTTAAAGTATGCTAAGGTTGCACTTAAAATACTTCCAAAATCCGAATCAACCAAATGACATTCTGCCGTCGTTATAATATCGTAATAAGCACCTCTCTTATGCATACCTAAAGCCAGCGGTCCTCCCTTATACTCATCACCAAAGGAAAATTCCATTTTATTTCTATATGCAGACTCTCCTGGACTTGCCTCAATCCCATTATATATCCGGCTATAGCTATCCTCGCCTATTACCGGAGCAAGTAAATCCCTAACCTGATTTTCCTTAATTATAAGCTCCTGAGAATAGGGAATAGAAGAATATAGACACGATCCGCATTCCCTAAAATGTATGCAGATATTTTCTTCTGTTTCCAAAGGAGACCTTTTAATAATATTCGTTAATACCCCCTCACATTTACCTTTCCTTACCTTTTGAACTCTAGCCTCAATTTCCTGTCCCGGTAAAGTATTCTTTACCCTGATTAAACCCTCACCTGTTTCCACTATCCCAATATTGGGAAATCGACTTCCCACCACTTCACCACAAATTATGTCCTTCTTTTTCATGCTCAAAATAAACCTCTGTCCTTTTATAAGCCTTATAATTTTACCTCATAATCCCCTAATTATGCCTGCCGTGCTCCGCTTTATCTGCTTTCCTATGTCTATGGTAATGATCGGTTTCATTAAATATATGGCTATGAATATGGCTATGCTCAATAATATGAGTATGTAAGCTGCCGCCATGTTTATGGGTAATACTGTGAATATGACTATGCGCATGTCGATTTATCAAAGTATCCGAAACGGTAAAGCCTGTTCCTATTGCCATAAATATTAAAGCCAGAATATATAACACGGTTAAAGACTCCTTATTAATAGTGATAGAAAGAAATACACCGATAAATGGGGCAAGAGCATAATATGCACTGGTTTTAGCCGCACCCAGGCTTCTTTGTGCCCTTATATATGTAAAAATGCTAAGCCCGAATGCCACAAAGCCCAAAAGCATTGCCATTAAAGCGACTTTAATCTCCGGTAATTTTTCCCCAATTATTACTGCTATCATAAAGGCACCTGTTCCTGAAAACAGCCCCTTTAGTGTAACAATTTCATAAGTGCTCTTTCCTGAAATGCTTCTGGTACAATTATTTTCAAGACCCCAACAGCAGGTTCCTAAAATTACAAATAATGAGCCATAGGAAAATTGTAAGCTATCTGCCCCTTCAAAGGTCAAAATAATACTTGATATAATAATAAATACTATGGCAATCCAAAGCTTTCCCGACACTTTTTCCTTAAATATTAATAAAGCGATGACTGTTGTAGCAACTATCTCAAAATTCCCCAGCAGAGAGGCATTTGCTGCCGTACCCATATTTATTCCAATCATTAGAAATATTGGTGCAAGTATATCCAAAACAATCATCCCTATAACATAGGGCAAGTCATTTCCTGTTAATCGTTCTGACTTTTCCTCACTTCTCAAATGAAAAATATACATTATTCCTACGCCGGCTCCTGCACCCAGATACAAAAAAGCTGCCATATATGTACTGGGAACAGAGCTTAATAACAGCTTTGCAAAGGGCACATTCAAAGCATAAAATAAAGCTGCAAGCATTGCATATAAAATTCCGTTTGCTCTACTGCTTTTCACTAACTACTCCCTTTCCCCTAATTACAATCCGGATTATTCCAAACGTTTCCACACACCACATCACGCTTTTATACACAAATCAAAACCACTTTTTATTCTACAACTCCAATCTCATATATATTAGCTCCTGAAACCCTGATATTTTTGAATTAAATCCCTTTGGATTTCTGCCAAACTCTATAAAGCCCATATTTTTATACAGATTTATCGCTATTGCATTATCTGAAACCACCTCAAGCTCAAGCTGAGCATACCCCGCATTTTTTGTACATTCTATACAAGCATTAAGCAATGCCTTTCCAATCCCCTGTCCCCAATAGGATTTATCAATTGCCACTCCAAAACCTGCCCTATGTCTTTGCTTATACCACGCACCCACCGGCATAATACCAGCACTTCCGACAAGCTTATTATCAATCATTGCAATAAGAATAGCCTCTCTTTTGCTCTCTGCTTTATCCCTTAGAAACTCCACCTCTTCCTTAATGGTAAAATGCTGTTCATCAGAATAAGTAAGCAAAAAATCCGTTTGCTTTCGGGTTAATGCCATATTTTTAAGAACTGCCTCTGCATCCTTTTCATTGGCATTTCTAATATGACAGGTACTGCCATTTTTAAGTAAAAATTTTTTATTGTATTCCAATTTATTACCTCCGCACAGTACTCCTTATTATCGAAAAAACCGAGGGTAAACCCTCGGTTCAAATAACAATAAAACCAGATACTGTCTAGTCTTCAAACTCCTCAAAGTCCTCAACATCATCGTAAAAATCATCATCAAAATCATCAAATTCATCATCGAATTCATCATCAAAGTCCCGATTAATAAATCGATAAATACCATAAGCAATCGCACAAACAACACCTAAAACAGCAAGCACTGTAAGAGTTATTTTAACTACCTTAATAATTGTCTTCATCTCACACTCCTCCTCTCCCTTCTTTTGGGGAAGAAACGTCTTACCACCTGAAAACGCCCTATACAATTTATTCAGATCCAATAGAGCTGCAAGCTCATCCTTTGTATATTTCCTCATTTTTCCCTCCCTTATATATTATAGTTAAATATCAACATGTTTACAATCATATTTTCACAAGCTTTGCAAATCCTGCAAACATCTTTTTTGTCCCGGCTGTTTCAAAATCTACGGTCACCTCAAAATCCCTGCCTCCGTCTCGTATACTTACAACCTTGCCTGTACCGAATTTAATATGCCTTACAGTATCACCTTCATTGTAATCCAATGGTGTCTTTTCAATGTTACTTTGCAAAATTACCGGATTATTATATATTTTATACTCCGCATGATACGATCTTTTCTTTCTTGTTATGCCGGTGGAAATATCCACCTGTTTATTATACTCCTGAAGCCGCCCTGCTGCCTCCCCATCAGTTTCAAGCATTTCTCCGGGAATTTCTGCCACAAACCTTGATGTGGCATAGCTTTCAAACTGCCCCCTAATCATTCGTCTTCTGGCACTAGTTATGACTAAGCGACTTTTGGCTCTTGTTATGCCCACATAAGCCAATCTTCTTTCCTCCTCCATTTCCATATCATCAGCAGAGGATATGGCTCTTATTCCCGGAAATATCCCCTCTTCTAAACCGGACATATAGACATTAGTAAACTCCAGTCCCTTTGCTGCGTGTAATGTCATCAACAATACCCTGTCATCCTCATCTGTCATACTGTCAATATCCGCAATTAATGAAACCTCCTCTAAAAAGCCTGAAAGAGTAGGATTATCATTTTCCTTTTCATAATAAGCAGCCTTGGAGATAAGCTCCCCCAAGTTTTCCAATCTCCCCTTGGCTTCATCAGTGTTTTGTGCTTCTAATGCCTCAGTATAACCGCTATCTCTTAATATATTATCTATCAGCTCTGCCACAGCCATTTCCCTTTTCTTATATTCCTCAATAAGCCTGGTAAAATCCTTTATTTTCCCTGCAGCACTTTTTATACCATCTATCATATCTATATTAATAAGTGCCTCATAAAAGCTTATGTTATTGTTTACAGCATAATTCATTACCTTTTCTATAGAAGTACTTCCTATTCCACGTCTGGGGGTATTGATGATTCTAAGTACAGAAATATCATCCTTATCATTATTTATAGCTCTAAGATATGCGATACTGTCTTTTATCTCCATTCTCTGGTAGAAATTGGTGCCCCCCACAATTCTGTAGGGTATATTTTCCATGATAAGCTTTTCTTCCAAGGCTCTGGACTGCATATTAGTTCTGTAAAGAATGGCATTGTCAGAATATTTAATCCCTTTAGACATTTGGCTTTGTATATCACCGGCAATATACTCCGCTTCCTCATAGGATGAATCCAGCCTCTTAAATATTATTTTTTCTCCATCCGGATTACCTGTCCAAAGAGCCTTTTCCTTTCGCCCCTTATTATTTTTGATTACAGCATTGGCAGCGTCTAAAATTTGGCTGGTGGAACGGTAATTTTCCTCCAGCTTTATCACCTTACAGCCTGAAAAATTAGACTCAAAATTTAAAATATTATAAATATTTGCTCCTCTGAATTTGTAAATAGACTGGTCATCATCTCCTACTACACACAGGTTTTGCCTTTCCCCTGCCAGAAGCCTTATTAATTCAAATTGGGCAATATTTGTATCCTGATATTCATCTACCATAATATACTGAAATCTATCCTGATATTCCCTTAATATCTCCGGAAAGTTTTTAAACAGCTCCACTGTTTTTACAATTAAATCATCAAAATCCATTGCGTTTCCCAGAAGCAGACGCTCTTGATACGCTTTATACACAGTAGCCAATTGTCTCTCAATAACATCACTGCCATACCCTGTATCCTCCGGAATTTCCAATTTATCCTTGGCACTGGAAATCTTGGATAAAAATGCTCTTTCCGGGTATCTTTTGCTGTCTATATTAAGCCTTTTAAGAACCTCTTTCATAACAGACCTTGAATCATCTGTATCATAGATACTAAAGCCTGTTGTATATCCCAGCTTATCGGCATGATTTCTAAGTATTCTTACACAGGTGGAGTGAAAGGTTGCAACCCATACGGATTTCGCACCAAAGCCTGCTATTTGATTTACACGCTCCCTCATTTCTCCTGCTGCCTTATTGGTAAAGGTAATCGCCATAATATTCCATGGATTTACTCCCTCATTTCCAATAAGGTATGCCACGCGCTCTGTAAGCACCCTTGTTTTACCACTGCCTGCTCCGGCTAAAATTAAAACAGGGCCTTTAGTGGTAACAACGCCCTGCCTTTGATTTTCATTAAGATTATCCATTATTCTCCTCTATAGGATAGTTACACCCAAATTTTTAGCATATTCTATTTCTTTATCTGTCCAGGCTGAAGCTTGCACCTCGCCAATATGGCATTTCCTAAGAAAAAACATACACAACCTGGATTGACCTATCCCACCTCCAATTGTAAGAGGAAGTTCATTATTTAATATCCCTTTTTGAAAGGGAAGCTCTGCTCTTTCCATGCAATCCGCCTTTTCAAGCTGAACCTGCAATGCCTTTTCATCAACTCTAATTCCCATACTGGAAAGCTCCAGGGATATGTCAAGAAGCGGGAAATAAACCAAAATATCACCATTTAATTCCCAATCGTCATAATCAGGCGCTCTGCCATCATGCTTTTCACCATTGGACAGGATATCGCCTATTTTCATAATAAATACCGCCCCATATTCCTTTGCAATAGCGTGCTCTCTCTCCTTTGGAGTTAATGTAGGATATTTATCCAGCAGTTCTTGTGAGGTTATAAAATGTATATGCTCAGGTAAAATAGCTTGAACATATCTATATTTATTGGAAACAAATTTTTCTGTCACTCTAATGGCATTATAAACAGACCGAACCATCTTTTTTAGAAATTCTTCATTTCTGTCTTTCCTGTCAATAACACATTCCCAATCCCACTGATCCACATAAATGGAATGAATATTGTCTGTATCCTCATCTCTTCTGATAGCATTCATATCTGTGTACAGACCCTCTCCCACAGAAAAGCCATATCTTCCCAAAGCCATTCTTTTCCATTTTGCAAGGGAATGAATCACCTCATATTCCTTTCCCGTTTCCTTCACATCAAAATTAACAGGTCTTTCCACCCCATTTAGGTTATCATTTAACCCGGACAGAGGATCTACAAACAATGGGGCGGTTACTCTCCTTAAATTAAGCTCCATTGCCAACTGCTCCTGAAATATATCCTTAATACGTTTAATAGCCATCTGGGTATGTTTTAAATCAAGTTCTGATTTGTAATTTTTCGGAATATATATATGTGCCAATTCAAATTCCTCTTCTATCTATTATAATTCACAATTTCCAACAGTTCTGGGGAATGGAAGTACATCCCTTATATTGCTTATTCCTGTAAGGTACATAATACAGCGTTCAAATCCAAGTCCAAAACCTGCATGCCTTGCAGTACCATATCTTCTAAGATCCGTATAGTATTCATAATCCTCTCTTTTAAGCCCTGCTTCCTCCATTTTCATAAGAAGGGTATCAAGATCCTCTTCCCTTTGACTTCCTCCTATAATTTCCCCTATTCCGGGAACCAGACAGTCCATGGCTGCAACTGTTTTTTTGTCATCATTCAGTTTCATATAAAAGGCCTTTATTTCCTTAGGATAATCCGTAACAAATACCGGTTTTTTAAAAATCTCTTCAGTTAAATATCTCTCATGCTCAGTCTGTAAATCCACCCCCCAGGAAACCTTATACTCAAACTTGTCATTATGTTTTTCCAGTTCAGTTATCGCATCTGTATAGGTAATTCTGGCAAATTCAGAACTTGCCACATGGTTAAGCCTCTCAATCAATCCCTTATCTACAAAATTATTCAAAAAATCCAATTCTTCTTTGGCATTTTTAAGCACATAATTAATTATATGTTTAAGCATATCCTCTGCCACTTCCATATCATCATCAATATCTGCAAAGGCAATCTCCGGCTCAATCATCCAAAATTCCGCCGCATGCCTTGAGGTATTGGAATTTTCCGCTCTAAAGGTAGGACCAAAGGTATATACCTTTTTAAATGCCATACAAAAGGCTTCCACATTAAGCTGTCCGCTTACCGTAAGTCCCACGGGCTTTCCAAAGAAGTTTTCAGGTTCTGTCACCGCAAACATCTCTCCAGCCCCCTCTGCATCACTGGAGGTGATAATGGGAGTATGTACATATACAAAGCCTCTCTCATTAAAGAAACTATGAATTGCAAACGCTGCAAGGGAACGAATTTTGTATACTGCAAGGAAAAGATTTGTCCTCGGGCGCAAATGGGTAATCGTACGCAAAAATTCCAGTGAATGGCGTTTTTTCTGCAATGGATAATCCGGGCTGGAAGCACCCTCTATTGTAACCTCAACTGCTTGCATTTCAAAGGGCTGAGCCGCTTCAGGAGTAAAGACAATAGTTCCTGTTGCAATTATGCTTGCACCAACATTTTGCCTTTCTATCTCCTGAAAATTAGGAATAGTATCATGATAAACCACCTGCAAAGGACTAAAAAATGTACCGTCATTAACGGAAATAAAGCCAAAGCTCTTTGAAGCCCTTATACTTTTAATCCATCCCGCAATTGTTACACTTTTATTTTCAAACTTATCTTTTTCTTTAAAAAGCTCACTAATATCTGTTATTTCTATCTTCATTCCTGCCTCCCGTTAATGCTCTCCTATTATTTTCCCCAGTATTGCATAGTGACTTACTTCTCCTATGGATCTGGAATCTCTGGAATTTTCTCTATTATCCCCCAGAACGAAAAACTTACCCTCTGAAACCACCAAAGGATACTCCACAATTTCGCTTGTGGGGGCTGTTGTCCCCTGAATATAGGGCTCCTCTAACAGTTCTCCGTTTAAATAAACATTGCCATCTTTTATATCTACCTCATCACCCTCGACGGCAATGATACGCTTAACATAATATTCACCGTTCGGCATATCAATAGCAACTATATCTCCCCTGTTGAAATGTCTGTCAAATCTATAGAAAAACAGGGGTTCATTATTGGACAACGTGGGCATCATGGACTGTCCGTCTACCCTGGATATTCCCATCAAAACAAAAAATACTATTACAATTAAAATTGCTACTACTATCCCGCCTATTATCAGGGTCACAACCCCAAGACCATGTCTACCATACGTATTTTTACTCATAGTATCTTAATATACACATTTTCAAATTACCCATATATTAAAAAGTATATTCATTTTCTATTTTTCTGTCAAAATTTAGCCTGTTATGCTATACTGTTTTTATGAAAATTTGTATTGTAGATGATGAGAAAAGCTGTATCAAGGCACTTCACTCTCTTCTTATACGATATGGAGAGGATAAGGGGCTGGATATGGATATTGACTTATTTTTAGACGGTAAGTCCTTTTTATCCAAGTATAAACCGGACACATATGATATTGTCTTTCTGGATATCTATATCGGCGATATAACCGGAATGGATTTAGCAAGCTCAATCCGAGATAAGTCTGAAAACGGCATGATAATATTTTGTACCACCAGCATAAATGATATGCCTGCAGCCTTCAGGTATCATGCCTTTGAATACATAATCAAACCACCGGAATATGATAGAATTAAAAAAATCCTTGATGACGCTCTTTTGGTACTGCCAAGACTGGAAACCTATCTGGATATTCAAACCACCCAAGGGAAAGCGCATATTGCAGTCTCCTCTATTGTTTCAGTTACCAGCAACGGCCATTATCTGGAAATACAAACTAAGGACAAGGCCACTTACTCTACCCGTATCAGTATGACAGAATTCAAAAAAACAATAGCAGAAGATAAGCGTTTCCTTATGATAAATAAGGGAATTCTCGTAAATATGGAGCATATTAAAAATATCATAGATAAAATATGCTCAATGAATGATGGCAGCATCTACCCAATAAAGGTTCGGGAAAGCAGTAACATTAAAAAGCACTGGCAAAGCTTTTTATTTAGTTCCATAAGAAAGGGGCAAAAAAGTTAAAATGGCGGAACCTATTTATCTGACATTAAGCGCAATTATCCTTATTCCTTTGGTAATATTACTCTATGTGCCCCTTAGGGACTGCCTTAAAAAGCCCCTTATTGCAGCACTTGCCGTCAATATTATTTTTTTTATATTATTAATACTGGCACTTCCCAAGCTATCGGGACTTTTTCTTGGGAAAAGCTTCATGCTGGTAATATTTGTCCTTCTGGCAATCTTTGGAATTTTTCTGTTTTTTACCGCTATAGATACATTGAAAATCTTTGTCTTCTTTGTTTGGGCTTTGGGACTTATTTCATATTCCTTCAGCATTGCTCAAGCCTATGCCCTCTGGAACGGATTTTCCTCCCATGATCCCCGAACGCTGCTGTTAAGAATATCCCATTCATTTATAATCACATTATTCTTCCTGATAGCTCTAAGAAAGAAAAGCAATAAAATCTTTTTAGATACAAATGTACCTGATGGATTTTGGTTCGCTTCCATGCCAATTCCTCTGATGTTTATGTATCAGAATATAATTTTAGCCTCCTACAACTCCTCTATGATTTCTACCTACTATGAGCTTACAGCTTTTTTTTCGATAGCAGTAGGCAGCTTTTTTCTGTATTTTCTCCTTACAGGCGCCTTTTATACCATGGCTAACCTATATATCGACAGCTCCGTACTTCAAGAGGAAAAGAGAATTTTGGAATTCCAAAAATCTCAGTATGATACCATCACAAAGGATATTAACAACCTAAATAAGCTTAGACACGATATTAAACACACCGTCAGTATGCTGAAATCTCTTGCAAAGGAGGACGGCTCTAATAAGATACTTACATACCTGGACGATATTGATAGACTTTTACTACCCTCAGGTGTTTTTAATTATTGTGCACACACACCTATTAATTCGGTATTAAATTATTATTCATACAGAGCAAAATCCTTGAATGTTCCTATAAAGCTTCAGATTGATTTACCCGAAATAATACCTATAAAGGATCATGAGATTTGCTCTCTAATCGGTAATTTAATGGAAAATGCAATAGACGCAAGCATATTATTACCCGAACGGGAGCGCTCCTTTTCCTTTTCCATGATTAAGAAGGGAGACAATCTGATGATTGTTTCCTCAAATACTTACAACGGTGAACTTAAAATATCCAAAAATCAATTCCGCTCTACTAAGCACAGCGGTATGGGTGTTGGAATTCGCTCTATAACAGAAACAGTTAAATTGTATAGCGGTACCATAGATATACATCACAATGAAGAGGAATTCTTTGTGGATATAATGATAGACTTGGCTGGCATAAAAAAGGAACATGAGAAAAATAGAGATTATTAAAACCATAGAGCTTTTTATATTAATTGCCCTGTCAATTATATGCTTCTATCTTATAATTTTGCGTACAAATGTATATCATCAGGTTACAGAAAGCATGGAATTGAGGTTACTATGCTCTTTGCTTTGGTTCATACTATTCGTTTCTTTTATGTTCATCTTTGTAGACTTTTCCCTTTACACAAAGCAAAAATCCAAATTCAATGCACTGGACTATGCCGTACATTCTGATAACCTTGCTAAAATTGCCAATCGCCAGGGTATTGATGAGGTAATCGAAAAATATCTTGATAATCCCCTTCCTGCACATCTTGGCTGTATGATGTTGCTTCTCACCAGTCTTAAGGATGTAAACAGCATTTCAAGGGTTGAGGGGAATAACCAGATAAGGGCTTTTTCCGTCATATTAAAACTCGCTTCCGTCAATATGTGTTTTGTAGGCCGTAACGGCGGAAATGTGTTTCTTGCCATATTTGAAGAAACCATAAAAGAAAAAATTGATAACTATATCCGCAGAATCAATAAAAAGGTATCAGAATACAACCAAAAGGAAAATGTATATCCCATGTATTTTAAATATGGCATCGCCTTTGATGAAGGCGATGAAATTAAAACAATAAATGAACTTATTTCATTGGCAAATAAAAGGGCACAGGCTGCTGAAATCTGCCCCAAAAATGCTGGTTTAGCAATGCAGGAAATGATTAAACAACAGCTTCCTTATGAAAACGCTGAAGTTATCCAAAAGCCATATATGGATCAATCCCTTGCAAAAATTGAATTCACCTCAGTAAATACCTCTACTGATATTGAAGCTGAGGATAAAAAAGGTATTGAAGCTAATGACCTTATTATTAAGGGAAGCGATTCATCTGTAAATATGTTTGATATTGAAAGCATTAAGAAAGCAAGATCTGAAAAGTCTACAGAAGCAACGGTTAAGAAACACATACAGACAAAGTTAACCTCTGAAGAGGATGATTACAGATATACTCCTGAGGAGCTTAGTCAGGACTTCTGTGAGGATAAAGATTACAAAGAATATCGGGAGGTCATCTAAATATGGATATGTGGAGAGGACAATATATGTCCTCCCTTTTAGAAGACGCTAAAAACAGGGATCCTAATTCCTTTGCCATTATATTCGCCATAACCTATGAAAAATTATACGATGAATGCAAATACTACACTCGTCGCGAATATAATGTTCAGGATATTTTATTTGAAACCTATGTTACCGCTTACGAAAAAATATCTACCCTTAAAAAAGCTAAACTGCTGCCTTATTGGTTGGATACAATTTTCAGAGATAAGGCTTCGGAGTTTTTACACAAAAAAGTCGGATATGTCAGAAAGAAAACTTTAAAAAGTATTTTATTTAAGGATAAACAAAATTCTACCATGACATTAGAAACTGCAGAGCAATTGCTTGACTCTATATTTATGCAGGTTGGGAGTGAATCTCATAGCGTACCTATAGAATCATTACTTGCCTATCATAAATACAGAAGCTCCAAATCCTACTTGCAAAAATTCTTAATATTAATGTCCCTTTCCATGCTTCTTATATTTCCGTTTTTTGGAGTAAAACCTCTTATGACCGTTACTGCTGCCGATGAAAGAAGCACATCTAACCAAAGCCACTATATAATTGATGTGGATTGTCTTATACCAATGAGAACTGTAATTGCAAAAATTAACGGAAAAGATGTGACAGTTATGATAGAAGGTGATAAAATATATGAGGCTACTGCCATGGAAAATGGTCCCATGGTAGTTACTGCTACTGCTGTCAACGGCAAAAAAGTCAGCATAGCAGTTAATGTAACTAACATAGATAAAATAAAACCCCTTGTATCTGACTACAGTGTGGAAGGCGGGCAGCTTAAGGTTTATGTTCACGATGCTGATTCGGGCATTAACTATAACAAGTGTGCAATTATCCGACATTCGGACAGTTCCGTACACATGCCTCTTGAACATGACAGTACCACAGGCTATATGCTTTTTGACTTCTATGAAAATGACAGTTCCCTGGTTATTTATGACAGGGCAAATAATAAAATGGCTTATACCTTTAGTAAATGAAAATAGAAAACCTAACTAAAATAAAATATAATAAATTTTTTAAATATATATGTTTGGGACTGTCAATTATTTTGATATTCTCCGGCTGTTCCAAATCAAAGGGATCTTCCGAGGGTACAGAGGGCGGACAGAGAACCACCTTAACCACCCCGCTGGTTACAGAAGCCCCCGGTGAAACTGTATACTCCGGCGAATCCTGTACTATTGACGCCTCTAACACCAATAAGGGCTATGTAATGATTGACTATACAGGAAATTCCGGTAAAGTACAGATTCAAATAACAAACCCCAATGGTGAAGTTTATCCATATCCTTTAAACATAGGCAGTTTCCGTGCCTTTCCTCTAACAGGCGGCGGCGGAGCTTACAATATAGATGTGCTTGAAAATATTTCCGGTGATATGTACTCAATTATTCTTTCACAGAAAATAGATGTAACCTTGGATAATGAATTTGACGCATTTTTATACCCTAATCAATATGTTGACTATAACGAGAATTCCAAAGCGGTATCTAAGGGTATAGAAATATCCAACAAATCCAGCTCCGACCTTAATTATGTGTCCAATGTATATGATTTTGTTATTACAAATATTTCCTATGATACAGCCTTTGCGTCAAATGCACCTGTAAACTATATCCCTGACCCTGATACAACCCTGTCAAGTAAAAAGGGAATATGCTTCGACTATGCTTCCCTTATGAGCAGCATGCTCAGAAGTCAGGGTATTCCCACAAAATTGGTTGTCGGATATTCCGGTGAAGCATATCATGCCTGGATATCTGTTTATTCTGCTGAAACAGGCTGGATAGAAAATATAATAGAATTTGACGGCAAAAGCTGGGTACTTATGGATCCAACACTGGCTGCCAGCAATGATCCGGCAGCTGTGGAAAAATATATCGGCAACGGCAGCAACTATACAGCAAAGTATACCTATTAACTAAGGTAAAGGAAGGAACTACTATGGATATTGAGGAAAGCAAAAATATATCTTTGAACCAAAAGAAGCTTTCAAATACAGAGCTTTCATATTTTTGTTCCCAAATGGCACTGGTTTTACATTCAGGTATTTCAACCCTGGAGGGGATTTCCATGATGCTTGAGGATAACGCAGATAAAAAAGATTCGGAAATCCTATCCAGTCTGCTCCACGGAATGGAATCATATGGATTATTGCATATAGCCCTTAAAAATTCCGGTGTATTCCCTAATTATATGATACATATGGTTCAAATTGGTGAAGAAACAGGAAATCTGGATGAGGTAATGGTGGCTCTTTCAAAGCACTATGAAAGAGAAGAAAGTATTAGAACCTCTGTATCCCACGCAGTTTCCTATCCGCTTATTATGTCCGGGATGATACTTGCCGTTATCATAGTACTTTTAGTAAGGGTCATGCCGATATTTTCTCAGGTATTTAAGCAGCTGGGAACTGAGATGACGGGCTTTGCCGCAGGGCTTGTAACCATTGGTGAAACCATTAGCAGCTATTCCCTGATATTTGTGATTATTCTGGCGCTTGTTATTATCTTTGTTTTAGTATGCTTAAAAACCGGACTTGGCGTAAGGATAATTCGTTTGTTTAAGGGTGCCAGAGATTTATCCTTAAGTATATCAGCAGGCAGATTTGCTGACGGTATGGCGCTTACCCTTAAAAGCGGACTGGCACCAGATAGAAGCTTTGATTTGGTAAGTTCCCTTAATGAAGATCCTGAATTTGCAAAAAGACTGTCTGATTGTAAGGTTAAAATGGAAAATGGTCTAGACCTTTCTGAGTCTTTGCATAAATCAGGTATATTTTCAGGTATATATGCCAGAATGGCAAATGTTGGAAGTAAGGCAGGAGCCTTGGATATTGTAATGAGCCAAATAGCAGATTTATATCAGGAAGAAATTGATACAAGAATTAACAATACTCTTTCCGTCGTGGAGCCTGCACTTATAATTGTACTGTCAATTGTGGTGGGAATTATACTTATTTCCGTTATGTTTCCGCTGCTTGGAATTATGTCAAGTATATAGGTATAAATATGAACAGATTTTCCTTTGGCGCGAAAAGTGTACAATTCTCCAGAAAAAAAATCGGATTTTCCATATTCTTTTTTGTAGGAATATTTCTGTTTTTCCTTTATGCCACCGGAACATTATCCTCCGGAAGTATTGAAAGACAACGAGAAAGCCTGCAAAATGCTCTACAGAAAAATGTGATTTACCACTACTCTGTTTACGGAAGTTATCCTTCCTCTCTGGAAGAAATTGAAAACCTGTACCAGCTTGCCTATGACAAAAACAGTTTCTTTGTGGACTATACTGTTAGAGGAGAAAATATTATGCCGGAAATTACTGTTGTAGAAAGGTCAAAACAGTGAATATAAAAGCAAGTAAGGGAAGAATGGAGATATTGTTTCCTGTTGTGTTATTCTTAGTGTTTACATTAAGTGCACTTTTTATCATATTGTATGCAGCCAGCACTTACCGGCACATAGTACAGGAGTCCAATATTCAATATGACGAAAGCACTTCTATGTCCTATTTAACCAGAAAAATTAAATCCCAAGACTGCAGTGGAAATATATCCATTGGGCATATTGGGGATTTGGATACACTGGAAATCGCTCAGGAAATAGATGGTGAAATATATATTACTTATATCTATGCCTATAACGGATCCCTGAGAGAATATTTTACTGCTGCCAAAAACACCCAAATTTCACCGGATGGTGGAACTGTTCTTTTCACGGCAGACTCCTTTGAGCCTGAATTTTTAAACTCCAATATTATCTCCCTTTCAATCACAAGAGATGGAAAAGAACAAAATCGACTGGTATCCATACATTCTACTAATGATAATAAAACGGAGGGTATAATTGAACTTCCCCTCTATGCTGAAGGTGAGGTGGCAAAATGATAAAGCATAAGCGTGCTTCCTCCTCCAGCCTGTTTTTAATGGAACTAATTCTGGCAATTCTATTGTTTTGTATAGCCTCCAGCATTTGTGTGTCCTCCTTTGCAAGATCACATGTACTCCATAAAAATTCCTATGAGCTGAACAATGCGGTAAATATAGTTCAAAATGCTGCTGAGGTCATCCATTCCGATTCAAATTTAGATAATATAAATGCTAATTTAAATAGTTATTTTTCCGATTCCTTTGAACTTTCAAAAGGGAATTGCATTATAGGATATTCTAAAAGCTTTGAGCCAACAGAGGATATAGAAAATGCACCATATGTCTTAAGAGTTTGTCCAAAGGTTACAAATAACCTGCTTAGTTGCGATATAATCTTTACAAAGCAGGGTGAAAATCCTACGGATATTTATCAACTATATGTAGAACAAGGATTATATTAAAGCCAATGAATAACAAAAAAACCATCAATCCGCCTATAAACCCCGGGATATCACTGCTTATTGTGGTATTCCTTGTTTTGTGCCTTTTTACCTTTTCCGCCATTACACTTACCACATCCACCAATGAGTATAAAAGAAGTAAGACCCTGGCAAATAATACCAGAGAATATTACAAAGCTGAAAATTATGCCCAAAGAGAGCTTCTTTCCATAGCAGAATCTGTAAAAAAGAATAATTCCTATACTATTTCCTCGCAAGTTAATTTATCTTATGATATAAATGAATATGAAAAGCTTGATATTACTCTTGAGCCTCTTTCCTATCCAGTAGAAAATAAATATTTTGCCATAACTAAGTGGCAAATTGTAAATACCAAGACCTGGGAAACAAAAGATACCATGCAATTATTAATTCCATAGAAAGGGTATTCTATGATTGAAGATATTTTAAGACACGCAGTTGATGTTGGAGCCAGCGATATATTTATAGTGGCAGGACTTCCGGTTTCCTATCGTAAAAACGGTATAATACATTCTGATGGCGGCACCAAGCTGTTTCCCGCAGATACAAAGCAATTACTTGCGGAAATATATGAGCTTGCCAATAAAAGGGATATAAATATCCTCGAGGAACTTGGTGATGATGACTTTTCCTTTGCTGTCCCCGGATTCTCCAGATTTAGGGTTAGTGCTTTTAAGCAGAGAGGGTCCTTGTCTGCAGTTATGCGTATTATCAGTTTTGAACTGCCCAATCCTGTGGAACTCGGTATCCCACAAAGTATTGTTGACTTGGGAAATTATTCAAATGGAATGATTCTTGTAACGGGTCCTGCAGGAAGCGGCAAATCTACCACTCTAGCTTGTATTATTGACCATATAAATAAAACCAGGCACGACCATATAATCACTCTGGAAGACCCTATAGAATACCTGCATCGCCATGATAAAAGTATAGTAAGCCAAAGGGAAGTGGAGCTTGATACTAAATCCTACGTATCTGCCCTTCGTGCTGCCTTAAGACAAAGTCCCGATGTTATTTTGCTGGGAGAAATGCGTGACTTTGAGACAATATCCGTCGCCATGACCGCTGCTGAAACAGGGCATTTGCTTTTATCCACCCTTCATACAATCGGAGCTGCAAATACCATAAACCGCATTATAGATGTATTCCCGGCTAATCAGCAGCACCAGATTGCAGTTCAGCTTTCTGCCTGCCTTAATGCCGTAGTTAGTCAGCAGTTAATTCCCACAATTGACGGAAAAGTGGCTCCTGCCTATGAAATTATGGTAGTAAATACAGCTATTAGAAATATGATAAGGGACAATAAAGTATTTCAAATAGAGGGAGTAATATTCTCCGGTAGCGGTCAGACAGGAATGTGCTCCATGGACGAAAGTATCAAAAACTTGCTGAATCAAGGGATAATTTCAAGAGAAGTTGCCATGACCTATGCCACTCATCCGGAACGAATAAAATAAACCTATTCATTTTCTATGATTTGGTCGAGAAAATCCAAAATAGTATCTCTCCCTTGACCTGTTACTGAGGAAAAGGGGACTACAATCGCTTCCTTTGTATTTAAAGAGTTCTTCAAAAGCTTTATATTGGAATCAACTTTTGAGGGCTTGATTTTATCCGCCTTAGTTGCTATTATTATCGGCTGATACTCTAAATAATGTATCCATTCAAACATACTTAAATCAAGCTTGGTTGCCTCATGCCTTAGGTCGCATAAAAGAAATATCGCTCTTAGCATTTTAGACTCATTAAAATACCTTGCCACCATATCGCCCCATTTTTTCGTTTCAGATTTAGGAGCATTGGCATAGCCATATCCGGGCAAATCAGCCAGGTATATACTGTTATTAACATTATAAAAATTTATGGTTTGGGTTTTGCCGGGTTTGCCGGAAGTTCTGGCAAAGGACTTTCGTCCCAAAAGGGTATTTATAAGAGAGGATTTTCCCACATTGGAGCGTCCGATAAAAGCAACCTCAGGTATATTATGTCTGGGAATTTGACTTGATATGCCAATGACATTATCTAAGGAGGCTTTTTTTATTATCACTAGGCACTTTCCTTAACTTCCTTTTCAGGCGTTTTCTCAGGAGCTTCATCCGGCTCCTCCTGAGGCTTTTCCACCAAAAGAAGATTATCATCTACAATTTCTCTGGTTATGGTAAGACTATTCACATCCTCCTTAGAGGGGATATTATACATATAATCCATCATAACATTTTCCATTATAGAGCGAAGACCTCTGGCACCGGTTTTGCGTTCCAATGCTTTCCTGGCAATCTCCTCCAGACTTTCCTTTTCAAAATCCAGTGCAACTCCGTCCATATCAAACAATGCTTTGTACTGCTTTACCAAACAGTTCTTAGGCTCGGTTAAAATCCTAAATAATGCTTCTTCGTCCAGTTCCTCTAATGCCACATTAATAGGCACTCTGCCAATAAACTCAGGAATTAACCCATATTTAACAAAATCCTGAGGCTGCGCCAGTTTCATTAATTCAGATTCACTCATATTTGAGTGTCCTTTTTCTAAAATCGAAACATTAAATCCAATACTTTTAGTATCAAGCCTGGACTCAATAATCTTGTCTATTCCCTCAAAGGCTCCGCCGCAAATAAAAAGAATATCCTTTGTATCAATAGTTAGAAGTTCCTGCTGAGGGTGCTTTCTGCCACCCTGTGGCGGTACGCTGGCTACAGTACCCTCTAATATTTTAAGAAGAGCCTGCTGCACACCCTCACCTGAAACATCTCTCGTAATAGATACATTTTCAGATTTTTTGCTTATTTTATCTATTTCGTCAATATAAATTATACCCACCTGCGCCTTTTGAATATCAAAATCAGCTGCCTGTATAATCTTAAGAAGGATATTTTCCACATCTTCTCCCACATATCCGGCTTCAGTCAATGTGGTTGCGTCCGCTATAGCAAAAGGTACTCCCAGGATTCTTGCCAGAGTCTGGGCAAGGAGGGTTTTTCCGCTGCCGGTAGGTCCTAACAGCAATACATTGCTCTTCGACAGTTCCACTGGGACAGTATCATTGTTCATTACACGCTTATAATGATTATAAACTGCTACACTTAATACCTTTTTAGCTTCATTTTGCCCTATGACATAATCATCCAGAAATTCCTTTATTTCTCTTGGCTTTAACAGGTTTATGCTGGGCTTATCTTCAGGTTCCTCAACAAAATCCTCGTCAAATTCCTCCTCAATTATATCATTGCACACCTCTACGCACTCATCGCATATATAGGTTCCGTTAGGACCGGCAATAAGCTTTTTAACCTCTGACTGAGATTTCCCGCAAAAGGAGCATCGTATTCTATCTCCACCCTTTGATGACATATTTGTCCTTCCTACTTTCAACTATCTGCTCTATTGGTAATTACTTTGTCAATAATTCCATATTTAACTGCCTCCTCGGCATTCATGAAATGATCCCTGTCTGTATCCTTTTCCACTTCCTTAATGGATTTTCCGGTATTGGCAGCCAAAATTTCATTTAATTTCTTTTTAGTTTTTATAATATTTTCTGCAGCAATTTCAATCTCTGAAGCCTGACCTCTTGTTCCGCCTGAAGGCTGGTGAATCATGATCTCTGCATTAGGAAGCGCTAAACGTTTACCCTTAGCACCCCCTGCCAGTAAGAAAGCACCCATAGAGGCTGCCAAACCCACACAAATAGTGGATACATCACACTTAATATACTGCATGGTATCATATATAGCAAAACCGGCAGTTACACTCCCACCGGGTGAATTAATATATAAATGAATATCTTTTCCTGGATTTTCTGATTCCAGAAATAATAACTGTGCCACTACAAGGCTGGCTGTTACATCATTCACATCCTCACCCAAAAAAATTATGCGATCCTTTAATAATCGTGAATATATGTCATAGGATCTTTCTCCACGACTATTTTGTTCAATAACATAAGGTATTGTAGCCATTATTCCTCCTCTTTATCTTTCTTTTTAGGCTTAGGGGCTTCCTTTGCGCTTTCTCCAACAAAGTCTGCTGCCCTTGAGCTCATCAATTCCTTTTTAATGCTGTCTAAATCTCTGTCGGTCATGTTCTTTTTAAGGTCTTCTATACCGATTCCATACATCTTGCCCATTTTCTCAATATGCTCGTCCACATCAGCCTCTGAAATTTCTATTTTCTCAGCCTTGGCAATTTCCTCTAAAACAAGGCTGGTTTTAATCTGCTTTTCGGCGTCAGGGCGCATTTGCTCCATAAGCTGCTCCCGGTTCATGCCTGTCATTTGGAAATATTGCTGCATGGAAATCCCTTGCCCTGCCATACCCCTGGCATACTCATTCAGCATACTGATAACCTGAGTATTTATCATTGCCTCAGGAAGCTCCATTTTAGAATCTGCAACCGCTTTCTCTATAGCCTCATATTTTATTGCATTCTTGGCTGCTTCCTCTTTTCTTTCCTTTGCCTTTGCCTTAATATCCTTTTTAAGCTCGTCAAGAGTTTCAAACTCAGTTGTATCACTTACAAATTCATCATCAAGTGTGGGAAGTTCCTCTGCCTTAATTCCGTTTATCTTAACGGTAAATACAGCAGCCTTGCCAGCCAATTCCTTTGAATGATATTCCTTAGGGAATGTAACATCAATGTCAAATTCTTCCTCCAACTTATGTCCGATAATCTGATCTTCAAACCCGGGAATAAAGGATTTAGAGCCTATCTTCAGGGCATGCCGCTCTGCCTTCCCGCCATCGAAGGGAGCACCATCGACCCTACCCTCATAGTCAATATTAACTATATCATCAGCCTTAACAGCACGGTCTGTAACCTCAACAGTTCTGGCATTACTCTTTAGAAGCTTGTCTATTTCCGCATCAACATCCTTTTTAGTTACTGAAACATCCTGACGGGACACTTCGATATTCTTATAATTTCCAAGCACCACCTCCGGGCGAAGCGCCACCTCTGCCGTAAAAATAAAGGGCTCTCCTTTTTTCATTTGAACTATATCAACCTCAGGCTGAGAAACAATTTCTTCTCCGCTTTCATCATATGCCTTGGGATATTCCTCTCTTATTACTTCATCTGCTGCGTCCTCAAAAAAGATTTCACTGCCATACATCTTCTCTATAAGCTGTCTTGGAGCCTTTCCTTTCCTAAAACCCGGAACATTAATCTTTCCTCTTTGCTTTTTATAAACTACCTCTACAGCTTTCTCAAAAACCTCAGGCTCCACTTCAACGGTGAGTTTCGCCATTTGATTTTCTAATTTTTCTACGGATACCTTCAATTCTTTTTCCTCCTAAAAATAAATATGCACATTCGTTGGAAACTGTACCATATCCCAAGGATAAAATCAAGATTTTTGCCTGAGGATACTGTCTGATTTTCTATGTGCATTCTTTTTTATCTGATCCCTTTTTGCCTTAAGTATTGCCTCATTTAATTGGAGCATTTTTGCATCCATCATGGATACTATATCTGAACATTCCTGTAAATCTCTTCTGATATATTCCGGAGCGTCCCCCTCAAACTTGTAATATATCTTATGCTCAAGAGAAGCCCAAAAGTCCATTGCAATGGTTCTAATCTGTATCTCCACCACTGTATCCACTATTTTTTCTGCAAGAAAAATAGGCACCGTTACCAACATATGATAGCTCTTATATCCGCTTTCCTTTGGATTTTGTATATAATCCTTAATGGAAACCAACCTCATATCCCCCTGTCTTCCAATCATTTCTGCAAGCTTATAAATATCTGAGGTAAAGGAACATACTATCCTTATACCGGCCACATCATTGCAATATTTAACCATACTAGCCATATCGTCATCATGATTGCCACGCTTCAGTTTTTTTGTAATACTGTTTGGTTTCTTAATTCGTGATTTAATATATTCAATGGGATTGTAGGAATGAGTGAATTGAAATTCATCACTTAATATTACAAGCATGGTTTCCACCTTTTTAAGGGCAGAACCATATAAAAACATAACGGAATTCCACGTATCTACACCCTCATTTTCACATTCCTTTACATATTCAGAAAGATTCATAGCCCACTCCTAATCTTTGCCTTTGTGCCTCAAAGGAAACAATCGATGCTGAAACTGCTGCATTTAATGATTCTACCCTGCCCTCCATGGGAATAGATACTATTTCTGTTGCCAGAGAGCTGATTTCTTTGCTCACACCCCTTGCCTCGTTGCCTATCACAAAGGCGGTTGGTTTAGTATAATCCAGAGAATACAGAGCTTTTCCGTTCATATTTGCCACATATATATTAATATTTTTATCAATTATTTCTTTCAGCTTCTCCACATTACCGCAGTGAATAAAGGGAAGCCTTATTACACTTCCCATGGTAGCTCTTATACACTTTGGTGAAAACAAATCCGTGCAGTCATTAAGTAAAATAATGCCGGTTCCACCTGCTGCCTCGAAGCTTCTAAAAATTGTCCCCAAATTCCCGGGATCCCTAATATCCTCAAGTATTAAAAGCAGCGGATTCCCCTTAAAAATATCTTCCGGCGAATATTCCGGTATTTTAAATATTCCAATAATACCCTGAGGACTTTTGGTATCACTTATATAATTTAATACCCTATTCCCTATTATAACGGCTTCAAAATCAAGATAATTACTGTTTTCCTGTAAAATCTCATCTGTTATATATAGCTTTTCAGGATACACATTACTTTTAATAATATCCTCCACAAGGCGGATACCCTCAGCAATAAATACTCCTTTGCTTTTCCTTGTTTCAGATTTTTTTACAAGCTCCCTTAAGAATTTTATCTCGGGATTTTTTGTACTGGTAATTATATTCATGCTTACTTTGCCGTTTTGGTATAAACCTTTTCCATACTCATTACTCCAATATAAATTCCGGTCATTGAAGCAAATAATATTAAATAGGAACTGATGGGACTATTCCCCATAAACACAAACTCCGGTAAAAATATTGAAATGCTGTTAAATATTATATGAATTAATATGGCTATCCAAAGCTTTCCTGTTTTAATAACTACAAGCCCAAGGATAAGACCAAATAAAAAGGTATAAGTCCCCTGGAGCATATTTCCATGAATAATGGCAAAAAGCAATGCCTGTAAAAAATTTGCCCACATTCCAGGCATTCCCTTTAAGGCATATTTTAAACTGATTCCCCTAAAACCAAACTCCTCCATAATAGGGGCAATTAAAACCGTATATAACACTATTATTGGCGGCGCACTGCCACCGCCTGTTAAAGAAAGTCCTATGGAATCCAAAGCACTTTGATAGGAAACCAGCCAAGCAGGAAATATCATCACTATAAGATTTATTAAAAAAACACCAACAAATCTGCAGCAAAAGGCTATCCCCACAGTTCCTAAAATTGTTGCAATAATTGACACCAGGCTATTTCCATTTTCTAATACTGATTCCTGCTCTTTTTCTTTAGCTGTTATTCTAATATACCAAAATATAAAAATTCCTGAGCATATCAGTCCGCTTATAAAATTTAAAAGTATTAAAAAGTCCTGAGATAAAATAAAATCCCTGTACTTTACAGATAACTCATCAACATCAATGGGCATATTACGAAAAATAACATAGGCTATAGCCACCTGAGAAAGAAATATACTTATTGCATGCTGCACCAAAATTATAATGCCCACAGGAGCAATAATCTGTATTAATTTAACCCTTTTTTCATTCATTTATTATAACAGCCTTTCAATACTGGCAAGCTTCACGCAAACTGCAAATATATGTGCTGCCTCCTCCATTTCCCTGACACTTGGAAAGGTTGGCGCAATACGAATATAGGCATCCTGAGGATCATTGCCATATGGGAAACAGGCTCCCGCCTTGGTCATTTCCATACCTGCATTTTTTGCCAGCTCAACTACACGCTTTGCAGAGGCAAAAAAGGTTTTGTAAGCAATGAAGTACCCTCCCTTTGGCTTATAATAACTGCCAATATTTGCCTCCTTAAGCTCACTGTCCAAAACAGACATTACTGCTTCAAATTTAGGTCTGATAAAATTTGCCTGCTTTTCCATGTGTTTATGAAGCGAACCCGGTTTCTTAAAAAATTTTACATGTCTTAATTGGTTGATTTTATCATAGCCTATAGTTTTCATTGAAAAGGTTTTTTGAACATCCTTTATGTTTTCAGGACTGCTTATTAGCGCAGAAATACCTGCACCGGCAAAAGTAACCTTAGAAAGGGACATAAACTCATATACTATATCAGGATTTCCCGCATTTTCTGCTTCCTTAACAATGTCTAAAATTTCCACAGGTTCATACAGGTAATGAACGCAGTAGGCATTGTCCCAGAATATTCTAAAATCCTTTGCTTTCGGCTTTAATTTTGCAAATCTTTTTATCACCTCATCAGAATATACATAGCCTTGAGGGTTGGAAAACTTTGGCACACACCATATACCTTTTATAGCTTCATCTCTTGATACCATTGCCTCTACCATTTCCATGTCGGGACCATCTTGTGTCATGGGAATGCTGATAAGCTCCATACCAAAATATTCACTAATGGCAAAATGTCTGTCATATCCGGGTGATGGGCATAGGAATTTTACCATGGGCAAAGTTTTCCATGGGGCATTTCCCATAATGCCGTGGCTATATGCCCTGGAAATCATATCGTACATTATATTTAAGCTGGAATTCCCCATTACAAAGGTATGCTCAATGTCCTGACCCACTATACCACCCAGAAGCGCTCTGGCTGAATCAAGCCCCAGAAGTCCACCATAGTTTCTTGGATCTACCTCCCCATTACTTATAGCCTCCTCTATATCCTCTGCCGTAAGTGAATTTAAAAGCTCATTGGATATATTAAACTGCTCAGGTCCCGGCTTTCCCCTTGCCATGGAAAGAGAATACCCTTTCCCTTGAATTTCCTTATATTCTGCCTCTAGCAGTTCCTTTTCTTTATTAAGTTCTTCTCTTGTTAACTCACTATAAGATTCCATTCTCTTTGTCCTTTCGATTTCTGAATCTGTCTAATCTATCCTTAATTTCTCTTTCGTTTCCCATATCAGTAGGAATATAAAATCTGCTCCCCTCTAACTCATCAGGTAAATATTGTTGTGCCACATAATGCTCATCATATTCATGAGCATATTTATATCCTATGGCATTCCCCAATTCATTTGCTCCGCTGTAATGTCCGTCCCTCAAATGAGGCGGGACTTCACAATTCCCACTGTTTTTCACTGCTTCGGCAGCTGCAAAAACAGCATTGGTACAGGCATTGGATTTAGGCGCAGCTGCAATGTATATAGCTGCCTGAGCCAAAATAAGCTGGCTCTCCGGCATACCAACCCGTTCAACTTCAAGAGCTGCAGAGCTTGCCACCAGCATTGCCATAGGATCCGCATTCCCCACATCCTCTGAGGCACAAATCATCATTCTTCTGGCAATAAATCTAATATCCTCTCCGGCGTAAAGCATACGAGCCAAATAATATACTGCCGCATCAGGATCTGAACCTCTCATGCTCTTAATAAAAGCGCTTACTGTATCATAGTGAGCATTAGCAGATTTATCATAATTAATCCCTCGCTTTTGAATGCACTCCTTTGCCACATCTATATCTATTATTATTTCACCTTCTGAATTCGGTTCTGTAGTAAGAACACCAAGTTCCACTGCATTTAACACTGATCTGGCGTCACCATTTGCAAAATCCGCCAAAAACTCTTTTGCTTCCTCGGTGATTTTGGCATTGTGCAATGCCATACCGCCCTCGGTGCTCATTGCCCTGTCAATAACTAAAATTAAGTCTTCCCTGGATAATTTCTCTAATTGAAAGATTAAGGATCTGGACAATAACGCCTGATTTACCTCAAAATAGGGGTTTTCTGTAGTAGCGCCAATTAAAATAATGGTGCCATCCTCCACATAGGGCAATAAAAAGTCCTGTTGAGCTTTATTGAAGCGGTGGATTTCGTCAACAAATAAAATGGTTTTTTTACCTGTCATCGCCTTAGCTTCCTTCGCCTGTCTAACCACCTCTTCCATATCCTTTTTCCCTGATATAGAGGCATTAACCTGAGCAAAAACAGCCTTAGTAGTATTGGCAATAACTCTGGCAAGAGTAGTTTTTCCTGTACCGGCAGGACCATAAAATATTGCTGAGCTAAGCTTATCTGCTTTTATGGCACGATAAAGCAGCTTATCCTTTCCGATAATATGCTTTTGTCCTATTATTTCATCTATTGTTTTTGGTCTCAGCCTATAGGCTAGGGGTGAGTCCTTTTCCTTAGCCTTTAAATTGGCATATTCGAAAAAATCCATTTTATGTTTATTCTACCACCTGCACCTTAAGCATATTTGTTGTGCCGCTATGCCTTAGCGGAAGTCCGCAGGTAATCACCATAAGATCCCCTGAATCCAATATATTTTCTGCCTTTATACACTGAGTCGCATGAAAGAATAATTCCGTAGTATCTGATTTTTCCTCCAGCAGTATGGGTCTGACCCCCCAGCTAAGATTAAGCTGTCTAAGTACCTTAGGATCTACTGTAGCTCCGATAATCATACAGGCAGGACGGTATTTTGAAATTCTTCTGGCAGCTCTTCCTGACGTGGTTATTGCAACAATCGCCTTTGCCTCCAAATCGTAAGCAGTGGTACAGGTAGCATGACATATTGCCTCTGTAATATCAAGCTTTTTACCCTTTGGCAATTTAATAAACCTCTCCACATAATCAATATCATCCTCTGTTCTTCTTGCAATTAAAGCCATAGCCCTTAATGCCTCTACAGGATAGGCGCCTGCTGCCGTTTCCCCCGACAGCATAACCGCGCTGGTTCCGTCATATACAGCATTAGCAACATCTGCTACCTCAGCCCTGGTGGGACGTTTTTGTTTCATCATGGAATCAAGCATTTGAGTTGCCGTTACAACAACCTTTCCTGCATTATATACCTTTTTAATAATAATCTTTTGAATTACGGGAACCTCTTCGGCTGGAAGCTCAACTCCTAAATCGCCTCTGGCAATCATTATAGCGTCACTTTCATCAATTATGTCGTCAATATTTTCCACACCCTCGCTGTTTTCGATTTTTGACATAATCATAATCTTTTCGCCTCCGTTTTTAGCAAGGAAGCGTCTTATTTGACTCACATCCTCCGGTGTTCTAACAAAGGATGCGGCGATAATATCCACATCCTGAGAAATACCGAATAAAATATCCTCCTTATCCTTTTCAGATAAATAGGGCAGACGAATATGGCTATTGGGAATATTAATCCCCTTTTTATCCTTAATGACTCCACTGTTTTCTATTCTACAGACTACGTCCTCTCCCTCTACTGCTGTAACAGTAAGCTCTATTAAGCCGTCATCTAAAAGAATTGTACTGCCAACCCTTATATCCTGACTAAGCCCCTTGTAGGTAATGCTGCATCTGGTTTCGTCTCCCTCTACCTCATTGGGTGTAAGGATAAAAGTCTCACCCTGAACAAGCTGAGCAGAGCCATCTTTAAAGCTGCCCGTTCTAATCTCAGGGCCTTTTGTGTCTAATAGCACAGCTATGCTTCTTCCAACCTTTTCAGCAGCTGCACGAACCTCTCTAATCCTATTGGCATGCTCATCATAGGTGCCATGGGAAAAATTCAATCTGGCTACATCCATCCCCTCCTTAACAAGCTGTAAAAGGATTTCTTCCTTGTCTGTGGCAGGCCCCAGAGTACATATAATCTTTGTTTTTCTCATTACTATCTTCCTTCTTCATGGAAATTATTAAGATACCTGTTTATTTTAGCATTTTATTTAAGTAATGTGAATAAAAAGGATATTGCTGTATTTTTACAATGGCATGGTGCCATTTCATTATAATAATTTGAATTCCGAATTCTCTGCTCCTATCTTGATTAATCCATTTTCACCTACCCTTTCCTCCAGAATTGCCCTTGCCGCCAAGGTCTCAATATTTTTTTGAATATATCTTTGCAAGGGTCTTGCACCGAATTTAGGATCAAAACCGTTATCTATAACAAACTCCAAAGCCTTATCTGTAAGCTCCACTACAATATCCCTATCCTTTAACCTTGCATTCAAGTCATCCAATAAAAGCTTAACAATATTTCTGATATTATCTTTAGAAAGCGGCTTAAACAGAATAATCTCATCAATTCTATTTAAAAACTCCGGACGAAAATACGAATGTAACTCGCTTAATGCCATGCTTTCATATTTCTCGTTAAGATTTCCGCTATCATCTATGCCCTCTAATATATATTGAGAACCTAAATTTGAAGTCATAATTATAACGGTATTTTTAAAGTCTACAGTTTTACCTTTAGAATCTGTAATCCTACCGTCGTCCAACACCTGTAAAAGCAGGTTAAACACATCAGGATGCGCCTTTTCAATCTCATCGAAAAGTACTACCGAATAGGGATGTCTGCGAACTGCCTCAGTAAGCTGTCCGCCCTCATCATAACCCACATATCCGGGCGGCGCTCCAATCAGCCTTGATACAGAATATTTTTCCATATATTCCGTCATATCAATTCTGACCATATTATTTTCATCATCAAAAAGAAACCCTGCCAGGCTTTTAGCAAGTTCAGTTTTTCCTACTCCGGTAGGACCCAGGAAAATAAATGAGCCTATAGGCTTACTTGGATCCTTTATCCCCGCGCGGGAACGGATTATTGCTTCTGTAACCCTTTTAACTGCTTCATTTTGTCCCACAACCCTTTTATGAAGCTCATCCTCAAGGTTTAATATCTTATTTCTTTCAGATTCATTCAGCTTAGAAACAGGTATTCCTGTCCACTTAGATACGATCTCTGCAATCTCCTCCTCGGTAACCATCTCCCTTACAAGAGAAATATCCTTTTGGTTTAAAAGTGTCTCCTCATGCCTAAGCTTCGCTTCTATCTCCGGTAATCTGCCGTATTGAAGCTCTGCTGCTTTATCCAGATCATAATTCTTTTTTGCCTGATCAATATCCGTCTTTATTTTATCCAATTCTTCTCTTAGCTTAGATACATTGTCCACAGCATTTTTCTCATTTTCCCAACGGGTCTTTTTGAAGGTAAGCTCCTCCTTTAAGCCGGCTATCTCCCTTTGCAACGCAGACAATCTGCCCTCTGAAAGCTTATCCTTTTCCTTTTTTAATGCAGTTTCCTCTATCTCCAGTTGCATAACCCTGCGATTTAACTCATCAAGTTCCTCCGGCATGGAATTTAGCTCGGTTTTTATAGAAGCACAGGCTTCATCTACCAAGTCAATTGCCTTATCCGGCAAATATCTATCTGTAATATATCTATCTGACAACACAGCTGCACTGACTAAGGCTGTATCCTTAATTTTTACTCCATGATAGATTTCATACCTATCCTTTAATCCTCTTAAAATAGAAACTGTATCTTCTACACCAGGCTCAGAAATCATAACCGGCTGAAAACGTCTTTCCAGCGCCTGATCCTTTTCGATATATTTTCTATATTCATCTAATGTGGTAGCACCTATACAATGAAGTTCCCCACGTGCCAAGGCAGGCTTAAGCATGTTGCCCAAATCCATCGCTCCCTCATTATTGCCTGCTCCAACAATAGTATGGAGTTCATCAATGAAGAGTATAATCTCCCCTTCGCTTTTTCTTATTTCATCTATTACCGCCTTTAGCCTTTCCTCAAACTCACCCCTGTATTTGGCGCCTGCCAACAATGAGGCAATATCCAATACAAATAATCTCTTATCCTTGAGATTATGAGGTACGTCCCCTGTTACAATTCGCCTGGCAAGCTCCTCTACTACCGCAGTTTTCCCTACGCCCGGATCACCGATAATCACAGGATTATTCTTGGTTCTTCTACTTAAAATCCTGATGATACTCCTTACTTCACTATCCCTGCCGATTACAGGGTCAAGTTCTCCATCGGAAGCTCTCTTAACCAAATCATAGCCGTATTTTTCCAAAGTGTCGTAAATAGCCTCCGGATTGTCACTGGTTACCCTATGGTTTTTCCTAACCTGACTAAGCACAGATAAAAACCTGTCTCTGGTAATGCCAAATTCCCTAAATAACTCCTTTATTCCCTTTGACTGGTATTTAATCATAGAGAGGAACAGGTGCTCAACGGAAACATATTCATCCCCCATAGCCTTTGCTTCATCCTCACCATGAATAAGCAGGTTATTTAAATCACCGCCAATATAGGGGCGTACACTTCCCGATACCTTTGGCAGTTCACTGATTTTTGTTTCCACAGAGTTAATAAAGTAAGAAAGATTGATTTCCATTCTTTCTATCAAACTGGGAATAAGCCCCTCCTCCTGAGTGATAAGGGCAAAAAGAAAATGCTCCTGCAGAATCTCCTGATTACCATAATCAGACACTATTTTTTCACATTTATCAATTGCTTCTATGGATTTTTGTGTAAATTTATTAATATTCATAATATACCTCCTCGTATAATATATTTCACATACACACGTGAACGTATGGTGCAGTTGTATTTTTGCCTGCCAAGGAAGCGGTCATCCCTGTCAGGATTTTACAACACAACCGCTGATTAATTATGTAATTGCTTTGTGCTACGGTACATAATCTCACTGCATATGGTGGTTATTTTGCTGCAGTTGGGTGCCATAAAACACCCAACTAATATTTAATCTAAGGGAAGTGTATCACGAATTAGCACTCACGTCAATAGAGTGCTAACAATTATTTGTTTAATATAGTATTTAGAAGAGAATCACAGCCTAATGCAATATCATCCCAAGCTCTGTCAAAATCTCTGGTAAACCAGGGATCTGAAACCGGGGTATTGGGCTTTCCTGCGTATTCCATTAGTAAATGAATTTTATTATCCTTATCATGCCCCAGAATATAATTTAAGTCTCTAATATTTTCCTCGTCCATAACAATTAGCAAGTCAAAATAATCATAATCTGCTTTATTAAAATATCTGGCTCGCTTACCTGAAGGATCTATTCCATTTTCTCTCAGCTTTTTCGCCATTGGCGGATAAATAGGATTCCCAATTTCATCCCTTGTGGCAGCACAGGAATCAATCTGAAAATCATCCCGGCAACCCCTTTCTTCAACGATATGTTTCATATACAGCTCCGCCATAGGTGAACGGCATATGTTTCCGTGGCAGATGAATAGCAGTTTTGTCATAAGCTTTAAACTCCTTTGTAATGCTTGTTTTGCGCTGGTTTTACCGGTTTTTTCAAAACTCTCAATAACCACAACGTATGGTATAACTTGGTATAAATATGCTGGAAAATCTACTTTTGTACTTTTTTATTATCTTACTATAACTGAAATTTACGAAATATCTATATCCAGATATTACAAAAAATGTTGGAACACAAGCATCGGTAAAGCTTCCTATGAATTCCTGAATGAGCCTTACCCCCCCTAGACAATTCATACACATCTACATTTATCGCATGCTTTACAACCACTAAAACAGCTAGGCAAAACGATAAATATGTTAGTTTATTTTGAAATTCTTTCTCACGAATATTATCACTAGAATTCATAATTCCTCCCATAGGCTACATTTTATGCAATAAATACTACTTAATTATTTTAGCATTTTACTTGTCACCTTTGCAATATATTATCATACTATAGTGAAGCTAACTATATTGCAGACAGTATGTTTAAAGCATGTTTTATCATGCTGTACCCCATTTATGACTTAATTTTCCCACAGTTTTCATATATTCTCTGACATGTTATAATCTCCCTGTCAATACAATAATCAGGAAGCATTACTAATATCGCAAGAAGGCTGTCCCAATAATATTAGAGTGCTTAAAACTATAATTGAAAGACCTGTAGTTCTTGCAGAAAATGTAAAACAGGATAATTCTGCTATATGACAGCATTTAAATATAATTTTATATAATCTGGCACATAATTTACATCATTATAATCAATATTGGCTAAAATTCATTTACAATTAAGGCTTTATAATTGCACTTTTAATTTATCTTTTTATTGGTCTTGGATTTGATTCTTCCTCTGCCAATTTAGAAAATATTACAATAATCAAAGGGGCACTTGCCGATAGCTTTAATATTTCACCCTGGCTTCTTATTCCTCCTGTGGTAGTGCTTGTAACCGCTATTAAAAAGGTTCCTGCTATCCCTTCACTGCTATTGGCTGCTGCTACAGGCTGCGTATTCGCGGCAATTTTCCAATCTGCAAATCTGTTTACCATTATAGATACCCTCCAAAACGGATATGTTGGTGAAACAGGCGTTGATGTTGTAGATAAACTTTTAACAAGAGGCGGTGTAAATAATATGCTTTGGACAATTTCTCTCATTATATTTGCCCTTTGCTTTGGCGGGATTCTTGAACAGGCTAAATTTACTGATGTACTGTTAGAGCAGGTGGTTAAGGTTGTTCACTCTGTCGGAAGTCTTGTTACTACAACTATCATAACAGGTATCCTTTGTGACTTTGTATTAACTGACCAATACCTTGCAAATATTATTCCCGGAAGAATGTTTTACAAGGTATATGATGAAATGGGACTCGAACGATATTATCTTTCAAGGACACTTGAGGACGGCGGCTCTCTGTGGTCTCCTATGTTTCCCTGGAATGGATGTGGGGCTTACCAGTCTGCTACTTTGGGCGTCAGCACTTTTGCCTACTTCCCTTATGCTTTCCTTAATTTAATCAACCCTATTGTATCAATCTTTATGGCATATATGGGAATTGCTGTATTCAGGAAAAGACTTGACGAAAAAGGCATAGAGGTTATCGAAGTGGATAATATGCATGAGCTTGATAAAATAAGAAATAAAAAATAATTATTTACCCACCATTATAATTTGCCACATAAAAATAACTACCCAGATGGGTAGTTATTTTCATATATTACTAAAATTATCCATGTTTCTATAGACTAAACTTAGACACCTCTTCCTGAAGTTCTGTGGCAATTTGTGCCAATCCCTCAGAAGCCTTGGAAATATCCTCAATAGACTGAACCTGGGTATCCACTGAAGCACTTGCCTCT
The DNA here is from genome assembly GCA_041776485.1 of Lachnospiraceae bacterium. Taxonomy (GTDB): domain Bacteria; phylum Bacillota; class Clostridia; order Lachnospirales; family Lachnospiraceae; genus JBHBQE01. The sequence continues at coordinate 74,507 of JBHBQE010000020.1, read as the reverse complement.
TGGGTAGTAGCTGCGTTTTCTTGAGATAATGCGGAAAGATTCTCCACAACTCTTACGATATTACTGTTCTCCTCTTCAATCTTCTTAGAGGACTCATTTAATACCCTAAGAACCTCCTTGGTTCTGTCGACAGACGCGGAAATGTTATCAAACTTCTCTTCAGTTTCCTTAATCTTTTCATCCTGAGTTTTAACAATCTCTGCAATATCCTTCATGGTATTTACAGCATTTTCAGTCTTAACCTTAAGGTCACCGATTGTATTCCTAATTTCCTCTGTAAATCCGGCAGACTGTTCCGCAAGCTTTCTAATCTCATCTGCAACTACTGCAAATCCCTTACCGGACTCACCTGCACGGGCCGCTTCAATTGCTGCATTCAACGCAAGAAGGTTGGTTTGATCTGATATAGACTGAATCATCTCACCTGACTTGGAAATCTGCTCTGCACTCTCATTTGTCTTTATTATTGTGTCGTTGATTTCCTTAGCGGCACTGCTATTGGCTGCAACTGCCTGGATTAATGCCTGCAGGCTCTCATTCCCCTCGTCCTTACTCTGCATAATGATATCAGTAGCATTGGTAAGCTCCTCTAATATGCCAAGCATATTCTTTAGCAGCTGATCTGAATTTTCCACAGAACCCGCTGCAGATTGGGTATCCTCTGCCTGAGAGCTTGCACCCTCGGCAATATTGGTAACCGCCTGAGATACCTGATGTGCAGAGTTGGCTGTGGATTGTGCCGTAGCGGTAAGCTCCTCTGATGTTGCCGCAGTATTTTGTGAGTGCAGTGAAATATTAGTTACAATTCCCGTAAGGTTTTGATGCAGTTTATTTACAGCTCTCATAACAGCACCGATTTCATTTTTCGCATTTAAATATTTGGCTCCCTTAGCTGCCTCCTCTGTAACATTCAGATTATAATCGGCAAACTTTCCTAAAGCACTCTCTATTAAAGAAATAGGCTCTACAACCTTTTTTATAAGAATAATAAATACGGTACCGCCAACTATAAGTATTGTTAAAATACTCAGTATAATCCCTATTGTTGCCACTGTGCGAGCCTGTGCAGTAAATACATCAATTGGAGTTATAGAAGTATATACCCAGGACTTTTCCATCGCAGGACCGGTAACAGGTATGAACATCATTTCCGAGTCTTTACCGGTGGTAGTAGACTTTGCCCTGAAAATCATCTCTTCCTGACCGGCAGCCTTACTTATGGTATCCATTAATGCAGGATTTAGTTCTTTCATATTCTTCAAGATAGTTTCTCTGTCTGCAGAATTTGCAATTACATCTCCATCTCCTGAAAAAAGTGCGCCATGCCCAAGGGTTACATCGGTTCCCGCAATACTCTCTATCTTTTCTTGGAGGCTTGTAACATCAATATCCAGCTCTACTGCACCTACAGTCACCTCATTACTCTTTATGGGAATCGCATAGCTGACCAGTATGTGATCCCCATGGCTGTAGGGATTAAGCAACCTGGCAGTCCCCTCTGCAATAATCTGAGCATACCATTCAGCACCAATAATCTCGTCTGTCAGGCTGATTTCGCCATCTTCGGTTCCATATATGGAGAGAATGCCTGAGGGGTTTTCCGGCGTAACAAACATTTCATCCTTGCCATCGTAGGCATTCGGCTGGAAATGCACGGCAACCTCATATATGACAGGATTGCTCGCCGCTACGGAAAGTACGTTGCTGACTACCAAATCTCTGCTTCTGTTTTCCATTGGGACTATTTTCATAGTATTTTCAAGAATATCGACCAAATTGTCGCCTGAGGCATATATCGCCTTCAGCTCCTTTTCTATGTCCCTTGCAAAAACCCTTGATTCGTTAAGACCAATCTCCTCGTTATACTTAATCGCTGAAGAAAAAGACGTATAAACATCGTATGTACTCTTTGCCCCAAGTATAACGAGCAACATCGCTGAAATTACTACGCCTACAGTGAAGCCTATACTATGGGTAAATTTTGTTCCGTTACCCTTTCCTGCAGGTGCATTTGCCTTTTTTTGCTTCATTGCTGCTCCTTCCAAAACAGTATATACAATTGTAATGATACAAAAACACTACCTCACGACATTTAAAATATCATGATATAGCATTTGTACATTATGATGGATTGCGTTGCAAAATGCAATAATAAATTATATTCGCCAAAATTTTTTTATAAAAACCTGCTATTACAAAATCACTATTTAAAATAATGAAAATAAAATATATTCAAATTATATCTTGATTTAATGACATGTAAGGGATAGTATAATTATGGTATGATTTCAAATATGAAAAAAATATCAATATCACTTTTTATATTTGTTGGTATATTTCTCGTTTTTTTGGGATATATTTTTTTTGTTGTCCAAAAAAACTCTGTTTATGCAGATGTATTTTCTATACTGCACTCTGCGCTTATTGTGATATTTTTATCCTGTCACATCGGGAAAGTGCCCGAGAGAAGAAGATTTTTTTACATATATATACTGCTGTATGTGGCACTGTGGTTGGCTAGTGATATTGCTTTAGCTGTCTATGATTATCTTTTTCCAAAAAGCTTTATTATTTCAATTAGCCTTGCCATTAATGAGCTTGCCTCTGTATTCATAATTATTGCTTTTATATATTCTTTATTCAAGCATACACCCCAATCGCAAAAAAAACAACTGCTCTTAGATTTACTGGCAATTACAGTTGCTTCATATTTCCTTCTTCAAGCTGCTGTGGATGTTACTCTCGGCAAAATTAACGGAATATCTGAGTTTTATATTTTTTACACCATATCCGTATTTTCAGATGTTCTCATACTTTTTACCGCAATTTTAACTATACCCTGGATTTATAAGAATTTCAGAAATTATACTGCCATAATAAATTTATTGGGAATACTGCTTTTTACACTTACCTCTCTGTCAGGGAAATATATCACAGGCAACTATATGGATATAATGTATATGATTTCTCCAATGCTTTTTTCAATATCCATTTTTTGTGAATCAAGACGCGGTAAGGCAAATGAAAATGAAGATATTCAAAACCTGACTTACCCAAGGAGTGTAATTATAACAGTTGCTTTACTGATAATTGCAGGAATTGATATGATTCTGTATAGGCTTAATGTAATTTCTGCAAATAATTCCCTTATAATCTCATATTGTATAACCATATATTTGGCTATAAGCATTAATTATCAGAATTATCTAAAAAGCAGAGAAGCCATAAGCCAACATCGTAAAATCGAAGAAGAATTAGAAAAAAAGATAGCTGAGCGAACCGCCGAATTAAAAGAAAATCACGAAATGGTACTAACCATTATCAATAAGGATTTATTAACAGGCACCGGCTCCAGACGCTGCCTGCTGGAAACTCTTTATACCTACGATAATCCCAAGGAAAAGTATGATTCTCTTGTGATAATCATAGATATACTGAAATTCAAAAACATAAACTATATGATGAGTCATAACACCGGAGACAAAATATTGATTTATGTTGCCAATAAACTTAAGGATATGTTCTCAGAGGGCAGTGTATACCGTACCGACTCAAATGAGTTTGCAATTTTAATAAGCAATAATTCCATGGAGCTTTCAGATATGCAGTCCCTTGGCACGCATATAATGAATACACTGCAAAGGGAGATTGTATTTGATGAAGTCAGAGTAAAAATTGAAGTGGCTGTAGGCTATGATTTATATTCTGATAAACACACAACCCACGCAGAGCTTCTCAGCAATGCTGAATATGCTTGTAAGGTTGCTAAAAATAATAAAATTAAATATCAATTTTATAATGAAGAAATATACGCAAGCCTGACTAGGGAAGTAAATATAGAATCCCTTTTGACTACAATAGACTATGACAGTGAATTTTATATGAACTTCCAGCCCCAATTTACCACTGACGGGAAAGCACTTGTCGGGATGGAGGCGCTAATCAGATGGAACAACCCTCAATTAGGCTTTGTATCTCCCGGGGAATTTATCCCTATAGCAGAGCGCAGCGATATTATTATACATATAATAAAGTGGACGATTACTAAGTGCATTAAGCAAATTAAGGACTGGAATGAAAAATATAATCTTGACTTAAAAATGGCTGTAAATATATCACCCAAATATATAAGTACCTATTCCTTCATGGAGGATATTCAAAGGGAGATTCAGGAAAATAATATTAAATATAGCTGGCTTGACCTTGAGCTGACTGAAACCTCCATCATGGGTATTGAGGAAAGTATTATCAGTATATTTAGTGAGCTGAATAATCTCGGCATAAGCACCAGTATAGATGACTTTGGCACAGGGTACTCCTCCCTGAGCTATTTAAAGCATTTTAAAATCAGAAAGCTTAAAATTGCTAAGGAGCTTATTGATAATATTACCAATAATGAAAATGAAAAGATGATTGTAAAATCTATTATAATGATGTCTGAGGCTCTGAATATTTATACTATTGCAGAGGGCGTTGAGACTGCAGAGCAAAGGGATATCCTTATGGATCTTAACTGCAATCAAATACAAGGCTACTATTATGGGAAACCTGTATCTGCTAAGGAGTTTGAGGAAACCTATCTAAAGAAACAGCTATAAAATAAATAAATTTTAACCATATAATTCTTTTTGGAATTTATATATTATATGGATAATAAGGCTTTCATTTAATCTTCAATTTCCTCCCCAAGAAATCTAAAATATTGTTCCTGCCCTTTGTAAAAGGGATATTCATGGGCTGAGGCTGCATGTAACGGTACCATATATTCATTACCATAATACCTTTTTAAAATTTCATCATATTCTCCGGGTACAGGGATCTTTATATTTTCAAAATCAACATAGATTACATCATCATAACAGGATTTTGGCACCTGTACCTGATTGGGCAGATATGCCGTCTGAGGATAATATACTACTGTATCTGACTGACTTTCATCGCACCACCCGGCTATTTTATCTGTTGCCAAACTAACATCTCTGAAAAATGTGGTACTGTTTATATCAAAGTCTGTTCCCAGTCTGGAATTAAATTGAAAAAGGAGATTTTTATATTCCTCCGTGTCCCGTTTTTTTTCATAATCCATAGTTAGAGAATAGCCTATATAATACATAAGCCTTTGAAGCTTATCAACATTTTCATCCCTTGGCACATAATCAAAGCAGTCTATATCTATCCCAACTATAAATGGACAGCCAAAAAAATCTCTCATTCTATCTCTATTATATGTAAGCTTTTCTTCTCTGGAATTAGATACAACTGTATGATATTGAGAAAATTTATCCTTAGTATATATACTTTTAATATTAAATGGAAATTTAATTTCATGAGCTACTGACAAGAACTTCATATAATCCCCTCTAAGCATGCCCAAGTCTATATCGTCATCCCACGGAATGAAACCCTTATGTCTTATTGCCCCCAGCAAAGTACCAAAGGAGGCAAAATACTTTATATTATACTTTTTACAAATCCTATCTATCTCCAGACAGGTTTTAAGCATTGCAGCCCATGCCCTTTTCATCTTAGCAGAGACTAAAAACCCGTCCCTTTCCTCTGCCTGAAGAAATCCCTCGCTTACAGTGTATTCCATACTAATCCATTAACATACTTAGAAATTGCCTGGTACGATCCATTTGCGGATTATCAATTATATCTCTGGCATTTCCCTCTTCAACTATTACACCCTCGTCCATAAATATTGCCCTGTCGGAAACCTCTTTGGCAAAATTCATTTCATGAGTAACTATTACCATGGTTATATGCTCCTTTGCCAATTCCTTTATAACCCTAAGTATTTCTCCGGTAAGCTCCGGATCCAGAGCTGAAGTTGGTTCATCAAAAAATAATATTTCAGGTTCCATTGCCAAAGCCCTAGCTATTGCCACTCTCTGCTGCTGTCCTCCGGAAAGCTGACAGGGGTAGGAACCGCTCTTATCCTGCAAGTCCATTTTAGAAAGACAGGACATTCCTATTTCAACAGCCTTATTTTTCTCCATTTTCTTAACACAAATCAAAGCGTCGGTAACATTTTCAAGAATACTTAAATGTGGGAATAAATTAAAATTTTGGAATACCAAACCAAAATATTTATTGAATTCATGATAATTTTTACCCACCTCTTTGCCCATATAACTGATACTTCCATAATCCAGTTCTTCCAAAAAGGTGGCACATCTTAATAAGGTGGATTTCCCGCTGCCGGACGGTCCAATGATGGATACCACCTCTCCCTTATCCACAGAAATCGACACATCCTTTAGTACACCAAAGCCATCAAATCCTTTTTTTGCATTCTTAATCTCAAATATCATAATACGAAAGCCTTTTTTCTATATAGCTCATTGCCCCTGCAACTATCAGGTTAAAAATATAATAAAACAGCCCTGCAATAAATAATGGTATTATTGTAGTTTGTGCCGCAGCTATCTGCTTTGCCAGCGTAAACATTTCCGTATATGCTAAAACAAAGGCAAGGGATGTATCCTTAACCAGAGTTATAACCTCATTGGTAACAGGCGGAAGCACCCTTTTTACCATTTGGGGAAAAATTATTCTTATAAAGGTTTGTGCCCTATTATATCCCAAGGCATTTGCAGCCTCATATTGACCTATTGGAATGGACTGAATACCACCTCTATATATTTCTGCAAAATAAGCAGCATAATTTATCACAAAACCTATTATCGTAGCATAGAACCTATAGTCTGTAGTAAGCTTTATTCCAAATAGATAGAATGGTGCAAAATATACTACCAAAAGCTGCAGCATTAATGGTGTTCCCCTCATAATGGAAATATATACCCTCATTATCCACTCTATAAAAGGAATATTCAGTCCCCTTAAATAAGCTACAAACAGTCCAAGCGGAAGAGAAAACAAAAGCGTCAGGACAAAGATAAGGATACTCCTCATCATTCCTGACGCTAATTGGCTTAATATTATGCCAAGTTCCATTTTACTGTTCTTTATTGCCCAGGCAAATCATTTCCTCAGTTATGCCCTGATCCGCGTACTTTTTAACTATCTCCATGAAAGTGCCATCTTCATACATTTCAAGCAATGTATCCTGAACCATTTTGCAAAGCTCATCATTACCCTTTGCAAAGCCTACTGCGTACTGCTCAACAACAATTTCTTCATCAAGCATTCTAAAGACATCTTTTTTCGCCTTCATTTGGGCATAGGCAACACCAATATCTACAACTACTGCATCCACAGCACCTGACTCTAAATTCATAAAAGCGGTATTATAGTCTGCTATTTGCTGCAGCTCTGCAAACCCGGCAGCCAAATCCAAGTTCTCCTGCTCTGCCTCTTCGCTGGTAAGCGCTCTAAGTCCTGAGGAGTCTGCCTGAGTCATTACCACCTTGCCTGCTAAATCAGAAAGGCTGTTTATATCTGAGTCCTTTGAAACTGCAACTACAATACTGCTGTCTATATAGGGCACAGACCATGTATATTCCTGCTCCCTGCCTGTCATTGTAAATCCGTTCCAAATACAGGATATTGCACCTGAGGATAATTCCTGATCCTTTAAATCCCAGTCTATTGGCTGCCTGGTAAGCTTCCAGCCATTTCTGTTGCAAACTTCCTCTGCCAAATCCAAGTCCAGTCCTGTATATTCTCCATCATCCCCCAGATATCCATAGGGCGGGAATGCGGCGTCAAATCCAACAATAAAATTTTCACCGTCAAATTCAGTAGCTGTATTTGCTGTAACGTTTTCATTGCCGCTGCTTTTAACAGAAGTATCTGAATCCTTTCCACAGCCTGTCATCCCTACTATAATAACCAAAGCTAAAATTAAACTTAATATTTTATTGCCCATAATCTGACTCTTTTCTAATCCTCTGTTTTTGATATTTTTTCTGCCATTATTGTATCATAGTCAGAATTAAGCTTAATATTGGAGTATCTCTTCATTCCTGTTCCTGCCGGAATCAGCTTACCAATAATAACATTTTCTTTAAGTCCAATCAAAGGATCGACCTTGCCCTCAATAGCAGCACCTGTAAGTACCTTGGTGGTTTCCTGGAATGAGGCTGCTGAAAGGAAGGAGTTTGTAGCCAAAGAAGCCTTGGAAATACCAAGCAGTACCCTATCTCCTGTTGCCGGCTCCTTGCCCTGCTCTATAAGCTCTCTGTTGATATCCTCAAGCTCCAGATAATCTACCTGCTCACCGGGGAGATAGGTGGAGTCTCCTGCCTCACCAATAACCACCTTTTTAATCATCTGATGAACAATAATCTCAATATGCTTGTCATTAATATCAACACCCTGCGCTCTATACACCTTCTGTACCTCAGAAAGGATATAGTCCTGTACAGCCCTAAGTCCCTGTATTCTAAGGATATCCGCGGGATATACATGTCCCTCTGTCAAGGCATCGCCCGCCTTTATCTCATCATTCACTGCCACCTTTATACGGGAACCATAGGTAACTTGATATTCTTTTCTTTCTCCGGTTTCTCTATTTGAAACAATAACCTTTCTGGAATCCTCAATATCCACAATACCATCTATTTCTGAGATTATGGCAAGAGCATTCTCCTTAGGCTTTCTTGCCTCAAAAAGCTCCTCAACACGGGGAAGACCACCGGTAATATTGCTTTCTGCAATACCTCCTGTATGGAAGGTACGCATGGTAAGCTGTGTACCCGGCTCACCTATTGACTGGGCTGCAATTATTCCAATTGCCTCTCCTACCTGCACAGCACGTCCACTAGCCATATTAGCACCATAACATTTAGCACAAATACCCTTTCTGCTGCGGCAGCTAAGTACACTTCTAATTTTAACTCTATCTATTGGTTTACCGTCTCTAACACCACGGTTTACAACCTCTTCAGCTCTGGCAGGAGTAATCATATGATTTTCCTCAACAATTACATTGCCGTCCTTATCATAGATTGTTTCACAGGTGAATCTGCCAACAATTCTGTCCTTCAGACTCTCAAGAATATCTCCGTCCTCATTGGTAAAGGCATATACATCCATTCCCGGCATTTCCTCACCATCTCTATGACAGTCACTCTCTCTGATAATAAGCTCCTGAGATACATCCACAAGACGTCTGGTAAGGTATCCTGAGTCTGCTGTACGAAGAGCGGTATCAGAAAGAGTTTTTCTGGAACCGTGGGCAGACATAAAATACTCCAATACATCAAGTCCCTCACGAAGATTGGACTTTATGGGAAGCTCAATGGTACGTCCTGTAGTATCCTGTACATTACCCTTCATTCCTGCCAGCTGTTTAATCTGTGCCTCGGAACCACGGGCACCGGAGTCTGCCATCATATAAATATTATTATACGAATCCAGTCCGCTCATAAGCTCCTTTGTAATCTGCTTGTCTGTCTTATCCCAAGCGTCTACAACATTTTTATAACGCTCCTCCTCAGTAAGCATGCCACGACGCGCTTTCTTGGTAATATTCTCAATAACACTTTCTGTTTCTGCAATAAGTTTAGCCTTATTGTCAGGAACCTTCATATCGGAAATGGAAACAGTCATAGCAGCAAGTGTAGAATATCTATATCCCATGGACTTGATGTCATCAAGCACCTCTGCTGTTTTTGTCGCTCCGTGGATATTCATTACTCTCTCAAGGATTCTCTGTAAGTCTTTCTTTTTCACTAAATGATCAATTTCAAGGGCAAATTCATTATCAGGATCGCTTCTGTCAACAAAACCAAGATCCTGAGGAATCACATCATTAAACAGGAGTCTCCCCAAAGTGGTTTCAATAATACCCCTTTTAATCTCTCCACTTGCCAAAGTTTTTGTTCGTCTAACCTTTATTTTGGCATGGAAGGACAAATCACCCCCGTCAAATGCCATAATAGCTTCGCTTACATCATGGAAAGCTCGACCCTCACCCTTTTCGCCTGCACGCTCTTGAGTCATATAGTAAATTCCCAAAACCATATCCTGACTGGGTACTGCCACAACTCCGCCATCAGAGGGCTTAAGCAGGTTGTTGGGAGACAACAGCATAAAACGGCACTCTGCCTGAGCCTCTTCTGTAAGCGGCAAGTGAGCAGCCATCTGGTCACCGTCAAAGTCCGCATTATAAGCTGTACAAACAAGGGGATGAAGCTTAATGGCTTTACCCTCTACAAGAACAGGTTCAAAAGCCTGAATACCAAGACGGTGCAGTGTAGGAGCACGGTTCAACATGACAGGGTGCTCTTTGATTACGTCCTCTAATACATCCCAAACCTGATTATCCAGACGCTCTACCTTTTTCTTGGCACTCTTAATATTCTGCTCTCCTCTTTTTACCAATTCCCTCATAACAAAGGGCTTAAACAGCTCTAATGCCATTTCCTTAGGAAGTCCGCATTGATATATTTTAAGCTCAGGTCCCACAACAATAACGGAACGTCCTGAATAGTCCACACGTTTTCCCAGAAGATTTTGCCTAAACCTTCCGTTTTTACCCTTAAGCATATCAGATAATGACTTAAGCGCTCTGTTGCCAGGACCAGTTACTGCACGTCCGCGTCTGCCGTTATCAATAAGCGCGTCTACCGCCTCTTGAAGCATACGTTTTTCATTTCGTACAATGATATCCGGTGCCCCCAAATCCAGCACCTTTCTTAAACGATTATTTCTATTGATGATTCTTCTGTACAAATCATTTAAATCACTGGTAGCAAAACGTCCTCCATCTAACTGAACCATCGGTCTTAAATCTGGCGGAATAACCGGTATTGCATCTAATATCATCCACTGGGGTTCATTATTGGACTCCTTAAACGCCTTAAATGCCTTGAGTCTTTTCTCTATTCTTGGACGCTTTTGAAGAGAAGTATTGGTAGCAAGTTCCTCCATCAAAGCCTCTATTTCAGCATCAAGATCTATTTCACAAAGAAGCTGCTTGATTGCCTCGGCACCCATGCCTACAGTAAACTCATCTCCATATTTGCTTCTTGCCTCCTGGTACTCCGCCTCAGAAAGCACCTGCTTATAGGACAATGCAGTATCCATGGGATCTAAAACTATATAAGAGGCAAAATAAAGCACTCTTTCCAGAATTTTTGGCGATAAGTCCAAAATCAGTCCCATTCTTGAGGGAATACCTTTGAAAAACCAAATATGAGAAACAGGAGCCGCCAACTCAATATGCCCCATTCTTTCCCTTCGAACACTGGATTTTGTAACCTCTACTCCACAACGGTCACATACCACACCCTTATAACGAATTTTTTTGTACTTTCCGCAGCGGCACTCCCAATCCTTGGTAGGTCCAAAAATCTTCTCGCAAAATAGTCCGTCCTTTTCAGGTTTAAGCTTAACATAATTTATTGTTTCAGGCTTTTTAACCTCACCCCTTGACCATTCACGAATTTTCTCAGGTGAAGCTAAACCTATCTGTATTGAATCAAACTCAATTGCCGGACTGGCTAATTCATTTTTTTCATAGCTTGGCATTATTTCCTGCTCCTTTTTACCTTAACCGTTTTGTAGATAACCTTGTTTACTGCTGTACTCTGCCTGCTTACTCATCAAGAGCGTCAGCAGAGGCAAGAGAAGCTGCAATATCACTTACTTCAAAATTATCCTCAAATTCTTCATCTAACAAGTCGGGATCATCATCCTCATCATCACTGACATTAATGAATTCTCCCGTTTCCTTATCATATTCTTGCTTAAGGAAGCCCTTTTCTTCAATTGAACCGGGACTTTCAAAGGCAAAATTCTTGTCTGAAATAATGGCATTAATATCTGTATTGCCATATTCACTGGTTTCAATCAATGTAACCTCATTATTAGACTCATCTAAAAGTTTAACATCAAGGCTTAAGGATTGAAGTTCCTTTAATAATACCTTAAAGGATTCAGGCACTCCCGGATCTGGAATATTTTCGCCCTTTATAATAGCCTCATAGGTCTTAACACGTCCAATAACATCATCGGATTTCATTGTCAGTATTTCCCTGAGAGTATAGGCTGCACCATAGGCCTCCAGTGCCCAAACCTCCATCTCACCGAAACGCTGCCCACCGAATTGAGCTTTTCCACCCAACGGCTGCTGAGTAACCAGTGAATACGGACCTGTTGAACGAGCATGAATTTTATCATCTACAAGATGATGAAGCTTGAGGTAATGCATATGTCCGATTGTTACAGGTGCTGCAAATTCCTCACCTGTACGTCCATCCCTAAGCATAACCTTTCCATCTCTGGAAATAGGCACTCCCTCCCATTCCTTTTTATGCTCAATATTTTCAAACAGGAAGTCCATAACTCCCTTATCTAATACGTCCTTGTACTTCTTCTTGAAGTCATCAAAGTCCATATTCACATAGTCATTAGCAAGCTCAAGAGTATCCTGAATATCCACCTCTCTTGCTCCGTCAAACACAGGAGTTTCTATTGAGAATCCTAGTGCCTTGGCTGCCAGAGATAAATGTATCTCCAGTACCTGTCCAATATTCATACGGCTCGGAACACCCAGTGGATTAAGTACTATATCAAGAGGTCTGCCATTAGGTAAGAAAGGCATATCCTCCACTGGAAGAACACGACTTATAACACCCTTGTTACCATGGCGACCTGCCATTTTATCACCCACAGATATTTTTCTCTTTTGGGCAATATATACTCTAACAGACTGGTCAACTCCAGGCGGAAGCTCATCACCATTTTCTCTGGTAAAGCATTTAGTATCAACGACAATACCATGCTCGCCATGCGGAACCTTAAGGGATGTATCCCTTACCTCTCTGGATTTTTCACCAAAGATTGCCCTTAGAAGCTTTTCTTCAGCAGTAAGATCTGTTTCACCCTTAGGGGTTACCTTACCAACTAATATATCTCCTGCACGTACCTCTGCTCCAATATGGATAATTCCATTTTCATCTAAATCCTTTAATGCGTCGTCACCAACTCCCGGTACGTCTCTTGTGATTTCCTCGGCACCAAGCTTTGTATCTCTTGCGTCTATTTCATATTCTTCAATATGAATGGAGGTATATACATCATCCTGTACCAATCTTTCAGAAATCAGTACAGCGTCCTCATAGTTATATCCCTCCCATGTCATAAATCCGATTAGAGGATTTCGTCCAAGAGCCAGTTCTCCATCTTTAGTAGACGGACCATCAGCAATAACCTCTCCTGCTTTAACGGTATCTCCTGTGAAAACAATAGGCTTCTGGTTATAGCAGTTTGACTGGTTACTTCTCATAAACTTAGAAAGATAGTAGGTGTCCTTATTACCATCGCTTCTATTTACAACTATTCTGTCTGCCTCCACATGGGAAACGACTCCGTCATTTTCAGCTACAACAGTAACACCGGAATCCTTAGCGGTCTTACCTTCCATTCCTGTTCCGATAATCGGAGCCTCTGTTTCCAATAGTGGAACTGCCTGACGCTGCATATTTGACCCCATAAGAGCACGGCTTGCATCATCATTTTGAAGGAAAGGTATGAGTCCTGTAGCAACAGAAAATACCATCTTGGGTGATACATCCATATACTCAAATAATCTCTTGTCGTACTCATAGGTTTCCTCACGGAAACGACCGGAAACAGAGTTTCTCAGGAAATATCCATTTTCATCCAGCTCTGCATTAGCTTGAGCCACATGGAAATCTTCCTCCTCATCTGCGGTCATATATACCACATCATTGGTAACTCTGGGGTTTTCCGGATCTGATCTGTCAATTACACGATATGGTGACTCAATAAATCCATATTCATTTATCCTTGCATAGCTTGCCAGAGAGTTAATTAAACCGATATTAGGTCCTTCAGGGGTTTCTATTGGGCACATTCTTCCATAGTGGGAATAGTGTACATCACGAACCTCAAAACCAGCTCTATCCCTTGACAGTCCTCCAGGACCAAGAGCTGAAAGTCTCCTTTTATGGGTAAGCTCTCCCAGAGGATTATTCTGATCCATAAACTGTGATAGCTGGGAAGAACCAAAAAATTCCTTAACTGCGGCAGTAACAGGTTTAATATTAATCAGGGACTGAGGTGTACTCTCCTCCACATCCTGAATACCCATTCTTTCACGAACTCCTCTTTCAAGTCTGGAAAGACCAATTCTATACTGATTCTGCAGCAATTCCCCCACGGCACGAACACGTCTGTTACCTAAATGGTCAATATCATCATCAACTCCGATTCCCCACTCAATGTGCATACCGTAGTTAATGGAGGCAAATATATCCTCCTTTGTAATATGCTTAGGGATAAGATCTGCCTTATCTCTGGCAATAAGCTCCTTAAGGAGCTTGCTGTCTCCGGCAGCCTCCTTTAAAAGTCCCTCTAAAACAGGGTAGAAAACAAGATCCTCAATACCAACTTCCTTGGGATCAAAGTCCACAAACCCTGCCAGGTCCACCATCATATTGGACAGTACCTTAACATTTCTATCCTCAGATACCGCCTTTACCCAAACATAGGGTATAGCCGCATTTTGGATGGTATCTGCCTGCTCAAAAGTACACACCTCACCTGCACTTGCCAGCACCTCTCCTGTGTTGATATCTACAACATCCTCAGCAAAGGTATGCCCTGTAATACGAGCGTGCATTGCCAGCTTTTTATTGAATTTATAACGACCAACATGGGCAAGATCATATCTTCTGGAGTCAAAGAACATGGAGTCAATAAGGCTTTGAGCGTTCTCCACATTTAAAGGCTCTCCCGGTCTTATCTTCTTGTACAGCTCTAATATTCCTCTTTCATAGCTGCCCTTGCCGGTTTGTTCATTTATTGACGGATCTTTAGCGAAGGAGGCAAGTATCTTTGGCTCCTCACCGAAAAGCTCTAAGATTTCATTATTTGTACCGACTCCCATTGCCCTAATCAGGACGGTAATTGGTACCTTTCTTGTTCTGTCAACGTGTACATAAAATACATCATTGGAGTCTGTTTCATACTCTAGCCAAGCTCCTCTGCTTGGTATAACCTGACAGGTAAACAATCGCTTACCCACCTTATCGTGGTTTATTCCATAGTAAATTCCGGGAGAACGCACCAATTGACTTACAATAACACGTTCGGCACCATTTATAATAAATGTACCGGTGTCAGTCATTAGGGGCAAATCACCCATGAAAATAGTGTGCTCTTTAATATCGCCGGTTTCCTTATTATGGAGTCTGACTTTCACCTTAAGGGGAGCGGCATATGTGGCATCCCTATCCTTACATTCCTTAATGGAGTATTTAACTTCGCCTCTGCAAAGTTCAAAATCTACGAATTCAAGGCTTAATTTCCCATTAAAATCATAAATTGGGGAAATATCATTAAACGCCTCCCGTAGCCCTACGTCCAAAAACCATTGGTAGGAATTTCTCTGTACTTCAATGAAGTTGGGCATATCCAGTACTTCCTTTTGCCTGGAATAGCTCATTCTAATTCCCTTACCAGATTTTACCGGTCGTAAAACAGATTTTTCCATGCTTTCACCTCGCATATTTACTGATATTTTCCTTGGAAAAATAGACAAAAAAGACCCTTTCTCCGATAAACGGTGCACCGCTCATTATGCCAAGAAAAGTATCTGTTTGTCAAGTATTTTTAAAAAATTTTTCAATATTTTTATTATTGCCTGTCTTTTTTAATTTTAGGTAAATTTAAGTTCCTGGCAGTAGAAACCATTCTTATTATTATAATCAGTATTGCTCCAATGGCTAAGCCATAATTATGTCCCAAATATCGAATGCTTACTATACATGTCACAGCACCCAGAAAGGAAGCCACTGCATATATATGCTTCATAAAAATGTAAGGCATATCTTTGGACATTACATCCCTTAAAAGACCGCCGCCTACCCCGGTAATCATTCCCACAAATATCAGAAGAAAGGGGTTCTCGCCAAAGCCTGCCTTTATTCCGGCATCAATACCTACCACGGTAAATACACCAAGACCTATAGCGTCCAGTATATTCATCAATTTGTTGTAGCGTTTTAAAAAATCCTTAGAATACAAATGAGATTTAAAATAGAAGAAAACAAACATAGCAATCGAGGTAAATATTGCCACAATTGAATATATGGAATTGGTAAACATTCCCGGCGGATTGATCCCCAACATAATATCTCTAATCATACCGCCGCCCACAGCAGTGGTTAATGCCAATACTGCAATTCCAAATATATCCATATCCTTATCAATCCCCACTAAAACTCCTGATGAGGCAAAGGCTATGGTGCCAACTATTTCCAATAAAAAGCTAAGCTCTAAATAATCCAATAAATTTACCTATATAAATGGCATGATACAAGACCATGCCATTTAACAATCATTATAAATTGAGGGGATAAATTACTTAAGAGTAACCTTTGCTCCCTCCGCCTCAAGCTTAGCCTTGATATCCTCAGCTCCAGCCTTATCTGCGCCCTCCTTAACAACCTTAGGTGCAGAATCAACAAGCTCTTTT
Source organism: Lachnospiraceae bacterium (assembly GCA_041776485.1). GTDB lineage: Bacteria > Bacillota > Clostridia > Lachnospirales > Lachnospiraceae > JBHBQE01. Next base: position 58,093 of record JBHBQE010000020.1, on the reverse strand, counting down.
GCTTCTTTAAGCCCGAGACCGGTAAGCTCACGTACAACCTTGATAACCTTAACCTTATTAGGACCAACGTCAGTAAGCTCTACATCAAACTCATCCTTCTCCTCTGCTGCAGCACCTGCATCACCTGCTGCTGCAACTACTACACCTGCCGCTGCAGATACACCAAACTCTTCTTCACAAGCCTTTACAAGCTCATTAAGCTCAAGTACGCTAAGTTCCTTTATTGCATCGATAAATTCCTGTGTTGACATTGCCATAATTACTCTCCTTTATATATTAATCTACTATTAATTTTAAACAGCCTATTCCTCTGTTTTGGTTTCTTCTTCAGCACCTTCCGCTTTTACTTCTTCAGCAGTGGTTTCTGTAGTTTCCTCTGTTTTAGTCTCCTCGGCGGTTACTTCTGCTGCTTCTTCAGCTTTAGTCTCCTCTTTTGAATCCTCATCCTTTGTTTCACTCTTTACAGAGCCGTCTGACTCTGCTATTTGAGATAAAACTCTTGCAAGGTTAGCAATAGGTGACTGCAGACTTCCAAGCAACTTGGACAGTAATTCCTCTCTGCTCGGTATTTGGGAAATAGCCTTCATCCCCTCTGCGTCATAAAATGTTCCTTCAATTATTCCGGCCTTAAACTCAAGAACCGGTGCTGTCTTTGCAAAATTTGCCAATATTCTAGCCGACACTGTGGGATCATCCTTGGAAACAGCTAATGCACTTGGTCCTTCAAGAACCTTGCAAAGCTCGTCAAACTCTGTATCCTTAAAAGCCAGATTCATCATTGTATTTTTTCTGACCTTATAGTCTACTCCTGCCTCACGAAGCTTCTTTCTAAGCTGTGTATCCTGTTCCACGGTAAGACCTCTATGGTCAACTAGAACAACTGAACGGGCGCCTTTAACGTCCTCAGCTATGGCCTGTACTATTGGTTTTTTTACTTCTACCTTGGCCAAATTTACACCTCCTTAATCAATAAAACCCCTATCTTTCAATAGGGGTAAATACACAAAATCATATTATATATCTATCCCCTCGGCGTGACTTATATTGCAGGCTGTCTTCGGTGATAAGTTATATTTAGTTTTAAAATTAACTTAAAGTTCTATATAATTAATCCGCTGTAAGCTAAATATAAATCGCTTTATTACATATCCACAGCTTTAAGAGGATTAACCTTAACTGCAGGTCCCATTGAAGGTGCAAGTGTTACACTCTTTAGGAATGTACCCTTTACTGCACTGGGACGAGCCTTATTAACTGCATCCATAAGCGCTTTAAGGTTATCCCTTAAATTTTCCGCCGAAAAAGAAGCCTTTCCAATGGGAACATGGATAATATTTGCCTTATCAAGGCGGTACTCAATCTTACCTGCCTTAATATCCTCAATAGCTTTTTTAACATCCATAGTAACTGTTCCTGCCTTGGGATTCGGCATAAGACCCTTAGGTCCAAGAACCTTTCCCAAACGACCTACTACACCCATCATATCAGGGGTGGCTACAACCGCATCAAATTCCAACCAACCCTCTTTCTGAATTTTTGGAACCAGTTCATCACCGCCGGCAAAATCTGCTCCAGCTGCAAGGGCTTCATCTACCTTATCAGCCTTGGCAAACACTAAAACCCTTACAGTTTTACCTGTACCGTGGGGCAATACAACTGCTCCTCGAATCTGCTGATCGGCATGACGAGAGTCACAGCCTGTTTTAATATGAACCTCAATGGTTTCATCAAACTTTGCCTGAGCATTGCTCTTTACCTGAGAGATTGCCTCATCAGGCTCAAATACCTTTGCCCTATCGTAGGACTCAAGTATTTTCGTGTACTTCTTTCCTCTTTTCATAATTACCTCCTGTGGTACTGACGGGTTCCCCCTCCCACTAATATTTGCACCCTTTCGGGAATTTACACTATTCTACGGTTACACCCATGGATTTTGCCGTACCCTCTATCATACGCATTGCAGACTCAACATCTGCTGCGTTAAGATCCGGCATTTTGGTTTCTGCAATTTCCTTAATCTGATCCTTTGTTATGGTAGCAACCTTATTTCTGTTTGGCTCACCTGAAGCCTTATCTAATTTACAAGCCTTTTTAATCAGAACTGCTGCAGGAGGAGTCTTTGTAATAAATGTAAAGCTTCTGTCTGCATATACTGTAATAACAGTAGGGATAATTGTATCTCCCATATCTGCTGTCTTTGCATTAAATTGCTTGGTAAATTCTACTATATTAACTCCATGCTGACCAAGAGCAGGACCTACCGGTGGTGCCGGTGTAGCCTTGCCTGCCGGAATATGCAGCTTAATATATCCTTGTATCTTCTTTGCCATATTACTTCCTCCTCTTTATATCTGACTAGCCCAAGGCTAATCCATACGTTCCACTTCTGAAAAACTTATCTCAACCGGCGTTTGACGCCCAAACAGCTCAACATTAATTGTAACTGTCTGCTTGTTTTGATTAACACTTTGAATTTGACCGGTGGTATCTTTCCAAACTCCGCCTATTACATAAACAGTCTCACCTACTACGAGGTCTGTTGTAATCTCGATATTATCATTCATGGTGCCAATTGGCTCTACTTCAGAGTCCTCCAATGGTACCGGTTTGCTTCCGGGACCTACAAAGCCTGTAACTCCTGTGGTATTGCGAACTATATACCATGTATCATCGTTCATAATCATATTGACCAAAACATACCCAGGAAACATTTTCTTTTTAACCTGCTTTCTGGCTCCGTTTTTCACCTCCATAATATCCTGCATGGGAACACGGATTTCTAAAATTTGATCCTCAATACCACGGTTTTTACGAACCATGTCTATATTCTTTTTGACTTTGTCCTCATACCCGGAATAGGTATGAACCACATACCAATGTGCTTCAGCCATTTAAAACTCCTCTATATACTAAACAGACGGTCAAGTCCATACTGAATTATCATATCAAAGAACACTATCAAAACACCCATTATAGCGCTGACTATTATTACCGCTACGGAACGCTTTGCAACAGAGCCTTTATCCGGCCAAAATATCTTGGCAAATTCCGTCTTAAGTGCAGTAAATCTTTTTATCTTTGGTTTAGCCTCTGACATATTGCCTCCTACTTGGTTTCCTTATGTATTGTATGCTTTTTGCAAAAACGACAATACTTCTTAACCTCCAGACGATCCGGCATAGTGGTTTTATTCTTTGTACTGTTGTAATTTCTCTGCTTGCACTCAGTACAGGCAAGTGTAATTCTTACTCGCATGGTCTCCTCCTACTCCTGTCCTAACAAAATTTATGACAGGTAACGATAATTTCTTATTTACTGTAGTTTATAATAGAAACAATAACTATCTAGCTCATTAAAACAGTGCACAAAAAAAAGAGTTCCTGCCTCTTTAGCTAGGATAGAATAGCACGCAGAATAGCATTTGTCAATTAATTATTAGCATTTATTGCAATTTTAAAAGCTGTGCTTCATCAACGTTTGCCAAAGTAATTAAATTTAATTCCTCTTCGTCTAATTTGTCCGAAGCATAATTATTATCCCTCGGATTAATATTTGCCAGATCCCCTATTGCCTCTTTTACCTTGGCAAGCAAAGTCATTCTGAGATTATCTGAAACTCTCCCTCGATTTTTCACCAGCATAACCAGAATATTTTTGTACATGGATAATATAATATAATTAACTGCCTCTATAACCGCACCCTTGGTGCTGTACTCTCTTTTAATCAGGTCAAGGGCAAGTGCAGCCTCTCTCTGGGCATTTATATACCCGGAAAAATTTTCCTCCTTAGATAGAGAGCCTCCTGTATCTCTATATCTGTATAACACATCCTCTGTACCGTTCACTTTTTTTGCGCAAATAATCGCCCTCACCAGAAAGTCCATATCTTCAAGTATATAGGCAGGCCTAAATGTAATATTATATTTATCAAGCATGGACTTTTTAAATATTTTCATACAGTTATATCCGCCACAGCTTATTAATGTTCCGCGCTTTTTATCGTCAAGTTCCCCAAGGTTTTCTTTACTAAAGTGCACCAATGCTTTTTGGGTAGAATCTCTAAAATAGGCTGAATCTACTATATCCGCGTTATTTTCCCTGGCAAGAGAATATAATTTCTCATACATGGATATATCTATCAGATCGTCTGCATCCATAAAACCTATATATTCTCCCCTTGCAGCCTGAAGTCCCATATTTCTGGCAAATCCGGGACCCCTGTTTTCATTTAAATCAATAATAATCACTCTGTCCGGAAATGCAGCTTTAGCATCATTTAATACCCTTAGCGAATTATCAGTAGAGGCATCATTTACCAGTATTATTTCCAATCTATCCTTGCTTTGGTTCAGCAAGTTCCCCAAAGTATTCGGCAAAAGCTTTTCTCCGTTATATACCGGCACTATAACTGAAACATCATATTCCATATACAACCTCCTGAAAGTGTGGGATTATCTGCATTTCTGTGTTTTAATATACAATATACTATATATTGATAAAATTTTATAGAAAATATCCTATTTAGCAGGTGACAGGCTGATTTTTTTATGATAGTATGATAGTAACTATAAGTGGATATATTCTGCCCTCGGCACAAGGATTGTGCCACAGGTTTATCATGGAAGAAAGGAGGGGAAGCGATGTCTATCATTAGTAATAAAGAAATCTATAATCATATTCTATCCAATTACTACAATCCATTGGAAAAGGATAGACAGAGCAGATTTGACGCTCACAAACGTAGTGATCTTCGCAAGCGTTATAATAATATTGTCAAAGCCAATAAAGAATCTCCCCTGTATAAAATTAACCTTTCTCAGGATGATGTTACCAAGTTTGCCATCGACCTTAAAGAAGGGGCAAGGCGCACTGAAAATCTTATTGCCTCCCTTACTGTGGAATCTGACGATATGGAAAGTATATTCCATAAAAGAGTTGCCACCAGTTCAATGGAGGATAACGTCCATGTGGAATATATTGGAAATTCAGAAAATCCATCCAGTGAAGAGTTTACAATAGGTATAAATTCTATAGCTACCCCACAGATTAACAGAGGCAATTTCCTGCCTATGAATGAGCGTGCCTTTGAAACCGGCACCTATACCTTCGATTTGGATACCCCTACAAATTCATATGAGTTTCAGTTTAACGTGCTTGAAAATGACAAGAATATTGACGTTCAAAACAGAATTGTAAGGCTCATAAACACCTCAGATATCCCTCTTTCCTCCAGCGTGATTAAGCTGGGGAATGAAACCTCTGCTATTTCTATAACCTCAAAGAATACCGGTCTTTCTCCCAGTGAGGAATATCTGTTTAAAATAAGTGTCTCTGCCAATGCCTCTCAAAGAGAAATGGACATTCTCGGTATTGATAGAGTGGAAAGCCCTGCAAAAAACTCCTCCTTTACATTAAATGGGAATGAGCGTTCCTCCATATCAAATACCTTTACCATTAATAATGACTTTGAGATAACCCTTAAAGCCCCTACCAAGGGTGATGCAAAGATAGGCTTTAAAACCAGCACTGATGCTATCGCTGACTCAGTTTTGGAGCTTGCCAATGCCTACAATAATTTCCTTACTGTGGGAAGTAAATATGCAGATGTAGGTGGAGATAAAAAGCTTCTTATGGAAATGAGCGGATTGTATAGAGGAAGTGAAAAAGAACTTCAAAGCCTTGGGCTAAATATAAACAACAAAGGTTATTTAGAACTTGATAGAGAAAAGTTTTCCGACACCATTAACAACAAAAATCACGAAAATGAATTTATAGCACTTAATCAGTTTAAGGATGCTTTACTTCGTCAAGCTAAAAAAACTTCCATCAATCCTTTGGACTATGTCAATAAAGTAACTGTAGAGTATAAAAATCCCGGCAAATCATTTTTTGCCCCCTATGCTGCCAGCAGATTTTCCGGATTATTAGTGGATCATTCCCTATAATTCTATTTTTATTCCCCAAATACCAGATTAAATATCCTGCCGAAAACAGCTTCAAAGCTATAATATTTTTCTATTTTTCTTTGTCCGTTTAAAGCTATCTCCAGCCTTTCCTTTTCATGGGACAGGTAATATTCACACTTACTAAGCATTTCCTCGGGACTTCCAAAGTAATCAAAATCTTCTCCCGGAATAAAGTCAGTTGCTAAGTCACCTTGGTAATTGGAGAGTAAAAAGCCCCCAGAGGAGAGAATATCTATACACCTAAGGGGAATTCCAGTATTGATACTTCTAAGGGATATGTTTAGGTTAATTTTAGAGTTTTTAAAAACTAAGGGCATTTCCGTTTCGTATCCTGTAACTCCCATGTTTTTAATACCTTTAAGATTATATTTCAAATCCACTGTAAAAAGCTTTATATCCCATCTATTCCCAAAACCTGCACCCAATATTGTAAGCAGATTTTGCCTTTCCAGCTGGGTAATCTTTCTTTTGACAAAATAATTGCTGTATCGGTAGACTTTTGGCTCTATACCTCTGGAAGTATCTTCAATGGGTAAGGTCTTTATAAGCATATCATATATACTATCTCTCTCCAGAGCAGAGTCCACAATGTTCATTCCATAGAGCTTCTGCTGAGCCTCTATTAATCCGGATAAGTAACCCTGCAAATACTCCGGCGCCTTTTCAATAAGCCTATCATAAAAATTGTGCTCTTCATTATATAAGGTTCCTACAAAGGAAATGTCACAGACTGTTCTATTCATGTCATATCCCCTTTTCTCCAGATTCCTAACCTTATTCACATTTCCCGGAAGTACCATATAATACACATTTTTAAGACCTCCCGAGTTAAACTCTTCCACCCAGCTTCTGTCAAATAAAAACACGTAATTAGTAGGGTACATAAGAGTATAGGAATATACATAGGTATAGGGGCTGTCATAGACAAAAGAAATGTAGGGTATCTCCGCTAAATGGCATGCCTCTGCCACCAGAGGGAAATAATTATAGGAAAAGAACATCTGCGGATGTTCCCTTTCCAGCATTTTACGGCAATTATCCAAAAATTCCTTATTTTGTATATCATTATAGCCTGTATCAATATATCTAATAACACTGTGTCCCATAGAAGCTAATGCTTCCATGGTATCTTCTTTATTAAAGCAGTTCCAGTCCAAAAAAACTATTTTCAACAGATTCCTCCTCAGCTATCTAATCACAATGCGTTTGCCTGATATCTCACAGATATATCCAATTCCAAAAAGTTCAGTCAGTTGAAATTCGCTTCCATATCAAAATAATTTTTACAAATCAAATGCCAGAGCAAGCATTTTCTCCATTTGTTTTTCGTAAGTATAGTTATCCCTTAATTTTATAAAACCCTGTTTTGCAATTCGCTCTCTCTCTCTATCATGGTCCAGATAGTACCCCACCAGATATTTAAGCTCCTCCAGATCAGTATACACCACCAGCTCCTCCCCCGGTTCAAATAATTCCGGGATTTCCTCCTGATAATTGCTGATTAAAAATCCGCCGCTGCTTAATATGTCAAATATCCTCAAGGGCAAACCGGTACGTATTATTTTCGAAGTAATATTTAAATTTATCCTGGATTGATTAAAGATTATAGGCATTTCTGAGAGAGTCTTTGCAGTTCCCATATTATGAATATGCGGTATGTTTTGAGTATCACTTGCCGTATATATGTAAGTATCAAAATGCTTTGCAAGCATTGTAAAGGTTTCCACCCTTTCCATAGCTGAAATCTTATTGCCAATATAAAATTGAGCCATGGTTCTCTTATCTGTTAAAAAGTTCCCATAAGGCAATGAAAAAAACCTCGGTAAACAATCTTTAAATTCATTTATTATATCGTCACTTAATAAATCTTCAATAAAATAATAACCATAAATACGCTTTTGGACATCCATTAATCCCTCTAAATATCCCCTAGTTTTCTCAGTTAATCCACTGACAAGGTCATAAGGACATTTTTCTGTATAAAGAGAGCCTACAAAAGCCAAGTCATGGGAGAATTTCACCTTAGTCTCGTTATCTGTATTCTCAAACAGTTTTTCCTTGTCGGCAACGCTTCCTGCCAGAGGAAGATGGAATACCCGCCCCGGATTAAGTGGGCTTATCTCATTAAATAATGCTCTGTCAAATAAAAATACCCTATTACATTCTCTGGCTATTGCGGTGGAATATAGCTCCAATACCGGTGAATCCACAATCCAGCTTAAATATATTAATTTGAAAATATTGCATACCTCTGATACATAGGGAAAGAAATTAATTGAAAATATAAAATCCACAGGAGTATCCTGTAAAAAATCACTTATTTCCTTTACCGCTACTCTGGGGTCATAATTTTTTACACTTACTTCCTTATCATATTCAATTACTTCAAATCCAAATTCTTTGAAGCTATGCAGAATATATGGCTCACAGATACTTCCGTATCTATATACTAATACTTTCATAAACTGATTATACCAAAGCTCTAAATATTTTTGAAATATAGGAAAATACTTCCTTGGCGCCAAATTCCCGTACACTGTCTATACATACCTTGCTATCAATATATGGGAGCTTTTCTTCTGCTATAAAATCCAATATTTTTGTAAGAGCAGCCACATCCTTATAGGGGAACAAAAATCCGTTTTCTCCCGGTCGTATCACCTCTACCGAACCGGATACAGGAGTTGAAATAACAGCCATGCCGTGAGCAAGGGCTTCTATTACAGCTAAGGAAAATCCCTCATAAGCTGAAGCAATAATAAGAGCATAAGAGTTGTGAATATGTTCCCACGGATTATCCTGCCATCCCAGAAACTCCACTTTAGAATTAAGATTAAGATTATCTACCAGTTGCCTTAAGCTTTCCTCCTCTTCTCCCTGACCTACCACAGAAAGGTTAAAGGTATGTCTTGTTTTTGCAATCGCCCTGATAATTGTATCAACGGACTTTTCCGGACTAAGTCTCCCGATGAAGGACAGCTTATATTTATCTCTTTTTGTATCTATGTGCTTTATATCACACAAAATAGGGTTATTAACCCTAAATATCTTATCATTAGGGAACGCTGACCTAATATTGCTATAAATTAAATCACTGATTGCAAAATGACAGTCTGCATATCCCAATGCTTCTATCCCGCCAAATCCAGAAGCCTCATATATTTTCGGCAAAGTATGTAAATAAGATATTATTCTGGCATTTATCCCGAGCTCTTCTGCTGCTCTTTTACCTATATAACTCATATAGGGGGAGGCTGTAGCTAAAATAATATCAGGAGAAGTGTCACTGTCTGTAAGTACATTTTTATAGCCTTGGTATAACTTTTCCAAATTAATATCTAATCTGGAATTATACACAGGAATAAATTCAATGCCTGAGTTTACCCAGCTGTCATTTTCATATACTAATTGAATAATTCTCACATAAAATCCATTATTACTAAGATATGAGGATAGGGCATTAAGTATATTTTCCACCCCTCCGTTTTTTGCCACTAAAATTAATATGTCTACGTTAATTTTTCTATCCATAATGAACATTCCAAAAAAAGACCGGCATTGCCGGTCTTATAAAATGTGTAAGAATTATTAATTTTACTGTAATAGTGATAAAACACCCTGGGTTGCCTGATTTGCCTGAGCAAGCATGGACTGTCCGGCTTGAGCAAGAATATTATTCTTGCTGTAGCGAACCATTTCCTCCGCCATGTCTGTATCACGGATTCTGGATTCTGCTGCCTGTGTATTCTCAACAGTTGTATCCAAGTTAGCAATGGTATGCTCAAGGCGGTTTTGAATAGCACCAAGGTTTGCCCTTTGTTCGGATACTATATCAATAGCTTTCTGAACTAAAGTCATTGACTCACCGGCCTTAGCAAAACTGCTGACATTAAGCTTATGAGCACTAGCACCTGCTCCTGTCATTCCAACAGCAGGCCCTTCTGCCGGGAATTTATCTGCTAAACCAAGTCCAGAGGCACTGAGAGCCTGAATGCTTATCTCAATCTTCTGCTTCTCTAAGGATCCAACCTGAAGATTTTTGCTGGTAAAGGAACCGTCTAACAGGTTCATTGTATTAAACTGTGTTGTACTGGCAACACGGTCAATTTCTGATACTAACTGGTCAATTTCTTTTGAAATCTGAAGTCTGTCTATACTTGTATTGGTATCATTAGCTGCCTGAGTAGCTAATTCATTCATTCTATGAAGCATATCATGCACTTCATTTAATGCACCTTCTGCTGTCTGCACTACTGATATCCCATCCTGAGCATTGGTTGAAGCACGATTAAGTCCACGAACCTGTGTCCTCATTTTCTCAGAAATAGCAAGTCCTGCCGCGTCATCAGCCGCACGATTAATCCTATATCCACTGGAAAGCTTTTCTGTGGACTTTCCCTGTCCATTTGTTGTAATTCCAAGTTGCCTATTGGCGTTCATCGCCTGAAGATTGTGTTGTACTACCATAATTTCCTCCTTGATCCCCAATTTATTGGGCTTTCTTATTCCTTACACATATATTATCGGAACAAGATGGAATAACTTAACACTTTGGCAGAAAAAATTTTGCCGCATTCCAAATGTCCCGTAATAGTCGGAAATTTATTAAAAAGAGCCGGTAGGTACGTACCGACTCTTAATTATGGTATTTATGCCCTTACTGTAACAGTGAAAGCACTCCCTGGGTTGACTGATTAGCCTGTGCAAGCATGGACTGTCCAGCCTGAGAAAGGATCTGGTTCTTGCTGTATTCAACCATTTGCTTAGCCATATCTGTATCACGAATTCTGGACTCAGCAGCTTGAGTATTCTCAGCGGTTGTGTCAAGGTTCTTGATAGTATGCTCAAGACGGTTCTGCACTGCTCCTAATGCGGCTCTCTGGGTAGACAGGATATCTATTCCCTTTTGTATCAGGGTCATAGATGCTCCGGCCTTAGCAAAGCTGCTTACACTAAGCTTATGTGTACCATCAGCCTGAGCAGCTGACTTGTCTGATAAACCAAGCCCTTTAGCATCCATAGCCTGAATGCTTATCTCAATCTTCTGTCCCTCTAATGAACCGACCTGAAGATTTTTCTTTGTGAAAGCTCCATCAAGAAGATTCATTGTGTTGAACTGAGTTGTGCTGGCAACACGGTCGATTTCGGAAACGAGCTGATCAATTTCCTTGGAAATCTGTGTACGGTCGATACTTGTGTTAGTATCATTAGCTGCCTGAGTAGCTAACTCGTTCATTCTGTGAAGCATATCATGAACTTCGTTCAACGCACCTTCTGCTGTCTGTACTACTGATATTCCATCCTGGGCATTGGTTGAAGCACGATTGAGTCCACGAATCTGTGTTCTCATCTTCTCAGAAATTGCAAGACCTGCTGCATCGTCAGCTGCACGGTTAATCTTGTAACCGCTTGACAGTTTCTCAGTTGACTTTGCCTGATTGCCAACTGTGATTCCTAACTGTCTGTTAGAGTTCATTGCCTGTAAATTGTGTTGTACTACCATAATAATTCCTCCTTGAATTTTATCTTACGACATCCTTGTCGCAGTTTGCTTGTTTATAATATCCACTAACGCTTGCTCTGGCCGTACCTCCTTTCGCTAACGTTTTATGGTATATTTATCTTACACCTATTATATCGGAATTACAATCAAAATGTTTAGCCTTTTTATAATTATTTTTTATTGTCCATAAACTGCGGATCTACATAGTTTACTTTCATCATATTGCTATAATAGGTATTAACCGCTTTGCGGCTTTTGCCGGTCTTTTTTACCTGATTCTTAATATAGGTAAATTTATCCTGAGCAACTTCCTTATTCCTAAGTTCCTGAGCCTCTATCTGAGCACCTCTGTCTACAATCTGTCTGATTTGTGACTGCATAGCCGAAATATCTGATTTGTATTGCTCCCTATTACTGTCAAGCTCATCTCTTATTCTGGTGAAAACCTCATCGAATCCGCTGTCAAGCTTTTCCATTTCCTCTATAAGAGCTGTCTTTTTTTGAATTGTCTCCTCCAATTCCTCCGGAAGAGATTCTCTATCCACCAAAATCTGAAGCTGTATTTCATTTTCCCGAACTATTCTATCCAGAATATCTATCTTTCTATCAAGGCTTGAGCGCAGCATGGCAACATAGCTTTCAATTCCCATTATCCCACCTTTGCTCCGTTATTTGTGCGGCTCATAACCTCTTTCCATGTATCTCTCATAGTACGAAGGTGAGTTAGGACTTCCTCCAGTATTTCCTTTTCTTTGGAAATGTTAGCCTCCACCAGCCTTTGATAAATATATGAATATACATCATCAAAATACTTTGCTACAGGATATTTTCTATCTAAGCTGCCTTGAAATTCCATAATTATATTCTCCACCTTGGTAATATTAATATGGGCTTTCTCAACTTCATTTTGCTCACATGCCACTATAGCTATATTACAAAATTTAATTGCCCCCTCATATAACATCAGGGTAAGCTCTGCCGGAGAGGCTGTCAAAATCCTATTGCTTGCATAGACATCATATCCGCTTTTGGGTGCCATCTATATTTCCTCCTGAATTAAATATAATTACCTAAACCTAGTTGTTATTTCCCAAAGAAAGATGATAGGGAACTGGTACTGCTTTGCAGCTTGGATAAGGTTTTCTCCATAGAAGCAAACTTCTTATAGTAGAAATCCTCCATTTCTGTTACCTTTTTCTCCCACTTTTTGATAACCTTGGAGTAGTCTTTATATTCCTTGTCCATCTTCTTATCATTATATATGGTATAGGCGCTGCTTAAGGAAGTGGATTTCATCTTCTTATTCAGTGAATCATATAATGAAGAGGACAGCTTTTGGAAAAATCCTGTAACCTTTTCAGGGTCTGCAATAATAGCTGCCATTAATTTATCACTATTGCCGGCGGTAGCTTTGTCGTCTGCGTCGCCATCTATATGAAAGGCATAATTATCATTGTTCTTTGCGGAAAAATATCCCAAGGTCTTAATGCCGAAGGTTGAAAGCCCGTACTTCTTTCCATCCACATCAAACACCTGTGCCATTGAGCCTGTCATAGTAGTTAAAATGCTGGATAATGTACCGTCTCTTCTAAGTATAGCATCCTTTACCTTGGTTTCCCATTTATTTATCTCAGTTTCGGACATCTTCTCCTTTTGCTCATCTGTGAGCGGCTCATACCCCTTAGCCGCCTCTGCATTATAGAGCTTGCTAATCTTATTTACCACCTCATTATACTGCTGCAGGAAGTCCTTAATCTTATCATAGAGTCCCTGTGTATCTGTTGATGTGGTTATTGTAATAGCGCTCTCTGTTTTAGCTGTCGCCTCTATGGAAAGTCCGTTTATGGAAAAGTTATTGCTTTGGGATATAAACTCTGCTCCATTAAGTGTAATTTTTGCGTTAGAGCCTGAGAGTCTGACTGCTCCCTCAGAAACCTCGCCCAGAGATATTTGGCTTAACATGGCAATACTGCTGTTTACCCTGTTTCTAAGCTCTACAGACAGAGCGTCCCTGGCAATTTGATTGTCAGTATTAACCTCCGCTACAAGGCTGTCCCAATGGCTTCCATCTGCACTGGTCAAAGCTGTTGCCTTAACCACATCGCCATTTGTGTCTTTTTCCACATTAACCTTATGTGCAGTTTCCAGCTCATTCATCTTAGCTTGATTTTCAGCTATTTTGGTTTCAAAATCCTTAAGCTTTGTTTCTGCATTTCGATACCTTTTTATTTCGGCAGTATCCTTTTCAAACTGACTAAATAAATTCGGATCAGCTGCTTTCATTGCCTCTGTATCATATACCAGGGCACCGGTTTCATCCATCATCTGTGTGCCGTCAGGATTGGTCTTTACATAGGCTGCATAAGGACCTGTCCCACTGTCTCTGTTAGCCAGCAGCTCATCTGCCTTTGCCTTTGCCTCAGCGCTATTGTTTATTATCCTATTGCCGTCACTGTCCTTAAAGGTATCTAAAAGGGAATTCATTTCGCTGGTATTGGACTTTACCTGTGCCAAAGATGAATTGAAAGTATTGGCATAGGAATTAGCTCTGGCTTCGTAAGTAATGGCCTGACTTTTATACTGCTCATCTACAAAAGCCTCCCATTCGGCAGGAGACAAATTATTGTAATCTGCCCATTTCTGATATTCCGCAATGTCACTCTCATTAATCGAATACAGTCCCAATGCCTTTAAACTGCTAAGACCGTTGGCATCCTTTGCCACCAAAGTAAAATCATTATCCACGCCTGAATTCTTTGAGCTTATGAAAAATCTGCCATTTGCTGCGTCAAAGCTGGCATTTAAACCTGCATCCTTTAATTTGTTAACAAAATCCTGAGCTGTCATATCTTCAGTAAAGGCAATGCTATTTTCCTTGCCTGCTACAGAAACAGAAACAGAACCTCCTGCAAAGGAATTTTTATTACCACCGGTTGTGGTATATATATCTGACAGCTTAGTTTTAGCTGAAAGGGCAGTCTCTCCCTTTACATTTCCTCCCGTCAAATAACCCGCCTGAGCCAACTCCTTTATCTCCAAGCTTTGAGTGCCGTTAACGGAGCTATCAGAAGCTTTAACCTTAGCCTTTGTTTTATCCGATACTGTTGTGGATTTTAAACTATAGGAAGATGACCACCTTAATTTGTCCACAGATGAAAACAGATTATATACATCTGAATTTATAGACTTTAAGGCGTCTCTTTTATATTGCAGTGACTGCTGTGCCTGCTTATTCTTCGTAACCTTTGCCTTATAGCCGCTAACCATGGCATTGACCAAAGCCTCTGTATCAAGACCTGAGGTAAGACCGGAAATTCTTGTTGCCATAATATCCTCCTATCTTTTCTCGTCAACCATCAGTCCTGCCATTTCCCACACTTTAGCTATAATATCCAAAGTTTTCTCAGCGGGCACTTCTCGAATAACTTCCCTGCTCTTCTTATCAACTATTTTGATAGTAAGACGATTTGTCTTTTCATGAACACCAAATACTGCCTCTGTACCGTTGGAACGCTTATTAATATCAGCTACAGCCTTTTTAATAGCCTCACTGCTGGCTTCCTTTTCCTCGGCTTTATCTCTTTGAGTATCTGTCTCCGTCTGTACAGCCTGCTCAACCACCCTTGTTTCGGTACCAGCAGGAGCTACGGAACCTGTTTCAAGCTGCTTAGAATAGCTTCCCTGACTTAAATCTACAGCAGAATTATTTAATACTTTCATAACAACACCTCCATGTGCGGTAATTTAAACATTTATATTTATATATAAGCATAATTCTCAATTAGTATATCGGCAGTATATCAAGAAAAATTAGTCCTGTTTGAATTTTTATAACAAATCTTTGATGTTGCTGATATCCGCAATATCCATAGAGGCTTTATTCTCCTCCTGAATTTGAATATATACTTCTTTCCTGTATATAGGTACTTCCTTAGGCGCAGATATTCCAATTTTTATTTGGTCTCCTCTCACCTCTAATATTGTTACCTCTATATTATTGTTTATAACCAGGGATTCACCCTTTTTTCTTGTAAGTGCAAGCATACTATTCTCCTCTTTCTTCCTTGGCGTTTTTCAACAGCTCATATATCGGAAATCTAACCTGCTCATCGTCTTCGACTATAATCTGTCCGCCCTTCATGGTGTCTGTATTTATAATAATAGGAGCCTTTAGGTTAACTGTCATACCCTCAATATTTTTAGGAACCTTAACAGTAACCAGCACAAACAAATTATCCTCATTAAGCTCTCCCAATCCGGAAAGAAGCTCATCCTCCACATGGGGATTATAATCCGGGCGAACTACAGTGGGAGATAAAACCGGCATTGCAAACTGCGGCTCATCTAAAGATTGAAACCACATAATATTTGTTTTGGAACTGTCATCACTATCACTGTCATAAATAAGAGTGAAATTTTTAAGATCCGGAAATCCGATAATTCCTGTTTCAAGGCGAATTATCTTTTCCTCTTCAACTTCTATCTCTGCAAACAACCTGGTATTAACTCTCATCTTTCTACCTTTCTACAACAAATTAACAGGGTTTATTATAATGATACTATCACAGAAAATACTCCATAGCAATTAAATATAATTAAGCAATGTCTGCTGATAAAGCTTGCCTGCTGCAGTTAATGAAGACTGATAAGCATTATATATTGCCGTGTAATCAATAATAACCTGAGACAAATCCACATTGTCATTTTCCGACTGAAGCTTCATAACATTTTCCTCATAATCACTCATGCGGCTCTTCGTCATTTTAAGAGTATCCACAGTACAGCCAAGTCTTGTAATTGACAGGTTCATATCTGCCAAATATTGGTCTGTATACTTAATCTCCTCAGTATACAGCTTATCCAAATTATCATCTGCATAGTCCACTTCCTTTTGACAAAGTGCTCTCCATTCCATAAGCTTGCCTTGACTTTCCTTGTCAGCATAATTCGGATCCTTTAACATATCCTCTATCTTCGTCATCTTATCGTGGGCGTCAATGGAGTAGGTAACCGCATTTATCATGTCTGCCATATCCTGATATATGCTGTGATTAAATACATCGGGTGCCTCAACATTAACCTTTAACGCCTGATTTTCCGCTATCGAATAGTTAATATCATATGCTCTGTTTTCCTTAACATAGTCAATATGCTTTAATGGGTCTGTTATATCAGTACAGTTAAAATAATATTCCGGTCTAAGCTCTGCGGTTGTAAATCCTTTTTTAGTGTATGTAATATCAAGCTCCGCCTTATTTGACTGAATACTATAGGCTAAATCATCACCATAAATAACATCTCCGGTGCCCTTTATTATAACTATATTACCGGGGGCAACCTCCTTAATTCCGCTTACCGCCTCCCACTCTGCCTCACTTTGGTAGATACTGATATTCCCCGCAGGAGGAGTAATATCTGTGTAGGTTGGATTACCAAAGGCGTCCAGTATAGGTTCATGAGTTACCGGATCTAAATTGGCATATTTAATACTGAGATTTGCCGGGTCGATTGCCGGAACCCCATTATCCACATCACCGTTTATATCATTATAGGCAAGCCTCATTCTATAGTAATTAGTTTCCCTTGTGGTCATATCCGCACTCATGGCAGGTGTCAGGGCATTAACCTCTGCGGGGGATGACGGTATGTCCACCATATTGGAATAGTATCTTGAGGGAAGTATCTTCTCTGAGGATATTTTCTGCTTGATGGTATATGCCGTATCCTTTTCATTTCCCATAAAGGTAAGCTGTCTATCGGTTCTGTAGCCTGTAAATACAGTTCTGCCTGCGTAATCTGCATTTCCTAAAGTATATATTTCCTCCTGCAATGCTTTCAGCTGAGTTCTTATGGTATTTCTATCTTCCTGAGTAAGAGTTCCCGTAGCACCGTTTATTGCCAAAGTTCTCATATCTGTAATAACGTCTTTCATTTTCTTTAAGGCGGTTTCCGTTACCTCAAGCCAAGACTCTGCATCAGGAATATTTTTCCTGTAATACTGTTCGGTTTTCGAATATGTAGTTTGAAGTCTCAAAGACCTTACCGCGATTACCGGATCCTCTGAAGGGCGATTAATCTTTTGCTGATTAGTCATCTGAGTGTTGCCTTTATCCACTCCAACCTTAACTTCATTTATATTGTGGGCTGAATTGGTCAGTATCATTTTATTTGTTACTCTCATAATTACTCCTTTATTAAATCAAAGCTTAATTATTTGTTATAATCCTGTATTTAAGATTAATTGATCATACATTTCTGCCAAAATGGATATTACTTTAGAATTGAGGTTGTAGGCACCCTGAAATTTCACCAGATTTTGCGCCTCCTCGTCCTCATCCACTCCGGAAATAGAGCCTCTTTGCTTATCTATTGACTTCTGAATATTTGTATAATAGTCCTTAAACATTGTGGCTTCCTTAGTATCAACCGTTACATCGGAATAAATAGTTTCAAGAAAGGCAGAAGCGCCGCCACTCCTGTATAACACCACATCATCCTGCAAAGTTTTAAGCTTCTCCACCAGAGTGGAGTCATCCACACCCTGGCTATCCGGCTTATATACCGCAGAAGCAAACAACTTTAAATCATTGTGTATATCACTATTTACCCACATGGATGAGGCTGTTAAATTAAAATATGTATCCTCAGAGCTGTTGAATTCCGTTTTCCCGCTTCCCGGATCATACAAGCCGTCCTTAAAGATGAGTTCCTTACCGTCTAATCTATCCTTGGCAACAAAAAATGCCCTGCCTTTATTTCCATATAAGTCCTCGCCCTCTTTTTCAATATCATTAAAGGCCTTGGTAAATGCCCTAAGAAAAGTATTCATTTCATTTTGATAATAGGGGATGCCCTTGCAGTCTATTGTGTCTCCCACTGCAGCTTTAGAACCCTTAATATTCATCTGCTGATCTGTTGTAAGCGCTCCAGTTAAGTTGAACCTTATGGCACTTATCTTTCCGTCACTGTCAAGCTGTACATCAAAGGAATCATATTTATAATCAACTCCCTTTATTGTAACCTCTCCGGTGGGCGGAAAACTTATCTTTGCCGGATCTGTATAATTAGATCCCTCTATTACAATATGCTTACCATCTGTAACATATCCGGGGTTTGAAGAAGCTTCACTAACTACCAATCCTTGAATATTGCTGGCATCATTTCCATCTCTGATTTCCACCAATGCTCTGAGACGCCCTGACTGATTGTATCCGGTAAGAGCGAGACTCACTCCGGTATTTTCCCACTTTATATCATAAAGTCCGTCAATATCCATCAGATTGTCCCGCTTATCTCTGCTGACTACCGATAATTTATTGTATTCTCCCGTGGATACCAAAGACTGTCCGTTTATTTTGATATTAAAAACTGTAAGCCCTGTATCATATTGGGGAAAATTGGGATCTATAACCTTTTCCTCCTCAGTTTCAATGGCAATTATTTCTGAAAGCTTGTCAATAAGTAATGCTCTTTCATCCCTTAGCTCATTGGCATTAGACTTATTAACCTCAATGGTATTAATCTGCTTATTTAATATGGCTATTTTAGAGGCTATGGAATTTATCTCATCTACCTGAGCTTTAATCTCTTCATTTACAGAGCTTTGCAATTCAGCAAGCTTTGTGCTGGTGGTATTAAAATACCTTGAAAGCTTTTCTGCATCATTTACGAACTGTGCCCTTATGGAACTGTCTGAGGGATTAGACTTTATAGCGTCAAGAGAATTAAACATAGTGGAAAAAATAGTGGTAAATCCCTGATTTGCCTTGGTATCAGTGAAATAATCCTCTATTTGGGTCATTTGATATATTTTTGAATCATAATATCCATAGGAGGACTGATTAATCCAATATTTATTATCATAATATTTATCTCTAAGCTGAATAACCTCTTCAGGACTTACTCCAGAAGAAACGCTGCCATATCTTTGATAGGCTCTAAGGGATGAGGTTGCTTTTAAAACTACCTCTTGTCTGGAATACCCCTTTGTTTGAACATTGGAAATATTATTAGCTGTTGTGTTTATAGACGCCTGAAAGGCATTCAATCCTGACTGAGCAATAAATAAACCAAAAAATTGTGATGACATAAAATAACCTTTCTAAAGAGAATCCTTTCCCGGGTTATGTATCATCCTTGATATTTTCTATTACTCTTCATATATCGGAGGATTTATAAATTTTCTTAATTAAATTATTGCTATCTGGATCCTAATGAAGTAACCAAATGCTCTATCATCTGTGAAATAACAGACATATATCGGCTGCTGGCATTATAGGCATTTTGAAAGCGTATCATAGACACCAGTTCCTCATCTGAGGATACCCCAACAACACCCTGCCTTTTATCCTCCAGAGATTCCTGAGCCTTAAAGAGGGTTTCGTTATTGGTTTTATAAATATATCCCCTATTTGACAAGTCCCCCACCAACTTAACATAGAAATTGGAAAGATTACAGGGTGTAGTATCTGAGGGGCTTAGTTGAAATTCCACCTTATCCCACATACTGGTGAAGTTAGCTGACATATCATAGGCGATATTTCCATTGGAATATTTGTAGCCGATTCTTGTGGGATCTTTAACCAAAGCTTCATTTACATGAAGAGTACCTGTAGTATAGCACTTTGAAAGATCCTCAGGATCCTCTTCATTGAAAAGATACACCGTATTTTTATTTCCATGAGCGTCAGTCACCACTATAGGCGCAAACCTGTCACATCCACTTCTTGTAAACATTTCATGAGGTGGGATACGGTTGTCAGAACCCATACAGGCCTTGCTTAAATCCAGAACTCTGTCGGAAGGCTTTATGGTAACAGGAAATCCATTTACGTCTACACCTACTATTTCTCCGGCAGCATTTTTAAAGTTATCATAATCTCCGGAATCTCCTAATGTAATTTTCGGGGATACTACATCATTTATCGCATTAACCAGATTATTTACAAAGGTATCAAACTGAGCCTCTGTATTCATTGCTACAGAATTTGCAATATAATTTTCATAATCATAGGAATTTAGCCCCTTAATGTCTAAATAAGTGGCAAAATTATCTCCTCTTGTAAGCAGGAGAGCTTTTAGCTTCCCTACATCATTTTTCTTGGAGGCGTCAATGCCTTCTATTCTAAAAACCCTATAGTATGCAGACTTCAGCTTAGTTGAAAGTTCTTCTTTAGTTATTAATCCATTTGCAAAATCCTCTTTGCATTTTTCCGCCTCCTCAATATTGGAAAGTTCTTCCCAGTATGGAGTTTTAAATCCTGTTTTTTCGTCTAAGTATGTCTGCATATGATAAGCCTCAGAATCCGTTACTAAATAGGTGCCTTCCAGCTTTATCCATACCATTCCGCTTTGAAGCTCACCATATTCTATTGCAGCAAGACTTGAAAGCTCATCTATTAAATAATCTCTTGCGTCCCGTAAATCCATTGCGGTTTCAACACCCGCCGCCTCAACACGCTGGATTTGAACGTTTAACTTATATATTTGATCTGAATAATCATTTATCTGTCTGGTAATATCTACAATCTTGTTATTAAGATTGGTTTGATAATCCTTTATGCTTTTATAAACCGCTTTAGTTTGCTCCAAAAACAGACTGGCTGTCTGCAAAAGCACAGATTGATTTGCAGTATCAGAAGGGTCCTTTGCAAATTCCGCCATGGACTCATATATTTTATTAACAGTATCGGAATAGCCTGCTCCCGACAGTTCACGCAGGAGAGTTTCCACCTCCTGGGTTCCCTCAAAGCAGGATTGATAAAAGCTTCTCCTGCCAAAGGTAGTACGATAGGCTCTATCAATAAATGCGTCCCTTGCATGAACCACATCACCGATATCAACGCCTAATCCCGCCTTTTGCTTTGCAACAGCCGCCACATCAAACTTCTGATAGTTTCTGTCTTCAAAAATAACCTGCTGACGTACATACCCTTTGGTATCTATGTTAGACAGGTTATTGGCTACTACATTTAATGCGTTCTGTGCGCCTCTCAGACCAGATGAGCCTACATGAAGGCTTCCGAATCCATTTGCCATTTATTTCGCTTTCTATTGTTTAAAATCAAACCCACCATCCGGGAGTAAATCTCCTGTGTTGTAAGCATTTCTATTATAATTTGCAGTTTCCGGCGCCTGCCGCATACCCTTTAGGAGGTTTAAATCAAACTCCACCATTTCCACAGCCTGCTCCAGGAGCATTTTATTCTGTTCATTCATAAACTGCATGCGTCCGGCTGCGTCAATCAAATTATCCTTAGCAGACCGTAAAGCCTCTTTTTCCTTTGGCTGCTTGTCCAATAATTCAATAATTCCCGAAACTGTTAAACTTTCATTATCATGCCCTAAAACCACCGACATATCCTTGATGATATCCAGTCGCTTTCTTTCCAGCCCGCGTAGCTTAGAGCTTATTTCCTGTTCATTATTTGAGATATTCTCCAATAATGATATATCCTTTTCCACAATGGCGTCTCTCTTATCGCAGGATAGAGTATAGAGTGCCTCATACTCCTCTTTCTCCTGTGATAAAATTTCCAGTAGTTCCTCTACAAGGCTTGCCATAGTATCTCCTATATCATCTGGTTAAATCTTGATATAAGCATATCTGCAAAGCTTCCGGGATCCACATCATAGTCTGAGCCTGCATACTTTTCCTTCATACTGGCGACTAAGTCTTCTCTGACATCAGGCGCGGCTGATATAGCCTGCTTTGCTGTCTGAAAATCCTTGCCAATTGACGATATCTGCAATTCATCCTTATTATAAGAGGAAACTGATTCCTGCTTTACCTTGTTAACACCTCTAGCAGGAGCGTATGCCTGACTAATCGCAGAGTAAGCATCTATTCGCATTTTATTCTCCTTTCACCCTTAAACTGATTTCTTACATACATTTTATCGGACACTTTTTTAAAATCTTTAGTTATTTTTTAGTTTTGCAATTCATCTAACGTACTGCCATAGGGCGGTAAAAATTTCTTCATAAAAAATTCCACCTCAGGTAATTCCCCGGAATACTTATCAAGTATACGATCCATACTTTCCTTTGCCTTTTCAAACTCCCTATTACCGGACCTTTCCTCCTCAATACATTTAATTAAAGCGGAAAGCTTATCGGCAGCATGAACCAGTTTCCTTATATAAATTTCCTTTTCATCATCATTCTTTTCCATAAATATTTTTTCATATTCAGACCTTAACTCAATCGGTAATTTATCAAGCAATCTCACCTTTGCATTATTTTCCACTTCCTTATATGCCTCTTTAAGACCCAAAGAACAATATTTTACCGGTGTGGGCATATCCCCTGTAATTATTTCTGAGGCATCATGGTATATTCCAATTACTGCCGCTCTATCCGGATTAAGCCCTCTGTTGTATATCTTATTGGCAATCACACAAAGAGCATGAGCTATCATTGCCACCTCCATGGCATGTTCAGACAGATTTTCCGCTCTGGAATTTCTCATCAATGCCCATCTTTCAATATATTTCATTCTGGAAAGTAGTGCAAAAAAGTTATAAGTCATATGTCTCCGTTTATATTTAATATAGTTTAAGTCAGCTATAATATGGTATTATATTCTGTGGAGGAATTCAATGAAAGAAAAAGTTAGCCTTTTAAATTTATTTGTAACATTTTCAAAAATAGGACTTATGACCTTTGGCGGGGGGCTTTCCATGCTCCCTATATTAGTTCGGGAGATTTCAGAAAAAAGGAATTGGGTAAGTGACGAAGATCTGTCCAATTATTTTGCCATCGGTCAATGCACCCCGGGAATTATTGCGGTAAATACCGCCACCTTTACCGGAAAAAAACTACGCGGAAATATCGGAGGCATTGTTGCTACCTTGGGACTGGTTTTCCCCTCTGTCATAATAATATTGACGCTGGCAAGGGTCCTTTTGGAATTTTCCGACAACATACATTTCCAACATGCATTTATCGGTATACGGATATGTGTTATTGTGCTGGTATTAAATACAATAATTAATTTAGCACAAAAAGCATATAAGGGCTGGATAACTATGGGAATCTTCGCATTGGTAATTATATTATCTGCCGTTTTCCAGCTATCCCCAATTATTTCAATAATTGCAACAATTTCCCTTGCAATTATGGCCTGGTTATTCCATATACACCTTAAGGATATGGATTAGAATATAAAATATGAAAATATATCTGCAATTATTCTTACATTTTTTTCAAACAGGATTATTTGCCGTAGGCGGCGGCTTGGCTACCCTGCCATTTCTTTCGGATATGGGGAAAAGTACAGGCTGGTTTAATGACGCTCAGCTGGCAGATATGGTGGCTGTAGCCGAGTCTACACCAGGACCCATCGGAATAAATACCGCTACCTATGTAGGCTATACATCCGGCGGAATATTAGGGGGGATTATTGCCACTCTGGGTTTAATCACCCCCTCAATAATCATTATCCTGATAATTGCCCAAGCCATCGAAAAATATAATTCCAGCAGAATTGTTAAAACATTATTTTATTTTTTAAAACCAGCCTCTGTAGCCTTAATTTGTTCCTCTTTAATAAAGCTTTTTGCCAATACAATATTTTTAGACTACGGCACAGAAAGCTGCAGAATTTATCCACTCGCCCTTTTATTTGCTCTTGTGCTGCTTACACTGACTAATATCCCAAAGCTAAAAGCCCTCCACCCTATAGTGTGGATAGCACTGTCGGCAGTGGTGGGGATACTCTTTCTGTAGAACTACACCTCAAATAACAGGTCACCATAGCTGGGCATGGGCCAAATGGATTTATCAACTATCATTTCCAATTTATCTATCGGCTCCCTTAGACTGTCCATGGCAGTTACCACATAATCTCTTGAAAAAATGGCTTTATCTTTAGCTGTAGAAATATTAGCCGACTCATTTACATTCTTTTCCAAAGCAACAAGATTCTCATTGGCTTCATCCAATAATGATATGACCTGCTGAAGTAAGGCTGTTTGTGTACTGCTTTCTATATTGATTGCAGACTTAACAGAATTAATTGAATCCGCCAAAGTATTGGAATAACGAATCACTGCAGGAATTACGGATTTACGGATTATATTAATCATAGTTTTAGCCTCAATATTAATCTTCTTGGCATAAACCTCATATTCTATTTCTATTCTGGAGGCAAGCTCTGACTTGCTAAATACATTAAACTTTGAAAATGTATTAACTGTTCTTTCGCTAATGAAATATGGCAGTGCAGATACTGCATTATCCACAATGGTAAGCCCACGTTTTTTTGCCTCTATAACCCATTCTTTAGAATAGCTGTTTCCGTTAAAAATCAATCTTTCATGGTCTGTCACCATACGAACTATAAGCTCATTTACGGTTTTATCAAAGTCTTCAGATTTTTCCAGCTCGTCACAAATATCTGAAATAGACTCTGCAACTATTGTATTTAATATGATATTAGGGCTTCCAATGGATTTTCCGGAACCTAACATTCTGAATTCAAACTTATTTCCTGTAAAGGCAAAGGGTGAAGTTCTGTTCCTGTCTGAGGCATCCTTCAAAAAGTCCGGCAATGTGCCCACGCCTGTATTAAGCTTTTCGCCCAATATAACGCTGGCAGCCTCTCCTTTTTTTCTAAACTGCTCAAGTATATCCTCTAACTGACTTCCCAAATAAACTGACATAATTGCAGGGGGAGCTTCATTTTTCCCTAGTCTGTGATCATTTCCCGCACTGGAAACAGAGGCTATTAACAGTCCTGCATGCTCATCCACCGCCTTTAATATACCGCATAGGATAATTAGAAACTCTATATTTTCATTAGGATTTTTCCCCGGCTCCAATAAATTTCTTCCCTTATCTGTGGTAAGAGACCAATTGTTGTGCTTCCCTGAGCCGTTTACTCCTGCAAAAGGTTTTTCATGCAGCAGACAATGAAGTCCATGACGATATGCAACCTTTTTTAGAATTTCCATGGTAAGCTGATTATGGTCTGTAGCAACATTTACCTGCTCGAAAATAGGCGCTAATTCATGCTGCGCAGGAGCAACTTCATTATGTTCGGTCTTAGCAGGCACTCCCAGCTTCCACAGCTCCATATCCACATCTTTCATGAAAGCGCCTATACGCTGTCTAATAGTTCCATAATAGTGATCATCTAAGTCCTGCCCCTTTGGCGGCATAGCTCCAATAAGGGTTCTTCCTGTATAAATCAAATCCTTTCTCTTTAGAAACTTTTCTCTGTCAATAATAAAGTATTCCTGCTCTGCCCCAACTGAAGGTATTACCCGTTTCACATCATCATGTCCGAAAAGCTTAAGCAATCTTCTCATTTGCACATCAATTGCCTCCATGGAACGAAGAAGCGGTGTCTTCTGATCCAGAGCCTCACCGGAATAGGAGCAAAAGGATGTTGGAATACAAAGAGTCTTTCCTATGGTATCATCCTTAATAAATACAGGAGAAGTACAATCCCATACGGTATATCCTCTTGCTTCAAAGGTAGCGCGCAGCCCTCCTGATGGAAATGATGATGCGTCTGACTCACCCTCAATTAATTCCAGACCCGAGAAATTCATTAATACCCGACCGGACTCCTGAGGAGCTGACATAAAGGTTTCATGCTTTTCTGCCGACTCTCCTGTCAGGGGCTGAAACCAATGGGTATAATGTGTTGCACCCTTTTCCAACGCCCACTCCTTCATTTCATGGGCTATCACCTCCGCCGTTTCAAAATCAAGCTTTTTACCATTTGTTATATTATCTTTTAATTTATGGTATGCCCTTTTAGGAAGTCTTGCCTGCATGGTTCTATCGTCAAAAACATAATCTCCATATATTTCTGATACATATGCAATCTTCTTTTCCTCGCTCACTTTAACCTCCTAATACTAAGCCTGTTCCAAGTTAAAATCTCTTGTTAAAAAATCTACTGTTCTGCTTATATTACTAATAGCTGCATTTTTCCATTCACCGCCGTACTCCCCATCTAAAGTCCAGGAAATTTCCTTTTCTGAATTAATTTTTATAGAGTCAGTTTTAAATGAATATACTAAATCCGTTTCCTTTCTTATATTGGTAAGATAAGAGCCTATTTCCGCCAGTTCTACAGGGTTTTGAGGTGAACGAATAAGCATTACCTCAAACAATCCGTCAGACAGCTTTACATCCCCCTTGATAAAATCCTTTAATCCACCAACAGATACTGCATTAGTAACCATGCCGTATATAAAGTTTCCCTCAATTATTTTACCGTTTGCCTCAGCCCTTATGGGAATATCCGGAATATCCTGAAGTGTTTTCATGGCTTCAAGCACATAGGCTGCATGACCTAAAAAGTTTTTAAGATTCTGATCGGTTTGATAAGACACATCTGTAAAAAGACCAAAGGCAGCTACATAAACAAAAAAATCATCATTGAATTTTCCTATATCTATTCGATTTATATTGTCTCCTGCCGCTATTTTAGCTGAAGAAAGTACATCCTCCTCTGACAGTCCCAGAGAACTTCCAAAGTCATTGGTAGAGCCTGATGGAATATATCCCAAGGTAATAGGACTAATATCATTTACCTGCATTATCCCCTTGGTTACCTCATTTAAAGTACCGTCTCCTCCGCTACATACAATTCTGTCAAAGTATTTCGCGCTTTCCAGCACCTTTTTAGTGGCGTCTGTTTTACCTTGGGTAATATGGACAGTAACCTCAAATCCCCGCTTAATAAAAATGTCCAATATTTTTGTAAGATTTTGATTGATCACACCCCGTCCGGAAAAAGGGTTACATATAAAAAGCAATCTTTTAGTCATTATCCATACCGAGGAAAAATCTCTCAATTTCCTCCATAGCCTGCTTTTGATCACTCCCTGACACATCAATAGTTATCTTTGTTCCGGCTGACAGCACAAGATTCATCATTCCCATAATGCTTTTTGCATTTACCTTTATCCCTGCCTTCGTAAGGTAGATATTGCTTTCAAAGGAATTTGCAATCTGCACTAATTTTGCAATAGGATTAGCTCCTGTCGCCTCATTTGTTTCTATAAGTATTTCTTTTTTCATGACATTTCCTCTTTTCTCATCCTTGCAGCAAACTGACTGATTCTCCTTAGCCTATGATTTATACCTGACTTACCTAACTTGGGACTAAGCATATTCCCAAGCTCGGATAAAGTTGCTTCCGGATAGTTAAGTCTTAACCTTGCCACCTCTATAAGTGACTCAGGTAACTCGCCTAAACCTACTGTCATATCCAAATATTCTATATCCTTTATTTGACTAAGAGCTGCGTCAACTGTCTTTTTAATGTTTGCTGCTTCACAATTAACCTTACGGTTTAAGTCGTTTCTCATACCCTTGACAATTCGTACATTTTCAAAATCCATCATACCAATTGGCGCTCCCATTTGTCCAAGAGTTTCTGATATTTGTGTACCGTCCTTAATATAAACAATATGGTTGGTTTTTCTTTGAGTAATTTTCGCTGATATATCCAAGTTGTTTAAGGTATTAAACACCTGCATAAGAAGGGTTTTATTATCTGTAACAATTTCAAGGTGGTATGCCTTGTTGGGGTCACTAACTGACCCACCTGCCAGGAAAGCACCTCTTATAAAGGCTTTCTTGCAGCATATTTGCTTTAAAATCTCATCATTAATCGGTAAAAATCCGTTATTGTTGTTATATTTTCTTAATTCGTCAAGCTCCCTTTGGGAAATTACCTCTTCACATTTGGTTATTCTAAAGCTATTAGAAAGTAATGTAAAGTATTTTTTAGTTACAATACTGCTGTCTGTATCTAATGTATAAAGTCCCTTGTTATCTCTTTTTTTTATTCCGCAAAAGGCAGTAATCGCCATAAGCTCCGCAAGCTGACAATGTCTTGATTTAGGTATTGCGTTTGACAGCTCTGTTTTGACTTTTCCGGCAAAGCTTAAATTATTACCGGCTAAATTCTCCAATAAGCTTTACCTCCCTTTGAAGTTCTACACCAAATTTTTTATACACCGCAGTCTGCACTTTCTCCATAAGATTAAGTACATCAGAGGCTGTTGCATTGTTATAATTAATTATAAAGCCCGCATGCTTCTCAGATACCATTGCACCTCCGACTGTGGCTCCCTGTAATCCGGACTCCTCAATCAGTTTACCTGCAAAATATCCCTTGGGTCTTTTAAAAGTACTGCCTGCACTGGGATAATCAAGAGGCTGTTTCGCCTTCCTGCTGTTAACACAGTTTTCCATTACTTCCAAAATTCTATTTCTATCCCTTGGCACAAGCTTCATTGCAATCTCCAAAACAATATATCTTTCCCTCATAAAAATACTATCTCTATAGGAAAATTCACACTCTCTGCCGCTTAAGCTCCGCTTTTCCCCTGTATCAATATCCATAAAGGAAACCCTATCTATCCAATCCGCTATCTCCCCGCCAAAGGCACCTGCATTCATTAACACTGCTCCACCCACAGTCCCAGGAATGCCTGCGGCAAATTCCAAGCCGCCAAGGCTGTTCTCACACGCCAGCTTTGCCGCCTTATTGAGAAGCTCTCCGGCATTGGCATAAATTATATTATCTTTTATATCAACACCGTCGGACTTTTCGCCAATATATATAACGGCACCCCTTATGCCAGCGTCTCCGAACAATACATTGGTACCGTTGCCCAATATAGTAATATCTATATGGTTCTCTTTAAGAATACTAAGAATAGGCGGTATGTCATCAATCTTTGCATTAATAAAAATATCTGCATTCCCGCCGATTCTAAAGCTGCAATGAGCTGACATAGGCTCATTTATGCTTATTGCAGAGCCTGATGTCTCCTGTCTTAATTTATATACTATATCCTCCATTATGCTTTCTTCAGGAAGGAAATATAGCCAAGGTATGCCTCATATAAATCCACCTTGCTGATTATTTCCCAAGGAGAATGCATGCTTAGTACCGGAACCCCCGAGTCAATAACATTCATTCCATAGTTGCCAAGAATATAGGCTATAGTTCCGCCACCGCCTAAATCAACCTTTCCAAGCTCGGCAGTATGATAATACACATTATCTTTTTCCAACATTCCGCGTAATTTTCCCATATATTCAGCATTTGCGTCATTAGAGTCATACTTTCCTCTGGAGCCTGTAAATTTATTAAATACAAGGCCGCAACCCATAAAAGCCGCATTCTTTTCCTCCATCACTGAGGGGTAATTAGGGTCAAAGGCTGCGCTAACATCAGATGAAAGTGCATAGGAATTTGCTAAGCACCTTCTAAGAGTAAGTTCGCTGGGGCTTTCTTTCAAACCTATAAGCTCAGCCACACAATTTTCAAAAAACCTTGACTCCATGCCCGTGGCACCTACAGAGCCTATTTCCTCTTTGTCTACCAGTAGACAGGCCAATGTCTTGTCATTTTTTTCCACCTCAAGCATTGCTCTAAAGGATGGGTAAGCACATACCCTGTCATCATGACCGTATCCCATAATCATACTTTTATCGAAGCCATAATCCCTTGCATATCCCGCAGGTACCGCCTCCAACTCTGCAGAGATAAAATCTTCCTCTTCAATATCATATTTTTCCTTTAAAAGCTTAAGAATGTATTGTTTTACAGTATCCTTGCTCTTTTTAGAATCTTCCTTATCCTTTTTAGACAAGGCTATAGGCATAGAACCAATAAGTATGTTTAAGTCCTCACCCTCAACAATTTTGTTGGCTTTCTTTTCCATTTGCTCCTGAGCAAGATGCGGAAGCAAATCAGTTATTCCAAATACCGGATCACCGTGACTGTCGCCAATTTTAATATTAACTGCGGTTGAGTCCTTTTTGATAACAACTCCCCTTAGAGATAAGGGTAAAGTCACCCACTGATATTTTTTTATCCCGCCATAATAATGAGTATCTAACAGAGCCATTTGTCTGTCTTCATACAGCGGATTTTGCTTGATATCAATTCTGGGAGAGTCTATATGGGCTCCCAAAATACTAAGCCCGTCCTCTAAAGGCTTTTTCCCCAGAACAAACATGGCAAGTGCCTTGCCGTAATTACTGGCATAAACCTTATCGCCGGGTTTTAATTTGCTACCCTTTTTAATGCATTCAGCTAAATTCTTAAATCCTGCCTTTTTAGCTTCCTCAATAAAGAATTCTGTACATTCTCTCTCCGTTTTATTTTCCGAGATGAATTTGCGGTACTCCTCTGCAAAATCAAATACCTTTTTTTGTTTTGCCTTTGTGTCATACTTTTCCCAAGCGTTCTTTCTTTCCATATTAAACTCCTTTTATATTGACATTAATTAATATATCAGACCCTATAGCTATTTATTTTTGGACATAGCCTTTTCCATGTTAATTTTAACTCTTTTGTCCAGTTCGCTGGCTGCGTTGTATCCCATGAGCTTTTGCCTGAAGTTTGCCGCGGCAGTTTCGCATATAACTGCCAAATTCCTACCGGGACGAATTGGAATTTCGTTGCATACAAGCTTCACACCCAATATCTCATGGTATTTTTCGGTAATTCCCAATCTATCATATTGCTTTTCATTACTCCACTCTGAAAGCTTAATCACATAGTCAATTTCCTGGTCAAGCTTTACACATTCTACACCAAACAAACTTTTTACATCAATAATACCCACTCCCCTTAGCTCAATTAAATATTTCGTAACCTCCGGGGAGTTTCCCACCAGTGTATCATATTTAGTGCGCCTTATCTCAACCACGTCATCGGAAACCAGTCTATGCCCCCTTCTAATTAACTCAAGAGCAGCCTCGCTTTTACCTATTCCGCTTTCACCCATAATAAGCAGTCCGATTCCATACACATCTAAAAGCACCCCATGAATGGAAATCTGAGGAGCAAGCTCATAGGTAAGTAATGTAATTAGCTCCACCAAAAGTACCGTTGTAGGCTTAAAGGTTCCCAATATCGGTACGCCATATTGTGTAGCATATGCCAGCATATCTAAATCCGGCTGTTCATCTCTGGAAAGTATTACACAGGGAATCCCCTCATAGGAAAAAAATTTTGCATAACGTTTACGTTTTTCATATTGGGATAGGGTGTCTAAATAAGCATTTTCCACCAAACCTATAAGTTGAATCCAAGTAGGGTCAAAATGCTCATAAAATCCATACAGCTGAAGTGCCGGTCTGTTAATATTCAAGGCATTTACCATACGCTTTGATATATCTATTCTTGGAGTGAAATTTTTAAAATGTAAGGTTTTGGCTATATACTCCAGTGAAACACCCTGACTCATGACTCCTCCTATCCTTTGCCCTCTTCATTATGCAGAAAATTATATACTGCCTTGGCAGATTGTATATCCATTGAAGCAACTTCAAGAATATCCTCAAGCTTTGCACCAAAAAGCTCCTCCCGTCCTGAAAATCTTTTCATAAGTTCCCTTCTCCTTTTAGGTCCGATTCCTGGTATATCATCTAAAAAGCTTTTAATTGCAGTCTTTCCCCTTATCAGTTTATGATAGGTAATTGCAAACCTATGAGCTTCATCCTGAACTCTTGTGATAAGTTTAAACCCCTCACCCTTTTTGTCAATAGGAAGCTCGCTGCCATTATACCACAGTGCTCTGGTATTATGCCTATCGTCCTTTACCATTCCGCACACATTAATATCAAGCTCAAGCTCTTTAAGCACCTGAAGTGCAATATTTACCTGTCCTGCTCCTCCATCCATAAGTATCAGATCTGGCAGCTTGTTAAAGGAGGAATTTTCTCCACCGTCTATGCCTCTTTTAAACCGTCTTATTAACATTTCTTTCATAGAAGCATAATCATTGGCTCCATTAACAGATTTTATCTTAAATTTCCTATAATCATGTTTTAAAGGAATCCCATCCTCAAATACCACCATTGAACCAACCTGAGCAAATCCGCTTATATTAGATATATCGTATGCCTCTATACGATTTATTGTATCAACATTTAATAAGCTGCATATCTCTTTGAGGGCAGCCTTTCCTCTCTCCCTATATCTTTCTTCCATGCCAATATTATTTTTAAGGGCAATTTGAGCATTCTCCACTGCCAGATTTATCAACTTTTCCTTTTCACCCCTTTGGGGATATTTGATATAAACTCGTTTTCCTCTTTTGCTGCTCAGCCACTTTTCAGTTAAATCCAAATCATCTATACTTTCCTCTATGTATATTTCATGAGGAATATACGGTGTCCCTGAATAAAACCGCTGTATGAATATCCTGTATAAATCTTTTTTACTTTCATCCTCCCCCATAGTTAGGAAAAGCTTTTCTCTGCCTATTATCTTTCCGTTTCTTACAAAAAATACGGAGACTGCCGCTTCATTTTGCTCCACAGCTATCCCGATTATATCTCTATCATCATTATCAGCACCTGTAATCTTTTGTCTTTGAATACAAAAATGCAGGCTGTTAATTAAATCTCTGTATTCCGCAGCTTTTTCAAAATCCAGAGTTCGGCTTGCTGCTTCCATTTTTGCCTTTAACATATCCTCAAGCCCTTTATAATCCCCCTCCAGAAATTTTATAGCAGTATTCACACTATCTCTGTATTCAGCCTCAGAAACCAACTCCTGACATGCCCCACTGCATTGGTGAATATGATAATTTAAACATAATTTAACTTTTTTGTCCGGAAGCTTATGATTGCAGGTTCTAAGGCGGCAGGTTTTCTGAATAAGCTCTATGGTATCCTTTACTGCTCCTGCGCTGGTAAACGGTCCAAAATATTTTGCCCTGTCCTTTCCCTGTTTTCTGGTCAGATAAATTCTAGGGTATCTTTCCTGGATTGTAACCTTAATATATGGATAGGTCTTATCATCTCTAAGGAGAGTATTATATTTAGGAGAATGCTCCTTAATTAAATTATTTTCCAGTACCAGAGCTTCCATTTCGGTGTCTGTAATAATATAGTCAAACCTTACGATATTAGTTACCATCCGGTTTTTCTTGACACCCTCATCATGACTTTTTCTGAAATATTGGGATACACGATTTTTAAGGCTTTTCGCCTTGCCGACATAGATGATTACATCATCTATATCATACATAATATAAACTCCCGGCTTAACCGGGAGCTTTTTTACCTCTTCTTTTATAGAAAAAATACTGTCAGGCATTTTCTTCCTCTGCTATACCTGTAAGGCTTCTGAACATTTCCATAAATTCCTTGCCGGTAATAGTTTCCTTTTCATAAAGAAAATCCGCTATTTTATCCAGCACTTCTCTATGACTCTTTAGCAGCTCCATAGCATTATTATAACATGAATTAATAATTGCCAACACTTCTTCATCTATCATACTTGCTGTTCCGTCACCACAAGTAAGAGAAGCTCTGCCCTCCAGATATTGACTTTCCACCGTGGCAAGTCCCATCATTCCAAACTTCTTAGACATGCCGAATCTTGTTACCATATTTCTGGCAATACTTGTTGCCCTTTCAATATCGTTTGCAGCACCACTGGTAACAGATCCATAAACCAGCTCCTCTGCAGCACGTCCTGCCATAAAAGTAGTGATATTTGCAATCAACTCCTCCTTACTTTCCAGGAACTTCTCCTCCTCAGGAGTTTGGAGAGTATAACCAAGTGCACCCATAGTTCTTGGAACTATGGTAATTTTTTGCACAGGCTCCGTATTCTTTTGCAGAGCACTTACCAGAGCATGACCTACCTCATGGTAGGATACTGTATGCTTCTCCTTTTCGCTCATCAGACGATTTTTCTTTTCCTTGCCACCCACTGCCACAAGCTCAAACGCCTCAAATAAATCCGCTTGACTTACATATTTACGATTGTGCTTAACTGCATTAATAGCAGCTTCATTAATAATATTAGCCAAATCACTTCCCACAAGTCCTGCGGAAGCGGTAGCCATCATCTCTAAATCCACAGTTTCGTCCATGGCTACATCCTTGGCATGAACCTTTAATGTTTCAAGCCTTCCCTTCTGATCCGGACGGTCAACAATTATTCTTCTGTCAAATCTTCCGGGACGTAAAAGTGCTTTATCCAATACCTCGGGTCTGTTGGTGGCTGCCAATATCATAAGTCCCTTTGATGACTCAAAGCCATCCATTTCTGCAAGGAGCTGATTAAGTGTCTGCTCTCTTTCATCATTTCCGCCGCCATATCTGCTGTCACGGCTTTTTCCTATTGCGTCTATTTCATCAATAAATATAATAGCAGGTGCCTGCTTTTGCGCCTCTTTAAACAAATCTCTAACTCTTGAGGCTCCTACACCCACAAACATTTCTACAAAATCCGAACCTGCCAATGAGAAAAACGGCGCCTGAGCCTCTCCTGCCACAGCCTTTGCCAAAAGAGTTTTTCCTGTTCCGGGCGGTCCAACTAAAAGCGCACCCTTAGGAAGTTTGGCGCCAATGGCAGTATATTTCTTAGGGTTATGTAAAAAGTCTACAACCTCCTCTAACGACTCCTTTGCCTCATCCTGCCCTGCCACATCGGCAAAAGTAATCCCTGTTGTTTTTTCCACATAAACTTTGGCATTGCTCCTGCCGACACCCATAGCTCCGCCACCGCCCATCTTCCTCATTACAAAGCCGAAAACCAGCCAAATAAGAGCCAAAGGTATAACTAAACTTAATATATTGTAGATAAAGGACTGAGTGGTATCGGAATTGCTCCGTTTAATCTCCACATTATGCTTCTTGAGCTGAGGCAACAGCTCCTCATCATTTATATACCCTGTCTTATACGTTATATCCACATGCTTTCCGGTAACCTCATATATTGCCTCATCCAGAGATTTTTTTTCTTCGGAAACAGAAAAATCAGAGTCCTCTGTCACGGAAAACTCTATTGTACTTGAACTGATCTTTACCGATTTTACCTCTCCCTTTTCTACCAAATCCCAAAACTGAGAATAGCTGACCTCCTCACCGACACCGCCACTAATCCCATTATAAAGAAAATATGTTACAAAAAGAGCTATGAGGGAAATTGTCACAAAGGTCAAAATCGGACCCCTGCCGTCATTTTTTAAATCCTTTTTTCCATTATTATTTAACATTTACTTAACCTTCTTCCAAAGCTGCAATTCTTTCACTTGCCTGTTCTGCTATATCACTGTCCGGGAATAACTCTATAACCCTATTATAATATTTAATCGCATTCTCCTCATCCTTTAACCCATCATAGGAGCGTGCTAATTCCAGAAGGGCATTACCATTATTATATTCTTCATTTGCCTCTAAAACTATAAGATATCCGGTAACTGCATCGGAATAATTCTTATCTTCCAACAGTTTCTTCGCCTTATTATAATTATTGTTCAGGATATGTTCTCCCATAACATCTGATATCGAATCATAGGCTTCCAATCCGGTAGTATCTAAAAGCTCCCGTGATATTTGTGGAAAATGTTCCGATGCCTTATCTAAATCCCCGTCATTTATTGCAATTATTGCAGATATCAGATGTTCATAGCTTTCCTTAACATCTGCCTTCCCCTCATACGCCACTAATTTATTATTTAATGCCTCAATAGTCTGTTCCATAGCAGCTCTGTTATTTTCCACACTTATATTTTCTTCATTGGTATTAATAATTCTTGTTATTCTATCACTATTATATTTCTGAGTTATAGTAGGAAAAATTAAAAACAAGCTTACCAATACACCAAGGATTGAACCAATAATCATATTCACAATGCTGACTCTGGAATAATTCATAATGTAAGATATCCCGGAGCTTTCATCATTATTCTTTTTTTTCTGACTTTTATTGCCCCTTAGAACACGTTCAGCCTCTTTTAGATACGTGTTAATATCTCTATTGCCTATATCAATTCCTGTAGCCTTAAGGAGCTCCTTTCTTGCCAGCTTTGGCTCATTATCCTTTAAATACAGCAGTGCCAAAAGACCCTTAGCTCTAAGCATTCCCGGACTTTTTGCCACCAAATGCTTTAATTGAATTTTTGCAAGGTCATAGTCGCCACGCCTGATATAATTCACAGCCTGATTATACTTTTTAATAGATTCCTTCATATTATTTAAGGTACTGCTGTTTTTTTGCAATTCCGTTAAATAATTATCTGCAATATTATTTTCCGGCTGAAGATTCTTGGAAATAACCCATTCAGACATAGCATACACAGGCTCCCCTATTTCAAAGTAGCAAAGCCCCAGAAGATTTCTTGCGTTTGTATTATATTTATAAAGCTTAAGGGATTTGTTTAACTCCTCTATTGCTCCTGAAATATCACGAACTCTTGCTCTTGCAAGCCCCTCGTTATAAGAAAGCTTTGCCAAATTAATAATTTTATTATATGAATTTATCCTGACATTTCCACTTAAGGCTTTATCTTGACTTAAATTTCCATCAAGAAAACTGCTCATCTATATAAATCTCCGCTTCCCGCATCTCTCGTCACCATTTCCTTCAGTATATCCACCATATCAGTAAGATCCCTGTTAATAATGGCAGCTTCTGCTTCCTTAACCTCAATCATTGGCTTATATTTTTTGATTTCCTCTTCAAAATCTATCATTGCTTCTCCTTATTTCATTGCCTGTATTCTAGCTTGAACATCCCTCATCATCTGCTCATATTTTTCAAGCTTACTCTTTTCCTCTGCCACCTTATCTGCGGGAGCCTTGACAAGGAATTTCTCATTGGAAAGCATTGCCCTGGATCGTTTCAATTCTGATGAAAGACGATTTTCCTCCTTTTCCAGCCTCTCAAGCTCCTTTTGAGTATCCACAAGCTCTGCCAGAGGCATAAATACAACTGCGTCTGTCATTACAAAGGAAACCGCATTTTCCGTCTTTGCGGTATTTTCCTCACATACCTGTATATCCTTTGCATAACTAAGACCTTCATATATATTTTTATTTTTGCTAAATAATTCCCTAACACCTTCCTTGGAGCTTGTAATCACAATGGAAGCCTTCTTGCTATTAGGTACATTCATCTGACTCCTCAGATTTCTCACACCCTTAGTCAGCTCCATTATCCTGACCATTATATCTTCTTCCACAGGGTAGTTGCTTTCTTCCTTATACTCAGGCCAATCCTCTGTCATAAGAGTTTCCCTGTCCGGAAGCAATGCCAAATATATCTCCTCGGTTATAAACGGCATAAAGGGGTGCAGCAGTCTTAAAGCATTGGAAAGCACGTCAGTCAGCACATATAAAGCTGTGTTTCTGCTGGCTTCCTTCTCCTTATTCCACATTCTGGGCTTAACTATCTCAATATACCAATCACAAAATTCTTCCCATATAAAGTCATATATCTTGCCAACAGCAATACCCAACTCATATTTATCCATATTTTCAGTAACCTGCTTAATCAAATTATTAAGCCTTGATATAATCCATTTATCAGAAATCTCCAAATCGCCCTCATCAGGTTCTTTAATTTCTGTATCCAGATTCATAAGGATAAATCTGGAAGCGTTCCAAACCTTATTGGCAAAATTCCGAGATGCCTCCACCTTTTCCCAATAAAAACGCATATCATTTCCCGGAGCATTTCCAGTCACCAAAGTAAGCCTTAAAGCATCTGCACCGTATTTACCTATTACCTCAAGGGGATCTATCCCATTCCCAAGGGACTTGCTCATTTTTCTGCCAAGAGAATCCCTTACAAGACCATGAATAAATACCTTATTAAACGGAACCTCTCCCATATTGTGAATACCGGAAAAGACCATCCTTATTACCCAGAAAAAAATTATATCATAGCCTGTAACCAGCACATCCCCCGGATAAAAATAAGAAAGCTCCTTTGTATTGTCCGGCCACCCTAAAGTGGAAAAGGGCCAAAGCGCAGAGGAAAACCATGTGTCCAATGTATCCGGATCCTGAGTAAGATGACCTCCGCAGACATCGCATTTTTCAGGTACATTTTCACTTCCTGCTACAATAAGCTTGCCACAGGAGTCACAGGTATAGGCAGGTATTCTATGCCCCCACCAAAGCTGTCTGGAAATACACCAGTCCCTAATATTATTCAGCCAGTTATAATAGGTTTTCTTGAACCTGTCGGGAACAAAGGATACTTCGCTCCTGTCCGCTGCCTCTATAGCCGGTTTTGCAAGGCTCTCCATTTTAACGAACCACTGGGGCATTACCATTGGTTCTATGACTGTTTTGCACCTGTCATGGGTTCCCACATTATGGTTGTGAACAGCTACCTTTACCAACAGACCTGCCTTTTTAAGCCTTTCCACAATAGCAGCTCTGGCCTCGCTCATTCCAAGCCCCGCATATTCGCCGCCATTTTCATTGATGGTACCGTCTTTATTAAGGATATTAATAACCGGCAGATTATGCCTCAGCCCTACTTCAAAGTCGTTAGGATCATGTCCCGGTGTAATCTTTACCACTCCCGTTCCAAATTCCATATCCACATATTCATCAGCTACTATAGGAATGGGCTTATTAAGGATTGGTAAAATAACCTCTTTGCCAATTAAATCCTTATATCTATCGTCCTCAGGGTGAACAGCAATGGCTGTATCGCCCAGCATGGTTTCCGGTCTGGTGGTGGCAATCTCAACCTTTCTATCCTCCTGCCCCTTAATAGGGTAGAGGATATGCCACATATTCCCTTCTTTTTCCTCATACAATACCTCTGCATCAGAAATAGAAGTTTTACAAAGCGGACAATAGTTTATTATTCTGTCCCCTTTGTATATAAGCCCCTCTTTGTGTAATCGAAGAAATACCTCCTCTACAGCCTTGGAACAGCCCTCATCCATGGTAAAGCGTTCCCTATCCCAATCTGCAGATGAGCCCAGCTTTTTCAGCTGATTTATTATCCTGCTGCCATATTCCTCTTTCCATTCCCAGGCTCTTTTCAGGAATGCCTCTCTGCCCATTTCCTCCTTGGATAGCCCATCCTCCTTAAGAGCTTCTATTATCTTAACCTCTGTGGCTATAGCGGCATGATCTGTACCCGGCTGCCACAGAGCTTCATATCCCTGCATACGTTTAAATCGAATCAAAATATCCTGTAATGTATTATCCAGAGCATGCCCCATATGAAGCTGTCCTGTAATATTTGGCGGGGGCATAACTATACAAAAGGCTCTTTTGTTCGGATTGACCTTTGCATGAAAATATCCGTTATTCTCCCACTT
The DNA here is from genome assembly GCA_041776485.1 of Lachnospiraceae bacterium. GTDB lineage: Bacteria > Bacillota > Clostridia > Lachnospirales > Lachnospiraceae > JBHBQE01. The sequence continues at coordinate 18,543 of JBHBQE010000020.1, read as the reverse complement.
TTTATATATCTTGTCCTCTATTTCTTTAGGGTCATAGGTTTTTGCCAACTCTTTCAAAATAAAATCTCCCTTTTATAAATATAATGGTGTGTATTATAGCATAAAGACAATATCAGTTGAATTTATTAATAACATTTTATAGAATATAAAGTAATTGTTTTATTCAGATTGGAGATAAACATGAAATTAGGAGAATCTGCAGAGGATTATTTGGAGTCAATATTAACCCTCTCCAAAAAATTAGATTATGTAAGAGCTATAGATATTTGCAGCTATTTTGGGTATGCAAGGGCAACTGTTTCCATATTCCTAAAACAGCTCAAGCAAAATAACTACATCAAAATTGATGAGAAAAACCATATTACCCTTACGGAATTAGGAGAAGAAATTGCTAACAAAACCTATGAAAGACATCTTTTTCTTACCAATTTTTTTGTAAGCCTTGGAGTTCCCGAAACAATTGCAGCAGCTGACGCTTGTCGAGTGGAGCACTATGTAAGTGCAGAGACTTTTCAGGCAATGAAGGATCATTTTAAAAATATCTGAATAATGGGATACAGACTAAATCTGTATCCCATTTTGTATTTCCAGAAATCTTCCAATAAAAGCCTGCCTATTAAAATTTCTTGAATCTCATTTTGGGTCCGTTGGCATCATCATCCCTTAAATGAGTTTTAGGTTTTTCCTGACCTGTAATTAATGCCTCAAGATTTTCTGTTAAGCTTTGGTTGCATTTATCACAAAACCTACCTTTGGTTACCGGTGCACCGCATTTTTCACATTTAACAATTATCGGTGAATCTGGTGAAAGCACAAGCCTGCCTTCCTTAATCCAATCCCCTATCTGTCTAACATCAGTACCTGTCTCCTGAGCAACATCCTGAATTGTAGAGTGGGGATTTTCCCTAATATAATCCCTAACCACATAAAACTGTTTCTCTAATTCTTCTTTACAAATAGGACAAATACTAATGCCGCCAAGATAATTAAAAAGTCGCCTGCATTTTCTGCAATTTCTAACTTCCATAAGAACTCTCTTCTTTCCTACCTATACATATATATAAACAATAAATATCTACCGCGCCCGATTTTATCAAAGTTCCAGATATTTCATCTACAGTAGAACCTGTAGTATATATATCGTCCACCAACAAAATCCTAATATCCCCCGGTATTATCCGCCTACATTCAAAGGCTTCTTTCAGTTTAGTCTGCCTTTGGGCGGCAACAAGAGCTTTTAATGGCATGGTATCCCTAATTCTATAGATAATATCCTCTCTACAGGGAATACCGATCTCCTTTGAAAGTTTTCTTCCAAATATCTCCGCCTGATTATATCCTCTTTTTCGCTTTTTCCCCGGATACATCGGAACAGGAATAATTATATCCGGAGCAATTTCCCGTAACCAGACCCCGTTATATTTAATAGCAGCTTTAGCAAAAAATCCGGCATAATCTCTTCTGTTTGAGTATTTAAAACGATACATTGCCTCTCGAAGGCTACCATACTCAAATATCCCTCTCCCCTGATTGTAAAGATGTCTGTATCTTCTGCAATCTCTACAATATTCCAGTGCAGAGTTTAACGGTTTCCCACATTTAAGGCAAATATTATCCTTTACAGGCCTTATTATATCACTACAGGCATTACAAAATCCATATCTAATTTCCCCTGCCTTCAGCACATTATCACAAAGGATACATCTGGGAGGATATAATATATCTAAAGCCTTTTCCCAGGCTAATATTAAATTATGTTCAGCAGATATTTTCTTTATGATGTTTCCCTTTTGGTAAATGATTTCGAATTACAAGAACATATAAGATATATAAAACGGCTTCTTATTTACCGCCATATACTTTATTTATTTATAACTTTAATATATGATACTTCAAAGCAGAATTCAACTTAATAATAACAATAAAGCTACATTATATGAATATTTTAAAATTTACAATAAAAACCGTATATGTAATCCTGGTTATATTTATCCCGATAACTTTGATTTCCTGCAGCAGACATGAGCAGGAGGTCAAAGAAACTTTTTTTGCATTTGATACGATAATGAGCATTAGTGTTATAGGTAAAAATGCAAAGCCTGCCATGAAAGAAGCTAAGACAGAAATAGAAAATCTGGAGAAAACTCTTTCCGTCACCATTGCTACCAGCGATATTGGAAAACTAAATAAAACCGGATCATGTAAATTATCCCCTGATTCTGCCTATATTATGGATAAAGCCCTTGAAATTAACAATATGACAGATAATGCCTTTTCTCCGGCGATATACCCTATAATGAGGATTTGGGGCTTCCCCGATAAAAATTACCGAGTTCCGGGTGATACAGAAATAAAAGAGGCTCTTACACTTATTGACATTTCCAATATAAAATATGATAAAGATAACCGACTGCTTACCTTAACTAAAAAGGGGATGATGATGGATTTTGGCGGAATTGCCAAGGGGTATGCCGCAGATAAGCTGGTAGAAATATTTCATAATAATGATGTAAACAACGGACTTCTTAATCTGGGCGGCAATGTATATGCAATGGGACTTAGGAAAGATAATCTTCCCTGGAATATTGCCATAGAGGATCCTGAAAAAGAGGGGTATATGGTAGTTTTATCCCTCAGTGATACCTCTCTTGTTACCTCCGGCGGCTATGAAAGGTATTTTGAGGAAAACGGAAAAAGCTATCACCATATAATGGATCCAAATACAGGAAAACCGGCTAACAATGATTTAACTTCTGTGAGTATAGTTTGTAAAAGTAGCACTATGGCAGACGGTCTTTCCACTGCAGTTTATGTAATGGGCTTGGAAAGAGCTATAAAGCTTTGGAGAGAAAATCCTGATTTTGATATGGTGCTTTTAACAGATAATAAGGAATTATATATCACAGATGGAATCAAAGATAAATTTTCCAATGCTCAATATCCCGTTACAATTATTGATTAGTTTACTTTTTTCTCAAATTTAATATAATTTTAAGAATGGATTTAAAACGACTATTTCAAGCACTATCACTTATACTGGCTTTAACTTATCTTTTGCTGAATGCAAAGGATAGGGTGATACTGGCCCCCAGATCTGATGCTGACAGACCCGGCGACCCGTATATAACCTTTCAGGTAGGAGTTTGCATATCAAATCCCGACGAAGATACAGAGGCTATTTTTAACGGCTTTACTGACGCACTTCTTGATTACGGCACTGTCAACAACTATGCCTTTGACATCACCAGAACCTCCGCCGTATCTGAGGAGGAATCTCAGCTGCAGTATCAAAAGCTGATTAAAAACAATAGCGAGGTGCTATTTGCCATTGGAAAGGAATCTCTTTCCTCTGCACTTATTGCCACCTCAGATATTCCTATTGTAATGGCAAATATAATTAACTACTCAAACTACCTTTACACCTCACCTGAAGGAAAAGTATCCAGAAGTTTTACAGGAGTTTCTTCTCTGCCAAATACGGAATTTCTTCTGTCAACAATGATAGAGGCCGCACCACAGCTTAATGGCGTAGCACTTATTTATTCCACTGAGGATAAGGACAGTATATATCAAAATGAGCTTTTAGAAGAAATGTTGACCAGTGCAAGCATTCCATGGAAGGAATATGAAATAACTGCAAGGCTCCCCTCCACTTCATCTAATGCTATTGTTCAAAACATTATTACCCCTCGCACACCGGTTGCAGCCTCCTCTAAGGAGGGTTATAACCTGGAGGTGGAGACTATAGGGAAAAACACCCTGTTAAACGGTATAAATGAACCTGAAAGTGCCCGTGCCGCCAGAATATCGGCAAATTGGGAGAAAAATAAAAACAGGCTATCTCCTGAGGACATGGAATCTGAAGATACAACAGAGTCTGAAGAACAGAACCAATTAAACAGTGATACTTCGCAAGATACATATGACTCTGATTTTCATAATATAATAGACACGGCTGCAAAAGAATGTGATGTTATTTTTATTCCTAAGGGCAGCGACTTATCTGATAAGGCTAATACCATCACTGCGATTGCTTTCCGTAACAATGCTATCACGGTTTCAAATGATATCTCTCTGGGTAAAAATGTACTTTGCACCACCTATACCGACCCCTACGATCAAGGTTACAGGGCAGGAAGACAGGCATATTACATTCTTACTGATTCAAATTCCCCCGAGGATATTTCCATATCTGAGACAGCCTGGGAGAATTCTCATAAAATTTACAATGGAGAATATGCAAGAATTCTATCCTTAGATTTCCCTAAGTCCTTTTTTGAGCTGAATTATTTTTTGGAAAATCATAAGGAGGGAGGAGATACAAAAAGGCCGACTCTCACACCCTAGCTTTTATGGTTTTGCCATATAATAGCATCACAAAATCCACTATATCTGTAGAGAATTGAATTATTTTTCACCATAGCTTTAAAAATCTCTTCATCGCCCACAATAACAACACATTTTTTAGCCCTAGTTATGGCAGTATAAATTAGATTTCTGTTCATAAGCATTCTCGGTACATTGAGCAGAGGGATAACTATTGCCGGATATTCACTCCCCTGAGATTTATGAACAGTTAATGCAAAAGCGTGCTCAAGTTCATCTGCCTGATTAAAGGGATAGTCCACTACTCTTCCATCATCAAATTCTACGGTAATAAGCTTAGCAAAGCTGTTTATATTCCTTATTATCCCTATATCTCCATTAAAAACTCCTATTCCCTCCTCAATGACATGCTCATGCTCACCTAAAATCCGCCAGGGCATTTGATAATTATTCTTTGTTTGCATTACCTTATCTCTAACTCGAAATATTCTGTCACCAAAGCCCTGCTCCTCTATGCTGCCGTCTCTAGGATTCAAATATTCCTGTAAGGTTATATTCAGACTTTCCACCCCCAGCTTTCCCTTTCTGGTGGGAGTAAGCACCTGTATTTCCCCCTCTGAGGACTCAACATATGCCGGCAATTTTTTCTTAATAAGAGTTAAAACTGTGGATATAACGCTTTGAGAGGTTTCTCTTTTTAAAAAGAAAAAATCGCAGGATTCATTGGATAATACAATGTCCTCATCATTTTGTATTTTATGAGCATTGATAACGATATCACTTCTTTTTTCCTGTCTGAAAATTTTGGTCAATCTAACCACAGGAAAGCATTCACTGTTTATAATATCTCTTAATACATTACCTGGACCAACGCTTGGAAGCTGGTTTGCGTCCCCCACCAGAATCAGCCTGGTGTCTAAGGGAATTGCCTTTAGCAAATGATAAAAAAGGATAATATCCATCATAGAAGCTTCATCAATAATTATTACATCTGTCTCTATAGGATAGTCCTCACCTCTCAGAAAAATATTTGTGCTATCACTGTCATTGTCCACCCCTCTTTTTACCTCTAAAAGTCTGTGTACCGTCATAGCCTCCACTCCTGTACTTTCGGTCATTCTTTTAGCTGCACGTCCTGTGGGGGCACAAAGGACAATATCCAGGCCAATGCCTGTAAAATACTCTATCATTGCCTTAATAGTTGTGGTTTTACCTGTACCCGGTCCTCCCGTTAAAACAGTAACCCCATTGGTGGCGGAAATAGACACTGCATTTCGTTGTTCAATATCCAAATCCGTATTAAATCTTTCTGCGAATTTTTTATCCTCAGGAAAGGGAATGTTAAGTCCTAAAAGCATAGAGGCACAGCCCTCCTCCATTTTATAGAAATAGCTTAAATAAATTCTCTCTCCCCTTATAATGATTTTCTTTTCTATGGATAATGTCATAAGGGCGGCTTCAATTATGGATTTCTCTGTGTTTAAGAGGTTTTTACACTGATTTAATAAGCTGTCATAGGGTAAATATGTATGTCCTATAAGAGAATTTTGATTTAAAACAAATAATATTCCACTTTTGGTACGATATTCCTGATCATATCTAATCCCTGTTTTATTGGCTATATCATCAGCTATTTTAAAGCCGACTCCTTTTATATCCTCAGCCATACGATAGGGGTTATTCTCTATAACCTGATAAATCTTAGAGCCATAATATTTATATATTTTAACCGCCAGATTATTTTTGATTCCGTATTTCATAAGGTATAGAATCGCTGCTCTATCCCTTGTTTTCTCTAAAAACACATCAGCAATAGCTATTGCTTTTTTTTCACTGATTCCACGAACCTCTGCAAGCCTTTCCGGCTCATATTCCATAATTTCAAAGGTTCTTTCATGAAATTTCTCCACAATCCGCCCTGCAAGTCCTGCCCCTATTCCGGGGATAGCACCGCTTGCCAAATACCTCCGTATCTCATCCTCACTTTCAGGAGTAATGATTTCAAAGGATTCACATTTAAATTGCTCCCCATAAACACTGTGAAAAACAAATATCCCCCATAAACGCAGGCTCTCACCTTCGCTTATCTGGGGGAATATTCCGGTAACAGTTATATCGCTGTCTAAGCTTAAAACTGTATATCCATTTTCATCATTTCTGTATATTATATGCTCAACAAAGCCTGTAAGCTCACAATGCTCATTACTAGCCTCAGACATTTATACCTTTTTCACTTCCTTTTCCTCAGGTATTCCATAATTCCGCTTCATTTGAGCAACAAAATCCCTGGTGACACTTCCACCATACTGTTCAACCATTTCCTTGGCAACACTGCTTATGGCAAAATCCATATAATAGTCGGTAAGTCCGTCAGTGGACTTGTCCTTGGAAAATACCTTGGAGTTCTTCTTAACCTCCTTAAGAATCTGCTCTACAAAATACTGTTCAAAGGACTTTACAGCCTCAGTTAATTCTTTATCGGTAGAGCTTTGAGATAAATTGTTAATTGATGACTTAACTTTATCTCTCTTTTCTGCCGCTCTCCTACTATTCGCCTGTTCAGTTATATTATTTAAAAAGGGAGCACTACTCCCAACTGAAATACCCATATCATTTCCTATCGTTTAAGATTGTTGGCAGTATCAAGCATGGAATCTGAGGTTGTTATAGCCCTTGAATTAAGCTCATAAGCTCTTTGTGAAATAATAAGGTTTACCATTTCATCTGCAAGATTAACATTTGATCCCTCTAAATAGCCCTGTGCCATGGTACTTCTGGTTACATTAAGGTTAGTGGTGAACTCGTTTATGGCAGCACCAGAGGCTTCCGTCTGCTGGTACAGGTTAGAGGATACCTTCTTTAATCCCACCTTATTAGGAAACTGGTGTAAGGAAACCGTCTGTCCTGTAAGCACTGTATCCCCTGCGGCATTGCGATATGCCACCTGTCCTGTTTGGGATATGGAAACACCCGCAGTACCTACACCGTCCGGAAGAGTAATTCTGTTTCCTGCAATATCCATAACCGGATTTCCATTTTGATTTGTAAGGATTCTCCCTCCTGCCTCATTTAATGTCCATCCAAAGTTACCATCTCTGGTGTAATAAAGATTGTTATCCGCTCCTCTTACCTGGAAAAATCCCTCACCATTGATACACATTGCCATGTTATTCTCATTGGCAAGCTGCGCTCCCTGCCTGAATACCGAGTTTATAGAGGCAACTCTGACACCCAATCCCACCTGAGCACTTCCCGGGGTAGTTTCTCCATTCCTTGAAGTAGTCTCCACCTGCAGGGTTTGATATAAAAGGGATTTAAACTGAGTATCCTGTGCCTTAAATCCTGTTGTGTTAACATTTGCAATATTATTTGCTATTGTATCTACTGCAGTTTGCTCGGATTTCATTCCTGTAGCTGCTGACCATAACGACCTTACCATAATATACTCCTATCCGATATATGGATTAAACCTTACCCACCTGGCTTACTGACCAGTTCAGGGTTTCATCAACGGTTTGAATCATTCTTTGATTTGTTTCATATGCCCTTTGAATGGCAATCATAGAAACCATTTCATCAACGATATTAACATTGGAGGCCTCTAAAAGCCCCTGCTCAATTTCCGCATTGGAATTGATTACATTCCCGCCGTTTATTATTTCATAATAATTTTCACCAAATTTGGAAATGTAATTATAATTATCAATATCTACAGTTCCCACCTGACCTATATTGGCACCACCCTGAAATATAAAGCCCTGCTGGCTCACTGTAAACTCCCGCAGCGGATCCACTCTAACATGGGCAGCCGCTCCGGTAGCACCGCTTAAGGCTGCCTGTTTATTCAGCAGATAATCTCCGTTGGTTGTGCGAAAATAACCATCTTTATCTATGGTAAAGCTGCCATCCCTGGTATACTTCACAGAAGTATTTCCCTTTTTATCGGTAAACTCTATGGCAAAGAAACCGTTTCCGGCTATTGCAAGATCTGCAGATCTATCGGTCACCTCAAAGCTACCCTGAGAAAAATCAGTAAATACCTCTCCGATTTTTACTCCCAGGTTCACATTGCCGATTGGTCTTGATATTCCCATTTCCGACTGGTCTTTTATCTTGATTGCCAGCTTCTTTTCAAAAGCTGCTGATGTGGTTCCTTCCTTTTTATATCCTGAAGTTGTGGCATTTGCCAGATTATTAGTCAGGATATCGAGCCTCCGTTGCTCATTTCTCATGCCTGTATAAGCTGTATATAAGCCTTTTACCATGGAACCCTCCTAAGATGTAAATACACTTCATACTATATATCGAAGAATTTAATAATAAGTTTAGGCTATTTTTAAACTATTCTGCGGAAATAGATGTATCTCCGGATAAATACTCCACATATTTACCGGTTCCAACTGCAACACAGGTCATAGGCTCGTCTGCCGTCATGGTATGGATACCTGTAAGTTTCTCCATAAGCTCCTCTAATCCGCGAAGCAAGGCTCCACCTCCGGTAAGTATAATTCCCCTGTCTGCCACATCCGCAGCAAGCTCAGGAGGAGTACGCTCAAGGACACTGTGAACGGCTTCTACTATCTGAGAAGTGGGCTCCCTGAGGGCTGACTCCGCTTCTTCAGAGGATACGGTAACTGTTTTAGGAAGTCCCGTTACAAGATTTCTGCCTCTAACATCCATCTCCACAGGTTCAGGCAACGGAAAACAGGTGCCTATATTAATCTTCATATCTTCAGCAGTACGCTCTCCTATTAAAAGGTTATGTTTTTTACGCATATAGCGAATAAGCGCTTCATCGAAGTCATCCCCGGCTATCTTTATAGAGGTACTTACAACAGAGGTTCCCAGAGATATAACTGCAATATCAGCAGTACCGCCGCCAATATCCACTATCATATTTCCGCAGGGCTTTGAAATGTCTATTCCTGCACCTATAGCGGCTGCAATAGGTTCCTCAATAATATATACACCCCTTGCACCCGCTGCATAGGCTGCATCCTCTACAGCTCTCTTTTCCACTTCTGTAGCGCCTGAGGGAATGCATACCGAAATACGAGGCTTCCTATAGCTTTTCTTACGCAATGCCTTTTGGATAAAATATTTCATCATCTTTTCCGTAACTGTATAATCGGATATAACCCCCTGCCTTAGAGGACGTACAGCCACAATATTTCCGGGAGTTCTGCCCAGCATAAGCCTTGCATCCTCTCCTATCGCTTTAATTTTGTTGGTATTTCTATCAAAGGCAACCACTGACGGCTCCTTTAAAACTACCCCCTTACCCTTGACATATACAAGGATACTGGCGGTACCTAAATCTATTCCAATATCTGCTCCGTTCATCATAATCGGCAATTCCTTCCAAATCCAAATTAACACCACATTAGATTATATCAACTCTACCAATTTTTTCAATGGATTTTTGGTTATATATCCTATATAATAGATAAAATGATACGTTTAATATTATGCCTTACAATTATTGTTCTATTTTTGATCCTGGGTTTACCCTTTTTAGGGATAATATGGATAATCAGTAAATTTAATAAAAAAACAGCAGAGCACCTTGCAAGAAATTCCCTCAGATGCTTAGCCAAAGGGGTTGTATTTTTTGCCGGGCTAAAGCTTCAGGTTATTGGTGAGGAAAACCTTTTAAATACTCCTGTTTTGTATGTTGCCAATCACCAAAGTTATTTCGACGCAATTATAACCCTTGCTCAAGATAATATGGATTTTGGATTTATTGCAAAAAAGGAAATCTCTAAAATTCCATTTTTAGCACCATGGATGAAACTTATGGGGTGCATATTTCTGGATAGAGAAGATATCAGAGCCGGTATGCAGGTGATTTTGTCTGCAATAGAAAATATCAAGACAAATACATCCGTATTTATTTTTCCAGAGGGCACAAGAAGCAAAGATTGTGCAATTAATGAATTTAAGGGAGGCAGTTTTAAGGTTGCAACCAAATCAAACTGTCCCATTATTCCCATTACTATAAAGGGAACATGCAATGCCTATGAAGCACATGCCCCCAGGATTACCCCAGAAAAAGTCCTGCTTGTCATAGGCGAGCCTATCTATACCGACAAATTAAGCCCTGAATCAAAAAAGAATATTTCTGTCAAGGTTCAGGAAATAATTTCAAATACATACGAGAGTTTGGTACTTTAAAAAATATCTATTACAGGATACTCACCCATAAAATCCCTAAAACTCTTTTTCTCTTTAAGACCCTTTGTAAATATTCCATAAAGCGATTTAAGCAATAATAAATCCCCCGCATGTTCCGGGGGATTTTCTATTTTTACTATATAGTACTTTGTTCTTAAAAGCTTTAGTCCAAAATATCCGCCGCCACATAGGCTGTAATATTCTATGGCCTTATTAATCAAATACCTTGCTGTCTTCCTCTGCCCGGTATAAATGCAACAAACTGCAAGATTATTGTATAGCCCCGCCCTTGTTTTCCATATACAGGTAAAGAAATGTCTGCTTTTATTAAGTTTAGATATAATATTACAAAGTAACTCCTTGGCAATACTGTATTCGCTGTTTTTTATATGTATAATGGCAATGCAGTTAAGTATATAGGCCTCTGTTTGGTTAATTAATATACCTGATAAATTATTTCCAAGTTTAAACCCTTTAATAGTAATATTAATTATATTAAGCAAATCCTCTAAGGGCAGCTCTTTAATCATCCCAATCCTTTTATGGTGAATAAGCTCTAAAAACTGGAATAATTGCCTGGAATTATCATCTCTTACAGTAAATGCCAGTTTTGCCAGAAACCTTTCAAATCTGTCTGTATCCTCTAATTCATAGCACTCCAGCAAATTACATTGAAGCTCCAGAATATCTAAACCCTCTTTTTCAAAGTAGTAATCACTGCAAAATCCCGGTTCACCCAGACACTCTAATATTTTACGCAGCATAGCCAATCTGGGTTTCTGTGTACCGGACTCTATTCTCGAAATAGTCCCCATGCTACAATTAACCTTTTCAGCTAATTCCTGCTGGCTTATCTGCTCTTCTTGTCTAAGTTCCTGTATAACATGGGCATATCCATTTTCATAATACATATGCAAACTACAGGCAGCAATCCAGGCTTATTAATTAAAATTCAGGCTCTATCAACCCAAAAGCACCGTCTTTTCTTTTGTATACAACATTTACCTCTTCAGTTTGAGCATTCCTGAATACATAAAAATTATGTCCCAATAATTCCATCTGTATGCAGGCATCCTCCGGATACATGGGCTTAATTCCGAATTTTTTGCTTCGGATAATTTTTACTTCCTCATCATTACCATTATCCTCCACTTCCAGATAGTCCTCTGAAAATTCCACCTGTGATCTGTTATGCTGATAACGGTTGGCAAGTTTCGTGCGGTATTTCCTCATTTGTCTTTCAATAACTTCCTCAACCATATCAATGGAGGCATACATATCATTTGTTACCTGCTCAGAACGTATAATATGACCTTTAACGGGAATGGTTACCTCGATTTTCTGCCTGTCCTTTTCAACAGTCATGGTAACATTTACTATAGTCTCCTCCTTAAAATATCGATTGAGTTTGGAAAGCTTTTCCTCAACTGTTGCCTTAAGACTGTCAGTAAGTTCGATATTCCTTGCTGCAATGTTAAATTTCATGGCTAATCCTCCTTATATGTCCCAGCATATCCTGCCTTGATTGTATCATACTTTAATTTATTGTCCCACAGAGTACTATATACTTTGCAGCCCCTCTGAATTTAAGATTCGGCTTTCGTGACAGGTTAAATAAATTATTTGAGTATCTCCCGATATGGAACTTAATACACTAAGGGCCTTTTGTATCTTTTTATCGTCTAAATTAACAAAGGGGTCATCCATTAAAAATGGCGGCTTATCTCCACGATATAGAGTATCAATTAGTGCCAATCTGGCACACATTGCAGTGATATCCCTGTATCCGTCACTTAAATATTCACCGGAATAAATATTTCCTCGCCTTAAAAGCTTAATGGATAAGTCCATATCCAAACTGACTTCTATTTCCCGAGATATTTTCTCTGGGATAAATCTGTCCAGATAATGCTCCATTCTCTTTCTCAGAGGATTTAAATATACCGATAGAATTTCCTCCTTTGCCTGCTCTAAATATTTTTTAGTATCCTGTAAAACCGACACCTTATATAGCATTTCCTCTCGTTTTTCCAAAAGTGCCGGCAGGATATTGGCAATTTCTTCATTTCCTTCAATTTCATTGGAAATACGGGATAATTCCTCCTCTTCCCTTGCTTTATCTGACACAAGGGGTTCGTATTTTTCATCAATTACATGGATTTCTTCCTGGAGATTTTCTAAAGAATTCTGTTCGTTTCCGGTATCCTCCACATCCAAAGCGGAAAGCTCTCTTCCTATTTCAAGGATTTGCTCACTGGCTATTTTATAGTTATCCAGGAAACTTCCAATTTTTAATATCTTTGCCTCAATGTCGGTTTCCCCCTCCCAGACAAATTGACTCATATATTCCTCAATATTCTCCCGGAGAATGTTTATCTCCTCGGCAATTCCCGCAATCTTTTTGGCGTTTAACAGGTAATTATCATAAATTTTAATATCCTCTAAAAGCCTGGACAGCAAAACAGATTCCTCATGATTTTCATAAAGGTTTAAATTATACTTTTCGCTATAGGGGCTGAGTCTTGTATACAGTCCTAAGGTAAGTCCTGCCAAATCATCTGTTTTCTTAGCATTATCCTTTTTATGGATTTCATACAATTCCATAAGACCATTATATTCAATAAGCTTTCTCTGTATCTCCAACAGTGATGAAACGATTTCGCCTGAATTGGAAACCTCCGGAAACAAATTTATAAAGTCTATACATTTATTTTCGTAAGCTGATATCTCGGAAACAAGTTCTTTCCTTTTGTCCTCTAAATCTTCGAGCCTTGCCCTTATTTCTTCCCCCCTGACAGCAATACTCCGCCTTTTTATCCTAATTATAAAAAATGCAATAAACCATATAGCTGCAACAGCAAACAGACCTATCGGGATAAATATAAGCTGTGCGCTTTCAAATTCATTTAACGCAAAAAAGCCTGTGATAACGAAGATAATCCCCAATATTATCATGCTAAAGGGTGGAGACTTTGTTTTTCCAATTGCTTCCAGCGCAATATTTTCTTCGCTTATTTTTGACTCAACAACTCCCAAGTCTACCTTTGTCTGGTTTATATGATTGCCTGGTCTAATTAATGCCTCTATTTCCTCACTGACAGGAATCTTATTTGCGAAAAATCTATTTATTTTCTCAAGATTTTTCCTGCTATCCTCTGGAAAAGATGAAACCTCACCGCTTGTCCTAAGCTTTGAAATCTCCTCTGCCTCTCTTACGGACAATTCTATCTCTTCCCTGGTAATCGAACTCTCATCTGCAAAAACCGACTTTAAAAACTCCTGCCTTTCCTCTGTAGGCATAAGAGATTGTATCTCAGAAAGCCGACTTTGCTTTTCAATAAGCTCTCTATACTGCTCCTGTATCTGCCTTAATCTATCTTCCTCCGGCAGCTTCCCTCCAAAAAAGCCGTTTATTGTGTCTAATTGCAGTTTCAGCTTTTCGTGCTGCTCTTTTTTCGCATTCAATTGCCCCAGAGCTTCCTTTTTCTCCCCTGCAGCTTTTATTTTATCGGTTAATGACTTCCTAACCTCTAATATTTTCTCAATCTGCTTCTTTTTTTCATCTATCCCCGCTATTCTGTCCCTAAGGGCTTTTTCCAATATGGGAATATGCTCCTTTGCTTCCTCACATTCCCTTATTTTTTCATTAATTAAATGAATCTTTCCTGGATTGGTTTTTGATTTACTTTCATATTGCAGCCTGATTTTTTCGATATTATCAATGGCATTATCAAACTGGTTCATATCATCCTTTACATTTGATAAATTACCCATTTTTGTATTTAAGCTGGTGGTAAGCCCTGTTTCCAGCCCCTGCTGTCCAAAAAAAACACTCTTTTCAAAAGAGTCCTTATCCACCTCGAAAATCTTCTCTCCAATATCCTCGCCATAGTCCTCTGACTCCTGCATAGTGTCAAGATTATAAAGCTTAAAAGTATCCTCCGTACGCTTTCTGCCAAAGCTTCTTACTATTTTATAATTATTGCTTTCCAAAGATATATCAAGACTTCCGCCCCAGTCGCCCTCATCCCAAGGTTTAAAATGAATTCTTTCGTAGAACTTATTAGTACCCTGCTTATAGTCAAGCCCATAAAGCATAGCCCTTATAAAGGCAAGTAGAGTGCTTTTCCCAAAACCGTTGTCACACAGGAACTGATTAATTCCGTCATTAAACTTATAGGATTTATCCTTTAGTGTTCCAAATCCTTGGATATAGCAGGATATAAATTTCATTTTTCTATATTCTCCCCCATAATTGCCAGAATCCCCGTTTCAATTATTTTAGATTTCCTATCTTCCTCTATATCTAATCCATGCACAAGCCGAACAAAGCTTCCCTTTAATGACCTGTCATAGGCAAAACTGTCATAATCTATTTTAACTCTGGTTCTTGCCTCAAGTTTTAAGAAATATACTTTATCCATAAATCTGTCCCTAAGCCTGTCCACATCTATCGGCCTATCCATATTTGTATAACCAGTTAAAACAAGTTTTAATAAATCTCTGGGAGAAATGCTATCTATAACTTTGTTTATTTCATTGTAAATAGCCGTCATATCCATATCGGGAGTTAACTCAACGCTTTTCTCCAGAAAACGCCTGTTTTGTATAGAAATAAACTCCGATACAGCCTTTTTCCCCTCAATGTCTAAAAGAACAAAGCCTTTTTTCCCCAGCTCGTCAAAGCCCCTTGGTTCCGGACAGCCGGGATAGCAATACTGGCCCCTGTCATCCAGCTTTTCCAGCTTGTATTTATGAATATGACCTAATGCCAAATAGTCAATATATTTATTTTTAAGAGCCTTAATATTAATAATATGGGTTTTATCAGTCCCCATATATTCTGATTCCTGCCCATGAAGCATTACAATATTAAATTTAGAAACATCTAAAACCAAATCTGAATACATAGTATTACTGTTGCTGTCATTAATTTCCCTGCCCGTAATTACTATATTTTCATCAAAATCATAGGACAGCCACTTATTGGCAGAAAAGAAAAACATGTTCTGTGGTCTGTCAATAGAAAGCTCATTTTCAAAGGCTTCACAATCATGGTTACCCTTTAGATACATAAAGGATATCCCGGGATTTGAATTAATAAGATCCAAGACTCTAATCATAGCAGTCTTTCTAATGCTGGATTTATCAAACATATCTCCGGATATTAAAATAATTTCTACCCCGTTATCTCTGGCATAATCTATAATATTTTCAAAGGTATTAATAAGCTCCTCTCTTCTTTGAGCAGCCTGTTCTTTGCTTAAATTACTTTCCATTTTTGATTCTAAATGCAAATCTGCTGTATGGATTATTTTCATATAATCTCCCTATTATATGTTCATGGCAAGATATGCTGCCCCATATATGCCTGCTTCATTTTTCAATTTTGCAATTTTTATCTCAGTATCCTTACAGGCATGGAAAGCATACTTATTAAAACTTACTTTAATATTTTCTGATAAAATGGTTCCTGCATAGGACACTCCTCCTCCCAGTATAAATACCTCCGGATCAACCAAGGAGGAAATAATTGCAAGACCCTGTCCGAAAATTTCACAGTATTCCGAAAAAAGCTTTCTAGCTGAATCATCCCCGGAATCTACCATCTCCATTACTTCTTTGGCAGATAACTTTTTGCCCAGCCTGTCACTTGCCAAAATAGAAAGACCTGTCCCCGAGGCATACTGTCCAAAGCACCCACTCTTTCCACAGGCATGAAGTCTGGTTTCCTTGGGATTAATAATCATATGTCCGGCTTCTCCTCCGGCGTTATGTGCCCCTGACAATAACTGCCCATTTACAATTATTCCACATCCGATGTCCGTGCCTATTGTAAGGAGCACCATACTGGAATAACCGCTTCCTGCACCCTGCCACATTTCTCCAAGGGCAGCAGTATTGGCATCATTTTCCGCTACAACTGGAATATCCCAGATTTTTTCAGAAAGCTCACTGGAAATATCAACGACTCCCCAGCCTAAGCTGACACATTTATTCACCACTGATTTGTTGGAAACACCTCCCGGTACAGCTACACCGACAGCAGCTAATTTTTCCTTTGAAACATTCAGGTTCTTCAGATTTGATTTAACGGATTCTGCAATATCTCCTATGATCCTTCCACCAAAATTCTCTGTATTGGTTGTAATCTGCCATTTATTCATAAGTGTACCGCAAGGTGAAAATAACCCGAATTTTATTTCGGTACCGCCTATATCAATTCCCAAAAAAACCTTTTCCAAAATTATGACCTTTCATTGCAAACATCCGTGAAAAAGCATATCATAAATCAGGTTAGATTTTAAGAGGTAGTTGGAATGAATTATGTAGATGACCCAATCGGTGTTTTTGATTCAGGATTAGGTGGACTGAGCGTACTAAAAAAACTGTTGGATATAATGCCCCAGGAAAATTTCATATACTTAGGTGACTCCAGAAATGCTCCCTACGGTATAAAAAGCACTGAAGAAGTTAAGGAGCTTACCATTTCAAATACTAAATATCTCCTGTCTATGAACTGCAAGGCTATGTGTATAGCCTGTAATACTGCCACTTCTGCAGCAGTAGCGAGCCTTCGTATTATGTACCCGGATTTACCTTTGGTAGGGATTGAACCTGCAATTAAGCCGGCTTGCCTGGATGGAATTAACCCTAAAGTCCTTGTTATGGCAACACCCATGACCATAAAGGAAAAGAAATTTCAGAGTCTTTTGGCTAAATATGAAAATACTGCTGAAATAATACAACTTCCCTGTCCCGGTCTTATGGAATTTATAGAGAACGGAACGTTAGAGGGAGAGGAAATAGATAATTTTCTAAGAGAACTGTTAAAGGATTTTATAGGTGCGGATATAGATGCTGTAGTCCTTGGCTGCACCCACTATCCCTTTGTTAGCAGGGAAATCTCTAATATCCTTGGGGATATAAAATTATATGACGGTTGTGAGGGTACTGCAAGAGAGCTTAAAAGACGAATTACAGAGGCAGATTTATTAAATCCTGACACAGATACTCATGGTTCTGTTAATTTGATTAATTCTGACCAAAACAAGCTTTCATTGGCAGAAAAATTGCTTGATTCCCTGACGTAGAGTAGTATTATATTATTGTATATCATGCAGATGTAGTTCATTGGTAGAATGCCAGCTTCCCAAGCTGGAGAGGCGGGTTCGATTCCCGTCATCTGCTTATTATTAAAACCTCTTATAATCAGCAAAGCCTTGTTTTTAACTGAATTGTAAGGGGTTTTTTGTTGCTATTTTTACACCTTAAATATGTAAAAATTTGGCACGGAATTTGGCACGAGATTATTTTTCCTTTCCCCTCAAAATTTTCTCAACAATCAATTTCTCAATGTATGGCAAACACTCTCTTTCTCCATTTTCCCATCCGGATAATGTTCTATATGGAATTGCAAGCCACTCTGATACTTCTCTCCTTGTCATGTTTGCCTGTTTTCTAGCTTCTTTTATCGTCATAGTAATATACCCCTTAACTTTGTTTAATATCCTGCTATTATTCATATATAACACTAACTTTGTGCCTTTGACATATCTCATAAGAGAACTGTTTTATATCATCTGATATCGGCTTTGAAACTAGCAATTTCCTTCTATATTTACAGACGAATATAATATGATATTGTAGTAAATACTTGTATCTATTTTTTGATTCCCATCTTCCCACACTACAAGTATATATCTTTTTTCCCTCTTTTGGCTACCTTAACCCACCGTCTGAAGCCAGTGGGATTGCGGAAGTGTAAAATTATCTCATAATAGAAAGGCAAACGTGCAGTTGCCGCTTCGTCTAACATATTGGAAAAAGATACAAAATTGCTTTACCTAAAGAATTAAACAGAGAAAAATATTTTGTGAAGCTATATAAAAGGAGCCTGCCCTGATGTGACCCCCAAAAGTTAGACTTTTTTAGCGTAGCAGTTTATATGGCTGTTACGCTATTTTTATGCAGCCAAGAGTCTAAGCCTGTATTGCACTGGACTTAGCCATCCTAGTTTTTCTTTAATTCTTTGTTCATTGT
>JBHBQE010000019.1:0-11991 GCA_041776485.1 Lachnospiraceae bacterium | reverse complement strand
TCTAAGTGTGAAGCCCTCCCCAAGATGAGATATCCAAGACGTAAGTCTAAGGTCCCTTCAAGACTAGGAGGCTAATAGGGCGGGGGTGTAAGTGCAGTAATGTATTGAGCTGACCGTCACTAATCGACCGAGAGCTTTTTCTAAGAAAAGTCAAGAGAAGTAGGAAACAACAAGAGATGGACAATCGAAGATACTTTTTGTATGCTAGTTTTTTAAGAAGGCCCGGTGGTTCAGTTGGTTAGAACGCCGCCCTGTCACGGCGGAGGTCGTGGGTTCGAGTCCCATCCGGGTCGTAAAATTGATATTATAATGGGGAGCTGTTATAGGCTGAGAGGGGCAATGCCCGACCCAAAACCTGATTTGGATAATGCCAACGTAGGGACATAGATTTGTATTTAAGTGTTCTACGGAACACTTTTTCTTTTTATAATCAATCTCTATGTAGGGTTTGATTCTGACAGCCCAGGTAAAGCCCGATAAATATGAGGAAATTCATGAAATGCGAAAAGAGTTAGATTCTGACAGCTCGGATAAAACCCAATGAATGTATCAAGTATATTTTTATATATAAAATTACAGTGAGACTTTTGAAGTTTGTTATACAATCTTAAGGGGAACAAAACTTGCTGTTACCTTGATGAAATTAACTTGTCGCTTCTGTAAAATCGGGCTTTTTGAATAAAACTTACAGTATTGCTTTAAGACTTTAAAAGCCGGCGGCATGGCATACAGATATTAAAAGGTAATTTTATATAATAATAGTATTAGATTGCTTATAATAATTGGCTTCTAAGGGTACAGCTGTATAACCTGATATTATACAGAGAATCATATGGTGCGATTTACTTGCAGTATTGCCTTTAGAAAATTAACTTCCCCACTAAAATCGGGCTTTTTGAATAAAATTTACAGTATTGCTTTAAGACTTTAAGAGCCGGCGGCATGGCATACAGATATTAAAAGGTAATTTTATATAATAATAGTATTAGATTGCTTATAATAATTGGCTTCTAAGGGTACAGCTGTATAACCTGATATTATACAGAGAATTATATGGTGTGATTTAATTGATATGAAAGGATAGGATGATGATTAATTTTTTTGTCAATGAAGAGGGCTCTCTAACCGCTGCAGGATATGGAATTATGATTGCAATTGGTATTATAGTTCTGCTTATTGCTTCATATATTGCAGGAAACAGCAGTAAGAATAAGATAAGTGCAAAGCAGCTTGCCTTTTGCTCCTTATCTATCACAATTGCATTTGTTATGAGTTATATTAAATTTTTACCCATGCCCTTTGGTGGGTCTTTGACACTTTGTTCTATGCTTTTTGTTGTACTTCCCGCCTATTGGTACGGAGTGGTGCCGGGAGTATTGGTGGGGTTTGTGTACGGGATATTACAATTTATTCAAGAACCCTATATCCTATCCCTTTTTCAGGTTTGCTGTGATTATTTGTTTGCCTTTTCTGCATTGGGGCTTGCCGGATTATTTATTAACAGGAAGTACGGGCTTATTATAGGTTATATAGTGGGAATAATAGCCAGAGGTGCTTTTCATACACTGGGAGGGTACCTTTTCTGGATGGATTATATGCCGGAGAGCTTTCCAAAGGCTATGGCGGCAATTTATCCGATCTGCTACAATTATTCATTTATTTTAGGTGAGGGCATTTTGACGATTATTATTCTTTCAATTCCTGCAGTTAGAAATGCAATAGATAGAATTAGCGCTATGGCAGGGAATGAAGCCGGCAAAGCTGACTGATTATAAGTTTTCCTTTATATTTTTATTTATCCAATCTGTAACTTCATTAATGCCATTCTCTGAGAAATCAAAGGTGGCATTTTTTTTATTGCAATCCCCTGTTTCCTCAAAGCCATATGGTTCAGGCCAAACGTGTACAAGAAAAGTTTTTTTGCCATCGGATTCTATTTTCTCGACTCTGTATCTGGTACCGTTTTCACTTCCGTGAAATGGTAATTTTTCATAAAAAGATAGCGATAAAAGTTGATTTCTTTTCATATTAATTTCCTTTATGTTATAGTATAATATCCAACATTAAGTTAATAAAAACGAGATATATATTATATCAGGCTTTTAAATTTTTTCATAGTAAATAGGTATAATATTAAGTTTTATCTTAAGAAAGACATAGAGCTGTGATTGGAGTCTTTAAAAAACAGTCGGCAATAGGGGGCTGCTGTAGGACACAAAACTAATCCACAGCTTATACACAGCAGTATAGAGAAATTCAAAGAAAGGAAAAGTTGAGAATTCCCCTATGAGTTCAATATACAAGGATAGAGTATGAACGGAAATCTTATTGTGGGTCAGTCTGGAGGACCAACTGCAGCCATTAATTCTTCTCTGGCAGGTGTATACCGCAATGCAGACAAAAGGGGTGCTAGGAATATTTATGGTATGCTCCACGGTGTTCAGGGTTTATTACAGGAAAGCTATATTGATTTAAGGGATCATATTAAAAATAAGCTGGACAGGGAGCTTTTGCAAAGGACTCCTGCTTCATTTTTAGGCTCCTGCAGGTATAAGCTTCCGGAAATCCATGAAAATCCGGAAGTATTTAAAAAGATTTTTAAGCTTTTAGATAAAATGGAAATTGAAGCCTTTATTTATATTGGCGGAAATGACTCAATGGATACCATTAAGAAGCTGTCAGATTACGGTGTTGTTAATGGACATCCCTGTAAGTTTATAGGCTGCCCTAAAACTGTGGACAACGATTTAGCCCTTACCGATCATACTCCCGGATATGGTTCAGCAGCTAAGTACATTGGTACAACTATGAAGGAAATTATTCGTGACGGATATTGCCTTGAGTACCCTAAGGGTGTATGTACAATAGTGGAAATAATGGGCAGAGGTGCAGGATGGCTTACAGCAGCCTCCATGCTTTCAAAGGGTGAAGATTGTGATGGACCGGATTTGATTTATTTACCGGAAACGCCATTTGATATTAAGGAATTTACCGATAAAATTAAAAAGCTTCTGGAAAAAAGACATTCAATTGTAGTTGCTGTATCTGAGGGGATAAAGGCAGCAGACGGAACCTATGTATGTGAGCTGGGGAATGACTCAAATTTTGTAGATGCCTTCGGTCACAAACAACTTACCGGTACCGCGGCGTTCCTTGCAGGCTATGTGGCAAATGAAGTGGGTTGTAAGACTCGCTCAATTGAGCTGGGTACTACCCAGAGAAGCGCAAGTCATTGCAGCTCCAGGGTTGATATTATGGAGGCATATCAGGCAGGAGGTGCAGCAGTAAAGGCGGCTGATGAGGGTGAAAGCGGAAGAATGGTTATATTTGAGCGTACCTCTGATGACCCCTATCAGTGCAGGACAGAGATTCGAGATGTTCATAAGATTGCTAATGATGAGAGACTTGTACCCAGAGAGTGGATTAATGATGAGGGCAATTATGTTAAGCAGCAGTTTCTTGATTATGCAGCTCCTCTTATTCAGGGTGATGTATCACCGATAATGGTGGCAGGAATACCAAGGCACATTATGACACCTAAAGAATTAATGATAAAGAAATAGATTGTTAATTTGATTTAAATGTGGTAGAATTACAAAGCTGCTGTTGATATTATATAGCAGCTTCTGTGCAGGAGTGGCGGAATTGGCAGACGCATCAGACTCAAAATCTGACGCTGGCAACAGTGTGTGGGTTCGACTCCCATCTCCTGCACTATATTATGCAAACCCAAACATTTTATTGATATAGAATCATTGCCTGAAGTGTTAAAATAAAGACTATTTTTCGTTTGCCATTATCATCCTCATCATAAACAAATATTGAATTTATAATGGTGCCAAAGCTCTATTAATTTGGCTTTATATATAGCCGAATATTGTACGTATATTACAATATTTATAATTTGTTATCCGTTTTAATCATAATGCATAATTGGCTATAATTTGTCCTATCTGTATGATATCGCTTGATTTGCCGAATTCAAACCTTACCTGACCCATACCGGCGAAAAATAAATCAAGCTCACTGTCAAGGTCAAAGGTTCCTGCAGTTTCGATAGAGAATACCTGTACTTTTGAGTAAGGCAGTGATGTAAAATCTTTCTTTTTGCCGGTAATACCCTGGACATTCACGGATATGATTCTTTTTGTGGTGAACACGACATAGTCCCTCATGGATTGGTACACCCCGATAATGGACTCACCGTTAATCAAAAGCGGTTCAATCTCTTTTGCCGCAATGTCACTGTTTATTTGTTTAAGTTTGATAATTGACTTGTTTTTAAAATCGATCATTTAACGTTCTCCTTTTAATTAGATTTATTTGCAGTAGATATTCAGTTCATATTATATATCATTTATGGAGTTAAAGTATAGACATTTATATTTCTAAACAAACATGACCCCACAAAAGTGAGGTCTTGATAATAAAAATCACCTTTATATTATAAAAATCCGCTTAGCTATTGTTATAATAAAAGGTGATTTATTTTTATTATATAATATTATACTTATACTTCCGGGTGCTCAATTAAAAACTTCATAAATTTAGCCTCATCTGCTTTTTTATCGCAGAAAAGCTCCAATTCATTTCCATGCTCGCCGAGAAGCGCACCGATTGCCACATACTGGGAAAGCTTAGAACGCAAATTAAAGCTGTCACCCTCCTGAGAACGAAGCACCACTTCACCTTCACAGCTATCTACGACAGCCAGAAATTCTGTTACCTGGTCAATTTTTGTCAGTTTCATAATGATTACCTTTTCTTTCTTTATCCTTTTACTATGTCTGATGATATTATATAGTAATATTACACAAAAGTCAATGATAAAATTTGTATAATATTGCTAAGCACATGACCCTCACTTTCTCTTTACGGGAATAATAGGGAATCCAGCCTTCAGGACTGTATACGTCCTTAACAGCTCTCGCTTTCTCTTTACGAGAATAATAAGTTTTTCAAAATTTGTCAATAGCAAAATATACAGAGACAATGCCTGTAAAACAAGGTATATGTTCACTATGTTCAAAATTTATTCAATATTCAGGCGTTTTTCTTATTGTATTTATAAATTTATAACAAAATTAAATAAATATATTTACATTATTTATAAGTTGTGCTATAATCAATTTCGTTGAAAAGTAAATAATTCGGTTTAGAATCCAGAGGAAAGCACATGAAGAGAGCAGGAGGCGTGGAAACTTCCTGCGAGTGCGCTAGCTGAGGCTAACTGTATTGTGGAGTGCGGTTTCATTACCATTGTAAGTCCTGGGGCTTATGAGAAGGGAAGTCGCATGGTGAAGCATAGTCAGGAGACTTATTCTAACAGACAAAACGGTATAACGATTATATAATACAGCTATATTATATAACGTGATACTTTGTTTTATAAATATTGCGTCCTGCATGTCCGCTTTTTCTTTGGAGGTACAGGGCGTTTTTTAGTCCTCTTAAGCTGCGTTATTTACAAGTTGAGGTTTATAGAAAGGAGTAAGTTATGAAAATAACGAAAAAATTACTTTCCCTAGTCCTTTCCTTAGGGCTGGTGCTCGGCATGGGTACAACTGCATTTGCAGATCCGCCCGAGCTGACAAACCTGCTGCCGTATCCGAATACGCAGGAGTTCAATGTACTTGTAAATTATAACCCGAATATATCTTTAAACAATGTTGTGCTTCAGGTTCAGGGCGCCGATCAGTACTATAGTCCATTCGCTATGACACAGGATCAGGCGGCAGCCGTTACATTCACAGGCTATGACGGCTTAAGTGCGGCAGCTACGACGACTGAGCAGGCAGGTGCGGGATACTCTGCAAAGTCCACGATTACGGTTCCTTCCGGAATGACATACGGTCCTAAATTCGTAAAGGCGACCTTGCCGGGCTACACACCTGGCTCATGGACGGGAATGATAGATCTTGGTGTAATTTTGAATTCAACAAGCAACATTTCCGCTCAAAATGTGAATGTATACTATTTCAACGGAGCACCTGCGGCAAGCAACAGGTTAAAGAAGGTAACCAATCTGACTGTTACACGAAATCTGGTTAGGAGCCCTATCAGATACGCTTCGGCGCTTGATGCGGCAAAGGCGGGAAACAGCAATATCACATTGAAGAATAAACATACCATCAATGTATATGCATATTCTATGAACATTAACGGCACAGAATATACGGCGGATGGAAATAATGGCTGGCAGTACAGGGTCTATGACGACAACGGAAATATGATACCAAACTGTGATAAGGCGGGAGGAGAGGTATTTCCTGTAGACAGCGGAAGACATGTAGTTTGGGCTTACGGCGGATTCGGAATCCTGCCGGACCAGATAGATACCAGTCTTTTTAACTAAGCAGTTTTAAGCGGCATTGGAGGAGTATGATGAAAAGAAAGAATAGGATAATATCCCTGCTTCTTTCCGCAATGCTGATACTGAGCGGTGTTAGCGGCATATTTGCCGCTAACACCGCTTTTGTTGAAGCTGAGAATTTAAGCGGTATAGCTACCGTGACGATAGAGGATTCTCTGCCTAATCCTGAGGGCTCTGATTATCCCGAGCCAAAGGGAGTGATTATAGACAGATATAAGGTGGATTTTGGTGAAGCGGATTCGATGATGGACTGCATAATCAGAGCCTGCAATGAAAACGGTATACCTATTAGGCTGAATGGCGACTCCACCTATATACAGGGTATTGCGGGACTTAATGAATTTGACAAGGGAGAGCAAAGCGGCTGGGTAGGAACTCTGAACGGCTGGTTTACGGATAAGGGGTTTGCATATATAAGAGCGAATCACGAGGAACCGAAATACAGGCTGAAGAACGGGGACGATATTCATCTTTACTACACGCAGACGGGTCTCGGAGCCGACGTGGGAAACAGCGAGGGTGAAAAGTATATAAAATCTGTATCGCCCTCGGATGGCGCATTGAGTCCGGAATTTGAACAGGAGGTATACGAGTATACACTCGACCTGGGTGAAAGGAGCGAGGCTGAGATAAGCCTGAACCCTCTGGCTCTTTATCAGAAGAATCATGTAAAGATTATAAAAGAGGATGTGCTTTACGAGCCTGCAAACGAAATTAAGGTAAAAAACGGCGACAGGCTCTATATCAGATGCGGGGCATATGAGGACGTATGCGATATCAATGTAGATAAGTCCAGGATTAAGGAATATGTCATAGAGGTTAAAGCCGGGGAGGAGGAAGTATCTACCGATAAGGAAAGCGTGACCCTGGATTTTGCCTCAAATGCAATAGCAAATCTCGTAAATTCAAATTTGGATAAAATCACATTTAAAATATACGATCGAAACGAAGATGAGGTGGAAAGGGTCAAGCTCTCGGATTTGGAGTTTTCAAATGTCAGTATTTATGATGAACATCCTGCGCCGCCGGTTTTTTCAAATAGTCAATTCGACAGATACAGATGGAAGCCGGAGCTGCTTCCCGGCAAATACAAGGTCAAGGGATATATGGAAAATGGCGAAGGCAATATATTTGAGACTTTTGAGTCGGATTTTTCCGTAAAAAAGGGAGGCGAAAACCGTGAAATATTCGTCTGCTGCTCTGTAATGAACATTGATATGGATATTGACTATCCGGATAACCAAGTGGATACCATCGTAAAGGCAATAGGCGGAGACGGAAAGCCGGTAGCTACATATACATATGAGAATTTTTTTTCTTATAAAACCTTTATGCTAAGATACATAAAGGATGCAAGCTGCAGCGTTTCCATAAGGGCAAGGGATCCGGGCTACCACTTTATCAGTGATCAATGTAGGATAAACACCCAAGAGTTTAAATATTTGAACATCAGCCCCGAATATTTTAACATTGAGATAAAGGGCGGAAAAACCATACAGATTAAGATATTTGACAGGGGTATATTTCAATGTACGTCGCAAATTGATCTCATGTGCTTGAAGATGAGGATGAATTACACCTTCAGATATCCTAAGGATTTGGAAAATTTCCAGGTATGTGAGTGTAATACTGCGGCTTATCAGAGATTTAAGCCTATACAGGAAGTGGCGAATAAATACGATGTACAGGACTGGGAGGTTGACGAATCGAATCCCGGCTATAATGAACTGAGATTTTCCGTGGGGGTGCCTGTGAACTTTATCATAACAGGCGGCGGAAGATATATGGAAGGCGGAGAGGAAAAAGAGTCCAAATATATGAAGGCGCTATTCGATGAAACGAATGACGCAAACTTTTTTGAACCGGAATTTATAAAGCGTGGTGAAAAACCGGAATATTTACCGGGTAATAAGGATAAGAAGGATACCTGGCATGGAAATAATATTGAGCATACGATTCTTACCATAATAAAGGATGAGGGTCAGTATCAGATGCTGCAGTCGGGAAAGACTATAGATTTCTTTACCTACAGAACACCTCAGGCAACAGGCGGCAGTATGGATAATACGATAATGGAGCCTGATAAGAGCTTCAGAATATTCGGAGACAGTGTGAGCATAAGCGAAAACAAGGGGGCACCGGGAAGGGAATGGAACGAGGTAAAGGCGGAAAAGAAGGGAGCCTCCATAGTAGCAATAGGCTATGATGAGGGTATCCGCTGTGTTGGATTAGAAGAGGAAAATCAGGGTGATCCCTTTGAAGACCCAGATTTAAAGATAAAGAGCCTTTTATCTGCAAGGCAGTATTATGCTGCGACAGATCCTGAGAGGATAGGCATAGTGATATTTGATGTGGACGGCTCGGGTGATAAGATTACTCCCAATATAAACAAGGTGACTAAAAAGGACGGCGAACAGCCGCTTAGGAAGTATGACAGGATTCACTTTGTAAGCTCCATGGAATATCCCGACGGCACAAAAAAGGAAATCAAGTCTGAAGCTTCCTATACCTTTAAGCCTACCTGCGAGGACGGCAGCAAGGTGAAGGTATTCTACCATAAGCCGATAAAGACAATGGATGATTTTAACAATAAGGATTTCTTTTCGGTTCCGAAGGAGGGCGAGGAGCCGGCGTCCGACTGGATTCCGGCAAAGACCGGCGAGAATGGTTCTACCGTAATGCTTGAGCACGGAAACAACGTGATTATGATGAGGGCAGGAAAGCACACAAGGTATTTTGTGATTGCCGCAACCGGACTCAATATTAAGATGAATAATCTTTCGAGGAACGGAAAGAAGATAGCCAGGGGTGATAAGGTTCAGGTGAAATTGGAAGGAATTCAGCCACCCGTACCCAAGCTTAGCGCAATATATAACCCGGGCTTTCCCGATACGACATATCTGACTGCAGATGTGGACGGAAAGGAGAAGACGGGAGTGCGTACTCAGTATGTAATACAGAATTGTAACTGGCTTATAGATGAAATGCCGAAAAATAATTCCGGTTTAGATTATAAGAATCTCTCATATACCATTACAGGCTCCAAAGATTTTGTAATGAAGAATATCAAAATCCACGGAGGTCTGTTCGGAGATGCACTCGACGGTCACTGCGATATAGGTCCGGAAGAGGGACGACCCCCCAACCTTAATGCAGATGAGTATAAGGACGAATACTACGGTCAGTTTGAGGACATATCGGTTCCCGTACTGCATTTGGAATATCCCAGGGACAAAAACAGCGAGCTTAAGGCGGCTGCGGGAGATGATTCGGTGAGCTTTACGAAAAAACAGTCCGAGGCTGCTCTTGTTAGATTTATGCATGGTGAGGCGGAGAATCTGACCGGCATTAAATTGGATGATAAGCTCGTAGAAAAATCAAACTATGATGTGGATAAAAAAAGCTTTGATATAAAATTCAAGAAGGGTTATCTTAAGACTCTGGATATCGGAAGCCATAAGCTGAAGGTTGAAACAACAGACGGAAATGCTGAGGGCGTAATCATCATAGGAGATAAGAGCATTAATAAGAACGGGCTTTTATCGGCTATAAATAAGGCGAAGAAGCTGCCGGAGGGAATTGCCGTAAGCGCTGACGGTACCGATATACCTAGAAGCATTAAATGGATAAGTAAGGCTGCAAGGGCTGAGCTTGAAAAAGCGATAAAAGCGGCTCAAACGGTTCTTGATGACAGCGACATGTCGCAGGACGAGGTGGATAGAGCAGTCTCACAGCTGAATGCGGCGATGGAGGTCTTCAATAAGAGTCTTGCATACGGAACAAAGCCTGATGAAAGCGTAAACCCTGTTCCGGTAAAAGCGGAGAATAAGAGTACAGATAAAAAGAGCACGGATAAGAAGGTCAATAAGAGTACAGATAAAAAGGTCAATAAGAACGAGCTTTTATCGGCTATAGATAAGGCGAAAAAGCTGCCGGAGGGAATTGCCGTAAGCGCTGACGGTACCGATATACCTAAAAGCGATAAATGGACAAATGAGCAGGCAAGGGCAGAGCTTGAGAAAGCAATACAAGCAGCTCAAGCGATTCTTGATGACAGCAATGTGTCGCAGGACGAAGTTGATAGAGCAATCTCGCAGCTGAATGCGGCGATGGAGGCCTTTAATAATAGTCTTGCATACGGAACGAAGCTTGATGAAAGCGAAGAGGCTATTCCGGAAACGGCGGAATATAAGGGCGAAAATAAAAAGACTAAGGGAATAAACTCCGAAATTCCCAAGGCAATAGGTGGTGTTGCCGCACTGTCACTTGTATCTTTAGGGGCGTTTACAGTGATTAAAAAAAGAAAAATTTAGTTTTTAATCCTGTGTAAACAGGCAAAGCCGATAAAACCCCCGAAGCCGCATTATGCGGCTTCGGGGGTTTTCATGTGAGTGGACCAGACGGGAGTCGAACCCGTGTCCAAAGACTGATCCCTTGTTCTTCTACGGGTGTAGTAGATTATTTTGCAAAACGCATTTCCCGTATCCCTTTCAGTAATCTACAACCTGGGGGGCGGTAGCTTCATTTTACGTATCACCCGGCAAAGCTTACAGATGACCGTTTCCTGCAAGAATGAGGCGTATCACACCAGTGCAGGTGCTAATGTGAGGCCGGCTGCCTTAGGCAGCTGCTAAAACGTAATCGTCTTTTGCAATTATATTTAGGTTGGGTTTGTAATGCGATCCCGCGCAACCCGCTTCTCCAGATTCACAATCCCTGTCGAAACCATTTCTGGCCCTGTCAACAAACAGAAAGCTGTCAAGTGGTTTCTGCCTGTATTGGGAAGTATATTTATATCATATTTTTGGAGAAAATACAATGGGTATTGCAAGCTGAGCTATTGATAATATCTGAAAAGGTTAAGGGTAAAATAAGTTCAGTATGATTCTATTAATTAATATGAATTATAGCACAAGCAAATATTTAGATTTCAAAAATGTTTCTATTTTATATATGCAAATCTATTATAGCTTAATATATTCTTTTGTGCAATATTGAGAAATAAAATATTATATAGTAATGTTATTTTTGAAAATAAACATAACAAAATATTACAAATAAATAATAAAATAACACAAACAAATTGGTTGACAACTATCAATTTTTATGTTAGATTAATTTGCATAAGATAAAGACTGCTTGAAGAGTAATTTCGGCAGGGGCTTAAGGCTACCATAAATATAACTAAAACGAATCGGAGGTAAAAATATGAGGTACAGAGTAAGTATAGGAATTGGTCCAAATGATTCTATTCCAAAGGATAAAAATCGTATGATACTGTCTTTTTTAAAGCATACACTTGCAAATAGTGACGCAAAATTTTTTGAAAAAGTATATGTGAAGGGAGAGGGAACCAGAAAGGATTTTTCATTTGCTCTTTATATGAAAGAAGCTAAGTTTTTACGAGAAACGATTGTTGTGCCGGAAAAACGACTGTTTCTGAATTTTTCCGCCTATGACATGGTAACGGGGATACAATTTTATAACGCTATGGTTAAATCTGTAAACAAGAAATTTGTATACAAGGGTGAAACGCAAATGTACGTAGAGAGAGTCGGATTGATACAGGAAGAGATATTTACATCAGATAAGGCAAGTTTTAAAACACTATCTCCAAT
>JBHBQE010000018.1:0-186339 GCA_041776485.1 Lachnospiraceae bacterium | reverse complement strand
AGTCGGATTTTCGTGCTGTAAAGATTAAAGAATGTGTAGCAGTTCCGAAATCAAAAAAGCTTTTACAGTTTACTTTGGATGACGGAACAGGCAATGACCGTACTATTTTAAGCGGTATTCATGAATTTTATGAGCCGGAAGAACTTATTGGGAAAACATGTATTGCTATTACCAACCTACCACCTAGAGCCATGATGGGAATTGATTCCTGTGGTATGCTTATATCTGCAATCCACGAGGAAGATGGTGAGGAAAAGCTCCACCTTTTAATGGTTGATAACCATATTCCGGCAGGGGCGAAGTTGTATTAATGGATACGGATTTTCTGTAACAAAATGACTGTTAATCTCGCTTTGCGTTAGCTATATTATCTATTTGCAAAAAATCAAGCAGTTTAAAGACTGCTTTACAGGGAGTCGCTTTTCTTGAAAGAAATTTTAAGGGGAGAGGCTCCTTTTTATGCTTGAAAATTACTATTTTCGGATTGAATGAAATCAACGAGAGAATGCTTTTTCAAGAATAGAAATATCATTGAGCTAATAAGATTACACGGATATAATAAAGACAAAATATATAATACTGTATATAGGAGGATAGATGATAAAGCGTATCATAATCAGTGTAATAATTATGACAGCACTTATTATAGGAGGTTGTAGGATGAGTATGCCGTTTATGGAAGAAGAAGAACCGGAAAGCATGGAATTAACAGACCAGCAAAAGCAAATCCTGTCAAAGGAGGGACTGCCCCATGACTATAGTAAGCTTGATTATAGATATAAGGAATATCTTAGAATAACAGATAAGATGATGACCTATATCAATGAAAAGTATAAAAAATATGATGTTCACTTTACATATCTTGCCTATCACGCACCGGAGCTTTTAGACGGCGGTTCAAGGATACTGGTAATACCTGACGGATATGATCCGAGTATAGATGTGGTAACTGTAAAGGTAAAATCAGGGATATTTGGTGGATATGAGGATGATTATTTAGAGTTTGTCACCAGAGCTGTGTATGAAGAGGTATTAACAGATTACTTTGCAAAGATTATTCCAAGGGATAAGTTTAGGGTGTATGTATCCAGTGTAACGCTAAAGGATAAAGTTTCTCCTGATGATATTCCGATGATAGATAAGGATTTTATCTTAGATACTCACTTATCATCCGGAACCTTCATATATATTTCAGAAGCCGTATGTGAACCGGGGGATGAGTTTGTAGAGTTTACAAAGGAGTATTTTAAGTGGTTACAGGACAATCAGTTTGATGGATGGCAGGATTTATATTTGTATATGGATGAAGGGATACAGCATTTAACCCCTCAGGAACATGCTTCTACAAGAGGCGACTATGCAATTGAGAGCACATTTGGTAATAATTATAATGAAGATAAGATTTATAATTTAGAAAGAGACACATTGGACTATTTAAAGGTTGAAAGAGAGGAGTAGTTATGTCGGATACAGTATTAACAGATGAGGAATTAACACTCTTTACAGTGTTTAAAACAAGAGCCTCTAAAGTAGTCAAAAATCAAATCATAAAAACTAGGAATCCGGCAGTTAATAATGCTGGGTTTTATTGATTGCTATAAAAATTAATGATAAAACAACTTGAAATAAAAAGGCAGAAATCCCCGTATATTTTTATATAAGGTAATTATATGTTAATAAAACGAGATTATTATCTGAAAAAAAATTATAGACATGCAAAGGTTTTGAAAGAGCTATTATTGGATTTTATACAATATAGAAATTATGATTATTAAGGAAACTTAGATGATTGATATTGTAAAATGGCTGTACAGTGCAAAATAGTATGATACAAAAAAGGCTGTCTCTCAACGCTACAGAACTTAAAATCATAGCTCTGGTTTCTATGACCATAGACCATATGGGATATCTGATGTTCCCCAAAATTACTTTGTTTCGTATTATTGGACGAATTGCCTATCCAATATTTGCCTATATGATTGCCGAGGGGTGCAGTCATACCAAAAACAAGAAAAAATATATAGGGCTTGTGGCGGGGATAGGGTTATTATGTTCAATTATTTACTATATTGGAGAGAGAGATTTATACCAGTCTATTCTAATCACATTCTCGTTTTCAATACTTATAATCTACGCAATAGAATATGCAATGTATGAAATGCAAAAGAGCATTAGAAACAAAGCGCTTGCTATAATGGGGATTTTACTGTTAATTAGTGCAATGTGGTTTTTATGTAATAATCCTTTTGAATCCGGATTTATAATTGACTATGGATTTTTCGGTGTCATTACTCCGGTGCTTGTATGGTTTGCAAAAACGGCTAAAAACAAGCTAATAGCTCTTTCGCTTGGATTGCTGATAATCTCTGCTTCAAGTGGCGGTGTCCATATTTTCTCTATGTTGGCAGTAATTTTATTATATTTTTATAATGGAGAGAAGGGCAGGAGTTTGGGGTATTTTTTTTACATATATTATCTGGCACATTTGGCGGCTTTGCATGGGATAACACAGTTGGTGTATGGGATGTGAATATTATATTTGCTATGTGGTAAATATATTTACAGTTTAGTTGAGATTTTGCTAAATATATAATTGTCGGGATTATATAATAATCTTTATTTGATCAACATATGGATATTGCATAAAATATTGTTTTTAATTAGGAGAAAGTATAAAATGACAAAGTATCAAATGATTATCCATCCACTTAAGCCTCTTTTTCAGTTTGATTCAAAAATTTTGATTTTGGGCTCCTTTCCTTCTGTAAAAACCAGAGAATACGGTTTCTTTTATGGACATATTCGGAACCGTTTTTGGCCTTTGCTTGAGCGAATCTTTGGGGTGAAGCTGAGCAGGGATATTGAGGAAAGAAGAACTTTCCTTTTACAACATAATCTTGCAGTATATGATGTTATCTATCAATGTGAGATTATAGGCTCCAGTGATTCCAGTATCCAAAACGTAATTCCTGCAGATTTAAGTCCTATTTTTAAAGAAGCAAGTATTAAGCAGGTTTTCTGCAACGGAGGGACATCTTATCGTTATTATAAAAAATATCAGGAAAAGAAAACGGGTTTAAAAGCTATTCAACTCCCCTCGACAAGTCCTGCCAATGCTGGATATTCTATAGATGATTTGTATGATCAATGGAAAGTGATTGGGGATTATTAAGAGATATTGTTTTATATAAGGCTATTTACCGTCACAAAGATATATACAGGCAACATCTGACAAAGTTACATTACATTATTGTGTTTTTAGAGGATGTATGATAGTGTATGGGATTAGTATTCAAAGCATACATTAATATTGATGAATTTATGGTATATATAAAGTTATTCAAATGCAAAAGAATTTAAGTAAAATTGCCCTATGGCTATTGCCGCTGTGTTTATTCGGCAATATTATATTTAATGTCGTTTTTATGCTTATTGGCATAGAACAGGACAGCACACTTCGCAGAATATTTGTTTATGGCAGTCTGCTTGCCGCTTCCTTATCTTTTTACTTATGTGCTGAATATAGAAAGATAAAATATGAAATAGCTTCAATTTTATTTTTCTATTTTTTGTATTTTATTAAATTCTTGTTTTTTTATAATCACGATATTGTATTATTTCTAAAATCTGAATACATAGAATTAATTCTTAGCTTTATTTTTTTTGGCGGAATCATTGTCCTGTCCTCTAATATTACAAAGTTATATAAAATTGTGTGGGCATACTCTATTGTAGTTGGGACAATTGCTTTTATATATTTAGTTTATAATTTCTTTTTTGCAAATTGCACGACAGATTTTGGCTGGATTGATTATTTATCTGTATCTTCACTTTTTACCCACTTTTTAATTATCCTATATATAAATATTTCGCAAAGGGATTTAACCCTGCACGAAAAAATAGTTACAGGGATTATTTTTTCACTTCTTATCGCCGGTATTGTCAGAACAGAATGCAGAAGAGAAATATTATCAATTTTTGCCCTTGTTATTTTTATGGCTCTTATAAGCATTGCTTGGAAAACGAAAAAATACTTATACTTGATTGCCATATGTATTTTTACTTTTATTGCTGCTTATTATGCCGGCATTAATAGCCATAATAGCAGGAATTTAGGCAGGGAAATACATGGTCAGGAAATTGTAGCTGAAATAGAGCCTAAAATAGACATAAGTAAACTGGATGATACTGAAGAAATAGTCACTAAAGAAAATGAAACCGTCGTGGACCGGGAAAAGATATTAAAAAGGCTTAAAAAAAATACATCCACATCATTTGTTTACGAGAAAAAGGATTTAGATTATATCAAAAATTCAATTAAATGGGCGCAGCATGTATATGATGAAATTCAATTAATTAAAAAACTGCATAGTAAGTATGACAACCTTAATAATAGTATGTATGTTTTGATTGACTATGTTTCTAAAAGTCAACTTGTGGAGAAGGATTATGCTGCAGGCATTATTTCTACAAAGGAATATTTAGATATATATAGTGACTATAATTTTTTAAATCATACCTCGTTAGGGGGGAGGCTGTACTTATATGGCAATGCTTTCTTTGAATTTACTCAATCACCGATTATCGGGAACGGAATATTTTATTTTTCCCATAAATACGGTGTTGAAGCACACTGTATACCCTTGGAGATAATGTGTGACTTTGGGATGTTGGGTATTATATTAATGGCAGGGTATGTATTTATTTGCGGGAAATATTTTATTAAATTTTATATAAAAAAATTAGATAATAATTCCTTTATGGATTTTATAATTGTATATACTATATGTACATTCCCGCAAGATATTTTTGGCGGTATACCATATTCTTATATGTCCTTTGTAAAATATATATTATGTCCGATACTTTGTATCAAACATGAAAATCGTTATATTGAAAATTCGTATAGCTCTGGAAATATATAAATTATATCTTTGACTAATTATTTCGTTGTATTACAACTGAAGAAAATATATATTAGAGTAATTATTAGAATGATTAAGCTTAGATGTTATGAGAGAAGCGATGGCATAGAGGAAATAATAAAGCTTGTAAGATATAGAGGGGTGTATTATTATAATCAGGGCAGAAGCTACATATAGAATATAGGTATAGGATAGAGTGCAAATAAAACAGTTATGAAATTATGATAAGAATACATCATAGTATATTATAAATTTTGATGTTTTAGATAAGTCGTAGTAAGTTTGCTAATATATGTGGGGCTATTATTTATAAATAGTAAAGTATGTAGTATAATTAAGTTATATTAAAGGAGATAATCAGCTATGCTTACAGCTTTTTCGGAAAAAGTTACCGGATTACATGTTGATGGAAAAAGTATTAAAACTTTTTATAATGATGTGGTTAAACACCCCTTGTTTTATTTTCCGTTTTTAACATTAAGCATAATGGCATATTTGCCATCTATTACCAATACTAAGAGACAGTTTGAGGACTTTCGTATCGAAATATATTTTGGCGATAATGGTGCACAGAAAGTTGCCAGATGGGGGATGTGGCTATTAGCACGTTCACTGGGATTGGCAGGAAATGACATTGCAAACAAATATCTTGGATTAATATTCTTAATACTGGGTGCTCTGGTTATCACAGCGGTATTTTATTGCCTTACCACAAAAGAAGGGTTGTTGAAATATACAATAATGGCAACAACTATTACGGTATTTCCACTCATTAATGAGATATGGGGATATAATGTTGCCAATTTAATTGTATGTATCAACTATCTTTTATGTGGTATTGTAGTATATGGTTTAATCATTGTTAAGGGAAATCTGATAAAAAAATTATTATTGGGATCGATTCCGTTTATATGGATATCATCATCTTATGAAGCAGGGCTATTTACCTATGTAACACTGGTATTTGCAATATGTTTTTATCTGTATATCAAGAGAAAAATTAGTGCCGCAGAATATTTTTCTGTTGGAATATTATTAGGAGTTCCTCTTATTATCGGCTCGGCTATAGGTGTTTTGATAGGATATTTTATTTCAGTGATAACCGGAACGCCTTATATCAAGTGTGGGGATACAAGATCACATTGGGGTGAAGTAGATGTCTTTTACAATCTTATAGACAGCAATTTTGACAGATATTTTCTTCGTGCATTAATTTATGTTCCGATTACCATTTTTGTTTTTGCAGTTATTATTTTAGTAACGGTATTAATAAAGTCAATTTTTGAGCGAAAAATAATGGTATTGCTAAGTGGTATTTTTTTGTTTTTTTCAATATTTCTCTTGCCTATGTACCAATGTTTTTATCTGCCATATAGAGTAGCTCAAAATGTAACTGTTTTCACAGCGTTTGTATTCTTTTTGGGATTGGAAAGAAGTGAGGCTTATAGTAAATTTTTACAAAAAGCTATAGGTGTATTTATGATTTTAATCTGTTTAATACAATCCTCATTTTTAATGAATGTTAATTGGATTGATTATCAGATTGCACACAATGATGAAGATTTGGTTCGACAAATAGGTTATAATCTTACATCTAAATACTATGGTAAGCCTGTAATGCTCATACCTCGCCAGTCTGATATATATGGATTGTATGATATATATTCGGAATCGCTACATAAAGAGGTTATTATTGATGTAAATACATTAAATGGAAAACTATATCACAGTATGCGTGGAGATTCTGTTATTGATATGAAGTATTTTGACACTAATTTGTATAGTGTGTTATTGAGGGGGGCAAGTCTTGAGGATACCGCAATGGAACTGTTTTTTTCATACTGCGGTTATGAAATAGATGTAATATCCTATATTCCTGAAGATTATCCAGAAGTAACGGAGTTGGTTGAATCTGGCAAATTGCATACTTTAGAAATTGTAGATATGGGAGAGTATGTTGTTGTTGGATTATAGTATATGCAGCATAATGTAAAATTAAAGTTTGAGGAAAGTAGATTATGAAAGTTGTGTTACTGGCAGGCGGATTTGGGACAAGAATATCTGAGGAATCCGCATTTAAGCCAAAACCGCTTGTGGAGATAGGTGGATTGCCTATTTTATGGCATATAATGAAAAGCTATGCTTATTATGGACATCATGAATTTATTATATGCGCCGGATATAAACAACAAGCGATAAAGGAGTGGTTTGCCAACTATTTTCTGAATAGTAGCGATGTGACATTTGATTTTAGGAATAAGGATGATGAGCGGATTATTCAGGAATGCCGGGCAGAACCGTGGAAAGTGACAGTAGTTGACACGGGAATCAATACTATGACTGGTGGCCGTATCAAGCGTATTCAAAAATATATTGGGAATGAAATGTTTTTAATGACCTATGGAGATGGGGTCTGTGATGTGGACATAAATAGGTTGATTAATTTCCATAAAGAACACGGGAAAATTGCAACTCTCACTGCAGTTATGCAGGACCAATCTAAAGGCGTGATGGATATTGGCGGAGATAATGCAGTAAAGTCTTTTCGTGAAAAAAAGATATCAGATGGTATCCCAATTAATGCAGGATTTATGGTTTTAAATCCTGACATTTTTGAATATATAGAAGGAGATCAAACGGTATTTGAGAGAGAACCCCTCGAAAGATTGGCTGATGACGGGCAGTTGATGTCATACATACATAGAGGGTTTTGGCAGTGTATGGATAATGTTCGCGAAAAGAATATGCTGGAGAAGCTTATTGAGAATGATAAAGCTCCTTGGAAAAAATGGGCG
The DNA here is from genome assembly GCA_041776485.1 of Lachnospiraceae bacterium. GTDB lineage: Bacteria > Bacillota > Clostridia > Lachnospirales > Lachnospiraceae > JBHBQE01. The sequence goes on along the minus strand of JBHBQE010000018.1, from coordinate 178,619 downwards.
GATTAAGGATAGGATATGAATTTTGATATAGATTTTTATAAAGGAAAGAGAGTTATGCTAACTGGTCATACCGGATTTAAGGGTAGCTGGCTTTCTACCATGCTTGTTAATACAGGCGCAGAGGTAATAGGATATTCAACCTGTCGCAAACAGGAAACCCGTTTATTTGATCTTTGTGGTGTTAAAGATCATATTGTTCATATAAAGGGTGATATATGTAATCTGAAGCTTTTATTGCAGGTATTTCAGGAATATGCACCTGAAATTATAATTCATATGGCAGCTCAGCCGATAGTACGAGAAGGTTACAAAGATCCGGTTGGAACGTATGAAACAAATGTCATGGGAACTGTGAATGTATGCGAAGCTGTTAGGCAGACTCCATCAGTTCGCTCATTTCTTAATGTGACTACGGATAAAGTGTACGAGAATAATGAGTGGGCGTGGGGATATCGAGAAAATGAGCCATTGAATGGCTTCGACCCGTACTCCAACTCTAAATCATGTTCAGAGCTTGTTACACATAGCTATAAAAACAGCTTTTTTGCTTGCAAACAATTGGCTGTATCTACAGCACGTGCCGGTAATGTTATAGGCGGAGGCGATTTTGCAAATAATCGCATAATTCCGGACTGTATTAGAGCCGTAGTAAAGGGTGAAGATATTGTAGTTCGTAATCCTTTTTCAATTAGACCCTATCAGCATGTTTTAGAATCTGTATATGCTTATTTAATGATAGCAGCAAAGCAGTATGAGGATCCCACATATCAGTCTTGTTATAATATAGGTCCTGATGATAGAGACTGTGTCCAAACAGGAATGTTAGTCGATTTGTTTGTGAAACATTGGGGGGGTGGATTGAAGTGGGTGACCCAAGATGATGAAGGTCCTCATGAGTCTACGTATTTAAAGCTGGATTGTTCAAAGCTAAAGTCTGTGTATGGTTGGAAACCACACTGGGATTTAGATACTGCAGTTGGTAAGGTTGTAGAATGGAGTAAAGTTTGGATGAAAGGTGAAAACGTTCGTCCGATTATGGATATGCAAATAAGAGAGTTTTTGGAGGTAGAGAAGTGATCTGAATCATTTAAGCTAGAGGGCAGATAACATACTTAATATTTCAATAAATAAGTTTCAAAATTTTTAGGAGGTAAAATTATAATGAGTAAATTTAATTTTGTGATGATTTCAGCAGGCTTTGAGCATGGTGGCAACGTAACGCATAGACATTTTGATGGACACAGTTCATTGTTGGTGTATCCGTTTGAGTCGCAACTCGGGAATAGGGATCATAAAGACTTTTTAGAATCAATTGAAAGGGTGCAATATAGATATCCAGAATTTCCTGAGGGATTATCAGCAGAGGAACTTTATGAGAATTTTATGGACGAAGAGATGAAGACTTTTCTTCGTAAGAGAAATGGTTCAAAATTTAGAGATGCAGATCTTATCATGGATGAAAAAAACAGAAAGAACTTATTTTGTAAGTACATAGGAGATAAAGGAGAGTATAGACGAAAAGATGCAGTAGAGGCATTTTTTAAATCTACTTTCGATGCCTGGGAAAATTATTATACTGAACCTAAGGATGATATGTTCTATGTTGGATATTCTCCTGCCATTGGAATTGATTCAGATAGGATGATTAAGGATTTTCCTGATATAAAGATTATACACGTTATCAGGAATCCATTTTCTGCATATCGTGATACAAAAAGACGTCCTTTTCCTCAGCCATTAAGTAAGTACCTAATAAGCTGGAATTTGTATCACTCAACTGTCGAAATGTATGCCAAGATGTATCCCAAAAATGTAAAGATAGTTAGGTATGAGGATGAGGTTTCAGATAAAAATAAGTTCATGCGTGAAGTTGCTGAATTTATTGGGATTCCCTTTGAGGATTCTATGCTTTATCCAAGCTGGAATGGCAAGGAAATTAAGGATGATATTGCACCGTGGGGAACCGTTTTAAGAAGTACGGAAGATTACAATGCACAAATAATAAATGAATTAACTCAGGATGAAAAGAGACAAATTTCGTGCGGAACGATGGCACTGGCACGTCACTTTGAATATGACAAGATTTCATACCTTGAAAATTATTATAGGTAGTGGTGAATTAGCTTGCTGAAAAAGTTAAAGATATTTAAGGAATTTTACAAAGAAGGTATTGTAGTTCCATCTGTTCAAGCAGATGAGGAACAAAGGGAGAAAATTCTTACAAAGATAGAGTCCTTTTTTGTGGAAATAGGTAAGGATTCTGATTATACAATAAAAAGTGCATTTGATGTGGATGGAATCGAATTAGGAAGGAATTCCTTTTCCTTTATTAGTTCTGGAGTGCTTGATAAAAGATTCCTTAAAATCAATCTGCCGGGATTAGATAGTAAAAAAAATTTATATATGCAATACTGCATATATAAGGAAGCGTACAAAGATATTCAGGTATCCTTTTATGACATAGATGATAATTTAGGTATGATAGAGATGACACTTCTAAATAAGTGTCAAATTGTCATAAATCCTCTATTGGCAAAGCTGTTAATAGAAGAAGCGCTTCAATCCATTGGGAACATTTCTTTTGTTAGTAATTTATATGGTATAGAAGACATTCTCCGTGTTGCAAAAGAAGAAGTTGCTTTCTTGAAAGAGAAGGGGCTAATTAAGTCTGTTGTGCCGAAAACATTGGATTTGTTTATGTATCTTGAAGATAAACTTAGCAGTTTACCGAAGAAGTTGTGTCATGGTGATTACGGAGATGCTAATATTTTACAAAATGAATCAGGGAAATTGATAGTAATTGATTGGGAAGATGTTTTTTTAGGTATTCCTAATTATGATTATTTGTATTGGTTGACTTTTTTTAATCACAGAAAGTATTACAATGAAGAAATCTTTGGTTCATCGCATGAGGAGATAAAATTAAATATTTCTATAGCTGTTATGATTTTGATTATAAAGGAAGCCATGTCAGTCTATAATGGCGAATTTTTAAAGAATAAGTTTACTGCAGAGGACAGAATAAAAGAAATTACTCAATATCTTTAATGTTATGTGGTACCTGACAAAGGAGAATGTTTTGAGGAGCTTAGAATTAGCAAGCAGAATAAGATTGCATGGAGTTAATATGGTTAGTCATGCACATGCATCACATATTGGCGGAATTTTATCTGTGACGGATATTATTGCTGTTTTGTACGCGGATATTTTGAATATATCAAAAGATGAACCCAAAATGGATGGTAGGGATAGATTCATTTTAAGTAAGGGACACGCTGGAGTTGCATTATATGCAGCTTTAGCTGAGAGTGGATTTTTCCCTGTAGATGAGCTTAATACTTATGGAGATGATGGGGGAGTATTTTCCTGCCATATATCCCATAATTATGTTCCGGGGGTTGAAATTTCTACGGGAAGCTTGGGACAGGGTTGTTGTGTGGCTTGTGGTATGGCGCTCCACGCAAAGAGAAGAAATAGACGATATAATGTATTTACTGTTATAGGAGATGGAGAGTGCAACGAGGGAAGCGTATGGGAAATGGCAGCCTTTGCAGCACAACAGAAATTAGATAATTTCATGGTAATAATTGATAAAAATAATATGCAGGCCATGGGATTCTGTAAAGATATTATTAACATGGAGCCACTAGGAGAGCGTTGGAATGATTTTGGGTGGCATGTAGTAGATGTGCCGGATGGGCATAATCATGAAATGCTGCGTAAAGCGTTTTCGACAAGCTGTGAAGGGAAACCTGTTGTAGTAATTGCAAATACTGTGAAGGGTAAAGGCATTTCATTTATGGAAAGTGAACTGTTGTGGCATTACCGAGATCCACAGGGTGAATTTTATGAAAAAGCGATAGGGGAACTGAAAGGGCTTAATTAAATATGAGAACTCATGTAATCGACCGGTTAGTTGAAAAAGCAAGGTTAAATGATAGAATTGTATTGGTTGTGGGTGACTTGGGTTTTAATGTTGTTGAGAAATTTGCCGAAGAATTTCCTGACAGATTTGTTAATTGTGGGATAGCTGAGCAAAATATGATGTCAGTAGCTGCAGGGATGGCTCTTGAAGGAGATATTGTATTTGTTTATTCAATTGGAAATTTTCCAACATTAAGATGTATGGAGCAGATTAGAAATAATGTTTGTTATCACGGGGCAAATGTTAATATTCTTTCAGTGGGCGGTGGGTTTTCATATGGCACATTAGGCGTGACTCATCATACTACGGAAGAGTTGGGAATGTTAAGGGCTCTCCCCAATATGAGGGTGTATGCTCCTGCAGATTATTATGAGGCGGTGCCAGCTTTAGACGAGGCAATAGGCTGTACCTCTCCAACCTACATTAGGCTTGCCAGAGGATCAGATGCTGTAATACATACTGGTGAAATCAATGGAGAGATATCTAAGCTTGTTCCATTTGATGAATATAATGAAAAAAGGTATGATGCTACAATAATAACAACCGGAACAATTCTTGATGAAGCCATAAATGCCGCACAAAATCTTTTAAAATATTCGATAAAAGCTCGAGTTTTCTCCTGTCCTACAATTAAACCTATAGATTATGAAGGTATATTGCAGCTGGGTAAGACATCGGAGATTATCGTTACGGTTGAGGAGCATAATGTGATGTGTGGCCTTGGCGGTGTTGTAGCAGAGGTACTCAGCTCAATGCACAAACATGCCCCTCTGTTGAGGATGGGTTTAAATGATGAATTTTCTAGCGCTATTGGCACAAGTGAATATCTTAGGAAAAATTATAAAATAGACAGCGATTCCATTGTGAAAAAGATTTTAGAGAGTTTAGTAGTTTTATGAGAGCGGTTATTACAGGCGCTAATAGCTTTATAGGGAGAAATTTAATAAAAGGATTATCGAATATAGGGTATGAATGTATTGCAGTGGTTCGTAATAGGGAAAATATCAATTTAGATAAAGACAGTTATTCACAAATTATTGAATTGAACATGGAAGATTATTCCCATATCGGTTCGATGGTTAAAGATATAGATTTATTAATAAATCTTGCTTGGCTGGGTACTAGAGGTGAGGATAGGATGAACTCAGATCTTCAAAGGCGAAGCTACAAATACACTATGGATGCAATCAGGTCATTTAAAAATAGAAGATGTAGTATAGTTATGACAGCAGGAAGCCAGGCGGAATATGGCATAGTAGAAGGGTGTATTAAGGAAACTTCAATACATAAGCCTAATACAGAGTACGGAAAATTCAAATTGAAGCTTTTTAATGAAGCAAAAGACTTTTGTAGGGGAAACGACTTAAAATTAATTGAACCAAGATTTTTTAGTTTGTACGGTCCTGGAGATTTTAAAGGGACAATGATTATTGACATTATGAAAAAAATGTTGAAGAATGAAACCTGTAGTCTAACAGAAGGTGTACAGATGTGGGATTTTCTTTACATTAATGATGCTGTAGAGGGTATTATTTCGCTGCTAAAGAATGATGTGGAATCCGGAGCATATAATTTTGCCAGTGGTGACGTGAGACAGCTTAAAGATTACATTATAGAAATGAAAGAAGTTTTAGGGAGTAAGTCTAGGCTGGATTTTGGTGCCATACCATATCCAAAAACCGGGATGGTCAGTATAGTGGCAGATATATCTAAACTGTTAGGTACAGGATGGTATCCTAAGACATCTTTTGGACAAGGGGTGAAGATGATAAGGAGGTCTCTGTGAAAACAATAAGCATTGTTATCCCTTGTTTTAACGAGGAAGAAAATGTTGTTCCAATGAGCGAAGCAGTTGTTGGACTTTTTCAGGATAAACTGAAGGATTATCAATATGAAATTATTTTTATAGAAAATGATTCTAATGACAGTACAAGAGTGTTATTGCGTGATATATGTGAGAAAAATATTAATATAAAAGTAATATTTAACGCAAAAAATTTTGGACAGTTTAATTCTCCATATTATGGAATGCTTCAGTCATCTGGAGATTGCACAGTGTTATTATGCTGTGATTTTCAAGATCCTGTAGAGTTAATCCCAGATATGGTCAGTGAGTGGGAAAATGGAAGTAAACTTGTCATAATGCAAAAGAAACATAGCGAAGAGAACAAATTTATGTATTGGATTCGCTCTTGCTACTACAAGGTAATCAAGAAGTTTTCAAATGTTGAGCAGATAGAGCATTTTACCGGATTTGGACTGTATGATAAATCATTTATTGATGTACTTAGAAGCCTTGATGATCCCACACCGTTTCTAAGAGGTATAGTGGCTGAACTTGGATATAAGATTAAAATAATTCCTTATACACAACAACAACGCAGGGGTGGCAAGACACATAATAATTTTAATACACTATATGATGCGGCTATGTTGAGTTTTACATCATATACTAAAGTGGGGCTTAGAGCAGCTACCTTTGTTGGATTTGGAATTGCATTCTTATGTGTGATAATAGGAATTATTTATCTTATCTTGAAATTTGTTTTTTGGGACAGGTTTGTTGCAGGCACAGCGCCTATTCTTTTGGGAATGTTCTTCCTTGGTGCAGTACAGCTTGTATTTTTAGGCTTAGTAGGAGAGTACATTTTAAGCATAAATACAAGGATTATGAAGAGGCCTTTAGTTATTGAGGAAGAGCGGATTAATTTTGACACACATAAATAAAATGGAATAATACTATCATTGTACGACATGGTAAAGTACCTAAGTTAATTTTATAGATATAGATTAATAATGAACAAAAATGTAATAATTTTACCGAAGATATCAGATCAAAATTTACTATCTAAATACTATTCTTTAGCAGATATTTTCGTGATATGTAGTAAAAAAGAAAATTTTCCCACTACATGTATAGAAGCCCAATGTTGTGGAACACCTGTAGTAGGGTTTGATACCGGTGGAACCAAAGAAACATCAGTTTATTCAGAAGAATATTTTGTCCAATATGGAGATTTATATAGTCTAAAAGAAAGAATAGAAGATACTCTTTTAAAAAGTTTTCCAGATTTATCTGAAAAAGCAATAAAAGTTTATTCAAAGGAGAGTATGGGGAGAAAATATATAGAAGAGTACAGTAGATGTGGCCCCAAAGAAAGAATACTTTTGATTGATGTGAATTGTAAATATTCTTCTACAGGTAAAATTGTATATGATTTATACAAAAATATAAGGAGTGATGGGGGGGAAGCGGCAATTTGTTATGGAAGAGGACCTCTTATAAAGGAAGATAATATATATAAGTTTGGAATTGATTTTGAAACATACATACATGCCGCTTTATCAAGATTAACCGGATATAATGGTTGTTTTTCCGAGTTTTCCACTAATAGACTAATAAGATATATAGAGAAATATAAACCTGATATAATACATATTCATGAGCTTCACGCATATTTTGTTAATATTTATAAATTGATTAATTATATAAAACAGAAAAATATACCTGTAGTATGGACCTTTCATTGTGAGTATATGTATACAGGAAAGTGTGGGCATGCGTACGACTGCACAAATTTTGAGAAATCATGTGGCAATTGTCCTGCTGTAAGAGAATATCCCCAAAGCATTTGGTTTGATAAAACAAAGCATATGCTTGACATGAAAAAAAAATTATTACAAGATTGGGATTTTTCTATTGTAACACCATCTCAATGGCTTGCGGATAGGGTTAAAATGTCATTTCTTAAGGACAAACATATTGGAGTTATTCATAATGGGATAGATACTAGTATTTTTAAGCCAATAGATTCTTCAGATATTCGGATAAAACTGGGTATTCCGCAAGATAATAAAATTATACTTGCAGTTGCCCCCAATATTATGGATGAGATAAAGGGTGGACAGTGGATATTAAAGCTTGCTGAGATTATGGATAATAAAAAATTAACATTTATTATGATAGGTAAATAAGCTATGAAAACCAAATAGAGATTAATCTATATAAAGTAATACAGGCATTGGATATGATTAAATTGTGCTAGGGGAAAAATTTTATGAAAATAATTCATATTGGTTTAGTGAGTAGTTACACCGAAGGGATGAAATATCAAGAGAACTATTTGCCTGATATAAATGTCGAGAGAGGACATGATGTGATTTTTGTAACCAATTCAAGTAAGTATGAAGAAGGTGTTTTGGTTGATATCCCGGAAGGAACTAAAATTTTAGAAAATGGATTGAAATTAATAAGAGTAAAATATGATTTTGTGTTATTCTCTCTTTTTAGCCGAAAGATTCAGAAAGTAAAAACATTAAAAAGAATTTTAGAGGACTTCTCCCCCGATTCTATAATGTATCACGGTGTTTGCGGATATGAACTGTTGGATGTGGCAGAATATGTTAAGACTCATCCGGAAACCTTGTTTTATATTGATTCACATGAAGATTTTAGTAATACAGCCAAAACATGGTTGTCTAAAATGTTTTATAAATATATACATGGGTACTTTGTAAAAAAAGCATTACCATATGCAAACAAAATATTATACATAGGTGAATATTCTAAGATATATCTTAAGGAAATGTACAATATACCTGATGATAAACTGGAATTTTATCCTTTAGGGGGGATTATAACAACAGAAGAAGAACAAGGGTTGGATAGAAAAAGGCTGACCGAGCAGTATAATATTCCTGATAATGCCATTATTTTTATGCATTCAGGCAAGCTTGATGCATTAAAGAAAACCGTTGAGCTGCTTTCAGCATTTAATTCAATTGAAAATGACAATATTTTTATGTTTATATTTGGTGCAATGCCCGATGAAACAAGAGAGGAGATAACGAGGTTAATAGATGAAAATGAAAGAATTTCTTTCTTGGGCTGGAAGTCAGGTGATGATATCATATCTTTGTTAAATGCCGCGGATGTATACTGTCAGCCGGGAAGCCCGTCTGCAACTTCTCAGGTGGCGTTGTGCTGTGGGTGTGCTGAAATTGTTAATCCTGTTATTAGCTATACCGTAATGTATGAAGATGATGTACTGTATGTAGAAAATACCGAACAGATAAAAACGCAGATAGAAAAACTAACGGATTATGAAACAATGCTTGAGTATAAAAAGCGAGGCTACGAAAGGGCGAAGGAAATCTTAGATTATACCAAGCTGGCAGAGAGATATTTATATTGATTAGTAAGTTATTAAAACCAAAATTATTTAGTATATCAAAGGATTTTGGATTAAATTTATTTGCTTCCATTATAGCTACAGGAGTTGCACAACTTATATTATATCCTTTGCTACTTCGATATATGACTTCTGATGGATATGGTGAAATGCTGACTATTATGGGTATTGCTAATACTATTGCAGTATCCTGTGGTGGCAGTCTAAATAATGCAAGGCTATTACTACAACCAAAATATGAAAAAGATAGTCTGATTGGGGATTTTCCTGTAGTTCTTTTGTCAATGGTATCGATTTCTACTGTTTTTTTTATTATTTTGTTAAATATTCACTACTGTCAAAATTATATTTCGATAATATGGATTTCTATTTTTACAGCTTTGTGTTTATTAAGGTCTTATTGGTGTGTAGAATATCGAATCATTTTAAATTACAAACGAGTGCTTTTGAGTAATGTATGCGTGGCTATTGGCAATTTGTTAGGGCTTATAATTTTTGTGATATTTAAAAATGAGGGTTTGTGGCCATTTCCGTTTGCACTGGGCGAGCTGGCAGCTTTTGTATATATTTATTTTACAACTAATATAGTAAGAGAGCCAATTAGAATAACATCATTATTTACCAGCATGATTAGTAAGGAGGCTATCTTGCTTCTGTCTTTTTTATCATCAAATCTTTTGACTTATTTGGATAGGCTTTTATTACTGCCGCTGTTGGGTGGAACAGCAGTTAGTTATTATACTGTTGCTTCAGTTTTCGGGAAAAGTATAGGGATTGTAATGATGCCACTTGCCGGGGTCTTACTTAGCTATTATGCTCAAAAGGGATTTAATATGAGTAAATCTTTGTTTTGGAAAATTAATATTGCAACTCTTATAATTGGTTTCATTTTTTCCTTGATTTCCATAGCAGTATCTCCGCTGTTTGTGGAAGTAATGTATGCTTCGGTATTTGATAAAGTTAAAATATATTTAATAATTGCTAATATTACTGCAATTATTAATATTATTGGTAATATGACCCAACCATCTGTGTTAAAATTTGCTCCTACATTTTGGCAACTAATTATTCAAGCAGTGTATTGTTTTATATATTTATTTGGCGGGATATATGCTGTGGGGGAAATGGGACTTTGGGGATTTGCGGTTGTGGCTTTAATTAGTTCTATAGTGAAAGTATTAATGTTATATTTGGTGGGACATTTATTTATTGGAAATTTAGAATAATAAAACATTCTATGTAGATGTATTCTTTAATTAAATTTATGGTAGATATTGAGAGCGTGGTAATTAAAGAGGAAAGGAAAAATAAAGATATGAATTTTACCTATAGTAGTTATAAAAATTTAATAGATTTATTAAAAAGCCACAATTATGCAATAACATCATATTTAAAATGGAAAGAGTATGAACGGTGTGTCATTTTAAGACACGACATTGATAATGATATAGATAAGGCGGTTAAACTGGCAAAAATAGAAAATGAAGAAGGAATTTCCAGCACATATTTTGTTCTGGTGACAAGTGATTTTTATAATGTATTTTCAGCTAATAATGGGAGAATGTTAAAAAAAATATTAGAACTTGGCCACGATATAGGCATTCATTTTGATGAAGTCAGGTACCCTAATGTGGCATTAGACGAATTAACTAATATGATAAAGAGAGAAGCTCAATTATTATCAATGGCAGTCGGCTCGGAGGTGAAAACAGTATCTATGCATAGACCGAGCAAAAGTATGTTGGAGGAGGATTTAATTATTCCCGGTATGATTAATAGTTATAGTAAAGTGTTCTTTAAGGAGTTTAAATATGTATCAGACTCTCGGAGAAGATGGAGAGAACCTGTAGAAGAAATAATATCCTCTAATAGATATGACCGCTTACATATTCTTACCCATGCTTTTTGGTATAATGAGGAGGAAAAAGATATTAGAAGTAGTGTAAGAGAATATGTGAACCGTGGTAGTATAGACAGGTATTTATGTATGAAAGAAAATATCACGGATATTAGTTCTATTATGCAAGAGGAGGAAGTAGTACATGAGTAGTAATATTAAAGTTGGAGATATTTTGCACTTTTTGTCAGACGTTAATATTCCATATTCCTTTGAAGGAGATGAGTCAACAGAGATTAAAGGATTTTCATCATTAAATAATTATATACCGGGGACATTTACTTGGATAAAGAAACAAGAAAATATTGATGATAGGGTATTGAATGATAGTATTACTTTAGCCATTGTGGCAGAAGATGTTAAGGTAATTGCATCCAATGTAATCAAAACAGCAGAATCAAAGCAGGCGTTTTTTTCTTCGATAGAGCATTTTTACAGTGATGATGATAACTATCCGCAAATAGGGCAATTCACCTATATCGGACCAAATGTAAAACTTGGAAAGAATGTTAGGATTGGTCATAATTGTTCATTAGATGGAGAAATTATAATAGGGGATAATACCGTAATATGGAATAATGTTTCAATTATTCATAAGGTTACCATAGGAGATTGTACTGAAATACAATCAGGATGTGTGATAGGTCATGATGGTTTTGGATATACACAAAATCAAAAAAATCAAAAAAATATGGTCAAACATTTTGGTGGTGTTACAATCGGAAACAATGTACTTATAAGTAGCAATGTGTGCGTGGCACGAGGAACAATAGATGATACCGTAATTGAAGATGGAGCAAAAATTGATAGTTTATCACATATTGCACATAATTGTCATATTGGTGAAAATGCTACGCTAGCTTTTCCGTGTTCTTTAGGTGGAAGTTCTATAGTAGAAACAAATGGCTATATTGCAGGCAGCATAATAAGAAATCAGTGCAGAGTTAATAAAAATGGATTTGTAGGCATGGGAGCAGTTGTGACAAAAGATGTACCTGCAGATACTATTGTAATAGGAAATCCTGCAAGAGAATATATTAAGGTATAGTATTTATACAAGGAGCAATAAATATGGAATTTAATAATATTTACCAAAGATTAATATCCGGAAAAGAAAAGCTTGCATTAGTTGGTTTGGGGTATGTAGGTATGCCAATAGCAGTTGAATTTGCTAAGCATATTAAAGTTATAGGTTTTGACATTAATGAGAAAAGAATCGAGGAGTATACAAATGGCATAGATTCGACCAATGAGATTGGAGAATCAATTAGAGAGACAACTGTTGAATTTACAGCAAACCCTGAATTACTTAAAGAGGCAAAATTTATTATAATTGCTGTACCAACACCAATTAATGATGATACTACTCCAGATTTGAGACCGGTAGAGGGAGCATCACAGATTGTAGGAAAGAATTTAACTCCAGGTGCTATTGTTGTATTTGAATCGACTGTATACCCGGGTGTAACGGAAGATATCTGTGTTCCAATTATAGAGAAAGAATCTGGTTTGAAGTGTGGTGTTGACTGGAAGATAGGGTATAGCCCGGAAAGAATAAATCCAGGAGACTATATTCATAGGTTACCCAATATAGTAAAAGTAGTTTCTGGTATGGATGAGGAATCGTCCAGAGAAATAAAGAGGGTATACGATATAGTAATTAAGTCAGGCACATTTCTTGTATCAAATATAAGAACAGCAGAGGCAGTTAAGGTTATTGAGAACAGTCAACGTGATATCAATATAGCTTTTATGAATGAAATTGCCATGATATGTGATAAACTGGGCATAGATACTGATGAAGTGCTGGCAGGAATGAATACTAAATGGAATGCATTAGGATTTAGACCCGGACTGGTAGGCGGTCATTGCATTAGTATTGATCCGTATTATTTGACAAATGCAGCAGAAAAACTTGGCTATCATAGCCGTATTATACTAAACGGACGAAAAGTAAATGATTCCATGGGTGCTTTTGTTGCAGACGCTGCTATTAAAGAGATGATAGAAGCAGGATTGGCACCAAAGAAAGCTACTGTTATAGTGCTGGGGATTACATTTAAAGAAAATTGTCCGGATACACGTAACAGTAAGGTAGTAGATATTATTAACAGGTTAAAATCTTACGAGATTGATCCGGTAGTGACAGATTCTTGGGCAGACAAGGAAGTAGCAAAACGAGAATATAATGTAGATTTGGTGGACTGGAAAGATATTCCTAAGGCTGATTGCGTAATAGTAGCAGTGGGACATAGTGATTACAGATCAATGTCGATGATGCAGATTAGGGAACTATTTAAAGCTGAAATATCAGATGAGGAGAAAATATTGGTGGATGTGAAAAGTCTGTACAGAATGGATGAATTAAGAGCATCAGGTATGAGGTTCTGGAGACTATGACAATTTATACTATTTCTAATTGTGGAACATATAAATTTGAATAGTTGGAAAGAAATATAGATTTTATATTATGAGAAAAAATGTAAGTGATATCTCAAAAGAGCATAATTTTTATGTATATGGAGTATCGTATTCAGGAAACCCTAAAGATAATACCGTGATGTATATAGGGAAAAAAGTTGAACATTTAGTAAGTAGTCTTAAGGATGTTCACGAAAGTTTGATATTTGTTGAAAATGGGATTACAGTACCGGAGGAATATAAACAATATAATTGTTTTATTTTTACAGATAATCCTCAATTTGAGTATGCCAAGTATATATCTGATTTTGCAGAATATGAGCGTAAGCAGGAGATGGCTTTAGGCTATGATTTAACTAAAGGCGGTTATTATATCGGTAAAAATGTTGAAATCGGTAAAAATTCTTATATTGAGCCGGGAGTCTTGATTGGACATAATGTAGTTATTGGAGATAATGCTACAATTCATGCAGGAGCAAAAATTAAGCATGCTGTAATTGGAGATAATTTTATTTGTGCTGAAAATACTTCTATTGGTAATGACAGCTTTAATGTAACATATGATAAAAATAAGAACAGATACAGGATACCGACTTTTGGTAACGTTATTATGGGACAATCAGTGGAAATAGGAGCTTGTAGCACGATAGCCAGAGGAGCATGTGAAAGTACGGTAATAGGGGATTACGTTAAGATAGATAACCTGGTTTACATTGCACATGATGTGCACTTGGGGGATAATACAGAAGTGACGGCAGGCAGTATGGTTGGAGGATTTGCCGAGATAGGAAGAAAATCCTTTTTAGGTGTTAATTCCAGTATAAAAAACAGAATATATATCGGAGAAAATTGTATTGTTGGAATGGGTACAAATGTATTGAACAGTATTGAAGACAATAGTATAGTTGTTGGAAATCCGGCAAAGCCGATTAAAAAATAGTATCAATATAATTGTCAATAAAAATAAAGGAGAAATATGCAATTTCGAGATTTGTCTATACAGTATCAGAAACTAAAGCAGGAAATTGACCAAAGGATAGCAGAGGTTTGTAAATCCTCTGCTTTTATATCCGGACCTAATGTTAGAGGGTTGGAAAAAGAGCTGGCAGATTATGTGGGTGTGAAGCATTGTATTACCTGCGCGAATGGTACAGATGCTATAACTCTTGCAATCAGAGCATGGGAATTAGGTGAGAATGACGCGGTATTTATCCCGGATTTTACTTTTTTCTCCAGTGGAGAATGTCCCGCAAGGGAGGGCTGTAAGTGTGTATTTGTTGATGTTGATAAATATACTTATAATATCAGTCCTACAAAACTCGAGGAAGCGATTCAAAGGGTCATTGACGAAGGAAGGTATGAAGCCAAGGCGGTGATTGCGGTAGATTTATTTGGACAACCTGCGGACTATCCTGCTATAAGAAAAATTTGTGATAAATATGGTCTGTTATTATTGGAAGATGGTGCCCAGGGGTTCGGGGGTAGAATAGGCGATAAAAGAGCATGCTCATTTGGGGATATCTCAACAACAAGTTTCTTTCCGGCAAAACCGCTAGGCTGTTATGGAGATGGCGGGGCTATATTTACAGATAATGATAATTGGGCGGAGCTTATTAGGAGCTATGCGGTACATGGGAAGGCCTTTGAGAACAAATATGATAATATAAGACTTGGCTATAATTCTCGTCTCGACACTATCCAGGCAGCAATTTTGCAGGTAAAGTTTAAAGCGTTTCGTGACTATGAGGTGGACAGTGTAAACCACATTGCAAAAATATATAATAAAGAAATACATAATAGTAAACTGGAGACAAAGATTACAATACCCGATATAAAGGAAGGGTTTACCAGCAGTTGGGCACAGTATACCATTCAGCTATCTGATGATATAGATAGGGATAAATTGCAGCTGGAAATGAGGGGGAAGGGTATACCAACTATGGTGTATTATCCCAAACCTATGCATACTCAGGGTGCTTTTTCAGGAACAGGCAGTGATATAGTGGATTGCAGAGTGACTGAAGAACTATGTAAAAAAGTGCTAAGCTTACCTATGCATCCCTATATGCAGGAGACGGATGTGCAATTAGTGATTTCTGCACTTAAAAGCAGCTTATAGAACAGGGGTTTAGGTTTAATAATTGATTATAGCTTGTTGAAAAAAGGAGATAAGATGAAATATGCGATAATAGGCTGCGGCAGAATAGCAACAAATCATGTCAAGGCGGTATTGCTAAACAATCTGGAATTTGTTGCAGCCTGTGATTTAGAAGTTGAAAAAATTGATATTTTGCTTTCCAAACATGGCCTGGAAAATGAAGCGTCTATAGCAAAATATGTGAATTACAAGGATATGATTAACGAACATCCGGAGCTTGAATTGGTTGCAATTGCAACCTCATCCGGAGTTCATGCTGAAATAGCATTATATTGTATAGACCATGGAATAAACGTTATTATTGAAAAGCCTATGGCGATGAATATGGCTGATGCGGAGGAAATTATAAGACGTTCAAGTGACAAGGGTGTAAAGGTATGCGCTTGTCACCAAAATAGATTTAATCTGGCAGTTCAACAGGTAAGGACAGCGTTAGAGGCAGGAAGATTTGGTAATATTTCCCATGGTTCAGTGCATGTTAGATGGAATCGGGGCAGAGATTATTATACACAAGCTCCATGGAGAGGAACCTGGGAAGAAGATGGCGGCTGCCTGATGAACCAGTGTATACATGCAATTGATATATTAAGGTGGATGATGGGGGACGAGGTAATTTCTATACATGGAATTACAAGACAGAGACAGCATAATTATCTTGAAGCTGAGGACGTTGGCGTGGCTGTTGTAGAGTTTGCAAATCACGCCGTTGCTACCATTGAAGGTACGACTAACGTATATCCTAAAAATCTTGAGGAAACCTTTTATCTGTTTGGAGATAAGGGGACTGTTAAGCTTGGTGGAAAATCCATGAATAATATTGACGTTTGGGAGTTTTCAGACGAAAATGTCAGTGATGGTCAAGCGAAGGATTTAAAGGAGGTTACCGAGAATGTTTATGGTAACGGACACACCCCTTTGTATGCGGATATGATAGAAGCTGTAAAAAATAACAGAAAGCCCTATGTGGATGCAGTTGCTGGTCGTAATGCACTTGAAATGATACTTGGAATTTATAAGTCGATGAAAACGGGGGGAACGGCTGTATTTCCGATTAGTAGCTTTGCAAGTACAGATATGAGAGGAATATTTAGTAAATGACTAAAATCAAACCCTTTGAACAAAAAATATGGCTGTCAAGTCCAAAAATGCATGGTGAGGAAAGGCAGTTTGTCATGGAAGCCTTTGACAGCAACTGGATTACCACTGCCGGGGAGAATATTAATGAGTGGGAGAAAATGGTTGCAAAAAAGGTGGGGGTTAAATATGCTGTAGGGCTGTCCTCCGGTACAGCTTCACTTCATATGGCATGCAAACTTGCAGGATTGAAGTTGTACGGTCAACCGGAGATTGGGAAGGGAATGTTATTTCAAAAAAAAGTTTTTTGTTCTGATATGACCTTTGATGCTACAGTTAACCCTGTGGTATATGAGGGAGGGATTCCTGTATTTATTGATACGGAATATGATACATGGAATATGGATCCGACTGCTCTGGAGAAAGCCTTTGAGATTTATCCTGAGGTTAAGCTTATCGTATTGGCACACTTATATGGAGTTCCGGCGAAAATAGATGAAATAAGGGCTATAGCAGACAGACACGGAGCGCTTATTATTGAGGATGCAGCCGAGTCCTTTGGTGCGACCTATAATAACCGGCAAACAGGCAGCTTTGGTGATATTGGGTGCCTGTCAGCAAATGGTAATAAAATTATTACGGCGAGCACAGGGGGCTTTTTACTTACAAATAGTAAAGAGGATTGTGAAAAGGTTAAAAAATGGTCTACTCAGGCAAGAGAGGCAGCACCCTGGTATCAGCATGAGGAGCTTGGCTACAACTATAGAATGAGTAATGTGATTGCAGGTGTTGGACGTGGGCAAATGCTTCATTTAGAAGAGCATATAGAAATGAAGAAAGCTATATATGGAAGATATAAGGGCGGATTTAGTTCTCTTCCGGTTACGTTAAATCCCTTTGATGAGAGGAAAACTGATCCGAACTTTTGGCTCAGCTGCTTGATTATAGACAAAGAGTCAATGGGCAGACATGTGCGTTCTGAAAATGAAGCAATGTACGAGAAAAGCCTTGGGCGTTCTACGCCGACAGAAATTTTGGAAACTTTGGCTAAATACAATGTGGAATCAAGACCCATATGGAAGCCAATGCATATGCAGCCTGTTTATCGTATGAACAGTTTTATTACCGCAAGCGGCAATGGAAGGGCACGGACTAATGCCTATATTGAGGGTGAAAATATAGACGTTGGAATGGATATTTTTAACAGAGGAATATGTCTTCCCAGTGATATTAATATGACAAGTAAGCAGCAGGATATAATTATCGAAATAATAAAAAGGTGTTTTAAATAATTATTATGGATAGCAGACATGTAGTAAATGGACCCTATGAGGCAGTATTTAAGCCAATTATTGGCTGGCTTTTAGCCTTTGTTTTTATAATTGTTTTTAGTTGGCTTTATATTCTTTTAGCTGTTTTAATAAGGATTAAACTAGGATCACCGGTAATATTTGCTCAAGATAGACCAGGGAAGATAGACCCTGGAACCGGAAAGGAAAAAATTTTTAAGCTATATAAATTCAGAAGTATGACAGATGAAAGGGATGAAAATGGGGAGTTGCTGCCGGATTCTGTCAGATTAACCAGTTTTGGCAAAAAGCTTAGGAGCAGCAGCCTTGATGAAATACCGGAAATATTATTTAATATATTGATATTTAGGGATATGTGTTGGATTGGACCAAGACCTTTACTTGTAAAGTATTTACCTAGATATACAAATGAGCAAAGACATAGGCATGATGTGAAACCGGGACTAACAGGCTATGCTCAGGTAAATGGCAGAAATGCTGTTAGCTGGGAAGAAAAGTTTGCGATGGATTTGGAGTATGTTAATAATATTACATTTATCGGTGATGTAAAGATAGTTATAGATACTATAAAATCCATATTAAAAAGGGAAGGCATTCATTCAGCAACTTCAGCTACTATGGAAGAATTTGAGGGGTATGATGAATAATAAAAAATTAGCTATAATAGGAGCCGGAGGACATGGAAGGGTTTTAGCCGATATTGCCAGACTAAACAATTACAGATATATAGTTTTTGCAGATGATAATGAAAAATTGACAGAATGTGGTGGTTATCCGATTGTCTGTAAGATTAATGATGTATTAAAATTTATTAATGAAGAATATGACATTGTAGTTGCCGTAGGAAATTCCAAACTTCGACAGGGTATTCAGGAGAGTCTCAGTAATTTTGGTAAGGTAGTGTCCTTAATCCATCCTAATAGCACGGTATCTTCTGATGTGGTGATTGGTGAAGGAACTGTAATTATGGCGGGAGCTGTAATAAATCCTGGAACAAAGATTGGAAATGGGTGTATTATTAATACAGGAGCAACAGTAGATCATGACAATGTAATTGGGGATTATGCCCATGTCTCTGTGGGAGCGCACTTGGCAGGAACTGTACTAATTGGAAAAAGAACTTGGATTGGTGCAGGAGTAATAATAAGTAATAATATAAATATATGTGATGATTGCATTATAGGCGCGGGAGCAGTGGTAATCAATGATATAGAGGTTTCCGGTACTTATGTGGGAATACCTGCCAGAAAGGTTAAATAGAAATATTACCCAATGAATATACTGTTTTTAACATTATTAGATTTTCGTTCGCTAGACGATAGAAATATATATACAGACTTACTTAGGGAGTTTATAAAAAATGGGCACTCACTTTATATAATATCGCCCACAGAGAGGAGAAAGAAAGAGGGTACTCATATTATAAAGCATCAAAACAGCACGATACTTAAACTCAAAATAGGAAATACCCAAAAGACTAATATGATTGAAAAGGGACTATCCACTATTGGGATAGAACCAAGATTTATCCAAGGAATAAAAAAATATGTTAGCAATGTTAAATTTGATTTGGTGTTATATTCTACACCGCCAATAACTTTTTGCAATGCAATAGAGTTTATCAGAAAAAGAGATAATGCAAAAACCTATTTACTTTTAAAGGATATTTTTCCTCAAAACGCTGTGGATATGGGAATGCTCAAAAAAACTGGATTAAAAGGATTTATCTACAGATATTTTAGAAGAAAAGAGAAGAGACTATACGATATATCAGATTATATCGGTTGTATGAGTCAGGCTAATGTGGATTACATATTGAAACATAATGCAGAGCTTGATAAAAATACGGTTGAGGTGTGTCCTAATAGTATAGAGATACTGGATATAAGCATTGATGATGATAAAAGGAAAGAATTGCGAAAAACATATGGACTGCCCCTTGATAAAAAAATATTTGTATATGGGGGAAATCTTGGCAGACCTCAGGGTATAGATTTTTTAGTAAAATGTCTTAGAGAACAACAGAACTATTTTGACAATATATATTTTCTGATAATTGGTGATGGTACTGAGTATACGAAGTTGGAAAGCTTTGTTAAGTATGATGAACCCAAGAATATTAGTCTTATGAAGAAGATTTCTAAAGCAGAATATGATGCATTAGTAGCTGCTTGTGATATTGGAATGTTATTACTGGATTATAGGTTTAGCATTCCTAATTTTCCCAGCCGAATGCTTAGCTATATGCAGGCAAAGCTTCCTGTCTTTGCCTGTACTGATGTAAATACAGATGTTGGCGATATAATAGTGGATAACGGTTTTGGTTGGTGGTGCGAAAGCAGAAATACAGCTGATTTTGTTAAAAAACTGAAGGAAATATTAGCCGAGGATATAAGTCCCATGAAAGAAAAAGGATTTTCATTTTTAAAGGAAAATTATTCGGCGGATAAAAGTTATGATATCATAATCTCGAAATTTTGATTGGCCAAACCCTTTAGGGCGATGTATACTTATTGACTTTCAGGCCAATGAGGTGGATATTAGGTGGGAATGGTAAATGGAAAATCGATAAGGAGTGTATATGAGAGAATACCAAAGGTGCTCAAGATGTGTAATGGATACTACTGATGAAGATATTGAATTTGACAATGAAGGAGTATGTAACCGTTGTAATGAATATGAGAAGCGGATACTGCCAATGTGGAATTTTGGAAAAGGGCATGAAGATGAATTAAAGACCCTTATTGACAGGATAAAGAAAAAGGGTGAGAGTAAACAATATGACTGCATTCTTGGATTGAGCGGTGGGCTTGACAGTTCATATATGCTGCATTTGGCAGTAAAGGAATGGGGACTTAGACCTTTTGTTTTTCATATTGATGCCGGTTGGAACCTGCCGGTGGCAGAGAGTAATATAAAAAAATTAACAGATAAACTAGGTGTTAAGCTCCATATAGAAAAAATGGATTGGGAAGAAATGCGCCAAATGCAGTTGGCATGGTTTAGAACAGGACTGGAAAATTTAGATGCTCCACAGGATCACGCTTTTATTGCAGTGATAGATAAGTATTCGCAGAAATTGGGAGTTAAGTATATTTTAAATGGCTATAATATTTCCACAGAAATCGTAGCAGATCCCAACTCATGGTCAAGGGATGGTGGACCTACAGGCGATGGGACATTTATGAAAGATGTTATAAAAAAATATTGTAAAATTCCGATAAAAAATTATACTTTTACGACTGGGTTTAAGCATAAATTCTGGATACCATATATATTGGGCGTAAAAACTATTACACCACTTAATTTTGTGTCTTTTACTAAGAAAGAGATGGTTGAAACCTTATCCAATGAATACGGATATGTACCATATGGTCAAAAGCACTTTGAAGATTTACTTACCAAATTTCTTGAAGGTTGGTGGATGCCTAAGAAATTCGGACACGACATTCGACGCGCTCAATTATCCAGCTTGGTTGTTACAGAGCAAATGGCACGTGAAGAAGCGTTAAAAATTTTAGAAGAACCCCCTGTATCTGAAGAAGAGGGTATGGAGATGTTTAAAGAGGTGGCAAGGAGGCTGGAAATAACGGAAGATGAGTTATGGCGATTCTATGAGTTGCCAAAATGTCGTGAGCATTTTAAAAGTCAGGAAAAGCTGTATAATATGGGTATAAGACTATATGAATTTTTAGGACTTGAGAAAAGAATCAGGAAGTAGGTTATATAAAGAAAGGATAGTTGCGGCAGTTGGCAAATGCCGTAATATGAAGGTATGTCAGCGTTTAAAAATAAAACTTTATTAATCACCGGAGGCACAGGCTCCTTTGGGAATGCGGTATTGAATAGATTTTTAGATACCGATATAGGGGAAATCCGTATTTTTTCGAGAGATGAAAAAAAGCAGGATGATATGAGACATGAATTTCAGGTTAAAATGCCTCATGTGGCGGATAAAATAAGCTTTTATATTGGGGATGTCAGGGATATTGATTCTGTAAAAAGAGCAATGTATGGTGTGGATTATATTTTTCATGCTGCGGCTCTAAAGCAGGTACCTTCCTGTGAATTTTTTCCGATAGAGGCGGTAAAAACTAATGTGCTTGGTACAGAAAATGTGCTTACTGCAGCAATTGACGAGGGGGTTGAGTCTGTTGTATGTTTATCCACGGATAAGGCTGCTTATCCGGTAAATGCCATGGGTACATCTAAGGCAATGATGGAAAAGGTAATTGTAGCCAAAAGTCGTACCACAAAAAAAACAAAAATTTGTTGTACAAGATATGGGAATGTTATGTGTTCCAGAGGTTCTGTAATACCTCTGTGGATAGACCAAATTCAGTCTAAAGCTCCGATAACTATTACTGATGAAAATATGACAAGGTTTATTATGTCATTGGAGGAAGCGGTAGACTTGGTTTTGTTTGCCTTTGAGAATGGAGAGCACGGAGATATTCTGGTACAAAAGGCTCCTGCTTGTACTATAAAAACTCAGGCATTGGCGGTGTGTGAACTATTTAATGGAAATCAAGATGAAATAAAAATAATTGGAATACGTCATGGTGAAAAAATGTATGAAACATTACTTACCAACGAGGAATGTGCCAATGCCATTGATATGGGAGATTATTACAGAGTACCCTGTGATAAAAGAGGGTTGAATTATGATAAATACTTTAGCCAGGGCAATGCAAAAAGGAATACTCTGACGGAGTTTAACAGCAACAATACAACGCTACTTACAGTTGAACAGACAAAAGAAAAGATAGCTGCACTTTCCTATATCCAAGATAGACTGCATAGCGAGATATAGGATATTTTCATAGCAGATATAAACGATATTGGTATATAAATATTAATTATAAATAAAAATAAAAAGGAAATTCCCATATGAATATATTAGTCACAGGTGCCAAGGGTATGGTGGGAACTGCCTTGGTCAACAATTTAAAAAATATCAGAGATAATAAAAACCGAACAAGACCTGATATCCATATAGATGAAATTTTTGAATATGATGTTGCCTCCACTCATGAAGAGCTTGATAAGTATTGTGAGAAAGCAGACTTTGTGTTTAATCTCGCCGGTGTTAATCGTCCTCAAAATCAAGAGGATTTCATGAAGGGAAATTTTGGCTTTGCCTCTTTACTTTTAGATACTCTGAAACAATATAATAATAAAGCGCCTATTATGCTGTCCTCTTCAATACAGGCAGCCCTTGCCGGAAGATTTGGTAATTCGGAGTATGGGTGCTCCAAGCGGGCGGGGGAGGAGCTTTTTTTTGATTATGAAAAGGAAACAGGTGCTAAGGTTTTTGTATATCGTTTCCCCAATTTAATGGGCCACTCAAAGCCAAACTATAATTCAGCAGTATCAACATTTTGCTGGGCGATTGCCAATGATGAGAAATTTACTGTTAATGACAGGGGAACCGATTTGGAACTTTTATATATTGATGATCTGGTAAATGGAATGTTTGATTTGCTGGAGGGCAAGGAAATTCATTGCGAATATAATGGTGTGACTGCTATTGAAAATAAAAGTGGGAAGTACTGCATAGTTCCTAATACCCATAATGTTACTCTTGGGGAGATTGTAGATTTATTAATGGAATTTAAAAATATGCCGAACACCTTATTAATGCCTAAAATGCCTGAAAATTCCTTTGCTAAAAAACTTTTTTCCTTGTATCTTACTTATTTACCTGTAGAAAAGTTCAAGTATTCACTTAAGATGAATGTGGATGAAAGAGGCTCATTTACGGAATTAATACATACAGAAGATTGCGGGCAGGTTTCAATTAATATTAGTAAGCCTGGGATTACTAAGGGTCAGCATTGGCATAATAGTAAATGGGAAATATTTATAGTTGTGTCGGGTCATGGACTAATTCAGGAGAGAAATATTAATACCGGAGAAAAGGTAGAATTTGAGGTTTCCGGAGAAAAGATTGAGGCGATTCACATGATTCCGGGCTGGACACACAATATTATCAATCTTTCCGATACAGAAAACCTTGTGACGGTAATGACCTGTAATGAGATATTTAATGAAAAATATCCGGATACATTTCAGGAAAAAGTTTAATTTTGAGGGACGCTTATATAAAATATGATTTTAAAGGCATTGATTTTTGGAATAGTATTGCTTGTTGTTCCTATAATCCTCGGAACATTATGGGAAAGTATATTCAAGGAAAAATCCGCTATACTTTTATATCCCATAGGGTTTTTCTTTGCTGTCGGAATTTGGCATTTAATTTGTTTTCCAATGATATATGCCGGAGTTCCTTTTCATATACTGACATGGATTTATACAATTCTTATTATTGCAATCTGTATATTTGCACTGTTTAAAAAGAATACAGTTCAGATTATAAAGAATTCTGCTCAGGATGTTATCAATATATCAAAATGGGACAAGTGGGAAATTTTATGTTTAATTATCTTCATAGGTATTTTTGGGTTTATTATTTATAAAGCCTTAGTTTCAGATTATGGTGACTGGACTAATGATGACATATTATATGTTGCTTATGAAAATGCAGCCATTTATGATAATAGGATGTTCTTTACAAATGAGATAACAGGTATTTATTCTCCTATTATACACATTAAGTATGCGTTTCAAACGTTCTTAATGTTTAATGCGTATTTGTCGAAGGTCTTTGGAATTCATGTTATGATAGTATCCCATACATTATTACCGGTGTTTCTTGTTTTGCTGTCATATTCCTGCTATGGATTAATAGGGAAAAAACTTTTTAGTAAGAGGATAGACTTATTTATTTTTTTAACCATATTATCATTAGTATATATGTATGGATTATTTAGTTTTTATACTCCAACCTTCAGGTTGCTTGGTCCAATTTGGCAAGGGAAGGCAATTTTAGCGACGGCAATGCTTCCTTTTATATTAACCTATTATTCAGACATAATAGTAAGTGAATACAGTTTATTCAAAGGGATTTTTCTTGTGATTTTGTCATTGGCTTCTGTTTCATTTTCTCTTGGGGGCATAATAACCATGTATGTAATATCCTTTGCATTAACAATAATTTATATAAAAAAAATATATTCAAAGAAAAATATAATTTATGTTTTTTATGCTATTGGATATCCAAGCTTGGCAGCATTTTTATATCTATGGTTGAGGTAAGAATTTGCAGAATATTTTAGAAACTGTAAAGCAGAACGAAAGCGTTTTTTGGGGTGAATCGCCATTTAGGGTTATATTTCTAATTTCCCTTTTATTAATTATATTACTTGAAAAAAAGGATAGTAATAAAAGAATGATAGTATGGTATACAGCGTTAGTATATCTTTTTTTAGTAAGTCCAATATTTATTATTGCAGGAGAATATGTGTGGGGCATGGGGGGAGCAGCATATTACTGCAGGCAATACACGCTTTTGCCTGTATTTATTGCTATAGCTTATGGATTTACCCTTTTAATAACAAATGAGAAGCCGTACAAAAAAATATCTGCACTTATTATAATTATATTAATAATTTCCCTTTCAGGTACAAACTTCTATAAGCTGGACTGGGTATCCAAAGCAGAGAATAAATATAAAATGCCTGATGATGTATTGGAAATATGTCATATAATCAGTGAACGCAGAAAGGAGGATGCTTCGGTTTCCTTTGTAGAGGGGCTTGACGGTGTATCCAGATATATCAGGCAGTATGATGCTTCTATACATTATAATTCGACATTTGATTCCTCAGAAGAACCTTATGCACTTATGAGTAAATGTGGTGAAGAAGGCTCTGATTTTCTGATTTTGCCTAATAACGAGATTCTGATATTATATATTCAATCCGGATTCGCCCCAATCTATCAATCCAGCAGATATGCTCTGCTTGAGGTATCAGGAGTTCCCCGGTGTAAGAAATATTATTCCAAGGATGAACAGGTATCCAGGATAGAGTATCTTAATGCAAATGATAAATTAGAGAGAAACTCAGATGGGTATATGGCGGTTGAATATAAATATAATAAAAAACATCAGCTTGTGGCAGAGAAGTATTATGATAATAAAAATAATCTGACATTATGTAACGATGGTTATGCTGGTATTTTATATGAATATGACAATGATGGAAGTGAGTGGAAATGCTATATAGATAAAAAACAAAGACCAACTATTAATGCCTTTGGATATGCGTATGAAAAGCAGGAAAGCCTGAAAGATAATATGAAAATGATATCCTATTATGATAAGGGGAAAAATTTGGCGGTTGCAGATAAATTTGGGTATGCAAGCATTGAAAATTATTACAATGAAAAAAACTGGGTAGAAAAAAGCCTTTATTATGATACAAAGGGTAATTTAACTTTGTGTGATGGTATTGCGGGAATAATTTACGAATATGATGATGTTGGATTTACTGTTAAACAAACATTTTTAGGGACTGACGGCAGGATATTTACCAGAGATAAGGGTTACGCTGCATTATCAATTGATTATAATGGCATGCATAAAATTAAAAGTGAGCATTTTTTGGATATTACAGGAAAAAGGACTGATTGTATATATGGCTATGCTGGAATCGCTTACGATTATAATGAGGATGGCAAGGTGCATAAAACAACATATTTAGATATAAATGATATGCCTGTTAATTCTGTTAACGAATATGCAGTGGTAGAGTTTATATATGATAATGAGGGAAATGTGTCATATAAATGTTACGACAGCGAAGGGGAGTTGGTGGAAAATTAATAAAGCATATTTTATGATATTTTGTAATCAAACAAATAATTAAATCAGGGAGTACTTGTGACAGTAATAATTAAGAGAATTATATTAACATTTCTCACTATCCTTTGGATGTGCCTTATCTTTGCATACTCAGCAAGAAACAGCGACCAGTCCACCAGGCAAAGCCATATGGTAGGCAGGATGTTTGGACATATAGTGTATGCTGATTTTGAAACATGGAGGGAGAGTGATCAAGGAGAATTTGCAGAAAAGTGGGATTACCCCATAAGGAAGCTGGCTCATTTTACGGAATATGCTGTACTGGGGGTTCTATTAATAGAAACTTTGTCAGCATGGAGTTTGCCTGTAAAGAAGGCTATAGTTTATGGCATTGCCATTGGAATAGCCTATGCCATTTCCGATGAAATCCACCAATATTTTGTCCCGGGCAGAGCCTGCCAGATTAGGGATATGATAATAGATTCTGTTGGTGTTATGTCTGGAATCTTTGCATATATAATATTTTCTAAAGTATTTAAAGGAAAAAAGTAGTATAAAGTTTGTACAAACCTTTAAACAAGTGTAATATAAAATGAAACCGATAATATGATTACATCCCGCAATTCACCACACATTAAGGAGGTACTATGTTAGCAATCGGAACAAAAGCGCCGGATTTTTCTTTGCCGGATCAAAACGGAGATATACATACATTAAGTGAATATAGGGGCAAGAAAGTAATTTTATATTTTTATCCCAAGGACAATACTCCGGGCTGCAGCAAGCAGGCAGCGGGATATTCACAAAAGGTGGAGGAGTTTAAGAAAAAGGATGTTGTTATTCTTGGAATTAGCAAGGACAGTATTGCTTCTCATAAAAAGTTTGAGGAAAAGTACGGGCTTAATTTTACCATTTTGTCAGACCCTGAGCATGAAGTCATAAAAAAATATGATGCATGGAAAGAAAAGAAAAATTACGGTAAGGTATATATGGGTATACTTCGTACCACTTATCTCATTGATGAAGATGGTATTATTATAAAAGCCAATGATAAGGTAAAAACTGCAACCGATCCGGAAACCATGTTTGAGGCAATTTTGTAGTGAAAATCATTTTATCTCCTGCAAAGAAGATGAAAACAGATACTGACAGTGTACCTGTTCAGGGTATGCCAATATTTATTGAGTACACAGAGAAAATCCTAACAGCGCTTAAAGAGAAAACCTATGAGGAGCTAAAAACTATATGGGCATGTAATGACAAAATAGCCGGAGAAAATTTTGATAGAATTACAAATATGAAACTGTCCGTCATAGGGACACCAGCTATTTTATCCTATGAGGGTATCGCCTATAAATATATGGCACCTGCAGTTTTTGAAAAAAAGCATTTAGAGTATTTGCAGGATCATCTTCGTATCCTGTCGGGGTTTTATGGTATTTTATCCCCTATGGATGGGGTGGTTCCCTATAGACTGGAAATGCAGGCAAAGCTAAGTATCGGACAGAACAGGGATTTATATGAATTTTGGGGTTCCAGGATATATAAAAGTTTAGAGGATATCACAATTATTAACCTTGCCTCTAAGGAATACAGTAAATGTATAGAAAAATATTTAAAGCCTAAGGATAAATATATTACCGTTGTATTTTGCGAAGAGCATAATGGCAAGCTTGTTACCAAGGGAACTTACGCAAAAATGGCTAGAGGAGAGATGGTAAGGTTTATGGCGGAAAATAATATTACAAAACCTAAAGAACTACAGGGCTTTAACAGACTGGGCTACACATATAATAAAGAACGCTCAACTGACTTGGAATATGTGTTTGAAAGAGCCATAAAATAATCTGTTGGCATATTTACTACCAATATAATACGGTATCCTATTCAATGTAGCGTTACAATTAAGCATTCTAGCTGCTGAATCAATCAATAAACTTGGTCTGCTTACCCTAAATTGACACCCCAAATCCACAAATGATATAATACATCGGTTTTTGAGATGGTGATTTACAGAACAGGGAGTTTTATGGCAGGAGTAATTGATTTTATTTATTCGGTAATCAGTCAGGTAAGTGAGTTTATATACAGACCCTATATAGTGCCGCTATTGCTGGTAGGGGCAGGAATTATTTTTACCATTTCCACTAAATTTATACAGATTAGACTTTTTAAGGAAATGATAAGTGTAGTTATGGAAAAACCCTCGAAGGAGGGTGGCATGTCTTCATTTTCTGCCCTTATGGTATCTACCGCAAGTCGAGTAGGTACGGGGAATATATTGGGTGTATCTACAGCCATATGTCTTGGAGGTCCAGGTGCTCTGGTGTGGATGTGGATTACCGCTTTTCTGGGCGGTGCCTCTGCATTTATTGAATCTACCCTTGCGCAAATATACAAGAAAAGAGATACAGACGGCTCTTGTTATGGCGGCCCCTCTTATTATATGAAATATGCATTAAAAGCTCCGTGGCTTGGGACTGTTTTTTCCGTAATAGTAATTATAACCTATGCTGTAGGATATAATATGTTAGCAGCTTACAACCTGCAGTCTGCCTTTGAGGTATTTTATTTCTACAATAAATTCACGCCGATAGCAATCGGAATTATTCTGGGGGTATTGTTTGGAGCGGTAATCCTTGGCGGTGCAAAAAGGCTTTCTGATGTAACCGGATTTATGGTGCCTGTTATGGGTGTGGTATATGTCCTGGTTTCTATTGTTGTTCTTATTATAAATTATCAAAACTTAGGAAGCATGTTTAAATTAATGTTTGATAATGCTTTTGATTTTGAATCTATAATAGGTGGATTTACGGGCTCTGGTGTGGCTTATGCATTAAATAAAAGCAATCGAGCCAATGTTATGGGTGCTTTTACAAATTCCTGCCTATACCTTGGTTTAAAGCGTGGACTATATTCAAATGAGGCAGGTATGGGTTCCGCACCAAATGCCGCAGCTTCGGCAGATGTTTCTCATCCGGTAAAGCAGGGGCTTGTACAAATGCTTTCAGTATTTATTGATACTCTTTTGATTTGCTCAGCCACAGGGCTTATGTGCCTGTCTACCGGTATTGCGGGAACGAAGGAGAATGCAGGGGCAATC
Organism: Lachnospiraceae bacterium; assembly: GCA_041776485.1. Taxonomy (GTDB): domain Bacteria; phylum Bacillota; class Clostridia; order Lachnospirales; family Lachnospiraceae; genus JBHBQE01. The sequence goes on along the minus strand of JBHBQE010000018.1, from coordinate 148,832 downwards.
TATATACAGGAATGTTTATCCTCAGTATTTGGTGTATGGGGATATATATTTATTACGTTTTCACTATGTCTATTTGCATTCACCACATTAGTCGGAAATATTTATTATTGCGAGGGATGTATTAAATTTTTATTTAATAAGAATCCAGGTAAAAATTTTATGTTGGTATTTAGGGTTATTGCGACTGTTCTGGTTTTCCTTGGAACGGTTTTATCAGCAGAAATGGCATGGGATACGGCAGACATGCTACAGGGCTTTATGGTAATTATAAATATTCCTGTTATTTTGCTTTTAATACGACCGGCGCTATATTGTCTGAAAGATTATATAACTCAGAAAAAATCAGGGATTAATCCGGTGTTTTATGCCGATAAAAATTATATAAAAACAGATACCGATTATTGGAATAAGTAAGAGGCAAATATGCCTGCAGGCAATAGATTGATAAAGCCTTTTAAAAATAATATAATAGGCTCTGTATTACAAGGATGTAATTATTATAGAACAAGGATGTGAATTATGAAAATTAGAGAAGCAGGAAAAATTTACAGGGATACTATATCAAACTATAGTGAGAAAAGAGCTAAGCTGCAGTTTGTATGTAATAGGTACAAGGATAAGATAAGCGAGGCAAAGGAAAAAGGGGAGGACTATTCAAAATATGCTGAGAAAGTAGCGGTTTTGGAATTATCTGATAATACCCTGGAGGAGAAGCAGAAGGAATATCAGAAGCATTTAGATGATATTATGTCCCGGTGGGAAGCTAAAATTAATGAGGTAAAGGCTAAAAACGATGCCGAGGCCGCCAAGGAATACGGCATAGAAATGCACAAGATTATGACAGTAGTCAGGCGAATGTGCAAGGGGGATATTGTCCCTAATAGTGATGAAAAAAAGGTTATGGAGTTTGACAGCAAACTATATATGATGGCAAAGAATGCCCAGACCGTTGCCAAAAACGAAAAGAAAAAGAAACATAAATCTCTATGGGAAGATGAAGAAAAACCTGAAGCGGAAAATCCATTTCAGGAGGCAGATAATATCGATGTTGCAATGGAATCTGAACAGATAGCGCCGGAAGAGATTGCAGAAGCTGCATTAGGGGAGCTGGAAAACTTTGATAGTGGGGAGTAAATATGGATACAAAAGAATGTATATTAACCAGAAGAAGTGTTAGACGTTTTACTAATGAGCCTGTTTTAAAGGCGGACTTAGAGGAAATAATTGAACTTGCTGCATACGCCCCAAGCTGGAAAAATTCCCAAACTACCAGATATACTGCCATTTATAATAGAGGGACTATAGAGAATATCGCAGACAATGCAGTTTTAAATTTTGAATTTAATATTAAATCTATAAGACCCGCGCCTGTTTTAGTTATAGTAACCACAATAGAAGGGCGCTCGGGATACGAAAGAGATGGAAGTCATTCCACTTCTCAGGGGGATCATTGGCAGTCATTTGATGCAGGGATTGCAGCCCAAACTTTTTGCCTTGCAGCCCATGAGCTTGGATATGGCACTTGCATAATGGGTATTTATGACGAGGCAAAGGTTAAGGAAATAGCGGGGATTAGAGAGGGTGAATCAGTATCAGCGCTTATTATTCTTGGACATCCGGCAGAATCCGTTACAGCCCCTAAGAGGAAAAGTGTTGAAGAACTATTAACAGTGATAGAGTAATCAAAAATTTATAATAGGGATTGTTTGATTTTTATAAAAAATTTATAATGCTAATGTATTTATAGACAAAAGGGGGATATCATGGCAGAAATAACATTAACAGAGGATAATTTTCTTGAAGAGGTGTTAAATTATAAGGGAATTGTGCTGGTGGATTTTTGGGCGGAATGGTGTGGTCCCTGTAAAATGATTGCACCCATTGTACATAATATTGCAGATAAATATTCTAAGACAATTAAAGTGGGCAAGGTAAATGTTGACGAGCAGCAGGAGCTTGCTGGTAACTATCAGATAACCAGTATTCCCACTTTGATTGTGTTTAAAAACGGAAAACCGGTAAATCAGGTGGTGGGATATGTGGACGCTGAAACCATAGAGGCAATGTGGAAATAGCAGGAGGATCTGAAGGAGCGGTGAATGCGAAAAAATCCTAATCTGGAATCTGTTAGATTTGACGGAATTAGTTGGGACAAGGGAGATAGGCACACATTTTTGTTGGATTTTTCGACGGATATTATGAGGTGGTCCAAGTCTGCAGTGGACTACTTTGGGTTGGATAGCGAATTCATGCATAATGCAGGCGAGATTTGGGCAAATTATATCCACGAGAATGATAAAGAAGTATTTTTACAGGATATCGGAGAGGTATTTTCGGGTTGTAAAAAAGAACATGATTTAATTTACAGAGTAAGAAATAAGCATGGTGAATATGTTACCGTAAGGTGCAGGGGCAAGGTGGTTCAGGCAATAAGCGGAGATTGTCAGGTCTTTGTTGGAGCTGTGGAGAATCTTAATGTTTCTAATATGGTTAACACCATTACAGGTCTCCACAACATGAATGCTTTCTTGAAGGACATACCTAATTATATTAACTCTGGTGATAAGGTTGCCTTTATTATTATCGGTCTTACCCAGTTTCATGACATCAATAATCGTTTTGGATATGAAAGCGGCAATAAGATTCTTAAAAGAGTGGGAGATTACCTGATTTCCATCAATGAGCATATAGACAAGGTATATTGTCTGGACGGAGTCAGGTTTTGTATCCCTGTTTCCTATTCGGGCTCCCGTCAGTTGAAGAGAATTTTCTATTCCATCAAGGAGTATCTTAGAAAAGGAATTGAGATAGAGCAAAGCAAAATGTACGTGAATGTAGCAGGGGGTGCATTGGTAGTTTCTGACTGGAATATGGACAGCAGAATTCTGGTCATGATTTTGTACCATATTTTAAGTGACAGTAAATATAAGCTGCACAATGAATTTAATTTCAGCCATAGCAATAATATTGATGACGGTATTCGCAACCTCAGAATACTCGGGCATATACGCCAAAGCATATTTGACAATATGAAAGGATTCTATTTGCTGCACCAGCCGCTGGTAGATGTAGGAAATAATAGCGTGTATGGTATGGAGTCGCTTATTCGCTGGCAGGATGATGAATATGGTAATATAATGCCGGGACAGTTTATAGACTGGCTGGAGCTTGACCCGTCATTTTATGATCTTGGATTATGGATTCTTGAAACCTCTATGCAAAGCGGCAAGGAAATCTTGAAATTATGTCCGAGCTTTGTGTTAAATATAAACTTATCTGCCGAACAGCTTAAAAAAGCGCACTTTAAGCATGATTTGGCTGTTATTTTGGAAAGAACCGGATTTCCGGGTGCAAATTTGTGCTTGGAGCTTACAGAGAGAGTTTTGACAATGGATTTGGATGTGCTGAGAAAAGAGCTTTTGGATATTAAAAGCTTAGGCGTTAAGATTGCCTTAGACGATTTTGGCACAAAGGAAAGCTCGCTTCAGCTGCTCCTCAAATTGCCGGCGGATGTGTTGAAGATAGACAGAGAGTTTATAAAAGAGCTTTGCAGCTCTGAGGCACAGCAAGCTATCGTTACGGCAATAGTAATTTTAGCGGATAAGTTTAATATGGAAATATGTGCTGAGGGAGTTGAGACAAAGGAGATAAAGTCTAAGCTTGAGGAGTACGGCATAATACATCATCAGGGATTTTTATATGGCAGACCTGTTTCCTTGGAGGAGATTTCCGGATTGCTGATTAATAAATCAATATACATAGCTTAATATCAAATGTATCTACAGGATATAATCACAACAAATATATTGGGGCAAAATTATGTAGCGGCGGCAGATTTTGTTACCGCAATTATTTGCGTAGTCCTGCTTATTGTATTTAAAGTTAGTATTTCTTTTTATAATGACAGTAATTTTACCAGAGTAAAACAGGGGGTTGTTTTAGTATTTTTTGCTTCTCTAATAAATGTGGCGTTTTTTAAATTAGTTCAAAATAATTTGCCATATCCCAATTTGATTGTCGGACTAAGGTATATTTATCATATTCTTTTGGGACTTACTCTTATTACATGTGTAAAATATATTATCAATATGCTGGAGCTGACAGATAGAAGCAGAAAATATATTAAGGTGTATTATGCTGCTATGGCAGCGGCATGTGCTGTTGAAATCACTTCTCCCGTTACAAAGCTGGGATTTTGCTATATGGGTGACGGTATGTGGAAAAATCCTTCGTTTACTCAACCCTATGTTCTGGCATATTCAGCCTCGATGCTGACACTGGGGATACTGTTTATAGCATATAGGAAAAGTTTTATCAGAAAATTCTGGTTAACTATATGTATACTAATCGTATTCAGTGTACTGAGTAATATATATGGTGCCTTAATTAAAAGCAATACCTACGGAACCTTTGCTTATATAATGCCGATATTGGTAGTAATCATTATTTTGCATAGTATGCCCTATAATCATATTACAGGAGCTATGAATGGGGAGGTATTAAACCAGTATATAAAGCGGCGCTATATAAGATCAAAAAATACCCCCTGTTTAGCAATTATAACCTGTAGTGATTCTGTGGAGAATTTACCCTATGATATAAAATATCCGCTTTATAAATACTATAAGGGATTTATGAGGGGTGTGGATTTATTTAATGCGCAATATGATATGCTGGTATTTTGTGATAGCAGCAATGGGAGATTAAACTCTGAGGAATATTTCAATTACATTGTAAAAGAGATCTTTAAGAAATATGAGGGAAAGTACCGGTATGACTATAAAATTATACAGTTTTATGGACTTGCAGAGTTTGAAGATATTGAGGATTTTAAGCTGGCGGTTAAATTCTTTGCAGGAACTATGGAGAACAACAGCTACATGGCAGTTACTGAGGAACATATGGAAAAGCTCGGCAGATATAAATATATCCGCGGGCATTTAATGGACATTCAGTATAGCCATGATATAGATGACGAAAGGATTGTTGTGTTTGCACAGCCTATTAAAAATGTAAAAACAGATACGTTTGATTCTGCTGAAATATTAATGAGGCTTAAACTTCCCCATATTGGGATGGTATATCCTTCAGATTTTATTGAGTTGGCAGAGGAGGAAGGAATCATTCACAGCCTTAGTAAAATTATCCTTAATAAAACCTGTCAGCTTATTTATGAACTGGCAGATGAAGGATATCATTTTGACAGACTTTCCGTTAACTTGTCTGCAGTTGAGTTTGCCGATAGCGATATGGAAAGGGAAATACTGCAGATTATAGACAGCAATGGTATATCCAGAGATAAAATCGCGATAGAGCTTACAGAGTCTAAAGACACCTTTGACATGGAAACTATTAGCGGGAAAATTAACAGACTAAAAAGTGCCGGACTTGTCTTTTATTTGGATGACTTCGGCACAGGATACTCAAATATGGACAGGATATTAAAGTTTCCCTTTGATTTGATTAAGTTTGATAAGCTTTTTGTGGACTCCATTTATAGCGTAAAAGCAGGTGGCTATATGATCTATATGATTAAGGCCTTCTCTCAGACGTTCAAGGATTTTGGTTATAAAATACTTTTTGAAGGAGTGGAAAGTGAGGAGCAAAGAGAGTTTTGTATGTCCTGTCAGGCAGACTATCTTCAGGGCTATGTATATTCCAAACCGGTGCATGCAAATGAGCTTAGGGCATTTTTCTCTAAGAAACCGGAGGCGATAAGGGATTAGCAGAGAATGGTATATCTTAGAAATAGAAATATAATTAGAACATGGTTTGAAATTACTACCTTTGTTAAGGTTTGTATAATTGCATTCTCCGTTTTTGCAGTGTTTTACCTGTATGGTGGAGATTTTTTAGGGGATCCTAGACATTTGCTTCGTATTGTTTTATATCCGATAGGAATCATTATCGGAATTTGGGGATTTATAATTTGCTTTCCCAAGGATAAGAGCAAAGAGGGCAGTGACTTAGGCATTAATATCAGAAGCTTTAATTATTTTATTTTAACCTATTTGCTTTGGGGAATAATTGTAAGCATTGCAGGTATCCTCTGTAAGGAAAGGTATGTAGCCTATGTTGTAGTGCTGTTGGAAATTTCTACTCTAAGCTTTCCCATTAGGAGATTTTTAAAGTGGTTTTTCCTGTCCACCGGCATTTATTTGCTTGCACTGTTTTTCCTGACAGGAGACATGAATATAATAGACAGGATAGAGCGACTGTTTTATGCTATTGTGCAGGTTACTATAATATATGGATTTATACTGACAAAATACTATTCTGAGCGCAGACAAAATGTAATCTCATCACAGCTTAAAAAACAGCTGTATACAGATTTCCTTACAGGGGTAAAAAGTCGGGTTAGTTATAATGATATGGTTTCACAGATTGGGAAAAATTATAAAGAAAACCTGGCGGTATTATTTATAGATGCCAACGGATTAAAGGATATAAACGATGAACGAGGTCATGAGGCAGGGGACGAGCTTCTCTGCGGTGTAGCGGAAGCAATCCAAAATGCTGTGGGAGAATACGGCGATGTATATAGAACCGGGGGAGATGAATTCCAGGCAATTATATACACAAAGCACGGCAAGGAACGAATACGAAGTATGATAAGAAAAGAATTGGAGTCCTATCAGTGTAAATATATACACGAGCTAAGTGCCGCTATTGGCATTGCCATGTGGTCGGATGCTCCAAACCTTAGCATATCGGAGCTGTTTAAATTGGCAGAGATGGAAATGTATAAGGATAAAACCTGGTATTATATGGTACATAATATAGACCGACGAAGAAGCAGTAATCAGTAATCATGTTATTAAATAGTTAAAGAGCCAAAAGACTTTGATTATAAAATAACTAGAAAGAAATTAGTATGGATATAAATAAGTCCGCCTCAGTAACGCTGATGAATGCGATAAAGGCGGTGAGGTCAATGGTATCTGATATTGACGTAGAGTACCTTTCAAGGCATAGGGCAGCTATGGAAAATTTTTCGAAGCTTGTCGTAGCTTCTAAGGATATAACCTCAGAGAAGCTTTCAGTTGAGGGGCTGAATTGCGAATGGATTCATCCTAAATTCCATCATAGAAAGGACAAGGTGATTTTATACTGCCATGGAGGGGGATTTATATGCGGAGGATTAAATTACGCTAAAATTCTTGCCAGTAAAATGGCTGTTAATACCGGGCTTTCAGTTTTAAGCTTTGAATATAAACTTGCCCCTGAGCATACCTTTCCTACGCAAATAGATGAAACTGACGCGATATGGAACTATTTGCTGTATTTGGGATATGGGGCCAGGAATATTATTGTGGCAGGAGATTCTGCCGGTGGAAATCTGGCGTTGGAACTGGTTATAGGACTTCGTGACAGCAACAGGCTTCTTCCCGGAGGAGTGCTGCTGTTTAGCCCGTGGACAGACCTGAGAGCTGTTTCCGGTACATATGAAAGCTGCAAGGATAAGGATCCGATTATTACCTATGAGTATATAACCATGGTTAGAGATGCCTATGTGGGTGATTTTGCAGATTTTGAAAATCCGAGGCTCAGCCCACTTTTGGCAGATTTGCATGGTCTGCCTCCTATGCTTGTCCAGGTGGGGTCAAATGAAGTTTTAAGGGATGACAGCGTGCAGCTGGTTAAGCGAGTAATTGCAGCTAAGGGTTACGCAAAGCTTGAAAAATATAGCGGCGGTTGGCATGTGTTTCAGCAAATGCCCATACCATTGGCATCTAAAGCAATGGAGGCAGTTGGCAGATTTGCAGACAAGCTTTATTGATTAGTGGAGATTGGTAATGAGCCCTTTTGAGTGGTATAGAATAGATAATGTTTCAAAGGTCTTTTTAGCTACCTTTAACAAAAGAAATACCAGGTGTATCCGCGTGAGCGCAACCCTAAAGGAGAGGATTGACCCGGAATTGCTGCAGAGGGCACTTGATACGGTTATTACTTTCATGCCGCATTTTCAAGTTAGGATAAGGCGGGGATTGTTTTGGCATTATATAGACAGTACGGATCAAAAACCCAAAGTGGAAAAAGAAAATGGAAGACTCTGTCCTTTGCTTTATGGGGAGCACTATAAAGGAATATTACACTACAAGGTTACATATTATGAAAACAGAATTACCATGGAGGTATTTCATGTATTAACTGATGGCACAGGTGCCTATGAGTTTTTACATGCTTTGGTAAGCGAATATCTGCGATTGGCGCACCCTTTGGAACTGTCGGATATGTCAAGCTATACTCAGGCGTCTGTAGGTGAGAGAACAAGGGATAGTTACGAGCAGTTTTATGAGAAAAATAATACTTTAAAAAGCAGTATTCCCAGGGCAAAGGTGAGGGCATATCATATTCAGGGGAGAAAACTTCCTTATTTCCAGTTACAGTTTATGGAGGTGCATTTACCTGCGGATATTGTAGTAAGACGGGCAAAGCAGTTAAGTGTTACACCCACAGCATATTTAGGAGCTATGATGATGCTTGCAATAAAAACTGACATGCCATATGCGAAGAGGAAACAGCCCATTACTATTACACTGCCCGTTAATCTGCGAAGATTTTATGATTCTGACAGTGCCAGAAATTTTATAAACAACGTAAATATCAGCCATACCTTCTTAGAGGACATTGCCTTTGATGAATTGGCGCTGGAGTTTGACAGGAAACTTCACGATTTATTAAATAAAGATTTAATAAAAGCTCAAATGAATGAATATGCCAAACTGGAACATTTCCTGTTTACCAGGATGGTACCCTTGCTTTTAAAAATGCCGGTGATTAAATATTTTGCCAAACAGGAGGAAAAAACCGTTAGCGCTGTTCTTTCAAATTTAGGGGTAATAAATGTGCCGGATGAAATAAAAAAATATATTGAAGGCTACAGCATTTATTGCAGTTATGAAGGGTTTTTCACTGCTGTTAGTACCTATGAAAATGATATGGTAATGGGTATTTCCTATACTTATATTAATAAGGGAGTTTTACGAAATCTTATTAAAATGCTTAGAGATGATGATATACCGGTAAGCATTTATATGTCTGAGGTGGTTCAATGAAAAAGTGCAATAGCTGTGATATTTCAGTTGGAGGAGGCTGGGTTCACTGTCCGTTATGCCATAGTAAATTAATTGGAGAATCCTCGCCTGAGCTGTGGCCGAAAAAAACCCAGTTAAACCTTAAAATAAGGACTATGCTATATAAAAGTCAACTGTTTGTTGCCCTTTGCATAATAGTACTTTTCCTGGTTTATGATTTTGTTTTAACAGATCCAAATGCCCGCAGCGTACATATAAGCATTATTGTTGCAGTATGGATAGTGGCATTTGAAATGGTTTTAAGGCGCGCATTAAACAGGATTATGGTGGTGGCAAGATTGATAAATGAGTGTGGCATATTGATAGTTTTACTTTTAATATTTACAAGTTATCATCTAGGCTTTTTTAAGCTGTGTCTGGTACAAATTACTCCAATAGAGATAGCCGTGCTGCTGGTAATCAACTTTATTTTTGCACTCTCAGATAAAAATGACAATGTAATGATATTTTTAATCTTTAATATTCTTATGGGTATAATTCCGTATATTGCTCAGTTCATATTATTGGGAAGAAGCAATATGACCTACTCTTGGAATGTCTGTGTCATAATAGGCATATTGAGCTTTTTGGGTATTGCTGTATTTAAGGGACACAGAATGTGGGCAGAGCTTGAAAAACGTATGCATATGTAGGATATAGAGCATTTCTGCCCTATATCCCATAATTTTTTAGCTTATATTTGTATATTCGGTAAAGTATCCAGAGAAGCCTGTATTTCCTCATCACTGGGAACATAGTCTGTCATGGTGTTGTCATTAAATTGACCATAGGCTTTCAGATCAAAATATCCGGTGCCTGTAAGACCTAAAACTATAGTTTTTTCCTCTCCTGTTTCCTTGCAGATCATAGCCTCGTCAATTGCGGTACAAATAGCATGACTGGATTCAGGCGCCGGCAATATGCCCTCTACTCTGGCAAACTCCACTGCGGCTTTAAATACATCAGTTTGTATTACAGCCTTTGCCTCTATTAAACCTTGATTATATAATTCCGAGAGAGTACTGTTCATACCGTGGTATCTGAGCCCTCCCGCATGGGTACCTGCAGGTATAAAGTCGGAGCCTAGAGTGTACATTTTCGCCATCGGGCAAATTCTTCCGGTATCACAATAGTCATAGGTATATTTACCCTTGGTAAGACTGGGACAGGAGGCAGGTTCCACAGCGATTATTCTATAATTATTTTCCCCTCTAAGCATTTCACCGATAAATGGAGATACAAGACCGCCAAGATTAGAGCCCCCCCCGGCACAGCCTATAATAACATCCGGATGTATATTATATTTTAAAAGTGCTGTTTTAGTCTCTAATCCGATTATACTCTGATGCAAAAGTACCTGATTAAGCACGCTGCCTAATACATATCTATAGCCCTCCCGCTTTCCGGCAAATTCCACCGCTTCCGATATGGCGCAGCCCAGACTTCCTGTGGTATCAGGCTTTGCCTTAAGAATTTTTCTGCCGACATCGGTGGTGTCGGAAGGTGAGGGGGTGACATTTGCGCCATAGGTTCTCATTACTTCCCGTCTAAAGGGCTTCTGCTCATAGGATACCTTTACCATGAAAACATCACAGGAAAGTCCAAAATAGCTGCATGCCATGGAAAGGGCTGTCCCCCATTGCCCTGCTCCGGTTTCTGTGGACACTCCTTGAAGCCCCTGTTTTTTTGCGTAAAATGCCTGGGCAATGGCAGAATTTAATTTATGGGATCCGCTGGTATTGTTACCCTCAAATTTATAATATATTTTTGCAGGGGTCTGCAGTTTCTCCTCAAGGCAATATGCTCTAACCAATGGCGAGGGACGATACATTTTATAGAAATCCCTGATCTCGGCTGGAATATCAATATATGGGGTATCTTCGTCAAGCTCCTGCTTTACCAGCTCCTCACAAAATACCTGGGATAAATCTGAGGCAGTCATTACATTATGAGTAACAGGATTTATAAGGGGGGCAGGCTTTGTTTTCATATCTGCTCTGACATTATAAAATTGTTTTGGCATTTCTTCCTCAGAAAGATATATTTTATAGGGAATTTTTTCAGGCATAAGTATTTCCTTTCAAATTCAGTGTAAATAAATGTAGAAGAACTCTATACCTATGGATGTATAGACTATTCATGGATATATAAAAATCCTGCCTCGGTTAAATGAGACAGGACATACACTCCAATGCTCCTGTAGAGGTTAGCATAAGAGAAAAAACCTGTCAACACAGAGTTGGATATATAGCTTGCAAGCTTCTGCATTTGGGGTGTATAACCTTGATAAAATATATACAATATGGTAACTTTTCTATAGTTAAGCAGATTGATTTGTATAGGTTAGGAGGTTATTTTGAAAGCACATAAATTTTTTGGAATAGCTGCGTTGGTTTGTATGATAATATGCATAATTACAGGGTACAAAAAGATTTAATAATATTGTATACAGCAGTATTTTACGGTTGGTTTATTCATACAGATACATGTTATGGGAGATTAATTGGCAGAAATAAAAATAAATAGTATAAAATTTGGTGGTGGAAATTTTCCGCTGATTGCGGGTCCCTGCTCAGTGGAGTCGGAGGAACAGATTGTCAGTATCGCCAGAGAGATAAAGAAAATAGGTGCTGATATTTTAAGAGGAGGAGCATTTAAACCCAGAACCTCCCCCCATGACTTTCAAGGATTGGGGAAAGAGGGGCTTAAGTTTCTTAGTGTTGCAAAGGCAGAAACGGGACTTCCTACAGTCAGTGAAATCCTCAAAATAGAGGATATGGAAGATTTTTTTGATGTAGATATACTTCAGATTGGTGCCAGAAATATGCAGAATTTTGAGCTGCTAAAGGAAATTGGACAGATAAATAAGCCTGTCCTTTTAAAAAGAGGCTTTGGAAACACATTAAAAGAGCTTCTGATGAGTGCGGAATATATTATGGAAAACGGTAATGAAAGGGTTATTTTATGTGAAAGAGGAATACGAAGTTTTAATGAAGACGTACGTTATACTCTTGACCTTTCTGCAGTTCCCCTGCTTCATTCCATGACAAAATTGCCTGTGATAGTTGACCCAAGTCATGGCACGGGAGCGGCTTCATTAGTTGAACCCATGGCATTGGCTGCTGCTGCCTGTGGTGCAGATGGATTAATGGTGGAGGTACATAACAATCCGGCTGCTGCCCTTAGCGACGGCTTTCAAGCCCTCACCCCCAGGGAATATGGAAATCTTATAGGAAAGGTTAAATCTATTAGGAATATAGTTTATGATATTTGATACTATTTCCGTTAATACTCACAAGCCCTATAAAGTTGTTATTGGAGAAAATCTTTGTGAGAATATTTCTGATTTGATTCCGTCCTTTTTGCAGCCTGAATCAATTGTAATTATTTCTGATGATAATGTATTTTCGCTATATGGAAATAATGTTTTTAATTGCCTTTGTAATTTAGGTTATAGGGTGTTTAAATTTATTTTTCCACATGGGGAGAGTAAAAAGAATTTTGAAACATATAAAGACATTCTTAATTTTTTATCTGCTAATAATATAACCAGACAGGATATAATTATTGCTCTTGGAGGCGGGGTGGTAGGAGATATGGCAGGATTTGCCGCTGCTACCTTTAAAAGAGGAATAAATTATATTTCAATGCCCACAAGTCTTATTGCCATGGTGGACTCCTCTGTTGGCGGCAAAACCGGTATTAATTTATCGGGCGGCAAAAATTTAGTGGGAAGCTTTTTTCAGCCGATTCTGGTTTTATGCGATGTAAAAACCCTTAATACTTTACCGGATATCGAAATTAAAAACGGATATGGAGAGCTTATAAAGTATGGAATATTGCGGGGCAAGCCATTAATCAATAAATTAAATGATAACTTAATTTATCTTCAGAAAATCGTCAGTGAGTGTATAAATATTAAAAAGGTTTATGTTGAAAAGGACGAATTTGAAAATGACAGCAGAGTAATGTTAAACCTTGGACATAGTCTTGGCCATGCTATAGAGGTTTGTTCTGACTATAGTATTCCCCATGGGATAGCTGTTGCGAATGGTATTATGCTAATTACACAGGTGGCATATTATTATGGTATTTGTGATAAGGATACCAAAGACAGCATAAAGGATATTTTATTAAAATATGATTTAATATTAGACTTAAACTATTCTCTGGAGAAGCTTGTAAGCATTTTGATAAATGACAAAAAAATCACCTCTGGTATATTCAGATTTATCCTTCCTGCTAAAATAGGTCGGTGTGAAGTATATCCTGTGCCGATTGATAATCTTTTTAATTGGATAAACACAGGATTAGGCGGGAGTGGTAATCCCATGGATGTGATATGAATATTAAGCTAAAGCCGGGTATTAGACGGGGTATAGTTACAGCCCCCATATCTAAATCCTATGCTCACAGAGTCTTAATAGCCAAGGCTTTGTCAAATAGGGAATTGCCAAAATTTTCCGGTGAAGACTGCATAGATATTGAAGCAACAAGGGATGCCCTTATTAAAATGAAGGGTGCAATAATAGATTTCTGCGAAAACCAAGCTGTATCCCGGAATAAAATAACGATTAACTGCAAAGAGAGTGCATCTACTCTAAGATTTCTTTTACCAATAATAGGTGCAGCGGGTATTAACTGTGAAGCTGTTATGGCGGATAGTTTATGGAACAGACCGATTGATGAGCTGCTAAAAGAGTGCAATATCCATGGAATGAATATAATAAAGAAAAAAAATAACAGGCTTTTAATATCCGGTAAGCTTATGCCGGGAGAATATACTGTTTCCGGAGATATTACATCTCAGTATACCACAGGGCTTTTATTTGCTCTGCCGCTTTTAAATGCTGACAGTACTCTTAGAATTACGGGAAATATAGTCTCTAAATCTTATATAGACATAACTGAGGATATATTAAATAAAAGCGGTATTGCGTTTAAATATAGAGATGGGGAATATTTTATTCCGGGAAACCAAAGTTATAACCTTAAAGAAAACACAGATATAGAAGGGGATTGGTCTCTTGGGGGTGTATTCCTTTGCATGGGAGCTTTTTCACCCGGTATAGATGTATTGGGTCTTGACATTAATTCAAAACAGGGTGATAGGGTAATTTTAGATATATTACGGGGATTTCATGGAAATATTGATATATCGGGAAGTGTTGTGGTATCTAAGGGGGGAAAATTAGAGGGACAGGATATAGAGGCAGGTGATATACCTGATATGGTTCCCGTAATAAGTGTTTTGGCTGCTGCTGCTAAGGGCACTACCAGAATAAAAAATGTATCAAGGCTGCATTATAAGGAGTCTGATAGAATAAAGGCGATTATTGATATGATACATTCACTGGGGGGATATATTGAATACAGGGATAATCAGCTTATAATTACAGGGAAAGGGAAATTGCAGGGCGGAGTGATAAATTCCTGCAAAGATCATCGTATTGCTATGGCGGGTGCCGTATCATCCTGTATTTGTACAGGAAAAATAGAAATCTTAGAGTATAAATGTACAGACAAATCCTATCCGAAATTTTGGGAGGATTTTAACAAATTAGAGATTATTAATAACTGATATTCTACATTTAAGCATATATTAATTCCTATATCAGGCAGGGTGTTTAGAAGCAATATATATTCGGAGAGAGCTATGAATACATATGGTAAAAATATAAAGGTAACAGTATTTGGACAGTCACATTCTAAAGGAATAGGAGTTATTATTGACGGATTACCTGCCGGAGAAAGAATAGATTTTGATAGACTTAATAGGTTTCTAAAGCGAAGAAGACCCGGAAATAATGAGTTATCATCCCCAAGGAAAGAGGAAGATATACCGGAATTTATTTGCGGATTCGTGGAGAACAGAACCTGCGGCGCTCCTGTAACAGGGATAATTTATAATAAAGATATTAATTCCGGGGATTATGAATATTTAAAGAATACCCCCAGACCGGGACACGCAGATTATACTGCAGGTATTAAATATGGTGAGTATTATGACTATAGTGGCGGAGGGCAATTTTCCGGTAGACTTATGGCTCCTTTGTGTATTGCAGGCGGAATATGTATCCAACTTTTAGAAAAGACAGGAATAAGTGTAGGAGCAAGAATTTATTCTATTGGTGATATTGTTGATAATAGCGAATTTAATATTCCTTTAAAGGATATGGATCTCCCTGTTATTTCCCCGAAAAAAAAGCAGGAAATGATACAGAAAATTACCAGAGTCAAGGAGGATGGGGATTCCATAGGAGGAATAGTGGAGGCTGTTATAAATAATGTGCCGGCAGGTATAGGAGAGCCTATGTTTAATGGGATAGAAAACAGGATTTCCAATATTATTTTTGGTATACCGGCAGTTAAGGGGATAGAGTTCGGTGCGGGATTTTCAGTTTCCGGTATGAGGGGAAGTCAGTGTAATGATGAATTTGTTATGGGAAAGTACGGAATAAATATCATTACCAATAATTGCGGAGGGATACTTGGAGGAATTACAAACGGTATGCCTATAGTGTTTCGCGTAGCATTTAAACCCACACCATCCATTTCAAAACCTCAAAAAACTGTCAATCTTGTAACAGGGGAAGAGGAAATTATTTCAGTACAGGGAAGACATGACCCCTGTATAGTGCCAAGAGCAGTGCCTTGTGTTGAGGCTGCTGCGGCAATAGCCGTTTACGATATGCTGTTGGATCGGAGGGATATATGATAAATGCGGGTAAAGACTGCAACATTCTAGAGCATTGTCGCGGCAGGATAGATAAGCTGGACAAAGAAATTATAAATCTGCTTATTGAAAGAATGAAGGTTGTCGGCAAAATCGCGGAGTATAAGCATGAAAATCATCTGCCTGTAACGGATATAGGTCGGGAAGAGGATAAAAAGCGTACTGTAAGGGAGTATCTTTCAAAGAGCGGTCATGGTGAGCTGGCAGAATATATTGAAGCGGTTTATGAGGAAGTATTTAGAATAAGCAGAGTCTATCAAGAAAAATAAATGAAAAAATATGAATGCGGTTTGCTTGGAAAAAAATTATCTCATAGCTACTCTCCATATATTCATGCTTATATAGGAGATTATGAATATCGGTTATTTGAGAAAACTGAGGAGGAGCTTGAGACTTTTCTTAAAACCTATGATTGGATAGGATTAAATGTAACAGCCCCTTATAAGGAAAGGGTTATGCATTATTGTGATTATCTTTCGGATTTAGCAAGGGCTGTAGGCTCTGTCAATACTGTAGTAAAGGACAATTCAGGCAGAATATACGGCTATAATACGGATGTGGCGGGATTTAAAGATGAAATAAGGGCTGCGGGAGTTGATATCAAAGGGAAAAAGGCATTGGTGCTGGGCAGTGGTGGTGCCTCAAAGTCCGTGTGTTATGCTTTAAGTAATTTCGGTGCCACGCCTGTTGTGATAAGCAGAGCCGGAGAACACAATTATCAAAATATTTCAAATCATCATAATGCCAATCTTATTATTAACACTACTCCTGTGGGAATGTATCCGAATACAGGCCAATCTCCCTTAGATTTGCAAAAATTCATTTCCTGCGAATATGTAATAGATATTATTTATAATCCCTATCGTACAAAACTGTTGATTCAGGCTGAGGAGCTTAATATTCCGTGCAAAAATGGTTTATACATGCTATTTTCCCAAGCTATACACAGCAGCAGAATATTTATGTGCAACCCGAAAAAAGGTGTGCGGGATAAAAATGTTTTACCCCTCAAAGGATTGGAATCAGCCTCGGATATATTTACTGATTGTAATAATGAAACGGAAAATAAAATAAAATTATTATTTAATAAATTTTCAAAAGAGCTGTTGAATATAGTTTTGGTTGGCATGCCGGGTTGTGGTAAAACCACCATAGGGAAAGCTCTGGCAAAACGTCTTGGCAAAATATGCTTGGATTCAGACGAGATTTTTACCAAAGAAAATAAGTGCACACCGGGAGAGTACATAGGATTGCAAGGGGAGGAAAGGTTTCGCATAAAGGAGGGTGAAATATTATCCCGTATAGGCAAGGCCTCGGGTGCCGTTATATCCACTGGAGGCGGTGCGGTAACTATTCAGGAAAACTTTTCATTGCTTTATCAAAATGGTATAATTATATGGCTGAAAAGAGATATAGAAAAGCTCTGCATTAAGGATAGACCTATTTCAGGAAATGCTGATTTGTCAAAGCTGTTTAGGGTGAGAAAACCTCAATATCGACAGTTTTCACAACATAGCTGTGAAAATAACGGAACGATAGAAGATACTGTGAGTAATATATTGGAGATATTAGATGATAGATTGGGCGAAATCTTATGAGAAAGTTTCATAAAGAAAAACTGGGTGAACAAATTGCAACTCTAAAGGAGGCAATTTGTGAGCTTGATAAGCTCTCAGGCAATGAGAGAATAAATCTTTGTGCAGATATTCAGGATTTTATAGAAGCAATATTAAACTACTTTGATACTATTCGGGAAGATACAGTATATGAAAGTAAAGTTAAAACTAAACTAAATAAACTGTTTGACAATATATATAGATTTAGCAGGGGAGAATGCAGGTCAGAGGATCTGAATTGTCTTGTGGATGATATTATACACTGCCAAGAGGAAATAGAAGTTGACAGGCTTGAAATAGTATTTTTGTGTTATAAGGCAAGTATGAGTGACAGCCTGGAAAGTATATATTTTAATGCAAGAAGCGACAGCCGATGTGACGTATATTATATTCCGATTCCTTACTATGACAAAAATCCCGACGGTTCTTTAGGACAAGTGCACTATGAGTCAGAGGGATATTATGACAGTACTTATAAATTAGTGGATTGTCACAGTTACGATATTGAACAGAGACATCCGGATATTATATATATTATGAATCCATATGATGAATATAATTCTGTGACAAGTGTACATCCTGACTTTTATTCCAGCAGACTGAAAGATTTGTGTGACCTTTTAGTATATGTTCCATATGCATTACACGATGATCATGGACCAGTCTATGTGGGAGGAATACCGGGGGTGCTGTTTTCCCATAAGACCATTGTTCAATCAGAGAATATAAGGCAAAGCTACATTAACAGTATTATGAAAAGTGTAGGGAGTGTCTCTCTGTCTGTGGTGGAAAATAAAATAATCGCCATGGGCTCTCCCAAGGTGGATAAAGCTGTTTTATCCCAAAGGATAGACTTTGAAATACCGGAATCCTGGCAGGATATAATAAGCTCTAAGGGAGACAGCCCGATAGTTGTTTTATATAATATTTCCATAGCCTCAGCTCTGTTTTTGACTTCAAGACTTGAACCTGAAATGTATCTAAATAAAATTAAAACAGTTTTTAACTTTTTTAAAAAACAGAAAAATACATTACTTTGGTGCAGACCTCACCCCCTGCTTTTGCAAAGCTTCTATTCCCTCAGACCCGAGTTATATACTGAGCTTGAGACCATTTTATCTGATTATAGAAACAGTAATATTGGAATATATGATGATACCCCTGATGCCAATCGGGCGATAGCTTTTGCAGATATTGTTTATGGTGACTATAGTTCTTTGAATTTTCAGTCTCAGATTGCAGGGAAGCCCATTCTCATGCAAAATGTCAGAAACAGAATGAAAAATCTTGAGAGTAAAGAAGAAATGGAGCAGTCCATACATGAATTTTTAAAGGGGGAATTCAATAATTATTATTGTATGATTGAATCGGAAAATACTTGGGAGGTCGGAAGGTTTAATCTGGCAGGATTTATTGAATATTTTGATGTACTGGGCAAGTATCTGGAGGAAATCACAGCAAAATATAGGTTAAGGTATGTTAACGCCGACGGAAGCGCCGGCGAGAATATACATAGGCACATGACTGATTTGCTATGGAATATGAAGTAATAGGGGAGACCCTTGGTTTTAAATTAAAGGAGACAAAATGGATAAATGTATTTTTAAAGGAGCAGCTACAGCTTTAGTTACACCGATGACTGAGTCGGGGATAGATTATGAAAGCTTGGAAAGGCTCATTGATTGGCAGATTTCAGAAGGGATAGACGGACTTGTAATTGCTGGTACCACAGGAGAGGGGCCTACACTGACAGACATTGAGTTAGGTGAGGTTGTAAGCTTTGCAGTAAAGCAATCATCAGGTAGAGTTCCTGTTATTGCCGGTGCAGGCACAAATGATGTGGCGCATGGATTAAAACGTACAAAGATTGTGTGTGACGCAGGTGCCGACGCAATTTTAGTGGTTACTCCCTACTATAATAAATGTACCCAGAATGGATTAGTAAAATTATATAAGGAGTATTCCGACACCAGTACTGTACCCATTATCCTATATAATGTTCCCTCCAGAACAGGTGTGAATATACAGCCGCAAACCTATGAAAAGCTTGCCCAAATAGATAAAATTGCGGCAATAAAGGAGTCTAATGGTGATTTTAGCGGACTTTTGGATACTGTAGATAGAATCGGGGATAAGCTTAATTTATACTCCGGGAATGATGATCAGATAATTCCCATATTATCTTTGGGTGGTGTAGGCGTGATTTCTGTTCTTTCCAATATACTTCCCAGACAGACCCATGAAATGGTTATGGCATATCTGAATAATGATGTAAAAACTGCCATGGAACTTCAGGTTAAATATAACAGGATTATTCGTGCTATTTTCTCCGAAGTTAACCCCATTCCTATAAAAGCAGCGCTGTCGCATATGGGATATTGCAAAAATATACTAAGGTCACCCCTGTACCCTATGGAAAGCGCCAATGAGGATGTATTAAAGGAACTTTTAAAGAAAGAGGGTTTGATTTAAGGTGAAAATAATTATCAATGGAGCAATGGGTACCATGGGACTCGTGCTTGCCAATATGATTGAGCTGCAAAATGATATGGAAGCAGTTGCATTAGTTGATCCAAAGGCAGAGATGGATGTATCTTACTATAAGTCATTATCCTTAGTGGATAAAAAGGCTGACGTTATAATTGATTTTTCCCATGCAGAGTCAATAGATGAGGTGCTTAAGTTTTCTCTTAAGGAGAAAATACCATGTGTTATTTGTACCACTGGACATAATGAAAGGCAGATTCTTTCAATTACTGAGGCAGCCAAGGAAATTCCTGTTTTCAAGTCTGCAAATATGTCAATGGGGGTAGCACTGCTGTCAAAATTAGTGGAAACAGCGGCAGGGATATTTACTGATACAGATATTGAAATTGTAGAAACTCACCACAACAGGAAAAAGGATGCACCCAGCGGAACTGCAATAATGCTTGCTAATTCTGCTATTAAAGCCAGACCGGAGCTTAAAATTAATTCAGGAAGAAGCGGAGTATGCCCCAGAGAAAAAAATGATATAGGAATCAGCTCTATAAGATATGGAAATGTTGTTGGGGTTCATGAGGTAATACTTGCCACAAATTCCCAGTCTATTACTCTAAGGCATGACGCTTATGATAGAGGGCTATTTGCTGAAGGGGCAATAGAAGCAGCCAGATTTATTCTGGATAAACCGGCAGGTTTGTATGATATGAACGATTTGATTAAAGATAAGGAAGCAGGAAGATAATATGATTAAAGTGGGTATTGTTGGCTATGGAAATTTGGGACGAGGCGTGGAAGCTTCCGTATTGGAATCCCAAGATATGGAGCTTGCCGGTATTTTTACCAGAAGAAATCCGGATAGTATAGAAGTAGTTTCAAAGATATCAGTATATTCCTTTGATAAAATCAGTTCATTTAAGGGTAAAATAGATGTAATGATAATTTGTGCAGGCTCTGCCACAGATTTACCAATCATGACGCCACAGGTGGCAGAGGATTTTAATGTGGTGGATAGTTTTGATACCCATAACAATATACCTTCACATTTAAAAAATGTAGATAATGCTGCAGTTAAAGGAGGTAATATTGCAATTATTTCCACGGGCTGGGATCCGGGGTTATTCTCATTAAGCAGGCTTTATGGAAATATAGCGCTTCCCAAGGGAGATAGCTATACATTTTGGGGACGAGGCATCAGCCAGGGACATTCCGAAGCAATTCGCTCAATTGAGGGTGTGATTGATGCAAGGCAATATACGGTTCCGATAGAATCTGCTGTAGAAGCTGTAAGAAATGGGGGGAGCCCTGATTTAACCGCCAGAGAAAAGCATATAAGGGAATGCTATGTAGTGGCTGATGAGAGTGCAGATAAAATCAGGATTGAGCGGGAAATAAAGACCATGCCTAATTATTTTGCTGATTATGATACCAACGTGTATTTTATAACTAAAGAGGAACTGGAAGCTGAGCATAACCGTCTTATCCATGGCGGGATGGTAATTAGAAGCGGGAAAACGGGCTTTTCTGAAGAATACAGTAATACAGTTGAGTATAGTCTAAGGCTTGACTCCAATCCGTTTTTTACAGGCTCTGTTATGGCTGCTTTTGCCAGAGCCGCCTATAGAATGAAGGAGCAGGGAGTATCAGGTGCAAAAACGGTATTTGATATACCGCCCTTTATGCTGATTAATAAGGACAGGGATGCTATTATAGCAGATATGCTATAATAGTGATAAGATCCGGGGAAATTAAAACAATATTTAATATAATTTGCTTAACAATTCTGAAATGATAAATAATAGTATTTGACAACTATGCATATTGTAGACTAGTATACGATAATTAAATGTCAGGACATTAACGGGGGGTGTAATGTTGAAAGAAAATAGAGCTAAAACAAAGAAAAAAGGCAGCATTAAAACCACAATTATATTAGGATTTGGAGGTTTGCTGGTATTTTATGCGGTAGCATCGACTATCGTGACTGATATTTTCCTTGAGAGGGTATTTCGGAATGTGGTTCAGGAAAATATGGTGGCATTGACCAGGCAGGTAGGACATACCATAGAGTATAAATTGCAAAGAGAGGAAACTTTAGTATATGAGCTTGCCAACAATGCAATTATGACTGATAAGGAGTTTACAGAAGAAGACAGAATAAATTTCTATACAAAAAAGGCTGAGCAATATGGTTATGAAGTGTTCTTTTACTGCGATACAACCGGGCTTGGCACGAATCTAACACCTACTAGAGATCAGTTTGATTTATCCCAAATGGAATATTTTAAAAAAGGTATGGAGGGGAAGGTTTATACCAGTCAAGTCGTTATAGACGAACTGACAGGGAATAAAATTATAATTATTGCTTCTCCCTTTTATGATTATTATACAGGAGAGTTGTCGGGGGTTTTCTGCGGAATTAAATCCAGTGCAATTCTCAGTGAGGTATGCCAGGATTTTCAATGGCAGGAAAGCGGGATTGTTGCGATATATGACAAAGAAACAAATCTAATCGGACATACCGACACAAAGCTGGCAAATTCCGAACTGAATATAATAGAGAAACAAAAGGAGGATCCCGCCTACAAAGAGGTGGCTGATTTCTTTACTAATCAGGTACAAACCGAAAATGAGGGAACAGGAGAGTATTTCTTTAACGGCAATGATAAGCTTGCCGGATTTTGTAATCTGGAGGATAGAGGGTATACAATCCTCTCAAGTATCAATAAAGATGTAGTATATGCTCCCGTAAATGAGCTTATCAGGGTTTTGGTTTTTGTTGCATTAATAACCTTGACCGTATGTATACTTATCATTTATTTTGCTTTTGTAAGACTTTTGGGATTAGTATTTAAAAACATACAGTCTGATATTGGGCAGTTGGCGGATTATAACCTGGCCTATACTCCTGCTAAGGATTATTCCTATAGAAATGATGAAGTGGGTGATATTTATCGTTCTACCATTTGGTTAAAGAAGAATCTTACTTCCATGGTTCAAAGTGTAAATGAAATGGCGGACAAAACTGCAATTACAGCTGATGAGCTTAGGGATAATGCACACCAGACCTCAATTATGTCTCAGGAGGTAAATCAGGCGGTTGGGAGTATTGCTACAGGTGCGACATCTCAGGCGGTTGATACTCAGGACGCGGCAGAAAGCGTTACCCGTACCAGTTCGCTCATTGTAAATACAATGGAAATGCTTACCACACTAACTAATGCAGTTACTGTCATCAATACTAAAAAAAATGAGGGTACTCAAATTCTTGAAACTTTGGCTGAATCGGGCAATCGTACTTCACAAGCTTTTGATGAAATCACTGCCATTGTTGAGGATACAAATCTTAGTGCACAGCAGATTGCCAGAGCAAGTGAAATGATACAGGCAATAACCACAGAAACCAATTTACTATCATTAAATGCAAGCATTGAGGCTGCCCGTGCAGGTGCTGCAGGCAAGGGATTTGCGATTGTTGCCGAGGAAATTAAAAAGCTTGCGGAGCAGTCGGCAGAGTCAAATAATGAGATTAATACAATTATTGGTGAGCTGATAGAAAAAAGTAAAAATACAGTGGAAATTGTTGCCACCGTTAATAAGCTGGTGGCGGAACAAAGTATACATATTAATACTGCTAAAAATAAATTCCAGGAGATTGCAGATGAATTGACTCATGAAGAGGGAATTATTGAAAGCATTAACGGAAGCTCTACTGAAATGGAGCAAAATAACAATAGCGTAGTTAGTGTAATTGAAAATCTTTCAGCAATTGCAGAGGAAAATGCTGCTACAACTGAGGAAGCGAGTGCATCTGTAGAGGCGCAAAATCAGGCAGTTATGGATATATCACAAGCCAGCAGCGAATTGTCTTCTATTGCGCAGGGCTTAAAACAGCAGTTGTCACAGTTTAGAGTATCGGATACCCCGACAGACCGGACTGCAGAGGGTGATACGGAGTAGGTTAATTTAATAAGAATAATTAGTAAGGGTTTAAATATATTTAAACCCTTACTAAATAAAAATCGCCACTAATGCAGCAAATATTACAGCCAGCAGTAATAGTCTGATAATTAGCTTAATGGTGCTTTTAAGAACCTTAAATGCGATTACTAACAAGAATAATCCAATTATATATTTCAAAATAAATTTCTACAGCTCCAAAACATATTAAACAATTCACCTGATAAATGTACTCTAATTATAAGTAATCCCGTCCTTCTTTGCCACAGAAATTCCTGTATTTAGTCCAATTTATAAAATAAGGCTTGATTTTATAGGGATATAGGCTATATTTATTGTTTAGCGAAAAAGGAGAGAAGTATGAATTCAGTAAATAATATCAAACCAAGTGCCAAGGCGCTTATACCATTTCTTGTATTTATAGGAATTTACCTGGGCATGGGAATATATTACCAGGTAAATGGCGTGGAGCTTGCATTTTACCAATTCCCATCTGTAACAGCCATGTTTATTGCTGTTTTAACGGCATTTTGCATGAGCAAAGGCACGATAAATGAAAAGTTTGAAGTATTTGCTAAAGGTGCCGCAAATATTAATATCCTTACCATGCTTATGATTTATGTGCTGGCAGGTGGATTTGCCAATACTGCAGCAGCAATGGGAGGAAGAGATGCTACAGTTAATTTAGGCTTGTCACTTGTTCCGGTTGGACTTCTTGCAGCGGGAATATTTTTAATATCTGCATTTATGGGTACTGCCACAGGAACCTCCATGGGAACGATTTCCGCTGTTATTCCGCTGGCGGTGGGTGTTGCCGAAAAGGGTGGACTTTCGCTTCCTGTTGTTGTGGGTGCCTGTGTGGGAGGAGCGATGTTTGGAGATAACCTGTCCATGATAAGTGATACCACCATTGCAGCAACAAGAACTCAAAATTGTGAAATGAGAGATAAATTCAAGGTAAATTTATTGATTGCTCTGCCTGCGGCAATTATTACAGTTATTGTATTATTAATTGTGGGAAGACCCCAGCAGATTGTCCAACTGGAAAATTTAGATTTTAATTTAGTAAAGGTTTTGCCGTATTTGCTGGTGCTTTTTCTTGCGATAGCAGGAATCAATGTGTTTATTTGTCTTACAACAGGTGTCTTATCTGCCGGAATAATTGGGCTGGTATTTGGCGACTTTACACTGGCATCTCTTGCCACCGCTGTGTGGGAAGGTTTTACCAGTATGAATGAAGTATTTTTTCTTACCCTATTTTGCGGCGGAATGGCAGAAATGATTGCTAAAAATGGGGGGATAGCATTTATAATTACAGCCCTTAGGGGAGTAATTCGGGGGAACAGGTCTGCTCAGGTGGGTATTGCAGCTATGGCTTCATTGTGTGATATTGCCACTGCCAATAATACAATAGCAATTATTGTAGCAGGTACCATGGCAAAGGATATGTCCGCAGAGTATAGGGTTGACCCTAGAAGAAGTGCCTCTTTACTGGATATTTTTGCATGTGTATTTCAGGGAATAGTGCCTTACGGTGCACAGGTTATTACAGCGGCGGCTCTTACTAATGCCACTATCACAAATATGGATAATGCTACAAGCCCTGTAAGTCTGATTCCTTATATGTGGTATTGCTGGATATTGGCAGGATTTGGTATAGCGTCAATTTTTATTCCGTTTGCAGACAGATTGTGTAAAAAGGATCCATGGGATTATGAAAGGGACTGTCCACAGTCCCTAATAAGTAAATAAAATTATTATACCAAAAGAACAGAAAGCCTGATACGACCGGAAATCTATGTGTAATCAAATACTAATATCTATACTTACTGTCACAGTATTTGCAGCGGTATGCTTTAGTATCCGTATCGGAAAGATAAAAAATCTGATCAAGCTCCTGCTCAATTGATGTGATACACCTTGGATTTTTGCAGGTGATTATGTTTTTCACTGTTTTAGGCAGGGCAAGCTGGACTTTCTCAATAATTTTTTCGTTTTGAATAACATTTACTGTTATATTATTGTCTATAAATCCCAGGATATCTGTGTTAATAGACTCAAGAGGACATTCTATTTTTATAATATCCTTACTGCCCATTTTATTGCTTTTAGCGTGCATTATCATGGCAATAGTGCAATTTTTAAGGTCTTTAAGACGCAGATAGTCATATATGAGCATGCTCTTTCCTGCCTCTATATGGTCGAGTACATACCCCTCACTTATTCCGCTTATATTAAGAGTTTTATTATCATTCATTTGCATTTACCTCCAACAAAGTGAGAATAAGAGCCATTCTTATATATACTCCCAGCTTAGCCTGTTCGAAATATTTTGCCCTGGGGTCACTGTCTACTTCAACGGATATTTCATTTACTCTTGGAAGCGGATGAAGAACAATCATATCATTTTTAGCCAATTGCATTTTTTTGTTGTCAAGGATATAGAAGCCTTTCATCCTAAGGTACTCTTCCTCATTAAAGAAACGTTCCCTCTGGATTCTTGTCATGTAAAGCACGTCTATATCCCCGATACAGCCCTCCAGCTGTTCCACCTCCCTAAAGGGGATGTTATTTGCAGAAAGCACATCATCTATGATGTAGCTGGGTGCTTTAAGCTCCGGTGGGGAAATAAGCACAAATTTAATTCCCGGATACCTTATTAACGCGTTGATTAGAGAGTGTACTGTACGGCCGAATTTTAAATCTCCGCATAACCCGAT
Organism: Lachnospiraceae bacterium; assembly: GCA_041776485.1. GTDB lineage: Bacteria > Bacillota > Clostridia > Lachnospirales > Lachnospiraceae > JBHBQE01. Next base: position 122,242 of record JBHBQE010000018.1, on the reverse strand, counting down.
GGTTATGTCACAAAGCTCACCCTTTAAATGCCTTATAGTAAACAAGTCCGTGAGAGTTTGGGTGGGGTGCTCGTGTCCGCCGTCTCCTGCGTTTATGACAGGAATGGTGGAGTGGAGACTTGCCACATAGGGTGCACCCTCCTTAGGATGTCGCATGGCACAGATGTCTGCATAGGAGGATATGACCTCTAAAGTGTCTGATACACTTTCCCCCTTAGAGGCGGAGGAAGAGCTTGCCTCGGAAAATCCCAAAACCTGACCTCCCAGCCTTAACATGGCAGACTCAAAGGAAAGTCTTGTCCTTGTACTTGGTTCATAAAAACAGGTTGCGAGAATTTTGCCGCTGCAGGTATTGCTGAATTTCTCAGGATTCTGATAGATATCTGAGGCTAATGCCATCATATCTTCCAGTTCTTTGACAGAAAAGTCTAAAGGATTCATTAAATGTCGCATAGTATTCCTTTCATATTTGAAACGATATGCCTAAACAATTATAGTCTAGTGAAATACTATGGGCAATAATAAGTTTAATATGTTTCCTGATTTATTTAGTTATGTTCAGGTCTTTTTTCTCTTTCCATCAAGGACTTGACAGAGACTTTTGGCTCTCTTCCATAAAACAGTACATTATTTACCTCCTCGATTATAGGCAGGTCAACCTTATATTTTTCTCCTAATTTTTTAGCTGCTTTAGCAGTGAAAAATCCCTCAACCACCATATTTATTTCGGCTATAGCAGCTTCAGGACTAAGCCCCTGCCCTATCAAAGAGCCTGCTCGCCTGTTTCTGGAATGTTTGCTTTGGCAGGTGACAATTAAATCTCCTACTCCGCATAGTCCTGACAAAGTATCAGCTCTTGCCCCCATAGCGATTCCCAAGGTGGATATTTCCTTTATGCCTCTGGTGATTAATGCGGCAATAATATTGTCCCCAAATCCCAATCCATCGGCAACTCCTGCAGCAATAGCTATAACATTTTTAAGGGAGCCGCCCAGTTCAATCCCCACCACATCATCGCTGGTATAAACGCGAAAATTAGGGTTCATAAATAAATCCTGCATATATTCAGCAAGCTTTGGATCCTTTGAGCCTGCAACTACCACTGTAGGGAGACGGTTAACAACCTCTTCTGCATGACTGGGTCCGCTTAGTACACCGATTCTTACTTCAGGCAACACTTCCCGCAATATTTCACTTTGGGTATATAAAGTGGATTCCTCTATTCCCTTTGACACTGTTACAATCCTTTGATTACTTGGGATTATATCTAAAAGAGCATTGGCAACACTTCTGGTTTCGGTAGACGGTAATGCCAGCACTATTAAATCAGCGTTTTCTATGTTATTTATATCGGTGGTATGGATAATATTCTCCGGCAGCTTTGCATTTGGAAGTTTGCTGGATGTATGGCTGGTGCTTAGTTTTTCACATTCCGCTTTTGAATGGGATATGAGATGTACTTTATGTCCGTTATCTGAAAGTACTAAAGACAGAGCACATCCGAAGCTTCCTGAACCTATCACATATATATTTTCCATGATTTCTCCTAAAATTGATATTGTAACGGTTTTGATTTACACAATTTGTTTAGTGTAGCAAATCTTCTTTGCTTATACAAATTTTATGGTATCATATATAAATGAAAAAAGAGTTTTTATCAGATGACGATATTTTCTTATATTTTGAAATAATATCGGAGATAGAGCCAAAATCCGTTCTTGATCTAGGCGCTTTTTTGCAGGCTGTCGGTAGTGTTTCACGGTCTGCAAAGGGACTTTCTGTGCCGGCGGAGACCAGACTTGATACTTTCACGGATACAATATTATTGCCCGTTTTTAACAGGATTTATAATCATATCTACCACAAAACATCAGAATTAAATGTTAAATATGAATTAACTATTTCCATTAAGAATAAGCTTTCAAGGGAACAAATTCAGTGGATACTTCATAATAGCAAATATATATTGGTCGATTATTTTACGTGGAATAAACTTGATGAATTTAAGGACAATGTGAAAACTTTGGAAATATTTTCCGGTGAAAGTAAATATATGCTTATATTTACACAGGAATATTAATTTTTGTCTTAGGAGTTTCCCGATGGATACAAGAATTTATGTGATGACCCATAAGGAGTATACAAAACCTGGAGAGGATATTTATTATTCTTTAAATGTGGGTGGTAAATTGGATAATGGCTTAGGCTATGAAAAGGACAATTTAGGAGACAATATTTCCCATAAAAATAAAAATTACAGTGAGCTTACAGGAGTGTACTATATTTGGAAAAATATTAGCTGTGATATAGTGGGAATTTGCCATTACAGACGTTATTTTATAGATAAAGAATCATTTATTAATCGGGAATTTATAGAAGATACCCTTAAAGATTATGATATTATTGTACCGAATAGCGGAAACACCAGCCATGAAAATAATGCCGCTCACTACAAAAACCTCCATATTTGGAAAGATATGGAAATATGCAAAGCGGTAACGCTAGAAAAATATCCGGAATATGAAAGAGCATTTGATTTGTTTTTAAATACAAATTTAGCTTCTTTGGGGAATATGATGATAACTAAAAAAGAAATATTTGACAGTTATTGCCAATGGCTCTTTGATATTCTCTTCGAAGTGGAAAAAAGGACAGATATTTCAGGTTATGATGAGTTTCAGGGGAGGATTTATGGATATTTATCAGAAAGGCTTTTCAGGATTTGGCTTTTTATGCAGGAGTATAAAGTTAAAGAGGTGGAGGTTAGATTAATCAATCCCGAGGACAGCGAAAATGCCATTAAGGTACTTGAGCTTAAGAATAGAATGGTTCAGGTTATCCTGCAAAATATTTTAAACAATTATAAAAATAATAATTATTATGATCTGGTTAAGGCACCGGCAAGAAATGTTGATTTTAATGGGAAAATACCTGTTTGGATATGCTGGTGGCAAAGTGATATACCGGAAATTGTCAGGATATGCATAGATAGTATAAAAAGGAATATTCCTGATGACAGAGCGCAAATCAGGCTGATAACCTTTGAAAACGCAGGAGAGTATCTAAACTTTCCTGTATGGATATTAGATAAGATTAAGGCGGGGCGGATTAGCCTTACTCATCTATCAGATGTTTTAAGAATGGGTCTTTTGTATTATTATGGCGGACTTTGGATTGACAGCACCTATTTTGTCACATCTCCCTTGCCTGAGTATATATTTAATGAAGAGTTTTTTACTATGAAGCTGGACAGTCCAAAATGGCGTGCAGATATTACGAGTGGACGCTGGTCGTGTAATTTTATGAAATGTAATGCCGATAATTTGCTATTTAAATTTCTCTGGAATGCCCTTATAGAGTACTGGAATATTAAGGATGAGGTTGTGGATTACTTCCTTACAGACCATATTATAGCTTTGGCATATGATAATCTGCCTCAGGTAAGGTATATGATAGACGGCGTTCAGCCGTCTCAGCCACAGGTTTTTACCCTTCTTGGCATATTAAACAAGGAATATCGGGAGGAAATATATAATGAAATAACCTCAGATACTCAAGCATTTAAACTTTCTTACAAGGTAGATATTAAAAAGGAAAATTTAGTGGGAAAGGAAACCTTTTACGGGCATATTAGCAAAATGTATTATTCCCTATAAAAAAGGGATAGGCACTTGCCTATCCCGGAAACAAAAAAAGGAGGGAAATAAGAATTTTTAACTGTGAGCTCAGTATAAAATAGAAATGTGAACAAAATGTGAACAATTAACACAAATAATCCGTATCCTTTACATATAAAATTCCGCAATGTAAAATAGACAATCTGAATCCACATTAAAGCGATAGGAGATATCATATGAACAGATTGCCAACTCTTGGATTTATCGGAACAGGTATGATGTCCGGTGCAGCAATAACCGGCTTTTGCGAGAGGGGAGAGGGTATACCCTATCCCATAATTGTGTCTAACCGCACAGCAGAAAAGGCAAGGGCATTGGCTTATAAATATCCACATAGGGTTAGTTTTGCAGCTTCCTTTCAGGAATGTGCAGATAAAAGCGACTGGATAATTTTAGGTGTGCTCCCTGAGGCGGCAAAGGAGATACTGGAACGTATTACTCTTAGGAGAGACCACAAATTAATAAGTTTTATTTTTTCTATGGGTAAGGAGGAAATAGAACCTCTGCTTAATTGTGAAATTTCAGCTATAGTACACATGGTTCCGGGGACATTTGTATCTGAGACGTCGGGGCCGATAATACAAAGACCGGTAAACCCTGAAGCTTCTGAGATTTTTTCTACCATAGGAAATATGGTACCGGTGGAAAAGAAAGAGGAGGAAGATGTGATTATTAGCTTGACCTCTATGTTTGCACCGATATTTTCTATTCAGGATACCATGATTAGCTGGTGCAGGGATAAAGGTCTTAGTGAAGATATTACATCAAGCTATGTTACCTCATTATTTTTAGCATTAAGCACAGAAACCATGGGGAGAGATTCGGAATTTATACATAAACTGGCAACAGTTAATACTCCGGGTGGAATTAATATGCAGGCAGTAGAGGAAATAAAAGCTGTCGGAGGGTTTAAGGCGTTTAATATGGCATTAGACAGTATACATAATAGGATTACAGACAGGTAATGAAAAATAATCGCATTATACTGAGGCGTTTAATATGGATAATTATGCTGGCACAAATGCTTATTGTGCTTTTTATGATGTTAAAATCCAATGTGAAAAATGAACCTGTAATTCGTACTGAAGTGTATGCATTTAACAGTGGATGGGAAATGGTTAAAGAAAATGGCGAAACTGAACCTTTGGACTCACTCCCCTATTATGGCATGGCAGGGCCGTTTGAAAAGGTAGTCATTAGAAATATCATACCTAGTGAATACGAGGGAAAGACTTTATTTTTCATAAGCTCTGACAGGGATGTTACCATTAAAGTGGGCAGCAGGAGAATATACTCCGTTAATTCCTATGGTTTAAATAATGGAAGCAAACCATCTGATAAAAATCCCGGCACAGTTATGGTCTATGCTCAGATTCCTAATAATGCAGAGGGGAAACCGATTGAGATAACTTTGATTTCATCCTATAAAGATAAGGCTGCGCAATTTGCAGAAATTTCCGTAGGAGATAAGTTAAATGTTATATACGGATACTTTAAAAGTAAGATTGCTGATTTTATTATATCGGCAATGATTATGGTAATGGGTATTGGACTGATTCCTCTGTGCCTGTATAGATTATATAATAAACTGGATACCTTGGGCGTTCCGTATATTTGCGCATTTCTGGTTTTAATAGGGGTATATTTTATTATAGAAACCAAAGTACTGTTGATATTTATGGGGAAAAGCTATCCTCAATACATAGTTTCCAGCGCTATTTTTCTGATAGCTCCACTTTTTATTGAAAAATATATATATGAGATATATCCGGAAATAAGAGGACTGATGTTCTGTATGATTGCCGTTTCTTCAGTGAACGTAATGATACAGATGACAATGCAGCTTTTGGGGATTAAGGATTTTGTGGAAATGTATATTTTTTCCAAAAGTATACTGGGTGCCTTGGTTGCAATTTATATTACGGGGCTTTTGCTGTTTGATTTTGCAAGTAAAAAAATTGAATTGCGACTGTTGGCAGTGGGAATTATAACCATGGGATTCGGCATTATAGTGGATATGGCAAGAGCTATGCAGATTCCGATGGGGGATCAGGCTATTTATTCAAGATACGGAGCATTTATATTTGGTATTTGCTCCCTTGCTATAATTTCCTACAGAACCCCTAAGGATGAATCTGAGATATATAAGTTTCAAAGCATTGAAGCTGAAGCGGCAAATAGAGCAAAGTCCGTATTTTTAGCACAAATGTCTCATGAAATAAGGACTCCTATAAACGGTATCATGGGAATGAACTCTATGATTTTAAAAAATTCCAAAGATGGAATAATAACAGAATATGCTGAAAATATTCGAAATGCGACTGAACATTTACTTTCCCTTATTAATGATATTTTAGATGTGTCAAAGGCGGAGTCCGGGAAAATGGAGCTGGTGGAAAGTGATTACAATATATTTTCTCTTGTACATGGCTGTCATGTGATTAATAAATCAAGGGCGGATGAAAAGGGGCTGTATCTTAGCGTAGATATTTCTCCTGATATACCCAAAACTTTAAAGGGTGACGCCATGAAAGTAAAGCAAATTATTAATAATATTTTATCCAATGCTGTAAAATATACAGCCAATGGCGGTGTAGCGCTATCTATATCCTGTCTGTCCAAAGAAGATGACAGGATAAGTCTTGCCATAGAGGTAAGAGATACAGGCATTGGTATTAAGGCAGAGGATATGCCATTTTTATTCGACAGTTTTAGCAGGTTTGACAGTGAGCGATTGAATCATATTGAGGGTACGGGTCTTGGACTTAATTTAGTAAAGCAGTATCTGGATTTATTAAATGGAGACATTAAGGTAGAAAGTATATATGGAGTAGGCAGTGCTTTTCGAGTGATATTGCCACAGACCGTTATTGATTCCACACCTTTGGGGGGTGAGTCTAAGAGGTTTCAGCAAGAGGATCCGGACATACCGGAGACACCGATATTCACTGCCGGAAAGGCGAAGGTTCTTGTAGTAGATGATATAAATATTAATTTGCAGGTTATAGCCGGATTACTTAAGGATACCATGATACAGATAGATACTGCCACCGGAGGTATGATTGCCCTTACATTAGCGGGAAGACGTGATTACAATATTATACTGTTGGATGATATGATGCCTGATATGGACGGAAGAAAAACCCTTCAAGCATTAAGAAAAATGCGAGGATATGAGAAAACTCCCATTATAGTATGTACTGCCAATGCCATGATGGGGATGAGAGAGGAATATATGGATATGGGCTTTGATGAATATATAGAAAAGCCTGTTAATGAAAAGATATTAAAAAAGACGATTTTAAGATTTTTGCCGGAGGATTTAATTGATGGCAGAAAAAATTTTGAATGGTTTGGGGCTGATAATACTTTTCCGGCAGAAAATACAAAAGCAAGGGATTGTCAGAGTAAGGGTAATGATTTTTTAGATAATATAGAGGATAATACAGATATTGATGTGCTGCAGGGACTTGAATATGCAGGAAATAATATCGATTTATATAAGGAAATCCTTATGGAATATATAGCAACAGATAAATCCAAGGAAATGGAGGATTATTTATTCGGAGAGGATATTGGGGAGTATAGAATAGCGGCTCATTCCATAAAAAGTACATCTCTGACAATAGGAGCGGGGTTAGTGTCCGAAAAGGCAAAACTTTTAGAGGCGGCTGCCAGAGATGGTGATATGGAATTTATAAGGGAAAATCATTTTGAATTTATTCAGGAATATACTAAACTGATAAATGCACTTAAGATTTCCCTGTCTTATGAATGAGCATTAATGATTAGGGGGGAAAACATGGATTTTAATACCGTAATACCGGAAGATAATAATAAAATAGGTATGATTATAGGCCGTGATGTTTTGGCAACAATTCGTACTTTTATTGTAAAAAGAAGCTCTCAGCTTACTGATGAATATGTAGAAAAAATGCAGAAAAAGAACTATAGCTCTTATAATTCTGCATATGACACATTTATATCAGAGTCAGGTGTTGAGGCATTGGAAGATGAAGATTTTGAGGATATGGGGAAAATCGTCCAAAATATTGTGGAGGATATTTTTAGCAAGGATTCAATATGTACAAATTTGCTGGAGCTTCGTACCCATGATAATTATACCTATCGCCATTCGGTAAATGTGGCGGTGTATGCGGTATTAGTGGGGAAAGCTCTTGGGCTTACTCAAAATGAACTTGTTGACATATGCTACGCCGGATTGTGTCACGATCTGGGGAAATATCAGATTCCGATTGAAATAATTAATAAACCGGGGGTACTTACTCCTGAAGAATACGATGAAATGAAAAACCATTCAAAGTATTCCTATGACATATTAAAGGATAATCCCTATGTTTCTGATGAGGTGAAAATGTGTATCCTTTATCATCATGAAAATGAGGATGGGAGCGGATATCCTGAGGGGAAAACCGGGGATGAAATTCCTGAGTTTGCAAAGATTATTCATGCTGTGGATGTGTTTGATGCACTTACCTCAAAAAGGGCATATAAGGACCCGTATGAGCCTGCGGATGCATTGGATTATATGTATGGCGGAAGAAATGTTTTGTTTGATTCAAGGGTAGTAGAGGCCATTGAAAAGGTAATACCTATATATCCTGTGGGCACCAGAGTATGCTTGTCCAATGGCGAAAAAGCAATTGTTATAGCAAAAACAGATATTCCTAAAAGACCTTTAATAAGGATTTATGGGAGTATGCAGGATATAGATTTATCTGCTGACAAAAAATACAGAACCGTTGTAATTACTAAAACGGAAATGGAATCTACCAGACTGCCTGTAAAGAATGTCGGAACAGACACAGGAAGTTTCGGCAAGAAGAAAACCATTATGGTGGTGGATGATACAAAAATCAGCCTGATTCAGTCTGAGGCGGCACTGGCAGAGGAGTTTAATCTGGTGCTTCTTGATAGCGGTGTGAAAGCTCTTGAGTATTTAGACAGCAATAAAGCTCCTGATCTTATAATTATGGACATTGAAATGCCGGTAATGGATGGTGTTTCCACTATGGAAAAAATAAAAGAGAGAGGACACCGGATCCCATTTATGTTCTTAACTGCGGTAAATGATAAGGACTTTTTTATAAGGTGTAAAATGATTGGCGCGATTGATTACATATTAAAGCCGGTGCATCCAATCTATATAAGAGAAAGAGTATTAACAGTGCTGGATATGTAGTAAATTGGGTTTAAAATATATAAGGATATAGGTGGTGAAATAACATGAAAAAGGAATTGTTGCTGGGAAATGCGGCTGTAGCAAGGGGCTTGTATGAAGCGGGGGTGGAGTTTGTATCAAGCTATCCCGGTACTCCCTCAACGGAAATTACTGAGGAGGTTGCCAGATATAAGGAGATTTATTCTGAATGGGCACCCAATGAAAAGGTGGCGTTGGAGGCTGTATTCGGTGCAAGCCTTGCAGGCGCCAGAGCCTTTTGCGGTATGAAGCATGTGGGGCTTAACGTGGCTGCGGATCCGTTGTTTACTCTGTCCTATACCGGGGTAAGGGGAGGGATAGTAATTGGTGTTGCAGATGATCCGGGCATGCATTCATCTCAGAATGAGCAGGACTCAAGACATTATGCAAGGGCTTCTAAGGTACCAATATTAGAGCCTTCTGACTCTGATGAAGCCTTGCAATTTACTAAATTGGCATTTGAAATATCTGAGAAGTTTGATACTCCTGTTATTCTTAGAATGTGCACAAGAGTATCCCATTCCCAGTCAGTATGTGAAATTGCAGAACGAATTGAAAAACCTTTACAGGGATATGAAAAGGATATTGCAAAATATGTAATGATGCCGGGCTACGCCAAAATTCGACATCCCTTTGTAGAGGAGAGGATTAATAAGCTTAAGGAATTTGCAGAGGAAAGCTCCGTTAATAAGATGGAAATGGGAGATACTTCTCTTGGAATAATTACAGCTTCTACCTGCTATCAGTATGTTAAGGAGGTTTTAGGAGATAATGTCAGCATATTGAAGCTTGGTATGTCCTATCCTCTTCCTGAGAATAAAATAAGGGATTTTGCCTCAAAGGTAGACAGACTGATTGTTGTTGAGGAGTTAGATCCTTTTTTTGAGGAAACCATAAAGGCTATGGGAATAGCCTGTGAGGGAAAAAATATATTTTCCATTTGTGGAGAGTTTTCTCAAAACAGTGTCAGGCAATCCCTGAATATACCCTATAGTGCCGGGCAGGAGCTTGAGGATAATATCCCTATGCGCCCTCCTGTTATGTGTGCAGGATGTCCCCATAGAGCCATGTACCATACGCTAAAACAGAATAAATGTGTGGTATTGGGGGATATAGGCTGTTATACCCTTGGTGCGGTAAAGCCGCTGGAATCTGTAGACAGCACACTATGTATGGGGGCATCTGTAAGCTCTCTTCATGGGTTTAACAAGGTAATGGAAAGAAACGGACAGACTATGCCTGCCGTGGCAGTGATAGGGGACTCAACCTTTATGCACTCAGGAATGACAGGACTTGCTAATATTGCTTACAATCAGTCGATTTCTGTTGTCATTATATTGGATAACTCTATTACAGGAATGACAGGTCACCAGGAAAACCCCACTACAGGTAAAAACATAAAGGGGGAGCCGGCGGGAAAGATTGATTTAGAGGCACTATGTAAGGCCTTAGGCTTTAATCGTGTAAGGGTGATAGACCCCAATGACCTGGAAGTTGCAGATACTGTCTTAAAGGAGGAGCTTGCTGCCGGAGAACCTTCCGTTATTATTTCAAGACGTCCCTGTGCATTGCTTAAATATGTGGAGCATAAGCCTCCTATTAGAGTTAACAGCGACAAATGTACCGGTTGCAAGTCCTGTATGAAAATAGGGTGTCCTGCAATATCCATGAAGGGAAAAACTGCGGTAATTGATAAAACTTTGTGCGTAGGCTGTGATGTATGTAAAAAGCTATGTCATTTTTCCGCTATGGAAGATGATGTGCATATGTCAAAAGAGGGATAAGTTATGAAAAGTGGAAATATAATGATAGTGGGTGTGGGCGGACAAGGCTCATTGTTGGCAAGTAAGTTATTGGGCAGGCTTTTGCTGGATGAGGGATATGATGTAAAGGTATCCGAAGTGCATGGTATGTCTCAAAGGGGTGGCAGCGTGGTTACCTATGTTCGGTATGGCAATAGGGTGTATAGTCCTGTTATTGATAAGGGAGAGGCGGACTTTATAGTATCCTTTGAACTTTTAGAGACAGCGAGATGGCTTAGTTATCTAAAAGAGGATGGGGTGATTGTTACAAATAATCAAAGTATTGATCCCATGCCTGTTATCATTGGAGCAACCGAGTATCCTCAGAATATTATCAATAAAATAAAGGGAAAGGGAGTAAATATTGAGGCAATAGACTGTTTAGAAATTGCCAGAAAAGCCGGCAGTATCAAGGCGGTTAATCTCGTGCTTCTCGGAAAACTTTCAAAATACTTTGATTTTCCTAAGGAAGCTTGGGATAGAGCCTTGGAAAAGGTGGTTCCCAAGGCATTTCTGGAGATAAATAAAAAAGCGCTTGAATTAGGGAATAAGGCATGATGAGAAAATACTTTGACGAAAAAATTGAAACTATGGATGTGAAGGAGATAAAAGCACTCCAGTCTGATAAGCTTATCAGGCAGGTAAACCATGTTTGGAATAACCTGCCCTATTATAAGCATAAAATGGAAAGCCTTGGGGTGACACCTGAGGATATTAAATCTGTAGATGATTTGCACAAGCTGCCATTTTTATCCAAGGAGGACTTAAGGGATGCATACCCTTACGGGCTTTTGGCAAAACCATTGGAGGAGTGTGTAAGGATTCACTCTACCTCTGGAACCACAGGTAAAAGAGTGGTAGCATACTACACCCAGCATGACCTGGACTTATGGGAGGAGTGCTGTGCCAGAGCTTTGGTGGCAGCGGGTGCGGACAAGAAAGATGTGGTGCAAATTTCTTATGGTTATGGACTTTTTACAGGTGGAGCAGGACTTAACGGCGGATCTCACAAGTTAGGAAGCCTTACTGTACCCACCAGCTCAGGGAATACTGATAGGCAGATTATGTTTATTATGGATATGGAGGCAAGTGTATTATGCGCTACTCCATCCTATGCAGCTTATATTGCTGAAACATTAAAGGAAAGAGGATATACACCTGATAAAATTCCCCTTAAGGCAGGTATATTCGGAGCTGAAGCATGGTCTGAGAACATGAGACAGAATATTGAGCAGACCTTAGGAATAAAGGCATATGACATATACGGGCTTACAGAACTGTCCGGACCCGGAGTTGCCTTTGAATGTGCGGAACAAAATGGAATGCATGTTAATGAGGATCATTTTATTCCGGAAATCATAGACCCTGAAACAAAGGAGGTATTAAAAGAGGGGGAGGAGGGTGAGCTTGTATTTACTGCGGTAGATAAGGAAGCCTTTCCTATGATTAGATATCGTACCAAGGATATTTGCTCTCTGACAAGAGAAAAATGTTCCTGCGGCAGAACTCATATTAAAATGACAAAGCTTAAGGGGCGTACAGATGATATGCTTATTATTCGCGGTGTCAACATATTCCCTTCACAAATTGAGGACGTACTGTTGCATAAGGGTTATTCTGCAAATTATCAAATAATTGTTAACCGTGTCAATAATACAGATACTTTAGATGTGCATGTGGAAATGACACCGGAGATGTTTACGGACAGCACAGCTAAAATAAGCATACTTAAAAAGGAACTGGTAACAAGCCTGCAGTCCATGCTTGGGATTAAGGCAAACGTTACCCTTGTGGCTCCTAAAACCATTGAACGCTCAGAGGGGAAAGCCGTAAGGGTAATTGACAATAGAAAGCTTTAGTGGGGTTATGTTATGAAACAGATTTCTGTGTTTTTAGAAAATCGCCCGGGAACCTTAAGGGAGCTGTCCATGGTTTTATCCGATGGGAATGTGAATATGAAAGCGCTTTCCGTTTCTGAGGCGGAGGGCTTTGGCATAGCCAGAATGATAGTGGATGATATAGATATTGCAAGGGATACCTTAAACAAAGCAGGCTTTGTTCATGAACTTGTATCTGTGGTAGCAGTCAGGGTTCCCGATGAAACCGGTGGACTTACCAAGATACTTAGATTATTCCATCAGGAAGAAATAAATATCGAATATATCTACGCTTTTTCCCATAGATCAGGGGACGCAGATTTTGTCTTTAAGGTTGAGGATGAAAAAAAGGCTATTCACGTATTACAGAAAAATAGAATAGAGATTTTAGAGCAGGAGTAAAATGCCAAGGATATGGTTTATGATAAGCTTTTAAAGGGTAAAACGGTTTTATTGGGTGTATCGGGAAGTATTGCTGCATATAAGGCAGTAAGCCTTACCAGCATTCTTCTTAAAATGGGAGCAGATGTCCACGTTATTATGACGGAAAATGCCACCAAATTTATTTCACCCTTAACGTTTTCTACCTATACAGGGAATAAAACTCTGGTGGATACCTTTGATGAGAATTTTGAATATAAGGTTGAGCACATTTCTATTGCAAAACTGGCGGATATTGTAATTATAGCTCCGGCTACAGCAAACATTATCGCCAAGCTTTCCCATGGAATAGCAGATGATATGCTGTCTACTACCATATTAGCCACAAAGGCGCCGATTATTGTTGCGCCTGCTATGAACACAAATATGCTTAACAATCCTGCCACCATAGATAATCTAAATATATTAAAGGGCAGAAATATGAAAATAATTGAGCCTGATACAGGAGAATTGGCTTGTGACACAGTGGGTGAGGGAAAGCTTCCCGAGCCTGAGGTATTAGCAGAGCATGTAGTTCATTCCATAGCCAGAGAAAAATTATTAAAGGGTAAAAGAGTTTTGGTAACTGCGGGACCCACCAGAGAAGCAATTGATCCTGTTAGATTTATTTCTAATCATTCCACAGGGAAAATGGGCTATGCTATGGCAGAAGCTGCCGCTATGCTTGGAGCAGAGGTGGTTCTTATAAGTGGACCTGTAAATATTAAGTCAGGAATTAATATTAAGAAAATAGATGTTATTTCAGCTCGTGATATGAGTGAAGCGGTAGAAAACTATAGTCAAGGCAGTGATATTATAATAATGGCTGCTGCAGTGGCTGATTTTACACCCCAAAATCCTGCCTATGAAAAGATAAAGAAGAAATCAGTGGATGGTGCAAATATAACCTGTAAGAGAACTGTTGATATCCTGACTAATATCGGTAAAAATAAAAGGGAAAATCAATTTATATGCGGATTTTCCATGGAAACGGAGAATGTAATAGAAAATTCAAGGGAAAAGCTTGTAAAAAAGAATGTGGATATGATTGTTGCCAATGATTTAAGGGAGGAAGGCGCAGGCTTTAAGACAGATACAAATATAGTTACAGTGATTACCAGAGAAGATAGCGAGACTTTGCCGATAATGAGTAAGCAGGAGGTTTCCTATTCTATACTAAGTAAAATTGCCAATATTATGAAATAAATTGCTGAAAAGTTGAATTCGTGTTAAAATTTTAAGCTATGATTAATATTTACCGTACAGATAACAGAATAATAAGCGAAATTGACTGCATTGAAGAGGGCTGCTGGGTTATGATGACAGCTCCTACTCTGGAGGAAACCACCCAAATAGCTAAGGAGTGTAATGTTGACATTGCTGACCTTAGAGACGCATTGGATGACGAGGAAAGCTCCCGTATTGAGCTTGAGGATGACTATACCTTTGTGCTGGTGGATATTCCTATTCAAGAGGTGAGGAATAACCGTGATACCTACACTACAATTCCCCTTGGTATTATTATTAAGAAGGATATGCTAATTACTGTATGTGCTCAGGATACTGTGGTGCTGCGGACCTTTATTAAACAAAGGGTGAGAGATTTTTCCACTAAGAAACAAACCAGATTTACTTACCAGATACTATTTAATACAGTAATGGTGTACCAGAGTCTTCTGAGAAGTATAGACAGAAAGCGTTATGATATAGAGGATAGGATTCAGCAGGATTCTACTGAAGATGAAGATTTAATGCATTTGCATGACCTGGAAAGTAACCTTGTATATTTTGCCACATCCTTAAGGGCGAATGGATTGGTACTTGACAGATTAACAAGATACGGAAGAATCAGAAAATTTGAAGAGGATCAGGATCTTCTGGAGGATCTGATTATTGAGAATAAACAGGCTATTGAGATGACCTCAATTTACCGAGAGGTGATAACGGGTACCAGGGAGCTGCTGTCAGCGGTTATTAACAATAAACTTAACAGTGCCATGAAATATCTTGCCTCTATTACAATTGTCATGAGTATTCCTACGATAGTGTCAGGGCTTTGGGGAATGAATGTAAGCGGTAAGTGGATACCCTTTGCCGATACGAAGTATGGTTTCGGGATAATTTGCTTAATAACGTTGATTATCAGTGTAATTTCCATGATTATTTTACACAAAAGAAGGATGCTCTAGTAACCGTAATGTTTATAGCAAGCAATTGGCAGGATTATGAAATACTGGATACAGGCTTCGGCAGAAAATTGGAGAGATTTGGGAAATATATTTTAGACAGACCGGATCCTCAAGTTATTTGGAATACTAAGCTTTGCCCTAATAAGTGGGAGAGGGCAGATGGTATATACCATCGTTCCAGCAAGGGGGGAGGAGAATGGGAAAATATTTCAATGCCTGATGTTTGGCAGATTTCATATACATTTACGGATAAAGTTAAATTACTATTTAATTTAAAACCTTTCGCCTTTAAGCATACAGGAATTTTTCCGGAGCAGGCGGCAAATTGGGAATGGAGCAGGGAGCTGATTAAAGCTGCCAACAGACCAATACGAGTGCTGAATTTATTTGCCTATACAGGGGCGGCAAGCCTTGCTTGTGCAAGCGTCGGAGCAGAGGTTACCCACCTGGATGCTTCCAAGGGAATGGTAAATTGGGCAAAGGAAAACGCGGTATCCAGTAAACTGGATAAGGCTCCCATAAGATGGTTGTTTGATGACTGCACAAAATTTGTGCAAAGAGAGATTAGACGCAAAAATAAATATGATGTGGTGATTATGGATCCGCCATCTTATGGCAGAGGACCAAAGGGAGAAATATGGAAAATGGAGGAGATGATATTTGACTTTATTTCACTGACAAAACAGGTATTAAGTGATAAACCTTTATTTTTTTTAATTAACTCCTACTCTGCAGGATTATCGGTATCTACCATTGCTTATATGTTGAAGTTAATTTTTGGCAATGCAGATATCGACGTACAGGAACTGGGACTTTTGGTGGGCAACAGAGATGGATTGGTACTTCCCTGTGGCGTAAGCGGCAGAGTTGTTTTTAGGGAGGATTATAATGTTATTTGAACTTCCGGAGGATATAGATAACCTTAATATTGAGGAATTGCGGGAATATTGCAGAAAGGCTTTAAAGCAGTATAAATTCCGAGAGGCTGAAATAACCAGGCTTCGTGAGGAGGTAAGGTTTTTTGCGACAGCCATCGAGAATATTCCGAACGCACTTATTATAAAGGACGAAACAGGTAATATCAAAGCCTGCAGTCAGGAGCTTGGGAAGATGTTTGGGCGTGACGCCAAGATGATAGTGGGTCGTGCATCTCTGGAGCTTGACGAGTTCTTTTCCAGGGAGGAATGTATACAATTTCAGGATGAGGATAATGAATTACTGGTTAAGGGAGATGTCAAACACTATGAAAAGGAATTTAAATTTGCTGATGGGGAAATGCACCCCTGTTTTTATTGGTCAAAGGGGTTTGACGTGCCGGATACTCAAAATGGAATCAAAGGTATTGTAAGTGAATTTGTAGATATTACCAAGGAAAAGAAACTGGAGGCTGATTTGGAAATGGCTTCCCAAATTGACCATGGAACAGGACTTTACAATAGATATGTATTTGATAAACAAACAAAAAGTATAATAGATGACGCCAGAGAAAATGGGACTCGGGTCTATGTGATGATGTGTGATCTGGATCATTTTAAAAGAGTAAATGATACCTTCGGACATGTGGAGGGTGATAGTGTACTTAGAAATTTTGCAGATGTTATAAGAGGAGAAATAAGAGAATCTATTGATGTTCCCATAAGATATGGCGGGGAAGAATTCGTTATATTTTTGCCAAATACGGATTTAGACAGTGCAAAATCCGTGGCAGAAAATATTAGACTTTCCACTATGGAGAATATTGTACTTCCTGACAAAAGCAATATAACAGTCAGTATAGGGCTTGTTAGATTTGACCCCAGCGAGAGCAGGGATCAATGTATTGACAGGGCTGATTATGCATTATATACAGCTAAGTCAAGCGGCAGAAACAAGGTTGTGGTAGTAGCAAATGATTAGAAATGCAGTTTTTAATGAGGTAGAAGTTAAGGACAAGCTGGTTCTTTGGATTAGGAATTGGTTTGAAGACAACGGATCAGGTTGTAAGGCTGTAGTTGGCATATCCGGCGGCAAGGATTCCTCTGTGGTGGCAGCTCTTTGTAAAGAAGCGCTGGGGAAAGACAGAGTGTTGGGTGTTTTAATGCCCAATGGCGTACAACCGGATATTGATGTTTCATTAGAGCTGGTAAAATTCCTTAATATAGATTATTTAGTAATTGACGTGGGAGAGACTATAAATTCTGTAAAGCTCAGGGTGAATGAAGCCCTTGGAGAATTTACCGTATTGTCTAATACCAATTTACCCCCAAGAATTAGAATGGCAACATTATATGCAGTCAGCCAATCTGTAAACGGACGGGTTGCCAATACCTGTAATCTTTCAGAGGATTGGGTGGGATATTCTACCAGGTATGGAGACATGGCAGGAGATTTTTCCCCATTGGGACAGCTTACGGTAAGAGAGGTAAAGGCGGTTGGGCGTGCTCTGGGGCTGCCCTCAATGTTTGTGGATAAGGTACCGATAGACGGACTGCAGCCTAAAACCGATGAGGAAAACTTGGGCTTTACCTATGATGTACTGGATGAATATATAAGGACAGGCAATATTGAGGATATGGCAATAAAAGAAAAGATTGACGGAATGCACAGAGACAGTAGGTTTAAGTTTAATCCCATTCAGGTATTTGAAGCGGATGTATGATTATACTCAGTCGATTTTTAAGTATGTAATTTCAAACGGATAAAGCCGCCGGTTTAGGATTTACATAGTCTATGACATAGTTGACATCATATGCGTAAGGACGATAAACATTATAATGAATATTCCATTTTTTTCATCATCATTTTTCTTTAGTATGGGATAAAGGTACAGACAAATAAGGACAAAGGATATAGATGACAGGTATGGTAATATTTTTGCTACATCATCATGTATATTGCCCAAAAGTCCAAAACCACATATTCCATATAGTAACAAAAACAATATTTCATATAAATAAAGAATTTTTTTCATCATAGCATTTTTCCTTGAATTAGTATGTAGAGATACTCTTACTTATTTGCTACGCCCCTAATACCATGGTTGGGATATCCGCTATCTAAGTCCTTTTGAATAATGGCTATTATACCTCCTATGAGTGAAACTACTATTAAAGCAAACCTAAAGAAAAAGATGAGCTTCACCCAATCATACATCTGTATTATAGTGTTATATAACGGCAAAAGAAATACAATTAGCTACATCTAATAAATAAAAATACAGGTCTGTAATTGTGGAAAGAGTATAATCTAACCGATTATATTATAAAGAAGAGTTTGCCGTGTTTATAGGGGGAGGGCAGAATGATTGAATCACAGCTTTCCTTGTATATGGGAGATATTTTTGGGGATATGCCAAACCTGAAAATAAAAAATTGTTAATTGTATTGCAAATTATACACTAAGGGTAAATATAAATGATGGTTTAAACTTGATTAAACCATCATTTTTTGTTATCGTAAGTAAGGTTGTGTTAACAAGGTTATAATATTCCTAGGGGATATGTAATATATCAGCAGAGCAGTCTGCAGAATAATAAAAGGAAGGAGCATAGACTATGGATTTTCATCTATCCAAGGAACATCTGATGGTTCGCAAAATGTATCGCGAATTTGCAGAAAATGAAGTAAAACCTCTTGCAGAGGAGATTGATGAAGAAGAACGTTTCCCGATGGAAACCGTTAAGAAAATGGCTAAGCTGGGCATGATGGGGATATATTTTCCCAAGGAGTACGAGGGAGCAGGAGGAGACGTTCTTTCTTATTCCATGTGCGTAGAGGAGCTGGCTAAGGTTTGCGGTACTACGGCGGTTATCGTTTCAGCACACACATCTCTTTGCTGCGCACCTATTTTTGAAAACGGTACGGAAGCACAAAAGAAGAAGTATCTTCCTGACTTGTGCTCAGGCAGAAAGATAGGAGCTTTTGGTCTTACAGAGCCTAATGCAGGTACTGACGCAGGCGGAACTCAAACTACGGCAGTTTTAGAGGGCGATCATTATGTGCTTAACGGCTCAAAGTGCTTTATCACCAATGGTAATGTGGCAGACACTTTCGTGGTTACGGCAGTAACTGATCCTGAAGCAAAGGGTGTTAAGGGAATCTCAGCATTTATCGTTGAAAGAAGCTTCCCCGGGTTTTCAGACGGAAAGCATGAGAAGAAGATGGGTATCAGAGGATCTTCAACCTGTGATATTATCTTTGAAGACTGCATTGTTCCAAAGGAAAATCTTCTCGGGAAAGAAGGTGAAGGCTTTAAGGTTGCAATGAAAACCCTTGACGGTGGACGTATCGGAATTGCTTCACAGGCTTTAGGACTTGGAGAGGGTGCAGTTGAGGAAACCATTAAATATACTAAAGAACGTATACAGTTTTCCAAGCGCCTGTCCCAGTTCCAGAACACACAGTTCCAGTTGGCTGAAATGCACACTCGTATGCAGGCTGCTCAGTATCTTGTATATGCTGCTGCAGTTAAGAAGCAAAACCATGAGCCTTATGGAATGGACGCTTCTATGGCAAAATTATTTGCGGCAGAGGCGGCAAGTGATGTTACCCGCAGAGCTGTACAGCTTTTCGGCGGATATGGATACATGCGTGATTACCCTGTAGAGAGAATGATGAGAGACGCAAAGATTACTGAAATCTATGAGGGTACCTCAGAAGTTCAAAGAATGGTTATCGCCAAAAATCTTGGTGTAGAATAAGGAGGAATATTATGAAGATACTTGTATGTGTAAAACAGGTACCTGACACCTCCGGTAAGGTGGCAGTTAACCCTGATGGAACACTTAACCGTGCTTCCATGGAAACAATAATCAATCCCGATGATATGAATGCTGTTGAGGCTGCTCTTAAGTTAAAGGACGAAACCGGCTGCAGAGTGTCTGTTATAACAATGGGACCTCCACCGGCAGAGGGAATGCTTCGTGAGCTTATGGCTATGGGTGCTGATGATGCCTATTTAATTTCTGCCAGAGAGTTTGGCGGATCAGATACCTTTGCAACAAGCCAGATTATTTCAGCAGCGATAGATCATATCGGTCTTGAGAAGGATGATATAGTATTTTGCGGCAGACAGGCTATTGACGGAGATACAGCTCAGGTTGGACCTCAGATTGGTGAGAAACTTGGTCTTCCTCAGGTAACATATGCCGGCGATATTAAAAAGGATGGAGACACCCTTACAGTACAGCGTATGCTGGAAGATGGATATATGACCATAAAGATTAAGACTCCTTGTCTTATTACCTGCATAAAGGAACTTAATGAGCCTCGTTATATGAGTGTAGGCGGTGTATTTGACGCATACAGCAAGCCCTTAGTCGTGCTTGACTATGAAGCGCTAAAGGATCACCCTTTCATTGACAAGTCAACAATTGGCTTACAGGGATCACCTACTAACATTCTCACTTCCTTTACACCTCCTCAAAAAGGTGCCGGACAGATGTTAGAGGGTAACGGTATGGAAACCTGTGAAAAGCTTGCTAAAATTCTTGGCGACAAGCATGTAATATAAGAAAGGAGGATATTCATGGTAGCAAATTTTGACTCAAGTAAAATTGAAGAGTTTAAAGACGTATGGGTATTTTGTGAGCAGCGTGAAGGCAAAATGATGCCCACTACTTTTGAACTTATCTCTGAGGGTCGCAGACTGGCTGATGAATTAGGTGTTAATTTATGCGGTATACTTCTTGGAGAAAATATTGAAGGTATTGCAAAGGAAATAGGCGGATATGGTGCTGATGAAGTTATAATCTGTGACCACCCACTCCTTAAGACATATACTACAGACGCATATACAAAGGTTATTTCTGACATTGTTTCAGAAAGAAAACCTGAAATATTCCTTATTGGAGCTACAAATATAGGTCGTGATCTTGGTCCTCGTTGTGCAGCCAGATTAAAGACAGGTCTTTGTGCTGACTGTACACATCTTGATATTGATGTTCCCAGCTATCAGGATTTCTTAAGAAGCGCTTCAACTCTTAAGGAGGAGCGTATCATAACTACGGATAAAGCTATGGTTATGGGTGAGAGAAGGGATATCTCAAAGGACCTTAAGATGACTCGTCCTGCATTTGGCGGAAATCTTATGGCTTCTATTATTTGCCCTCGTTTCCGCCCTTCAATGGCTACAGTTCGTCCCGGCGTGTTAAAGAGAAACGAATTTAATCAGGCAGGAGTTGATTCCATTAAGGTTACCAAGGCAACCTTTGAGCTTGACGCAAAAGATCTTGCAACAGAGGTGGTTGAGGTTGTTAAGGCTGCTAAGAAGCTTGTTGACTTGGTTGGAGCAGAGTTTATTGTAAGTGTAGGTCGTGGAATTTCCAAGGATGTTGAGGGTGGAATTAAGCTTGCTGAAGAACTTGCAAATGTGCTTGGCGGTGTTGTAGGCGGCTCTCGTGTAGCCATTGACAATGGATGGCTTACAGCGGACCACCAGGTTGGACAGACCGGAAAGACTGTACATCCTAAAATTTATATTGCTCTCGGAATTTCCGGTTCAATTCAGCACCAGGCTGGAATGGCTGAATCAGAGCTTATTATTGCCGTTAACAAGAATGCACAGGCTCCGATTTTTGAGATAGCAGACTATGGCATAACCGGAGATTTATTTAAGGTGGCGCCTATGCTGACAGAAGCATTTAGGGCAGTAAAAGAAGCTAAGCTTTAATATTAAATAATATCACTTAAAGAGAAAGTCTTTTAAGGAGAAAGAATATCCCACGGGGAGGCGGTTTCGCCGAATCTCTGGTGGGATTTTCTAATTCCCTTTGATATTTTATCTAAACCGTGGCAGCGTTTGTACCTGCTGCATGTTTTATTTTGCTTACTATTGCTATTGCTATTTTAAAGTAAAATTATTATCATGAACTATATATTATAGCCAGATGCATATTCTAAAGAGTATTATCAAAATACATATACCCCCCCCATTTTTAATTGGCTGATTTATGCCTGCCATGTCATATCCCTATGATGAGGTAAAAAAAGCTGCTAACCTTATTGAACTGGTAAATACGGGGGCATCTGCTGATTTAAAGAATCAGGCAATATTAAATGCCATAGGAGAAAAAGATACAGAAGCATATGATTTTAACTTTTCCATTTGGATATTAAAGTGGGAGCCTGAAATGAGAAATGATTATACAGGGAATTATAGCTTTGGGCATATAGGTGCTAAGTATTTGCAGAGGCTTGATTTGGATAGTTATCCTAAATTGGGTGTATTGCTGGCAGATAATTTTACTAAACAGCCAGGTATAGCATCTTACATAGGTTCTGCTATTGCTGCAGCATCTGTTGCTGGTGTCTTTACAGCCGCTAAACTAAGGGAAGTAAATCCCGACAAAACAGATGTGGAAATATTTGCTGTGCAGTACAATGTTAGTATATAATATCTCGTAAATATCCCCTATATGAGAGGCATAAATATTATGAAAAATGAAAATGAAATCAGAGAAGAGATTTGTGAAATAGGACGAAGAATGTATTCCCATGGATTGGTGGCGACCAATGACGGGAACATTTCCGTAAAGCTTGATGAGGACAGATTTTTATGTACACCTACAGGTGTATCCAAGGGATACATGACGCCGGATTGTCTATGTATTGTAAATGCAAAGAATGAGCTGGTAGAGTCTAATGGTGATTTTAAGCCGACTTCAGAGATGAAAATGCACATAAGAGTATATGAGAAAAGACCGGATATTAATGCGGTGGTACATGCCCACCCACCCTATGCCATGACATTTGCAATTATAGGAGAAGAGTTAAACGAACCTGTTATGCCGGAAGCATTTGTTAACTTTAGAAACGGCAGAATTCCTGTGGCAAAATATGGAACCCCCTCTACCATGGAATTGCCGGATTCATTAGATGAATTTGTAGAGGATTATAATGCATTATTATTGGAGTTTCATGGCGCGTTAACTTATGGGGATACATTGATGAGAGCCTATATGGATATGGAGTCACTGGAATATTATACCAGGATTTTATATCAGCTTAAAACCATGGGAAAGTTAAGGGTATTAGATGAGGAGAAGTTGGATAAATTAAGAAAGATAATGGGAAGTTAAAGGGAAAATTAATTTATTATAAAAAGACTGCAATGTGTGACAAGAAAGGCTTCAATGAATGGGCAGATAGGCATGAGGAAAGAGTATTTATCTGATAATGCAGGAACCGGCTCCTTTGGCGATATAGACAGATTTTAAATAAAATCTATAATAATGTACTGATTAGCAAAGCATAGACTATTTGGATATAAGCTTTGGAACAGATGTACTTACCCCAAAGCTATATAGCCAAGGGTGTGATATATGGGGGGCGGGATTTTTCTGAAAGAATGATTGCCCCGGCAAAGGAGAAAATGCCTGATTCAAAACTATTTCGAGGGGATTTTTCTAATGAAGAGAACATGTTTAATTTGTGCTTTGATTATTATGGGGGTTGCCGTGACATTACTAACAGGCTGCTCCCGTTTAAAAGAAGATGAGGAAGCTATCCTCAAATATCTTAATGATGTATATGGAAAAGGTACTTACACAATAAAAAAAGATCCTGAATATAAATATAACTATTTTGTAAATCTTAAAGAATATCCCAAATTACAGTTTATGATAACTGTATCACGTCAGCCTCTTACATCACCCTGTATATGGAGTAATTTTGGTGAAGTCTTTAGTGAAAATGCAATTAAGCAGTTCAAACAGTCAAAGGATTTATTAGAAGATGAAATTCAATATTCAGATCCGCAATTTATATATAGTACAGAAGTAAATTCTCTTGAAGAATTAAAAATATCCTATGGTAAATTGATGGAATTTATTAATTTTGTTTCTCAAAAATATCCTGTTTTGATTGATAAGGGAGTGGTTGATATAAGGCTTGATGTTAGAGGTATTAGGTTCAAAGGAGATATTGAAGATGAAACGAAATATTTTGATATTTGTGAAGTGAAAAATGGAACTCTTACGATAAAGTCTTATGATGAACTTTATGCCGAACTTGCACCTCAAATAAAAACTCATCCCGAAAATCCAAATGGAGTGGTGTTTAAAGCAAGCGACGGACGCAGTTTTTCTTTAGGAAGCGATACTTTTGAAGATTGCCTTTATAAATGCTTGGAACTTAAAGATTTCGATGCAAAGGCACTTGAGAGCATCACTTTAAAACCCGGGGAGATGAGCGATATATATAATTTTGTAAGTACAGATAATAATCATTTTGTAAACATAGAAATCCAAGCAAAGAACTTAACCGGTTCAGATTGCCCGCTCTATGATGCGACAATAATTAAAGCAGTTATAACAGGTGCAAAAGAAATTTATATCGATCCTGTTTGGATAGATCTTGAATTTAACGCAGAAAACAGTGCAACGGGTGGGGAATGGATTGATCCGTATGATGCACTCGGAATCTCGCCATTGAAAACAAAGAACACAGAAGGGGTTCCATACAAAAATATAAAAGTTCTCTTTGAAGAATATGATGGGAAAGCTTGGAGAGAAATAAAGAGAGTTACATTGACATTTCAACAATAATAAAATGAGATATAGACCAAAATATAGGCAGACAGAAGATTTATGATGATAAAATTAGATGTGCAAAAATCTATTCAATATAAATATATCAAATACAAATTTATGTGTAAACGTCTTGAAAATGAAGCTTTGCAAAATTTGAGCGAAGATGATAAAGAAAAAATCTTAATTAAAACTACGAAAAAGACAAGAAAAATAACTTGGATTATCATAATGCTATACATACCGGTTATGATTTACTTCACTTTTGGATTTGTCTGTAATTATAGGTACGTGGATAATGCGGCTCTTATCATTCAAACCATGCCACTTTTCATAACTATTATGATAACGGTGAATAAAATTCCGAAAAATGAGATATATTCTATCGATGCTTGAATATTTTTGGATAGGAATCAAAACGGAAGAATAAAGAGAAGATATACATTTGCTTATGATAAAGAAAGTGAATTGGAACGATTTAAAAAAGAATTAAAGGATAATGGCTATGAAAAGATATGAATTTAGGGCAGTAAGATCAGGAATGCAGGAGGCGATTATAGGTCTTGCCTTTGCTGCTATAATTATGTTGCCAATCCTGGCAATAAAGCTGGGATTGTTTTATTCGGGACTTGACAAAATCTTAAAATTAAATCCGCCTGCTTTGCTTGGATTTGTATTTGCAGTTTTGGCGATAGTTTATGCAGGTTTTTATTTTGTTGGAAAAATGCAGAAGTACTTGGTAAAAAATTATGTTGTTGAGCTTAATGCGAAGAATATTAGGATTTTGGAAAACGGAAAAGAAATCATGACAGATTCGGTTTCGGGCTGCAAGATAAGTAATAAAATAGAAGGAAAGCCGACAGATAGTGTGTCTATTATTATATATACCGATATGGATAAAATAACTTTCAGACTTCGAGGTAGAGAGTGGAGAATGCTTGCAGGTAATGCTTGGTCAAATACTAATCCTTTCGGAACAAGTGATATACACGATATGGAAGCAGCATTGTCTTTGGGCAAAGATATTAAACATATTCTTGAAGAATCGATAAGCACAGATTACAGATATTAGTATTTTAGAATTTATTTATGGGAGCAGATAATGATACAAGAAGAAAGCTTTAAGTGTTAGTTTGTCAAAACCTGCCCATTTACTCATTTAGGATAATATAAAAAACAAAGGAGTGAATACATATGATTGATAAAAATTTTTTAGAAAAAATGTCTAATCTTCTTATAGGAGTGAGAATTATGAGAACAGCAGTCAATCTTTCTATGGTACATACCTATTTTGAAGCTGGAAGAATGATTGTGGAGAAAAAACAAAATAAAAATAAAAACACAAGCAAATTTAAGAAAATATGTGAGTATCTTTCGATACACAAAATGCCGGAAATGCCTGAAAAGGCAGGCTATACCGGCATATAAGAATTTTTGAAAAGATAGTTAAAACCGTATTAGGGTTTCATTTAAACTCTGGAGAGATAATCTCCGGTTCTTGTATCAATTTTTATTTTGTCCCCAATATTTACAAAAAGAGGAACATTAACAACGGCGCCGCTTTCTACAGTTGCGGGTTTATTTGCTCCTGTTGCAGTGTCACCCTTAAATCCCGGTTCCGTGTCGGTAACCTCAAGCTCAACAAACAGAGGAGGTTCTACGGCAAATACTGAGCCGTTGTGGGAGCAGATCTTTACCATATCATTTTCCTTTACAAACTTGAGAGCGTCGCCAATATCATTTGCGTCAAGCTCTATTTGTTCAAAGGATTCGGTATCCATAAAATAGAATATGCCGGAATCTGTGTATAGATATTGCATATCCCTTCTGTCAATATGAGCGTTTTCAAACTTTTCAGTAGGACGGAAAGTTTTCTCCACTACGCCTCCGTTTTTAATATCCTTAAGTTTGCTGCGAACAAAGGCAGCACCCTTTCCGGGTTTAACATGCTGGAACTCCATGATTTGATAAACATTGCCATCAAGTTCTATAGTAATTCCATTTTTAAAATCTCCTGCTGAAACCATTTCACACCTCCATAGGGTAATTCTTAAAGCAAAAATTGCTGTAACATTTAGATTTTGCATAGGATATTTTATACTAAATAGAAATTGATTGCAAGTTACGAGGGGATTTGTTAAAATTGTATCCGTATGAATACATTATTGGTTATATTTAGTATAATAGCTGCTATTGTATCCTTGGCAAACTCTAAGAAGAGTAAAAAGAGTACAAATGAGAGTCGGGCGGTTTTTCCTAGGGATTCTGTTGGAGATAGCGGCAGCTATGCACAAAAGAGCAGCAGACAGGGAATAAATGTTAAAAGTAACAGCTCTTTTGATGGAGAATTTGTCTCTGTAAACAGAGGCTGTGTTAGCGAAAATGCGGTAACGGATACTGTAAATTCAGTAGAAAATATTGGGAAAGATTTTGTTGACGAGTCGATTTGTTCTGAAGGAGATATAGGGTATGAGTACGCAGATTATGCTATGGATGAGGTATATGATTTAATTGCCTGCGGATATACTGTAAACTATGGTGATTGGCGTGATTTTACAAGGGAGGGGGAGGACTTTTTAGCTAAAGTCAATGGATTGAATTCATTTTCCGCTAACAAGGTACTGACAAATTATTATGGGTAGTAACTGGCTAGATAAAAGGGGACAGGAGTATTCCGTCATAACTGCTGCAAAGGATGTTCAAACCGGAGAAATAGTGATTGTTTACAGAGGTGAATTTGGGGAAAGGGAAATATTTTGCTGCCCAAGGGACGCTTTTAAAAGATCCTTTAAACCAAAGACTCAGACTGTGAATATTCCAATAAAGACAGTGGAAGCTGATGATACCGGTGAGAAAAATTTGGTTATGGAGTTTTTTGACACAGCGGATTTTTCAAAAAAAGCCAGAATACTTAAACAATTGTATATAGTGGGAGAACTTACAGACAATATAATAGATAATTTTGCCGCCACATTGGATGTTGTGATTGAATCGGGAGATTTGGCAAGCAGATATGATAATTTGCGCATTTGTGTGGAAACCAGAGCAAAATACGAAACCGGAAGATATAGCAGGTAATGAAAAGAGTTTTGTTATTGGCCCCGAATGGGTGTGAAGAAATTGAGGCGCTGACAGTTGTAGATATATTAAGACGAGGCAATATTGATGTGGATATTGCTTCTGTTTCAGGCGAAGAAATAATACGAGGTGCTCATAATATAGAATTTATATCCGATATTTCTTTAGAATATATCAATTTTGATAATTATGATGGTTTTATACTTCCGGGAGGTTATCCGGGATATGAAAGTCTGAAAAACAGTGAGACCGTTAAGGAAGTTGTATTAAAGGCGGTTAAGAAAAGCAGACTTGTAGCAGCAATATGTGCAGCACCCACGGTACTCGGACATTTTGATGTTTTGCGAGGGAAAAGAGCTTGCTGTTATCCGGGGATGGAGGATGGACTGATTGGTGCAGTCCCTGTGGAAAATTCTGTAGTAGTAGACGGGCATATTATTACAAGCCGGGGTATGGGTACTGCAATAGAATTTTCTTTAGCGATTTTAGAATATTTAACCGATAAGGATACTGCTGTTAGCTTGGCAAAGGCTATAGTATGGAAATACTAGAGAGAGCATACGGCAAAATTAATTTATCATTATATATTACCGGCAAAAGAGAGGACGGGTATCATGATTTATATTCTCTTATGCAGACCATTGATTTATATGATGAATTAAGGATTTCTGCAATTGATAAGGGGATAGAAATAACCTCCAATATAAATAATTTACCCAAAGATAAAAAAAATACTGTCTTTATGGGGATTGAATTAATTAAATCAAAATATAATCTTAATAGAGGTTATAGAGTAGATATTTTAAAAAGAATTCCCATAGGTGCAGGATTGGGTGGTCCTAGTGCTGACGCGGCTGCACTAATCAGAGGAATTAATAGGCTGGAAAATTTAAATCTTGATTTAAAAGCTATGCAGGTGCTTGGTTCTGAGATAGGTGCCGATGTGCCGTTTTTAATACAGGGTGGGCTGGCTGTTTGTACAGGTATAGGAGATGTGATTTCGCCGGTAAATGCGGCTTTGCCCTTTAAAATCTTGTTAATGAAGCCAAGCATGTCGGTATCCAGCAAATGGGCATTTACTGAATTTGACAATGTGGACGCAAAACGAAGCGTTTGTAAAGAAAAGCTTGTTCATTCTATTGAGAGTGGAGATTATGCTGAAATAGGCATGGAGCTATGCAATGATTTAGAGCTTCCTGTATTGCCTGAATACCCTGTGCTGCAGGATATGAAGACATTTTTAACAGATATGGGCGCAGAAGCCTCTTTAATGACCGGCAGCGGTTCTTGTGTGTACGGATTGTTTAAGGATGAAAATACTCTTTTAGAGTGTAAAAATGAGGCATTAAAAAAATATAAGGATATTTTTATCAAGGATACCGTGCCTTTAACTGATAAACTGATATAGGCTTATTAATAAGTATTTAATATTATAAAATCGGTTTATATATTTGGCATTAATTCCTGACAAGATTTTATAAACATAATTAGCTACATCACTATATAATTAGGGGAAAACCTATGAATAAATTTACATTTGAATCAGATTCTTTAATCCCTCTTAGAGACGTGGTTTATAAAACCCTTAGGGATGCTATTTTAAAGGGTGAATTAAAGCCCGGCAGAAGATTAATGGAGATACAATTAGCAGAGGATTTGGGCGTATCCAGAACTCCTGTTAGAGAGGCCATTAGAATGCTGGAAAAGGAAGGACTTGCAGTGATTTACCCAAGGCGTGGGGCTCAAGTTGCCAATATGAGTATAAAGGATTTAAAGGATGTTATAGAAATAAGAAAGGCTTTAGATGTACTGGCGGTTACCAAGGCATGTGACAACGCTGATGAAGAGGTTATTAAAAGACTTACTCAGGAGCTTGAGGAGTTTAAAGGTGCCTTGTCAGGAGAAAATCTTAGAAGAATTGTGGAGCTGGACGAGTCTTTCCACAATGTAATTTATGAGTGTGCCAACAATCCCAAGCTTACTGCGGCTATTGTAAGTCTTAGGGAACAGATGTACAGATATAGATTTGAATACATAAAAAAGAAGAGTATGCTTACTACTCTTCTGGCAGAACATGAAAACATATTAAACGGGATAAGAAACTGCGACAAGGAATATGTGATAAAGATTATGAATCAACATTTGGACAATCAATATAATGCAGTTAAACAGCTTATTGAAAGCCGCGGCAGCTAACGATTTTTATTTATAAATCTGGCAAGCCTTGCTCTTAAACCCTTTGCCTCTGCAGGTGCAGAGGTTTTTTTGTGTAACCCCTTTACACTGGAAATATAAATGCCGCTTACCATTGCTTTAACTTCCTTTTTTACAGGAATAGAGTCAAATATCGTAGGGTCGCACATAAGAGTTACCATACGAGATCCTACTTTTGCTTTTATAATAGGCATTTTTGAACGTCTAAGGTAAAAAGGGGTTTGATCTATTATTTCCTTGGGAAGTCCCGATTGCTTTACCGGCAATCTTTTTTTATCTATAATCAGCATGGACATTGACTGGGCAGTTTGGCTTACAAGTGCGTTTTGCTCATCCTGCTTTTTCTGCAAGTTTCTTCCGACAAAATACAGTACCACCAGAACAATCAGAAGAACAACTGCTATAATAATAAGTGTTAATGTAAATGTGTTCATATATACCTCTTTTATACCTTAGATATCGTAAATGTACAGCACAAAAGTGTAACATTGTTAGGTAATATTGTCAAAGCGTTGAGAATAAAAAACCGACACAGCCTACACCGACTGTGCCGGATAAAGGACCTGATAATTAAACGAGATGATGACAAGTAAAAGGAAATAAAAAAACTATATCCTTCGGATATAGCTTATACAGAAGTTACATCACTGCTGTATTTCCAGCACCCTCCTAGGTCCGAAGAGGAATTTGTGCTCTCACACAGGCAGGTCTTCTGACTTAAGTATCACTGCTGTTTCTCATCTTCTCAGGATAAATCCCAATGATATATCGAAAAACAACTCCTCTAATACAGCAACGGCTTTGCGCAGGAATCACACCTGACTTCCCTATTCTCCTGCCCGGCTGGAATGTGGACAGGCACCTGTGTATATTGTTTACTTGTAACAACAAGTATAGACTGAAAATAGCCCTCTGTCAATGGTTTTTGGGGAATTTTAGAGAAATAGTTAAATTTCCCGATTGAATATATTTTTTCCCTGTGTTATAAAATGAATATGTTGCAGTAAATTAATGATGGATAAAGGAGGACTATTGTGAACACTTTTATACTTACGACTAAAATTATGATTGGTGATAGCCTTTCAAACATACTGGACTCCGTTAAAAAAGTTTTTATTGTAACAGATAAATTCATGCTGGAGTCAGGGAAAACAGATTATGTTACCTCCAGATTAGACGAACATAAGATCCAATATGATATATATGCGGAAATAGCGGCGGAACCGGATATAGATGTAGTTACAGCCGGTGTTGCCAAATATATGGATTTTGCCGGAGATACTGTAATTGCTTTGGGCGGCGGTGCTGCAATAGATGCGGCAAAGGCAATTGTTTATTTTGCGTCAAAGGCCTCAAATTCAACAAAGCCGTGCTTTATAGCTGTGCCCACAACAAGCGGAAGCGGTTCCGAGGTAAGCAGATTCGCTGTGATTACCGACAGCAAAACCATGGTTAAATATCCCCTTATAGATGACATATTGCTTCCTGACTACGCGGTTTTAGACGCAGCCCTTGTACTTAGTGCTCCCGCCTCTGTTACGGCAGACAGCGGTATTGACGTGTTGACTCATGCCATAGAGGCTTTTGTATCTAAAAACGGAACCGACTTTTCTGAAGCAATGGCGGAAAAAGCAATTAAACTGGTAAAACATAATCTTTTAAGGGTGTATAAAAACCCGGGGGACTTAAATGCAAGGCAGGGTATGCACAATGCCTCATGTTTAGCCGGAATAGCCTTTTCCAATTCCGGATTAGGCATAAATCACAGTATGGCACATGCTATGGGAGCAAAGTTTCACATTCCCCAT
This sequence comes from Lachnospiraceae bacterium, assembly GCA_041776485.1. GTDB lineage: Bacteria > Bacillota > Clostridia > Lachnospirales > Lachnospiraceae > JBHBQE01. The sequence goes on along the minus strand of JBHBQE010000018.1, from coordinate 90,451 downwards.
GGAAGGGCAAATGGAATACTGCTTCCTTATGTTATGAGCTTTAATGCAGGCTGTAATAATTCCCTTACAGATACTGCAGAAAAATATGCAAGGGTAGCCAGACTGTTAAATTTAGAAAGCTCAAGCATAAGACAAAGCGCACTTAATATGATTAGAATAGTTAAAAAATATATAGGTCAGCTTAATATCCCTGCGTCAATTTCTGCAGCGGGGATAAGCAGAGACCAATTTGATAAGGCATTGGAGGAGATGGCAAAGGCTGCCCTGGCAGATAGATGTACCCCGACAAATCCTGTAGATGTAGGTGTTGAAGATATAAAGGAGATTTATCGAAAAGCTTTCCTTGGAAAACTTTCTTGATAATATTTCATAAAAATGAGCACCAAAAATTGTGACATCCTACAAGAAAATGCTCAGAGTATTGACATAGAAAACCAGGTTTGATATTCTCCATTAAGATAATTATAAAGTAACTGCACGAGGACAGTGCATTTCTGGTATAGGGCGACGTAGCTCCTTAGGATTTTGTCGGAAGGCAAGATTTAAGGAGCTTTTTGTTTTCTTATAGCAGATATTATGGAGGAGCGTATGTCTGATCAAACAGGCAAGGAAAGAATTATACAGGAGTTTGTGCCGGGTAAGCAGGTGACCCTTGCTCACGTTATTGCCAGCCCTGAAAAGGATTTATACGCAAAGCTTGGTCTTATTGACGCCTCCGGAGCCTTGGGAATTATGACTATTACTCCCAGCGAAGCCGCCATGATAGCGGGTGATGTGGTGACAAAGGCAGCTAATGTTAAAATTGGGTTTATAGACAGATTTAACGGTTCCTTAGTTATCACCGGAGATGTGGCTGATGTGGAGGTGGCATTACATGACGTTATGAATGTACTTGGCAATATGATGGGCTTTGCGAAGGCACCGATAACAAAAACCTGATATGGATATGAAAGAAAGCAGATCTGCAAGGGTAATGCTTGTAGGCAGGACTCAAGCAGGGAAAACCACCCTCTGCCAGAAAATCAATAATGAAAAGCTGCAGTACCACAAAACGCAGACAATTACAATTATCAATAATAACATGATTGATACACCGGGAGAGTATCTGGAAAGAACCAGAATGAGAGGCTCTTTAATGGTGACATCAGCAGACGCAGACATAATTATTTTGGTACAGGACGCTACTGAGGACGGGACACTGTTCCCGCCGGGTTTCGGGACAATGTTTGCCAAACCCATAGTGGGAATAGTAACCAAAATTGACATAGCATCAGAGATTGAAATTGAAAATGCAATAGAACATTTAAAGGACGCCGGAGCTCATGACATATATAAGGTGAGCAGTTACACAGGAGCGGGCGTTAAAGAGCTGGTAAAGGCTCTTAGTTTTAAAATAGACAAAAAATAAGCGGTGTAGAGGAATATATTTGCATAATGACAAAAGATAAAAGCACTTCAAAGATAAAAATAGTTATAGCGGATGATGAACCTGTTACAAAAATGGACTTGAACGAACTGCTGAGCACTGCAGGATATGATGTGGTAGCACTGGCAGCGGATGGATTTGATGCTATAGAGCAATGCGGCAAGCACCATCCGGATTTAGCTTTATTGGATATAAGAATGCCATATTTGGATGGTCTTAGTGCTGCAAAAATAATATATGAGGAAAACTTGGCAGGTTCAGTTATATTGCTTACAGCTTATAGCGATATGGAGTTTGTAGAACAGGCAAAGGAGAGTGGAGTTGACGGATATTTGGTAAAGCCGATAGATGAAAAATCATTGGTGCCAAGTATAGAAATGGCAGTTAGCAGAAGCAAGGAAATGAATAGGCTTCGCAAGGATATTGAAAAGGCGAATGAACGGCTGGAGAGTCGTGTGATAGTCGAGAAAGCCAAGGGACTGATAATGATGAGGGAAAGAGTAAGCGAGCAGGAAGCTTACGAATATCTCAGAAAAATAAGTCAGCTTAAAAAACTTTCCATTAGGCGTGTGGCAGAGCTTATTATGGTAAAAAAAGAAATATAGTCGGGGTAATCATTGGAGCATATACAGAGGCTTTGCAGAGAATATACAAACCTAAATGATGAGGACATAAAAATAATATGTGACCTTAGCAAACTCCTGCAACCTCTTGCAGACATAGATGAAGCAGACATATTTATAGATTGCCCCATAGATGGAGGGGACGCAATAGTTGTTGCAGAGGCAAACCCGATAAAGGTGCCATCATCCTACAAAAAATCTGTAGTGGGAATGTTGGCAAAGCAGGAAAATGAACCTGCAGTGGCAAGAACTTTCAGACTGAAAGAGGGCACCAGACAGATGAAAGCCCTCACGCAGGAAAATTGTCATACTATACAGACGGTTGAGCCTATATTTAATGAAAGCCGAATCATCGGAGTTTTAATTAGGGAAAAACGAGTTGATGAAGAGCAGCAGATAAACGAAAGATTACACCTTTCCCAAAAGGGTTATGAGAAAATAGCCAGTTTTTTGGAAAATTTAAAGCCTGAGGACAACTGGCTTACTGAATGTATAGACGAGGCTCTTATCATCGTTAACAAAGAGGGAATAATAACCTTTAGAAATATTCTTGCAAAAAAGCTTTATGAAAGCCTTGGATATGTTGAGGATATACTTGGACAGCCCTATGGAAACGTTAGACTAAGCAATGAGGTTGATAAAGACAAAAATTATACAATTACTCAGGAAGTTATTGGAGGCGTCAATAGAGAGGTAAGGGTCGGCTCCCATGTGGTGGATATAAAAACGGTAAGCTTAAATGTGCCTGACGCTTCATTTTCTGTTTTAATGAAAGATATTACGGCACAAAAGCAGCAGGAAAAGGCACTTATACTTAAGTCTGTTGCCATCAAGGAAATGCACCACAGAGTTAAAAACAATCTGCAGATTATTGCCTCCCTGCTGAGACTGCAAATGAGAAGGACTGATTCGGATGAGGCCAGCAAAGCTTTAGGAGAAAGCATAAACAGAATACTTTCCATTGCGGGAACACACCAGCTTTTGGCGCAGGCAGGAACAGACGAGGTTTATTTGCAGGAAATTATTATAGGGATAAAGAATAATACCCAAAGGTACTATGCTTCTCCTGCCAATGACATAAAAATATCCATTGAGGGGGATAACTTCAAGGTTGATTCAGATATTGCAACTTCAGTGGCGCTTATAATAAATGAATTGCTGCAGAATGCTTTTGAATATGCTTTTCCCGAAAGAGATAAGGGTAATATTAGAATAATAATTATCCATGGGGAATTATATTCGAGGATACAGGTAATTGATGATGGAATAGGATTCGATCCGGAAAATATAGATACCTCTCATATGGGGATATCAATTGTGAAAAGCTTGGTACAGGATAAGCTTCAGGGTGTAATTAAAATAAATTCTGATGAAAAGGGTACGGTTACAGATTTTGAGTTTAAGAATAAAATTATGGATCGTTAACAGCAAAAGAGGTTAAAAAATGCATGAAACAATACTCAGCATAGGAATAGATATCGGAACCTCAACAACCCAGTTGGTTTTTAGCAGGCTTACCATTGAAAACAGAGCCAGCAGCTATACTGTGCCTAGAATCAGTATAGTGGACAAGGAGATTATATACAGGAGCAATATATATTTTACACCGCTTAAATCCAGTGTAGAAATTGACGCAGATAAGGTTAAAACAATAATTCTTTCAGAATATGATATGGCAGGGATAAAACCCAGTGATCTTTCCTCAGGAGCTGTTATTATTACAGGAGAAACCGCAAGAAAGTCAAATGCCAATCAGGTGCTTAGTGTATTGTCTGATTTGGCGGGAGATTTTGTTGTGGCAACGGCAGGTCCGGATTTAGAGTCTGTGCTTGCAGCCAGGGGAGCAGGTGCGGATACTCTTTCCAAAGAACACAGATGTACAGTTGCCAATTTGGATATAGGCGGCGGAACTACAAATATAGCTGTGTTTGAAAAGGGGATCTTAAAGGGAGCTTCCTGTTTAGATATAGGCGGAAGACTTATCAAAATTGAAAACGGAAAAATAAGCTATATTTATGAAAAGACAGCACGACTTGCCGAGGCTCATGGTATAGAAATAAAGATTGGGGATGTTGCAGACAGAGAAAAATTGTTTAAGGTATGTATGCTTATGGCAGACCAACTTGCTTATAGCATTAATATTGGGAATATGGATGAGCACCATAAAAAACTTTATACCAATGATGGAAATAAGCTGTCAGATGATTTGCATATAGACGCTATAACTATTTCCGGTGGAGTGGCAGACTGTATTATTAAATATGAGGAAAATAATTGCACGGTAAATGATAATGAGATTTTTAAATATTCGGATATTGGAATGCTTTTAGGTCAGGCAATTAGCCGAAATTCTCTTTTTAAAGGGATAAAACGCCTGAAGGCATTGGAAACAATAAGGGCAACAGTGGTGGGTGCAGGAACCCACTCTATGGATGTAACAGGTTCAACTATAAGGTATGACAAAAATGAGCTGCCTATTAAAAATATTCCTGTACTTAAGGTACCAAAAGAGGAGGAGGCGAAGCTGGAGTCGTTTAAATCCTCTATAAAAACGCAGCTTCCTATCTACTATGTGGAGGGAAAGCTTGAATATGTGGCTATTGCTATAGATGGCAGTTATCACACAAGCTTCAGTCAGGTACAAGAACTGGCAGCTGCAATAATAGAAAGTGCAAAGGAGGTGATTGAGAGCAAGTATCCGCTAATTATTGTAGTGGAGGCGGACATTGGCAAGGTGCTTGGGAATGCTTTAAGCTTTATGCTGCAGCAAAAAAAGCAGATTATATGTATAGACGGAATTTACACCAATTCCGGGGACTACATAGACATCGGTGAACCTGTTGCCAATGGTCAAGTGTTACCAGTTGTAAATAAGACATTGGTATTTAATTCGTAAGAAATGCGAGGTGATGTAGAGTGATTTTAAAGACAAGACTGTTTGGCCAAACCTACGAGTTCAAATCAGTCCGAGAGGTTATGGCTAAGGCAAATGAAGAAAAGTCTGGCGATAAGCTGGCTGGCATTGCCGCTGAAAATGCTCAGGAAAGAGTAGCAGCAAAGGTGGTGCTATCTAATTTAACTCTGAATGATTTACGAAACAATCCGGCAGTTCCCTATGAGGAGGACGAGGTTACAAGGATTATTCAGGATGCAGTTAACGAAACAATCTTTAATGAAATAAAAAATAAGACTGTAGCGGAATTTAGAGAGTGGATACTTGATACAGCTACCACAGGTGATATGATAAGGAGAGCTTCAAGGGGTATCACCAGTGAGATAGCAGCAGGTGTCTGCAAGCTAATGAGCAACTTAGATTTGATATACGCTGCAAAGAAGATAAGGGTATCAGCTCATTGTAATACTACAATAGGTTTACCCGGCACTTTTTCTTCCAGATTACAGCCGAACCATACTACAGATGATCCTGACGGAATTATTGCTTCCGTTATGGAAGGGTTGTCCCTTGGTTGCGGTGACGCTGTAATCGGACTTAATCCAGTTGACGATTCTCTGGAGAGCGTAGCCAGAGTTCTTAAGCTTTTTGATGAGTTTAAGCATAAATGGGATATACCTACACAAATATGTGTACTGGCGCACGTTACCACTCAGACAGCAGCAGCTGAGAAATTGGGAGCACCTCTTGACCTTATGTTCCAGTCTATAGCCGGTTCTCAAAAGGGGAACGAAGCATTTGGTCTTACAGCGGACATGCTTGAAGAGGGTCGTGCAACGATGCTTACAAAGGGTACCTGTACAGGACCTAACGTAATGTATTTTGAGACAGGTCAGGGTTCAGAGCTTTCTTCTGAAGCTCACCATGGCTGGGATCAGGTAACTATGGAGTCCAGATGCTATGGATTCGCCAAGCATTATCAGCCTTTCCTTGTAAATACGGTAGTAGGCTTCATCGGACCCGAGTATTTATATGATTCTAAGCAGGTTATCAGAGCCGGATTAGAGGATCATTTCATGGGTAAATTACAGGGTATTCCAATGGGGTGTGATGCTTGTTATACAAATCATATGAAGGCAGATCAGAATGATATAGAAAATCTGGCAGTTCTTCTGGCTTCAGCAGGTTGTAACTATATTATGGGAGTCCCGGAGGGTGATGATTGTATGCTCATGTATCAGTGTACAGGATACCATGAGGCAGCCTCATTAAGAGAAGTTTTAGGGCTTCGCCCTATTAAGGAATTTGATATGTGGCTTGAAAAAATGGGATTCTCTGAAAATGGTAAGCTTACAGCTAAGGCTGGAGATGCCTCTGTATTTTTAAGCAGATAGGAAGGAGGTGCTGGATATGAATGAAAAAGATTTAAAGTCAATTATTGAGCAGGTATTAACAGAAATGAATGTTACTGCCGAAACACAGGCTAGCCCCGCAAGTGCACCTGCCCAGGAGAAAAAGGTGGAAACCGGTACAGGCGGCGGATTAACCATCCCAAGTAAGGGTGTAGCTCTGGACGCATCTGTTATTGAAGAGGGTGAGCATGTAGATATTACTCAGATAGATATTAGAACACAGTATCTTGTTAAAAACCCTCAATATGGTGAGCAATATGCAGAGCTTAAATTCAACGCTCCCTGCAGACTCGGAATAGGAAAGGCAGGCGCAAGATATAACACCCTGCCGCAGCTTGAGTTTAGAGCCGCTCACTCTGCTGCTCAGGACGCAGTGTTTAATGATGTGGACGAGGAATTTGTTAAAAGTCAAAATCTTCCCATCGTTCAAACTATGTGTGACAGCAAAGATACATATTTAACAAGACCTGACCTGGGACGTAGATTAAGTGAAGAAGCAGTTGCTACCATTAAGGAAACATGCAAGAAGAACCCTACTGTACAGATTTTTGTATCAGACGGACTTTCCTCTGCTGCAGTTGCCGCTAATGTAGCTGATTTACTTCCTGCAATTTCTCAGGGACTTCAAAGCTATGGCATAGATGTGGGAACCCCGTTCTTTGTTAAATATGGCCGTGTCGGTGTGGAAGATGAAATTTGTGAGCTTACAGGCGCAACTGTTGTGTGCTCACTTATTGGAGAAAGACCCGGTCTTATCACTGCAACTTCCATGTCCGCTTACATTGCTTACAAGGCAACCGTTGGTATGCCTGAGGCAAGAAGAACAGTTGTTTCCAATATTCACAGCCATGGTACCAACCCCGCAGAGGCTGGTGCACACATAGCTGAAATTATTAAAATTATGCTGGAGAAAAAAGCCAGCGGAACAGATTTGAAACTTTAATACGATGGAGGTATTCAAATGAAAAAAGATCCTATTGTTGCAAAGGTACTTGCCACAAGACTTATTCCCAACGTTTCACCGGATTTAGCTAAGGAGCTTGAGCTAAGACCTGATCAGAAGTCATTAGCCCTTATCACTGCTGATATTGATGATGTAACCTATACAGCTTTAGACGAGGCAACAAAAAAGGCTGAGTGCGAGGTGGTATATGCCAAGAGTATGTACGCTGGAGCAGACAATGCCAATACAGCACTTGCAGGTGAAATCATTGGTATTTTAGCAGCACCCAATCCTGCAGAGGCAAAGGCAGGACTTGACGCTGCAGTTGATATGATAGAGAATGGCTGCCATTTTGTATCAGCGAATGATGATGACAGTATTTGCTATTTTGCACACTGTATTTCCAGAACAGGTTCATATTTATCAGCAGCTTGCAATATCCCGGAGGGTGACGCAATTGCTTATCTTATTGCACCTCCACTGGAAGCAATGTATGCAGTAGACGCAGCATTAAAAGCTGCTGATGTTAAGTGCTGTGCTTTCTATGCACCGCCTTCAGAAACCAACTTTGGCGGGGCGCTGTTAACAGGCAGTCAGTCTGCCTGCAAATCAGCCTGTGACGCTTTTGCAGCAGCAGTTATTGCAATAGCAGACGCACCGAGAGAGGCTTAATATTAGCAGAAAGGAGACCCTATGAAAGCACTAGGCATGATAGAAACAAGAGGTTTAGTTGCAGCAATTGAAGCTGCCGATGCTTCTGTTAAGGCTGCCAATGTGTCACTTTCCTGCAAGGAACATGTGGGTGGAGGTTTAGTAACAATAATGGTACGTGGTGATGTTGGTGCTGTTAAGGCTGCAGTTGACGCCGGTGCAGCGGCAGCAGAAAGAGTTGGAGAGCTTATAAGCGTACACGTTATTCCGAGACCGCACGGTGAACTGGAGTTAGTGCTAACGAAATCTAAGGTTTCAAATATAAAGGATACTTCTGCTAAAAAAATAGAGGAAAAGCCAAAGAAAAAGGAAGAACCTGCAAAGGAAACAGCTGCTAAAGAGAGTATATTCAGCTATACGGGCGAGGAATTAGAGAAAATGACTGTTTCCGCATTAAGGGATTTAGCCAGAAAGCTTAATATTGATTCCTTAAGCAGACAGGAGATTCGCTTTGGCAAGAAAGGTGATTTGGTTAGTGCTATTAAGCAGTATTTGGCAAAATCATAAAAAGCGAAGTGGAGATTAACTAATATGAAACTAATAGATAAAGATTTAATGAGTATGCAGGAGGTAAGGGAGCTGGTGGAAAAAGCCAAGGTTGCCCAACAAGAGCTTTCCTGCATGGATCAACAGTATGTTGACAGGATAGTAAAATCCATTTCAGATGCAGGAGTGCGTAATGCAAAGCGTTTGGCACAAATGGCAAACGAGGATACCGGATTTGGCAGAGTAGAGGACAAAGTAATAAAAAATGTTTTTGCTAGCCGAGGTGTCTATGAGCACATAAAGGACATGCGGACAATTGGTGAAATTGAGCGTGATGATGTGAACAAACTGAGGAAGATAGCTGTACCTGTGGGAGTTATTGCAGGACTTATCCCCTCCACCAATCCTACTTCAACAGCCCTTTATAAGGCAGAAATAGCCATCAAAGCCGGAAATGCAATAGTATTTTCCCCTCATCCCACAGCACTTAGGTCTATTATCGAGACTGTAAAGGTGATAAGGGGGGCTATAGCTGAGGCAGGTGGAAACGAGGATTTGGTATCTTGCATTGACATTCCTACCATGGAGGCTACTGACACATTAATGAAGCACAGAGATGTGGCACTTATATTGGCTACAGGCGGTTCAGCAATGGTTAGGGCGGCTTATTCTTCAGGAACTCCGGCAATAGGCGTTGGACCCGGGAATGGACCTGCATATGTAGAAAAAACCTGCGACCTGCCAAAGGCAATAAAGCGTATTCTGGATTCTGAAACCTTTGATAACGGCACTATTTGCGCTTCTGAGCAATCCATTATCTGTGATGAGGATATGGCTGAAGCTGTTAAAGCTGAGCTGCAGAAGCAGGGTGCATATTTCCTTGATGATGAGGAAAGTGACAAGCTAGGTAAATACATTTTAAGGGCTAATGGAACAATGAACCCTGAGATTGTAGGACGAAGCGTAAGCACAATTTCCCGATTGGCAGGACTTACGGGCATACCGGCAGATACAAGGGTTTTAGTTGCCAGGGAAACAGGAGTGGGGAGAGGACATCCATACTCCAATGAGAAGCTGGGACCGATACTGGGATTTTATACCGGTACAGATTACAAAGATGTTTGCGAAAAGGTTTGCGATATTCTTCATTATGAGGGGGCGGGACATACCTTCTCAATACATAGCAATAATGATGAAATTGTTGATTATTTTGCAAAGAGAGTACCTGCTTCAAGGATACTGGTAAATACTCCAAGTGCTCTTGGAGGCGTTGGTGCCACAACCGGTATGCAGCCTTCCTTTACCTTAGGCTGTGGAGCTGTAGGTGGATCCGCTACCAGTGAAAATGTAGGACCTATGCAGTTATTGAATGTTAAATATGTTGCATATGGAACTAAGGAGCTGGAGGAGATTCGCAGTGAAATTCCGGACTGTAGTGACGGAATATGTAGTGTGGAACCTGACCTTTCAAATATTGACGTGGAGTTAATAGTGAAGAATGTCATAGCTCGCATGAAAACTTTATAGTTAACTAAAGGTAAGAAGGGAGATAATAATGGCTAATACAAAACAGGCATTAGGAATGATTGAAACAAAGGGTTTGGTAGCTTCAATAGAGGCAGCTGACGCAATGGTAAAAGCAGCAAATGTAACCCTGATTGGTAAAGTACATGTTGGTGGCGGTCTTGTAACCGTAATGGTTCGTGGAGACGTTGGAGCCGTAAAGGCAGCAACAGACGCAGGTGCAGCCGCAGCGGAACGAGTTGGAGAGCTTATAAGCGTACACGTAATTCCTCGTCCTCATGAGGATGTGGAGTTTATTCTTCCCACTCTAAAGTAAATGATGTTATAAAAGTGCACCCTGTTAAAGGGAAAGGAGGCTAATTATGGCAAATATTACACAAGCACTTGGAATGATTGAAACAAAAGGATTAGTAGCTTCAATAGAGGCAGCTGACGCAATGGTAAAGGCAGCAAATGTAACCCTTATTGGTAAGGAGCATGTTGGCGGCGGTCTAGTATCTGTAATGGTTCGTGGAGACGTTGGAGCCGTAAAGGCAGCAACAGACGCAGGTGCAGCCGCAGCGGAACGAGTTGGAGAGCTTATAAGCGTACACGTAATTCCTCGTCCTCATGATGAAGTTGAGTTCATATTACCTTCATTAAACTAATAATGAGTTATTTTAATAGGAGGTGGTGTAATTGAAAGCAATTACAGAAGCAGTCCTTCGCAATGAGCTTAGAAATACCGAGCCTGAGGTTTATGTTATTCCAACGGGAAAGATACTTACACCTGCTGCCAGAGAGTATTTGCAGCAACGTAAGATACGCTTTGAAAATGAAAATGCACCTAAGGTTATTAAAAAAAGGTACTTCACAGATAATGAGGAAGCCTTACCTGAGAGCAATGGAGATGAGGTTCCCAAAGCAAGTATCGGAAAGTATGTGGATTATGAATCCGGAGCCATTTATATGGAAAAACCGGAGCATATGACTCATCTTTTTGGGAATAGACTTGTTACAAAGGATAGCCCGAGAATACTTTTCAGAGGAAAGCTTGATTCATTGCAGTCTCAGGTGGTACTTGCTCAGGTGCAAATAAAGAATAATGGAGGGTGCGAGAATTTACTAGCTGACCTTGGAGTTATTCTGGATGATTTAAGGGAAATAATGCGAGCGGATGTATTAGATTGTGAGCTTAACCCGGTAAAAATTTTAGGATTAACCCATGAGGAGCTAAGGAAACAATCCCATAACCCTCAGGAATTCTTTGGCGTGGAATATATGAAGCTGCCGGATTATACAATGGGGTTAGAATATGCCCTGATTAATCAGCTGAGGAGTTCAGTGAGAGAGGCAGAGGTAGCAGCCACCAAGGCATATAGAGACGGTGCAAAGGTTAAGCACTCGGATATTATAGAGGAACTTAACCGCCTGTCCAGCGGACTGCATATTATGTGCTGCCGCTATCTCTCCGGAAAGTATAGTAAGGGTGAGACGGTATGAATGATAAATTGACTCTTGCTGTTATGAACGCTATTCACTTAGCTGGATTTGTGGAGATTGAGGTTTCTGCCAAGCATGTACATTTATCTCCCGAGCATGTAAAGGTGCTCTTTGGAGAAAATGGAAAGCTTACACCTGTAAGGGACTTATCCCAACCGGGACAGTATTTATCTACTGAGCGTGTTACTTTGGTCGGACCTAAGTCCAGGATGGAAAGAGTTGCGGTTCTTGGACCTGAAAGAAAGAGAACTCAGGTTGAGTTGTCTAAAAGTGATTGTATAGCTCTTGGTGTTGAGGCTCCTGTAAGAGAGTCGGGAGATATTGATGGAAGCGGAGCCATACGAATTGATGGACCCTGCGGCAGTGTGGATATAAAGGAGGGAGTTATCGTTGCTCATAATCATATCCATGTAACTGCAGAGGACTCAGAGCTATTAAAGCTATATGACAAAACCAGAGTTGCTGTAGAGGTGTTTAGTGACAGACCGGTAATCTTCGAGGATGTAATTATTAGGGTATCAAAGGAGTTTAGCTGCAAAATGCACATTGATTTCGATGAAGCAAATGCTGCGGCAGTTAAAGGATTTACACTTGGACGCATAATTAAAAAAATAGATGCTAAGGGTGTGTAGGCGTACAAAGGATAGCTTATGGATTTAAAAACTGTAGACGAATATATGGAAAAAGTAGCACAATCTGAAAAGAAGGTGTTTCCGGGAAAAGGAAAGTACAAGGTTGGAGTGGATTTAGGCACTGCATACATTGTAATAGTTGTACTTGATGAGAATGACAATCCCGTTGCCTGCGAAAAACAAGCTGCCAGCGTTTTAAAGGACGGTGTGGTGGTGGATTATACGGGTGCTACCAGGATAGTGGGAAAGCTAAAGAAAAAACTGGAGGATAGACTTGACACTACCCTTACAGAATGTGCCATAGCTATGCCGGCAGGAACTGAATCAAGTATTCAAACCCATAGATATGTGGTTGAGGCTGTTGACTTTGAGGTAGTGAATATTCTTGATGAGCCGACTGCAGCCAATGCCATATACAGGATTAAGGACGGTGCAATAGTGGATATTGGTGGCGGGACTACAGGACTTGCCATATTTAAAGCTGGCGAAGTTGTATCAACAGAGGATGAGCCTACTGGAGGCACCCATTTATCTCTGGTACTGTCCGGGAATTACCACATTTCCTTTGAGGAAGCAGAAGCAATTAAGCAGGATTACAAAAGGCATAAGGAAATTTTACCGATTGTAAGACCCGTTATAGAGAAAATGGCTTCAATAGTTAAAAAGTACGTAGAGAAAGAGGATGTGGATACCATTTATCTATGTGGCGGAACCTCATGTTTAACAGGCTGTGAAAAAATATTTGAACAGATTGTGGGAATCAAAACCCTAAAGCCTGATAATCCGTTTTTGGTAACCCCGGTAGGAATAGCAATGAACTGCATTGAAAGCTAGAAAGGAGGCAAGCAATGGAGCGAAGTGAGTTAGTGGAACAGATATTAAAACGAGTATCGGAAAAGCTTGCTGAATCAGGCAGCGATATATCAGAGCTGGACATAAATGATGTTTGTGATATAAGCTGTGAAAAAAAAGACCTGATAATTCTGAGCCAAAAACATGACGAAATCTGTCATAAATTACTTATAAGCAGTGCTTTAAATGAAAAAATGAGATGTATATGTGCATTAAATGAAGACTTTAAGGTGGATATATGTAATGCAGAGGCTGTGGTTTTATTTGACTTTACAGTAGTGGCGATGACAAAGATAGCTATGGGAACAGGAGATTGTCCTTATACGCGTCTTGCCATGAAGGCTTTGTTATCAGGAAAGAAACTCTATGTGCCGAAGAGTCAGGTACAGCTGTATTCCTATAAAGATACAGCTTCCAAAGGCTATTATCAATCATTGGAGAAGAATTTGGATATACTGGTTGGAGCAGGATTGGTGATATGTGATGATGAGAATATCGAAGCTTGTATTTTAGGCGATAAGGCTGTTAGCGCCAAAACAATAGGAAATGCTGTTTGCAATAGGGCTAAACCGATGAAAAAATCGACAATATCAAAGCGTGTAGTGACAGAGCGTGATATTATGGACGCCTCTAAGGAGGGACTTACTGTATTAGAGGTTCCCTGTAATAGCATTATTACAGATTTGGCAAAGGATTCCGCCAGAGCAAGGGGCATAGACTTAGTTAGAGTGTAGCTACTAGATTAGGAGTGTACTTATGAAAGTAGGAAAGGTCATTGGGAATATATGGGCGACCAGAAAGGAGCCTAGATTAGCAGGATATAAGCTTCTTGTGGTATTGCCTGTAGATGTTCTTAGTGAAGATACTAAGCTTGTTCCAATAGTTGCAGCCGATACAATTGGTGCAGGTGTGGGTGAAATGGTTATCTATGTTAGTGGGTCAAGTGCCAGAAGTGCCGTAGGTGATATGAACTTACCTATAGACGCTACAGTAGTTGGAATAGTAGATGACCTGGAAATTGACAGGAATTGAAATGGCAGATATTAGTCTTACAGATATAGTTAAAGAGGCTGGTATAGTAGGTGCAGGTGGTGCAGGCTTTCCTACCCACGTAAAGCTTGGTGCCCAAGTAGAGTGCTTCATAGTAAACGCTGCTGAATGTGAGCCTTTAATAGAAGTTGACAAATATCTGTGCAGGACATTTCCTGAAAGGATAGTTAAAACAATTTCAATAATTGCCGGAGAGCTTGGCGCCGGTAGAAAGGTCATTGCTCTTAAGGGAAAATACAAGGCTGAAATCAAAGCATTAGAGATGGCAATCAGGAGCTTAGGCTCTGATGTGGAAATATTTGAGCTGGACTATTTCTATCCCGCCGGAGATGAGCAAACTATTATTCATCAGGTAACCAATGTAAGCATACCTGAAAGAGGATTACCCTCTGATGTGGGGTGTGTGGTGGATAATGTGGGCACGGTTTTAAACATTGCAGACGCCTTAGATGGTAAGCCTGTTACAGAGAAGTATTTATCAGTAGTTGGTGAAGTGGAAAATACTATTGTTTTAAAGGTTCCTGTTGGGACAGGCATTGCAGACTGTATTAACGAGGCAAAGCCGCTGTTATCCGATTATTCCATAATACTGGGAGGTCCCATGATGGGGAAATGTCTGTATGATATGGAGGATATAAATAAGGCTGTAGTAACTAAAACCACAGGTAATATAATGGTATTACCCAAGTCCCATTATTTATTTAAAAGAGCTTCTCTTTCTCTTCAGACTATAAGACGTCAGACAAAGAGTGCCTGCATACAGTGCAGAATGTGTACAGACCTTTGTCCGAGATATCTTATAGGTCATGAAATAAAGCCCCACAGAGTTATGAGGGGATTTTGGAAAGAAGAGACCGTAAGTGATAATGATGAATATGTCAAGCTTTATGGCAGTGCCATTAATTGCTGCAGCTGTGGAATTTGTGAAATGTTTGCCTGTCCCATGGGGTTATCCCCCAGAAAAGTAAACGATTACGCTAAGGGCGAAATGAGAAAGCGCGGTATTAATATAGAAAGAAACTTAAATCCCAAGGAAAGACAGGGTGTTTCTGAAAGAAAGATACCTACTAACAGACTTGTTTCAAGGCTGGGACTTTCAAAATATTATGGCAGAAAAGTTGAGAAGGTCATAGAGTATACTCCGGAATCGGTAAGTATTCCATGTTCGCAGCATATTGGAAAGCCCGCCATCCCAAGCGTAAAGGCAGGAGATACAGTAAACCAGGGAGATATAATTGCAAGGGCTTCTGAAGGACTTTCCGCAAATATTCATTCAAGCATAGATGGAGTTGTGGAAAATGTTACAGAAGCAACCATATATATTAGAAGAAAGGGTGAAAAATGAGTCTGGCTATAGGAATGATAGAGTTAAATAGTATTGCCAGGGGCATAGAAACCTGTGATTTTATGGTAAAGGCGGCACAGGTTACACTTCTTAGGGCTTCTAGTATATGTCCCGGCAAATATATGATTTTGATTGGAGGCAATACAGGTGATGTAAAGGCTTCCATGACAGAGGGTATGAAAAAGGGAGATGAGTCGGTAGTGGATTCTCTTATTCTTCCTAATGTTCACCCGGATTTAATACCGGCAATATCAGGGACAACTCATGTTCCTGAATATGGAGCAGTGGGGGTGCTGGAATTCTATTCAGTTGCTTCCGCAATCAAAGCTTCTGATATTGCAGCAAAGGCGGCTAAGGTGACTTTGATTGAGTTGCATATCGGCTTTGCGATAGGCGGTAAGGGGTATGTAACCCTTACAGGTGAGGTAGGAGATGTTAGGGCAGCTGTAAATGCCGCAAAAGACTCCAGCGAACTTTTGGTAGATACAGCAGTTATACCTCGTCCTGATAAGAAGCTTTATGACTCCCTTATCTAAAGAGTATATATTGTAAGTTCCGTAAAGGAGGATATAAAATGAACGTTTTTACAGAAAGTATTAACCTTTGGGTACAGAATATTTCTATAAATTCTGTAATTATGCTGATAATGATGATTTTTATGTTAGTTGGTGCAGTGGACAAGATTTTAGGAAATAAATTTGGCTACGGTGAGAAGTTTGAAGAAGGCTTTAACGCTATAGGTCCCTTAGCAATATCCATGGCAGGAGTTGTGGCTGCGGCTCCGGTTTTGGCAAAAGTGTTAGGACCTATCATTACTCCTATTTATACAGTATTTGGTGCAGATCCTTCAATGTTTGCCACTACGCTTTTGGCCTGTGATATGGGAGGATATCCATTGGCTATGGAGCTTGCAGGAAAAGGAAATGAAGCTATTGGAAGCTTTGCAGGACTGATTCTTGGAACTATGATGGGACCTACTATTGTATTTACTATACCTGTTGCACTTGGAATTATTTCTAAAAAAGACAGAAGCTACTTAGGTGCCGGTGTTTTAGCAGGTATGATTACTATTCCCATTGGTTGTATAGTGGGCGGAATCGCAATGTCAGCTATGACAGAGTATAAGCTTGGGATAGTCGAAATTTTAAGGAATCTTATCCCGGTTATAATTATTGCGGGACTAATAGTTTTAGGACTGTGGTTTGCACCTGCAAAGATGATTTCCGGATTTAACAAGTTCGGAACAGGAGTTACAATTGTTATCACAGCTTTTACAGCCATAGCAGTATTTGAGCAGATAACAGGAATTATGTTCCCGTTATTTGATGTAATGGCAACACCAGATGAAACAGGAATGACCCCTTTATATTCGGGTCTTTTGGTTTGCGGTCAAATTGGAATAGTGTTAATTGGAGCTTTCCCAATGGTTGAGTGGATTACCAGAACCTTTGGCGGCGCTCTTAAGAAAGCCGGTACAGCTCTTGGAATAAATGAGCAGTCCTCCGCAGGAATGGTTGCAAACCTTGCAAACAATATTGCCATGTTCAACATCATGGGCGATATGGACCCTAAGGGTAAGCTGTTAAATGTTGCTTTTGCAGTATCTGCGGCTTTCGTTTTCGGTGATCACCTTGGATTTACTGCAGGAGTAGATCAGAGCATGGTTACACCTGTTATCATTGGTAAGCTGGTAGCCGGTATTACCGCTCTTATTGTAGCTAACCTGCTTTCAGGCAAGCTTCTTGCAAAAATTGAGCAGACCGCTCAGGAGTAAGAAAGGATAGGTTATGAATATAAGCGAGGAAATGATTCGTCAGGTAATTACAGAGGTTATTCAGCAGGCAAAGGATCAGAACATTGTAAAGACGGATAATGCTTGCTGCGGCTTTGACAGAGTAGTGGACAAAAGCGGGATAATCGCAATAAAAACCTCAACGGTAAAGACCGAGCGATTTGAGCAGGATGGGGTGTCTCTTAAGGATGTTACCACATTAGAGGAAGCGCCCAGAATGGGATGTGGAATAATGGAGCTTGACCATACAAGCTTTGAGTGGACACTTACTTACGATGAGTACGACTATGTAATTGAGGGAACTTTGGAGATTGAAATAGACGGAAGAGTTGTTACAGGGCATCCGGGAGATATAATTTATATCCCCAAGAATAGTCATATTCATTTCCAGACTCCTGATAAGACCAGATATGCTTATTTTGTATATCCTGCTAACTGGTCAGAACTGTAATAAAGGATAAATTGTATATTATACATGCAGCCACCCGGGGTTTATTTATTCCCGGGTGGTTGTGTATTATTGACAAAATATTGTTATTATAATAATATAATCCATATAAAAGTAAAACCATATAGAGATAAATAATAAAGCATAGAGATTAGAGAATGTGCAACAGGTGTTGTTTGCGTTCTCTTTTTTTGTTATCTGAGTAAAAGGCATATTGTAAAATATGGAGGTGGTTTTGTGTATGACCTTATTATAATAGGAGCCGGAGTGGTTGGATCCAGTATAGCCAGAGAAATATCAAAATATAAGCTTTCCGTTTGCGTATTGGAAAGGTGCAACGATGTGTGTCAAGGAACTTCAAAAGCCAATAGTGCAATATCTCATGCAGGATTTGACGCAGTCCCCGGAACTTTAATGGCAAAGCTTAATGTGGATGGAAACAGACGACTGAAGGAATTGTCTAAGGAATTGGAATTTCCCTATCAGGAAATTGGAGCCTTGGTTACGTGTAAGGATTCTAATGGTATTTCTATTTTAGAAGAATTATATGACAGAGGGAAGAGGAATGGTGTTGAAAATCTTCGTATACTGGGCAGAAAGGAGCTTCTCCGAATTGAGCCAAATATTTCAGATAATACTATTGCGGCATTATATGCCCCCACTTCAGGGATACTCTGTCCCTTTAATTTCAATATAGCTATGGCTGAAAATGCAATGGTAAATGGTGTGGAATTTAAGTTTAATACCGAGGTTTTAGACATAGAAAAAGAAGAAAATATCTTTCATATAACAACGGATAGCGGGGATATTCGAACCAGATATATAGTTAATTCTGCCGGTGTATATGCAGACAGAATTCATAATATGGTATGTGAAAACAAGGTGGAGATTGTACCTAAAAAAGGGGAATACTTCCTGCTTGATAAAAATGCAGGAAATCATGTATCACATACAGTTTTTACTTTACCGGATAAAAATGGGAAGGGAGTTTTAGTTACTCCTACAGTTCATGGAAATTTACTGGTAGGTCCGACAGCAGATGATATTTGGGACAAGGAGGGATGCAATACCACAAAATCAGGAAGTGATAATATATTTAATAAGTCAAAGGCAATGGTTAAAAATATTCCATATTCTGAAATAATAACAGGATTTGCAGGACTTAGGGCAGCAATTCCCGGAGTGGAGGATTTTATTATACAGGAGTCAGAGCCAAACTTTATAGATTGTTTAGGAATTAAATCCCCGGGACTTACCGCTTCACCTGCAATAGGGGTTATGGTGGCAGATATGTTGAGAGATAAAGAGAATCCGGATAAAAAGGATAATTTCCGGAGTAAAAGGCGAGGCATTACAAATATAAATACTCTGACTGAATCAGAGCTTAATTCTTTAATAGAGAAAAATCCTTGGTATGGAAACATTATATGCAGATGTGAAACAGTGTCTGAGGGAGAAATAATAGAGGCAATTAAAAGTCCCATAGGTGCAAAGGATTTAGATGGAATTAAAAGACGGGTGCGCCCCGGTGCCGGCAGATGTCAGGGTGGATTTTGCTCTCCTAGGGTAATGGAAATTCTGGCGAGGGAAATCCCCGATTTGGATATGGAACATGTATCAAAACATGGGATAGGGTCAAACCTTATTGTAGATAAATGCCATTAAATGCCGGAAAATTACCATAGGATTTTGCAAAAAGGAAAAGAGAATGACAGAATATGAAATTGTAATTATAGGTGGAGGTCCTGCGGGACTTGCTGCTGCTCTAGCCGCCAGGGAGTCAGGAATAGAAAGCATATTGGTAATAGAGCGGGACAGAGAGCTGGGCGGAATACTTAACCAATGTATCCACAATGGATTTGGTCTTCATACCTTTAAAGAGGAGCTGACCGGTCCGGAATATGCCGGCAGATACATAGATGAGCTTATAAAACAAAATATAGAATATAAGCTTAATACCATGGTTACAGATATTTCAAAGGACAAGGTTATTACCTATATAAATGGTAGAGAGGGCATAAAAAAAATCAAGGCTTTGGCTGTTATTTTAAGCATGGGCTGCAGGGAAAGACCCAGAGGAGCTCTAAATATTCCGGGATTTAGACCGGCAGGGATATATACTGCAGGGACGGCTCAACGACTTGTGAATATTGAGGGGTATATGCCGGGTAAAGAGGTGGTTATATTAGGCTCAGGGGATATAGGACTTATTATGGCAAGACGACTTACTTTAGAGGGAGCTAATGTAAGGCTCGTGGTAGAGCTTATGCCATATTCAGGAGGATTAAAAAGGAATATAGTACAGTGCTTGGATGATTATAATATTCCGCTGAAATTAAGTACCACGGTAACAGATATACAGGGTAAAGACAGGGTGAGAGGAGTCAGCATTGCCAAAGTAGATAGCAGTGGTGAGATAATAAAGGGTACAGAGGAGTATTATGGCTGCGATACCTTGATATTATCCTGTGGATTGATTCCTGAAAATGATTTATCTAAAAATATGGGAATTAATATTAACCCTGTTACCAAGGGGGCTGTGGTAAACGAAAGTCTTGAAACCTGTATACCGGGAGTATTTGCCTGTGGGAATGTGCTGCATGTACATGATTTGGTGGACTTTGTATCTCAAGAGGCTAAGCTTGCCGGAATTTCAGCGGCAGATTTTGTTAAAGGATTGGGTAAGAAGCCTGTCATACAGGAAATGGAAGCTAATGAGATTTCCCTGATACCCGGCGCCGGTATAAGGTATATAGTCCCCAATACCATCAGGATGAATAGTATAAAGGAGAGTATAACTCTAAGGTTTAGAGTGGATAATGTATATAAAAATGTTGGGATATATAAAAAGCAGGGCAAGGGAAAAATATTGTATAAAAGAGCCAGAGTTTTAGCACCCGGGGAAATGGAGCAGATGATCCTGTCAAAGTCTGATATAACATCGGATATAGAGCTTTTTATTGAATAGAACTGAGGTGAAGAAAAATGCTTGAGCACAAAACCTTAACCTGTATAGGATGTCCAATGGGATGTCAATTGGAGGTTAGATACGATAAAGATACCTTGCAAATAGAAGGTTATAGCTGTAAGATAGGAAAAGATTACGGAGAAAGTGAGATTAGAAATCCCTCTAGGATTTTAACTACATCAGTATCTGTAATTTCCGAACATGAAAAGACATTGCCTGTAAAAACGGATAGTATTATACCCAAGGCGAAAATATTTGATTGCATGCATGCTTTAAAAGGTATTACTATAATTCCGCCTGTGCATATAGGTGATGTAATACTGGAAAATATTGGAGACACAGGTGCAAATATTATCGCCACCAAAAATGTTTTAAATTAACAGTCTGCCCGGTAGATTTAAGAGAAGAATGAAATTAAAAAAGATTTTGGAAGAAAATCCTATTATTGCAGCGGTAAAGGATGAGAATGGTCTGGATATTGCCTGTAAAAATGAAGATATAAACATTATTTTTATATTATATGGGAATATATGCAATATAGGGGACATTGTATCCCGCATTAAGGAAAGCAATAAACTGGCATTGGTACATACAGATCTTATATCGGGATTGGCGTCCAGGGATATTGCAGTGCGTTTTATAAAGGAGCAGATAGGTGCCGATGGTATTATTACCACAAAGCCTTCCCTTATAGCTGAAGCCAATAAAGTGGGTATCCATAGTATTCTTAGGGTATTTATACTGGATTCTATGGCATATAAAAATATTACCGTGGAATTGCAGCAGGCAATGCCCGAAGCGCTGGAAATATTACCCGGGCTTATGCCCAAGGTAATTGAGAAGATAAGTAAAACAAATCATGTTCCTCTGATTGCAGGGGGACTTATTTCAGAAAAAGAGGATATTAACGCAGCTTTAACGGCTGGTGCCATATCCGTGTCCTCTACAAATCCAAAGGTATGGGAAATGTAGGCAGGTACTTCCCGGTAAAATGTACAAATGCAAAATATCATTTATTAAAATATTATTATCTATTGCAGTATTTACTGCATTTGCCCTATGTTTGATAAAATGAGGATAAAACATATAAAGCGTATCCGCTACTATGGAGAAAAAATCCTTTTTGGTATTTTTTTGATTTAAAAGCATATTAAATAATGATATTTATGAAGGTAATAATTTTCCCCTCACTCAAATTGTATAAATAAAAATATTATGATAAAATACCGTGTTGTTGTTTTATGTATTGCAGCCTATGGTGTATGGCTTTCCGATTACAATACCATGGCTTTAATTAAATGTTGGAGGTTTAAAATGAACGGAGAAAAGAAGCATATTATTACATTAGATACAAGGAAATTGTCTGAAACCGTTAAAGACGGCGGCTGTGGCGAATGCCAGACTTCATGCCAGAGTGCATGTAAAACCTCATGTACAGTTGGGAATCAAAGCTGTGAGAATTCAGCCAGATAATTTTTACCGATAGAGCGATAGAAATCAAAGATTATTCCAAATGGTACATCAATATAAAAGTAATGGATACAATATTGTTCTTGATTCGGCCTCAGGTTCGATTCACGTGATGGATGACCTGGCTTATGAGCTTGTATCCATCATTGGCAGAGAAATAGAAAGGGGGACAATTGTATCCCCTGTTGAGATGGATATTCGGGATGTTGGTACTGCCTTATCAGACTTTGAGGCTACAGAGCATGAAATATCAGAGGCTTATGATGAGGTGTGTGTGCTGTATAATTCCAATTCCTTATTTACTGAGGATAAATATGAGAGGGATGTTTCCAGATTTCTTAAAATGCCCACTGTTATAAAGGCGCTTTGTCTGAATGTATCCCATGATTGCAACCTTGCATGCAAATACTGCTTTGCAGGTGAAGGGGAATATCATGGAACAAGGGAATTAATGAGTATTGAGGTCGGCAAGCGGGCATTGGAGTTTCTGGTGGAGCATTCCGGTGGCAGGAAAAATCTGGAGGTAGATTTTTTCGGGGGCGAGCCTCTAATGAATTTGGACATGGTTAAGGCTACTGTGAAATACGGCAGAGAGCTTGAAAGGATTCATGATAAGCATTTTAGGTTTACGCTAACCACCAACGGTCTTTTGCTAAATGAGGATTTTTATGAATTTGCCAATAGAGAGCTTGACAATGTTGTATTGAGCCTTGACGGCAGAAAAGAGGTTCATGACAGTATGCGTCCCACCAGAAGCGGCAATGGAAGCTATGATATTATAACTTCCAAAATACTGGATTTTTCCAGAAATAGAGGCGGAAGGAAGCACTATATAAGGGGAACTTTTACAGGAAAAAATCTTGATTTTTCAGAAGATATTATGCATATGGCAAATCTGGGCTTTAAGGAGATTTCCATGGAGCCTGTGGTGGCGCCGGACAGCTGCGATTATTCAATTACTGATGAAAATGTGCCGGCACTTTTAGAGGAATATGATAAGCTGGCAAAGTATATGGCAAGTATTCAGGGAACCGATAAGGACTTCAGTTTTTTTCATTTTAATATAGATTTAAGCGGTGGTCCCTGTGTATATAAGAGACTTACAGGCTGTGGTGCAGGAAGTGAATATATTGCTGTAACCCCCAATGGAGATATTTATCCTTGTCACCAATTTGTGGGACTTGAGGATTTTATTATAGGAAACGTAATAACCGGCATAAATAATACGGATATTACAGATGAATTTAAAGGTGTAAATGTATACACTAAAAAGGAATGCAAGACCTGCTTTGCGAATATGTATTGTTCGGGAGGCTGTATGGCAAATTCTTATAATTCCACAGGACGCGTAGACGGTATGTATGAGATTGGGTGCAAACTGGAAAAAAAACGGGTGGAATGCGCCATAATGTTAGAGGTAAATAGGCGATTAGCAAATAATGACTAATCTTTGAAAGGGTTGGTAAAGAAATGGGTCACATGAAAAAGGGAACCGGAATAGTTACATTAATTTTAATTATTATTGGTATAGGATTAATGGGGGCTTATTCGGCTTCAGTTCTTTTGAAGGATGGAATAAACGGCTGGGGCGAGGATAGGAAGCTTAAGCTGGGACTGGATTTGGCAGGAGGAGTTTCCATTACCTATGAGGTAGAGGGGGACACTCCCACCCAGGAACAGTTATCTGATACGATTTTTAAATTACAGCAGCGTATCGAAAATGATTTAAGTGCTAAGAGCACCACCACAGAGGCAAGTGTATATCCTGTAGGTGATCGACGAATTTCTGTGGAAATTCCCGGTGTTACAGACGCAAACGCATTGCTGGAGGAGCTGGGTACCCCGGGACAGCTGTATTTTATAGCACATAAGGATTCTGAGGGGAATGAAACCTACTCCACTGACCCACAAACCGGAGAGTATAAATTAAATTACGATATTGATACATTGGTGGACAATGGTTCAGTTATAGCTACAGGAAGCAATGTTGTTTCTGCAAAGGCGGGTTATAATACAAATCAAACTACTCAGGCACAGGAAGCAGTAGTTCAGCTTCAATTCGATGAAGAAGCTACCAAATCCTTTGCTGACGCTACAGCCAAAGCAGTTGCCAATAATAATGATTCCATTGGCATTTATTATGATGAAAGATTTATAAGCGTACCCTCCGTTAATTCAGAGATAAGCGGAGGAGAGTGTATTATAGAGGGCATGGGCGATTATGAGGCGGCGGAAAGTCTGGCATCATATATCCGTATTGGCGGTTTAGACTTAAAGCTAAAGGAACTCCAATCGGAGGTGGTTGGTGCTCAACTTGGTTCCAATGCATTGAATACTTCTCTTGCTGCGGGCGGTATCGGACTTATTTTAGTTATATTATTTCTTATTATTATTTATTTGGTTCCGGGCTTTGCAGCGTCTATTTCCTTACTGCTTTATACGACCCTTATGATAACGCTTATACATGCCTTTGATGTGACCCTTACCCTGCCGGGAGTTGCAGGTATTGTGCTTACAATAGGTATGGCGGTAGACGCAAATGTAATCATATTTGCAAGAATAAGGGAGGAAATTGATTCAGGAAAATCCCTTTGGGCAGCAGTGGATATAGGCTTCAAGAAGGCATTGGCAGCTATTTTAGACGGAAATATAACCACATTAATAGCAGCAATTGTGTTGATTTTGCTTGGTTCAGGTACGGTAAAGGGATTTGCGATTACCCTTGCAATGGGTGTGATTGTATCAATGTTTACGGCATTATTTATTACTAAGATTATCCTAAGCAGCTTTATAGCTTTAGGAATTAATAAATCTAGCTCCTATGCGAGAAAAACTCCTAAGATGGACTTTGATTTCGTGGGGAAAAGAAATATATTTTTTGCAATTTCTCTTGCTATTATAATTGCCGGGCTTGGAGTAATGGGATATGGTGCTGCTACAGGTAAAAAGGCATTAAATTACAGTCAGGAATTCCTTGGAGGAACCTCTACCACAATAGGTCTTAAGGAGGATCTAAGCTTAGCAAAGCTTGACGATGAATTAGTGCCGGTTGTATCTGATATTACTAATGATAACGACATTCAGGTTCAAAAGATTCAGGGTTCAAACAGTGTAATTATTAAAACCAGAAATCTTGAATTGTCTGAGAGAGAAGCATTGAATAAGAGTCTTATGGAGAAATTTAAATTGGAGGAAAGTTCTATTTCTTCAGAAAGTATCGGTTCCACCATAAGCAGCGAAATGCGTTCTCAGTCATTAATAGCTATATCTGTAGCTGTTTTGTGCATGCTCATTTATATATGGATTAGATTTAAGGATATCAGATTTGGCACCAGTGCAATTATCTGCTTGATACATGACGTGCTTATAGTTCTTACATTGTATGCCGTGGCAAGGCTAAGTGTGGGAAGTGCCTTTATTGCTTGTATACTTACGGTTATTGGATATTCCGTCAATGCAACAATCGTTACGTATGACAGAGTTAGAGAGAATCTTTCTGCCGGAGTAAAGGATAAGGAGGCTTTAATGAATATAGCCAACAAATCCATTAACCAAACAGTTACCCGTAATATTTCCACCACAATTACCACTGCTTTTACCGTACTAATGCTGCTGATTCTTGGTGTAAGCAGTATTAGAGAGTTTGCACTCCCTCTTCTGGCAGGCGTTTTGGCAGGAGCCTGGTCGTCAATATTTATTGCTACCAGTCTTTGGTATATTATGAGAGCATATATTGGGAAGGGTACAAATATCAGCAGCAAGCCTAAAGATAAACCTAAAACAAATAAGGCTACCAAGGAAAATCAAGGAATTTTAGTTTAGGTGTAGAATATGTATTCATATAAAGAGATTTTAAATACAGACCCGGAAATAGCAGAGTATATTGCTAAGGAGTATAGCAGACAGTCTGACCATATAGAATTGATTGCCTCGGAAAATTGGGTAAGTAATGCAGTAATGGCAGCAACTGGCAGTATATTAACCAATAAATATGCTGAGGGTTATCCCGGCAGGAGATATTATGGCGGCTGTGAGTGGGCTGACAGGATTGAAGATCTTGCCATTAAAAGGGCAAAGAAGCTGTTTAACTGCGAGTATGTTAATGTTCAGCCTCACTCCGGAGCTCAGGCAAATATGGCGGTGGAGTATGCTGTATTAGAGCCGGGTGATACTGTGCTGGGGCTTAGCCTGAACCATGGGGGGCACTTAACCCATGGAAGTCCTGTCAATCTATCAGGTAAGTATTATAATTTTATTTCTTATGGGGTAGATGATAATGGATATATCGACTATGAGCAGATTGAAACTCTGGCAAGGGAACACAATCCAAAGATGATTATATCCGGTGCCAGTGCATATGCAAGGACTATTGATTTCGATAGAATAGGCAAGATTGCGAAAGAGACCGGTGCTGTACATTTTGCAGATATTGCTCATATTGCAGGTCTTGTGGCTTCAGGTCTTCATCCGTCTCCCTTCCCCGGAGCAGATATTGTCACCACCACTACTCATAAGACCCTTAGGGGACCGAGAGGTGGAATGATTATGTCTACAGAGGAAGCAAATGAGAGATTTAACTTTAACAAAGCAATTTTCCCGGGAACTCAGGGTGGACCCTTGTTGCATGCCATAGCGGCTAAGGCTGTTTGCCTTAAGGAGGCGCTGGAGCCGGAGTTTAAGGAGTATTGTGCTCAGGTTATTAAAAATGCAAAGGCTTTAAGTGATGAATTACAGGTAAGGGGTGTTTCTATAGTATCTAATGGAACGGACAATCACCTTATGCTTGTTAACCTTATACCTGATAATGTCACAGGTAAGGAGATTGAAAAGCTTCTTGATATGGCAAATATTACGGCAAATAAGAATACTGTACCCAATGACCCCCAGAGCCCGTTTGTTACCAGCGGAATTCGCCTGGGGACTCCCTCTGCCACCAGCAGGGGGCTTGTAGAGGAGGACTTTAAAGGGGTTGCTAAGGCTATTTCCCTTATTATTCATAAAAGAGAGAATGCAATTATTGAGGCGAGGGGAATAATCAAGGAAATTACAGATAGGTATCCGTTGTCAGGTGCCTTTGAGGAATAGAATATGATAGACATACGCTTAATTAGAGAAAATCCGGATATTGTAAGGGAAAATATTAAAAAGAAATTTCAGGAGCATAAACTGCCCCTTGTGGATGAGATTATTGTTCTTGATAAGGAGCAGAGAGCTGTTAAACAGGAGGCGGACGATCTCAGAGCTGCCCGAAATACTCTTTCAAAGCAGATTGGTGTTTTAATGAAAGAGGGAAATAAAGAGGAGGCTTGTAAGGTTAAGGCTCAGGTTACCGGCAATTCTGAAAGATTGCAGGAGCTTGAGGAAAAGGAAAAGGAGCTTTCCCATAAAGTTCGCTCTATTATGATGCAGATTCCGAACATAATCCATGAAAGCGTTCCTATAGGCGAAGATGACAGTCAAAATGTGGAGATAAAAAAGTATGGAGAGCCAAAAGTACCTGATTTTGAAATACCCTATCATACAGATATTATGGAGCGTTTTAATGGTATAGATATTGACTCTGCAGGGAAAGTATCGGGGAACGGATTTTATTATCTATGCGGAAACATAGCAAGACTTCACTCTGCTGTCCTTTCCTATGCAAGGGATTTTATGATAGATAGAGGTTTTACCTATTATTTGCCTCCCTTTATGATTAGATCTGATGTGGTGACCGGTGTTATGAGCTTTGAGGAAATGGACGCCATGATGTACAAAATAGAAGGAGAGGATTTATATCTTATTGGTACATCGGAACATTCCATGATAGGCAAGTATATAGACTCTATTATAGATGAGGAAAGACTTCCTCAGGCTCTTACCAGTTATTCTCCTTGCTTCAGGAAAGAAAAGGGAGCCCATGGGATAGAGGAGAGGGGCGTTTACAGGATACATCAGTTTGAGAAGCAGGAAATGGTTGTTATATGCAAACCTGAGGAGTCCTTTATATGGTATGAAAAGCTTTGGCAAAATACCGTAGATTTTTTTAGAAGCTTGGACATTCCGGTTCGCACTTTGGAATGTTGTTCCGGGGATTTGGCAGATTTAAAGGTAAAATCCTGCGATGTGGAGGCTTGGAGCCCCAGACAGAAAAAATATTTTGAGGTTGGCTCCTGTTCTAATCTTGGGGATGCTCAGTCAAGGAGACTGGGAATAAGAGTAAGAAACGGAAAAGAAAAATATTTGCCCCATACCCTTAATAACACCGTTGTGGCAACACCCAGAATGTTGATAGCATTCTTAGAAAATAATTTAAATTCTGACGGAAGTATAAACATTCCGAATCCACTTAGAGCTTATATGGGTGGCATGGAAAAACTAATTTAAAGGTATTTAATTGCTTTCTGATTAATTGCGTGATATTATTGAAATATATTGTGTTTAAAGTAAGGAGGAGTCCGTGCTAGCTACGTTAATACCATTGTTTGACAATAATTCTGAGGTTAGAGCATATTCTCTTTTTGCCCAAAGAGAAAATAAATTACTCTCTCCTCTTTATATGGGGACCGGGGCTTATGATGGGGCAGTAAATATCCCGGGGTTTGATATTATAGATAATATCGGCATAGAGAA
Source organism: Lachnospiraceae bacterium (assembly GCA_041776485.1). GTDB lineage: Bacteria > Bacillota > Clostridia > Lachnospirales > Lachnospiraceae > JBHBQE01. The sequence goes on along the minus strand of JBHBQE010000018.1, from coordinate 61,782 downwards.
TCTGTCCGGGAATAGAGATGTTTTCATAGAGGTAACTCAATTTTCTATTTTTTCTGATTTGGAAAAGAACAGTAAGGTACCTGTAAAAAGTGTGGTGCTTCTAATAGACTCCAGAGTAGAGCCAACAGAGCCCTTTTTAAACAGAATAGATGATCTTAGGAAAAAAGGCTTCAGATTTGCTTTAAGGAAGCTTCCGATGGATCAATTTGCCAATTATGCTGCGATTCTTTCCAGAGTGAACTACATTCTCTTAAACCATAAAAAGGTTAATGTTAATAGAGCAAAGGAAATATTTAATAAGGCATATCCCAGGATTAAGCTTATTGCTGTTTCTGTAGATACCAAGGAGGATTACGCTAACCTTTCCAGAGAGGGAATGTTTGATTTATATGAGGGTGATTTCTTCCGTACACCCGTTAAGGGTTCCGGGAAAGAACTTTCCCCGATGAAAATTACATACCTTGAGCTTCTCAGGATTATTAACGCTCCAAACTTTGATTTAACAGATGTGGCAAAGATAATTGAGCATGATACTGCCCTTGTCATTTCCCTGCTTCGTATAGCTAATCGCATGTCCATTAACAGTGAAATAACTTCAATTCAGCATGCTACAGCTATGCTGGGACAAAAGGAGCTTAAAAAGTGGATAGACTCTGCCGTAACCAGGGAGTTATGTGTGGATAAACCAAGTGAAATTATCCGTGTATCACTTATTAGAGCTAGATTTGCAGAAAATCTTGCAGGACAGTTTGGACTGGCAAATAAAAAGCCGGAACTTTTTCTAATGGGTCTGTTTTCTGTTATAGATATTATTTTAGACAAGCCAATGGCTGACGCCTTAGGTTTAATTGGACTGTCTAAGGAGATTCAGGATGCTTTGGTTAATAATACAGGAGAGCTTTATCCTGTGATTAATTTCATCAAAGAGTATGAGCATGCAAGCTGGCAGGAAATATCCCGTCTTATAATATTAAATAATATGAGCATGGAAGAGATATATAAGGGTTATGTGGATTCCCTTGCATGGTTCAAGCAAATTTTTGAGGAGTAAGCCCTAGACAATGAAAATAGGACTGGATAGTCAATTAAACTTTAATAACAACAATCCATCTTCTGATTCTGTAAATGGTCGGGGGACGTTTGCCGGTGAATGTGAAACTTGTAAAAGCAGAAGATATAAGGACGGCTCAAATGAAAATGTTTCTTTTAAAAATGCCACCCACATATCGCCAGGGGCTTCAGGAGCGGCAGTTCGTGCCCATGAGGGTGAGCATGTTACCAATGCCTATTTAAAGGCAAGGGAAAAAGGCGGACGTGTACTGTCTGTGGGTGTATCCATACATACGGCAGTATGTCCGGAGTGTGGAAGAGTTTATACTTCCGGCGGAAATACCCGGTCTGTGATAGCAACCCCAAAATCTGATCCCTACGCTGCCAATAGAGATAGAATTAACGAAATGCTAAATACAGGGGCAAGAGCCAACGAAACGGTATAACCCATGGTAATTGGTATTGATACATCAGGACAGGTATGCTCAGTTGCTGCCGTTTTAAAAGGGAGCACTGTTGCGGAATTTTCTATAAATCACAAGAAAACTCATTCAGCAATGCTGGTTCCAATGTTAGATGCAATGCTTAAACAAGCAGGACTTGATATTAACGATGCAAGTCTGTTTGCTGTTGCCAAGGGTCCCGGTTCCTTTACCGGATTAAGGATTGGGGCAGCCACAGCTCAAGGATTGGCATTGGCGCTTAACAAACCTGTTTTAGGCATATCCACATTGCTGGCTCTATCCTATAACCTGGAGTCATCAAACGGTTTTGTATGTCCCATAATGGACGCCAGAAGAAATCAGGTGTACACGGGACTGTATGATTATACCTTAAAGCGGCAGGGATGCAAGGAAACAGAGCTAATTGTGCCTGCATTAATAGAGCCTATAGCAATAGATATGACAGAATTATTAAATAAATTAAAAGATTTTAATAGAAATATAATATTTCTGGGAGACGGAGTGTCGGTATATTCTAAATTTATAGAGGAAAATGCCAAATTTAATTATAGCTTTGCAGATGGAAATAATAATATTCAAAGGGCTTCCTCTGTGGCGCTTTTAGCAGAGCTTTTATATACAGATAAAGATAAGGACACTCCCCTTAAGCTTGAATACTTGCGAAGACCTCAGGCAGAAAGAGAGAGATTAGGACTTTGAACTTAAATCTAAATGAGGATGTAGATATTTTAGATTCCTTAAGAGAGTTTAAAAGTCTTACCTATCAATCAAATTCTTTGGAAGATACAGAGGTTTTTGCAAAATCTTTGGCGAAAACCGTAACTGCTTCTACTGTGATTGCCTTAAACGGTTCCATGGGTGCAGGTAAAACTGCCTTTGCAAAGTTTTTCGCTAAGGGGCTGGGCATTGAAGGAGCGGTAAATTCCCCAACCTTTACAATTATGAACATTTATGAGGGCGGGAGGATTCCAATGTATCATTTTGATGCCTATCGAATTGAGGATCCGGATGAAATGCTGGAGATAGGCTTTGAAGAATTTTTATATGGAAATGGTGTCTGTATTGTGGAGTGGGCAGAATTAATAAAAGATATTTTGCCTTCAGTGCATATATCCATTAAAATAGAGATATTAAGTGAAAATCAACGACTGATTATAATTGAGGAGGAAAGCTATGGACAATAATTTAAACGGAACAATGAATACAAATGAAAGCAACGGAAATCCGGCAGTAAATGCACATGATGGCGGTCAACTAAACGCAGCGCCAGTAAATACTACGGATAACAATCAGCTTAACGCAGCACCGGTAAATACCGAATCTGCTCCTGCACAGGGCAGTGCCTTTAACGGTAATCCTGCAGGGTCAGTACCGAATAATAATCAGCTTAATGCGGCACCTGCGAATGGCGGATATACCCCTGCGCCAAACAATACAGCTAACGTAAATCCAACAGGATCCATGCCAAATAATAACCAATTTAATGCGGCGCCTGCGAATGGCGGATATACTCCTGTACCAAACAATGCAGTTAATGTAAATCCAACAGGAGCCGTGCCGAATAACAACCAATTTAACGCAGCGCCTGCGAATGGCGGATATACCCCATCACCCGGTACACCGCAAAATTTTAACAACAATAATAGTGGCTGGGGTCAGGAGTCAAGCAACAGCAGAGGATATGCACCTTCGCCAAACATGAATGCAGGGCAGCAGTATAATGGACAACAGTATAGCCAGCAGCCTGCAGGTCCCGCATTAGGAGGGAAGGGATTTGGAATAGCTGCATTGGTTATGGGTATATTGTCCATAGTGCTGGTTTGCTGCTGCTGCGGACCCATCCCGGGGGTATTAGCTATTGTATTTGGTATTATCCAAATAAAGAGAACCCCCGAAGCTAAAGGTCTTGCCATTGCCGGAATAGTAACAGGTGCAATAGGCTTGGTTATTTCTGCTGTAATCTATATTTCCATGATGACCGGTGTAAATTACGAAAATCCGGTTCAAAAATTTTATGATGAAATTTATGACAGTATTTATGAGGAATTTGATGACTCCAGTGAGGAATTTGATGACTCCAGTATTGATTTTTAATACAAATAAATTTGATATATCTTGAATAATGAGCACGCTTGGGAAGGAATGTAATGTATAAAAAAGTAAATACCGATTTAAATTTTGTAGACAGGGAAAAGGATGTTCTGAAGTTTTGGAAATCAAACAGAATTTTTGAGCAGTCTATGGAACAGAGGAAGGAGTGTGAATACTACACTTTTTATGACGGACCTCCCACTGCTAACGGAAAACCTCATATAGGTCATGTGCTGACCCGTGCTATAAAGGACATGATTCCCAGATACCACACCATGAAAGGAAAATATGTTCCAAGGAAAGCTGGGTGGGATACTCATGGACTTCCTGTGGAACTTGAAGTGGAAAAGGAATTGGGACTTTCCGGTAAGGATCAGATTGAGGATTACGGTATTGAACCTTTCGTAAAAAAATGCAAGGAAAGTGTGTGGAAATACAAAGCCATGTGGGAGGATTTTTCCGAGAAAATAGGCTTTTGGGCTGATATGGATAATCCTTATATTACCTATGATGATAACTTTATTGAGTCTGCATGGTGGGCATTGGACAAGATATATAAAGAACATAAACTGTATAAGGGGTTTAAAGTGGTACCCTACTGCCCCAGATGTGAAACACCTTTGTCTGCTCAGGAGGTGGCACAGGGATATAAGCTGGTAAAGGAACGCTCTGCCATCGTTAGGTTTAAGGTGGTTGATGAGGACGCATACTTTCTGGCATGGACCACAACGCCCTGGACACTGCCTTCAAATGTGGGATTGTGTGTAAATCCTAGGGATATTTATGTAAAGGTAAAGGCAAATGATGGATATACCTACTATATGGCAAAGGCATTGCTGGATACAGTCCTTGGGTCTTTAGGCACTGAGTCAGAACCGGGATATACCATAATAGAGGAATATACCGGTAAGGAACTGGAGAGAAAGGAATATGAGCCTTTATTTAATTATACAAAAGAAGCGGCTGATAAAACCGGTAAAAAGGGACATTATATAATCTGTGATTCCTATGTAACCATGAGTGACGGTACGGGAATTGTACATACTGCTCCGGCATTTGGTGAGGATGATAACAGGGTGTGCCGAGAATATGATATGCCCTTTATTCGTTTTGTGGACTCTAAGGGAAATATGACTGAGGAAACGGGACTGGGCGGGATATTTGTTAAAAAGGCTGATCCTAAAATCCTGGAGATTCTTGAAAATGAAGGTAAGCTATTCAGTGCTCCGAATTTTGAGCATGATTATCCTCACTGCTGGAGGTGTGATACCCCCCTTATTTACTATGCCAGAGACAGCTGGTTTATATCTATGAGCAAGGAAAGAGGGGAACTGATTTCCAATAATGATACTGTAAACTGGATTCCCCAATCTATAGGTAAGGGACGTTTTGGTGACTGGCTTTCCAATGCTCAGGATTGGGGTATATCCAGAGATAGATACTGGGGAACTCCTCTTAATATTTGGGAGTGTAATAACTGCCGGCATAGAGAGTCCATAGGCGGGAGAGAAGATTTATACAATAAAAGCGGTAATGAAGCAGCTAAAACAGTAGAGCTTCACAGACCCTATATTGATGAAATTACCTATAGATGTCCGGATTGCGGCAAAACTATGACCCGTGTGCCGGAGGTTATTGACTGCTGGTTTGACTCCGGTGCAATGCCTTTTGCACAGCACCATTACCCCTTTGAAAATAAGGAATTATTTGAGACTCAATTCCCTGCTCAGTTTATTAGTGAGGCAGTAGATCAAACCAGGGGTTGGTTTTACTCTTTAATGGCGGAAAGCTCACTGCTTTTTGGTAAAAGTCCTTATGAGAATTGTATTGTTCTTGGGCATGTACAGGATAAAAACGGAAAGAAAATGTCTAAATCCAAAGGTAATGCAGTAGATCCCTTTGACGCATTAGATAAATTCGGTGCCGATGCAATAAGGTGGTATTTCTATATTAATTCCGCTCCTTGGCTTCCGAATAGATTTCATGAGGATGCTGTAAAAGAGGGGCAAAGGAAGTTTATGGGTACTCTTTGGAATACCTATGCCTTCTATATACTTTATGCGGAAATTGACGGATTTGACCCGACAAAATATGCTCTTTATAACTGTCAGCTTTCTAAGATGGATAAGTGGATACTTTCAAGACTGAACACAACCATTGGAGAGGCTGACAGCAATCTGGCAGCCTATAAGATACCGGAAACGGCAAGAGCTCTCGACTCCTTTGTGGATGATTTGTCAAACTGGTATGTAAGACGCTCCAGAGAAAGATTCTGGGCAAAGGGAATGGAAGCGGATAAGGTGTCTGCTTATATGACACTCTATACCTGTTTGCTGACGATTTCCAAGGCGGCTGCACCAATGGTTCCTTTTATGACTGAGGCAATATATCAAAATATTGTAAGGTCTGTAGATAATAATGCCTTAGAGTCTATCCATCTTTGCGATTATCCTATGGCAGATTCTAAAATGATAGATACAGAGCTTGAGGAACAGATGTCTGTAATGCTGAAGATTGTTTCATTTGGCAGGGCAGCAAGGAATAATAGCGGGATCAAGAATCGACAGCCCTTAGCCAAGGTTTATATTAAGGTGGATAGAGAGCTTAATGAGGCTGACATAGATATTGTCAAAGAGGAATTGAATATTAAAGAGGTGGTACAGTCAGATGATTTGACTTCCTATACTTCTTATGAATTTAAGCCGCAGCTGAAAACTGTGGGACCTAAATATGGCAGGTTTCTTAGTCAGATACAAAAGGCACTCTCAAGCCTTAACGGAAATGAAGCATACGACAGCCTGAGGGAGAATGGCTATCTTGAATTCCCGGAAATAGATGAAACTATAAGGCTTTATGAAGAGGATTTATTAATTAATATTGCTAATACACAGGGCTATTCAGCATATGGTGATAGAGATGTCAGAGTGGTGCTTTACACAGAGCTTACAGATGAGCTTAAAAAGGAGGGCTGTGTAAGGGAGCTTATCAGCAAGCTTCAAAATATGAGAAAGTCTGCCGGATTTGAAGTGATGGACAGAATTAATATTGGATATCAGGGTGGAGACAATCTTTGTAAGGTTTTGGAGGAATGTAAGGATATAATTTGTAAGGAAACCCTGGCAGATTCCATTAGCAATGAGACCATGACAGATTATGAAAAAGAGTGGAAGATCGAGTGCGAGAACATAATATTGTCTATCTCTAAAGTAGTATAAACCCTTAATGAGGAAATAAAATGGACAGATTAACAAATATCAGCAAGGAAGAAATGAAAGAGGCGATTAAAGATAATGTAAAGAGATATTACAGAAAAGAAATTGAAGAGGCCTCAGGAAATGAGATTTACCATGCGGTTGCTCAAACTATTAAAGATGAGATCATAGACAATTGGCTTGCTACCCATAAAAAGATGATAGAACATGATACGAAAGTAGTTTATTATCTGTCAATGGAATTTTTGGTGGGGCGTGCCCTTGGAAATAATCTTATTAATTTAGGGCAATATGCCCAGGTTAGAGAAGCCCTTGAGGAGCTGGGGATTGACATTAATTTTATAGAGGATGAGGAACCGGATCCCGCCCTTGGAAACGGTGGATTGGGAAGACTTGCAGCCTGCTTTTTAGATTCTCTCTCAACCCTTGGATATGCTGCTTATGGCGCAGGAATACGCTATCGTTTCGGAATGTTTAAACAGCAAATAGAAAACGGCGAGCAAAAGGAAATACCGGATAACTGGCTGAAGGATAGTTATCCATTTGAGCTTAGACGTGGTGAATATGCCTATGAGGTTAAATTTGGTGGAAATGTGGTATCCACTCCCAATCCTGACGGAACATATAAATATAGTCAGGCAAATTACAACTCAGTTATGGCAGTACCCTATGATATGCCCATAACGGGATACGGAAACAATCATGTAAATACTTTGATTATGTGGGACGCAAGACCAAGTCAGGAATTTTCTCTAAAATCCTTTGACAGGGGAGATTATGCAAAAGCAGTGGAGGATGAAAATCTCGCAAGAAATCTGGTGGAGGTATTATATCCCAATGATAACCATGTACAGGGAAAAGAGCTGAGACTAAAGCAGCAGTATTTTTTTGTATCTGCAACTTTACAAAGAGCAATAGGCCGTTTTAAGCGTTTCCACGATGATTTAAGGGATTTGCCGAAAAAGGCAGTTTTTCAGATGAATGATACTCATCCGACTCTTTGTGTGCCTGAACTGATGAGACTTTTAATGGATGATGAAGGGCTTGGCTGGAATGAAGCCTGGGATATTACCACTAATTGTACAGCTTATACCAACCATACCATTATGGCGGAGGCACTGGAAAAGTGGCCTATAGATATTTTTCAAAGATTATTGCCTCGTATATACGACATAGTGCAGGAGATAAATCGCAGATTTTTACTTGATATAGAGCGGAGCTTTCCGGGGGATGAGGAAAAGAAGCAGAGAATGGCTATTGTGGCGGACAACCAGGTAAGGATGGCGCACATGGCTATTTGTGCAGGATTTTCTGTGAATGGAGTGGCTGCGTTACATACTAAGATTTTAAAAGAAGAATCCCTAAAGGATTTTTATGAACTTTATCCTGGAAAATTCAATAATCGTACCAATGGAGTGACTCAAAGACGGTTTTTGCTTCACGCTAATCCTCTGTTATCGGAATGGATTACCAGGAATATTGGAGGGGGCTGGGAAACTGAGTTTTCTATGATTTCAAAGCTTAAACCTTTGGCAGAAAATGAAGATTGCTGCAAAGAGTTTATGGATATAAAATATAAAAACAAGGTCAGGCTTGCGAACTATATCAAGATTCATAATGGAGTCAGCGTTAATACAAAATCAATTTTTGATGTACAGGTTAAAAGACTTCACGAGTATAAGAGGCAGCTTTTAAATATCCTTCATGTTATGTATCTATATAATAAGATAAAGGAAAATCCCGATATGGATATAGTGCCCAGAACCTTTATATTCGGGGCAAAGGCAGCAGCAGGATATCATATTGCCAAACTTACCATTAAGCTCATTAATAATGTGGCAGCAGTTATTAACAATGATATGTCAATAGAGGGAAAGATAAAGGTTGTATTTATTGAGGACTACAAGGTATCAAATGCAGAGCTTATTTTTGCGGCAGCTGATGTGAGTGAACAAATAAGCACCGCCTCCAGGGAAGCCAGTGGCACAAGCAATATGAAATTTATGATGAACGGCGCCTTAACTATTGGTACCATGGACGGAGCTACTGTGGAAATGATAGAGGAAATGGGTGCTGAAAATGCCTTTATTTTTGGTATGAGTGCCGATGAAATTCTCGAACACGAAAGAAACAGGGATTATGACCCTATGAGAATATTTAATGAAAATCCTAAAATCAAAAAAGTATTAGAGCAAATGGTAAATGGATTTTATTCTCCGGATTATCCGGAGCAGTTTAGGGATATATATAACTCTTTATTAAATACCAGATCTACCCAGTTTGCTGATACCTATTTTATTTTAGGAGATTTTGAAGCCTATTGCAGGGCACAGGAAGAGGTGGAAAAGTTATACAAGGATAAATCCCTTTGGGCAAAAAAGGCTATTATTAATATTGCCTCCAGTGGAAAATTCTCCTCTGACAGAACTATACAGGAATATGTGGATAATATTTGGCATTTAGACAAAATTAGGGTGGAAATGTGATTTCCAACATATATAGCTGATTGATTTATTAAATAGAAAGTAAAAATATGGGTACAGACCAGGACAATAATAAGGAGAATTTTTGCAGCGTATGCGGCAGATCTGAATCAGTTGTAGGACAGCTGCTTCAGTTACCTTATAATATGCATGTGTGCAAGGACTGTATGCAGCAGTCTATGGATACAATGAAGAATATGGGCAATTTTCAGGAGGTATTAAAACCCTTTTTTGCAGGGAATGTGCCGATTGTAAATGACGAGCATACTAAGGTTACAGAGAACAAAGAGACAGCAGAATCACCGGAATCCTCAGACAATCCCGGAGAGGGCGATGAGAATCAGGATTCATCTAATCTTAAGAATGTAAGTATTTTCAGCTTGGGTGAAATACCTGGTGGAATATTCGGAGGATTGGGAAGATCACCTGTAAAAAGAAAAAAGAAAAAGAAGCAGGATGTAGAAAAGGAAAAAGAGGGAGCGATAATTGATATAAATAATATACCTCCTCCCCATGAGATAAAATCCTATTTAGATGAGTATGTGGTGGGACAGGAGCACGCAAAGAAAATAATGAGCGTGGCTGTTTATAATCACTATAAGAGGGTGGCTTCCCTTGAAAATGAATTATATGATGACGGTATCACCATTGAAAAATCCAATGTACTAATGCTTGGGCCTACGGGAAGCGGAAAAACCTATATGGTACGCACCCTGGCAAGGCTTTTAAATGTACCGCTGGCAATTACTGACGCAACATCCCTTACAGAGGCAGGCTATATAGGTGATGATATCGAAAGTGTAGTTTCAAAGCTTTTAATAAATGCTGATAACGACGCAGACAGAGCGGAAACCGGAATTATTTTTGTGGATGAAATTGACAAGCTTGCTAAAAAGCGGAATATGAATTCCAGAGATGTAAGCGGAGAGGCAGTTCAGCAGGGAATGCTAAAGCTGTTAGAGGGCAGCGAAGTGGAGGTGCCCGTAGGTGCAAGCTCCAAATCCGCAATGGTTCCAATGACAATGATAGATACCAGTAATATATTATTTATATGCGGCGGAGCTTTTCCGGAGCTTAACGATATTATTAAGGAAAGACTGAATAAATCCTCATCGATGGGATTTGTATCGGATTTAAAGGATAAATATGATAAAGACAGAAATGTATTAACTAAAACTACAGTGGAGGATTTGCGTAAATTCGGAATGATACCTGAATTTATAGGCAGGCTTCCTGTGATTTGTCCTCTGGAAGCCCTTGATAGTGAAATGATGGTATCAATTTTGCGGGATCCTAAAAATGCCATTACAAAGCAGTATCAAAAGCTTTTTAGAATGGATGATGTAGAGCTGGAATTTGAAGATGACGCACTTATTGCTATTGCAGAAAAGGCAAAGGACAGAGAATTGGGTGCACGTTCTTTAAGGTCGATTATTGAGGACTTTATGCTGGATATTATGTATGAAATCCCCAAAGATAAAAATATATTATCTGTAAAGGTTACAAAAGAGTATGTGGAGGGCAAAGGCAGTCCTAAAATTGGGATTCGAGGTTCATGAATATCGATAAAGAGGAGTTTTCTCTCGTTTTACTGGCAGCAGGACGGGGCACCAGAATGGGAGCCGAAATCAATAAAAATTTCTTGACTGTTGCTGACAAACCGATTATGTATTATTCACTAAAGGCGTTTGCCGGGATGGCAAATCGCCTTATTTTGGTTATTGGGGATAAGGACAGAGAGCAGGCACTGTCTATAGCGAGGGGAATGGATTTTGACAGTATAGAAACTATTTCCGGCGGAAAAGAAAGATATGACAGCGTAATTAACGGGTTGAGATTGGTAAAGACGAAATATGTATTTATACATGATTGCGCCAGATGTTTGATTACAAAGGATATTATAGCCAGGTGTAAAAGTGCTGTGATGGAAAATAATGCTGTCATTGCCGCAATGCCGGTAAAGGATACTATAAAAATAAGTGATGAAAGTGCTGGTGAAATTCCGGGCAATGTTCGGGATATGAGGAATGATGTATCCGGCGTGCCCTTAAAAGATACTGTAGGATTAACCTTGGAAAGCACTGGAGAGGCTTTAGAGAATACACCGAGTATGGAAAATACTGTATGTAATGACTTAGGATTGCCGGCTATAGAGAATACACCGGATAGGAGCAGACTGTGGCAGGCACAAACACCTCAATGCTTTAATACTGATTTAATTAAAAATGCCTATAATCTGGCAAGAGGGAAAAATATTATATCTACTGTTACTGATGATGCAATGGCAGTTGAAAGAGCAGGAGAGAGGGTGTATCTGGTAAAGGGAGATTATACCAATATAAAGATTACAGAACCCGGTGATTTGCTGTTTGCAGAAGCAATATTGAAGGATCGTCTGTAAATCAAAAAGGGGAACAGAATCACTCTGTCCCCTTTTTATATGTAACAAATAGTTTTTATCCAAAGTACCTGTTGTAAAGACCTTCAAAAGCCTTACCATGTCTTGCCTCATCACGAGCCATTTCATGAACGGTATCGTGGATAGCGTCAAGATTAAGCTCTTTAGCACGTTTAGCAAGCTCAAACTTACCTGCTGTAGCACCGTTTTCAGCGTCTATACGCATTGCGAGGTTTTTCTTTGTGGAGTCGGTAATAACCTCTCCTAAAAGCTCCGCAAACTTTGCTGCATGCTCAGCCTCTTCAAATGCAGCCTTTTCCCAATATAAGCCGATTTCAGGATAACCCTCTCTATGAGCAACTCTTGACATTGCAAGATACATACCTACTTCTGAGCACTCACCGTTAAAGTTCATACGAAGTCCCTCAAGAATATCCTCAGGTGCTCCCTGTGCTACTCCAACAACGTGCTCAGCAGCCCAAACTCTTTCACCCTTTTGCTCTTTAAACTTTGAAGCAGGCGCCTTGCACTGTGGACATGCTTCAGGCGGGTTGTCACCCTCGTGTACATAACCGCAAACTTCACAAACATACTTAGCCATTTCATTTCTCCTTTTCTATAAAAAATTAATTACTCCTGTTTAGAACATATAGTAATCATATAGATTTATATGTTATCTTAGCATAACAAATATCCTTAAAAATAAGGGTTTATTTTATTTATCAGTAATGATTACTATTAAGTATGTTATTACTATATATCCAAAGAATTTATTTGTCAAGGACAATATTAATTTAATTAAAAATTATGTATTATTATCAGCTGTTTAGTATCATATCTTGCTAAACCCCCTTGGCTAATATAGAATATTTCCTATGAATATAGATGTATTTGACCTTAATATTTACTACACAGATTCAGATCCTGATTCAGGGAAGCCGGTAGTAGCTATACTTCAGGGCTGGGGAACCGGGTTGGAGGTATACTCCTCAATTGTTTCACTTTTAGAAAATAAATATCGTGTAATCGCTTTTGATTTTCCGGGCTTTGGGAAAAGCCAGGAACCGCCTGTTCCTTGGAATGTGGATAGATTCAAGGATTTTTTCCTAAAATTCATGGAAACTCTTAAGATACAAAGGGCTACATTGATTGGCCATTCCTATGGCGGCAGAGTTATAATCAAACTGGCTGCCATGAAGAAAAGAGATTTTATAATAGACAGAATTATCCTAATAGACAGTGCAGGGATTATGCCAAAGCGTTCCATGTCTTATAAATTTAAGGTGGGAAAGTACAAGCTGCTAAAAAGGTTGGTGGATAACAGCATTATAAGAACTATTTCTCCTAATTTGGTAGAGGATTGGAAACAAAAGCAGGGAAGCGCTGATTACCGAAGTGCAAGTCCAATTATGAGGCAATGTTTGATTTTGTCCGTGAATGAGGACTTAACAGAGCTGCTGTCGTTGGTAAATGAGGAAGCGTTATTGATTTGGGGTGATTTAGATACTGCAACACCCATTACGGATGGAGAGCTGATGGAAAAACTTATGCCCAATGCAGGACTTGCAGTTATCCGGGGTGCAGGGCATTATAGTTTTCTTGATTCCCCCATTGTGTTTAAAAATATTATTTCTTCGTATATGTTAGGTGAGAATTTATGATTATTTTAAGAATATCAGTAGTATTAACGGCTATTGCTGCAATGGTTCCGGTGCTAACTTATAATTTACACATGCTGCAGCTTAATGGATACAAAATCGCAGAGCATATTAATTGGCTTTGTAAAAATATTTCCAGACAGTGGTGGCTGTTTTTACTTGTTATATCCGGCATTTTTTTATGTGTAGCGGAGGGGAATGTATTACCGATACGATATAATACCAAGGCAGTCTATGCAGCTGCTTATATTATTTCCTTAATTGTGAATGCGATAGTTTTCATAAGGTATATGGATTACAGGAGGAAAAATATTAAAAAAAGACTGGTGTATACAGACAGGATAAAGCGACTGGGGCTTACTTTAAATTTAATTAACATTATATCAATTATTTCCTTTGCTGCCTGTACCGGTGAAGCTAAATGGATTCCGGCGATAATTATACTTTTAGTGGGAACTTATCCGATAATAATGCTGATAGCCAGTGTAATTAATCTGCCGATAGAACGGAGTATTAATAGTTATTATATAAATGACGCAAAAGCCATGCTTAAATCCATGGAAAATTTAATTGTAATTGGGATTACAGGAAGTTATGGCAAAACAAGTATGAAATTTTATCTGAATACCCTCCTTAGAGAGCATTTCAATGTGCTCATGACCCCGGAGAGCTATAATACTCCAATGGGGATTGTAAGAACAGTAAGAGAGAGACTTCGGAGTACTCACGAGATATTTTTGTGTGAAATGGGTGCAAGGCATGTGGGAGATATTGCAGAAGTATGTGAAATAGCCAATCCTACTCATGGAGTGATAACTTCCATTGGACCTCAGCATTTAGAAACATTTTTTAATATTGAGAATATAAAGAAAACCAAGTTTGAGCTGGCGGACTATGTTTCCGGACGGGGCAAGCTTTTTTTAAACGCTGACAATGAACTTATCATGGAAAAGGCGGGGGAATACAAAGATATAGTTTTCTATCAAACTAAAGGGGATACAAAGGGCTATATAGCCACGGATATTCAAGTATCCAATAGGGGAACGGAATTTAATGTGACAAGTCCTCAAGGTGAAACAGAGCGCTTTAATACCAGGCTTATAGGTGAGCATAATGTTATAAACCTTGTGGGGGCTATTGCCGTGGCAAATACCTTGGGAATAAGCTTAAAGGAGCTTAGGCTTCCATTAAGGCGGATAGAACCGGTGCCTCATAGACTGCAGTTAATAGAGCGGGGTGCGGTTACAATAATTGATGATGCATTTAATTCCAACCCCATTGGTTCAAAGGCTGCTGTGGAAACTTTGAGGATGTTTTCAGGTATAAGGATTTTAATTACCCCCGGCATGGTGGAGCTTGGTGATATGGAAGAGGAATATAACAAAAGGTTTGGAAAATATGCAAGCTCTTGCTGTGATTATATTATTCTAATCGGAGAAAAGCACACAAGGCCTATATATAACGGGGCAGTTCTGGCGGGATTTTCCAAGGACAGGATAAAAATATTTGAAAATATTGAAGAAGGCATAAACTATGCATATACTATAGAGGATACGGGTCATAAATATATATTGCTGGAAAATGATCTGCCGGATAATTACTAAGTAAGCCCAATTACACGGCTGTTACAGGAAAAGGAGTATTGAATGAAGCCTAAAATAGCACTTATATTTGGTGGAAAAAGTGTAGAACATGAAGTTTCTGTAATAACAGGTATCCAGGCTTTGATGAGTATGGATACGGATAAATACGAAGTAATACCGGTATATTTTACAAAAAAAAATGAGATGTATATAGGCGAGGATATTGGAAATATTGAGGCCTATAAGGATATTCCCGGACTTCTCAGTCGTTCGCAAAGGGTCATCATGATAAGTGATCGGGGCAATGTAAAATTAATCAATTATCCCCTGAAAAAATTTGGTAAAAATACGGAAACAGCAGTTGATATTGCCTTTCCGGCTGTCCATGGTACAAATGTGGAGGATGGAGCGCTGCAGGGATATCTTAAAACCCTTGGCATACCCTTTGTAGGCTGTGATGTTACCGCTTCTGCAATAGGTATGGATAAATATATAATGAAAACAGTACTAAGGGATAAGGGTATTTCTGTTTTGGAATGTAAGGTATTTACACTTTCAGACTATGAGGATATAGAGGGGCTGCTTTCCCAAGTTGAAGAGGCTTTTGCCTACCCTGTAATTATTAAGCCTGTTAATCTTGGATCCAGCGTAGGAATAAGTATTGCAGCCAACAGAGAGGAACTGATTTCCTCTGTTGATGATTCCTTTAAATATTCCACAAGAATTTTAGTTGAAAAGGCAATTTCCAATTTAAGAGAGATAAACTGCGCTGTTTTGGGTGATGAAAACGAGGCTGTTGCCAGTGAATGCGAAGAGCCTATTCATGTAGAGGGTATACTAAGCTATGAGGATAAATATGCCGGTGGGAATAAGGGAGTTAAATCTCAGGAAGCAGGCGCAAAATCTGCCGGTATGGCTGGTGCCGGAAGAAAGATTCCCGCTGAATTATCCGAGGGGCTAAGGAAAGAGATAAGAAGTATGGCAGTGAAAGCCTTTAAAGCATTGGGATGTAGTGGGGTGGCACGGATAGATTTTATGATAGATAATGATACAGGTAAACTTTATTTTAATGAGATAAATACCATTCCCGGGTCACTTTCATTTTATCTATGGGAGCCGATAAATATTCCCTATAAGGAATTATTAAACAGGCTGATTGATTTGGCATTAAAACGAGCAAGGAAAGAGGCAGCCATAACCTTTTCCTTTGATGTAAACATATTAGATTCCGTGTCTCTTAGCGGAGGCAAAACAGGTAAGTGCTGTAAGTAATATAGCTATATAATAAACTAATACTAAGGGAGGTTTGTATGGACTTAAAAAACGAAGAGAATATTTACATTTTTGAGCACCCGCTTATTCAGCACAAGATTTCCAGACTAAGGGATAAGAACACCGGAACCAGCGAATTTAGAAAGCTTATTAGTGAGATTTCAATGCTGGAGGCTTACGAGGCATTTTCAGATCTTCCTCTGGAAGATGTGGAGATAGAAACACCCTTGGAAAAGTGCAAAAGTCCGATGATTGCAGGACATAACTTTGCAATTATTCCTATCTTAAGAGCAGGGCTTGGAATGGTGGATGGAATACTCTCTTTGAATCCCACGGCTAAGGTGGGGCATGTAGGACTGTACAGAGATGAAACCACCCATGAGCCTAAATCCTATTATTGCAAATTGCCTAAGTTAATTGATGAAAGAACAATAATTGTTCTGGATCCTATGCTTGCTACAGGAGGAAGTGCGGTAGACGCTGTCAGCCAGATAAAGGCATTGGGCGGTAAGAAGATTAAATTTATGTGTATAATCGCAGCTCCTGAGGGGTTGGAAAAACTAAATAATGTTCACCCTGATGTACAAATATATGTGGGGCATTTAGACAGACAGCTTAATGAAAATGCTTATATTTGCCCGGGGCTTGGAGATGCCGGGGACAGAATTTTTGGTACTAAATAATTTTTATAAGGGAGGTTATTATGGCAAACAAATACGCAGGAACCCAAACTGAAAAGAATCTGTTGGAGGCCTTTGCGGGAGAGTCTCAGGCAAGGAATAAGTATACTTATTTTGCCTCTAAGGCCAGGAAAGAGGGATATGAGCAGATAGCTGATATATTCTTAAGTACAGCAAATAATGAAAAGGAGCATGCTAAGATTTGGTTTAAGGAGCTGGAGGGCATTGAGGATACTGCCAGGAATCTGGCAGAGGCTGCTTCCGGTGAAAACTATGAGTGGACAGATATGTATGAGGGATTTGCAAAAACTGCAGAGGAGGAGGGATTTACTGAACTTGCCAGGAAATTCAGAATGGTGGCTGCAATAGAGAAAACCCATGAAGAAAGATACAGAGCATTGCTTCACAATGTGGAGGCACAGGAGGTTTTTGCCAAAAGTGAGGTTAAGGTGTGGGAGTGCCGTAACTGCGGCCATATTATAGTGGGCGAAAAGGCTCCTAAGGTCTGTCCGGTTTGTGATCATCCCCAAAGCTACTTTGAGGTTAGGGCAGAAAATTACTGATATAAAAAATAATAAAGGAAGGGTCGGCACACATACTGAACCCTTCTTTTATTTGCCTTTATTTACAGTGAGGATTGGGCGAAAACCTTAATTGATGCAATTACGGTTTTAACAAGAAAATAATTAAAAATTTTTCAAAAATTTATAAATTTTACTTGACATAATAAGGATAATATGTGAGTGTATTAACTAGCATAATACACTTGACAAAGAGGTAGATCATGAAAAAGATTAAAGAATTTTTTAAAACGAAGAAAAAAATAGTTGTTTTAATTATTGTGTTGTTGGTAATTATATGTGTCATTGCAGGTACTTTGCTTAGAAAAGGGCAGGGTGCAGCTGTAGGCAGTGAAATGCTGGGAACTGCAGAAGCTATTAAATTAGCCAAGCAGGATCTTTCAGAAAGTATAAAGGTTACAGGAAGCGTAGAGAGTCAGCATGTTATGGCAGTAACAGCTGAGATAAGCAAGGCTTCTATAAAGCAGCTTAATGTATCTTTGGGCGATAGAGTTGAAGAGGGACAGGTACTGTGTACCTTTGAGGCAAAGGATATTGAGAATCAGATTGATTCTATCAAAAAGCAAGAATCCCAGACAGCAAGACTCAGGCAGTATGAGACTGAAGCAAGACAAAGGAGTTTGGCACAGGAACAGACAAACTACAATAATGAGGTGGCAGCGGCTGACAGTCTGGTAAAGGCTGCAGCACAGAAGCTGACTGAGGCTGAAGCAGCCCTTAAGGCGCTTACGGACGATGCTGCCAGTACACTGGAGAGTATTGAAAAGGCAACTGCTGTAAGGGATGCAGCTAAAGCGAGCTTAGACGAGGCGAACAGGAATTACAGTAAGCTGACATCAGCTCCCAGTGCAGGCGTTTTGAGTGCTCAGGAGGCAATAGAGAGGTCGAAGTATGAGGTAGTAGATAATGCAGAGATGAAGAAAACTCTAAACGATCTGCAAAGTCAACTGAATAAGACAACAATAGTTGCAAAGCAGGCTGGAATTATTACTCAAATGAATGTTAAAAACGGCAGTGAAGCCACAGGTACCCTAATGCAGATTGAGGATGATAAGAATCTCAGGATAAAGGTTCCCATTAAGGAAAAGCAAATTTTAAAGCTTAAAGAGGGTATGAGGGCAGTTATTACAGCTGATTCCCTTCCTGATAAGGAATTTGGCGGTGTGGTAAGTCAGGTGATTAATTTTGCTTCCTCCGGTAGTGGAGCAGTGCCCAGTCCTGAATCAACAACAACTCAAAGCTCATCTTCAAGCTCAGGGGGATATAGCGCTTATATTGATGTGGATCCGGGCAGTGAATTGTTGCTGGGGATGTCTGTAAAGGTTGAAATTGCAGCTGAAAAGTCTGAGAAAAAGCTGGCAGTTCCCTATGACAGTATTGTAGAAGAAGATGGTAAGAAGTTTGTATATAAGGCTGTTAAACAAGGTGAGGATGAATATTCTATAGAGAAAGTAGACGTAGAGACAGGAGAAAGAAACGATTACTATACTGAAATTACTTCCAAAGGGCTTTCAGTGGGAGATTTAATCATAACTACTCCGGATCTTGTGGTTCCCGATTCGGTTGTTCCTGTTAATGTGATAACAGATATGGAAATCAAAGTAAAAACAGAGTCAGACAGCACAAAATCTACATCCGGCGAAGGAGATATTAATGGCTAAAGAAATAATATCCATGAAGGGTATTGTGAAAAAATATTATGTAGGACAGCCTAATGAGTTGGAAATCCTTCATGGAATAGATTTGAGTATAAAAGACGGAGAGTTTGTATCTATAGTAGGAGAGTCAGGTTCAGGCAAAAGTACGCTTATGAATATTATTGGTGCGCTTGATAAGCCTACAGAGGGGGATTATTTTCTGGATGGTGACGATGTTATGCAAAAAAAAGACGATGAACTTAGTCTGATTAGGAATAAGCGCATTGGCTTTGTGTTCCAGAATTTTTGTCTTATTGCAAGAACCTCAGCGATGAAAAATGTGGAAGTGCCGATGATGTATGCGGGTGTTCCTGCGGCTGAAAGAAAAAAAAGAGCCATGGAACTTTTGTCTATTGTAGATATGGATCAGCGAGCAGGACATAAACCTAATGAACTTTCAGGCGGACAAATGCAGCGTGTGGCAATAGCAAGGGCAATGGCAAATGAACCGGCATTGATTTTGGCAGATGAACCGACAGGTGCGCTTGACTCTAAGACCGGCCATCTAATAATGGATATTTTCCATAAGCTGCATACAGAGCAAAAGAAAACCATAGTGCTGATTACCCACTCTAAGGAATTGGCGGCAGAAACAGACAGAATAATAACTATTGCCGACGGCAATATTATATCGGATAACGGAGGCAAGTAATGGGATTTTTAGAAAGCGTAAGACTCGCACTGGATAATGTAAGGGTTAATAAAATGCGTTCCATTCTTACCATGCTGGGAATAATCATAGGAATTTCCTCAGTTATTACCATAACCACAATTGGAACCTCTCTGAAATCCACAATTTCAGCATCTCTTAGTAAGTTTGGATCTATAAACAGTATTTACTGCAATGTGGAGCCATACTATCCGGAAACAGATGCGGAATGGGATACCTGGGTTATGCCGGATATGACAGATGAAGATATGTTAAAGCTGGAAGATATATCTGATCTTAAAGCTGCATTTCCGGATATAATAAAAAATGTAGTTTCAGACGGTGGCTCAATTCAGGGCAAAGCTACAGGTGGAGTACACGACGCCAAGGTAAGCTTGAGTTTTACTACAGGCGGTAATATAGAATCATTAAACCTTACAAAGATAGCCGGAAGAGATATTAATTTAAGGGATAATATCGAAGAAAGGGCGGTAGGTGTTGTATCTGACCTTTTTGTAAAATACTATTGTGGCGGAAAATCCCCCATAGGTCAAAGAATAGAGGTGCAGCTGGATGATAACAGTGTGTATAGGTTTTATGTAGTTGGCATATACAGATATGATAAAATCAAATTTGGAATGGTGGGCGGGAGTGCATCTTCAATACCGGAAAAGGATATAGCTACAGCAATATATACCCCCATGACAATTGGTGATGCGGGCACAAAGGTAAATATTACAAATTTTGAGATTATAACGAAGTCAGGTATAGACTCTAAAAAGTTTTCCGAAGATTTAAAGACATATTTTGACGAGGGAAAGTACAAAGGAAACGAGAATTTTCATATTGGAACTTTCAATGCAATAGAACAATTGGGACAGATTAATCAGATAATATCGGTTATATCCTTGGTTATATCAATAATTGCGGCAATATCCCTTATTGTAGGTGGAATCGGAGTTATGAATATCATGCTGGTTAGTGTTGTGGAGCGAACCAGAGAAATTGGTATCAGAAAGGCATTAGGTGCCAGACCGAGGGTTATACGCAGGCAGTTTTTAATGGAGTCCGTGGTAATATGTATAATAGGGGGGATTCTGGGGATTATCATAGGATTAATTCTGGGCTATATATTCACAATAATCGGTGGGCAGATACTGCAAAGTACCCAGCCGGAATTAAACGGAGTGCTTACTGTAGCCTTTAGACCGTCAATAGTGGCAATATTTGTATCAGCACTGTTTTCTATGCTGGTGGGTGTGATATTCGGATCCTATCCCGCAAAAAGGGCTGCTAAGCTTAATCCTATTGACGCCTTGAGATATGAATAATATTTTTATAGGAAAACAGTACAGTTGTGCTATAATGGCACAATGAATATCAGACAATTTTTAAAGGAAAATATAGTAATATTAGACGGTGCCATGGGGACGCTTCTGCAAAATGAGGGTCTGTCCCCCGGAGAGCACCCTGAAAGATGGAATATTTCCCACCCGGAAACTGTGGTGGACATTCATAAAAGATATTTTGATGTTGGATCCAACATTGTTTGCACAAATACCTTTGGCGCAAATTCTCTAAAATTTTCAAAAGAAGAATTAAATTCAATAATTATCCATGCAGTGGATAATGCAAATACTGCCAGATACAAAAGTCTAGGGAAGCAGGAAAAGTTTGTAGCCTTTGATTTAAGCACTGTAGGAAAGCTTCTTAAACCCTATGGAAGTTTGGGCTTTGAGGAAGCAGTTGCATTGTATGGAGAAAGCATAGAAATTGCTGCAAAGCTTGAGGTGGACTTAATCTATATTGAAACAATGAACGATTCCTATGACACCAAGGCGGCACTTCTTGCTGCAAAGGAAAACTCTGATCTTCCTGTATTTGTAACTAATGCTTACGGTGAGGACGGGAAACTTATGACCGGAGCAAAGCCTGAAGCAATGGTAGCTATGCTTGAGGGGATGGGAGCAGAGGCAATAGGTGTTAATTGTTCATTAGGACCCAGGCAGCTTTCAGATACTGTTAAGGATTATCTGAAATATGCTTCTGTGCCGGTTATCCTAAAGCCCAACGCAGGACTTCCCAGAGTAGTTAATGGTGAGACGGTATTTGATGTAGACGCTGATGATTTTTCTGATGAGGTGATGTCCCATGTTAAAAACGGGGTAAGGCTAATTGGCGGCTGCTGCGGAACGGATCCCACCTATATATCTGCATTGAGGGATAAGACAAAGAATATTGTACCGGTGCCTGTACAGGATAAAAATATAACAATGGTCAGTTCCTATACCCATGGTGTGGTGTTTGATAAGGCGCCAATACTTATTGGAGAAAGAATTAATCCAACAGGGAAAAAGAAGCTGAAAGAAGCATTAAAAGCCGGGGATATGGACTATGTGCTTAATGAAGCATTAGAACAGGCTGACAGGGGAGCGCATATTCTCGACATAAATACCGGCATGCCGGAGATAGATGAAGCTAAAATGCTTAAAGAGGTTTGCCTTGGGGTACAGGAGGTATCAGATTTACCGCTGCAGATAGATACCGGGGATCCCATTGCAATGGAGGGCGCCCTTAGGGTTTATAATGGAAAACCAATGATAAACTCCGTAAGCGGCAAAAAAAAGGTTATGGAGGAAATATTCCCTCTGGCAAAAAAATATGGCGGGCTTATAGTCTGTCTAACCTTAGATGATGATGGAATTCCTGATTCTGCCAAAAAGCGATTAGATATAGCGCGAAAGATTGTAGATACTGCAAGCTCCTATGGAATATCAAAAAAGGATTTGATATTTGATTCTTTGGCAATGGCAGTAAGTGCCGACTCAAATGCCGCTGCCGCCACCCTTGAAGCGGTTTATAGTATCAGGCATGAGCTGGGCTGTCATACCTTACTGGGGGTATCAAATATTTCCTTTGGACTTCCTGCAAGAGAGTCCATTACTGCCGGATTTTATATGTTGGCATTGTCCAAGGGGCTATCTGCCGCAATTATGAATCCCAAATCTGATGAAATAATGAGGATGTATTATTCCTACAGAGCACTTTTAGGACTAGATGAAAGCTGCAAGGAATATGTGGAAAAGATTTTTAGCTTGAATCAGACGGCTTCTTTGGAGCCTGTGAATCAAAATTCTAATGAACTAAAAATTGAGGGGCTAAAAAGGGCAATAGTTCGCGGGCTTAGGAAAGAGTCTTTGGAATATACAAGGGAGCTGCTTAAAAACGGTGTAGAGTCCCTTTCAATTGTAGAGCAGTATGTTATCCCTGCTCTTGATATAGTGGGTATTGGGTTCCAAAACGGCTCTATGTTTTTACCTCAGCTACTGATGAGTGCGGAGGCATCTCAGAGTGCATTTTCGGTTATAAAGGAGGATATGAAAAGCCGTCCGGGTAAAAATGTATCCAAGGGTAAATGCATTCTGGCTACAGTTCGTGGGGATATCCATGATATCGGAAAAAATATTGTTAAGCTGATAATGGAAAATTACGGTTTTGAAATCATAGATTTAGGAAAGGATGTTCCGGAGGAAACTATAGTTGAGGCAGCGATAAGGGAAAATGTTCCTATTGTCGGGCTAAGCGCTCTTATGACCACCACCTTGCCTGCTATGGAACAGACTATTAAGCTGTTGAATAAAAGAGCACCCGATATAAAAATAGTTGTTGGAGGTGCGGTGCTTACCTCTGATTATGCTTATGCCATAGGAGCAGACCATTACGGTAAGGACGCAATGTCTACAGTAAGATTTGCAATGGAGGTTTCAAATAATGAAAATAATTGATATATTAAATCAAAAGAAATTTTCTCTGTCTATTGAGGTCTTTCCTCCTAAAACCATTACTTCCATGGAAAGTGTAAAATATGCCACTGAGGAAATCGGAAAGCTAAAGCCCTCTTTTATGAGCGTAACCTATGGTGCAGGTGGCGGAACCAGTGATTTTACCATAGAGATTGCAAAAAACCTTATGGAAAAGAATAAGGTTCCTCTGCTTACCCACCTTACCTGTGTTTCTTCAAGCAGAAAAATGGTTACACAAAAGATCAGGGAAATAAGAGAAGCCGGAATAGAAAATGTTTTAGCGCTTCGTGGAGATATACCTAACGGCATGGATAATAGTGAGCTTAAATGGGATTATTGTCATGCTGTAGAACTTATCAGACAGCTTAAGGAAACAGAGCCTGATTTATGCGTTGGCGCCGCCTGCTATCCTGAAGTACATCCGGAAAGCAAAAGTCAAAGAGAGGATATTTTTTATCTAAAGGAAAAGGTGGAAGCGGGGGTGGATTTTCTCACCACCCAAATGGTATTTGATAATAATTTATTTTTTAATTTTTTGTATAAAATAAGGGAGGCAGGCATTAATGTTCCGGTAATTCCGGGGATTATGCCCATCACCAATGGAAATCAGTTAAAGCAGGCAATTTCTCTCTCTGCGTCCCATGTACCTTATAGATTCAAGTCCCTGGTGGATAAATTTGGTACTAACCCTGCCGCTATGAGTGATGCAGGTATTGCCTATGCCACAGACCAGATTATAGATTTATTTGCAAATGATATTTGTAATGTTCACATATATTCTATGAATAAGCCGGAGGTTGCAAAGGGAATTATGAACAATCTTGCAAATATTTTGGGGAATCCCGTAAATGGATAGAATAAGTGAAATAGCTGAATTATTAGAAAATAATGAGCTGGATAAGGCTGCCGCAGCCCTTGCTCAGGAAATAACGGAAAACGGATTTAATGATACCGCGGCAATTTTCCTTGCGACTGTTAATGCAGGCTTTGAGGATATGGACAATTATATTTCTGTTGTGGAAAGAGGATTGGACTATAACAGAACTAATTATGAGCTGTGGATGATGAGGGGAGATTATTATTCTGATAATAATATTCCCTTTGCCTTGGATTCCTATGAGCTTTCTTTGGAGCATTGTGAGAATATTATAGGGAAAGAGTCAAAGGATTATTTGTTTATCAAGGAAAAATATGATAATTATAAGGCATTGTATACAAAGGAAATCCTTGAATATATTAATTCATCTCCTATACTAATTTACAAATCCGAGGAAATTTGCTATGGGATTTTAAATTATTTTTCTGATTTAATGGCAGAGTATCTAAGGGGATTAGGGGAAACGGTAGAAATAATTGATGTAAATACCGTGTCACCGACATCTCTGCCCAGAGTATGCAAAACCAGGTATAAGGCAATCCTGGGGATACAATCCTATTTATTTTCTATTAAATATAATGATACAAGCAATATGCATGATACCATATTAGGACCAAAGTACAACATGGTATTTGACCATGTGGCATGTATGTACAATCATATAAAAAACGCTCCAAGAAAATATCATATTTTGACTCATGACAGAAATTATCTGGAATTTACAAAGAAATATTTTAAAAAGTCAGTTTATTTACTTCCTCCCGGAGGGGAAAAATTAAATAAAGATTATGAGAAGAAGTATGATTTGATTTTTCTTGGTTCATATAAATCCTGCAATACATGGGATAATGTGATAGCAAAGCTTGACAGCAAATACGGCAATAGCGCAACTGCATTGATTTCCCATATGATGACATATCCCAATAAAACCTATGAGGAGGCATTAAGGGATGTACTTGGTGAAAATGCAGAACTTGAGGTGTTTTTTGACTTAAAGGAAACATATTTTTATGTTATGTCATATTTCAGGGAAAGAATTATATTGGAGATTTTAAGAGCCGGTATTGAGTTAAATGTCTTTGGGGGAAGCTGGAATACTGATATTTTTAAGGACTTTTCCAACCTTATTATTAACCCCGAGGTAAGCCCCCGGGAGAGTATAGATTTATATGCCAAGTCCTATGCATCACTGAACATTATGAGCTGGCATAAGGATGGCAGAACTGAGAGAGTGGCAAACAGCATGCTTAATCATAGCCTGGTAATAAGCGATAAGACCAGATATTTGCAGGAAACCTATAGGGATGGAGAGGATATCATACTGTTTGATCTGGAAAATATAGAGGTATTGCCGCAAAGGATAAAGGAAGCTTTACAGGACAAATCCAAGCTTAGACAAATGGCAGAGTTCGCCTATAAAAAGGCGGGTGCTGTCGATACCTGGGAAATTAGGGCAGAGGAATTCAAAAGATTAAATGATAATATAATAAATAAGGAGTATGGATATGAATAAAAAGTATGAAGTTAAACTTGTGCCAGTAGAGATGAAGGACAAGGAACTGCTTTGGAAGCTTTTGCAGAAATATATTTTTGAGATGACTGAATTTTATCCAGATTCCATTGGAATGGACGGAGATTACGGTTATCAAAATTATGAGGCTTATTTTAAAGAGGGTGTAAGTGACAGATTTGCCAAGCTTATAATTGCCGATGAAGAATTGGCTGGTTTTATTATGGTAAATAAGCATGCATTTACCGAGGAATTGATTGATTATGCAATAGCTGAATTTTCGGTATTTCCTAAATTTCGTGGAACAGGAGTTGCCAAAGAAGCGTTTTGTAAACTAATAGAGAATCGTGCAGGAACATGGCAGTTAAAATATTTACCGGATAACGAGAGAGGAGCAAGATTCTGGTGCAAGATGACAAATAGACTTGATTCGAGGGAAATAGAATTGGAGGAAGAGAGAGTTTTGTTATTCTATGTAGAAAAATAGATTATTTTTTATTAAGTGGATAATTGAAATTTAGGGAATATTTTGGTAGCATTTAATATAAAATATCCCCTAAATCTTTTTTTGAGGTAAATTATGGCAATTTATTATGAAATTCAAAAAATATCACAGGAACGAGCTGACCTTCAAGCTAGTCTTAAATTGTTGCCATATGAAGGAACCCCTGAAATAAAAGAAGTAAATAATAAAAGATATCTTTATATCAAAAATAATTTAAAAATTTTCTAATTAGCGGAAGGCAATATATGAACGCTTATAAAATCGGAGCTTTTATTCAAAGCCTTAGGAAAGAGATGGGATTAACACAAAAGGAATTGGCACAGGCCTTAAATATCAGTGATAAAGCTGTTTCAAAATGGGAAACCGGGAATGGAATGCCAGATGTCAGTTTGTTTATTCCTTTATGTAAAATTTTAAAAATAAATATTAATGAACTTTTATCCGGAGAAAGGTTGCAGGAGGAGGATTATTCCAAAAACGCAGAGGAAAATATGCTTAACCTGTTACAGGAAAAGCATATGCTTAACAGAAGAAGCATTGCTTCTATTTGTGCAGGGACAGTTTTGCTTTTATCCGGAATTGCGCTGCAATTTATATTTACGGGAATAAATTTCGCTTGGTATTTAGATATTCCGAGCCTGCTGATTCCAACCTGCCTGTGTACTGCAATTGTTCTTATTTCGGGTAAAAACAGTAGGCTTGAAATTATAAGGCTGTTGAGAAAGGCTGTAATTCCGGTTGGAATGAGTGTAAGCATTGCGGTCCTGATGTCTATGGTGGCATCATTAGGCGACTTTTCTGCAATGGGATCCAAGCTTGCCGTTTCAATATTATCTGTTTTCTATTCACTGATTGCTTATATTGTTTTGTTAATCCTGGAGCAAAGAGTAAAATAGGGCGACTCTACGTAACGTAGGTTGAGTAGAATTCCCTTGCAAAGCTATAATAATCCCCGAATTCTATAGGGGAGGATTATGTTACATGAAAATTAATAAAGCCTTTGCAACGGGACTGATAACCTGCTTTGCGGCGATTATATTTGGTATTGCCACCAACGGCGGCATAGGTACAATTGTAAATTTCCTGCATTTACCATCATTTATTTTAACCTTTGGAGGCGCATTGTTTGCTGTTCTTGCCACCTCAGACTCCTTTGAGGATTTTATTTTCGGGGTAAGGGGGATTGGTGTTGCCTTTGAAACTAAGGGACACAATCTTAATGAAATATTTAATAAAATATTGGATATGTCCGATGTGGCAAGGCGTGAAGGGCTGCTGGCACTTGAGGAAACAGGCAATTCTGTTTCCGATATGTTCTTAAGAAAGGCTATAAGTCTTGTGGTGGACGGTACTGATTCTGAACTGATAAGGGATATATTGGAGGCAGAGCTTTTTCATAAATATGATAATGAGAAAAAGCGGGTCAAATTTTGGGAGGATTTTGGTGCCTATGCACCGGCATGGGGTATGGTGGGCACCTTAATCGGTCTTATTAATATGATGAAAACTATGGGTGAAAATTCCTCTGCTATTGGTGCGGGAATGTCCCTGGCACTTATTACCACTTTATATGGTTCTGTGATTGCAAACTGGATTTGTATTCCGGTTTCCAGAAAGCTTGAGAAGAACTGCTTGGCAAAAAATCTGGAAATGGAACTTATTATAGAAGGAGTTTTATCTATTCAGGCAGGAGAAAACAGCAGAATTATTAAACAAAAGCTTAAAGCAATAATTGATAAGGAAGACTAAGGACTTTTTGTACCTAATAAAATAATATTTCATGTAAGCTAAATTTTCGGCAGATGTATCCGATATAATATCTGTAAAGGATTATTGTTTTTCAAGGAGGAAAGATATGAGCTCTATTTCAAAGATACAGTCAACGCCTGTATATCAGCCTAAAATCGGTGAAAATAAAAAGGCAAAGACCGAAGAAACAAAGTCTGAGGTTTCTGCAGTTTATGAAAAAAGTAAACCGATATCAACTGAAAAGGCTCCTTATTCCATTAATAAAATGAGTGAGACAGACAGGGCGGCATTGGTTAAACAGCTAAAGGCGGATCAGGCAAATCGTGAGAGTCAGCTGATAAACATTGTAAAGCAGATGATGTCCGGACAGGGCAAAGCTAACAGCCTTGCCACCGGAGACGACAGTATCTGGAAATTCCTTGCAAGCGGTGATTTTAAGGTAGACCCCGCTACTAAGGCACAGGCAATGGAAGATATTTCCGAAGATGGCTACTGGGGAGTTAAACAGACATCCCAAAGACTGTTTGATTTTGCTTCAGCTCTCGCAGGCGACGATGTGGGCAAAATGGAAAAAATGCAGGCAGCCATAGAAAAGGGATATAAATTAGCAACAGGCGCCTGGGGAAAAGATCTTCCCGATATCAGCAAAAAAACTATGGAAGCTACAAATAAGCTGTTTGAGGATTATTACAACTCCAAGAAGCCGGAGGCATAAATCTGTATATATGATATAGACCTTTCCTTTGAGATGGTATTATATAAAATAATTATTAATTAGCCTATATTTTCTTTTGCAGTGGTAAAGGGGGATGTAGGCTAAAATTTTGTGCTATAATGCTATAATATGATTTGGAATAAATAAGGGATAAAAATATATTGGGGATTTAGAATTTTATCGGCATTGTCAGCTTTTTGCCGTTATCAGATGCTGGCTTAGAACAAATAATAAGAAACTTAGAGCTTTCTTATCCTGTTTCCGCCAACATAAATAATCATTCCATACTCTATCTTCCCATATAATAGCCGCATTAGTCTACCTCTATATAAAAATTTTCAAAAATCCCCAAAAATTTCTTGCAATCCTTGAAAAATTTTTATATAATATCTATCGCACTGCGTTTGAGGGATAAGTGCGTTACAATAGGACACGCTCGGGTGAGTGTAGACTATAGCAAGTAAAGGAGGCAAAATTTGGCAACACAGGTAATGAGAATCACTCTTAAAGCTTATGATCATGAGCTGGTGGACGCTTCTTGTTCAAAGATTATTGAAGCCATTAAGAAGACCGGGGCAGCCATTTCAGGTCCTGTTCCCCTGCCTACAAAAAAAGAGGTAGTGACAATTCTTCGTGCAGTACATAAGTACAAGGATTCAAGAGAGCAGTTTGAACAGCGTACACACAAGAGATTGATTGATATTCTTACACCTACACAGAAAACTGTGGATACATTGTCGAGGCTGGAAATGCCTGCAGGTGTACAGATTGATATCAAGATGAAGGACAAATAAGTAATTTGTTCAGCTAGTACGAACCAGAGGTTCCGCTGTAGCAAAGGAGGAAAGAATGACAAAAGCGTTACTTACCAGAAAAGTCGGAATGACACAGGTGTTCAATGAAGAGGGAGTTTTAACTCCGGTTACCGTACTTTTGGTTGAGCCCAATCAGGTAACACAAATTAAAACAATGGAAAATGACGGCTACGAGGCTATTCAGGTAGCTATGACAGACAAAAAGACCAGGCAGGTGGATAAAGACGCCACAGGCAGGAAAAAGGTTTGGAGAAGACACGGTGTAAACCGTCCGGAGAAGGGACACTTTGATAAAGCCGGAGTTGCTCCTAAAAGATTTGTCAGAGAGTTTGCCGTTTCAAATATAGCTGATTATGAGCTTGGAAGTGAGCTTACGGCAGGTATCTTTGAGGCAGGAGATAAAATTGATGCCACAGCAGTTTCGAAGGGTAAAGGATATCAGGGTGCAATCAAAAGACACGGACAGCACCGCGGACCTATGACTCACGGCTCAAAGTTTCACCGCCATCAAGGTTCTAACGGTATGGCATCTACCCCCAGCAGAGTGTTTAAGGGTAAAGGAATGCCCGGACACATGGGAAGTGAGCAGGTTACAGTTCAAAACCTTGAAATTGTAAAGGTAGATACTGAAAATAATCTGCTTCTTGTAAAGGGTGCGGTACCTGGCCCCAAAAAGGCTCTTGTTACCGTTAAGGAAACCGTTAAAAAGGCTTAATTTTCGGAATAGAA
The DNA here is from genome assembly GCA_041776485.1 of Lachnospiraceae bacterium. Classification (GTDB taxonomy): domain Bacteria; phylum Bacillota; class Clostridia; order Lachnospirales; family Lachnospiraceae; genus JBHBQE01. Next base: position 31,261 of record JBHBQE010000018.1, on the reverse strand, counting down.
AGGAGCCGTAATATGGCTAAAGTATCCGTTTATAATATGGAAGGGAAAACGGTAGGGGATATCGACTTAAATGATGATATCTTTGCAACCGAAATAAATGAAAATCTTATGCATTTGTCTGTAGTTGCCCATTTGGCTTCAAAGCGTCAGGGCACACAGAAAGCAAAAACCAGAAGTGAAGTTCGGGGCGGTGGAAGGAAGCCTTGGCGCCAAAAAGGCACAGGGCATGCTCGTCAGGGAAGTATTCGTGCGCCTCAGTGGAAGGGCGGCGGAGTTGTATTTGCGCCCACACCCAGAGACTATACTAAAAAACTCAACAAGAAAGAGCGCCGCATAGCACTTAAGTCTGCATTATCATCTAAGCTTAGTGCAGAAAAGATTATCGTTATGGATGAACTTAAGTTAAGTGAGATTAAGACAAAGGATTTTGTTAAAGTTCTTGGAAATCTTAATGTTCAGGGGGCGTTAGTTGTGCTTGGTGCAAATGATGAAAATGTTGTTAGAAGCGCAAATAATATTCCTGCGGTAAAGACTGCTGTGTGCAGCAAGGATTATGCTACATTTAATGTGTACGATATCCTGAAACACAACACACTTATCCTCACAAAGGAAGCAGTGAATAATATTGAGGAGGTGTATGCATAATGGCAAATATTCAATACTATGATGTTATACAAAAGCCTATTATTACAGAAAAAAGTATGGAAGGATTGGCTTACAAAAAGTATACATTCCAGGTGCACCCGGAGGCAAACAAACATATGATTAAGGAAGCTGTTGAGAAAATGTTTGATGGTGCCAAAGTTAAATCTGTAAATACTCAGACTATGCCAGGTAAAAAGAAACGTCGCGGACGCATTCAGGGATATACGGCAAAGACAAAAAGAGCTATAGTTCAGCTTACTCCCGACTCAAAGGATATTGAGCTGTTCGCAGGTCTGTAGAATAACGGAAAGGAGTATCAGACGATGGGTATTAAGAAGTATAAACCATATACACCCTCCAGAAGGAACATGACGGGCTCTGATTTTGCTGAGATAACAAAAAAGACCCCTGAAAAGACTTTAGTTACAAGTCTTAAGAAGAATTCCGGAAGAAATAATCAGGGCAAGATTACTGTACGTCACCGTGGAGGCGGATATCACAAAAAATATAGAGTTATCGACTTTAAGAGATTAAAGGACGATATGCCGGCAAAGGTTATAGGGATTGAATACGACCCCAATAGAAGCGCCAATATAGCGTTGATTTGCTATGAAGATGGCATTAAGTCATACATTCTTGCGCCTGAAGGACTTACAGATGGAATGGTTGTTATGAGTGGCAAGAAGGCAGAAATCAAAGTAGGCAATTGCCTTCCCCTTGAAAATATCCCTGTGGGTACGTTAATTCACAATATAGAGTTACAGCCAAATAAGGGAGGCCAGATGGTTCGTGCAGCAGGCAACAGTGCACAGCTGATGGCTAAAGAGGGTAAATATGCCACATTAAGGCTTCCGTCGGGTGAAATGAGAATGGTTCCTATAGGCTGTCGTGCTACAATCGGTGAGATAGGAAATGGTGACCACAACCTTATCAAGATTGGTAAGGCGGGCAGGAAGCGCCATATGGGTATTAGACCTACAGTGCGTGGATCTGCCATGAACCCCAATGACCATCCTCACGGTGGTGGTGAGGGTAAGGCTCCCATTGGTCGTCCCGGACCTTCTACACCTTGGGGCAAACCTGCTCTTGGTCTTAAGACCAGAAAGAAACATAAACAATCTAACAAGCTAATCGTCAGAAGACGTGACGGCAAGGCAATAAAGTAAGGAGGAACTATGTCAAGATCACTTAAAAAGGGCCCTTTCGCAGATGAAAGCCTGTTAAAGAAAATTGATGCAATGAATTCCTCCGGGGATAAGTCTGTTATCAAAACATGGTCCAGACGTTCAACCATATTCCCTTCAATGGTTAGCCATACCATTGCTGTACATGACGGACGTAAGCATGTCCCCGTATATGTTACCGAGGATATGGTGGGACATAAGCTTGGAGAATTTGTAGCAACAAGAACCTATAAAGGTCACACAAAGAACGAGAAAAAGGGAAGATAATTTCCACCCTAAGGAGGTTTTAAAATGGCTAAGGGACATAGAACCCGATATAAAAGAGAAAGAAATGAAATACGTGACGAGAGACCGTCTGCAAAGCTGTCTTATGCAAGAATGCCTGTAACCAAAGCGTGTTTTGTGCTTGACGCTATAAGGGGTAAAGATGTTACATCAGCACTTGGTATTCTTTCATACAGCCCCAGATATGCGTCAACCGTTATTGGAAAGCTTCTAAAGAGTGCAATTGCGAATGCAGAGAATAATAACGGATTAAACCCTAAAAATCTTTACATTGCAGAGTGTTATGCCAATAAGGGACCCACAATGAAGAGAATTCGTCCCAGGGCTCAAGGTAGAGCGTATCGTATTGAGAAGAGATTAAGCCACATTACAATTGTGCTTGACGAGAAATAAAGGAGGAAGCAAATGGGTCAGAAGGTTAATCCCCACGGACTTAGAGTTGGAATCATAAAAGGATGGGACTCTGTATGGTTCGCAAATCACAAGGATTTCGCTGACTATCTTGTGGAAGATTACAAGATTAGACAGTTTCTAAAGAAAAAACTCTATGCTGCCGGCATATCTAAAATTGAGATAGAGCGTGCCGCCGGAAGAGTAAGAGTGCTGGTTTACACTGCAAAGCCCGGTATAGTAATCGGTAAGGGCGGCACTGAAATTGAAAAGATTAAAAATGAGATACAAAAGCTATCAAAGGATAAGCTTTCTATTGATATCAAGGAAGTGAAAAGACCTGACCGTGACGCTCAACTTGTTGCGGAGAATATAGCAGGTCAGCTGGAAAATCGTGTTTCCTTCAGAAGGGCGATGAAGTCTGCCATGGGACGTTCCATGAAGGCTGGAGTGTATGGAATAAAGGCTTCTGTTGCAGGACGCTTGGGTGGTGCTGACATGGCAAGAGTAGAGACATATAATGAGGGAACAATACCTTTGCAGACATTAAGGGCAGATATTGACTATGGTTTTGCAGAGGCGGATACAACTTATGGGAAAATTGGCGTAAAGGTATGGATATACAAGGGAGAAATTCTTCCCCAAAAAAAGGGTGTACAAGTAGTGGAGCCGACACCTTCTAGACCAAGACGTAAAAGGGAAGGAGGAGACAGGTAATGTTAATGCCCAAGAGAGTGAAGCGGAGAAAGCAGTTCCGCGGAAACATGAGAGGTAAGGCCAATAGAGGCAACAAAATCACATATGGTGAATTTGGTATAGTATCTCAGGATCCTTGCTGGATAACATCCAATCAAATTGAGGCTGCCCGTGTAGCTATGACAAGACACATAAAGCGTGGCGGTAAAGTTTGGATAAAAATATTCCCGGATAAACCTGTTACAGCCAGACCGGCTGAAACCCGAATGGGTAAAGGTAAGGGTGCTGTGGATTACTGGGTGGCAGTGGTAAAGCCGGGCAGAGTTATGTTTGAAATAGCCGGGGTAGCAGAACCGGTTGCAAGAGAAGCGTTAAGGCTTGCTATGCACAAACTCCCATGCAGGTGTAAGATAGCATCTAGAGCAGATTTGGAAGGCGGTGAGTGATATGAAGTCTACAAATTTACTGGAAGAATTAAGAAAACAATCAAATGAAGAGTTAAATGCTAAGTTAACTGAGGCCAAGAAGGAACTTTTCAACTTAAGATTTCAGCTTGCTACAAACCAGCTTGAAAATACGGGTAGGATTAAAGAGGTAAGACGTAATATTGCACGTATCCAAACCGTAATAACAGAGAACAGCAAAACAGCTTAATATTGGAGGAAAAGCAAAGTGGCAGATAGAAACTTAAGAAAAACAAGAACCGGCATTGTTGTGTCTGACAAAATGGATAAAACGATTGTAGTTGCCGTAAAGGACAATGTTCGCCATCCCTTATACAAGAAAATTGTTAAGAGAACATATAAGCTTAAGGCACACGATGAAAATAATGAAGCCGGAATAGGTGATACCGTAAGAGTTATGGAAACAAGACCTCTTTCCAGGGATAAACGCTGGAGACTTACGGAAATCGTTGAGAAAGCCAAATAATTTATTCGCAAAGGAGGCTTAAGGTGGTACAGCAGGAAAGCAGATTAAAGGTAGCCGACAATACAGGTGCAAAAGAGCTTCTAGTTATCCGTGTTATGGGCGGCTCTGTTAGGAGATATGCAAATATTGGCGACATTATAATTGCAACAGTTAAGGACGCATCTCCCGGTGGTGTTGTTAAAAAGGGTGATGTGGTGAAAGCTGTAGTTGTTCGTTCGAAGCATGGTGCAAGGAGAAAAGACGGAGCTTATATCAAATTTGATGAAAATGCAGCCGTTATAATTAAGGACGATAAAACCCCAAGAGGGACTCGTATATTTGGACCTGTAGCAAGGGAGCTTCGTGAAAAGCAGTTTATGAGGATTATCTCTCTAGCACCTGAGGTGCTTTAGGAAGTATAGACTAAAGCAAGCCAAAGAAGGAAGGAATTGATATGTTAAAAATCAAAAAAGGTGATACAGTTCGTGTGATTGCCGGTGCAGATAAGGGCAGCGAGGGCAAGGTCATTGACATTGACCGTAAGAAAAACAGAGTCCTTGTTGAGGGAGTACGTATGGTTAAAAAGCATACTAAGCCGTCCCTGGCAAATCAGCAGGGTGGAATTGTTGAAAGTGAACGCCCTATTGATATTTCAAATGTAATGCTTCTTCAGGGTGGTAAACCTACAAGAGTTGGATTTAAGATAGAAGACGGCAAAAAGGTTCGCTACGCCAAGAGCACAGGCGAAGTAATCGATAAGTAGTAAGGAGGAGCTTTGTTGTGAGCAGATTAAGAGAGCAGTTCGACAAAGAGATAGCACCAGCTATGATTGAAAAGTTTGGTTACAAGAATATTATGGAAGTTCCCAAGCTTGAGAAAATAGTTGTTAATATGGGCGTGGGTGAAGCCAAAGAAAATCAAAAAATACTTGATAGTGCCCTGGCTGATTTAGAGGCTATTACGGGACAAAAGGCCGTTATAACCAAGGCAAAAAAGTCAGTAGCGAATTTTAAGATTCGTGAGGGTATGGGCATTGGCTGCAAATGTACTTTAAGAGGAAAGCGTATGTATGAGTTTGCAGACAGACTTATAAACCTTGCCCTTCCCAGAGTACGTGACTTTCGAGGTGTAAGCGCCGATTCCTTTGACGGCAGAGGGAACTATTCCTTAGGTATCAAGGAGCAGCTTATCTTTCCGGAGATAGAGTATGACAAGATTGATAAGGTGCGGGGAATGGATATTATTTTTGTAACAACAGCAAATACTGATGAAGAAGCAAGGGAACTCCTTAGATTCTTCGGAATGCCATTTGTAAAATAGAAAGGAAATTCCCATGGCAAAAAAAGCAATGAAAGAAAAGCAACAGAGGAAACAAAAGTTTTCCACCAGGGAGTATTCCAGGTGTAAGATTTGCGGTCGCCCTCACGCATTTTTACGTAAGTACGGCATATGCAGAGTTTGTTTCAGGGAGCTTGCTTATAAGGGACAGATTCCCGGTGTGAAAAAGGCTTCTTGGTAAGCCAGAGTTTAACGGAGGTATTATAATGAAGATGACTTCTGATCCCATAGCGGATATGCTTACAAGAATCCGTAACGCTAATACGGCAAAGCATGATACGGTAGATATTCCCTCTTCAAAAATGAAGTTGGCTATAGCGAATATTCTTGTGGACGAAGGATATATCGAGAAATACGATATTGTGAATGACGGAAAAATGGACAATATCCATGTAACAATGAAGTACAATGGATTGAGAAAAGAAAAGATTATTACAGGATTAAAGAGGATTTCCAAGCCCGGTCTTAGAATATATGCCGGAAAAGAGGATATACCTAAGGTATTAGGTGGTTTAGGGGTTGCTATTATTTCCACAAATAAGGGAATAATAACAGATAAGGAAGCGCGTAAGCTTCAAGTTGGCGGAGAAGTACTGGCTTTTGTTTGGTAATTTAACATAATATAATAGGAGGTGTGGCATGTCACGAATAGGAAGAATGCCGATCGCGATTCCCGGTGGTGTAACTGTGGACATTGCAGAAAATAATCACGTGACGGTAAAGGGTGCAAAGGGTACCTTAGAGAGAACTCTCACGGCAGATTTAATTATTGAAAGAGATGGAGATACTCTATTGGTTAAAAGACCGAATGAAACAAAGAGAATGAAATCTCTTCATGGTCTTACAAGGACTCTTCTAAATAATATGATTATTGGAGTTACAGAAGGGTATTCAAAGGTATTAGAGGTAAACGGTGTTGGATACAGAGCTGGAAAGCAGGGGAAGACTCTTACTCTTAACCTTGGATATTCACATCCTGTAGAAATGGAAGATCCTGAAGGATTAGAGACAACCGTTGAAGGTAATAAGATTACTGTTTTTGGCATTGACAAGGAAAAAGTTGGTCAGTATGCAGCGGAAATAAGAGAGAAGAGAAAACCTGAGCCGTATAAGGGCAAAGGTATTAAATATGAAACAGAGCACATCAGGAGAAAAGCCGGTAAGACAGGAAAGTAATCGGTAATGTGCAGGGAATATAAATCCCAAAGGAGGAAAAATGATTAAGAAAAAATCCAGAGCGGAAATCCGCGCAAAGAAGCATAAAAGGCTTCGCTTTCACCTTTCCGGTACTGCCGATAAGCCTAGACTTTCAGTTTTTAGAAGCAATAAGCATATGTATGTTCAGATAATAGATGATATTGCAGGCAATACATTAGTTTCTGCTTCTACTCTTGAAAAGGAGCTGTCAAAAACTCTTGAAAATACAGATGATACTAAGGCTGCAGAGAGCCTTGGAGAAACTGTAGCAAAGAGGGCGCTTGAAAAGGGCATAGAAACAGTTGTTTTTGACAGAGGTGGATTTATATATGCCGGTAAAATAAAAGCATTGGCTGATTCTGCGAGAGCAGCTGGTCTTAAATTCTAGGAGGAGCACTATATGAAGCGTGATATTATAGATACAAGCGAAATGGAGCTTGAGGAAAGGGTAGTTGCTATAAAGCGTGTTACCAAGGTAGTTAAAGGTGGACGTAATATGCGATTTTCAGCTCTTGTTGTAGTCGGTGACAAGGACGGTCATGTTGGTGCCGGACTCGGAAAGGCTACAGAAATTCCTGAAGCAATAAGAAAAGGCAAGGAGGATGCAGCCAAGAGGCTTATATCCGTTGCCAGAGATGAAAACAACAGTATTACCCATGATATTCAAGGTAAACATACAGGTGCCCAGGTGCTGTTAAAGAAGGCTCCCGAGGGAACAGGAATCATTGCAGGCGGTCCTGCCCGTAGTGTTTGTGAGCTTGCAGGAATTAACAATATTCGTACAAAGTCCCTTGGTTCATCTAACAAGCAGAATGTTGTACTGGCAACAATAGATGCATTAAATCAGCTGCGTACTCCTGAGGAAATTGCAAAACTTCGTGGAAAAACCGTAGAAGAGATACTTGGTTAAGGAGAGAATCATGGCTAAGAAATTAAAGATAACACTTGTAAAATCTGCCATCGGTGCTGTGCCCAAGAATAAAAAGACTGTTGAAGCGCTTGGTCTTAGGAAGTTAGGGAAAACAGTTGAAATGCCTGATAATGAGGCAATTCGCGGAATGGTAAGAAGAGTAAATCACCTTGTTAAGGTGGAAGAAGTCTAGAATCGATTTAGGAGGAAAAAGGTATGGATTTATCCAACTTAAGGCCTGCCGATGGCTCAAAGCGTGATAATAAAAGAATAGGCAGAGGTCATGCTTCTGGTACTGGTAAGACTGCAGGTAAGGGTCATAAAGGACAAAAGGCTCGTTCAGGCGGTGGTACTCGTCCCGGATTTGAGGGAGGTCAAATGCCTTTATACAGGAGAATTCCCAAGCGTGGATTTAAATGTATAAATCATAAGGAAATAGCAATTGTAAATGTAAGTGCATTGGAAGTATTTGAAGATGGTGCAACTATTGAAATTGCTGATCTTATTGAAAAAAGAATAGTTAGACGTGAGCTTGATGGAGTTAAGGTTCTTGGGAATGGAGAGCTTACCAAAAAGCTTGTAGTTAAAGCAAACGCATTCTCTGAGAGTGCAAAGAGCAAGATTGAAAGTGCAGGCGGAAGCATAGAGGTGGTATAATGCTGGAGACTTTACGTAACGCATTTAAAATAGCAAATATCAGGAAGAGAATATTTTATACTTTTTTAATGTTAATCGTTGTAAGGTTCGGTTCCATGCTTCCCATACCGGGTGTTGCACCGGGAGTATTTGCTAAACTTTTTTCAAATGCGGACGGAGCATTAAATTTCTTTGATGCAATTACCGGTGGTTCTATGGAAAGAATGTCGGTGTTTGCATTGAACATTACCCCTTACATTACTTCATCCATTATTATACAGCTCCTTACAATAGCCTTTCCCAAGCTTGAGGAAATGCAAAGAGATGGTGAGCATGGCAGGAAGAAGCTGGTTCAAGCTACAAGGTATCTTACCATCGGGCTTTCCATTATGGAATCTGCTGCATTGGCTATAGGCTTTGGACGCAGCGGTTATCTAACAGAATTTAATGCTGTTTATGTTATTACAGTTATTGCCTGTATGACAGGCGGTTCTGCTGTTTTGATGTGGATTGGTGAACGAATAACGGAGAAGGGGATTGGAAACGGTATAAGTATTGTCCTTACAATCAATATAGTTTCCAGAATACCTTCGGATCTATCAAAGCTGTATACCCAGTTTATTGCCGGAAAAACTCCTGCTAAGGGTACGTTGGCTGCCGTTATAATAATGTTGGTTATTGTGGCGGTTGTAGTTCTGGTGGTTGTACTACAGGGTGCTGAGAGGAGAATTCCTATTCAGTATTCAGGGCGTATGGCAGGCAGAGGAGCAGTTGGCGGGAATAGTACATTTATTCCCATGAAAGTTAACACCTCGGGTGTTATACCTGTAATTTTTGCCCAGTCTATTATGCAGACTCCTGTTGTTATTGCATCTTTCGTGGGCAAGACTCAAGGAACGGGATTTGGGTATGAAATATTAAAGGGTCTTAACCAGTCAAATTGGTTCAATCCCAGTAACTGGAAGTATTCAGTTGGTGCAGCGGTATATATTCTGCTGATAATCGCTTTTGCTTACTTCTACACATCAGTTACCTTTAATACAATGGAAATTGCAGAAAATATGCGTAAAAATGGAGGTTCGGTTCCGGGAGTTCGTCCGGGGAAGCCCACCAGCGAATATCTTAATGCAATACTTGGAAATATTGTATTTATAGGTGCCATAGGGCTTGCGATAGTTGCTGTACTCCCTATTTTCTTTAATGGTGTATTTAATGCAGATGTTTCCTTTGGCGGGACCTCAATCATCATTATCGTGGGAGTTATTATAGAGACACTTAAGCAAATTGAGTCACAAATGTTAGTTAGAAATTATAAGGGGTTTTTGTCATGAAAATAATTATGTTAGGTGCTCCCGGAGCAGGGAAAGGTACTCAGGCAGAAAAAATTTCAGAGTTTTATAAGATACCTCATATCTCCACGGGGGATATATTCCGTGAGAATATAAAAAATAAAACAGAGTTAGGGAAGAAGGCTTCTGCTTATATGGAGGCAGGAGAACTTGTTCCTGATGAATTAACTTGTGATTTGGTGGCAGATAGAGTTCAGAAGGATGATTGTAAGGATGGATTTATATTGGATGGATTTCCGAGAACGGTACCTCAGGCAGAGGCTTTGGATGAAATCCTAACCAAAATGTCTGCCCAAATAGATTTTGCTATTAATGTTGATGTGCCTGACGAGCATATTGTGGACAGGATGAAAGGAAGACGTGCCTGCTCAGAGTGTGGGAAAATATATCATACAGTTACAATGCCCCCTAAGGAGGAGTCGGTATGTGACGTTTGCCATGGAAACCTTATCATAAGAGATGATGACAAACCGGAAACTGTTAAAAATCGCCTTACGGTTTACCATGAAAAAACCAGTCCGTTAATAGATTTTTATGGTAACAAGGGGATATTAAAGACTATTGACGGTACAGGCGATATGACAGATATCTTTAATGAGATAAAAGCTATTATCGGGTAATATGGAAATTAATCTGGCTTACTCTAAGGCTGGTCACGATAAAAAAAGGATATATGTTATTGTGGGGGCGGATAAGGAAACAGTATTTTTATCGGATGGTAAGTACAGGATAATATCCAATCCTAAGAAAAAGAATGTTAAGCATATCCAGATTATTAAAAAGCTTCCCCGTGAAGTGGAGGATTTGCTTACAGACATGGAAATATTAGATGATTTTAGTCTTAGAAAAATTATTAAGCTATATAAAACCTTTAAGGAGAGTTGAATGTCAAAAACAGATGTTATAGAGGTGGAAGGTACTGTTTTAGAGAAGTTGCCTAATGCGATGTTTCAGGTAGAGCTTGAAAACGGACATGAAATCCTAGCACATATAAGCGGGAAATTGCGAATGAACTACATACGTATACTCCCTGGTGACAAAGTAACTATTGAGATGTCCCCCTATGACCTTACTAAGGGAAGAATTATTTGGAGAGATAAATAAATTCATTGACTTAAGGGTTAAAGGTGTGTATAATATAACGTGCACGTTTTTTGTAAAAACGTAGCAGATTTATGTAAAAGCCTATATTTTACAGTGTTGAAAGGAGTTTTGCAATGAAGGTCAGAGCGTCGGTTAAACCGATTTGCGATAAATGCAAAGTTATTAAGAGAAAGGGTCGCATAAGAATCATTTGTGAAAACCCCAAACATAAACAGAGACAAGGTTAATATTATATGGAGCATTTCGCTTCAATTTAAGGTTATAAATTTTAAGTAGATATTTCTACAGGACACAATCAGAAAAGGAGATAGTAATGGCGCGTATAGCAGGTGTTGATTTACCCAGAGAAAAGCGTATTGAGATAGGACTTACCTATGTATATGGGATTGGTAGAGTTACCTCAATTCGTATTTTAGAGGCTGCAGGCGTTAATCCAGATACCAGAGTTAAGGATCTTACTGATGAAGAGGTTAAGAAAATTGCAGACGCTATTGATGATAAGGATATCATGGTGGAGGGTGACTTAAGAAGGGATGTTGCTCTTAATATTAAGCGACTTCAGGAGATAGGCTGCTATCGTGGGATTCGTCACAGAAAGGGTCTTCCTGTTAGAGGACAAAAGACTAAGACTAATGCCAGAACTAGAAAAGGTCCCAAGAGGACGGTTGCTAATAAGAAGAAATAGTTGATTGTGGAGTAATAGAAAGATAGGATAGGTAAAATGGCAAAGGTTACCAGAAGGACAAATAAGAAACGTGTCAAGAAGAATATTGAGAGAGGACAGGTGCATATTCAGGCCTCCTTTAATAACACTATTGTAACGATTACAGATACTCAGGGAAATGCGATTTCATGGGCGTCTGCCGGTGGCTTAGGATTTAGAGGTTCAAGGAAATCTACCCCCTATGCCGCACAGATGGCAGCTGAAACAGCAGCTAAGGCAGCTCTTCCCCATGGATTAAAAAGTGTAGATGTTATGGTAAAGGGACCGGGATCAGGCAGAGAGGCGGCAATTCGTGCGATTGCAACCTGCGGCATTGATGTATTAAGCATTCGTGACGTCACTGCTGTACCTCACAATGGTTGTCGTCCCCCTAAGCGAAGAAGAGTTTAATTATTAGCTAATAGCGAGGAGAATAACATGGCAGTTAATAGAACCCCTATACTCAAGAGATGTAGAACCCTGGGAATAGAACCTTCTTACCTGGGAATTGATAAAAAATCCAGGCGTAATCCCCAAAGGAATACACGTAAGCCCTCTGAATATGCCCTTCAGCTTCGAGAAAAGCAGAAGGCGAAGTTCATTTATGGCATTCTTGAAAAGCCTTTCCACAATTACTACGAAAAGGCTGAAAGGCAGAAAGGCATGACAGGTGAAAACCTGATGAAGTTATTGGAAACACGTCTTGATAACGTGGTATTTAGACTTGGTCTTGCCAGAACCAGAAGAGAGTCACGTCAGGTAGTAAACCACAAGCTGGTAACTGTAAACGGAAAGGTTATTAACATCCCTTCCTATGCCGTAAAGCCCGGGGATGTTATTGAAGTGGCTGAAAAGGCAAAGAGCCTGCAGAGGGTAAAGGATATTGTTGAGGCTACAGGTGGAAGACTTGTACCTGAATGGTTAGATTTTGATCAGGAAAACTTAAAGGGAACAGTTAAGGAATTCCCAGGAAGAGAACAGATAGATGTTCCTGTAAATGAGATGCTTATAGTCGAGCTTTATTCTAAATAATAGCTGAAAGCCGGACAGTGGTAGGTATCTAAGAAGAAGGAGGTCTAAATATAATGCTGGATTTTGAAAAGCCCAATATAGATGTAGCAGAGCTATCATCTGATGGAAAATATGGAAGATTTGTTATCTCACCTTTAGAGAGAGGATATGGGACAACTCTTGGTAATTCCCTTAGAAGAATTATGCTTTCATCCCTTCCCGGAACAGCAGTTAGTCAGATTAAGATAGACGGAGTTCTCCACGAATTTGAAACAATTCCCGGTGTAAAGGAAGATGTTACCGAAATAATAATGAATATTAAGGAGCTTGCCCTTAGAAATAATGGAAATATGTTTGAGTCAAAGACCGCATATTTAAGTTTCAGCGGTGAGGGAGTTGTAAAAGCTTCTGATATAAAGTTTGATGAAGATATAGAGGTTATGAACCCTGATCATGTAATCGCCAATCTTACCGGGGACAGCAAGTCCAGCCTTGAGATTGAATTTACCATTACAAATGGACGTGGGTATGTAAGCTCGGATAAAAATAAAACAGAGGATACCCCCATAGGCGTTATTCCCATTGACTCAGTTTTCACTCCAATTGAGCGTGTGAATATGAGAGTTGAGGATACCCGTGTGGATCAGGTAACCGACTTCGATAAGCTTACACTTGAAGTATATACAAATGGTTCACTTCATCCGGATGAGGCAGTTAGCCTGGCGGCTAGGGTTATGAGCGAGCATTTAAAGCTTTTCATGCACTTGTCTGATAAAAATATTGATTTAGAGATTATGCCGGAGGTTACAGAGGAAAAGGCACCTCATGTGGGAGATATGGCAATAGATGAATTGGAGCTTAGTGTACGTTCCTTTAATTGTCTTAAGCGTGCAGGTATCCATACAGTGAGTGAGCTTACCCAAAAGACACCGGCGGAAATGATGAAGGTTAGAAATTTAGGTAGAAAATCATTAGATGAAGTATTTGATAAGCTTAAGGAATTAGGTCTTTCCTTAAAGGATTCAGATGAGTAGGAGTTAGTATTATGTCAGGATATAGAAAATTAAGCAGAACATCTTCTCAAAGGAAGGCTTTACTTAGAAATCAGGTTACAAATCTTATACACCACGGCAAAATAATTACCACAGAGGCTAAGGCTAAGGAAGTGGCTAAGATTGCTGAGGGTATTATAGCTATAGCTATACGTGAGAAGGATAATTTTGAAGAGAAAACAGTTCCGACAAAGGTTGCCAAAAAGGACGCTTCCGGCAAGAGAGTTAAGGAAGTGGTTGATGGCAAGAAGGTTTCTGTATTTGAAACCATAGACAGAAAAATTAAGGTTGATAAACCCTCAAGACTTCATGGCAGACGCCAGATTATGAAGACCCTGTATACGGTTAAGGAAAATCCAGGGAAGAAAAGAGATGTTAAGGAAGTAGATTTAGTTGCTAAGCTGTTTGATGATATAGCGCCTAAGTATACCGGACGTAACGGTGGATTTACCCGTATCATTAAGATAGGTCAAAGAAAAGGTGACGGAGCATTAGAGGTAATGCTGGAACTTGTATAGAACTCAGCGGTTTAGAATTTTGAGTTTTACATTTATATAAATCAAAAATACCCCGACAATTGTCGGGGTATTTAATGTTTATATTAATAATTTTATAATGCTTCCATCGCGTCTAAAACATTAGATACCGGAACCTCATACAATGCACCGATGGCTCCGTTTTCAGCTGTCAGCATGTAGACGGTTTCTCCGTCATCGTCAGAGGTCATGTCTACTGTCAGGTTAAGTGAATCGCCGCTTTCACTGTCAGTAATGTTCCAGGAATCGTCATCATTATGAGTAATATCACCTGCTAAAACCACGGGATCAGAATCCTGTGGAACGTAAACAAAAAGCCCCATAGTTACTTCGTCATCCACGGCCCAATATATATCTGCTCCGCTTTCATCCTTACCAGCATATCCGACAGTCAGAATATCTGAAAGCATATCAGACAGGCTTTCCTCTTGCTCTTGCATATCCGGATCCTCTGACTGTACCATAGCACTATCTGCTACCGTATCATCCGCGGTGTCGTCTGTGCATCCGGTAAAAAGTGCAGTAGTCATTACCGTAGCCATAATAATCATAAGCAACTTCTTCTTCATAAAAAATCCTCCTTTAAATTTATAAATAACCTCTATATTATTAATGTGTAAACTGTTTTTGTAAATAGTAATGTGCTAAACGTTGATTTTATGTGCTAAGTGACAATAAAGGGATATATAATGACTATATTGAAGATTAAAACGGCTGCTATGTGAAATGTGCAATTGTTACACCGCTGTCACCTTCTCCATATTCTGCAAGGTGATATTCTTTAATGAGGGGGTGTTTTCTAAGGTGTTCAGAAACCACCTGTCTAAGGACCCCGGTACCCTTTCCGTGAACTATCCTTACAGAGGATAGTCTGGAAATATATGCATCATCCAAATATTTGGACAATATCATTTCCGCCTCATCCCCGGTCATGCCGATAAGCTTGATTTCAGAGGAAATACTGCTTGCTTTTGAAAGAGATAAAGAATTGCTTTCAGCCTGCAGTCGATCCTTATTAGAAGCAGTATCCTCATTAACCGGTGAAAGATCGTTAAGCTTTACTCTGGATCGCAGAATACCCATCTGCACTTCAAGCTCTTTTTTTTCATTTGGGAGGGCTTGAACTATTCCCTGTGTATTCAAAGAATTTATGTATACCAGATCACCTATTTTTATCTTATCCGGGGATAATTTGCCCCTGCCGATATTGCTATCAGTACCGGCAATAGATTTTTCCTGTCTGTTTTTTAATTTTTTTCCGATACCTGACCGGGTTTTTTCCAGCATGGACATATCGGGGCTTATTCCGCCATACTTATTAATATTTCGTATGGCAAGATCTGCACTTTCCTTTGCATCCCGCAGTATATTATATGCCTTTTGATTAGCTTTATTCAGAATATCATCTTTTTGTCTGTTTAATTTTTCCTCCTTTGCTTTAACAAGAGCTTTTGCTTTATCAATTTCATCTTTGTCAGAAATAATTTTTTCTTTTTCTCTTTCCAGCTCAGCTCTTTTGATTTCAAGTTCAGAAAACAGATTTTCCACAGAAATATCTCTGGCAGTAAGCTTTTTCCTGGCATTTTCGATTATCTCGCCGGGGATTCCCAGTTTTTCGGATATAGCAAATGCATTGCTTTTGCCAGGTACACCTATAGAAAGGTGATAGGTGGGGCTTAGTGTGGTAATATCAAATTCCATAGAAGCATTTTCCACACCCTTTGTGGCAATAGCATAGGTTTTAAGTTCGGAATAATGGGTAGTTGCCATTGTATATATATTTTTTTGATGTAAATATTCCAAAATTGAGGTTGCAAGTACAGCCCCTTCCTTAGGGTCAGTGCCAGCACAAAGTTCATCAAAAAGTAAGAGGCAGTTATTTTCTTTAAATGAAAATTTCTCCATATCTCCAATGATTCGTTTTATGTTCGTTATATGGGACGAAAATGTACTAAGGGATTGTTCAATAGACTGTTCGTCCCCGATATCCGCACCGATATAGGAGAATATAGGGAGTCTGCTTTCCTCCTTGGCAGGAATATGGAGTCCGCACTGTGCCATTATAGATAATAGGCCTAGCGTTTTGAGTGAGACGGTTTTACCGCCTGTGTTAGGTCCTGTTATAATCAGCAGATTAAATTCCTCGCCTAAGCGGATATCAATGGGCACACATATATCCTTAGAAATAAGCGGGTGCCTGGCAGATTTAAGATTTACTCCGCCGTTTCTTACAATATTTGGCTGCATGGCATTCATATCCAGTGCCAGTGCTGCCTTTGCGAATATAAAATCAAGCCTGGTAATAAGCCTGTAATTATTTTCCAAATCTTCTGTATGTTCACCTATTTTAAGGCTTAAATCAGCCAGAATACGGTTGACTTCCTCTTTTTCCTCCAATATTAGTTCTCTAAGCCTGTTATTAAGTTCCACAATAGGCATAGGCTCAATAAAAAGGGTTTGACCGCTGCTGCTTTGATCATGTACCATTCCCGGAACCTTTCCCTTATGGGTAGCAAGAATGGGCAGACAATATCTGCCGGAGCGCTGAGTAATTACAGAATCCTGCAAATAATCCTTCAAGCTTATCAGCATAGACTGAAGCTTCTCATGAACCTTATTTTTGCAGGCTTGGATATTGTTTCTTATTGAATAAAGCTGTGGGGAAGCGTTGTCTGATATTTCGCTTTCAGAGATAATTACGCTTTCAATTTCCCTAATAAGTTCGGGATTAGACTTTAAATTGGCAAAATAGTCTGAAAGTGAGTCGGTAATCTCCTTAGCACCGCTGCCGCTTCCCATGGATTTAATTCTTTTTGCCGCTTTAAGGAGAGAAAGAATATGTAAAAATTCCGGTATATATAAGCTGCTGCCCACCTTTAATCTGTCAGTATATTCAAAAATATTGGCAGGATTGATAAAGGGAGGAGTTTTATATTTTAAAATA
Source organism: Lachnospiraceae bacterium (assembly GCA_041776485.1). Lineage (GTDB taxonomy): Bacteria > Bacillota > Clostridia > Lachnospirales > Lachnospiraceae > JBHBQE01. Next base: position 14,372 of record JBHBQE010000018.1, on the reverse strand, counting down.
CGAGAAACTGCGTCGCTGGTGTTTTTTTGGAGTATATTAATCTTATCCGGATCTTTGACGGGGGAAAGCTTATTTGCAGCATTTTTTGCAGTATCACTGACACAAAGCTTACTAAGCTGCAGCCTTATTTTATCAAATTCCAGAGTATGTAAGACTTTTTCGTTCATAAATTGATGGCAAAGGGAATTAATATCCCACAAATATATCCTCTTTGATATTATCCTTTTCAATGCCAATTCCGGTCAGTAATTCCGACATAGCCTTGTTAAGTCCCGGAGAACCGGCTATTAAGTAGCAGGCATTATTCAAGTTTTCCTTAGCGTATTCATTAATATTGTTTAAAAATTTGTTTCTATCAGAAATAAATCGTAAATCAAGGTTACTCATATTGCTGTCGAATCCCCTGAGGGTACTTTCATAGGCAAATTCACCGCTTTCGTCGGAATAAAGGAGAGTGATATTATGTTTGCTGTCATTGTTGACCTCAAAGTTTTTCAGCAGAGAGCGAATAGGGGTGATACCAACTCCGCCAACAATCATTAAGGTATTTTTAAAATCTCTGTAAATACGATATTCACCCCGTGGGTCTGCAATCATCATTTCATCACCGGGTTTAATTTTATTTAAAAGGATTTCCTTAAAACTGGTGTGTTTCTCAGTAATCCTTGTAGTAAACATTAAAAAATTATCTTCGGGTGCTGAAGCAATTGAGAAAACCCTTGTATCCCTATCCCCATCATCGACTCTATGAGAGGTCATTTTCCAAAGTGCATGCTGTCCTGCGGTATATTCATAGCCGATAGGCATTTCAAAAATATAGCTATAGGTATCACTGGTTTCTTTAACAATTTCCTTTAAAATAATTGTAGTAAAATTCATGTCTACCTCCCTTTGTGAGATTAATGTTTATGTTTTATTTTCGCATATTAATTAGGCTATTAAATAAATTATAGTGGATTTTTGCTTTTAATCAAGGGTGAAGATTTTATTTGAAGATTGAGGCATATATTAATTTTAGCTTAATATATGCTTTATGGGAATGACATAATACGGCTGGACTCAATTATAATGCTGTGATATATTAAAGTTATCTTGTAATAAATTCTTGAAGCAAAATTCCGTTAATATCAGAAAATAAAGGAGAAGAAGCATGAAAAAATTAAAAAGTATTTTAGCAATAATTTTATCTTTGTCTATGCTTATTGGGCTTAGCTCGTGTATTGGAATAATCCCCAAAAGAAGCAAGTCAGTTATAAGAAAGGATTTGGCAGAATTGGGAATAAATGCTTCTGAAGTTTATTTTCCGAAAACATCAGAAACAGAAAGCTGTGTATATCTGGTAAGTGGTTTATCAGTTAATTGTTATCTAACGGCAAGGGCATATTTGGATGAATTTTTAAATTATGATATAGAAAACGGAAATATAGAGGAATATGAAGTATTGCTTGAGAATACCGTAGTATCCTTTGAAGCGGCAGAACGGCTAAGCAATGCACTTATAGGTTTATCAGGCATTTATACAGATGAGGAAACAATGGGTAAGCCTGAGTACAAAGAGCTTACCGCAATGGGAAATGAGAGTATTAATACGCCTCTTTCTTTAACTGCCTGTGCAAAAACTGAATCAGAGGCAGTAAAATGGGCAAGGGATATCACTGAGAGATTTGATAAGGCTCCGGCAGGGAGAGGTATTAGAACCTTAGCAGAGCAACTGAATACAGATGCTAAGCATGCTTACGCACAGCTTAAACAGGCACAGGATATTTTACAGGGGGCGGAGTACAGCAATATAGCGGATAAAGCCAATACTGCCTATCAAACTGCTGTTGCATTAAAGGCAACCGGTACAGCAGCAGGATTTGTTATAGCTGTATCGGCAGCTCCTGCAACCACTACATTGGGAGCAGTGATAAATACAGGGGGCACAGTTATGAGCGGTATTTCTACAGTGCTTGATATTGGAGAAGCCGGTTCTATTCTTTATACGAACGGAGAGGGGAATTATGTTACAGAAGCCTGCAGCAAAACCTCATCACAAATGGCACCCATTGGACAAATCTTTAGTACGGCGGCAGTTTTTTCCAATATTTCTAATATTTATACCAACGGTAAGGAGATTATTGCAAAGGGTGGAAATTTAATTACAGATAAGTCAACTGCCGAATTTACCGAGGATGTATTCAATGTGATATCCTATGGAGCAGGTGCATATAACAGCTATTCAAATGATGGAAGTATTTTAGGCGGTACATTTACTCACACTAAAGAGGGACTGGAGTTTACTTTAATGGACACTTTGTGTGGAACTGAAAAAGAAAATACAGTGGCAGCTGAAACCATATTAAAAGAAATGGGAATTGATGATAAAACGATAAGGGAGACTATGAACAAAAAAGACAATGCCTTTGAAGCCGTTATAAATGAAATACCTGATGAGGTCAGTGATAAAATTTTAGGAAATAACGGTGTGTCTGAGCTTGAATTAACAGATGTTAAAAATGAGATATTTATTGAGACGGGGGATGACGGCTCAATCACTATAGACGCTCCTAATGGAAGCTATTATTATGATGGAGAGGGCAATATTTATAGAGACGGTGAACTGCTGGAAAATAATGAAATACAGCTTATGAGTGAAAATAATAGAACGAATAATTCCGCCGATAAGGAAAAATCAGGCATATCCGGTGAGTATGAAATGACTGTAGTTAATGGGGAGGGATTACAGGATAGCTTTCCTGCCAAGGTAAATCTTAATAGTGACGGTACTATGGAAATAAGCTTTACTCCCCATGCTCTAAATTATAGCGATGGTTCCGGATTTTCTATTGACAGCAGTTCATTTACGGGATATGAGCACCTTGTCGGTATCTATGATAAAAACACTAAAACATTTACAGGTCAAGGTGATATTCAGTCTGGAGAGCATACAGGAGGTGGATTTTCAATCCCTGCAACAACATATTGGAATATGGTACCTACAGTAATTACATTTGATGATAATGGGAATGCCACCGGCGTAATGGGTGCGGACCTTACAGGATTAGAGGCGGCAATGACCACCCAAATTACTATGATAAGGAAATAAATTAGTCTGCAGTTTTATATTGACCGGAAACTGTATATAAATATTTGTTTTATATACAGATAAATGTATAATTAAAAGGTAAAAGGAGAAGGTATTTTAAGGGGGATACATGAATAATAAATGGATAAGAGCTGCAGTTCCGGCGCTTTTAATTCACTGCAGCATTGGAACCGTATATTGCTGGTCTACGTTTAAGGAAGCAATTGCAGAGCATATTGGAATGTCAGTTTTCTCTGTAGGATGGGCATTTTCTTTGGCAATATTCTTTTTGGGATTATCTGCCGCATTTGCAGGGAAAATGGTTGAAAAGGACATTAAAAAATCCTCTCTTTTATCCTGCATTGCCTTTACCGCCGGCATGTTGGGAACCGGTTTATGTATTAACTTTTTCTCAGGTACAACAGCATTAATAGGAATATATATTTTCTATGGAGCAATTATGGGAATAGGGCTGGGTGTGGGATATATTACCCCGGTAAAGACCCTTATGCTCTGGTTTAGCGATAATAAGGGGATGGCGACGGGGATTTCCATTATGGGCTTTGGATTGGCAAAAGCCATAGCGACACCAATTATGGAATTATTGCTGACAAAGGCGGGGATTTCCGGTATGTTTTATGCCCTGGGTGTGCTTTACTTTATTATGATGATAATCGGTCATAAGCTTATTAAAAAGCCTGATGATTGGACAGAGGCAAATGCCGGGAATACAGACTTTCTAAAATTTGCGGCAAATATGTCTAAAAATCCCAAACTAGTGGCAATTTGGCTAATGTTTTTTATAAATATACATTGCGGGCTAATGCTTATTAGTTATGAAAAGCAAATACTGAATACAAGCTTTGCAGGAAGCACTGTATTGGCTGTAATTATAAGTGTTGTTCCAAGTATTACAGCTTTGGCAAATGCAGGAGGTCGCATTGGTTATGCCGCTATATCCGATAAAATGAAAAGTCGAAATACCGTATATAAAATTATTTTCCTAAGTGCAATTTTTATATCCCTGATAGGATTTATTACAAAATCAATTACTGTAACCTCTGGAATAGGGGGTATTCTAACAATAGCCCTGCTTATTATTATAAATGCAGGATATGGTGGGGGATTTGCCACCTTGCCGGCACTGTTGTCTCAGGAATTTGGAATGGAAAAGGTGAGCCAAATCCATGGGCTTACCTTGACTGCATGGGCAGCTGCAGGACTGACCGGCAATAACCTTTCAGAATTAATCCTTAAGAATTCCGGCACCTACAATACAATTCTTTTGGTGACTATCGTAATGTACGTTATTGCATTGATTGTTTCCTTTGTGCATGAAAGATATGAGAAATGATTGGAACCATCAGTTGAACTTTAAATATTGTCCTCTGTAATAGATAACCAATTTTGATAGTTGTAATTTGTGCAATATATGAGAAAAATATGAAATAAAGAATGTAGCCTTGAAAAGTAAATTAATGTATTGTATGATATTCAAAATAACATAATATATTAAAAAGAACAGCAAAAATGCGGAATCGGGTGAAATTCCCGGCGAGTGAGTCACTGTGAAGCCTTGTAAAAAGGATAAGTCAGATACGCAGCTGTTCTTGAGGCTTCTGCTCATACCGGTCGCTCTTACCATATAAATGTGCTTATTGGCGGCTATCCTATGAGTTAGCCGCTTTTTATATTATTGATATTCGGTTTAGCTTGCAAAGTCTTAAATATAAAATTTTTCCGCTGTGAACTACTCTTTCCAAAAGGGTTAGATGAAAGTAATTCACTTTTGTGCGGAGTATACTTCGCCCTGATTTCCAGGGGCATAGTTTAAAACTGAATAGACGTCAATTTCCTGGTCCCCAGAGGGTACGTATGTATGTCGGCTGGGCTAAGTGAGAAGCCGGTGTGAATCCGGCACGGTCTTACCTCCACTGTGTAGGCGAAAGCCAAAGTCAGGGACTCTCAGCCATGAAATAGTTTGTGCATCAAGGTGGAATGCAAATCGGTTACTGATTCCAATCGACACTATGGAGTCTGTATTAGCGTTATGTTAAATACAGAGGTAACTGGTTGCACCGCCTTTTTTATATTTTAAACAGGTATTATGAAAGAGAGGGAAAAATGTGTAGGAAGGGAAAATTAAGCTACATCAATAAGTTTATATCATTTATGCTTATTCTGTTGTTTTTATGTCCATCTGCCATTTCCATGGCAGATGAGGGTGTTCCGGCAACAGGTAATGTGGTGGGAAAGGTTTATGTCAGTATTGAGGATAGTATACCCCAGACTGAAAGCCCGGATGACCCTGGACCGAGAGGAATTATGGCTAATGGAGAGGTGGACTTATATGATACTGACAGTATGATGTCTTTAGTTGTGAGGCTTGCAGAGGCAAACAATCTGGAGGTAGTCGGAGCAGATACCGGATATATTTCATCAATCGGCGGATTGTCAGAAAAGGAGAGAGGAAGTAATGACAGTGGCTGGATGGGAACCTTAAATGACTGGTTTGTAAATAAAGGCTTTGGAGAAATTAGCGTTGCCAATGGACAGATTCAAAGCGGAGATTATATCCGTATACAGTATACTCTTAATCTGGGTGTTGATTTAGGTGGTGGCTTTGGCATAAATGAGACAAATACCGACAATTCCCTTAAGAGTTTAGCGATAAGTGCAGGGGAAATCTCTCCTGCCTTTAGCGGTAATGTATATAACTATACGTTAACTATTCCTAAAGAGGTTAATGCTATTACTCTTATACCTGAGGCGTCAAATAAAAATTATATGACCCAGGTAAAAGCAGATGATACTGTTTATAGATATAAAAGGGAAATTCCCGTGGAAAACAATACTGTCATAACAGTTATATGCGGAGATCCCGGTTGGCCCTCTATGAGTCCTGCACCTGCAGAGGCAAAGGTTTATAATATTGCAGTTAAAAAAAGGGAAGAGAGCCTTAAAATAGTAGACCCCACAAACCTTATTCATGTAAATTCCAGACATATTCATATGGGGGAAAAGTGTGAGGGAACAGGCTTTCAGCTTTCTGCAGTAGATGAAAACGGTTATCCGGCAGATGTGGAGTGGACAAGCGATGACAGGAGGAAACGATATGCAGAAATTGATGAAAACGGATATGTAACAATAAAAACAGATAGTAAGCATTATAAAAATGGTGGAGGTAGCGTTGGCTTTACTGCCAAGAAAAAAAGCAATCCGAGTGTTGAAATAAAATATGATGTGGTGATAGTTCCCATGGTACCACAGCTTAGGGATATGGAGGTTGCATTAACTGAAGATGGAAGCCCTAATAAAGCTATTCCTATAGGCATGCCATTGACATATTATGATTATTACGGTTATGGAGCAGGCGGTGTGCTCACCTCAGATGACCCATCAATTATTGTTATTGAAGATAATAGAACACCTAAGCCGCTACGCCCGGGAACTACTAAAATCACATATACTCTGGATTTAGGTGATGAGGTTATCACCAGGGAAATGAATGTAAGGGTTAAGGGTCTGATAATAAGGACTAAAACTGAATTGGAACCTCCTGTTTTACCTGGAAATAGCTTTGATTTGGAGGTATTAACAGAAACACCTGATGAAGTGATTACTTGGACAAGCAGTGACAGCACCGTGGCAACTGTAGATGGAAATGGGCATGTTGTGGCAAAGAAAGAGGGGGAAACCGTTATTTCTGCCACATCCTCCCGTATTAATGATGGTAAGCCCGCTAAAATAATTTATAAGCTTATGGTGGCAAGGTCAAAGGAGGCGCCTTATTTTAAGGATTTTGGGTTTTACAATTCGTCTAAATTTGATGGGTGGGAAGGCTTTTCCCCTACTAAATTTGTATATAATTTAACCGCAAAGGATAACTCTCCCGATGTAGGATTGACTTATCATGTGTTTACTGATTATTCAAAATATGATATTTATAGAACTTCCTATAGACCGGACGGAACAGAGGAAAAAGAGAAACTTCCGCCATTTGGTCAGATTACTACACCTCTTCATTCAGGTGAAAATAAAGTAATATTTACTATAGTAGATTCAAATAATGAAAATAATAAAACAGATTATATATTTAATGTAACTAAAGACAAATCTGATGAAGCTAAATTAAAATCTGCCGGTGTAATGCCAATAGATAGAGCATTTCACCAATACCCATTATATAATGGATACCCTGAGGGGACATCAATGTATATGAAGGACAATGTATATATAAATGAAAATAGGTTTGATGGGGATATAACGGAGCGCAAGGTATTTGTATATAATGACGGTGATAAATATAATCTATCCTATAATACTACTGATATGGAAGCTGTGGTAATGACAAGTGTTAACGGGGGTGAATATAAGGCTGTAGATAACAGCGGTATAATAGAGAATATAGCGATAGCAGATAAAAAGGCTCAGGTTAAAATTGCAGTATGCTCCAATAAAACCTATTCTGATAATGTAAAGGCAGGCATGGCAAATCCCTTTATCCAGGAGAAGGTTTATACTTTTGATATTGAGCAGGTGGATATAACTAAGGATTTAATAGACAGCTTAGATATTAGCGATATTCAAGTATCACAGGGATATTTTTGTACTCCGGGGAAACAGGAAATTGTGGTTCCCGGTGACTGTGAACAGGTGGAATTAACTATTAAATTAAAAAATGGAGTGTCATTGTATAGTGGAGATAAAATCCAGGAAGATGAAAGCAATAAAATTGAGCCTGATACTAATGGTATAATTAGATTGAGCCTTAATACAAATATAAAAAACCATAAGTATCTTTCATCCATTAAATTTGAAGGAAAATCTCTAACAAAGGATATTAAATTTAATATATCAAAGCAAGTATTCACAGAGGGAATGCCCAATGGAGTGGTGGAATATTTAGTTCCTGGAAGCCAATATACCAACGGCGGCACTTTTGGTATGTATCCGGAAAAATCTCTTCTTGGAAACGGAAGCTGGAATACACCAATATCTCTTGGCAATTTTGGCGGATATATTGTATACAAATATGATGACCCCATTAGGAATAATCCAAATAATAAATATGGGATAGATTTTATTGTATATGGAAACAGCAATGGAAGCCAGGGCTTTTCCGAGCCGGGAAACGTGTTGGTGTCACAGGATGGAAACACCTGGTATACTTTGGCAGGCTCTGACCACTATGAGAATCATGCCCTTTGGGACTACAGTATTACATATCACAGGGAAGAATATGATACGGTACTTAAAAATTTTAATTGCAGTTATAAAGACAGTATCGGCAGGTCAGATAAAGTATATAGGGCATTCTATCCAATAGAGGAAAACTATCCTCTTTATCCATGGAAAGATGGAGAGGAAACAGATATGACCCTTACAGGATTGCTGTTAAATGTTAAGGCAAAGGATCAGTATGGAACATTAGCAGCAGCCTTTCCGGATTGGGGATATGCAGATACACATACAAATTCAAAAATGGTAAACGGCACCGGAGAGAATATTACATTAACCAGAGAGGCAGGCAATCCTTATTGTGAGGATAGAGAGGGCTATGGTGACGGTTTTGATTTGGAATGGGCAGTGGATAAGTCAGGAAAGCCTGTAAGGCTTGACAGTATTAATTATGTAAAGGTACAGACCGCCTCCAATATTTATGCCGGTGCCATAGGTGAGAAGTCTACAGAAGTAAATGCTGTAGTTGTTCCCACCCCTACCGGTGGGGATGTGGGAAAAACTGCTCCAGGAACCGTTAAAATAAACGGTAATAATGTTAGTCTTGGAGAAAGTGGGTCATTTAGTATTTTTGATAGCGACAGTGATAAGCTTGATATTAATGTTTCAGCAGATTCGGACACTAATGTTTATATTAACGGGAAAAGGGATATTACCAGACAGTATGATAGTATTCCGGATAAAAGACTTATAAGAGTGGTTATGCAAAAGGGAGAAAAGGAGCCGTATATTTGTCTTATTAAAATTAACAGGGCGCCGAAGCTTGTTTCAGGAACAGAGGCTGAGACAGAAGTATCAATGAATTTAGGTGAGGAATTTACACTGGATTTATCTAAGATATTTATAGATAATGACAAGGATAATTTGGAATATACAGTTTCCATTGACGGTAAGGAACCTGTAAATGCTGCTTCAATCTATAAATTCACTCCTGATAGTGACGGTAAGATGACTCTGATATTTACAGCCAACGACAGGAACAGCAGTACAAGACCCACCTATAAGGTGAATCTGAATATTAAAAATATTCAAAGTAAGATTTATGGAAGTGACAATAATGTGGAGGTGGAATTACCTAATGCAATGGATATCAGCGGGGTTACCCTACAGGTTAAACCTGAAGAGGCAAGACATTTTGCCTTGATGGTTGAGGGAAAATATATTGCATACAATATTCAGCTAGGGGATAGTGCAAATAATGAAATCTCCGTTTCAAAATTAACCAATGGAGGAAAGATTAGAGTTAAGATAAAACTTCCGGATAATCTTAAGAATGAAAAGGATGTTAAGCTATTCCTTGATGATGGAGCAGGAAATCTTACTGAATATCCAAGCATGATTAAGGATGGAGTATTGGAATTTGAAACCAGTCACCTGAGTGTTTGGGTTGTTGGTATACCTAAAGAACAGAGAAGCGGACAAAACTCAAATACAGGCGGAACAGGTGCTGTGAATGGAGGCGCTAATTCTCAGAGTACTTCCATAGGAAGTAGTAAATCTAAAAGTCAGGTATCCACAAAAGCAAAAAATGCCCCGGGAGGGAAAACCGGCAATACAGATACGGTAAATACTGCGGAAGTTGATGTTAATTCTGAGGAGCTAGTGACGAATGATGTTTTGGAAGATACTAAACAGGACTTATCCGAAACTGACAGTACAGATACTTCCGAGACAAAACCCACTGCGGAAAGAACTGCAGGCACTCATGTATATATTATTATTCTTGGAATTATACTATTGAGCTTAGGGGCAGGTTATGCAATATTAAGAATTAAGAGCAGGAAGTAGATGTGGTGAATTAAAGTGCAAAAGTTAGGCAAAAATTAAGTAATATTAAGTAATTTTAATGGCTGAGTTCTGTATTGTACAGGGCTTGGCCTTATTTAGAATTTAATCAGTTTGTAATTTATTGTTGGTAAAGGACTGGGATAATTCAATAAAAACTATTACTATTGAGGTTAAGAATGATGGATAGGGCAAGCTGGTTACAGAAGAAACATATGGAGAAATATTGTGCAGTAGCTTTGCTTAACATATGTTGAATTTGCATAGCTAAAAGACTATAATTAATCCACTGTATACTAGCTTACAATTCAGGGTATTTATATTTTAAATCCTAATGCTGATATTTCAATTTGGCAGCTAATTATAATAGTTCTGGGGGACTATTGCTGAAAAATCATTGTTCTAAGAAAGGAAAGCTATGGAAACCAATATTAATAATGCTATTTCGATTAACTCTATTGAGGGATTTAAAATAGGCTCTGCTGAAGACAGACTTGGCGGCACAGGTATTACAGCTATAATATCTGAAAAGGGTGCAGTTGCAGGGGTAGATGTTCGTGGTGGTGGTCCGGCTACTCGTGAAACTGATTTGCTTAAGCCTGAGAATATGGTTCAGGAAATCCATGCCGTTGTTTTATCTGGAGGAAGTGCTTATGGTTTAGAAGGCTCTTGTGGAGTAATGGAATACCTTGAAAATCAAGGTATCGGATTTGATGTAGGCGTATGCAAGGTGCCTATTGTGTGCGGAGCATCTTTATTCGACCTTAATGTGGTTGATTATAAGGCTAGACCGAATAAGGAAATGGGAAAGCTGGCTGCTGAAAATGCTTTTAAAGCAGATAAAAATTTTGAGTCTGGAAATCATGGTGCTGGAACCGGTGCAACCATTGGAAAATATAAAGGTTTAGACCGTATGATGAAAAGTGGAATTGGAGCATCGGCTGTTGAAATTGAAGGCTTAAAGATAGGTGCAATTTCTGCTGTAAATGCTCTGGGTGATGTTTTTGACTTACATGGTGTACAGATAGCGGGGCTTTTAAACAGTGACAGAACAGGCCTTTCTTCAACATGTGATGAGATGACGAAAGATATGGCGAAAAACGTGAATGTATTCGTAGGAAACACAACCATAAGTTGTATAATTACCAATGCAAAGTTAACTAAAGCTCAATGTACGAAGTTGGCATCAATTGCTCACGATGGTTATGCTAGAGCTATTAAGCCAGTTCATACAACTGCTGATGGGGATACTATTTTCGTTCTTGCTACCGGTGAGGTTGAGGTCAATTTCGATGCACTGGCAGTTGCAGCAACTGAGCAAATTCATAGAGCAATTATTGATGGGGTTATTTCAAGTAAAGATGCCTATGGCATAATATCCGCTAAATCCCTTATGTAAGAATTAAGTAAGATAGTCTTTATTTACAGATTACCTTTTTGGGATTTCTACTTTCCTTAAATCAGTCTATCACTCCGTAAGTTTAGTATTATGATAGCGTATTTCTTTTATTTCGCCGGTATCTTTGTTAATATGGTAGAGCATATCACAAAAAAACAATTCTGTGTCATGATCTTCTTTGCCGGTATATTCATATTCTGCCATGCAAAAGTAAAGCTCAATGCCATGCTTTTGCTATTTTGCCTATAATGTCAGTATTGTGCCTGTTGAACAAATAAACACAATCAAAAAATTAAATCATATAACAGATAAATAATTAAAAGAGTAGGGTTTCTATAGGATAGTATCCTTTTAAATCAGTAACTTGAACAAGATAATTGGCTGCAGCTTGGCTGATTTGTTATTTTTATTGAAATCCCACGGTTTTATATATGACAATTACCGAGGTTTACCTTATAATAAAACCAGTGTGACTGGATAAGGCAGGGTACAAGGCTCAAGGAGGAAGTAATGAGTAAGGATAAGTATGGATTGTTGAACAGAATCATGTATGGCATGGGAGAGTTCTTCAATGGAGGAGCATTTGTTATTATAAACTCATTTTTTATTGTGTTTATGACAAATGCCCAGGGTGTTCCGGCTTATTTAGCAGGTATGATTCCGTTGGTGGGTAAAGTGTGGGATGCAGTGACAGACCCAATAATGGGAAATATCACCGATAGAACCACATCGAGATTTGGTGCAAAGAGATTTTATATTCTCGTTGGTGCGTTTCTTGCGTCAGCAGGCTTTGTACTTTTGTGGCTGCCATTTAATATGGGTTCAGCCGGAGCCAAGGCTGCCTTTTACATGATTATGTATTGCCTGTTTTCAACAGGATTTACTGTGCTGATGGTGCCCTATGGGGGATTGCTTCCGGATATGGTGGAGGATTATATCATCCGTTCTAAGTTCTCTAATATGAGAATGATTTGGTCTACCCTTGGTTCTATGGCATGCGGGTTGGTACCGACATTGATGATTAAGGATAATACAGACCCAAGCTATTATATTAAATGCGGTATTTTATTTGGATTTTTGTTCCTGATTACTTCTTTGGTTACCTTTGCAGGAACATGGGAGAAAAAAAAGACCCCTGTGGTTGTACCGATAAGAGATAGCTTTAAGCAGTCGATGGGTGTTTTTAAGAGCCGATCTTTTCGTCTCTTTATTGGTATTTACCTTTCCGGTCAGTGTGCAACAGATTTTGTTTCCGGCATGGCGGTTTATTATGTGGACAGTGTACTGAACAGATATCATGATGGTATGCTAACTGTTTTGATGGCGGTACTTATTCTTTCTCAGTTTGCGGGTATGTTAATCTGGGGACCTGTTATGACAAAAACATCGAAGAGAACAACGATTCTCATCGGCGCACCCATTCGTATCATATCAACATTAGGAATGATTTTCTTTTCATATGAGGGGGCGGCTTTGTTGCCAATCCTGATACTTACAGCAGGTATTGGCATTGGAAATGCTGCAACTTTAACTTCAATCTTTGCAATTATGGCGGATATGCCGGATGTTGATGAATTGATCACCTCGGTTAGTCGTCCGGGAACAGTTTCCGGCATGGCGACCTTTGCAAGAAAGGTTTCAGCAGGCGTTTCATCGGGTGTAATCGGATTGTTGCTGTCCTTGGTAGGTTATGATGAAATGATTGCTCAATCTGGGGCAAGACAGGCAGCCTCTACTCAGATAGGAATTGCGTGGATTTATGTACTTATGCCTATTATTCTGGTTGCTTGCCTATTTATTTTTGGGTATAAGTTCCCTATGTCGGAAAAGGAATTTGATATAATTCACAGAGAGATTGCAAGAAGAAAGGGAGAGGATGATTCTGAAGCAACGGAAGAGGAGAAGAAAATTTGTGAACTTGTCACAGGTTTTACCTATGACAGGCTCTGGCGAAAAGATAATATATAAGCATTATATTTAGAAAGTGTATAAATTTATTTATACAGAAAGGATGGGTGGATATGTCACAAAATAATAAGCCGCTTGTATGGGCACACAGGGGAGCCAGTGGATACGCACCTGAGAATACCCTGCCGGCATTTAAAATGGCAGTGGATATGGGAGCAGACGGTGTGGAGCTGGATGTGCAGCTTAGTAAAGACGGTGTACCTGTGGTGTGTCATGATGAAACAATAGACCGTACCTCATCAGCAAAGGGGTGGATTAAGGATTATACCCTTGAAGAGCTTAGAAAAATGGACTTCTGTAATGGAAATCAGCGCTATGAGGGGGTGCAGATTCCTACGTTAGAAGAGGTGTTTAACCTTTTAAAGGATACGGGTTTGACTGTAAATATTGAACTTAAAACAGGTGTGATTTTCTATGAGAATATTGAGAAAAAGACCATTGACCTTGTAAAAAAATGTGGATGGGAAAATCGGGTTATCTACTCTTCCTTTAACCATTATTCTGTAAAAAAGGTTCAAGAGCTTGATTCCAATGCGAAGGTGGGATTTCTCTATGCAGACGGAAGCCTTAATATGCCGGAGTACGGCAGGGATAATGGTGTGACCGCCCTGCACCCGGCTCTTTATAACCTACAGTTTCCGGGATTAATGGAGAAGTGCAGGGAGTATGGATTAAAGGTAAATGTTTGGACAGTAAATAATGAGAAATATATCAAAATGTGTTGTACTCTGGGTGTAGATGCAATTATCGGCAATTATCCGGACAAAATCAGAGAGGTAATTGAAAACATTGGCATATAATACTCCGAAGATAGAAGTGATTGAGGAAAGTATTGGATTGGAGTCATCCGGCTCAATACCTGATACTACCTTAAAACATACCTATGATACAATTTTTGCTGGTGCTGGTGCT
>JBHBQE010000017.1:0-19902 GCA_041776485.1 Lachnospiraceae bacterium | reverse complement strand
GTATCTTATGGGACACGCCAACATTACCATGACCCTGAACTATTACGCACACGCCAACTTTGACAGCGCACAGGCGGAATTTTTCAGACTGGCGGGTTAAAGGAAAAGAGATGTTTTACTACTTCTTTACTACCTTTCAAAGCGAAAACACAAGCGGATTTAAGAAATTATGTGAATATCTCCCGATACACAAAATGCCGATACTGCTTGAAAATACAAGCTATATCAGCATATAAGAACTTTTGAAAAGATAGTCAAAAACTATATTAGAGTTTATTGTAAATTATATAATACTTATATAAAATATGATATTGTATTGCATTTATATCAGGCTATATTACAATGCTGCCATGAGAGGAGATGGTATTATGCCACAAACAACAGTAAGTGTTAGAGTTGGCACTAAGGATAAAAAGGCTTTTGAAAGTTTTTGTAAACAGATGGGAATGAATGTCTCCGTTGCAGTAAATACGTTTATAAAAAATGTTATGAGAGAGCAAAAGCTTCCCTTTGCGGTAGAAGCCGATCCCTTTTATTCAGAGGATAACACGGCAGTTCAGTTTTTAAAATTAATGGTGATTTTTTAGCAGTTGCACAATGTGACTTTCATTATAGGGATAAATAGGGTATCCGGTTTAAAAAATTTATCCCCTGTTAATTAACCCGCTTATATGATAATATAAGTGGGTTATAATTTTATATATAGTTAATAGAGGAAGAAAATAATGCAGGGTAAATTATATGGAGTCGGAGTGGGACCCGGGGATCCTGAGCTTGTTACTTTAAAGGCATTAAGATTAATGCGTGAGTGCCCCGTAATTGGAGTACCCGGCAAAAATCCTTCAGAATCTGTGGCATTAAAGATTGCAAAAGGAGCATGTCCGGAAATTGATAATAAAAAACTTCTTTTAATTGAAACCTCCATGACAAAGGACAGTAATGTATTGGTGCATGGCTATGGAAAGGCTGCCGATAAAATTATAGATTGTTTAAAGCTAGGTGAGGATGTTGCTATGCTGACCCTTGGGGATCCCACAGTTTATTCCACATATATTTATATACAAAAGCTTGTAACAAAAAAGGGATATGAGGCAGAGATAGTAAGCGGTGTTCCGTCTTTTTGTGCTGTGGCTGCCAAGTTTAATGACAGTCTGGTAGAAAGGGAGGAAATGCTTCATATTATACCGGCGTCCTATCAGGTTGAAGAAGCCCTGAAGCTTTCGGGAACCAAGGTGCTTATGAAAGCGGCAAGCAAGCTTTCAGAGGTAAAGCAAACTCTTATTGAGAATGGAAACAGTGCGGTTATGATAGAGAATTGCGGAATGGAAGGGGAGAGAATTTACCATTCTGCGGATGAAATTCCGGAAAAGGGAAGCTATTATTCACTTATTATTGTTAAATGAAAAATATCACTGAAAGGAAAACTATGGTAAACTTTTTCCCTTTATTCATTAATTTAACAGGGAAGAATATTCTGGTTGTAGGAGCCGGAAAGATTGCCGCAAGGCGAATAAGGATATTGCTAAGGTTTGGGGGAAATATTACAGTGGTTGCCCCTGAGTTTTCCGATGAATTTAATGAAATTATAAATCAAACCTATGATAAGAATAGCTTATATAATATTGAAAATGAGAATGATAAAGACAGCTTATATAGAGATGAAAATATAGGCGACAAATTAAATAATGATGATACTTTAGAGGAAAGTAAGTGTCCAGCCGATTTAATATACAAGAAAAGATGTTTTTTGGATTCAGACTTACAGGATAAGGATATTGTTATTATTGCCACCAATTCCTCAGATGAAAATAAAAGAATAGCAGGATTGTGTAAGGATATGGGGATAATGAAAAGTGTTTCTTCGGACAAAAGCTTATGTGATTTTTTCTTTCCTTCCATAGCAATGACAGAGGATATTGTAGTGGGAATAAATTCAAATGGTAAAAGCCCCGGGGAAACAAAGAAAACCAGAATTAAAATCCAAAAATTATTGGAGAGTGATAATGCCTAAAAAAATAGTTGTGGGAAGCCGTGACAGTAAGCTTGCCGTAATTCAAAGCAATATGGTGGTTGATTACATACAGGGAAATTGCCCGAATATAGAAGCAAGCCTTTTAACTATGAAAACAGCAGGTGATATAAATTTAAAGGGACCGTTGTTTGAAATCGGTGGCAAGGGATTGTTTGTTAAGGAATTAGACCATGCCCTTATGGAAAAAAGAAGTGATATTTCCGTTCACAGTTTAAAGGATATGCCTGTTGAAGTGCCAAAGGAGCTTCCTATTATCGGCTTTTCAAAAAGGGAAGATCCAAGGGATGTATTGGTATTACCCAAGGGGGTAAGTGAGTATGACGGAGTATCTGCGATAGGCTGTTCATCCCTTAGAAGAACCTTGCAGTTAAAGAGTATATACCCATTGGCAAAGGTAGAAAATATTAGGGGCAATCTTCAAACCAGACTTGCAAAGCTTGATAATGGAGAATATGCTGCGTTAATATTGGCAGCAGCAGGACTTAAACGGCTTGGACTTACCCATAGGATTAGCAGATATTTTGAGGTTGATGAAATGCTGCCCTCTGCGGGACAGGGTATACTTTCTGTACAGGGACGTGAGGGTGAGGATTATGGGTTTCTTGAGGGATTTTTTGATGAAGCCTCTACCTGTCAGGCGATTTGCGAAAGAGCTTTTATAAAGTATGTCAATGGGGGATGTTCTTCCCCGATTGCTGCTTATGCAGAGGTTAATGGTGATAATATTAAGTTAACGGCATTATATTATTATGAAAGTACAGGAACCTACGAAAAGCATACTATGACAGATACCGTGTCGAATGCTCGAAAGCTAGGGATAAGAATGGCAGAGCATTTTCTGGCGGAGTGAGAGCTTAACTTATAATATGTGGTATAATTTTGTCAAGCTGCAGAAAATGTATTAGGTTAGAATTTTAGAAATAGCAGTGTTTATAAAAGGAGTCATCTATGTGTAACGGCAAGGTATGGCTGGTGGGGGCAGGTCCCGGAGATCCACAGCTAATTACCATTAAAGGTAAAGAGGTGTTGGAAAATGCTCAGGTTGTAATTTATGACGCATTGGTGGGACAGGGTATTCTGGCAATGATTCCACCCGGTGCTAAATGTATTAATGCAGGGAAGCATGCAGGGAACCATTTGATTCCCCAGGAGGAAATTAATCAAATTATATGTGATGAAGCCTTAAAGGGTCAGAGAGTAGTCAGATTAAAGGGCGGTGATCCATATTTGTTTGGTCGTGGTGGAGAAGAGGCGGAATATCTTAGAAAAAAGGGAGTAGAATTTGAAATTGTTCCCGGGATAACCTCAGCCATTGCCGTATCTGCATATAATGGAATTCCTGTGACTCACAGGGATTTTGCTTCCTCAGTACATTTAATTACAGCCCATAAAAGAGAGGGTGAAAAGTTAAATATAGATTTCAAAGCATTGACATCATTGGGAGGAACCTGTGTATTTTTAATGGGTGTAAGCGCATTACATGAAGTAATGAGCGGATTTTCAAAGGCAGGGATGAGCCCTGATATGCCGGCGGCAATACTGTCTCGGGGAACTACCAGGGAGCAAAGGAGGATTATTGCCACCATATCCACACTAGAGGATAGAGTAAGTGAGCAGGGTGCGCTTACCCCTGCAATTATCGTGGTGGGAAATGTATGCAGTCTTTCAGAAAATCTTGCATGGGCAGAGGACTTTCCGTTATTTGGACAGAAAATTCTTGTTACAAGACCTAAAACCAGAAGCGGAAAGCTTGCAAAAAAACTTAGAGATTTAGGCGCCGATATTGTAGAAATTCCATCTATAAGACTTATTCCTATAGAGAACAGGGACTTCGATACTGCCCTTTCCAATATAGAAAAATACAGCTGGATTGTATTTACATCTCCGGCAGGAGTAGAAATATTTTTTGAAAAATTAAAGGAAATCAGCCTTGATGTGAGAAAGCTTTATAATATTAAATTTGCGGTAATAGGGGCGGGAACAGGAAAGGAGCTGTTTAAGCATGGCATAATCGCTGATTTTGTGCCGGAAACCTATGATACGGAATATTTGGCAAGAGGGCTGGTGGATAAATTATCTGAAAATGACAGGGTTATGATTCCAAGGGCAGCCTTGGGGAACGAAGTACTTACAGAGGTATTGGCTGAAAGCGGAGCAGAGCTATTAGATTTGCCGGTGTATGATACTGTAGCTGAAAACCATGATTGGCTTGATTTAGATGAAATGATAGAAAAAGAAGATATGGATTTTGTTACATTTACCAGTGCCTCAACTGTTCATAATTTTGTTAAGCTTGCAAAAAAAACAAAGGATTTTTCCTCTGTTATGGGAATTTGTATTGGCAGACAAACCAATGAAGCAGCAAAGAGCTATGGCTTTAAAACAATAGTAGCGGAATCTGCAACTATTGAGAGTATGTGTGAATGTGTTTTAAATTATGTTAAGGATAGAAAGGCAGAATAAAATGCAGCTTACTTATCGCCCCAGACGTCTTAGAAGCAGGGAAAATTTAAGGAAAATGGTTAGAGAGACCCGTATAGATGAGGCCTCTTTGGTATATCCGATATTTGTAATGGATGGGGAAAATACTGTTGAGGAAATAGAAGCAATGCCGGGGCAGTTTAGATATACCGTGGATCGCTACACTGCAAAGTTAAAGGAGCTTTATGCCTGTGGTGTAAAGGCTGTTATGATTTTTGGTATTCCAAAGATTAAGGATGAAAAGGCTTCTCAGGCATATGATGAAAATGGAGTGGTACAGCGTGCACTGAGGGCGGGGAAGCAGGCATGCCCTGATATGTACTTTATTACGGACGTATGTTTATGTGAATATATGAACCACGGACACTGTGGGGTTATTTGTGAGGATAGGGTTTTAAATGATGAAAGCGTGCAGCTTTTGGCACAGACGGCACTTTCCCATGCTAAGGCAGGCGCAGATATGGTGGCGCCCTCTGATATGATGGACGGAAGAGTACAGGCGATTCGTGAAATATTAGATGAAAATGGATTTATAGATATTCCCATTATGGCATATTCTGCCAAATATGCCTCAGCCTTTTATGGACCATTCCGAGAGGCGGCAGGTTCTGCTCCCACCTTTGGTGACAGGAAAAGTTATCAAATGGATTTTCATAACGGAAAAGAGAGTATACGAGAGATTATGCTGGATATTGAGGAAGGGGCGGATATTGTGATGGTTAAACCTGCCATGTCCTATCTTGATATTGTAGCAAATGTGCGGGATATGGTGGATATTCCTATTGCAGCCTATAGCGTAAGCGGTGAATATGCAATGGTTAAGGCTGCAGGAGCCAAGGGTTGGATAGATGAGGAGCGTATTATTGCAGAAATGGCAGTTAGTGCATATCGGGCAGGGGTAAATATTTATATTACTTATTTTGCCAAGGAAATTGCCGAGATGATTAAAAACAGATTAATCGGCTAAATCTGGATTAGGAGATAAAATGCAGGATACAAAATCAAAGGAATTATTTGAAAGGGCTAATAAATATCTGCCCGGTGGCGTTAATTCACCGGTTCGTTCATTTTATTCGGTGGGTTGTACACCCAGATTTATATCTGCTGCCAAGGGTGATAGGATTACAGATGTTGACGGGAATGAAATGATTGACTATGTATGCTCATGGGGACCGGGGATTTTAGGTCATGCTCACCCAAGGGTAATAGAGGCGGTAAAGGAGGCCTGTGATAACGGGCTTACATATGGAGCACCCACTAATAGGGAAGTGGAAATGGCAACGATACTTGCAGAGCTGGTTCCGAGCATTGAAAAGAGTCGGCTGGTAAGCTCCGGAACAGAGGCTGTGATGAGTGCCATCAGACTGGCAAGGGGATATACGGGACGGGAGAAAATAATTAAATTTCAGGGCTGTTACCATGGACATAGTGATGGCCTTTTGGTAAAGGCAGGTTCTGCCGCACTTACTACCTCTGTCCCCAATTCCGGCGGAGTACCCAAGGATTTTTCCAAGCATACACTGGTGGCAGACTATAATGATAAAAATTCACTGGAAAAAATATTCAAGGAATATCCTAATGATATTGCAGCTATAATTGTGGAGCCTGTGGCGGCAAATATGGGGGTCGTGCTTCCCCGAGAGGGCTTTTTAGAATTTTTAAGGGAGATAACCACAAAATATGGTGCATTATTGATTTTTGATGAGGTAATTACAGGGTTTCGCCTTGCCCTTGGCGGTGCTCAGGAGTATTATGGGGTTACGCCGGATATTACCACTTTAGGGAAAATTATCGGTGGTGGTATGCCGGTGGGAGCTTATGGGGCAAGGGCAGATATAATGGATAAAGTTTCACCGGTGGGTGATGTGTACCAGGCGGGAACACTGTCAGGGAATCCTATAGCTACTGCGGCAGGAATTGCAACAATAAACATTCTAAAGGAAAATAAGAACATATATAAGGAGCTGGAGGAAAAAACCCTTGTTCTAAAAAATGCAATAGAAAACACTGCCGGAGACAGAGTACAGGTTAATCAGGTAGCCTCATTAATGAGCATATTTTTCACTGAGAATACTGTAGATAATTTTGAAGCAGCCTCAACAAGTGATACTAAAATGTATGGAGATTACTTTAGATATTTGCTGGATAATAATATTTATGTGGCGCCCTCGCAGTATGAGGCAATGTTTGTAAGCCTTGCTCATACAAGGAAGGATATTGACAGGACATGCAGTGTTATTGAAAATTATTTTAAATAGATTCAATGATATGAGGAAACGAGCAGATTATGCAGTTTGGATACTTTGGAATAAATTATAAAAATGCCTCTTTGGCGGTTCGCGACCATATTTCATTTACAGAAAATAAAAAAATAGATTTTATGCAGAAAGCTGAAAGCTTTGGAGTTAATCAATGTTTGGTGCTGGCAACCTGCAACAGGAGTGAAGTCTTTTACTTTTTTGAGGATAATGCTCAATGTGAACAGATGAAGGAAGAATACCATAAAACCTTTCCTGATGTGGATTTGTCCCCTATTTTAATGGAAAAATATGACAGGGAGGCAATAACCTATCTGTTTTGTATATCGGCAGGTTTGGAATCTGCTGTGCTTGGAGAGGATCAAATCCTTGGACAGCTAAAGGACGCACTTATGCTCTCTAAGGCATTGGGATACTGTAAAAAGCAGATGCACAGAGTTGTGGAAAATGCCATGAGCTGTGCCAAGAGCCTTAAAACTAAGTATAAAATAAGTGAAATTCCTTTGTCGGTGAGTTATATCGGTATAAGGGAGGTGCAAAGAAGCTGTGGGTTTAATGGCAAGAGAGTTCTTATTGTTGGAAGCGGTGCAACGGCTATGCTGGCTCTTAAATATGTAAAGGAGTATGAAACGAGGGCAGTATATCTATGCAGCAGAAATCCTGCTCATGCAAAAATTGCGGTATCGGAATATTCCAATGTAAAGGTTATATTGTATGATGACAGGTATGAGAAAATAAAGGATGTGGATATTGTAATATCTGCCACTTCATCTCCCCATTATGCTATTGAGGCAGATAAATGCCGATTTTCTATGCCAATTACCTTTTTAGATTTGGCAGCGCCCAGAGATGTTGAGCCGAGGGTGGGAGAGAATAGGCTGGTTACAATAATTAACCTTGATACTTTGGAGCAAATCTCAAAGGATAATCAAAGAGAAAGAGAGAGGCTTACCAGGCTTTGCAGTAAGGATGTCAACAATGCAGTTTTGGAAACTGTAAACTGGCTATTTGAAAGCCGGGTGGATTTTACTATAGAGTCTCTGCACAAAAGGTGTGATGAAATACTAGAGGAAAGTTATTCTTATCTTAATCGTAAATTAAATTTAAGTGAAAGGGAGCAGAGGATTTTAAAAAAGATAATGAAGGCATCTCTGAAAAAGCTCATTAAAGAGCCTATTGTGGAGCTCAAAAAATTGGACACCCCTGAAAGCCAGGAGGAGTATACAAAAATGCTGGAGACTTTATTTAGATTTGAATAATGGGATTATATTTAGTTAGGTAAATATTTGTTAAATTATATTATAGAAAGGAAATATCCCGGGTTCTAATACCTAGGGAGATGGTGTTAAAATGAAAGGTGGGAATACAAAGGGACTTTTGGTAGCAAGCTTTGGCACAACCCATGATGATACAAGGGAAAAGACTATAGACCAAATTGAGAAAAAATTAGGAGAGAATTTTCCTGAATATAAGCTTTACTCCGGATGGACAAGTAAGATTGTATCTAAAAAAACAGGACATGCGACTGTTTCTGAGGCTCTGGGAAGTATGCAAAATGATGGGATAAGGGACATAGTTGTTGTACCCACTCACTTAATGATGGCGAATGAGTATGAAAAGCTTATGGATATTATAGAAGAATATAAGGATAAATTTGAAAGCATTTTAGTTGGAAAACCTATATTATCTGATGAAAAGATGATTCTTTGGACTGCAGACTTTATTGCAGCAAATTATGAAAAAATGGAATGTGGAAACGATGAGGCTTATATTTTGGCAGGTCATGGGACAGATAATAGTGAAAATAAAGTGTATGGGCTTTTACAGGAGCGATTGGAGGAGTCCGGTTATAAAAATATTCTAATCGGAACTTTTGAAGCAAAGCCGTCTATAGAGGATATACTAGCAGAACTTAAATCCAGAGAGGATATAAAAAAATTACATATAGCCCCCTTTTTGATTGTTGCGGGCACTCATGCCAATGAGGATTTATGGGGTGACGAGGAGGATTCATGGAGACAGATATTTTTGTCAAAGGGGTACGAAGTTATCACCCATAAAGAGGCACTGGGAGAGTTTGAGGAAATCCACAAAATGTTTGTTGACAGAACAAGGGAGTTGATTAATTATTAATGTTTTGTAGAGAATTTCTATAATCAGGGTTTTAATAGCTTATGGTTAATAAATTATTGGAAATTGCCGATAGAGAATTCAGGTAATGTTTATCTATTGTACAAACGGATTTGCAATTATAGTGTTACGGATAATGTGAATATTCTGATATTTTTTTTGTGGATCCATCATATATTTATGACCTGTGGGTTTGGAACATGAATGTAAAAATATATAATCATATGGATAATGTAAGCAGGGCATATTATTCAACATTTTTAAGGGCTTCTGCCATTGGAATTTTCTTAATCCTTCGTATATCTATTAACGCAACCACTAAATAAGCAAAAATTACCATAGCAATAAGCTTTATAAAATCAGCTGTGGTAAGACAAAATGGAAGCCAGCCATTAAAGCGATTCAGTGCCTGTTTCCATATTTCTTTAACTGCAAAGGATGAAAGAAATGAAGCTAAAACAGTAGATAAAATAACAAATACTGTGGTTAATCTAATATAAAGAAGGTTTATTTCCCGGTTGGTATATCCCAGTACCTTTATCATGGATATTGATATGGCGTTGTGTTCAATAATTATTTTAGTAAGTATAAATATGATGAGCATGGCGCTTATCAGACATATTACTGAAAAATAATTCATAAAGCTGCCCATGGAGTGATCTAATTGCTTTGTAAGCTTTGAGGTATCCTCCTTTGTTATCAGCATATGAATATTGCCATTATTAATTTCCTTAATTGGCTTTTCTGATATATATCCGGAAAAATGGTTATACTCATAATCAAATGTTTTGTTAAATTTGTTATTTGGCATAAATATTGCCATGCTCCCGGGCAAATTATATACTCCTGCAACCTTGAAATCATAGGTTTTATCAGAGTAATTTTCTTTTAATGTAACCGTATCTCCCTCCTTAATTCCAAATTTTTCTCCATAACCATTGGAAATAAATATATCCATTTCGTCAATGTGAAAATATTTGCTGTTTTTCATATATCCATATATCGTAATCTCTTCATCAATATGAGGTCCGTCAACGGATTTCAGAGAGGTAATACTGAATTTTTCAGCAGAAGGTTCCTTTACGGTAATGGAAGCATATTTTGTATTTTTATAATCCTTTAACACATACTGATAATCAGCTATACCGTGTTTGTTTATATCATTTTGATATTCTTTAAGGGTAGAGGGCATGCCTATTGCAAATCTGAGTAATAGAGTTACAAAAAAGATACCCAAAAATAATGTAAAGTAGCCTCCGGCATTTTGAAGTAAAATTCTAAGGCGGAATCTGTTGATAAAACTAAGTTTTGGAAGAGGAACCGCTTTTTTACTCCTTGAACTGCTCAAATCGTTTCGCAGAAATTGCAAGGGAGAAAATCTAAGTTTTCGTATAAGTACCAGTAAATTAACTGATATTACAATGAGTACAGGATAAACCGTGGTACTGATAAAAGCATGGGAGTTAAATATAACTACATACTCTGCCAGACTGTAGGAATTATAGTATAGAGAGGCAACATTATCTTTAAAAAATGTATATCCTAAAATATTTCCGATGATGGCAGATATAAGTGTTATGGCTATAGGAATTGTCATATAGTGGCAAAGCAATTCTCTTTTTGTGTATCCTAAGGAACGCAGAGTACCTATAACTGGTGCCTCGTGAATAATGGTATTGCTCTCCATAATTGCAAAAATAAATGCCAGCACAACTGTAAAAACAAGAAGCAAAACTTCACCCATTGCTCTGTCATGTCCAAAGTCATTTGGCGCAAAGTGTATTGCTTGATTAGAATATTCCGGAACATAATCTGTGAGCTCATTTATACTTTCAAGATAGGGGTTAAATATTGAAGGATCGCCTTTTTTGCTTAGCTCCTCAAATTCCAGTCTGCTATTAGTAAGCCCGCCCGTCATGGCAAGTATTGCAAGGTGCTTCATTAACCTGTCAGATCGTTTTTTTTCGGAATTTACATCCTTTGGCGGTTCATTGTACTTAAAGGCATACTGATAGACACTGTCCACATCAAAAGCTTCGTAGCCCTCTTGCGTGACAAGGGCAATATTGAAGGTTAAAGCATCAAACATAAAGTCGGTATTTTTCTTAAAAAGACTGCTGTAGTCAGATAATGCAACTAATCCGCAGACCCTCATGGTTTTTCCGTTTAATTTAATGTTGTCATTTACAGATATATTATTGTTATCTGCAAACATTCTGTCTATGGCAATTTCATTTTTTTCAGCGGGAAAATTGCCTCTCATTAGACAGGCTTTATTTACCTTATCCCGCATAATAAATGTGCGGGTAATAACCTCCGTATCTCCTTCCATTACGAGATCTTTATAGAATTGGGGATAAATGGAAATACCCTCTTTTTTAAAAGCATTAAGAAGTTTGGCACTTGGTTTTTCCTTTAGATTAAAATGTCCGTTTTCTATATTATATTTTTCAAAAGATTCCATAGAGGAGATTTCCATGCTGTCATTTGCCACGAAAACGCCTGATGTAAAGCCGATTACTGCAGTAAGCAACAAAAAAAGAGCCAGGTATTTTTTCCAATCTGAAAAGATTTCCCTTGGGATACGTCTAATAAGCGGATTTTTCATAATTACCACTCCAAATCAGCTGCACTGATTTTATTCTCGTTTAAACGATTTTCCCTAACGGTTCCATCATGTAATTTAATGGTATGGTCTGCGATATTGGAAATTGCTTCGTTGTGAGTTACCATTATAACTGTGTTGCCATATTGTTTATTTATATCCTCAATTAATTTAAGGATTTCCCTTGATGTGGTATAATCTAAGGCACCTGTTGGCTCATCACAAAGAAGAATATCGGGATTTTTCACAATAGCTCTGCCGATTGCGGTTCTTTGCTGCTGACCTCCTGAAAGCTGATTGGGCAGTTTGAAACGGTGCTCATAAAGTCCAAGAGAATTAAGTAAATCCTTTATATCCAGTGGATAGTCAGAAAGATATGCTCCTACCTCAATATTTTCCTTAACAGTTAAATTGGGAATTAGATTGTAAAGCTGAAATACATATCCAATGTGTTTGCGGCGGTAATTTGTAAGGGATTTTTCATTCATATCCCTGAGCTTATCTTTGTTTATTGAAACATCCCCACTGTCGGCACTGTCAATTCCGCCGATTATATTTAAAAGAGTGGATTTACCGGATCCGGAGGGTCCCAGGAGAACGCAAAACTCCCCCTTTGCCACAGTGAAATCTGTTCCTTTAAGAACCTCCTGTTTATTTTCGCCAAAGCCAAATGACTTGTATAGTTGGTTTACCTGCAAAAAATTATTGTTTTCCATGGTTATGCTTCCTTAAAATATACTATAAAATATTACTCTATTCTGCGGAACGTGCCAAAAGGCTTAGCTGACTCTAAACCTAATTACCTGCAAATTTCAGTGAGGGCAGTTCATATTAATTATTCTTGGCTGTGATACAGTCGGGTTAGCTTTCACTAACATCATTTTAGTATAGCATAATTTCATCAAAAATCAATAGAAATTATAAAAGATAAAAATAATCTGAAGTATGTAAAACATAATAATATCAGGGGTGTTGTGAGGTAAAGTCGTGCAAAGAGATTTAGAGGATTTTAATAATTTTTATTGTTTAAAATGGATATATTTTATCCTATATGTTGCAGAGTCATTAAAATATCTCAAAGAAAACTAACAAAATTATTTGCCAAATACAAAAATATTTGTATAATATTAATGTGAGTATATTTCAGTTTTAGAAGGAGGTATTATGATAGAGAAATTATTTAAGCTAAAGGAGAATAACACAGACGTTAAAACTGAGGTTTTAGCAGGTGTTACCACCTTTATGACCATGGCGTATATTCTGGCGGTTAATCCGGGTATACTTGGTGACGCAGGAATGAACACCAGCGCCGTATTTATTGCTACAGCATTAGCCTCAGCATTAGCCTCATTTTTAATTGCATTTCTGGCAAACCTGCCCTTTGTATTGTCAGCGGGTATGGGATTGAATGCATATTTTGCCTATACCGTTGTATTGGGAATGGGATATTCCTGGCAATGGGCATTGGCAGCAGTCTTTACAGAGGGTGTAATTTTTATTATTCTGTCTATTACCAATGTTCGTGAAGCAATATTTAATTCAATACCGATGGTATTAAAAACTGCGGTTTCAGCGGGTATAGGACTTTTTATTGCCTTTATTGGATTCCAAAATGCAAAAATAATTGTAGACTCGCCTACTCTTGTGGGTCTGTGTTCATGGGGTGAAGAAACTAATTTTGCCACAGAGGGCATAACTGTATTGCTTGCGATTATAGGCATACTTATCACAGGAGTGCTTGTTGCCAAGAATATAAAGGGCAATATCCTTTGGGGAATAATTATAACATGGATTTTGGGAATGATGTGTCAGGCAATTGGAGTTTATGTTCCGGATCCTGCAAACGGCTGGTACAGTCTGTTTCCTGATTTCAGTAACGGTATCATTAATCTTAGCGCCTTGGGAGAAACAGCCTTTAAACTGGAATTTCCCAGTGACGTAAAACAACTTTTAAACTTCTCAATAGTACTTTTCTCATTCCTGTTTGTGGATATATTTGATACTCTGGGAACTTTGATTGGAGTTTCCTCAAAGGCTAATATGCTTGACGAGGATGGAAAGCTTCCTGCAATAAAGGGAGCATTACTCGCAGATGCTATGGGTACAACTGCAGGTGCATTACTTGGAACCTCTACAATTACCACCTTTGTAGAAAGCGCCTCTGGTGTTTCTGAGGGCGGAAGAACCGGACTTACATCAATTACAGCAGGATTTTTATTCCTGTTATCCTTGTTCCTGTCACCAATCTTTTTGGCGATTCCATCCTTTGCCACAGCGCCGGCACTTGTAATCGTTGGATTTTTAATGATTCAAAATGTGGTAAACATAGATTTTGGTAATCTGTTAGATGGAATCCCCGCATTTTTATGTATTATTATAATGCCTTTAGCCTACAGTATCGCAGACGGAATCGGATTTGGAATGATTTCCTACGCAGTACTTCGCCTTGTAACAGGTAAGGGCAAGGAGGTACACCCTGTACTGTATGTGGTTTCAGTGTTGTTTATATTGAAATATATTTTCCTGTAAACAGGATAATGTATAGTTAACGAGATAACAGAAAATGAGCTCTGCATAGGCAGGGCTCATTTTTGTGATAACCTTATTTAGTCAAAACTTATTTATATGACCGCCGTAATAGTAACATTCATATAAATAAAATATATTTTATGTTTTTCAGGCTTTGTTGCTGCATTGAATTATAGAGAGTATAATATAACAGTTATGTTGTACATAAATTTGGAGCGATTATCCTACCGGTTGATTATGACATAAAAAGAGAGGTATGTATGAAAAAAACAGATTTAATGGAATATAAGTTTTTTGAATATTTTTTTGAAATTGCAAAAATCCCCAGAGGTTCCGGGAATACAAGAGCAATTAGTGATTGGCTGGCAAAGTTTGCAAGGGATAGAGGCTTTGAATATGTTCAAGACGAAATAGGAAATGTAATTATAATTAAAAATCCCTCAATAGGTTATGAAAATACCGAGGCAGTCATGTTGCAGGGACATATGGATATGGTATTGGCTAAAACTGCTGATTGTACAAAGGATTTAACGAAAGAGGGTATAGACATTCTTGTAGAGGGTGATTGGATAACTGCCGACTCCACCACTCTAGGCGCTGATAACGGAATAGCTGTTGCCGTTATTCTTGCAATATTAACTGGTGATTTACCCCATCCAAGGCTTGAATGTATATTTACTGTAGATGAGGAGACAGGATTAGAGGGTGCTAAAGGTATAGATATTTCAAAGCTGATTGGGAAAAAGTATATAAATATTGACTCTGAAGATGAAGGGATAATAACTGTAAGCTGTGCCGGAGGTATGAAATCAATAGTTGAATTTAATATCAACAGAAATGAATATTCAGGAGAAAATATTGAGATAAGCCTTAGCGGTTCATTAAGCGGTCACTCAGGCTGTGATATACATAGGGGAAGAATAAATGCTATTAAGCAAATGGGGCGTATTCTGTATGAAATAAGTGAAAAAAGTGATTTCAGACTGATAAGTATTTATGGCGGACAGGCAGATAATGTGATTCCTAATGAATGCGCAGCAAGAATTTGCTGTAGGGATGTGGAAATTATTAAGGATATTTGTCAGAAATTTGAGCAAATAATTCAAGAAGAGTATAAAAGCTCTGATCCAAATTGTACCGTGGAGGTAAAATCTGTTAAGGATGACAATATGTTTCCAATGGATAGAATTACTACATATAATATAATTTCTTATTTGAATTGCGCAGCAGATGGAATTGAAAGAATGAGCATGGATATTGAGGGATTGGTGCAAACTTCACTTAATCTGGGGACAATAAGGACTAACAGGAATGCAGACTGTGAATATATACAGATAAGCCATGCCATTAGAAGTTCCCGCAGCTCTGAAAAGCGTATGCTTTCAATGAAAATAAAGAATCTGGCTGCCGCTCTGACAGGAAAATATAGTGAACATGGGGATTATCCCGGCTGGGAATATGCTGAAAATTCTCGTCTTAGAGAATTAGCAGCAATTGTTTATAAGGAGCAGACAGGGGAAGAGGCACGAATAGAAGCTATACATGCAGGGCTTGAAAGCGGATATTTCATAGAGAAAAAGCCGGGTTTGGATTGTATCTCAATAGGTCCCGATATGGAATCGGTACACACTGTAAATGAGAGATTGAATATAAGCTCAACAATAAGAACATATAAGCTTTTAGTGGAAATACTTGCCAGGTTAAAGTGATTTGACAAATGTAATTTGATATATATAATTGTACTTATACAACAAGTACAATTTCCGATAAATTGTACCACATATAACCTAAATGCCTATATTAGCAGATAAAGTGAAGAGATTATCTGCTATAGCCTAAGCTTCAGTTTGTATATGAAATGGGCAGAAAATTATAAACTACGGGGTACATTTTTGAGGTATACATGTGAATATTATTATCAGCAATAACAGAGACAATCCTATTTACGAACAGATAATTTCTCAAATTAAAAAAATGATAATGAATGGAGAGCTGGCGCAGGGGGACAGCCTGCCATCTATGCGCTCTCTTGCAAAATCTATTCATGTAAGTGTAATTACAGTGCAAAGAGCTTATGAGGAGCTTCAAAGAGATGGATTTATTGAAACTCAGATAGGCAGAGGAACCTGTGTACTAGCCAGAAATAAGGATTTCTATAGAGAAGAGCAGCAAAAATATATTGAAGAATATTTACAGCATGCAATAGACCTTGCAAAGGAAAATGCCATTACTCTAAAGGAATTAGAGGAATTATTACATATTCTGTATATGGAGGAGGAATAATGGAAAACATTTTATCACTGAATAATGTATGTAAAGCCTACAAAAGATCTGATTTTGCTATAAAAAATATTTCTTTTAATTTACCCTATGGAAAGATTATGGGCTTTATCGGTGAAAACGGTGCAGGCAAGTCAACTACAATAGATTGTATACTGAATGTGCTGCAAAGGGACAGTGGAGAAATAAAGGTTTTTAACAGTGAAATGCTTGATGAAAGGTTAGATATAAGGGAGAGGATTGGTATTGTGTATGATAGCAATAATTTTCCCGAATATTTAAATGCAAGGCAGCTTGCAGATATTTTCAGTGGAATATATAAAGAATGGGATAATGAACTTTTTTTAAGTTATATGAGGAAGTTTAATCTGGATAGTGAGCAGATAATTAAAAATTATTCCAGAGGCATGAGTATGAAGCTTGCAATTACAATGGCTCTTTCCCATAAGCCGGAGTTGTTGATTTTAGATGAAGCCACCGGTGGACTTGATCCCGTTATGAGGGATGAAATATTGGATGTGCTGCTTGATTTCGTAAGGGATGAATCCCATTCAATATTTTTATCCTCCCATATAACCGGTGATTTAGAAAAAATTGCCGACTATATTGTGCTAATTCATAATGGGCAAATATTATTAAATGATACAAAGGATAAGCTTATTTATGAATATGGCATTATTAGATGCAGTGAAGATGATATTTCCGGTATAGATAAGCGAGATATAGTTGCAGTTAGAAAAAGGGATTACCAGGTGGATATATTGGTGTCAAATAAACAGAATGCTATGAAAAATCATAAAAGTCTGGTGATTGACAATGCCTCACTGGAGGAAATTACTTTGATATTAGTGAAGGGAGAGGTCTATGAGAGGACTATTTAAAAATAGTTATTATAAATTAATTGCCAGTTTGAGATTATTTATGATTTTGGTATTGTTGCTGGCTGTTGCTGTAATTATTTTTAACAATAGAAATGATAGTCTTTTAATAGGATTTGCCGGCTTGGGAATGGTCTTGTTGCCTTTTACTGCAACTATCGGATTGGGAAAGCAGGGTATCGGAAAATGGGAAAAATATATGCTAACGCTTCCGATAAAAAGGAGCAGCATTATAAAAAATATATTTTTAACTCAATTCCTGTCACTTTTATTGGGAATTTTATCGGTAGGTATTGTATTTGCGCTGTCTTTTGCAATACATGGATTTTTGTTTTATAGATGGCTGGACGTTTATATGATATTTTCTGTGGCAATTACCCTAAGTTTGATCATCTCAGCTATATTTTTCCCTGTTTCCTATGCGGATAGCAAGGGAAGGACAGAAGCTATAGGCATTATCAGTTTAATATTGGGAATAATAGTTGTTATGTGTCTTATAACCGCTACCAGAATGTTGATTGTAAAACCGACAGATATGCAGTTAATAGGCATGTGCATAGGGTTTCTAAGTGTATCGGGCATTTTATATTTAATATCATATTTTATAACAAAAAATATTTTTTCTAAAAAGGAATTCTAGCAGGGCTATTGTTCATAAGGTGTAAAAATGGTATTATTTAAAAATGAATATATTATTTTTTCACCTGTTTACCTCATATACCGGAGAAGCAATATATGATTGCTTTGGAAAACTGGGTCATATATGTACTAATATACATCTTAATACTTCTTGTGAACTTTATTGTGACAGTAAAACAGATGACTTGATTTTAGAAAATATCGATAAATATAATCCTGATTTAATTTTTAGTATAAACTTCTGGCCACCCATAGCAAGAGCTGCAAATCTTAAAAATCTTAAATATATTTCCTATGGATATGACAGTCCACAAAATTTGCCGGATACAAGGGATATGGAGTATGAAACAAATTATATATTTCTCTTTGATAAATTGGAAACAGAGAGTTATATAAAACAGGGGATTGACAGGGTATACCATTTGAGTCTTGCAACGGATATAAAACGCTGGGACAGGATAAAGACAGCGCGCAGGGGGAAATATGATATTTCATTGATTGGGAGAATTTATGAATCCACATTTCCCATGCTGCTAAATTCCATGGATGATTATTTAAAGGGTTATTTTAATGCTGTTGTATCTGCACAGCAAAATCTGTACGGCTATTATATGATTGATGAGCTCTTAGACGATAAACTCTTGGAACGGGCTAGTGCTTGTTTTAGGAAAAAGGACGGCAAGGCAAATGTGTCAAAAAGGCAGCTTTCATATTCTATTGGAAGCTACATAACCCATTTAGACAGGATAATGCTTCTGAAATTGTTAAGCAGAGTCGGCTCTGCTCATCTTTTTACCTTTGATTTAACGGATGTTCAGAGGTCAATGCTTTGCGGCGTTAATATTCATGGAAGTGTATCCTATGAAGAGGAAATGCCTGTAATATTTAAGGAGTCTAAAATTAATCTATGTCCGGTTTTAAGAACTATAAAGAGCGGAATTCCCCAAAGAGCCTTGGATATTATGGGCTGTGGGGGATTTTTATTATCCTCATTTCAGCCGGAGATGTTTGAAATATTTGTGGCAAATGAGGAGCTTGTTATGTATGAGTCCTATGAGGACGCAATGGAAAAGTCAAAGTTTTATTTGATGAATGATGATATCAGAGACAAAATTGCAGAAAAGGGATATGAAAAGGTAAAAAAATATTTTTCCTATGAAAATAAAATTATGGAAATGTTGAAAACAGCGGAGATATAATATGTATTATTTTATTGTAAATGAACATGGCGGCAGTGGTATGGTAAGGCGAAATTGGCATAAAATCAACACTTATCTAAAAGGAAATAATATTGAGTATAAATGTTATAAAACAAATGACAGATATCATGCTAACGCGTTGACAAAGAAAATATCTATGCAGGATATATCTGTGGATAATGATATTAAAATAATAGCGGTTGGCGGAGATGGCACCATAAATGAGGTTATAAACGGGATTACTGATTTTGAAAGGGTAAAGCTGGGGGTGCTGCCTTTAGGTTCAGCCAACGATTTCGCCAATGGAATAGGTATTTCTCTCAGCCCTATAGCAGCTCTTGAGTCTATCCTTAATGCCAAAGAAGCGATAAATGTGGATATAGGAAAAATATCTACAGACTCAGGTGAAAGCCGGCTTTTTGGAATAAGTTCCGGTCTTGGAATGGACGCTTATGTTTGTAAAAAGGCTTTAAACTCTAAGTTAAAGAATGTGCTTAATTATGTCGGGTTGGGCGGGACCGTTTATGTGGCTTTGACAGTGTTATCACTTATGGAACTTCCCGAAATAGAAGCAGAGGTATATATTGATGATAAAGAGTCAGTGCGATTCAGGAAAATGGTGTTTCTGGCAGCTATGAATATGCCAATCGAAGGGGGCGGCGTACCAATGGCTCCAGGTGCTAATGCCAGAGACGGTATGCTTACCATGTGTTGTGGTCATGACGCAGGTAAGTTAAAGGCATTAACGGTATTTCCAAAGCTTAAAAGCGGAAATCATGAAGGGCTGTCATTTTTTACCATAAGGGATTTTAAAAGGATGGAAATTCATACCAGAATACCTGTAGAGCTTCACGCAGACGGAGAATATGGG
>JBHBQE010000016.1:0-102576 GCA_041776485.1 Lachnospiraceae bacterium | reverse complement strand
GGTTTGATGTCAATTCCTACAAAAATGCCTATGGTGATTTAAGATCTGTATTTAAACAGGATTTAAAGGCATATTATTTACACTTTATGAACTATGGCTGTGATGAAGGAAGGATTGCCGTAGATGTAACTACCATTACCGATCCCATTTCCGGTATTAACGGAGCGGATTATTCCCCGGTATATGACTATAACTATTATCTTGATAATAATCCGGATATTAAGGCCGCATTTAATGGTGATGAGGAAGCCACATTAAATCACTTTATAGTATATGGAATGGCAGAGGGAAGGATTGCCAGACCTGAATTTAATGTATGGGTATATCAGGCTAATCATGAGGATTTACGGGCTGCCTTTGGAAGTGATATGAAATCCTATTATATTCATTATATTAATTACGGTGTGAATGAGAGAAGAACGGCTCAATAAAATTATATTATCTGCACGAATTATTAAGTCAATTATTTTACAAAATTATCCCCTGATAAATCGGGGATAATTTTTTTATTGAATATAGTGGTGAGTAGTGGTAGAATAGCACAATATGTAGATAATACATAAAGGAGGTTTCATGTCAGGACATTCAAAGTTTGCAAATATTAAACACAAAAAGGAAAAAAACGACGCGGCAAGGGGGAAAATATTTACCATACTAGGCAGGGAAATTGCAGTTGCCGTTAAAGAGGGTGGACCTGATCCCAACAATAATTCCAGACTTCGTGATGTTATTGCCAAGGCAAAGGCGAATAATATGCCGGGAGATACCATAGAAAGAGGTATCAGAAAAGCGGCAGGAGATATGGGAAGTGTTAATTATGAAGAGGTTACTTATGAGGGTTATGGTCCAGGAGGAACAGCTATTATTGTAAGAGCACTTACCGATAACAAAAACAGAACCGCTGCCAATGTTAGAAATGCCTTTACCAAGGGCTATGGCAGTATAGGAACTCAGGGCTGTGTGTCCTACATGTTCGATGAGAAGGGACAGATAGTTATTAATAAGGAGGCTGTTTCCATTTCCTCTGATGATTTGATGATGATGGCATTAGATTATGGAGCAGAGGATTTTGCCGAAGAGGAGGAGGGATTTATTATTACCACAGACCCTGCCGAATTTTCCGGGGTAAGGGAGGCTTTAGAAAAAGAAAATATTGAAATGGCGGACGCCGGTGTTGAAATGCTTCCTCAAAATTATGTACAGCTTAAGGATGAGGAGCATATCAAAAATATAGAGAAAATCCTTGCTCTTTTAGATGAGGATGATGATGTACGGGAGGTTTTCCATAACTGGGATGAGTGATACAAAAGAGTGTAGGAATTCAATTTTATTTACAGCAAGCGAATGTGTTCCCTTTGTTAAAACAGGAGGCTTGGCTGATGTGGTGGGAGCGCTGCCCAAGGAATTTGACAGTAAGTATTGGGATATTAGAGTTGTGCTTCCATGCTATACCTGTATCCCCGATAAGTTTAAAAATCAATTTAAGCATATTGGTGAGTTTAATATGCAGCTTGGGGATAAAACAGGTGAAAAGTATGTTGGAATTAAGGAATATTGCTATAATGACATTACCTATTATTTCATAGATAATTTAGAGTATTTTGATTGCTTCTACCCCTATTCTGAGGACAGGTGGGATATTGAGAAATTTATTTTCTTTTCAAAGGCGTCACTTTCCATTTTACCTGTAGTGGGCTTTAAACCGGACATTATCCATTGCCATGACTGGCAGACCGGATTAATCCCTGTATACCTTAAAACTATGTTTATGGGAAATATGTTTTATTGGGGCATTAGAACTGTTATTACAATTCACAATCTTAAATTTCAGGGTATTTGGGATATTGAAACCATACAGGGTCTGTCGGGGATTGATGACAGTCTTTTTACTGCAGATAAGCTTGAATTTAATAAAAATGCCAATATGCTTAAGGGGGGACTGGTATATGCTGATTATATTACTACAGTAAGTCCAAGCTATGCTCAGGAGATACAGGGGTATTATTACGGGGAGGGCTTAGACGGACTCCTGTCCTCAAGGCATTTTGATATGCAGGGGATAGTTAACGGAATAGATTATGATCTGTATAATCCGTCAACAGATAAGGATATATATAGAAATTTCAATATAAAAAATTTCCGAAGAAATAAAAAAATAAATAAAACAAGGCTCCAGGATGAATTGGGAATAACTGTAGATTCCAGGAAATTTACCATCGGTTTAGTTTCCAGACTTACTGACCAAAAGGGCTTTGATTTAATAAATTACTGTTTGGAAAGAATATTAGACGAATTTACCCAAATTATTGTGGTGGGTACCGGAGAAGCTAAATACGAGAATACTTTCAGGCATTTTGCATGGAAATATCCTCAAAGGCTTTCTGCAAATATATTTTATTCCGAGGAACTTTCAAAAAAGGTATACGCGGGCTGTGACGCCTTTTTAATGCCCTCAAGATTTGAGCCTTGCGGACTTTCCCAGCTGATTTCATTAAGGTACGGAACGGTTCCTATTGTAAGGGGCACCGGTGGATTATTGGATACAGTTATACCCTATAATGAATACGAAAATACAGGTAACGGTTTTTCCTTTTTGAATTACAATGGGGAGGAGCTTTTAGATACGGTTAACTATGCAAAGACTGTATATTTTGAAAGAAAACGTTGGTGGAATCAAATAGTTGAAAGGGGAATGAACTCTGATTTTTCATGGAAAAAATCCAGAGAAAAATATGAGGAGCTGTATCATTTCCTGATTGGTGATTAATGGCAAGGAAAAAGGAAGAAAAATCAATCGGCAAGGATATATTCTTAATAGTATCAATCCTTGCTGCCATACTTATTTTTATCAGTCTGATTGGAATGGGAGGCTTTGTTGGAAACCTGGTCTCAGGCTTTATGTTTGGTATATTTGGTATTGTTGCATATATCTTTCCATTCTATTTTATTTTTGCCTGCATTTTTTATTTAATTATAAATAAAAATAAGAGCATGCTTGATTTGGCAGTATTAATTGTCCTGTTTTTATGTTTGCTTTTTACTGCTGAGCTAATTACCCTTATGGGAAAGGATTATGTTTTTAATCCCATTGAAGCATACCAAAGAGGAAGAACTACTCAGATGGGAGGCGGATTTTTTGGTGCCTGCCTTTCTTTTGTACTTTCAACTGCCTTTGGTAAAGCAGGTGCTCTTGCTATAGATATTTTTGCAATCCTGCTTTCTCTGCTTTTAATTACAAGAGTTTCCATTATTGAGTATCTCGTCAGCAAAAGGGATAAAAGCAGGGTCAAAAAAAACAGTGAAAGAAAGCCAAAAGGGAATTTAAGAAGCTCTAAATATAATGATAGGGATTATGAGGAAGATGTTCAGGAGTTTGATGAAGAAATTCCCTTTGATGAGGATATTGCTGATACAGCAGAAGATGTTCAGAATACCGATAAGATAAGCGCAATTTCCAGAGTAAGGGAGGCCTTCGCAAGAAAATCAAATCCAAAGAAATCTCAAAGGCTGAATAGTTCTCTTAGAGGGATTGATTTTAATTCCATAGAGACAAATTCAACAGAAAATGTCAATATAGTTCCCATGCCTATGGAATCGGCAGAGCCCACGGAGGCAGTTTCAAATATTGATCATTTTTCTCTAAGCCCCAAAAGCATACAGGAGGATAGTAATTCTAATTACGGCGGAGAGAATATAAATCCAATACAGGATACAGCTGATACAATTTCCTTTGATAATATAAAAGAAACTGAAAATTCCAGCTTTGAAGCTGAAAGCTTGGAATTAGAGTCTATATTAAGTCCGGGACTGTCTGAAATATCCATGGAAAATTCTGTTACGGAAAATATATACGGTGTAAATGATCCCATACCGGAGGACACCTATAGGATTTCACCCGCTGATGGAACAGCTTCGATTTCGGAACCGGAGGTTATTTCGGAAATTGAACCAATTGCAGAGTATGATGAAATATCTGAGATTAATCCAATGCGGATTGAGGATTTTTCCGATACCGCCATACCTGCCGGAGTATCGGAAAACAGCAGCGTTTCGGCTACTCCTATTAATAGAGAAACTGAGCCTATACCACAGAACAATACGGAACCTGTCGAAAATGTGGTTCATCTATCAGCTTCTAACAGTGATATACAGGATACGAAGCCAAAATATGTTTTCCCGCCTATAGATTTATTAATACCGGGAAAGAGATATGAAGCATTTGATAATGAAAGCTTAAATGAAACTGCCGATAAGCTGGTTACAACCCTTAGTAATTTCGGTGTAGAGGTAACTATTTCCGATATAAGCCACGGTCCTTCGGTTACAAGGTTTGAGCTAATACCAAGTCAGGGAGTTAAGGTATCTAAGATAATGAATTTATCTGATGATATTAAGCTTAATTTAGCAGCGGCAGATATTAGAATTGAAGCTCCTATTCCCGGAAAATCCGCAGTAGGTATAGAGGTTCCAAATAAAAGTGTGGAAACGGTACAGTTTAGGGATTTAATTGAAGATCATAACTTTACTGCCAATAAGTCCAGAATATGCTTCGGTGCAGGCAAGGATTTAAGCGGAAATATAGTAATATCCGATATCGCAAAAATGCCTCACGTGCTGATAGCCGGTGCTACAGGCAGTGGTAAATCTGTATGCATAAACACAATTATTATGAGCATACTGTATCATGCTTCTCCTGATGAGGTTAAATTTATAATGATTGACCCTAAGGTGGTGGAACTAAGTATATACAACGGTATTCCCCATTTACTGACTCCGGTTGTAAGTGATCCTAAAAAGGCAGCGGGTGTTTTAAATTGGGCAGTTAATGAAATGAACAACCGGTATAAAAAGTTTGCAGACTTATCTGTTAGGGATATGGCGGGATACAATAAAAAAATTTCTTCTCCAGACTTTGCAGATGAGCATGGTATACATAATATATTACCTCAAATTGTTGTTATTGTAGATGAATTAGCCGATTTAATGATGGTTTCTTCCTCTGAGGTGGAAGAGTCTATATGCAGACTCGCACAGCTTGCCAGAGCCGCAGGTATCCACCTTGTTATTGCTACCCAAAGACCCTCCGTAAATGTAATTACGGGATTAATTAAGGCGAATATGCCTTCAAGAATAGCCTTTGCAGTTACTAGCGGTATAGATTCCAGAACCATACTTGATATGAACGGTGCAGAGAAACTTTTGGGAAAGGGAGATATGCTATATTTCCCACAGGGTTATTCAAAGCCAATAAGGGTGCAGGGTGCGTTTGTATCAGATGATGAAGTAAGTGCAGTAACCGACTTTATTAAGGCGAATAATATGCCGGGAAATGACAATTCCAAGGAAGATGAAATACAAAAACACCTTTCTGATACTCAAAGTAAAGAGCAAAATGAAGTAAGCGCCTCTTTCAATGAATCCAGAGACGAATATTTTGAAAATGCAGGCAGGCTTATAATAGAAAAGGAAAAAGGCTCCATCGGTATGCTTCAGCGTAATTTTAAAATAGGATTTAACAGAGCTGCCAGAATTATGGATCAATTAACTGAGGCTGGAGTTGTAGGGGCTGAAGAAGGGACAAAGCCAAGAAAAGTATTGATTTCCATGGAGGAATTTGAAAGCCTTTTAATGGAGGATATTAATTAGTATGATTTGTCCTAACTGCGGTAAAAGGGTTCCTGCCAACAATCTTTCCTGTATCTATTGTCATACTCAAATAAGCATGACCAGAGAAATTAATGTGGATATTGATATTATTGAAGACAGTGAGCTGCTGGCAGAATTTCAAAATAAAAATAATACTGAAAAGAAAAATATAAAGCCAAAAAAAAGTGATGTAAAATTTTATGTGATTCTTATCTCTGCAATACTTATATTAATTATTGCAGTAATTGGATTTGCAATATATTTTAATTCCAGCTCCTACATATTTAAATCAGCCCGGGCGGAATATGCTAAAAATAACTATAAGAATGCACTGATTTTATATGATAAGGTTATAAAAAGGAATTCCGGGGACAAACTATATTACGGTGCAATAATCGGTGCGGGAAATTGCTATAAGAAAAATAAAGAATATGATAAATGTGAGAATAATTTTCTAACGGTACTGGATACAAGAGAACTGCCGGAGGAATTATATACACAGGCATATACCGGGCTTCTTGAGTTATACTCAGAAACGGACAGGCAACAGGATATATACGATACCAAAGACGTTTATGCGGTAACTGAAAAGCTCCTTGAAATATATAATAAATTTGCTATTGAGGTGCCTGAATTTTCCCAAGATGGAGGTACTGAATTTACGGAAGATATATTACTTTCTCTATTTTCAAAAAACAATTTAGATATTTATTATACCGATAATGGTGAAAGTCCTGCCGCCGGACACGGGAAACTTTATCAAAGTGAAATTGAACTGACAGAAGGGGAAACTAAAATCAGAGCATGCTGTTGTAAGGGCGGAACCTTTGGTCCGGTGGTGGAGAAAATTTATAATATAAATTATGAATTACCTGATTATCCTATAGTTTCCCCTATGAACGGTATCTTTTATGAGGATACATTTATTCGAATGTCCACCAATACCGGAGGAGATATATATTATACCTGGGATGGAAGTATTCCCACTAAAGACTCCTTTAAATATACTGAGCCTATATTGGTACCCTATGGTAATAATGAACTGTCTGTTGTAGTTATCAGCAAAAACGGCAAGGCAGGAGAGGTGCTTAGATGTTCCTATACCTATATATATTAAATTAAATGGAAGCAATGAATATGGATGAAACACTTATACTGGAACTTGCAGATATAAAAAATATTTTTGGCAGATTTGATGAATATCTTAAGTTGATAGAAAAATCCACCAACGCCAGAATCGTGATTCGTGGAGACAGAGTTAAAATCCTGGGTCCCAAATCAAGCATTATAAAGGCCAGAAACGTATTTGAAAGATTAATTGTTGCATCCTCAAAAGGGGAGGATATTACGGAACAAACAGTCACGTACTTCCTTACCATGGGTGAAAAGATAAATACAAAGGATGTTAAAAATTTAAGTGAAGATATTATCTGTAATACCGCATTAGGGAAGCCCATACGACCTAAAACCATTGGGCAAAAGCGATATGTTGATAATATGCGAAAAAAAATGGTGGTATTTGGATTGGGACCTGCGGGTACGGGTAAAACTTATCTTGCCATGGCAATGGCAATTACCGCCTTTTTGAGAGAGGAGGTAAGTCGGATTATCCTTACCAGACCTGCCATTGAAGCTGGAGAAAAGCTGGGATTTTTGCCTGGGGATTTACAAAGTAAGGTGGATCCGTATTTACGTCCGCTATATGATGCTCTGTACCAAATTATGGGACCGGAAAGCTATAACAGAAATTCAGAAAAAGGGCTTATTGAAGTGGCACCCCTTGCCTATATGAGGGGGCGAACCCTTGATAATGCCTATATTATACTTGATGAAGCGCAAAATACAACTCCCGCTCAAATGAAGATGTTTTTAACAAGAATAGGTTTTGGCTCTAAAGCCGTAATTACAGGGGATCCTTCACAAAAGGATTTACCAAAAGATACTGTAAGCGGGTTAGATACAGCAATTAAGGTACTTGAAAAAATAGATGATATAGGTTTTTCATATTTAACAGGTGAGGATGTGGTAAGACACCCTCTTGTACAGAAAATAGTTATGGCATACGAAGTATATGAAAAGAAACATCAAAAGAAGGTTAAGCATTGAAAGACAGAGGGTCAGCTTTTAGAATATTAATACTGTTTTTATTTGCTGTCATAACAGTGATTGTCGGCTATTTGTTCGGCTGTTTGAATCATATTATTTTTAATAAATCCGTCATACTTGTATTTTTAAATATAGTATTTCTTCTGATATTTTTTATTGGAATAACAAGAAAAAGACTGCTGGGTAATATTTATACCAACACCACCTATATTGGACTTTTAGCCGCCCTTATTATTAATTATTTACTATTGTTTATATCCTCAAGGCTTTCTGATTTTTATTTCCCTTATATAATTATTTCAATAATATTTTCCATGGTTTTATCTGAA
The DNA here is from genome assembly GCA_041776485.1 of Lachnospiraceae bacterium. Lineage (GTDB taxonomy): Bacteria > Bacillota > Clostridia > Lachnospirales > Lachnospiraceae > JBHBQE01. The sequence goes on along the minus strand of JBHBQE010000016.1, from coordinate 94,495 downwards.
AGCCTGGCGCTTTCTCTGTCAATTTACCTTACCATTATATATTCAATATGCTTTGGACTTTCTTCCAACACGGTGTATGGATATCTAATACTATCTATAGTAGGTGTAATACTTTCTGAATATCTAAAATCCGGTGAAAGGAAAAATAAATATATTCTTGGAATTGCTATAATGCTTGCTAATTATTTGGTAGGAGTATTTTTTACTTACCTGAATAATTATTCTGTTGGGAAAAATGAACTTCTATGGCTTTGCGGATCATCAGCTTTTGTTTGTCTGTTTTTTGTATTTTTATTTATCCCTGTATCAAATGTATTTTCCAGGGAAAAAAATCTTATTTACGAGGTAATAGTTGATGAAAATTATCCTCTTTTGTTGGATATTAAAAAAATTTCAATTTTGGAATATAATCATGCCATTCGCATTGCCAATATAGCGGGGGATTGTGCAGAGCTTATTGGAGCGGATAAAATGCTGTCAATGGCAGGAGGTCTGTATTATAATGCAATCAATATTATTCCCGATAAAAAAGAAGGTTTTTTTAAATATTTAAACAATAGATGTTTCCCCTTAGAACTTATAACCCTGTTGATGGACAGAAGTGAAAGTGCACCTCCGAGAAATAAAGAAGCCTCAATAGTTCATATGATTGATACTATTATGGTAAAATTAGAGGTTGTATATAAAAAGGCGGATAAAAGCAATTGGAATACCAGCATGATAGTATATCAAACCTTAAATGAGTGTTCCTCCAACGGTTTATATGATAATGCAGGATTGAGCATGAATGAATTTTTAAAGATAAGAGATTATCTTGCAGCTTTGGAGTATAGTTTATAATGAATATTGATTTAGATATACGGGTTGCAGTTGATTTGGATTTCTCCCTTACAGAGCTTTTTTCATCAATTACAGAGGAGATAGTCAGGCATTTTGAGCTGGATTCCATATGGGATAGTCAGGAAATTTCTGTGGTCATTACCGGAAATGAGGAAATAAGAGAATTAAACTATAGTTACAGGGGAATCGATAAGGAAACAGATGTGCTTTCATTTCCCATGCTGGAATTTACCGATCCCGTTAAACCTGATATAGGATTTGTAAATTTGGAAGAAGGAATATTGGGTGATATAGTTATATCTATGCCTAAAGCAATTTTTCAAGCCTCAGAATACGGTCATTCACAAAAAAGGGAGCTTGCATTTTTATTTACCCATGGAATGCTTCATCTGCTGGGGTTTGACCATATTATAGACGATGAGAGGCTGGTAATGGAGGCTGAACAGGATAAGATACTAAAGGCTCTCAACCTAAACAGGTAGAACTTTGGTTTTTTATAGGTTGTAATTGACCGAGCTCTTTGAGCGAGGGATACTTATTGACCTTTAGGTCAATAAGTTGGGAAGATTAGGAAGAGATAAATATAAATTTGTAGATTATGGAGGACAAAATGAAACAAAAAACCACAAAAATAGTTAGGGTATTATGCTTATTTTTAGCACTTATTTTCGTAATAAGCGGCTGTGGAAAATCTGAAGAAAAGCCCGCCGGTACCTCTGCAGAAAGTGAAGAAATAACTGCAGATGACAATGTAAATGCTGATTCAGGTAATCGCAGTCTGCTTACAAACGAACCCAGTGATAAGGATTTATCCAAGGTAAGACCTGTTGCCGTTATGATTGAAAATACCAAGGCAGGTCTTCCTCATTACGGACTCTGCGAGGCAGGAATAGTTTATGAAATGCCTGAAGAGGGCGGAATTACGAGATATATGGCATTATATGATGAATATGAGGATTTTGATCGTTTAGGAAATATCAGAAGCACCAGACCGTATTATGTGCAGGTGGCTGCTGAATATCATGCAATCATTGCACATATAGGACAGAGTATATATGCTGAAGTTTTGCTTAAATCCATGTCCCCAAACTCCGGTATCTGTGATGATGTTAATGGAATTTTAGGCAATACTTCTTATATCAGAACAAATGATAAGAAGGCACCTCATAATACCTATCTTACCTCCAAAAACCTTATTAAGGATATTGAGGCAAACGGCTATAATCGGGAATATGACGAGCCTAGAACCGGTACTCATTTTCAGTTCAGCAAAGATGAAAATTTATTGGAAGATGGAGATGACGTATCTAAGGCAAGTATTTATTTTTATCACAATAAGCCTTATTTTACCTATGATGAAAAAACCAAACTTTATACTAAATTTGAATTTGGAAAACAGGAAACCGACAACTATTCAAAAGACGGCATAACCTTTACAAATCTAATTATTCAAGAGGTTGACAGTAATACTCATAGTAATGATCCGTATATTGATGTACATGTTATCGGTTCAGGAAAGGGTAAGTTCTTAACCAGAGGGAAAATGGTGGACATTACCTGGAGTAAAGCAGATCCGTTTGAAAAGACCTATTATTTTATGCCGGACGGAAGTGAAATTGAACTAAATACAGGAAAAACATATATAGCAATTGCAGAAAATGCAGGAAAAGACAAAAACTCTTACGAAAAATAGTTCATCCTTTTTAATGCAGGGTATGTTTCTTGCCATGGCATCCCTGATTAGTCGTATTATCGGTCTTATTTATCGTGTGCCCTTGACAGCCATTATAGGTAAGACCGGTAATGACTATTATGGTACTGCTTTTTCCATTTATAACATACTGCTTATTATTTCCTCTTATTCCCTGCCTCTTGCCATGTCAAAAATGGTTGCAGGCAGATTGGCGGAGAAAAAAATCAGGGAAGTATCAAAGGTATTTAAGCTGGGATTAGTTTTTGCATTGATAACGGGAGGAACTGCCTGTATAACAGTTTTTGTTTGGGCAGATTTTTTTGCCGGTTCATTGTTGAAAACTCCCCATGCCGCATTTGCTCTTAGAATTTTATCTCCGGCTCTTTTAATAGTGGCTCTATTGGGGGTTTTCCGTGGATTTTTCCAGGGAATGGGGACTATGATACCCAGTGCTATTTCTCAAGTGCTTGAGCAGACATTAAATGCAGTTGTAAGTATTTGTGCCGCCTATGTATTATTTGAATCAGGCAAAGCTTTATCTTTAGAACTTGCCGCCACCAAAGGAGCCGGAGGTGCAACATTAGGAACTGTATCCGGTGCCATGCTCGCTCTTGTATTTCTTGTATCAGTTTCTCTAATGTATAGAAGACGTTTCAATAAAAAGAAACTTATGGACATAAATGAGGAGACAGAAACTACGGGCAGGCTGTTTTTAATACTTATACTTACCATTGTTCCGGTACTGCTTTCTACTACATTGTATAATATAAGCTCTATAGTTAATCAGGGAATATATAAAAATCTTGCAATTAACTCGGGACATTCAAGAGAAGAAATATCAAGCTTTTGGGGAGTATTTTCAGGACAGTATAACGTTATAATTAATGTGCCTTTGGCAATTGCCAACTCCATTGCAGCCTCTATTGTGCCTTCTCTTTCCGCCTCCTATCGCAGAAAGGATTATAAGTCTGTAAAGGTTAAGATAGGGCAAGGACTTAGATTCATAAGTATGGTATCTTTCCCCTGTATGATAGGATTTTTGATTTTGGCTATGCCTATAATGCGATTACTCTTTAATGATTATGACGAATCCAGCGGTTATATGCTTATGCTTGGTTCAGTATCAGTATTATTTGCCTCTATATCAACCCTTTCCAATGGCGTATTACAGGGGATTGACAAAATGAGGGTTCCTGTAATCCATGCGGCTATCAGCTTGGTATTTCAAGCCCTGCTTTTAATAGTTTTAATAAACTTTTTTGATTTGCATATTTACGGAGTTATTCTGGCAAATATATTCTATGCGGTAATTATGTGCATATTAAATGGGAGAAGCGTTAAAAAATATACCGGATATAGATATTCTTTTAGAAGAATTTATATAATACCCATGCTATCATCAATAATAATGGGGATATTTGTACTATTTTCCTATATAATATGTTCATATTTAGAGCTTAGTAATTTGGTTATCACTATAACAGGAATTATTCTGGGAGTTATGAGTTACTCAATTTTTATGTGCCTTTTAGGAGGTTTTACAAAAAAGGATATTCTTAAGCTTCCCAGGGGAGAATTTATTTTAAATATATTAGTAAAGGTTAGATTGATAGGTTAAATGGGAAAAATTGCTATTATCGGCGGCGGGGTAAGCGGAATGTGCGCTGCCATTTCCTGCAGACGAGCCGGAGGAAATGTTACAGTTCTTGATACCAATAGGGTATTAGGGAAAAAAATTCTTAAAACCGGCGGCGGCAGGTGTAATTTTGCCAATGAGGATACAGGGATAAAACATTTTCACAGCAATAATAATGAGCATGTTAAAAGCGTGTTTGGTAAATATAATCTTGAAAATATACTTTCCTTTTTAAAGAGCATTGGAATAAGCAGTAAATCTGTAAATGGCTGGTTATATCCCTATTCTATGCAGGCAAAGTCCTTTAGAGACGCTCTTTTACTGGAGCTTTCCGTAATAGGCTGTAATGTTATGTGTGAAACTAAAGTTAACACCCTAAATTTAGATGGAAACAGATTTATTATTGGAAGCAGCAAGGGAGTGTTGGACTTTGATAAGGTTATTATTGCCTGCGGTGGAATGGCGGCACCGGAAACGGGAAGTGACGGAGCAGGACTTCGCCTTGCTAAAGGGCTTCAGCATAATATTACCCCTATTTTACCGGCACTTTCCCCATTAATAAGTGATGATGTTCCACTAAAGCATTCCTCGGGAATAAGGGTTGATGCCGGTGTTAATTTGATTATAGATGGTAAAAACCATAAGGAAGTCGGAAATTTACAAATAACAGACTACGGAATTTCCGGAATAGTGGTTATGCAGCTGTCATACCTTGCAGCTAGGGCATTATATGAAAAAAAGCCTGTTGTTTGTGAAATAGATTTTGCCAGCGATTATAAAAAATCTGATATAAAAAAGGAAATAGAGGAAAGATATGTAGCTCATGGAAGAGGAAAGAGCGCGGAAAATGTCCTTATAGGATTTTTGCCTGATAAAGTAATATCTACAGTGCTTTTAAAATCCGGAATTAATCCTAAAACTCCTGCTATAAATTTACCGGAAGCTGCAAGGGAAATTCTTTTAAATAATATCAAAGCCTATAGAATAAATATAATTAATTCCAGAGGATTTTCACACGCACAAAGCACCTACGGTGGAGTGTCCCTGGAGGATATTGATAAAAATACTCTTTTATCTAAAAAATATAAAAATTTGGGATTTGCAGGGGAAGTTTTGGATGTATGCGGCGACTGCGGAGGATATAATATTATGTGGGCAATAGCCAGCGGACTTTTAGTTGGAAACAGTATACTAGGAGGAAAATAATGGCTGAAATTACTCCAATGATGAAGGCTTATTTGAATACAAAGGCAGAATACAAGGATTCCCTGTTATTTTACAGATTAGGGGATTTTTATGAGATGTTCTATGATGACGCAATTACCGTATCAAGGGAGCTTGAGCTTGTACTTACCGGTAAAAGCTGCGGATTAGAGGAAAAGGCGCCCATGTGCGGAGTGCCTTATCATGCTGCAGATAATTATATTACAAAGCTGGTGGATAAGGGATATAAGGTAGCAATATGTGAACAGGTTGAGGATCCTAAGGAAAGCAAAGGACTGGTTCGCAGAGAGGTAGTTCGTGTTGTTACCCCCGGTACAAATATTGACAGCAAAAGTGACTCAGCACTTTTTGTATCCTGTATTATAAGAATAGATGAGGATTACGGTATCTCCTTTGCGGATATAGGCACCGGAGAATTTATCATAAAGCAAACCTCTGATATATCAAAGATTAAGGAGCTGCTATTAAAAAATAAGCCCAAGGAAATACTTTTAAATAATAACTGTTATATCAAAAAAGACATTTTCCTTTCAGTGCTTGATAACAACCCTTTAATTTACCAGTTTAAAGATATTATTTCTACAAAAAAAGAGGCAAACGCTTATCTTTTAGAGCATTTTAAGGATGATACATTTTTTAATGAGGAGCATTATGCTCTGGGAATTATTTCAGGTGCAAATTTGCTAAAGTATTTAATAGATACCCAAAAAAATAATTTAAGTCATATTAATCATATTAAATTTTTAAGTGATGATAATCTCCTTAAAATAGACAGCTTTACCTTTAAAAATCTGGAGCTTCTGGAACCGATAAGACGAGATGATAATAAGGGCTCTCTGTTTTACTGTTTAGATAAAACCGGTACCGCTATGGGCAAAAGGTTGCTTAAAAATTTTATCAGATATCCAAGCACCGATATTGAAGTAATAAATAATAGGTTAGATGCCATAGAGGAGCTATGCCGGGATATGCTTACAGCAGAAAGTCTAAGGCAAATGGTTAAGGTGATTTATGATCTGGAAAGAATTATCTGCCGGGTCAGCTTTAAAAACGCCAACCCCAGAGATTTACTGTCATTAAAAATATCTATAGGCGACTTACCCAGAATCAAGGAATTATTAAGTAATACCAAGGCTATGGAGCTTAGAGAAATATCAGGGATTGATACGCTTAATGATATTTTTACATTAATTGATAATTCCATAAGCGAGGAAGCCCCCGTATCTGTTCATGACTCCTTTATATTAAAGTCAGGATACAGCAGTGATTGTGATGATTTGCGTCTGGCTGCCAGGGACGGCAAAAGCTTACTTACCCAGTTAGAGGAAAAGGAACGGGAAAAGACCGGGATATCCAAGCTAAAGATTAAGTACAATCGAGTATTTGGCTATTATTTTGAGGTAACCAATTCTCAATTGGATTTGGTGCCTGAATACTTTATAAGAAGACAAACCCTTGCCAATTGTGAAAGATATTTTACCCAGGAGCTTAAAAAGCTGGAAGATACCATATTAGGAGCAAAGGAAAAACTTGACAGACTGGAATATGATATGTATATGGAAATTCTTAACAGTATATATAATAATATTCCAAGGATTCAGAATACTGCAAATCTTATTGCAAGGCTTGATGTATATCTATCAATGGCAGAAATATCTCTTAAAAACAGATATGTGCGTCCCGATATAAATACAGAAGGTATTATTGACATACATGGAGGCAGACACCCGGTTGTAGAAACTATGCAAAGGGGTGAAATGTTTATTAGTAATGACACTTATCTAAATAATGACAGAGATATGATATATCTGATAACAGGACCAAACATGGCAGGAAAGTCCACCTATATGAGACAGTGTGCCATTATCTGTCTAATGGCTCAAATCGGTTGTTTTATCCCTGCTGATTATGGAAACATTGGAATTGTAGATAGAATTTTTACAAGGGTTGGTGCCTCTGATGATTTATCCAGCGGGCAATCCACATTTATGGTAGAGATGTATGAAATGGCAAATATCCTTAAAAATGCCACTGAAAACTCTCTCATTATATTGGACGAAATCGGCAGAGGCACATCAACATATGATGGCCTTTCAATTGCCTGGTCTGTTATCGAGCATATTTCAAAGACCTTAAAAGCTAAAACCTTATTTGCCACCCATTACCATGAGCTTACTGCGCTGGAACAGGAACTGTCAAATGTAAAAAATTATTCCTGCGGTGTAAAGGAGGAAGGTGATAATATCATTTTCTTGAGAAAAATAATAGACGGTGCCGCAGATAAAAGCTATGGAATACAAGTGGCAGGTCTTGCAGGTGTCCCGGAAATTATTACCGATAGGGCAAAGGAAATATTAATGGAAATAACTGCCGAAAAACATATGGCAGAGAGTACAATATATACCAAAAGCGAAAATGTGCTGGATACTAATCAGCTTTCATTTTTTGAAACTAAGGAAAACCGGTTAATTAAACGCCTAAGAGAGTTTGATATAAACAACGCAACTCCAATGCTGGCGCTTAATTTTTTACATGATTTAAAGCAGGAACTATGATTAATTTACTGGACAAAGAAATAATTGATAAGATTGCTGCCGGTGAAGTGGTGGACAGACCCAATTCCATAGTAAAGGAATTGGTTGAAAATTCTATTGATTCCGGTGCAGCAGCTATTACTGTAGAGATTAAAAACGGCGGTGAAAGTCTTATCCGTGTAACAGATAATGGGATGGGCATTGCCGGCGACCAATGTGTTTTGGCATTTACAAGGCATGCCACCAGCAAAATAAAAACCTCTCTGGATTTGAATAATATTATAACACTGGGATTTAGAGGAGAAGCATTATCTTCAATAGCCGCAATATCAAAAGTAGAACTTATAACTAAAATTAAAGACAGTGTGCTGGGTACTCATGTTCTTATTGAGGGAGGAGAGATTTTAGATAATACTGAAATTGCAGCTCCTGATGGAACCAGTATATTTGTGCGGGACATTTTTTATAATACCCCTGCAAGAAAGAAATTTTTAAAGGGAAAAAATGCAGAAAATGCCCTTATAGAAGATACATTGGTAGAGCTTGCATTATCCAGGTGTGATATTTCTTTTAGACTTATTGCAGAGGGAAAGGAAAAGCTCTTTACCTCTGGAAGTAACAGTCTAAAAAATACAATTCTTGAGATATTTGGGATAAATACTGCAAGCTCTCTTTTGGAAACAGAGGCAATTTTTCCTGACTACAGCATTTCCGGCTATATAGGAAAAAGTATATTAAATCGGGGAAACCGTGGTGGAGAGCATTTCTTTGTTAATAACAGATATGTTAAAAGCAATACTTTGATGGAGGCTTTGGAAACCGGCTATATAGGATATGCTATGCAGCATAGATTTCCCTTTTGCGTATTGTTTTTTACCTTTAAGGCAGGGAATGTTGATGTAAATGTACACCCTCAAAAGATGGAAGTAAGATTTAATAACCCCTTGGAATTACAGGATAATCTAAAGACGGTTATACAAAAAAGGTTAATTGAAAATGAAGATATTGAAAAAATCTCTTTGCAGGATGAACTCGGTAAAGCCAAGGATACATTGGAATATATTGGCTATGAGCCCTTTGAGGAGATAGCAAGGAAAGAGGCACTGGATAATGCCGGTAACAGTCTTGGGAATAATCAAATCAATACTTTTGATAATCCAATAGGCAGTTTGGAGGAAAATTCCGTCAAACCCTCGGGGCGTATCAATGATAATGAAAAAGTCACTTACGAGCAGGAAGTCTTACCCTTTTTATCTGAAAAATCCAAGCCCGAGCATAAAATAATAGGTCAGGTCTTCGGTACATATTGGCTAATTGAATTTAATAATGCTCTTTATATAATTGACCAGCACGCTGCTCACGAAAAGGTATTGTTTGAGCGTACAATGAAACTTATCAGAGATAAAAAAATGTATTCCCAGTTGATTTCCCCTGCAATTATTGTAAGTTTAAATGCCACTGAAGAAGAAAGTCTTAATAAAAATATGGAGTCCTTTGAAAGCCTTGGATACAAGATAGAAAATTTTGGTGCAAGAGATTATAAAATAACGGGAATTCCTGCCTCACTGCCAAGCCTTGATCCTAAGGGACTATTCTTAGAAACTATACAAAGCGGTATATCTGTAAATGCTCTTGGCATATTAGAAAGAGTTGCCTCTCTTTCCTGTAAGGCTGCTGTAAAGGGAAATCATGATATGAGCATAGAAGAAATTGACACCTTAGTAAACGAGCTTTTAACGCTTAAGAATCCGTATCATTGTCCCCACGGCAGACCGACTATGATTTCCTTTACAAGATATGAACTGGATAAGAAATTTAAGCGGATAGTATGAATAAACCTAAGGTAATTGTATTAACAGGTCCCACCGGAGTTGGAAAAACCAATTTATCAATCCTGCTGGCAAAGCATATTAATGGTGAAATAATTTCTGCTGATTCCATGCAGGTATATAAACATATGGATATAGGCACCGCTAAAATCACCCGGGAGGAAATGCTTGGAATACCCCATCACATGATAGATATATTAGAGCCAACAGAGGATTTTGATGTATTTATGTTTAAATCTATGGCAAAAGAATTAATATACGATATAAATAGACGAGGTAAAATCCCTGTTCTGGTAGGGGGTACCGGATTTTATATCCAAGCTCTTATATATGACATAGATTTTTCTGATAAAATTAATAATGAATATCGAAAATCCTTGGAAAATACAAGTATCGACAGGTTATATGAAATGCTTGTTAAAGTCGATAATCAATATGCCAAAACTGTAGATAAAAACAATAAAAAGCGAGTAATCCGAGCATTGGAATTTTATAAAACCACTGGTAAGAAGCTTTCTTTGCATAATAAAATTGAAAGAGAAAAACCCTCACCCTATGACTGCAAATATTTTGTGCTTACAAAAAACAGGGAAAACTTATACCGGGATATAGATAAAAGAGTGGATACTATGATTAAAAAGGGACTTTTGGATGAAGTTAAAAACCTTGAGTCTATAGGGGTTAACACTTCAGTAAACAGCGGCAAAGCTATAGGCTATAAAGAGATTTTTGAATATATAACAGGAGAGCTTTCCCTTGATGAAGCAATAAATAAAATCAAGCAGAACACAAGACATTTTGCCAAAAGACAGCTTACCTGGTTCAGACGGGAAAAGAATGTTATATGGGTTAATAAAGAGGATTTTACAGAAGAAACACAGGCTTTGGAATTTATACTGGAGAAAATAAATGAATAATATATACAAAGATTACGGGATTTCTGACAAACTATTTGATTATGCAAAGGATATAGAGATAAGGCTTGCAGGCAGATATAAAGAAATTGATGATATTTCCGAGGAATGTTTTATAAAGGTTATTTCCGCCTTTAAAAAACATAAAATATCTTCCGATCACTTAAACGGTTCTACCGGATACGGTTATGATGACGGCGGACGAGAGGCGTTGGAAAATATTTATGCGGATATTTTTCATACCAAAGCAGCTTTAGTACGTCCTCAGATTGCCTGCGGAACCCATGCAATTGCCACGGCATTATCCGGTATTTTACGTCCTAAAGACGAGCTGTTGTCTCCTGCAGGTAAGCCCTATGATACCCTGGAGGAAGTAATTGGAATAAGAAAATCCAAAGGTTCTTTAGCAGAATTCGGGATAAGCTATGCTCAGGTGGATTTACTTGAAAATGGTGATTTTGACTATGACAATATAAAAAAAGCCATAAATAATAAAACTAAAATGGTTACAATACAACGCTCTAAAGGCTACGATTTTCGTCCCACATTATCAGTTGAGAGAATCGGAGAGTTGATATCATTTATTAAAGCTGTAAATCCAGATATTATCTGCTTTGTGGATAATTGCTATGGGGAATTCGTTCAAAATATTGAGCCTACAGATGTTGGTGCTGATTTAATGGCTGGAAGTCTTATAAAAAATCCGGGTGGTGGATTGGCGCCGTCGGGTGGTTATATTGTAGGTAAAAAAGAGCTGATAGAGCTTTGCGGGATTAGGCTTACTTCCCCCGGTATCGGAAGTGAGGTGGGAGCTACTCTCGGAATCCTCCGTTCCTTTTATCAGGGACTTTTCTATGCACCCACAGTTGTTGCGGCAGCTATAAAGGGAGCTGTTTTAGCTGCTAATTTATATGAAAGTCTGGGATTTTTCACCCATCCGAATTCCACAGAGGACAGATATGATATAATTCAGGCAATAAGCCTGAAATCACCTCGTGCACTTCTTGAATTTTGCAGAGGAATACAGGAGGCTGCACCCATTGACTCCTATGTAACCCCAACCCCCTGGGCAATGCCCGGATATGACAGTGAGGTTATTATGGCGGCAGGTACCTTTATAAGCGGCGCTTCCATAGAGCTTTCTGCTGACGGCCCCATGAAGCCCCCCTATAACGTATTTTATCAGGGCGGTCTTTCCTACCCCCACGCCAAGCTGGGAGTCCTTCTATCTCTGCAAAAGCTGGTGGATTGCGGTGAGGTTAGAATATGACAGTCAAAAATATTAACATAGCGCTGCAAATATCCCTCTTTTAAATTCCCCCAAAATATACTACAATAATCCCAATATATAACATTGTATTAGAGGAGGAATTTGTTATGGGGATGAAAAGGTTTTTACCTGTTATTTTGGTACTTATTTCAATTATCTGTAATTCCTGCGCGCCCGCCAAGCAGGATATTGAGAAGATTACCGAAATCACCAAATCTGTTTTAGATAAAAAATCTGATCAGAAAGAAGAGTCTGATACTAAGCCAAAGACAGATCTTAGCAGAGAATTTTCATATACTGATTTAAGAGGGGTTAGCTTTACATTTTCAAGTGGAGCGGGAGGCTGGGGAACCTCATTAATTATCAATCCTGACGGTTCCTTCAGCGGCACATATCTTGACAGTGAAATGGGGATTTACGGGGAAGAATACCCCAACGGCACAGTTTATATATGCAAATTTCTAGGGAAATTTAGTGCATTAAAAAAGATTGACAATCTGACCTATTCTACGAAAATTGAATCTCTAAGCTGTGAAAAGCCTGTAGATACTGTAGAATATGATGATGGACAAAGGTATATTTATACGGAACCCTACGGTCTTCAGGAATATGAAACCATTTATTTCTATCTAAACGGTACGCCTTTATCCAGCTTATCTGAAGAACATCTGACGTGGCTTTATTACAATTTTGATGATGATACGGATAAGCTTCCATTTATTTCCATGTACAATGAAAAACTGGAATACGGATTTTACTCTAATGGTGCATTTCACCAGGCAGAGAATTTGAAAGGAGCACAAAATGCAATTTTATGTCCCGGTGAGGCTGTAAGTACCGGTGATATAGTTTATTATTCTCATCCGGGCAGCGGATTTAATGCGGGTATATATGCCTACAATACAAAAACGCATGAAAATAAGCTGTTTTTTGAAAATTTAATTGACGGACAAGAAACAAGTCACGGCTTTTCTGATCTTGGTATCTATAAAGATAATATATTCTTTACATGGGATACCGCCTATGGATCCGTTGAATGCAAAAATTATATTTATTGCCTGAATATAAGTACAAAAAAACATAGTAAGCTTGCCATGGGAAGTCATCCTATTATAATTGATAATAAAATATATTATCTTGAAGAAGAAATTATGTATGACGAGGACTATGAATTGACTGTCCCCAATGGCAACATTTGCAGAATGAACCTTGACGGAAGTAATAAGACAGTTGTAAAAACAATAGAAAATGCCTCTTACAATTGGGACTTAGGAAAATATAAGAATGCTCTTGCCTATCTATCCAATGAAACATGGTATGATTTTCACGAGAATGAAATAAATAACAGCAAATATTTTATAAATGGTATGGGAGAAAGTATTGGAAAATATTTTTATTTTACCAATGGTCCCGAGGGAATGTACCATAATGGTAACTGCCTTTACCGTCAGGATACAGAAACCGGTGAAGTAAATCTTGTGCTTGATTTTGTTGATAACAATGAGATAGTCAGCTACTTTGTATGCTCAGACCATATTTTAGTTACTGCAGAGGGTAGAAGTGGATATTCAGAGGATACAGATTATGAAGTATATATGGGTGATGTGATTATGGCAGAGGCATCGGGAAAGAATTATGAAGTCCTTTCCAGTTACTGGCTCGCCAACTAATTCCTGTATACAATATAGCATTAATTGCCTTTAAAAAAATACATTTTCCCCCTAATTTTTTATAGTATTAATTTTAGATAATGCTATAATTGACAAGGTATGATTAAAAATAGTATTTAGAAAGAAGGGGTAAGTAATGGGTCTTAGGACATTTAAAGGCGGAGTCCATCCTGATGATGGAAAAAGTCTTTCCAAAGCCATGCCTATTGAAATGCTAAAACCACAGGGAGAACTTGTATTTCCTGTTGCTCAGCATATAGGTGCCCCTGCCAGTCCAGTGGTAAATACCGGTGATAAGGTGTTAAAGGGACAGATGTTGGCAGAAGCCAGCGGTTTTGTTTCTTCGCCTGTATTTTCATCAGTATCCGGAACTGTTAAGGCTATCGAGCCTAGACGTACGGCAGTGGGAGACATGGTTAATTCCATTATTGTGGAAAATGACGGAGAGTACAAAGAAGTTGAATACGTGGAAACAAAGGATATTTCCACCCTGTCTAAAGAAGAAATTATTGATAAAATAAAAAATGCCGGTGTGGTAGGAATGGGAGGAGCAGGCTTTCCCACCCATGTAAAATTATCTCCTAAAGAGCCGGATAAAATTGAGTATATAATTGCAAACTGTGCAGAATGTGAGCCATATATTACCTGTGACTACAGGAGCATGCTTGAGGATAGTGAAAGACTTATTTCAGGAATGAGGATTGTCCTTTCCGTATTTCCCAATGCAAAGGGTGTTTTCGGAATAGAGGACAATAAGCCTGACTGCATAGAAAAGCTTACAAAGCTTGTGGAAAAAGAGGAGAGAATGGAAGTTGCTCCTTTGAAAACCAAGTATCCTCAGGGAGGAGAGCGACAGCTTATTAATGCCATTACAGGCCGCGAACTAAATGCAAAACTGCTTCCTGCAGATTTAGGCTGCATAGTTGATAATGTGGCAACATTAATTGCAATCCATGACGCAGTTATCCTTGGACGTCCGGTTATCAGCCGTGTGCTTACCATAAGCGGCGAGGCTGTAAAGAACCCTAAAAATTATGAAATTCCAATCGGTATTTCTCTTCAGGAAATAGTTGATGCCTCCGGCGGATTTAGAGAGACACCGAAGAAAATGATTTCCGGTGGTCCTATGATGGGATTTTCTCTCTTTACACTGGATATTCCCACAACAAAAACTTCATCAGCTATTATTTTCCTTAATCAGGATGCCGCTGCTGAATATGAAACTACAGCCTGCATTAACTGCGGGCGCTGTGTTGAGGCATGTCCTGAAAGGCTTGTGCCCAGCAGATTAACTGATTTTTCTGAACATAACCTCTTTGAAGAATATGAAAAGTGGTATGGCCTAGAGTGTATAGAGTGTGGCTCCTGCAGCTATGTATGTCCTGCGAGACGTCATCTATGCCAATCCATTAAGACAACTAAGAAAATTTTATTAGCCGCCAAACGAGCAGCGGCTGCGAAATAAGGAGGGGTAAAATGAGTGATTTAAAAAGTGTTACATCGAACCCCCACTTGAGGGAAAAGGACAGTACTCAAAGAATAATGCTTTATGTAATTATATCCCTGCTTCCAGCCACTTTCTTTGGTATTTGGAATTTTGGATATAGGGCAGCTGTAATAATTGCCGTATCAATTATATTTGCTGTACTATCTGAATATATATATGAAAAAATTGCCAAAACAAAATCTACAATAGGTGACCTTTCTGCAGTATTAACAGGACTTCTTATTGCCCTTAACGTCCCCAGCGGAATTGCCTGGTGGATACCTGCACTGGGTTCAGTTTTCGGTATCATTGTGGTAAAAATGCTTTTTGGCGGACTTGGTCAAAACTTTATGAACCCTGCACTGGGGGCAAGATGTTTTCTGCTTATTTCCTTTGCAGGGCCTATGACTGATTTTTTTGCTCACAATGAAAAATTTGTTGACGCTTTCAGTTCTGCCACACCCTTAGCAAGCCTTAAAAGCGGTGAGATAGTGGATTCTATGAAAATGCTCATAGGAACAATCCCGGGAACCATTGGAGAAACCAGTGTTATAGCTCTTGTTATAGGTGCGATTTTCCTGATATTAATGGGTGTAATTGATTTGAGAATTCCAGGAACCTATATCCTGTCCTTTGTTGTATTTATTACAATATTTGGAGGTCATGGACTGGATATCGACTTTATTGTTGCCCATATATGCGGTGGCGGACTTATTCTGGGTGCTTTCTTTATGGCAACAGACTATGTTACAAGTCCTATTACCCCAAACGGAAAATATATTTACGGAATTATCCTTGGAGTATTAACAGGACTGTTCCGTATATTCGGCTCCGGAGCGGAGGGTGTATCCTATGCCATCATTATCAGCAATATGATGGTTCCCCTTATCGAGAACAAAACTGTTCCCCTTGCTCTTGGTATTGTAAAAGAAAAAAAGGGAGGAAGAACAAATGAATAAATTAGTTAAAGACGCCCTTATTCTCACTGTAATTACGTTAATAGCAGGTCTGGCTCTTGGGGCAGTTCAGATGATTACTGAGGCACCCATACAAGCAGCGGAGGAAAATACTCAAAAAAAGGCTTTTCAAAGTCTTTTTCCTGAGGCAAGTTCTTTTTCACCCTATAGTGAATTTGATTCCGATAAAGCTACAGCTTTAGCTGAAGAAGCCGCATCCGCAGTTATAGGAAGTGATTGGCCCGACGGTGCCATAATGATTACCGACTGTAATGAAGCAAAGGATAAAGGCGGCAATACCCTTGGATTAATTGTTACTGTAACCAATAAAAAAAGCTATGGCGGAAGCATTACTCTTTCTGTGGGAATTTCCAATGAAAATATCCTTACAGGATATATGATTACAGATATAAGCGATACTCCGGGGCTGGGCATGAAGGTAACAGAAGAAGGCTTTATGAAAAGCTTCAGAGGTATTCCCGCAGCAATACTTTCTGTTACAAAGAGCACTGCTAATGAGGGAGAAATCCAGGCTATCAGCGGTGCAACAATTTCCTCTAAAGCGGTTACATTTGCAGTGGACGCTGCCATTGCTTATGTAGAGTCAGTAAACGGAGGTGGTGAATAATGAATAAAAAGGAAAATATCTATATAGAAAGACTTACAAACGGTATATTTAAGGAAAACCCTGCATTTGTTATGATGCTCGGAATGTGTCCTACACTTGCTGTTACCACCAGTACCTTTAACGGATTAGGTATGGGATTATCAACTACCGTGGTACTTACCATGTCAAATCTGCTTATTTCCCTTTTGAGGAAATTAATTCCCGACAGGGTCAGAATGCCGGCATTTATTGTAGTTGTGGCAAGCTTTGTTACAATCGTAGATTTCTTGTTAAAGGGATTTGTACCGGCACTGTATTCAGCTTTAGGAGTATTTATCCCCCTGATAGTTGTTAACTGTATTATTTTAGGTCGTGCAGAATCCTATGCTTCTAAGAATCCTGTTTTGCCGTCCATATTTGACGGTTTGGGAATGGGGCTTGGTTTTACTGCATCCCTTACAATAATCGGTGCTGTTCGTGAATTATTAGGTGCCGGATCATTTTTCGGATTTCAGCTTTTACCATTAGCAGACCCTGCTGCAGGAAAGTTAGGCTTTACACCCATATCAATATTTGTACTTGCTCCCGGAGCATTCCTTGTTTTATCTATTCTGGTGGCAGTCATGACCGTTGTCAGAAGAAAGCTTGAGGAAAGGGGAACCCCCCTTATGGCAGAAGAAGCTTGTGGTACCGGCTGCGGATCCTGTATGGCGGCAGAGGTTTGTCACAATTCCCCTAATGTCATTAATGTAGATGCAAAGGACGGTGAGCTTACTATGAATACAGCAGACGTTGATGCGGAAGCCAGAAATAATCCCGAAGAAACCGAAAAGGGAGGTAATGTAAATGAATGATTATTTAGTACATCTTTTTGCCATAATTGTCGCTTCATCTATTTGTAACAATGTGGTATTAAGTCAGTTTCTCGGTATATGTCCCTTCCTCGGTGTTTCAAAAAAGGTTGAAACCGCTTCCGGAATGGGCGCTGCCGTAATATTTGTTATAACAATCGCTTCGCTGGTTGCCAGCCTGATTTACAAATTTATTTTGTTCCCTGCAGGCTTTGACTACCTTAAAACAATAGTATTTATTCTGGTAATTGCCGCTTTGGTACAATTTGTGGAAATGTTTTTGAAGAAATTCATGGTAGGACTATACCAATCCCTCGGTGTATATTTGCCTCTTATAACCACAAACTGTGCTGTGTTGGGCGTGGCATTAAATAACGTTTCATATGAGTTTGACATATTAGAAAGCGTTATTAACGGATTTGCAACTGCTGTAGGCTTTACCATTGCCATTGTGCTGATGGCAGGCATTAGAGAAAAGATAGAATATAACAATATCCCTTATCCCTTTAAAGGGGTTGGTATTGTACTTGTTACTGCATGCCTGATGTCTATAGCATTCTTTGGCTTTGCAGGAATGATTAGTATTTAAGGAGGAAGATATGATTGGAATATTGCTTGCCATGCTTATTGTTGGTGCAGTAGGATGTGTCATAGGATTTTTCCTCTGTATTGCTGACGAAAAGCTTAAGGTAGAAGTAGATGAAAGGGAGGAGGCTGTTTTAGAGGCTCTTCCGGGAAATAACTGCGGTGCCTGCGGATTCCCCGGCTGTTCCGGTCTTGCTGCGGCAATTGCCAAGGGTGAGGCCAGGGTCAATCAATGTCCGGTTGGCGGGGAGCCTGTTGCTGAAATAATTGCACAAATCATGGGTGTAGAGGCGGAAGCCAGCACCAAAATGGTTGCCTACGTAAGATGTAACGGTACAAATGAAAATGCCAAGGCATTATATAACTATACCGGAGTTCCTGATTGCGTTGCTGCCGGATTTGTTCCCGGAGGTGGCGGAAAGGCTTGTAAATATGGTTGTACTGGATTGGGAAGCTGTGTAAAGGCATGTGAGTTTGACGCCATCCATGTAATTAACGGTGTTTCCAGAGTCGATAAAGAAAAGTGTGTAGCATGCGAAAAATGTATACAGATATGCCCTAAAAATCTTATTGAATTGGTTCCTTACGATTCAAGGGAGGTTGTTACCTGCATGAATAAGGATAAGGGCAAGGATGTTATGCCTGTATGTACAGTAGGATGTATCGGTTGCGGTATCTGCGCCAAGAAATGTCCTAAGGACGCCATTGTAATAGAAAATAATCTGGCTCATATTGACCAGGATAAATGTATAGGCTGCGGTATATGTGCCAGAAATTGTCCCAAGAAGTCTATTGAAATCATTCCCAAGACAAGCGGAAATATAAAAACTGCGTAAGTATCGCATATTATTTATATTCCCCGATACCCTGCACCGTCTGACCTTATTTCAGGAAAGACAGTACATGGTATCGGGGATATTTCTATATGTTGCATATTAAAGTATTTTGCCTATAATTATATTTGGCTAACAAAATTATACCACGGAGATAGTTGATAAATGGATATCCAAAATAAATTGCAGGTTGTGCTGGATATTGGAACTGCCCTATCATCACAAAAGGACAGCTTCCTTCTTTTTGATATGATAGTCAGCAAAAATATGGAAATCACCAATTGTGATGCAGGAATCCTATATATTTGCAATGATGAGAAATTAGAATTTCATATTATGAACTTCCTTTCTGTTGATTTAGATATGGGAAGTTTAAGTGATAAAATAGACTTTTATCCCATTTCAATGTCAGATAAAAATATATGTGCATTTTCTGCCAGCCATAAACGTGCATTAAACATTTCAGATATATATTCATCGGATCAGGAATTTGATTTTTCCTGGTCAAAAAAATATGACGCTGCAACAGGCTATCATACAAAATCAATGCTGGTTGTACCTCTTATAGATATAAATAAAAGTACCGTAGGAGTATTACAGCTGGTTAATGCAATGGACACAAACGGAAATATTATTCCCTTTGATAAATCCCTTGAAGACATTATATTTTCCCTTGCCTCCCAAACAGCGGTAGCTATTTCAAATATGAAGTACCAAAGGGAACTGCAGTCTTAAATGTGGTCCTTTACAGAGGCAATGGCTGCTGCAATCGATGAACTGACACCTTATAATGCCAGCCACGCCCATAAGGTTGCAGAGTATTGCGGCAAAATAGCAGACTATATCAATCTTCTCCATGAGCAGGGGAAAGAGGATGAGTATTTCAGTATTAACAGAAAAGAGCAGCTTATTCTGGGGGCTTTATTGCATGATGTGGGAAAACTTGTAACCCCGCTTTTTGTTATGAATAAAACAACCCGGCTGGAGGGAAGGGAAAAGGATATTGAAAACAGACTTTATATTATAAATTTAGAGGCTAAAATAAGATTTCTTGAGGGGGATATTACCTCTGATTATTACGAGGAGATAATATCTAAAGCCAAGGAAGCCCTGGAATTATCCAGACTAGTAAATAATGCAGAGCCTCTGGAGGACACAATAAAGGATAGAATTAAAAATGTACTGGATTTAGTTTATGATAATGGAAATACCACTATTCCCTTTTTTACTCAGGACGAAAAGGAGTGTATAAGCATAGAAACAGGTACCCTTACATCTGGGGAGCGGGAAATAATGGAAAATCATGTCGTCTTTACCAAAAAAATCCTCGATAAAGTATATTTTGACTCCTATTTTAAAAATTCCCCGAAATGGGCTTGTGAACATCACGAATTGCTGGACGGAAGCGGATACCCTCGTCACCTTACAGCCAAGGATTTGGCATTGGAATCAAGGATAATGACCGTAGCTGACATATGTGACGCCTTGATGGCAACGGATAGACCCTACAAAAAGTCAATTCCTAAGGAGCAGGTGTTTAGTATAATGAGAGAAATGGGCAAAGAGGGAAAGATAGATATAAAAATAGTGGAATATTTGTATCAATGTATTGATATGTAACCTGTAATAGAGTAAACTGTTTAGTTAGCTTTTGTTTACCAGTTTTTGGAGGGATAGATGAATAATAATAAACATAATATGCAGATTTTAACTATTATATTGGCTTGTATACTAATAATGATTACCGGCATATCCGGAGTTATTTCGGCATTTTTTATACAAAGTATTACAGAGGATGCAAGAAAAGAAATTAACCTTGGATTTAATAACATACTATCTGATGATAATGTGGAAATCAGTCCTCCCAAAGCACCTTACATAGGTCAGTTAAATATTATCGGCGAAATTCAAGGAAGCGTTTCCGACTCATATTTGGGAGGCGCTCAATATGACCATGATACGCTTATGGAATTTGTAGATACTATGATGGATGATGAGTACAATACCGGAATTCTTTTAAATATTGATTCACCGGGAGGCACCGTCTATCATTCCGATGAGCTTTATCTTAAACTTATGGAATATAAAGAAAAAACCGAGCGTCCGATTTATGCTTTCTTTGGTTCAGAGGCTTGTTCCGGAGGATATTATGTAGCAATGGCAGCAGATAAAATTTATGCCAACAGAAATTGCTGGACAGGCTCCATTGGTGTAATTATTTCTTCCTATAACTACAAGGGACTGTTTGATAAGCTGGGAATAAGTGAAATTGATGTTACAAGCGGTCCTAATAAAGCCATGGGCAGCGGCGGGCTTGAAATGACGGAGGAACAAAGGGCAATTTTACAGTCTATGGTGGACGAAGCATACGACCAGTTTGTAAAAATAGTAGCTGAGAGCAGAAAAATGTCTGAGGATCAGGTGAGAGGAATTGCAGATGGCAGAATATATACTGCATTACAGGCAGCAGATATTGGTTTAGTGGATAAAATTTGTAATTATGATGAGACAACACAAATTGTGTTTTCCGAAACAGAGAGTGAAGAAATATATTCTCCGGAATATTCCGACAATATATATAGTTTATTTTCCGGAATAAAAAGCTTTATTAAGCATGATTCCGACTCTGATATTTATGCTGTAATGGATATGATGAAAAATGATAAAAATGGAGTTTTAATGTATTATGCAAAATAAAGTATATTCGGGATTTTTTATAAGGCTTGCTGCCTACATATTGGATATGTGCATACTGGGTATGGGAATCTCCGGTTTCAGGTTCGCCTTTTTATTAAACCACTTTGATATGTACGAGATCCCCATTTTTTTTACATTTACATTATTTGATGTGGTTAGTTATATAATAATTACTTCCTATTTTGTATTACTTACCTATTATAACGGACAAACCCTCGGGAAAATGGCATTTAATATCCATGTTGTTGATATCGACGGGAAACTGGGCTTTTTTCAGGTGCTCATTAGAGAAACCTTTGGAAAATATCTTTCAGCTATTATATTAAATATAGGTTATCTGTTAATTATCCCAGACGAAAAAAAGCGTGCACTCCACGACAGATTATGCAGTACACAAGTGGTATATGGAGAAACTATAGTAAATAATGGACTCAATAGATTTTAAAAACAAAAAACGAATCGTTATTAAAGTTGGTACCCATTCCCTTACACATACTGATACAGGTTTTCTGGACTATATTAAGATTGAAAGACTTGTTATGGAAATATGCAATCTTAAGAATATGGGAAAGGAAGTTGTTTTGGTATCCTCCGGTGCTATAGCAACCGGCAGACAGACCTTAGAGCTTTTAGACAGTTCTGACAGTGTTTCCAGAAAACAAGCTTTGGCCTCTATTGGACAGGCAAGACTTATGTCACTGTATGAAAGGTTTTTCTCCCAGTTTAATCAAATCTCCGCCCAAATACTTCTTACAAGGCAGGCAATGGTGGGTACAAAGACCTTTGAAAATGCGTTGAATACCTTTAATGAACTTTTCAGCTTAAAAGCTGTTCCTATAGTTAATGCCAACGATACAGTCAGTACCTTTGAAATAAGATATGGAGATAACGATACATTAAGCGCCATTGTTGCAGATTTAATAGGAGCGGACTTACTTATTCTGCTTACAGACACACAGGGGCTTTATGATAAGGATCCAAGAGCTGACAGTACCGCAAAGCTCATTCCCGTAGTTAAAGAAATAACTGATTCCCATATAGAAAATACCTCTTCCTTTGCAGGTACAAGCATGGGTACCGGCGGCATGAAAACAAAGCTTAAGGCCGGTAAAATTGCCACTAAGCGTGGTATTGATATGGTTATAGCAAGCGGAATGGATATGAGCATAATCAGTAAAATATTCTCAGGTGACTTTATAGGTACAAGTTTCCTGTCCCAATTAGATGATAGCTTCAATGTGTCAGAGTTTATCAGTGAATCGTAATATGAAAAAAAATACCTATAATATAACCACCTTTGGCTGTCAAATGAATGAAAGGGATTCTGAACGCATTTCCGGTTTTCTGAATGAAAGGGGCTTTGTAGAGTCCCCGGAGGATAATGCAGAGCTTATTATTATTAATACCTGTACAGTCAGAGAAAATGCCAATAATAAGCTTTACGGTCATTTAGGCTACCTTAAATCAAAAAAGACTGCCAATCCTGAGCTTAAAATTGCATTATGTGGCTGTATGATGCAGGAGGAACAGGTTGTTGCTAAAATACGGGAAAGTTATCCCTTTGTAGACTTAATATTCGGCACACAGAATATCGAAAAATTCCCCATATTACTTGACTCTATACTGGAAAATAATCATATATACGATACAGATGCCTTTGAAAATGAGGATTATGAATTAATTAATACCCACCATAAAATTCCGTTTAAATGCGGAGTTAATATTATGTTTGGGTGTAACAACTTTTGTACCTACTGCATTGTTCCCTATGTCAGAGGCAGGGAAAAAAGTCGTTCTCCGGAGGAAATCCTTAAGGAAATCAGCCTCCTTGCCAAAGATGGTGTAAGTGAGATAATGCTTCTAGGCCAAAATGTTAATTCTTATGGCAAAACTCTGGATAAACCCATAAGTTTTGCTAAACTATTGGAAATGGTACATAAAATAGATGGGATAAAGAGAATTCGTTTTATGACCTCCCATCCTAAGGATTTATCCTCTGAGCTTATTGATACCATAAGGCAGCTGCCTAAAATCTGTAAGCATATACATCTGCCTCTGCAGTCCGGCAGCAGCAGAATACTGTCTCTTATGAATCGTCATTATACAAAGGAAGATTACCTTAAACTTTGTGATGAATTGCGGGAAAAAATTCCGGAGATTTCGATTACTACAGATATTATTGTAGGCTTTCCCGGCGAAAATGACAGGGATATTGATGAAACCTTAGATGTCATTAGTAAAATAAAATTTGACAGTGCCTTTACCTTTATTTATTCTAAAAGAACCGGAACTCCGGCAGCAAATTTTGTTGATGAATCAAGCAGTGAACAAATTAAAAACAGATTTAATAAAGTATTAAGCCTAGTTCAAGATTTAAGCAGAGAGCAAATTTTAAGATTTGTTGGAAATACTGAAACCGTTTTAGTGGAAAGAGAAAATGAAAGGGAAAACGGACTTGTTACAGGACGTATGGACAGCAATTTAATTGTTCATTTCCCCGGTGACAGTTCTCTTATTGGGAAATATATTGATGTTAAAATAGTTGAATCAAGGGGATTTTATTTTGTAGGAGAGAGGGTATAATGTATTCTTATATTAAAGGGGCTTTGGCAAATATTGCCACAGATCACATTATTCTGGATAATAACGGCATAGGATATAAAATATATGTGCCATACAACAACAGCAAAGCCTTTCCTGAGGTCGGTGAAGAAATTACGGTATACACTTATCTTAATGTTACGGAAAATGCTATGACAATGTATGGATTTTTTGATACCGAGGATAGAGATATGTTTTTAAGACTTATAGGAGTAAGCGGTATAGGTCCAAAGGCAGGAATTTCAATTCTTAGCACATTGTCTGCCAGAGATATCATGCTTGCTATACTAAATAACGATGATACTGCAATATCTGCTGCCCCCGGTGTGGGCAGCAAGACTGCTCAAAGACTGATTGTTGATTTAAAGGATAAACTTAATATCAGTGAAGATATTCTGCTTAACCTTAATATTGAAAGGGATTATGCTTCTGTTGATACTAACCCCGGAGAGATAAATGATACGATTTTGGCTCTATCTGCACTGGGTTATCCCTATAACGAAGCAAAAAGGGCAGTACTTGGAATTAAAGGTGCTGAAAATATGCTTGCAGCGGAACTTCTCAGCTTAGCTCTAAAGGAACTGTAGAATGATAAATACAAGGATTTTGTCTGCCAATGAAATTTCAGAGGATAAAAATCATGAGAAGAATCTTCGTCCCATTACAATGGAAGATTATGTCGGGCAGGAAAAAATCAAGGAAAATTTAAAAATATTTTTAGAAGCTGCCAAAAAGCGAAAAGAGCCTTTGGATCATGTGCTTTTTTACGGTCCACCGGGACTTGGTAAAACTACTCTGGCAGGAATAATCGCCCATGAAATGGGAGTTAAAATGAAGGTCACTTCAGGACCTGCCATTGCAAAACCCGGCGAAATAGCAGCTATACTAAACGGTCTTAATCCCAATGACATATTATTTATTGATGAAATTCACAGACTTAACAGACAGGTAGAGGAAGTATTATACCCTGCTATGGAAGATTTTGCCATAGACATTATGATAGGAAAGGGGCAGGGGGCAAAATCCGTCAGGCTTAATCTGCCTAAATTTACCCTTGTGGGAGCTACCACAAGGGCGGGACTCCTTACAGCACCGCTTAGAGATAGATTTGGAATGTTAAATAAGCTGGACTTTTATGAATCCGGTGAGCTTAAGGAAATTGTGATTAATTCTGCCAAAAGGCTTAATGTGGATATTGATAATGCAGCTGCTCTTGAAATTGCAAGACGCTCAAGAGGCACCCCAAGACTTTCCAACAGATTGCTTAAAAGAATACGGGATTATGCGGCTGTTAAATACTCGGGAACAATTAACGTGAATATTGTCAGAGAATGTTTGGAGTTACTGGAGGTGGATACCTTAGGACTTGATAAAAGTGACAGAAGTATTTTACAGGTTATTATTAACAATTTTGCTGGAGGTCCCGTAGGAATAGAAACCTTAGCTGCTTCTCTGGGTGAGGATGTGGGTACCATTGAAGAGGTATATGAGCCGTTTCTTGTTAAGGAAGGGCTGATAAACAGAACTCCCAAAGGACGAGTGGCTACAGAGCTTGCCTATAGGCATTTGGAAATTTAGCGATACATGGCAAAAGATTCATACAAAAATTTCTTGATATAAATTCTAAGTGATTATATAATTATATTTCATATATTATTTGGAGGATAAAATGGCGTCAAAGAAAAGTACAGAGGTTCTTATCGGAGGAAAGGTATATACTCTAAGCGGTTATGAGGAGGAGGAGTATCTATCCCAGATTGCCACCTATATTAACAGCAAGCTTGCAGAAATAAATGAAAGAGAAGACTTAAAAAAGCTTTCTTCTGATATGAAATCTACTTTGATAGAGATAAATATTGCCGATGAATATTTTAAGGCAAAGAAAAAAATAGAGAAATTTGAGTCTGAAATGAAACAAAAGGAAGAGGAGCTTTATGAGCTTAAGCATGACCTTATTTCCCATCAGGTAAGACTTGAAGATGTAGATGAAAGAATTAAAAAGCTGGAGGAGGAAAACAAACACCTCCTTAAGACTAAGTCTCGTTTGGAAAGCTCCTTAGAGGATGTACTGTTAGGTTCTGATAATAAATAGTTTATGGTTCATTTAATAACCTCATTATCTCGATTTGTTCTTATTTTGTTATTTGCTGTTTATACGTACTCTGCCTTTGCCGCTCTTAAAAGAACTAACGATGATACTGCAATAAGTTTTTTCTCCCTGCAAATATTTTTAATGCTTCTTATCCTGTATATTATAAATATTGTACTTTTTTTAAATACTGAAGATGTCACCATATTGATTCTGTGCATTTTAGAAACCGTATTTATATT
This sequence comes from Lachnospiraceae bacterium, assembly GCA_041776485.1. Classification (GTDB taxonomy): domain Bacteria; phylum Bacillota; class Clostridia; order Lachnospirales; family Lachnospiraceae; genus JBHBQE01. Next base: position 67,938 of record JBHBQE010000016.1, on the reverse strand, counting down.
TTCCGTATTATTTATTTATAGATTTTTATATAAATCCGCCTCATTTTCTCTTACCAACAATATGTGTATGCTGTTTATTATAGGCTTTACAATGCTTACAAGGCTTGATATTGAGCTTGCCAAAAAACAGCTTGTTATAAGCTTTATTGCAATTATTATAACCGCATTTATTCCCTTTATCATCAGCAGAGTCCGTATATTCAGCTACTTAACCTGGCTCTATGCTGTCTTGGGACTTTTGGCATTAACTTCTGTAAAAATATTTGGAAAAACCGAATACAGTGCCAATTTATCACTTGATTTTGGAGCATTTACGCTACAACCGGCGGAAATAGTTAAAATTATTTTTGTATTCTTTGTAGCTGCCAGATTTTATAAATCCATAGAATTTAAGGACATTGTAATAACTACATTTACAGCTTTTTTACATGTACTTATACTTGTGATAAATAAAGATTTGGGAGCCGCTTTTGTATTTTTATTTACCTATCTTGTAATGGTTTATGTGGCAAGCCATAAATTTTCATACTTTTTTCTGGGAACCGCCTTAAGCAGCTTATCCTTTATAGCTGCATATCATTTATTTTCCCATGTTAGGGTAAGGGTGGCTGCCTGGAAAAATCCTCTGGAAAATATTGATTCTGTTGGCTATCAAATAAGCCAGTCGTTATTTGCCATCGGCACAGGAGGCTGGTTTGGAAGCGGACTGTATCAAGGCATGCCTGAAAATATACCTGTGGTGAAAAAGGACTTTATTTTTGCCGCTGTTTCTGAGGAGCTTGGAGGAGTGTTTGCCCTATGCCTGATATTTGTATGTATTAGTGTATATTTAATGTTTATGAATATCAGTATATGTATAGGCAATAAATTCTATAAACTTATAGCGCTGGGACTTGCCTGTATATATGCCACATCTGTATTTGTTTCCATAGGAGGCGTAATTAAATTTATTCCCTCCACAGGGATAACACTCCCTCTTATTAGCTACGGCGGCAGTTCAATAATGGGTACAACCCTTATTTTTGCCATAATTCAGGGTCTGTATTCCTATAGAAACCATGAGATAAATTGCAATGAAGAAAAATACTAATAAAGAATTTGTGATTATAACATATCTAATGCTTTTGCTTATTTTGTCTCTGGCAGTTTACTTTGTATACTTTTTATTCTTTAAAAGTGAGGGCTTTATTAACAACTCTTATAATCCCAGAATAAGCAGCTTGTCAGCCTCTGTTATAAGGGGAGATATAGTTTCTTCTGACGGTGTTATACTGGCGGAAAATGTTGTCACAGATAATGGCACTGTAAGAAATTATCCCAACGGAAATATGTATGCTCATTCCGTTGGATATGCGGGAAAGGGAATGAGCGGAATGGAAAAGGACTATAATTTTAATCTCCTTCGTTCCCATAGTTTTGTTATTGATAGATTCGGAAATGAGATATTAAATAATAAAAATAAAGGCGATACCATTGTTTCAACCCTTAATTCAAAGGTACAAAGTGAGGCATATTATGGTTTGGGATCCTATAAGGGAGCGGTTATTGCCATAGACCCCAAAAACGGGAATATTATTGCTATGGTATCAAAGCCCGACTTTAATCCCAATGAAGTAGAAGCAAATTGGGAGGAGCTTTCCTCTAAAAACACCTCTGCCGTACTTTTAAACAGAACAATAAACGGATTATACCCTCCCGGATCCACCTTTAAAATAGTGACAGCCCTTGAATACCTTAGGGAAGGGGGGAGTAGTGAAGATGAATTTACCTGTAACGGATCAATTTCATCTGAAAATATGCAAATACATTGTTATAATAATAAAGCACATGGAAATATAGATTTTACTCAGGCATTTTCCAAATCCTGCAATACTGTATTTGCCGGTATCGGCGCAGGGCTTAACAGGAATTCCTTTAATGAACTGCTTGATAGCCTTATGTTTAACAAAAAGCTCCCAACAAGCACATTTACCGCTTCAAAAAGCAGAATTAATGTTACGGGGAAAACAGATAATGCTGCCATGATGCAAATTGCTATAGGACAGGGAGATACATTAGTCACGCCTATACACATGGCAATGCTGGTATCTGCCATTGAAAATAACGGTGTACTTATGAAGCCCAGACTGGTAAGTGAAATCAAAAGCTTTGATGAAAGCTATACCAAAACGATAGCCCCAAAAGAATACGGAGCCTTGATTTCTGAGTCAGAAGCCAATACCATAAAAGAATATATGAGACAGGTGGTGGAAAACGGTACGGGGAAAGCACTCCTTGACACTGAATACACCTGCTACGGTAAAACCGGTACTGCAGAATTTTCCAACGACAAAAACATCGCCCACTCCTGGTTTGTCGGTTTTGCTGAATACAATGATAAACAATTGACTATTGCAGTAATAATGGAAGAGGCAGGATCCGGAGGAGAATATGCCGCCCCGCTGGCAAGGAAAGTATTTGATGTATATTTTAGCAATCCTTAAAATTACAGGCATAATCATACTTATATTGATAGCACTGGCTTTACTGATTACTTGCTATCTGATTTTTGTTCCCTTTAAATATGCCATAGTGGGGGATTTTGATAATAAAACCTATAAAATAACGCTAAATGACTATTTACATTTTTACAGTCTTAATATTAATAACCTAAACAGCAAACCCTGCTTTGATATTTCAGTATTGTTTCATTTGATTAAGATTTTTCCGAAAGAAAAGGCTTTGGGAACAACAATGCAAAAGAGTGAGAAAAAAAATGATTTTTCTCTTAAAAAAATCAAGAAATTTATTTTATTTACTATTGACGAGGGAAATCAAAGATTTTTGCATTATGTACTGAATAATCTCACCCCACCCTTAAAAAGACTGGCACCCCGTATTTTTAAACTTAACTGCAGTTTTTCTGCTGGTTCTCCGGATATAACGGGAATAATAACCGGTTTTTTTTCTATTATACCTGTATTTCATATAGAGGGAGTAGTTGTTTCACCGGATTTTAACTCAGACAATCAATATGTACAGGGAAATATTAAAACTGTAGGAGGCACCCGATTATTTTATTTTTTAATCGCCTTATTCAATATATACAGACATCCGAGAGCAAAAGCATTTTTTAAAAAGCAATAGCTTTCTGCTTTTGCAAAATTAGTTTTAATATGTTAAAATCTTTAGTCAGGAGGAATTATTATGTCAGATGGAAAAAAGGATATGTTCAAATCTACTGTTGAATCATTATTTGATGGTATGAATTCATTTCTATCCACCAAAACCGTTGTCGGTGACCCTATTCATATAGGTGATACCATTATATTGCCCTTAGTTGACGTAAGCTTTGGGGTAGCGGCAGGAAGCTTTAGCAAAAACCCTACAGACGCCGGATCCGGCGGATTGGGAGGAAAGCTTACACCGGCGGCAGTACTTGTTATTACCAATGGGAGTACCAGACTTGTTAATGTTAGAAACAGCTCAGGTATCGACAAAATTCTTGATATGATTCCTGATTTTGTGGACAAATTTAAAGGCTCCGACAAAAGTCAGAGCCGTAAAGAAGCTGGTGAATCTTTGGAAGAGAGCATTGTTGAAGCCTCAAAGATAAATGAGGATTAAGCCCTCTCTACCTTGCCGGAACGCAGGCAGGCTGTACAAACATTAATCTTTTTGGGAGAACCGTTAACAATACATCTTACAGATTTGATATTAGGTTTCCAAGTTCTCCTGCTCTTTTTGTGAGAATGGCTGACATTATTCCCAAAAAGAACCTTTTTATCACATATAGCACACTTTGCCATGATTTACCTCCTTTTTGCTGAAACGTACGAAGGGTATTCTAACAAATTAAATATAAAAAATCAAGCAGGATTTTAAGAAAGGATTTGATATGCGAAATGGCGGATTATTAGAAACTAATAAAGGCAAAATTCTAATTGACAATAGAGTTATAGCCGAATATGCAGGCTCTGTGGCAGTAGAGTCCTTTGGCGTGGTCGGAATGGCTGCTGTAAATGTTCAGGACGGAATAGTACATCTTTTGAAAAAAAATCATATAAGCCACGGAATTCATGTAACTGTAGATGAAAATAACGGTATTTATATTGACTTACATATCATCATTGCCTACGGTGTAAGTATATTATCTGTTACCAATAATTTAATAGATAGTGTAAAATATAAACTTAATGCCTACACCGGCATGGAAGTTAAGGATGTAAAGGTTTTCGTAGACGGTGTTAGAGTAATTGACTAGGAAGGAATTTTTAAAGTGAGTGAAATTATTAGCACTGAAGTTTTTAAGGGTGCATTTATATTAGGCGCCAAAAGGTTAGAGGATAAAAAGGATATTATTAATGAATTGAATGTATTTCCCGTTCCTGACGGTGATACAGGTATTAATATGTCCATGACTGTTCGCACTGCAGTTTCAGAAATTGAAAACAATGATTATGAAAGTGTGGGAGACTTGTATAAGGCTATTTCCCAAGGAACCCTAAGGGGTGCCAGAGGAAATTCCGGTGTTATTCTGTCTCAGCTCTTTAGAGGTTTTTATAAGGGAATTAAAACTGCAGAGGTAATTAATACATCGGCACTAGCTGAGGCATTCGCCAAAGCTACAGGAACTGCCTATCGTGCTGTTATGAAGCCCAAGGAAGGAACTATTCTTACTGTTGCAAAAGCAATAAGTGATAAAGCCCTTAAAATCTGTCATGAAATAACAGATATCGGCAAATTTTACGATGAATTGGTAGAGGAGGCTGAGATTGCTTTGGAAAACACCCCTGAACTTCTTCCGGTTTTAAAGCAGGCGGGAGTTGTGGATTCCGGCGGCACAGGACTTGTGGAAATATTAAAGGGTGCGGCTGATTATATTAATAAAAGAGATACGGATATTAAGATTCACACCTCTAAAAAAGCAAAAAAAATCAGCCCAAACGAATTTATGTACAGCTTAAATTATATTTTTTGCCCTGAGGGAAACTTTACTCAAAAATGCTCAAAGGATTTGGAGGTATACCTTGAATCCTTAGGAAAGCTTAAGCGTTACAGCAAAAATGATGATAAATTTTCCATAAGCCTGTTATCCAATGATCCCGGCAGGGCAATTACTAAATCCATTAAATACGGCTATGTATTAGATGTTAAATTAGAAACTAAAATAAATCAGGAAAAGCAGGAAAAACCTGCACCTGTTCTTCCTCCCGTTCCTACTGCAAAAGAAAAGGAATACGGCTTTGTTGCCATTGCCTCAGGAGACGGGATAAAGGATATATTTATAAGTCTGGGTGTGGATGTCTGTATCCATGGCGGTCAAACCATGAATCCGAGTACTGAAGATATTACCAGGGCAATTGAATCAGTTAATGCAAAAACTGTTTTCGTTTTACCCAATAACAAAAATATACTTTTAGCGGCAAAACAGGCGGCAGAGATTACCGGAAACGCCATAGTAATACCCACCAATACAATTCCTCAGGGAATCAGCGCTTTAATAGGCTTTTCTGAAGAACTAAATCCGGAGGATAATAAAGCTGCCATGGTAGAGTCCATATCCTACATTAAATCCGGAGAAATAACCTATGCCATAAGGGACACGGTTATTGAAGATAAGGTTATTAAGCAGGGTGATTATATGGGTATAGGAGATAGCGGTATCCTTGCCTCTGAGAAAAACATTAACAAATGTATTGATACAATGTTAAAGGAACTGTTGGATGAAGATTCCACTCTTATCAGTCTGTATTACGGTGAGGATATTAAGGAATCCGATGCCAACAAGCTTAAGATGCGTCTTGCTAAAAAACACTCAAACTGTGAAATAGAAATGCAGTACGGAGGGCAACCGGTGTATTACTATCTTCTCTCTATTGAATAATGGAATTAAATACTCCCTTAACGGTTATTAAAGGGATAGGAAGTAAAAGAGCCTCTTTATTTGATAAGCTTGGCGTTTCAAATATAGGGGCTTTGCTTTTTTATTTTCCGAGAGCATATATTGAATACCCGGATATCCTGGAAAAAATGCCGGAGTATATTCCGGAGAGTAAAATTGCAATTACTGCACATATTTCAAAACCGCCCATTAATAAAAGGATAAATTCCAAAACGATTACAACTGCATACATTAATATAGGATATGAAAAGATAGTTTTACTCTGGTTCAACTCCCCCTATATTACTAAAACCCTAAAATCCAAAGAAAATTTTGTATTCTATGGGAAGCTGATAAAATCAGGCAATCAATATAAAATGGAGCAGCCTGCCGTTTATACTAAATCCCGGTATAAAAATCTTATCGGGCATTTAACTCCAGTTTATTCACTGACAAATAATCTAAAAAACAATATGGTAATTTCAGCTGTAAAATCCGTATTACGGGAATTATCAGACAAAGCATATCCAGACTATTTAGATACTGACTTTATTTTGGCTAATAATTTAACAGACAGCTTCAGTGCAATTCAGGATATACATTTCCCGGCTTCCCATGAACAGCTTTCCATAGCAAGAAGCCGTATTATTTTTGATGAATTTTTCTTCTTTTTGCTAAATATAAATATGCAAAAGACTCAATGTGAAAAAATAAAAAATAAATTTGATTTAAGGAAAAATAAAGAGTTTAATTCCTGTAAAAATAAGCTTCCCTTTAAGCTTACAAATGGTCAATTACAAGCGTTAGATGATATTCAAAATGATTTGCAGGGAGAATATATTACCCAAAGAATGATACAGGCAGATGTGGGAAGCGGAAAAACCATAATAGCCTTTTTGGCAATGCTTCTTTGCTGTGAAAATGGCTACAGAGCGGCAATAATGGCTCCCACAGAGGTATTGGCAACCCAGCATTGCAATACCTTTAAGGAATTAATCGAACTTCTTAATCTGAAATACCCGGTTATTTTATTAACAGGTAAAATGAACAGTAAAGATAAAAAAAATACAAGAGAAATGCTGGCTATTGAAGAACCCGGATTTGTAATAGGTACCCATGCATTAATTCAAGATAAAGTCAAAATAAGTAATCTTGCATTAACTGTTGTGGATGAACAGCATAGATTCGGAGTAAAACAGAGAAAGCAGCTTTCTGAAAATGATATTTTACCCCATTCCATTGTAATGAGTGCAACACCCATCCCAAGAAGTCTTGCTATGATTTTGTACAATAATATGAATATAACAGCTATAAAGGATGTTCCGAGAAAAAAACTTCCCATAAAAAGCTGTATCCTAAAGGAGGATATGAGAACAAAGGCATATCAGTTTTTAATTAATGAAATAAATAAAGGTCACCAGGGCTATATCATCTGTCCTTTGATTGAAGCCTCAGAAAGAACAGAGGCGGAAAATGTAACAGATTATTATGACAGACTGAAAAATATCCTGCCGGATAAAATAAAAATCGGACTGCTCCACGGAAGACTTAATTCCGAGGAAAAGGTTTCCGTTATGGAGGATTTTTACAATAAAAAATATGATATATTAATCTCCACAACAGTAATTGAGGTGGGAATTGATGTGGCAAATGCTACAGTGATAATAATAGAAAATGCAAACAGATTTGGATTGTCCCAGCTTCATCAGCTAAGGGGCAGAGTAGGGAGAGGAGATAGTCAAAGCTATTGTATTTTCATGAATGATAAAAGCGAGGACAATGAGAGACTTATGGTGATAAATTCCTCAAATGACGGTTTTTTTATTGCCAATGAAGATATGCGCTTAAGAGGTCCCGGTGAACTCTTTGGACTCAGACAAAGCGGAGAATTGGGATTTAGACTGGCAAATATTTATAATGACAGCAAAATCCTATATCTGGCAAGAGAAAAATGTATGGAATTTATTAACACAAATCCTGCTATACAAGACTTAGACCATCTATTGTGGCAGGCACAGTCATTGAATAATTGGAATAATATATAACAAATCCCTTTGCAGCACCCGGTACCCTTTTAATATCCTTACGCTTTAGATAATCCACTTCCACATTAGTGGACTCTCTGCCGGAGGAATAATAGGCTGCCAGTCCGGCTGCCATTTCAAATACCTCATCAGGAATTTCCCTTCCATTAGCCTTTAAAATCACATGGCTTCCGGGCATATTTTTGGCATGAAACCACCAGTCCTCACCCTTTGCCAGCTTAAAGGTAACCTCTTCATTCTGGTAATTATTTTTCCCTACATATAAATCAAAGCCCTGAGGAGTAATGTAGTGAAGCAAAGGAGTTTTCTTGCTGTTTTTAGTATTTTCAGGGCGTTTTCTAATAAAGCCGTTTTCATATAACTCCCTTTTAATATTGGCTATATCCTCATTGTTTTCTGCCATACTTAGGGAAGCCTCAATGGACTTTAAATGTTCAATAGTATACTTTGTAGCAGATATTTGAGGAAGAAGAGCCTCCCTTGTTCTTTTAAGCTTATCATATTTTTTAAAATATAATTTTGAATTATCTATCCCCGAGTAATCCGGATTTAACGGGATGGTTATTGGATTATTATCATAATAGTTGTTTACGGTCACAGACTTTTCCTTTGGAGCAATACAATAACCGTAGGTTTGTAAAAGTTCTCCATAAAGTCTTAGCATATCCTTTTTATCGGTATCTGAAAGCTGCTTTTCCTGTATTAAAAGCTTTTTATTTCCCCTTTCTATTAATGTGGTTATTATTTTTCTGATATCCGCAGTTTTTTGCTTGATTTGATTATCGTTATTTTTTTTATCATAGAATAAATCTATCACAGAAGAAATGCTTTCATAGCTTTGCTTTTCCATCCCTTCATAACAGGATAAATCAAATATTGAAAACTCCAGCGGCTTTTTATTATTGTAAATAATAGTTGGGGTAAAGTCATAGTTAATCAGGGCCTCTTTTAATTCCATAAGCTTCTGCCACAGAGCCTCCCTTTCACTTTCATGTAATATATCCATGCCTGTTTCAGGGAAAAGTTCACACCTGGCGCATAATTCATAGGCAGTAAGATTGGAAAATCCTGTAAATGCTCTGGGGATTGCCTTTTCTATAGTGGTCTGCTTATATAATACCTTATTAAAAAAGGTATTTTTATCTATGGTAAATAAATCAAATCTATCCTGCTGTTTGGGGATAAAATAAGGTTTTCCCGGGAGCACCTCCCTGACAGAGCTCTGGGAGATCCCCACATGCTTTATAGCGTCTATTATATTATTATTTTCATCTGTAAAAATAATATTGGAGTGTTTTCCCATTATTTCCACATACATATACTTTGTGGCATTATCTTTCATTTCATCCAGGTGGGACAGAGTAATACAAACAACCCTTTCCAATCCCATTTGGCTAATATCCGTAATCCTTGCATTTCCTATATATTTCCTTAGTACCATAACAAAATTATAGGCTGTCATGGGAGAGGGCTTATTTTTATCAGTAAGATAAATAAGAGGCAAAGAAGGATTAATAGAAATATAGAGCCTGTGATTTCCCGTTTCACCATGAACAGTAATTAACAATTCGTACCTGTCCGGCTGGGATATACGCTGTATCCTTCCATTTAACAGTTTATCTCTAAATTCCTTGCATAATCCGTAAATTGTAATTCCTGAAAATGACATACACACCCCTTATTATTGACTAATTTTCTATAAAATATTATAATTATAAATTAGCTCTTAAATCACTTGGAGATAAATATGGCACAAAGTATGACCGGTTTCGGTCGTTTTGAAACGATAAATGAATATGCACAGATAGCAGTAGAACTTCGCTGTGTTAATCATCGTTACCTTGACCTTAATCTTAAAATAAGTCACAGGCTTTTAAGCTTTGAAAACAAAATAAGAAAGCTTATAAGTGACAGCATTTCCCGTGGTAAGCTGGATATTGTAATATCCTATTATCCCCTGTCAGAGGCCGGTGTTGAAATTCTTTATAACCAAAGTATTGCCAACATGTATAAAGAGCGTATAAATAAGATAGCCAATGATCTGGAGCTTGTCAATGACCTTAGTGCAGTTAAGCTTGCCAATATGAGGGAAGTGCTTTCTGTACAGGATGTAGTACTTGATGAGGATGTGATACTTCAAACAGTTATTAAGACGTTAGAAAATGCTCTTAAGTGCCTTATAGAGCAAAGAACAGCAGAGGGTGAAAGGTTACAGGAGGATATGCTTTCCAAGCTTTCCCTTTTAAAGAATTATGTATGCAGAATACAGGAAAAGGCACCTCAGATTATTGCAGAATACAGGCAGAAACTCACTGACAGAATAAGTGAGCTTTCCTTGGATAAGGAGATTGAAGCCCAAAGATTAGCTGCTGAAGTGGTATTATATGCAGATAAGGTATGTGTTGATGAAGAAATTGTAAGGCTGCTTTCTCATATTGAAAGCTTTGCCGATACCTTAAACTCTCAGGGTGAGATTGGCAGAAAGCTTGATTTTATTGCTCAGGAAATGAATAGAGAGGCAAATACCATTTTATCTAAGACACAGGATAAGGATATTTCCAATATAGGGATAGAAATAAAAACATTAATTGAAAAGCTTCGGGAACAGGTTCAGAATATAGAGTAGGGTGGTAAATGGAAGCCAAAGCAAAAAAAGGATTTATAGTTGTATTATCAGGGTTTTCCGGTGCCGGAAAAGGTACCATTATGAAACGTATTATGAAAACCCACGGTGAGGAATATGCCCTTTCGATATCTGCCACCACTAGAAAAATGCGTGAGGGAGAACAGGAAGGAAGAGAGTATTTTTTTAAAACCAGAGAAGAATTTGACAGGATGATAAAAAATGGTGAATTTCTGGAATATGCCACCTTTAATGGCAATTCCTACGGCACTATGAATTCCTTCGTAGATTCCATGATTGAAAGCGGAAAAGATATTATATTGGAAATTGAGGTACAGGGTGCCTTGCAGGTTAAGGAAAAATACCCTGATGCACTTTTACTTTTCGTAATGACTCCTGATGCTGATGAGCTTAAGCATAGATTAATAAGCCGCGGTACAGAGGATAATGAAACCATAAGCAACCGTCTGCTTATTTCCATAGGCGAAGCAGAGCTTATAGAACAATATGACTATGTAATTATAAATGATCATGTGGATTCTGCCTGCAATCAGGTACATAGCATAATTCAGGCAGAGCATTGCAAAACCGGCAATAATGCCGATCTAATAGAAACCATGAAGCATGACCTGTTGAAATTTAAGGAGGAATAATAGTATGATACACCCATCTTATGTGGAACTGATGAATGTCGTAAATAAACATGGCAAAACAGGGGAAGCACCTGTTGTAAACAGCCGCTATAGCATAGTTATAGCAACTGCCAAGCGTGCTCGCCAGCTTATTGAAGGAGCAGACAGCTATATTAATGCAAAACCCGGTGAAAAGCCTCTTTCTGTTGCGGTAAATGAGCTTTATCAGGGGAACCTTAAAATTCTGTCTGAGGAGGAATCTGCCACTAAGGATTTAGAGCTTATTGAATTCAGACAAAGAGAATCCGAAAGACTCCTTAGGGAAGCAGAGGAAATGAGGCAAAAAAATCTTCTGAATTCTGAGGAAGCTTAATTTATTAAATGAAAATCTTTTTTGATTCTCTGGGATGTGATAAAACAGGGGTTGACAGTGAACATATTCTGGGTGCCTTTAGGGACAGTATATCCATTACGGATAATCCCGACAAAGCAGATATAATCGCCATTAACACCTGCTGTTTTATTAAGGATGCATTAGAAGAGAGCATAAACGCAGTTATAGATTACGCTGCAGACAAAAAAGAAGATTGCAAGATTGTAGTTTTTGGCTGTATGGCAAAAAGATACCTTGAGGATATACAAAGGGATTTGCCGGAGGTGGATATGATTATCCCCAGTACAGATACAAAAACCATAATTGACACTATTTCCCGGGAATTTAAGTTAGATTACAAGGAAAAATGTCGTATTATTTCTGCTCCCGGATATTTTTCTTATCTTAAAATCTCAGACGGCTGCAATAAGCACTGTACTTATTGCGTTATTCCTGATATCAGAGGAAAATATAAAAGTATTCCCATGGAGGCGCTTATTGAGGAAGCCAAATTCCTTGCTGACTCCGGTGTATCTGAGCTTATGATAGTTGCTCAGGAAACCACCTTGTATGGAATTGACTTATATGGTGAAAAGTCCCTGCATATTCTATTAAATAAAATCTCTCAAATAGCAGGAATTAACTGGATTAGGCTTCTTTACGCCTATCCTGAAGAAATATATGATGATTTAATCTTTGAAATAAGGGATAATCCTAAAATACTGCATTATATAGACATGCCGATTCAGCATTGTAATGACAATATTCTTAAAAAAATGGGAAGAAAAACCAATAAAAAGGGTATATTATCAATAATAAATAAGCTGAGGGAACATGTACCTGATATATGTATACGCACCACCTTAATTACGGGCTTTCCCGGTGAAACAGAGGAAGATGTAAGGGAACTTTGCGTTTTTTTAACTGAAGTCGGTTTTGACAAACTGGGAGTTTTCACCTATTCCAGAGAGGAAAATACCAAGGCATATAGTCTTGATAACCAAATAGAAGAAGATGAAAAGGAAAGACGATATAAAACAATCATGGCATTACAGGAAACTGTTTCACAAAAAATCCTGGCAAGGCTTAAGGGAAATGTTCTTCGAGTGATTGTCGATGGATACTTGCCTGAAGAGAATGTATATGTTGCCAGAAGCTATAGGGACGCTCCGGAAATAGACGGAATGATTTTCTTTGATTCCAATAGTGATAATATACAAAGCGGTGATTTTTTGGATATAAAAATAACAGATACATTTAGCTATGATTTAAAGGGAGAGGTATATGAATTTACCAAATAAATTAACGCTTTTACGGGTACTTTTGGTTCCGATTTTTGTTTATTTAATGCTGATTGCCGGCAATAATCTGATTTTCCAGCTGTCAGCGGAGCTTGTATTTATTATAGCCTGCCTGACAGACTTACTGGATGGTAAAATAGCCAGAAAGTATAATCTGATTACCAATTTTGGAAAGCTAATGGATCCATTGGCGGATAAGCTTTTGGTTTGTGCCGCATTAATATGCTTTGTGGAGCTTTCAAAGGTTCCCTCCTATGTTGTAATTATAATAATAAGCAGGGAATTTATTATAAGTGGATTCAGACTCATAGCCGCAGAGCAGAACATTATCATAGCTGCCAATTACTGGGGAAAATTTAAAACCACTTTCCAAATGCTTATGATAGTTGTAATGATAATTGATATTAAAAATATTTATTGGAATTATTTAGGACAGGGACTTATGTATATTGCACTGATTCTAACTGTTATTTCGTTAGTTGACTATGTATATAAGAATAGACAAGTTATTACAAAGGGTGGAATATAATGGATTATTTATCCCTTGCATGCAGGTTCCTTTTAGAAAATAAGCTTACCATTGCCTCTGCCGAAAGCCTGACAGGAGGTCTTATTGCAGCGGAGCTTGTAAATATTCCTGGAATTTCCGCCTGCTTTAACTACGGATATATTACCTATTCCAATGAAGCTAAAATTTCCCTTTTAGGAGTAAGAAAAAAAACAATTGAAACATATGGTGCAGTTAGTGAATTTACTTCCAGAGAAATGGCAGAGGGTGCCAGAAAAGTATCTGATTCCGATATAGGGCTGTCAAGCACGGGTATTGCAGGACCCGCAGGCGGAAGTAAAGAAAAGCCTGTAGGTCTTTGCTATATATCCTGTGCCATTGATAAATATATTATTACCAGAAAATTTATCTTTAAAGGTTCCAGATATAAAATACGACTTCAAGCGGTAAATGCCTCAATGAAGCTTTTGTATGAGTCCATAAACAGGTATAAAAAGTGAGAGTTATTGCAGGAGAAAAAAGAAGATATATATTAGCAACCCCCAAGGGAGACAAAATAAGGCCTACCTCCGATATTATCAAGGAAACCTTATTTAATATGATAGAGCCAATTATTTTTTCATCCATCTTTTGCGACCTGTGTGCGGGAACAGGGCAAATAGGAATTGAAGCCATAAGCAGAGGAGCAAAGCTTTCTCTTTTCGTGGATAAAGACAGACAAGCTATAGATTTAATTAATAAAAATCTCACTCATACAGAACTTTCTGACAGAGCAATTGTTATTCAAGGCAGTGTCCCTACTATAATAAAAAGATTGGAAGCATATTCTCCGAATATATTTTTTTTGGATCCTCCCTACGATAAGGATATATATGAAGAGACAATAGGAAATATATCAAAATTAGACAGCTTTAATAGCAACTGTTTGATTATAGCTGAGGCCGCAAAGGCAAAGGATTTTTCCTTCGTTTCAAACTATAATCTGTACATTGAAAAGGAAAAGACTTACAAAAGCTCAAAACATATATTTATAAGGAGAGAAAATGAGTAATGTAATTTATCCCGGAAGCTTTGACCCTATAACTAACGGACATTTGGACATAATAAAACGGGGGGTTCAAATGTTTGGTCACGTTACTGTACTGGTGCTTAACAACTCCCAAAAAAATTTATTGTTTTCCTTATCTGAACGTGTTAGTATTATAAACAGGGTTTTAGAGGAATATAATATTGAGGGTGTAAATGTAGACACCAATGATGGCTTATTAATTGATTATGCCAGAAAGATGGGGTCTACAGTGGTAATAAGAGGACTTCGTGCCATAACGGATTTTGAGTACGAGCTTCAACTGGCACAGGTAAATCATGTTCAGTATCCAAAGCTTGAAACCGTATTTCTTACCACTTCCCTTAACTATTCTTACCTAAGCTCCTCAATTGTAAGGGAGTTTGCATTATATGATGGAGATATAAGTAAATTTGTACCGGAATGTATTATCCCTACAGTTTATGAAAAATGTAAGTTAAAAAAGGAGACAGTAAATGCCAAGCCCAATTGAAGAGGTAATTGAAGATATTGAAGAATACATAGACAGTTGTAAGCCATCTGCATTTTCATCCTCAAAAATAGTTGTTAACAGGGATGAAATAGACAGCTTTATAAGTGAGCTGAAAGAGAAAATACCTGAGGAAGTCAGTCGTTATCAAAAGATTATAAATAATCAGCATGCTATTTTAGAGGACGCAAGAAGACAGGCGAGGGAAATTATCAATGCTGCTGAGGTTCGTACCAATGAGCTTATAAGTGAGCACCAGATAATGGAACGTGCTTACGCTCAAGCAAACGAAGTGGTTATGGTTGCCACCAAAAATGCTCAGCATACCATTGATTCAGCTACAAGTGATGCCAATGAAATAAGAAGCTCTGCTATCGCCTATACAGATGAACTGCTGGCAAATATACAAGAGGTGCTTTCCAACTCCGTCGAGACTACAAGAGCTAATCAGGAGGGATATCTGAATACCATGGAGGGGTATTTAGATATTATTAGGGAGAATAGAGCACAACTTTCACCTAACCCGATAGCAGAAGAAATCCTAAGGGCTGAACCGGAGCCTGTTTCTGAGACTGTACCGGATATGACTAATATCGTTAATTTAGAGGAGAAAAAATCCGCTATACAGGCTACAGGAGTACTGGATATACCGGAGTCTTTCTTTAAAAAAGACTAGTAAATGAGAGAATTTACTATCAAAAAAGAAAATGAAAATCAAAGACTTGATAAATATTTAAGCTCCCTGCTTTCGGGGGCTTCATTTTCTTTTTTGCATAAAATGCTCAGGAAAAAGAATATAGTATTAAACGATAAAAAGGCAGAGGGCGGCAAAAAGCTTAGAATAAATGACAATATTAAAATATATTTAAGTGAAGAAACCTTTAACAGTCTTACCGGAAACGAAAATAAAAAAGCAGTTTATGAAGCCATTTCCCGAATAGAATATTCTAAGCTTAATATTGTATATGAAAATCCGGATATAGTAGTTTGTGATAAGCCATTTGATATTCTGTCCCAAAAGGCAAAGCCTGATGATATATCGATAAATGAAGTAATACTTTCATATCTTATAAATAACGGATTGAATTTTAATGACTTTTCTTCCTACAAACCATCTGTTATAAACAGGCTTGACAGGAATACCGGCGGACTCATTATTTGCGCCAAAACAAGACAGGCTGCAGTTAAGTTATCAAACCAGATTAAAACAAAAAAAATCAGACGGATTTATTATGCACTGGTTCATGGACTATTTAATAAAAACGGATATACCTATCTTTATTACAAAAAGGACAGCTCTAAAAATATTGCAAAGCTTTTTGATAAAGAAGTGTATGGCAGCAGTTTAATTAAAACAAAAATTGAATTTTGTAAGGGCAATTCCACCGTTTCCCTGATAGAAGCAGAGCTTTTTACCGGAAAGAGTCACCAAATAAGAGGTACCTGTAATTATCTTGGCTTTCCCATATTAAATGATAAAAAATATGGGGATAAATCTCTTGATGAAAGGGTATTAAGGCATGAGACTGACAGACTTTTGGGGCAATATCTTTATGCAGAAAAAATTATTTTCCCACATGGACAGATAATTAAAAGCAGTATTCCCACAGAATTTGAGGAAATACTTAACAGATCATATAACTAGAATTGACCGAGCTCTTCGAGCGAGGGATACTTATTGACCTTTAGGTCAATAAGGTGGGAAGATTAAGTAGGGATAAATTCCTATTTTTAAACGAGATTAAAAATCATAAAATCCGCAATCATTGGGTTTTGTGATATTCTTAGTAAATAAATATACATGCTTATAAATTTATTAAAATACATAATAAGGAGTAAAATATGGCAACCTGGTCATCAAGAGGTCTCAGAGGACAGGCATTTGAAGAATTAATCAATCATACCCTGGAAACCTATAGGAATAATAACCTGTGTTTAATCCAGAAAATTCCTACCCCTATTACTCCGATTGAATTCAATAAGGAAAGGGGGCAGATTTCTCTGGCATATTTTGAAAAAAAAAGTACCGTTGATTATATCGGAGTGGTACAATCCATTCCCGTTTGTTTTGACGCCAAAGAATGTAATGTTGACAGATTCTCCCTGCAAAATATCCATGTCCATCAAATTGAATTTATGAAGGATTTTGAGACACAGGGAGGAGTGGCATTTTTCCTGATATATTTTACACATAAAAATACTTTTTATTATATGCGTTTCAGCGAAGCTATGGGATTTGTAAAAAGAAGTGAAGAACAGGGGATTAAAAGCTTTAAATATGAAGAGCTGTCACAGGATTATTTCTTTTTAGAAAATGAAGTTACAGTACCCTTTTTAGATAAGCTGGATTTGGATTTGGAAGACAGAGACAATAATCAGTAAACCAGCCTTGACAGTATAAGATCAGTTTCAATATAATAACTCTTAATTTTAATCACAGGTATAAATGAAATCAGGTCTTATTTTACGGTAAATTTATTTATAACCAAAATACGCTAAGGAGTTGCAATGAATAATCTGCTTCATTCCCCCTCCGGGGTTAGGGATATAATAGGAAGTGAATGTGTCAGAAAAAAGAAGCTTACTGATACCATGCTTGATACTATTATAAGCTATGGCTACCAGCCTATAGATACCCCTGTATTTGAATATTTAGACTGCTTTGCCGGCGCAGGC
Organism: Lachnospiraceae bacterium; assembly: GCA_041776485.1. Taxonomy (GTDB): domain Bacteria; phylum Bacillota; class Clostridia; order Lachnospirales; family Lachnospiraceae; genus JBHBQE01. The sequence continues at coordinate 50,361 of JBHBQE010000016.1, read as the reverse complement.
TCCCTTCCCATAGAAGAGCTGTATAAATTCACAGATAAGGAGGGGCATTTACTGGCATTGCGACCGGATTTTACCCCCTCAATCGCCAGGGTAAGCGCCAAATATTTTCTGGAAAAGGGTGAGCTTATTAAGCTTTGCTATACAGGAAATGTATATAGAAATCAGGATAGCTTCAGCGGAAAATCAGTTGAGAGGACCCAGCTTGGTGTGGAATTTATAGGAGATGATACCCTTGAAGCGGATATAGAAACCATAAGTCTTTTAGTTTCTTCTCTAAAAAAGGCAAATCCTGGGAAGTTTAAAATTTCCATAGGTCATAAGGATATTATAACCGGTCTGTGTAATGCCTGCAGCTTAGATACCGACAAAATAAATATTATTCTATCCTTTATTAAAAACAAAAACTTTTTCGGATTACAGGAATATCTGGAAAAATGGAATATACCCGAAGATATGATCAATATTTTTATCGGCTGTATGAATTTATACAGAAATCCCGACAATTTAGATATATTAACAGATAAAATAAAAAATACCAATATGACAAAAGTGCTGTCTGCCATTAACTACCTGCAAAAACTTATGTCGGGAATTGAATTATATTCTGTAGGGGAATATGTATCACTGGATTTGTCTATTATAAATGATTATGAATACTATACTGGAATCATATTCTATGCCTATACCTACGGAAGCGGAAATGCCATCGGAAGCGGAGGGCGGTATGATAAATTGCTGGCAGAGTTTGGAAAAAATGCCCCGGCGATAGGCTTTGCAATATATATTGATGATTTAATTGCAAGTATGCCAAAGGAATATGATGATATACCATGTACTGCAATACTATATAACAACAGCTACCCTCAGGCGGTAGCTGCCGCAGAGGAACTTAGGAATAAGGGAAAGTCTGCACTGCTTATTAAGTATAAAAATCTCTTTGAACTTAATAACTATAAACAAAAATATAACAATCACAAACTTATTGTATTAGGTGAAGATAATGTATGAAAAAGAATATTTAACCATTGCTCTTGGGAAGGGCAGGCTGGCAAAATCCGCCGCAAAAATATTTGAAAAAATCGGCATTAATGCAAGTCAGGTTAATGATAAGAACAGCAGACGTCTGATTTTTTCCGATGATGAACATAAAATAAAATTTTTTTTAGCTAAAGCACCTGATGTTCCCACCTATGTGGAATATGGTGTGGCAGATATCGGTATAGTGGGAAAGGATACTATACTGGAAGAAGAAAAAAATATATATGAGGTACTGGATTTAGGCTTTGGAAAATGTAAAATGTGTGTGTGCGGAAAGCATGAGGCTGAGGCTTTAATTGGCAGTCCTGCATTAATACGGGTAGCAAGTAAATATCCAAATATTGCAAAGGATTATTTTAACAATACACTGAATCAAAGTGCAGAGCTTATAAAGCTAAACGGCTCCATAGAACTTGCCCCCATCCTTAATCTTACCGATGTAATCGTTGATATAGTTGAAACCGGAAGTACCCTTAAAGAAAACGGATTAGTTGTACTGAAAGAAATCAGGAAGCTAAGTGCAAGAATGGTAGTAAATCCCGTTATAATGCAAATGGAGTATAAAAGAATAGAAAAGATGATAGGAGATATACGAAAGGTATTGGCAGATAAATGAAAATAACCGAAATATCCGATAAATTTGATATCCAAGATATAATCAATATTATTAAAAGGGATACTGAAATTCAAAAAGATATAGAGTCTATTGTTAAAAATATCCTTTCTGATGTTAAAGAAAATGGCGACAACGCACTTTTTTCCTATATGAAAAAATTTGACAATATAAATCTTACTTTTGAAAATATTCAAGTTTCTCAAGAGGAAATAGATACTGCCATTCAAAATGTTGATAAAAAGCTAATGGATATCATGAAAAGAGCCGCTGATAATATTCGCTCTTTCCATGAAAAAATTAATATCGATGGATTTTTAGATAAATCCCGCCCCGGAATAATATTAGGGCAGCAGGTAACCCCTTTAAGTCGTGTAGGTGTTTACGTCCCCGGCGGGAAAGCATATTATCCCTCAACTGTATTAATGGATACATTGCCGGCAAAGGTGGCAAATGTCGGGGAAATAATTATGATAACCCCTCCAAACCCTAAGGGAGAAATAGCACCGGCTATTATTGCCGCAGCTGTTATTGCAGGCGTTGATAAGATATATAAAATTTCCGGTGCTCAGGGAATTGCCGCTATGGCTTATGGCACTGAAACCATCCCCAGAGTTGATAAGATAGTAGGTCCCGGAAATATATATGTTGCCCTTGCCAAAAAGCTTGTTTTTGGTGAAGTGGGAATAGACTCTGTGGCGGGACCCTCAGAAATAACCGTATTATGCGATAAGCATGCCAATCCTAAATATGCCGCGGCAGATATATTATCCCAGGCTGAGCACGACGAAATGGCACAGGGAATATTAGTTACTGACAATATGGATTTTGCCAAAAGTGTATTATCTAATATAAATGAATTAACACAAAACCTGCCAAGGAAAAATATAATTGAAAAATCCCTTACGGATAATGGAAATATTTTTGTGTGCCCATCAATAGACATAGGTATAGATATTGTAAATATCATTGCTCCCGAACACTTGGAGATTATGGTAAATGAACCGTTTTCAATACTTCCGAAAATAAAAAATGCCGGAGCCATTTTTCTGGGTGAGTATTCCAGCGAGCCGCTGGGAGATTATTTTGCAGGACCTAACCATGTACTTCCCACCAACGGAACCGCCAGATTTTTTTCTCCATTGTCTACAAATGATTTTGTTAAAAAATCAAGCATTATATGCTATGATAGAGAGGCTTTTAATAATGCCGCGGCATATGTGATAGAATTTGCGGAAAATGAGAGCTTGTCGGCACATGCAAATTCAATTAGGGTCAGGATAGAGACTGATTAGGAAATAATTTATTAAAGAGGTGTAATTGCCATGAGAACAGCGGAAATTAACAGAAAAACCAAAGAAACCGACGTCAGCCTGAGTATTGATTTAGACGGCAGTGGTGTATCTGATATTGATACAGGAATAGGATTTTTTAATCATATGCTGGAAAGCTTTGCAAAACATTCCATGATCGACCTTAATTTAAGCTGCAAGGGGGATTTAATGGTGGATTCCCACCATACTATAGAAGATTGCGGAATTGTTATTGGAAGCGGAATTAAAAAGGCTCTGGGTGATAAGGCAGGAATTGCAAGATATGCAGACGCAACTATACCAATGGATGAAGCTTTGGCGCTCTGTGCCATTGATTTATCCGGTAGAGCATACCTTTCCTTTGAGGCGGCTTTTAATATGGAAAGGGTCGGCTATCTGGATACCGAAATGGTAGAGGAATTTTTCTATGCAATTGCGGTAAACGGAATGTTAAATCTGCATATCAGAGAAATTGCAGGGAAAAATACCCATCATATTATTGAGGCAATTTTTAAATCCTTCGGAGTTGCCCTAAGAAAGGCGATTACAAAAGACGATAGGATAGTAGGCACATTATCCACTAAGGGAGTACTATGAAACAAAACAATATATTTACATCCATTAAGCTTGAGGATTATTCAGATAGAAAAAACGCATTGCTAAAGGCAAGGCAAGCTGTTGATACAGGTGCCGACGGCATTGTCGTTACGGAAAAATATACTGACAGCTTTGTTCATGAGGAGAATATTAATATAATAAAAATCCTTTGTGAAAATATGCCTGTACCTGTCTATGCCAAAATATCCGGTCAGGATAAGGAGGATATAAAAAAATATCTCTATGCCGGCTGCAAAGGCATAATTATCAGGGAAGAAAATGCTTCTCTTTTATCTGACGCTGTAAAAAGATTCGGCAATCAGGATAGTAAAAATGCAGCAGATAGCGAAAAGTATATATCAAATAAGCTCTCCTTTAGCGACTTTAAAACGGTTAACGGACTTATTCCATGTATAGTTCAGGATATTCAGGATAATAGTGTATTAATGATGGCATATATGAACGAAGAAGCATATAATGCCACAGTAAATACAGGAAGAATGACATATTTTAGTCGCTCCAGAAATAAGCTTTGGCTAAAGGGAGAGGAAAGCGGTCATTTCCAATATTTAAAGAGTCTGTCAGCAGACTGCGACAATGATACATTGCTTGCAAAGGTCGTACAAATCGGTCCCGCCTGTCACACCGGCAGAAAATCCTGTTTTTATAAGGACATAGTTGACAGTGAGGAAAACATAAAAGAGCCTTATGCAATACATGATATTTTTGTGGAATTATATGAAATAATTCTTGATAGAAAATCCAACCCTAAAGAGGGAAGTTATACCAATTATTTATTTGAAAAGGGAATTGATAAAATCCTTAAAAAGGTGGGAGAGGAAGCTACTGAAATAGTTATTGCTGCCAAAAATTCAAATTCCAATGAAATCATATATGAGGTTTCTGATTTTATCTATCACATAGCAGTTCTATTAGCATATCGGGGGATTACCTGGGAGGATATTGCAAAGGAGCTTAAAAATCGTTGAAGCTTGCATTACCTGAGGATATACTTTTAAATATTGAAAAATCCGCCAGATATATAGGGGGAGAGGTTAATTCTGTAATTAAGGACAAGTCCGAGGTGGATATTCGCTTTGCCCTGTGTTTTCCTGATGTATATGAAATCGGAATGTCAAATATGGCAATTCAAATCCTCTATGATATTTTCAATAAGCATGAGAATATTTGGTGTGAAAGATTATTTTCTCCCTGGCCTGATTTAGGGAAAATAATGAAAGAAAGAAATATTTTGCTTTTTGCCCTGGAGTCTCAGGACAGCATTATTGAATTTGATTTTCTGGGCTTCAGTATGGCTTATGAAATGTGCTATACCAATGTGCTTGATATACTGGCACTTTCCAATATCCCATTACGTTATGAAAATAGAGACAGCAGTTATCCTATTATCATCGGCGGCGGACTTTGTGCTTATAATCCCATGCCGATAGCAGATTTTTTTGATATGTTCTATATTGGCGAAGGTGAGGAAGGATACGAGGAAGTATTTAATATCTACAGAAAGCATAAGGCGAATAATTACAATAAAAATGAATTCTTAAAGGAAGTTTCTAAACTTTCCTGTATCTATGTCCCAAAGTATCATCAAAAAAATGATATAGTTAAAAAGCATACCATTTGTGATATGGACAAAGCCTCCTATCCCTTAACCCCTGTTATTCCCCATATACAGGCCACTCAGGACAGAATAGTTCTGGAAATTCAAAGGGGATGTATAAGAGGCTGCAGATTTTGTCAGGCAGGCTTTGTTTACAGACCCAACAGGGAAAAGTCCCCGGAAATATTATTGGAACAGGCAGACAGCCTGATTGCCAATACAGGGTATGATGAAATATCCCTAAGCTCATTAAGTTCCAGTGACTATTCTGATTTGCCGGACTTCCTTGATAAGCTCATTTGTGATTGTAATGACAGAAAAATTAATATATCTTTGCCATCCCTTAGAATAGATAAGGCAAGCCTTGATACTATGTCCAAAATCGGCGATGTAAGGAAAACCTCAATAACCTTTGCCCCGGAAGCCGGTTCTCAAAAAATGAGGGATATTATCAATAAAAATATCACCAGAGAGGAAATTTTAGAAGGGGCCAAAATTGCATATCAAGCAGGCTTTACCAATATAAAACTATATTTTATGTTAGGACTTCCCTTTGAAACAGATGATGATATTATAGAAATATCAAATCTTGCCGAAGATTTGGCAATGCTATTTTTTGATACTGTACCAAAGGAAAACAGACAGGGCAAGGTACATATTACAGTGAGCACCTCGTTTTTTATCCCCAAGCCCTTTACGCCCTTTCAGTGGTGTTCCATGGAAAACATTGAAGAATATAAGAGAAAAGCACATTTACTGAAGGACAGCATTAGAAACCATATTCATCACAGATGTATATCCTATCAGTGGCATGCCCCTGATGTTACATTACTTGAGGGAGTGCTTGCAAGAGGGGGACGAGATATATGCAGAGTGGTTGAGACTGCTTACAACAAAGGTTGTGTTTTTGATTCCTGGAATGAATTTTTTGACTACAGTAAATGGCTTGAAGCCTTTGATGAGTGTGGAGTATTAATGGATAATGCCCTTGGTGCTAAAGATGTAGAAGATGAACTGCCCTGGGATTTTATAGATATAGGTGTAACCAAGGACTTCCTTAAAAAGGAGTATAATAAGGCGTCATTATTTACCACTTCGCCAAACTGTCTCAGTAAATGTTCAAACTGCGGCTGTATAGGTTTAAATACAGGAATATGCACCAGTCACATAAAATCACGCCCTGCTTCATAGAATATAAAATCACATCATAAGACCCGTTAGCAGTTTGCACGCTTACTATAAAAATTGTAATCTCGTTTGAAATGCATTGGCGACTTGGACTGATTAGAAAAACTTAATGGGAATAGTTTAAACAGTAAATATATAACAGGTCACATTAAAATATATGAATATCAGAATTAAATTTGAAAAATATGGAAATATGAGATTTTTAGGGCATTTAGACCTTATGAGGTACTTTCAAAAAGCTCTTCGCAGAGCCGATTTTCCTTTGGAGTTTTCCAAGGGCTTTCATCCACATCCTATAATGAGCTTTGCACAGCCCCTGTCTGTAGGAGTATCAAGCAGCGGAGAATACTTTGATTTAAGCCTGTCAAGGGATATTGATATAATTTCTTCTAAAGAGGTTTTAAATAATTGCTTAAGCAGCGGAATTAATGTGATAAATATAGAAGTTTTACCGGATAAATCAAAAAATGTTATGTCCCTAGTTTCATCTGCAAAATATCTGGTATATTACAAGAACAGCAGCAATATCCCAGGCAGGGATATATTAGAAAAATTAATTAAGAATTTTCTTGAAAAACCGGAAATAATCTATACGAAAAAAACCAAAAAAAGTGAAATCACCAAGGATATCCGCCCTTTTATATATAGTCTGTCACTGCAGGATATTGCCTGTGATAATCCATATTTCCTTCCGTCGGGTTACGGTTTTAATATATTTATAAAGGCAGGAAGTGAATTTAATCTAACCCCACTGCCTGTAATCGAACTTATGTATGAAAACAGCCTTCCCTTTAATCCTGCTGATTTTGGAACACACAGATTAGAGATAGTATTGAAGGATTAGGGAAGAATATTTGACAAATTTATTATTTTTTGTTACCCTAGGTTTGCATTTTTGACAAAAACGATAGCATTCTACACAAAAATACTCTGATATTTTTAGAGATTCAGAGGTTGGATTTGCTTTTTACAAAATAAAATGTATAATATATAGTCAGTTAATTTAAATTTCCTACAATAATGCTAGCGAAGCTCTCTAGCACAAGTATTTTCTGAAAAGGAGAAAAGCATGAAGATTCAAAACAAGAAAAGCCCCAAAAATCCTGGGGGGGGGGGTAGAATAGCCTTAACCAACAGTCTTGGTTTTACTGTTGGAATTACAATGGCAATTATCCTGCTGATTTCTTTGGGACTTAAGACAGGATACGATATACATACCTCGTATTCCTCCACTATCAAGGATAAAGAAGAAATACGATTAGAAGAAACCAGAAAGCTTGCCAAAAGCATGGAGACTATATTTAATTCCATGTATCAATCCGGAATCGGCACTTCCTCTTTCGTTACAGAGCTGCTGGCAACAACAGCCCCTGAAGCAAGAAACAGGGACTTCGTAACAAGATCAATCCAAAATATTATAGAAGAAAATGAAGATGTTGACGGTATGGGGATTTATTTTGAACCGAATACCTTTGACGGAAAAGACGGAGAGTTTGTAAGTGAATCCAATCCGTCGGGGCATTTTTCTCTTTATCTGACCAAGACCGGCGGCAATATAAACATAAATAATGCCGATTATAGGGATACAGAATGGTACCAGCAGACCATATCAGAGGGAAAGATTCTTCTTCAGGATCCTTATGAAGACAATGAGGGTAATCTGACAGTTTTCTATACATTTCCAATCATAGAACAATCAAATGTCATCGGAGTTATAACTGTTTCCTGCTTTGTAGACGATGTACAGGAACATCTGGCAAAGGACTATAATAAAATCAATGACTTTAAGGTTCTAATGAGCAACAAGGGAACTATGGTAGCTCATTCCTATGACGGTGAAAAAATCGGTCAGAATTTTTTGGATTTATATCCTAAATTTTCTTCAAATTTTGATATGGCACAAGATTACAAGGAATCTGTAGAGGAGGAAGTATCTGTCACCTCTAAAAAGAATTCCATCCTGGTTTTTGTACCTGTGGATACTCCGGGCACGGAGGAGAACTGGGTGTTTGAATCTATCACGACAATTGATTATATGACAAAGGATGCCAAAGAGGCAGCGGTAGTAGGTATTATATTAAGCGCCGTAACCATTATTCTTCTCGCAGCCATAATAGTATTCCTGCTGTTTAAAAAGGTTATATCTCCCCTTGTCATTATAGAAAATATAATGGACAAATTTGCCAACTATAACCTGGATATTTCAGAAGAAAGGCAGAAGTCTGAAAAATTAATGAGCAGTAAGGATGAAATAGGAAGCGTCCTCAGATCTGTAAGGGAGCTTGGAGATAATCTTACCGCTATTGTTACCGCTATATCCCTGCATTCCCAGAATACAGCCGCTACGGCAGAGGAGCTTACCGCCACGGCTCAATCTACGGCAAGCTCTGCTCAACAGGTATCTCAGGCGGTTACAAATATAGCAGAGGGTGCTACCTCCCAGGCTGAGGATACACAATCCGCTGCAGGCTCTGTAGAAAGCTCGGATTCACTGCTGAGAGATATGCTTGCCGTACTGCAGGAGCTTATGCAGGCTACAGACAGCATTACCCAGAGTAAGGATGAGGGTAACGAAACCTTAAGCGCCCTTGTAGCGGCTATAGAGGAAAATAACAAGGCCGCAAAGGAAATAAGCGAAACTATATTTAAAACAAATGAAAGTGCAGAGCAGATTTCAAAGTCAGGAGAGATGATTCAATCCATATCCGATCAGACTAATCTGTTGGCTCTTAACGCTGCTATAGAAGCAGCCCGTGCAGGAGACGCAGGAAAGGGCTTTGCAGTTGTTGCAGATGAAATCAGAAAGCTGGCAGAGCAGTCTTCAGACTTTACGGAAGAGATTAGGAATACAATTGATGATCTTAAGATTAAAACCGATAATGCGGTTAAAATCATGAAGGAGGTTCAGGAGCTTGGAAAAACTCAGGATGAAAAGCTCAAAGAAACTGAAAGCAAATTTGAAAAGATTTCCGCTTCCGTAGATCAGGCAAGGGATATTTTGGAAATGCTAAGCGGTTCTTCCCGTAAGATGGAAGAAGAGAATAAAAATATTGTAAGAGTTGTGGAGAATTTATCCGCACTTTCAGAAGAAAACGCAGCTACAACGGAAGAAGCCAGCGCTTCTGTAGATACTCAAGTAGCTTCTATAGAAGATATTTCCAAGGCTTCTGAGGGATTGGCTCAGATAGCTACAGAGCTTCAGGAGGAGGTATCTAAATTTAGATTATAGATATATTTAACAGCTTTGATTTTGCTATTACTTTAAAATCAACTGGAGTCCGATTTAAACATATAATGCAAAGAATCCGACTTCCGTTAATTTAAATGACAGGCAAGGAACCACACCCCCCAAGAGAAAAGTTATGTAACTTTTCGTGTCGGTTTGTTGCCTGTCTTTTATATTGTATATAAGTATATGTTATTTACTTGTACTTGCACAACTTTATTGACATCTTCACCTAACTTATGCTATTATTTACCAGTTATCGCTCAAAGAGGTATGTAAAGTACAATCAGTTTTGTCACCTAATTTGGCGTGAAAGGAAAAGATATGTACGCAATCATTGAAACAGGCGGAAAACAGTACCGTGTTGAAAAAGGTGATGTTATCCGTGTTGAAAAGCTTGACGCAGAGCTTGGAAAAAAAGTTACCTTTGACAGAGTTCTTTTTATCGGAGGTAAGGAAGTAAAGGCAGGCACCCCTGTAGTTGAGGGCGCTAAGGTAACCGGAAAGGTTATGGATCAGGGAAGAAGCAAAAAGGTTATTGTATATAAGTACAAGCCTAAAAAAGGATTCCATAAGAAAAACGGTCACAGGCAGTTATATACAGAAGTTACCATAGATAAAATCGAAGCAAAATAAGTCCATGATAAGTATTTCCTGCGTTAAAAGTAAAAGGGGATATGAGGAATTTACCTTTAAGGGACATGCAGACTTTGATGTTGTCGGCAGGGACATAGTTTGTTCAGCAGTAAGCGTTTTGTTTATTAATACATTTAATTCAATAGAAAAGTTTACAAATGATAAACCAAGTACTCTGCAAGAAAAGGATTTTATAAAAGTAACATTTCCCGATTCATTATCGGATAAATCAAAATTATTGCTTGATTCCATGATGTTGGGACTTGTTGAAATCAGCAAAAATTACAGGGAAAATATTTCCCTTACCGTAAAGGAGGTATAGATATGTTTAAAATGAACCTTCAGCTCTTCGCTCATAAAAAGGGAATGGGCTCCACCAAGAATGGTCGAGATTCTGAATCTAAAAGATTAGGTGCCAAGCGTGCAGACGGACAATTTGTTAAAGCCGGCAACATTATTTATCGCCAGCGTGGAACAAGAATCCGTCCCGGTCTCAACGTGGGACGCGGCGGTGACGATACTTTGTTTGCAACAGCAGACGGAACTTTAAGATTTGAACGTAAGGGCAGAAATCACAAGGTTGCAAGCGTATATCCTGTAGAGTAGTACTTATATTTTACATTAAAAAATCAGAGTGTTAGCAAAGCTGTACACTCTGATTTTTGTTTATATTTTTTTTGATATTTTTATTACTTTAGCTGCTTCTTACTTATTTATTTTATTTTACCAAAATCCCTATTGCAAATATTACAGATAATATTAAAGCGAAAAGCTTCAATATTGAATCAATAATCATATAGTTAATATTTATACTACTTGTATCACTTTTTTTATAATACAAAATATCTGCAAGGATAAACCATACTATAATGAGCGGTAATATTACAGCAAATATTTTTATCAGCAATATGTTCTCAAAATATTTATTTAAGCAGGGCAGTATAATTGGTGACAGAAATTTAGATAACACTATAAGGGCTATAGCAGCCGTTAATATGATTATATTTGTCTTATTTTTCATTATATACTCCTTTATCAGTATTGTCCTATACCTGTAACGGAGGTCTTGACTACAGCAGCCTTTATTTACGTACATCTTAACATTATTCTTATAAGTAAACAAGACTATAGCGCCTAATAATAGTATTGCACATATAATTGATTAATAAGATTACAAGGCTATAATATAATAAAGACAAAACAGATAATACTGTACATAGGAGGATAAATGATAAAGCATATCATAGTTTGTAGAGTTTACAAAGAAATATTTCAAATGGTTACAGGATCATAATTTTCAGGGACATCAGGATTTATATATGTACAAGGACGAAGGGATACAGTATTTAACCCCTCAGGAACATGCTTCTACAAGGTGGGACTATGCGATTGAGAAGACATTTGGACATTGTTATCATTATGACAAAACCTATACTTTAGAAAGAGATATATTAGACTATTTAAAGGTACAAAGAGAGGAGTAGTTATGTCTGATACGGTATTATCAAATGAGAAAATAGCAGAAAGCTTTATTAGTAGATAATTAAAGCCAAATACTACTATCTATCCCATTATTTACAATATATATAATAAGTGTTAGAATGCCATATGATATTACTTACGATGACCTGATGTTGTTCTATAGATATATGGAGGGAATTTTATGAGACAAGCTTCTAATAGGCGAAGTGTAGGAGTCAGACTGTCACTGATTATCGCTATTATACTTTTTATCACTCTTGCTGCTCAGACAGCTTACAATGGGTACACCTCCTTTGAAAAGGATATATCTAACAGAACTGCTCTTGCCCAAAAGGAGGCTGAATATCATGCCAGTGAAATCAGCATTGATTTATCCATACTTTCTCAAAGTGCTTATGATTTTAAAACCATTATTGAATCCATGATAAATAAGCTTCCTCCACAAGAACGCTCAAGAGATACTATTATTGAACTGCTGGCTGAATTTAAAGAAAATAATGCTAAAGTATCCGGCGTAGGGGTATATTTTGAACCAAACGGTTTTGATGACAATGACGAGGGCTACTCCGATAGCGAATTCTTTTCTGCAACCGAAGGCAGGTTTATGGCATATACCTACAGTGACGGACTTAGAGCCTCCACAACCCTTATAGATAACCCTGACGCATCCTGGTACGTTGACGCCCTACATCAGGATAAGGTAATGATACTTGACCCGTATTTTGAGGCGGGATATACAATGATAACCGCTGCAGTTGCTGTTAAGGATGGCGACATCCCTGTGGGAGTAATTAATATCGATATGAATATCAGTGAAGAACAACAAGTGGTGGAGGAGTCTGTTAAGGGGCATAAGGGATCCGTTTTAATGCTCCTATCCGAAAGCGGGACAGTTGTGGCAAATTCCCATGATACGGAATCCAATCTTTTACATATTGACGATGTTGCACCTCAATATAATGTGCTCTTAGAAAAGGCAGGCAAAGGTAATGCATATGAAACAAACCTTAAGGATATAAAAGGCAATAATTCAAAAGCGGTTATTGCACCGGTTTTCATAAGCGGTACGGATAATATCTGGTATTATGTTTATACAAATGAATTGCGCGTATTTCTTGCCGAGTCGCAGCACCACCTTGTCATTAGCATTATAATTTCCGCTGTAATTATTATTATAATAATGGTTCTCATATATTTCTTCATCAGAAATATGATTATTCTTCCTGTTTCCCTTGTAGAGTCCAGCATGGTAAAGATAGCAAACTTCAATCTGGATATAGATGAAGAAAAAAATAAAGCAGGACGATATATAAAATCTAACGATGAAATCAGCTCTATGATAAGGGCAATTGCTGAGATGGTGGACAATCTCAAAGGACTGTTAACGGCGATTTCCGCAAACGCACAAAGTACTGCCGCTACAGCAGAGGAGCTTACCGCAACCGCTCAATCCACATCAAGCACCGCAAAGGAGGTATCCTTGGCTGTAACAAGCATTGCTCAGGGTGCCACTTCCCAAGCAGAGGATACTCAGTCTGCGGCAATTTCTGTGGAAAATTCAGAACACTTGCTAAAAGATATGCTTGCTGTATTACAGGAACTTACAAGCGCCACAGATATTATTGCCCAAAGCAAGAACGAAGGTAATGAAACCTTGAATGAACTGGTGAATACAATTAATAAAAGCAGTAAAGCTACTGCTGAAATAAATGATACCATTATTAGAACCAGTGAAAGTGCTGAACAGATTTCAAAATCAGGTGAGATGATTCAGTCCATATCCGACCAAACCAATCTATTGGCGCTTAATGCCGCTATAGAGGCAGCCCGGGCAGGAGAGGCAGGAAAAGGGTTTGCCGTTGTTGCAGATGAAATAAGAAAGCTTGCAGAGCAGTCCTCTGATTTTACAGAGGAAATCAGACATACCATTGATGATCTTAAGGTTAAGACTGACAATGCAGTGAACAACATGAGGGTTGTGGGAGAGCTGGTTAAAACTCAAGATGAACAGCTTAAAGCAACTGAGGATAAGTTCGGAAAAATTTCCGAAGCTGTGGACAGAGCTAAGGAAATCCTTCAAATGTTAAGCGGATCTTCTAAAAAAATGGAGGAAGAAAACCAAAATATTGTAAGAGTGGTGGAAAATCTTTCTGCACTTTCTCAGGAAAATGCTGCCACCACAGAGGAAGCCAGTGCAAACGTGGATACTCAGGTTCAATCTATAGAGGATATTTCAAGAGCCTCCGAAGGATTGGCAAATATAGCTTTGGAACTGTCTGAAGAAGTGTCAAGATTCAGGTTGGAATAATATATTTATTTCGTAAAGGACAAATATGAAATTTATTGATTATGTAACAATTAAAATAAAAAGCGGTGCCGGAGGTGATGGCTGCGTTTCCTTTAGACGCGAAAAATATGTCCCAAACGGCGGTCCTGATGGCGGTGACGGCGGAAATGGCGGAGATATAGTAGCACAGGTAGACCCGGGAATAAACAGCTTATCTGATTTTAGAAAGGGCAAGGTATACAAAGCTCAAAATGGCGAACCCGGGCGAGGCAGCCGTTGCCATGGTAAAAACGGCAAAAGCCTTGTATTAAAAGTGCCAAAAGGTACTGTCATAAGGGAGCTTAGCTCCAATCTCGTTATGGCAGATATGTCTGATGATAACCTGGAAACAGTCTTGCTAAAAGGCGGAAACGGCGGACTTGGGAATCAGCATTTTGCCACCAGCCGTATGCAGGCACCAAAATATGCAAAGCCGGGAGGAGAGGCAAGGGAGCTTGAAATAAGTCTGGAGCTTAAATTGATAGCCGATGTTGGGCTGGTGGGCTTTCCGAATGCGGGTAAATCCACACTTTTATCAGTTATGTCCAATGCAAAACCTAAAATAGCCGATTATCCATTTACCACGTTAAGCCCCATGCTGGGAGTTGTGGATATGGGGGACGGTAATTCCTTTATAATGGCGGATATTCCCGGATTAATTAAGGGAGCTTCCGAAAATATAGGTCTGGGGCATGATTTTCTAAAGCATATTGAGCGAAATCGGCTGATTTTGCATGTTGTAGATGCCTCGGATATTAATGAAAACAATCCAATTGACTCAATTAATACAATTAATGCCGAATTATCCAAGTTTTCCCGAAGATTGTCCCAAATCCCTCAAATCATCGTTTTAAATAAATCGGATTTGGGTATAGATAAAAAGTTGTTAAAAAAAGTTGAATCAACTTTCAACTGTTCTGCGGTACAAATTTCAGCTGCTACGGGGCAGGGTATACCCGAATTAAAAGCTTTGATAATTAAAACAATTAATGCCTTGCCAAAGGAACATTTACAGTATGAAACTGAATATGAATATGTCCAAAATGACATCCTGGGGTTTGAGATAAATAAAAATGAAGATGGTGAATTTGAGATTACCGGTCCTAAAATCGAAAAAATGCTGGGATATACAAACCTTGAAAGTGAAAGAGGATATCTGTTTTTTACAAACTTTCTTAAAAAGGAAGGAATTGAGGATGCTTTGGTTGAGGCTGGTATCAACGAAGGAGATACTGTTGTAATGTACGGAAATACATTTTCCTTTTACAAATAATTAAGGAGATATGCTTGGGTAAAAGAATTGGAATATATGGAGGCACCTTTTCTCCAGTACATATTGCCCATATTAATATTGCAAAAACTGCACTTTCAGCCTTTAATTTAGACGAAGTATGGGTTATTCCTGCCGGCAGCCCCCCACATAAGTCTAAAGATAATATTAACCCTTTTTTACGCCTTGAAATGTGCAAAATTGCATTTAAGGGGGAAGAGAATATTTATATAAAGGACTTTGAATGTTTTGATGTTGATAAGAGCTATACCCACAAAACTCTTAGCCTGATTCATAATAAATATCCGACAGATAAATTTTTTCTGATTATCGGTGAGGACTCTCTGGATAGTTTTTTTGGTTGGAAGTACTCTACAAAAATATGTAAGTACGTGGATTTTTTGGTGGCAACACGAAAAAATGAAGACGAAAGTACTGATAATCATACCTTAATTGCTAATAAGATCAAGAATTTCCAAGCTGAAACCGGCAGAAATTGCCAAATAATTCCTGCCTCATATATTTCAATTTCATCCACTGATCTTAGAAAGGCTGTTTCACAAGGTGTAACTGATATAATTCACAAATTTTTACCCCCTGAAGTATATGAATATATAAAGGAACACTGGATATATGAGGATATACCGACTTATGACAGCAAAAAGGCTATAAATCTGATTTTTGCTACTCAAAAAAGAGGCAGGGCTTTTCATTGTATTCGAGTTGCAGATACCGCCCATGCTTTGGCAGCACATTATCTTTTTCCGCCTGATATAGCCTATATTGCAGGGCTTCTTCACGATTGTGCAAAGCATATTAACGAAGAGGAGCTGCTTTGTCTTTGTAAAAAAATGAATATAAATGTAACCCCTCAAGAGCTCCAGTCTCCTAAACTTCTTCATGGAGTGGTGGGAGCCCATATTGCCAAACAAAAATTTAATATAGATGAGCGCATTATGGAGGCAATATCTGTACATACCAGAGGGAAAGACAGTATGAGTTTGCTGGATAAGATAATTTTTGTTGCCGACCATATTGAACCCGCTCGAAACAGAAGCCACAGACTTAATTCAATTAGAATAATGGCATATAAAAATCTTGATTTAACTATTGTAATGCTACTGGAGGATACGATAGAATATCTACAGCAAGCAAATTCCATGATTGATGATACTACCATTAGAACCTATGAATACTATAAAAAAATAACGTCGAAAGTAGAATAAAGCTATATATAAAATTCATGTGTACCACCAGTAATCCTATACTATCAGAAATGCCGGATCCATGACCGTTCAATAAATTTTAGTAAGAAAGTAATATTGTACATACCGATATAGTGTAAATAAAATAAGAGAGGAAAGCTATGACAAGCTGTGAAATTTTAGAACTTTTAACCCGAAAACTAGATGAAAAAAAGGCAATTGATATACAGATTTTGGATATCGGAAAAATATCCGACTTTACCGATTATTTTTTAATCTGTTCCGGAAGTAATCCCAACCAATTACATACACTTCTGGAAACAGTAGAGGAAAACCTGGATAAGCTACAAATCCAATATAATGTTGAGGGCAGAAAGGATTCAGGCTGGATTTTAATTGACTGCATTGATATCGTTATTCATTTATTTTCTGATACAGAAAGAGAGTTTTACGATATTGAACATATGTGGCAGGATGGAAATACAATGGATATTGAAAAATTTCTTCCAAAACGAGAGAGTTAGAACAATCCATCATTAATGATTTAAATCCAACAGCCAAACTACACCAGGATTCATATTTAAGCAGATAAAATATCTATAATAATTACAAAACCGCGCTTCAGACTGTTAGAGAGGCTTTGAATATATCTAAAAAAATCTGAATACACCAAATACCTTCCCCAGAATTGTGCAGTCCTTAACGATTATTGGTTCCAGGCTGTCATTTTCCGGTTGCAGTCTAATATGTCCGTTTTCCATATAGTAAGTCTTAACTGTAGCAGAGTCCTCAATCATAGCAACAACTATATCACCATTTCTGGCTGTATTGCATTTCTCCACTAAAATAGTGTCCCTGTCAAATATGCCAACGTTTATCATAGAATCTCCCTTTACCTTGAGCATAAAGCATTCTTCTTTTGGCATATATTCTGCGGGAACAGGAAAATAGTTTTCTATATTCTGTACCGCTAAAATCGGTGAACCGGCGGCAATCTGCCCAACTACAGGCACAGAAACCACTTCACGTCTGGTAAGATTAAAATTTTCATCTAATATCTCAATCGTACGGGATTTAGAGGGATCCCTCCTAATATATCCATTTTTCTCCAAAGTTTCCAAATGGGCAAAAACCGAAGATGTGGATTTAAGCTTCACAGCATCACAAATTTCCCTTACCGATGGGGGATAGCCCTTATTTAAAATCTCTTCCTTGAGAAAATTAAGGATTTCCTCCTGCTTTGAGCTTATTTTACCGTATGACATAATAACCTCCTGAAATTAAACCCCATAAAATAATACATAATACATATTTACAGCGTAGATAAAGCCCCCCTGATTGCATAATTTAATTATATAACATTATTCCTGCACCGGGCACCACTGACCGCTTAAATAATAGCTGTTGAAAATACAAATAGCTGAAAGCAGCATATCGTAATATATAAGCAGGGTTATTTATAGCTGCCTTTCTTTGCATATAAATTGTATCATATTTTAAAAAAAAAGCAAACAAATTTTTTGAACATTTGTTCTTGACAAACATTTGTTCTGATGATATTATATACAAACAAACGTTCGTTCGATATTTAATTTTTGAGAATATATTTAAAAGAAGCGGTATAAGAGGTGTTAAATATGAATACAAATTTAAATAATTCTGAGAAAAATATTATTTTAAGCAGGGTAGTTAAATCGTCAAATAAACCCTATAAAGCACATATAAAAACAAGTAAAAAAAGGTATTTCGGTGCAAAATTATATACTGTCATGGCTTTTTTTGTACTGTTTATTCTGTCAATAGCTATCGGCATTAAATTTACATCCCACGCCAGCAATAGCTATGCCTATAATTACATAAGTGTAAAAATAGAGGCAGGTGACACTGTTAACAGCATTGCCTCAAAGCACCTTGATAATACATATATGAATCATACTCAGTTAGCAGAGGAAATAATAAGAATAAACAGATTGCCAAATGATATAATATGTGAGGGAGCATATATTATAATTCCTGTGGCTGATAATTCACACGCCGTTAATCTTTAAATAATTTCTGCAAGCTGCATCATACCATACATTAATTTCTATATCCAAGGCATGGTCAGAAGCTCAGTTACAGTACAGAATCAAATCAAGCATACGCTTATGCTATACAAGCCCGTATTACCCGTATTAATGGAGAAATGACACAAAAAGAACTTGGCTAACTTATCCAAAGACACATGATAATTGTATAGGTTGACTGTTAATCCATTTCTTGTATAATACTTTATAACTTACATTTATTGCTTAATCCCATGTTTAAGTATACCTAATGGTTGTTATGTCGATAAATGTATAAGCAATATATAATTAAAATATAAATAATGGATATATTAAGTTAATATGGTTAAAACAATTGGCATTGTAAGTCTATCAAACGGAACTATAGGTGAAGATTTTGTAAAGCATGAATTAGCCATAGGCGAAAAAAGACTTTATGAATTAGGACTTAATATTAAGTATATGAACAATGCCAAGGCTGGAATAGACTATTTAATGGCTCACCCAAAAAAGCGAGCAGAAGATTTATTGCAGGCTTTTTTAGACCCGGAAGTGGATATGATATTATCCGGCATAGGCGGTGATGATACATATAGGCTTACACCATATTTATTTGATGATAACAAGCTTAAAAAAGCAATACATAAAAAAATATTCCTCGGTTTTTCTGATACAACCATTAATCACTTTATGCTGCACAAGCTTGGTTTAAAGACTTTCTACGGTCAGTCCTTTTTATCGGATATATGCGAGTTGGGTGGCGATATTCTGCCATATACAAAATCATATTTTTCAGAATTAATCCAAACGGGCCGTATCAGTGAAATTACCCCCAGTCCCATTTGGTATAAGGAACGTGATAATTTCGGAGTAGAAGAGATTGGAAATGATTTAAAGGAGTACTATAATAATGGTTTTGAGTTACTTCAGGGAAGATCTGTATTCTTTGGAGAAATACTTGGCGGTTGCTTAGATACAATTTTTG
The DNA here is from genome assembly GCA_041776485.1 of Lachnospiraceae bacterium. Taxonomy (GTDB): domain Bacteria; phylum Bacillota; class Clostridia; order Lachnospirales; family Lachnospiraceae; genus JBHBQE01. The sequence goes on along the minus strand of JBHBQE010000016.1, from coordinate 30,819 downwards.
ATATTTTTGATGGGTCAAGACATTCCGATTCACCTCTAATTTCCTCTGCATACAAGCTGTTTCCTGAAAAAAATGAGTGGGTCGGCAAAATTTTACTTCTTGAAACCAGTGAAGAAAAAATGCCGCCCGAAAAATTCGCCACAGGAATTGAAACTCTTAAAAATACAGGTATATTTAACGTTATAAATGGAATTCTTGTTGGTAAACCTATGGATAATACTTATTATAATGAATATAAAGATACATTAATTCATGTTATAAACAATCCTAATTTACCCATTGTATACAATATTAATATCGGTCATGCAAAGCCCAGATGTATTATTCCCTTTGGTGTGAAGGCTATAGTGAACACAGATTTACAAAAAATCAAATTTATATATCGGTAAACCCGGCCGTTTCTATGGCAAATAAGATAGCCATAACCTCATAATATTCATACGAATTGCCGGAATTTTACCCATCATTATTATATAATAAATCGGCTGTTGGCATTGATTATCATATAAATATAAAAATATGCTCATTCAAATAAAAATTTTTATGATTTTGCCTTTCATAAATTTAGTCAATTCATAAGCTAAATAATAAATTATTTGCATTTTATATAATAGAGTAGTAAAATGTATATATCGGATAAATATCTGTTTATCCGATAAAGAGTGCCATATTGTAATATATCTTAAAACCCTGTACTATACAGACAAATTAGGATAAACCATGATACAAATATATTTATGTTACAAAGGTTGTAATTTTAAAACTTTAACTTAAAATAAACTCGTATGCTAAATTATTTGCAGCATTTAAAAGTAATAAAACAGGGATAACTATTTTACAAATAAAAATTTTAGCTTATACAGGAATAATTATGGGTAAAGATTCAGATTTTTATAAGGACAAAAAGAAAAAGCAGTTACTTAGACTCAGAGAAATAATTAACAGGCTCCCCGGCTTTTGCGTGGACTACATTTACAGCAAGGAACTTACCACCCAAAGCAGCACATTGATTTCTTATGGCTATGATTTGCTTACCTTTCTATCCTTTTTAAAGGAGAAAAATCCCGTTTTTAGTTCAATTGACCTTAAAAATATCACTCTGGCGGATATAGCAAAGCTTTCGCCTCAGGATATTATTGAATATCAGAGATTTTTAGAATTAAATGACTCCGGGGCAAATCCCCATGAAAATAATAAAAAGGCAATTGCCAGAAAAATGTCTCCCCTGCGTGGCCTATATAAATACCATTATCAGCATAAAAATATAAGTGAAAATCCCATGGAGCTTGTGGAGCTTCCAAAAATTAAAAAGGATAAAAATATTATTCGTATGAATAATTATGAGGTTATGGCTATTTTATCTGCCATAGAAAACGGTAATGAACAAATGAGCAAAAATCAGCTTTCAGCCTGCAAGAAAACCAGAAAAAGAGATTTAGCCATATTAACCCTTATGCTTGGTACGGGAATTCGTGTAAGTGAATGTAACGGTCTGGATATTAACGATATTGACTTAAAGGTAAACACCCTTACAATCGTAAGAAAAGGCGGCGGACAGGATTTACTATACTTTGGTGAAGAAATTCATCAGGTGCTTTTAGATTATGTTGAATCTGAAAGGTGTCATATTATCCCCAAGGACGGTCACGAAAATGCCCTGTTTTTTTCCAGAATCGGTAAACGAATGAGCGTAGACGCCATAGAAAATCTTGTAAAAAAATACGGCAAACTTGTTGTTCCCAACAAAAAAATTACCCCTCATAAGCTTAGAAGCACCTACGGTACAGCTCTTTACCGGGAGACCGGTGATATTCGCCTTGTGGCGGATGTACTGGGTCACGAAAACATCAATACTACTATAGATTATTATGCCGCCATTGAGGATGAGCACAAAAAACAGGCTGCAAATGCCGTTAATTTTAGACGCCCTGATTGATAATTAAATCATAATATGTTATTATAATTTTGTAATGATTCTTTATTATTATATTTTTAATAAACTAAGCAGGGCTTCTTCCATAGGAAGATGTACCACAGAATGAGTGTCTATATGTCAGATTTAAAAGCCAATTATATAAATAAATTATCAGAATTTTTTGCTGCCGGAGAAAAAAGCTCCCATATTCATACTTTGGGTGTGGAAATTGAGCACTTCATAGTTTATGCAGATACCAATGAGGCTTTATCCTACTACGGTGAAATTGGTGTTGCCCACATTATTACCGAACTTGCCTCCTATTACCCGGACTCCACCATTAATTTAAACGGACCTATGCTTGGCTTTCAAACAGACAAATTTTATATTACTCTGGAGCCTGGAGCACAGCTTGAAATAAGCATATTGCCAAAGCCGGATATACTGAGCCTAAAAAAAGTATATGAAGTCTTTATTACCAATTTAAACTCTGTACTTACACCTTTGGGGCTTAAATATGTCACCTTTGGTTATCATCCATATTCAAAAGCTTCCAATATAAATATTATTCCAAAAAAACGCTACGAATATATGGATAGATATTTTAAGACCAGCGGTACCTGTGGCATGAATATGATGAGGGGAACCGCCTCTGTACAGGTTTCCGTTGATTACTCAAATCAGGAAGATTTCAGACAAAAATTTCAAGCTGCCTATGTTTTGTCCCCCTATTTTAAACTTATTACAGATAACTGCCCTGTTTTTGAAGGAGAAAAAAATATCAAGCCGCTTCTTCGCTCCTATATTTGGGAAAATGTTGACGGTATCCGAGGCGGACTTATTCCTGAGGTTATGAAAAATGATTTTGGATACAACGACTATGCCGATTATGTATTTAATGTTCCGCCTATATTTTTACCTGAGCATATTACCGGAGATATTGACCAATATACCGATTCTATGCTGCCCTTAGAATGTCTTGATGGAGCCGAATTAAGCCTTAACTACATCAAACACTTTATCTCAATGGTATTTCCTGATGTTCGCCTTAAAAACTACATTGAAATCCGTGTGGCAGATTCTATGCCAATAGAGAAAACCTTTGCCTACGTCACCTTTATTAAGGCTATTTTCTATAATGAGGACTCTCTTGACTATATCACAAATCTTATTATAGAAAACAATATTACAAACCGTGATATTAAAGATAATCTTAAGGATATTATTAAAAATGGATATAATGCCAAATTCTATTCCACAACCATTGCAAAGCTTCACAAAACCCTGTTGGAAATGGCATTTGCTTTCCTTCCAAAGGATGAAATATCCCTCCTTATGCCTCTTAAAAAGTTATATAACTAATTATGTAGGATACAGGATACTGCCGGTCGATAATGCAAAAATAAAATGATAAAGGCAAATTCTATATACAACGAATACATAAACTTTATAAAAAATAATATGGATATTTGCAAAAAAAAATCTGCTGATATCCATGATTTTATGTATCATTCAGATTTATTTATAAGAAATAAGCTTAACACCAAGACACTGCTTATTCCAAAAATTTATTCAAAAGATACCGTTAATCATCTAACTGAAATTCATGATACCGTTAGTTGTATTTGCAATAAAATTACCTCTGCCTATTTATCTAACAGTAAATACAGGGAAATTTTTCCTTTTTCAAAAAAATTACAGGACTTAATACTGCTTCCCAGAAATTATGACACACTTATTCCCTTAGCAAGATACGATATTTTCTATAGCGAAGATACTGGAGATTTTAAATTTTGTGAATTTAACACTGATGGTAGCAGTGGAATGAATCGTAACAGGATTTTAAATTCTGCCTATATAGATAACCCTGCCCATGAATTTATTCTGGAAAAATATAGACTCATACCCTTTGAGCTTTTTGATAGCCTAATATCCGAATTTTTAAATATATATAATACTTATTCCAAAGCGGGTTCCACCCCAAGAATTGCCATCATTGACTTTCTTGACAGGGGAAATATAAATGAATTTAAGGAATTTGCCAGAAGATTTAATGCTATTGGGATTCCTTGCCATATATGCGATATCAGAGAATTAAAATATGATGGGAAAACCCTTAAAACAAGGGACGGTTACAGTATAGACAGCATATATAGGCGGGCTGTTACAACAGATATTCTCGAGCATATAGATGAAGTTGAGCCTTTAATCAACTGTATTGCCGATGGAAATGTGTTTATGTTCGGAAGCTTTTGTACCCAGATAATACACAATAAATGGATATTTCCCGCATTGTACCACAAGCTTACCTGGGAGCTTTTGACCAATAAAGAAATTGAATTTATTAAAAAGCATATTCCTGCTACTCTGCCGTTTACAGATATTAAGCTAAAAAATGAAGTGATACAAAATAAGGACAAATTTATCTTAAAGCCAATAGACGCCTATGACGGAAAGGGTGTATTTTCCGGAATATCCTATTCTAATGAAGAATGGAAATTCATTTCCTCCTCCTGTTTTGATTCCGGCTACTTATGCCAGGAATATTATACTCCTTATAAAAGTAAGAATATTGATTTCATTGATGAAGAAAATGGTGTCTTTAAGGATTATATTAATATGACAGGACTATACTCCTATAACGGCAAGCTTGCAGGCTTTTACAACCGGCTTTCAAGCCTTGAAATTATCAGCAGTGACAGGGAGGAACGGACAGTTCCAACTTATCAAGTATTTCAGTAAAATATTCCGGTAGTGGCGCCTCTATTTCCATATATTCTCTGGATCTCGGATGAATGAATCCTATATTTTTTGCATGCAATGTCTGCCCCTTAAGGTTTTTCCATTTTTTACTATTACCATATACCTCATCGCCCAACAGAGGATGTCCGATACTTTTCATATGTACTCTGATTTGATGTGTTCTTCCGGTTTCTAAGGTGAATCTTACGTGGGTATATTCTGGATATGCCCTTATTACCTCAACATGGGTTACAGCTCTTTTTCCCTCACTTGATATACACATTCTAAGCCTGTTTTTACTATCTCTTGCTATAGGTTTATCTATTTTAAAACTGTCTTCTTCTAACCTTCCAATAACTACCCCCTCATACTGCCTTTTAAAGGAATGAACAGCAATCTGCTCTGCTATTGCTTTATGGGAAAAATCATTTTTACACACAATCAGACAACCTGTTGTATCCATATCAATCCTATGTACAATCCCGGGTCTTAGCATGCCGTTTATTCCGGAAAGCCTATCTCCATGAGAATACAACAATGCGTTAACCAAGGTATCATCAATATGTCCGTTACCGGGATGAACCGGCATATTTTTAGGCTTATTAACCACAAGTATATCTTCATCTTCAAATAAAATATCTATTGGAATATTCACAGGAACAGCAGAAATTTCCTTTGGATATTCAAAGGAAATTGAAATAACATCCCCTAAAGAAACCTTATAACCGGGCTTTACCCCCTTAAAATTACAGCTTACATTCTCCTTTTCAATAAGGGTTTTAATATAGCTTCTTGAAATATTAGGTAATTTTTCAGAAATATACTTATCTATTCTGTCATTACAGGAATTTTCTACTGTAAATTCATACTTTTCCATTTTTAATTCCCAAAATATCATCTATTTCATTTTCCTTATAATAGAATAAAAGCAATAATATCATGGCAATCACAGCAGTCGTAACATATATATCCGCCACATTAAAAATAGGAAAATTTATTAATGAAAAATATATAAAATCCCTTACATAACTGTATAATAACCTGTCAATATAATTGCCCACTGCTCCTGCCACGAGGAATACGATAATTATTCGCAAAGGCATATACCGCTTGGTTTCCGGTATCTTTGTATAGATATATCCTATACCTATTAATATTATAGGTGTAATTATCTTAAAAAAGATTTGCTTTCCGGTAAAAAAACTAAAGGCTGCCCCGGTATTTTCAGTGTAATAAAACTCCAAAGCATTGCCTATTATAGGAATAGATTTATCACCATAAAGTGCTGATACTGCCCAATATTTTGTGATCTGATCAATTGCCACAAGTATCACTATCAAAATTGCACTTAGTATAATTATTTTTAAAGATTTTTTATTAGTCATAGGATATTACTCTCCGGTTTAAACAGTAAACATACTCCAACCCTAAATCAGCACCCTCCACAATGGTTGGTGCTGATAAAATTATGTCTATATTTAATTTATATTTTAAAATTTTAACTACAAAATATTATATGATTAATTCCACTTTTAATAAAACTACAGCACACAACGTCTAATAATAAATTCTATAATTAATTATACTTTCAAATGTTTTTAATTATATTAAATTTATATATAATATTTAATAAAGTTTTAATAAAATATACTTAAGTAAATCTATCTGATATATTAAAATGAACTAAATCCACCACCACTTGCCGCAAGTTGAGCTGATTCAAAGGCATCTACAAGCCCCTGCAAATCTCCTGAAATTTCCACAGAAGCCGGTGTAATTATAAAAATATAATTACTGATTCTCTGGAGGTTTCCATCAATCGCATAACATGAGCCCATTATAAAATCAATTATCCTTTGAGCCAAAGCTAAATCTATCCCTTCCATATTAAGAATTATAGTACAATTAGAGAGCAATGTATCGGCAATCTCCTTTACATCCTCAAATGTGGAAGGTTTGATAACGCATACCTGCATTCTGTTATTGCTCCTGCCCCCCCTCATCGGAGTAAGCTTTCCTGAGGACTCCTCCTCCGTAGAATCCTTTTTCTTTCTCTTAAATCCGAAGAAGCCCCTTTTTTCTTCTACCTCTTCATCATCTTCAAGCTCTTCATATTCCTCTTCGTATTCTTCGTCACCAAGTCTAATATCATCTAAGAATTTATCGATTAGCTTCATTAGCTAAACCTCCCTTAATTATTTCCCTTAATTATTACTATAATTTCTTTCTCCAAAAATACCACTTCCTACCCTGACAATAGTGGCTCCCTCTTCAATGGCAACCTGATAATCCCCTGTCATGCCCATAGAAAGCACATTCATGGAAACATTATGAATGTTTTTATTTGATATGTCAATAGATAACTCCCGTATTTTGTTAAAAAATTGCCTATTTTCTTCAGATTCCACAACATATGGTGCAATTGTCATCAGTCCGCTTATCCTCACAGAATCTAATTCAGCTATTTCCTCCACTAATTGCAATGTTTCACCGGGTTTCACACCAAATTTACTAATTTCGTCGGCTGCATTAACCTCAATCAGTATAGGTGTAATAATCCCCCTTTTTTTAGATTCAATATTGATAGCCTCAGCTAATCTATAGGTATCCACAGAGTGGATAAGCTCCACTTTGCCTGCAATATACTTAATTTTATTTCTTTGCAAATGCCCTATCATATGCCAGGAAATATCCTCAGGAAGCGTCTCTATCTTATCTCTAAGCTCCTGCACCTTATTCTCACCAAAGCACCTTTCCCCTGCATTATATGCCTCCATAATATCCTCATTGGGTTTAGTTTTGCTCACATTAATAAGAGTTACTTCACTTTCACTTCTGCCTGCCTTCCTACAGGCCTCCCTTATTTTTTCCCTTACTATACTAATATTTTCCTGTATCATATTATTTCATTCTCCTCCACTGTATCTGCATTAAGCACTATATGATCATAAAGAGATATTGAATATCCATATGCACTGTCAACTATAGCATATTCCTCGCTTTTATATACAATTTTAATAACCTTAAAGCTGGCATAGCCCTTATTTATATTATAAACCCCCTGCAGAGAATCAATATTTCCTCCGACAGTATAAATATCCTTAGAACCCTCTTTTATCAGCTTATCACCGGCTTTAATAATATAATTATCTATATAATAAGAATCCTTGGTTTCATAGTATACAGAGGGAATCAGAAATTCATCTTTCTTGCCTCCTCTTCTAACCATAACTCCCAACTCATTAGTATTTCCGCCATAAAAGAAATAGGACTTGGGAACTACAAAAAAATCCTTTTGACATATTGCAGAATTGGGTATTTTAAGCCCCTCTGTTTCCTCCATAATAAGCTCTACATTAATGAATCTCTGCCCTGCATACCGTTCCATGGAATCATCTAAGGATAACAGCAGATACTGCCCATCCTCTCTTGTAATTATTTCCGCAGTTGCCCAGGTGCTTGTATTATCCTGGGTAAACCCAATATTTATATTATTAATTCTGCTTAATTCCTTAGCTTTATTTTCATCCACCGGAATAATTATCTGCCAGTCATCACTGGTAACTAACTTATATATCGGCTCATTTACGGAAACTTTATCCCTTATATACAGATTTTTTGAAGAACCCTCTCCCGCGTCAAAATCCTTTAGCATAATATCATCAATAGTTTTTCCCTCAAAGCCGTCTAGGGTATATACCAAAAATCCCGGTCTCATAGCCGTGTATTCGTGATATGTTCCCGATAATATAGCTGCCTCTATTTCCTGCCACATATTTTCTGTGGAATCTATACCCAATCTATAAAGTAAATAGTCCCTTGCATCATCTTTAAAAGCATATGTATTATAAAAGCTTATTCTGTCAAATCCACCAATAAAGGAGTCAACAACGGGATAAATCTCATGTAAATCCTCTGTTGAGAGTTCAAATTTATTTTCTGTATTGCTCTTAAGCTTCTTTACGGTATTTCCCCGTGTATCTACAGCATAAATCTTGTTTCTGACCCCGACTCTACTTTTATTTTTCTCATAATAATAAATATCCCCCTCAATATCAGAATAAATAATCTCCTCCTGCCTTAGCGCCAATCCCTTATAGATATTTTTATCCACAATAGTTCCCAGCGTTACCTCATACACGGAAATATTCTTCTTAGTAAGAGATGAGAAAATATGAAACAGCAAATATATAATTGTAATTAATATAAGAAAGATTCCTATATTAAATTGGAATCCCTTTTCAAACTTTACAATTTTATTTCCCATATCAGTAAAAAAAGGGGCTTATGCCCCTTTTAAGCCTTTTCTTTTGCAATCTCTGTTAATTTTGTGAATCCGGCAGAGTCGTTTACTGCCATATCAGCTAAGACTTTTCTGTTTAAGTCTATATTTGCAAGCTTAAGTCCATACATAAATTTGGAATAGGACATTCCGTTCATCCTTGCAGCCGCATTGATTCTGGCTATCCAAAGGCTTCTGAACTGACGCTTACGCTGTTTCCTTCCTGCGTATGAGCTTGCTAAAGCTCTCATTACAGACTGCTTTGCTATTCTATACTGCTTGGATCTTGCACCTCTATAGCCCTTTGCAAGTTTTAATACCTTGTTATGTTTACGTCTGGCATTCATGCCACCTTTAATTCTTGCCATAATGCTTACCTCCTAAAAAACCTTAAATATAAGGCATAATCTCCTTCATATTGTTAATATTTGTCTTGTCAGCTAATGTGGATTTTCTGAGATTTCTCTTTCTCTTTGTACTTTTTTTGGTAAGTATATGACTCTTATAGGCCTTAAATCTTTTAAGCTTACCTGTTCCTGTCTTTTTGAATCTTTTTGCTGCCGCGCTTTTTGTTTTAATCTTAGGCATATTTCTTTCCTCCTATCATTTTTTTTCAGTGAGCACCAAACTAATGCTCCTGCCCTCCTGCTTTGAGGGCTTCTCTACAATGGCTACATCCGATAGGCTTTCTGCGAAGTCATCGAGCACGTGGCGACTTGTTTGTATGTGAGATAATTCCCTGCCTCTGAACCTTAAGGTTATTTTTACCTTATTTCCCTTTGCAAGAAATTTTCTTGCGGAATTCATTTTGGTGTTTAAATCATTCCTGTCAATATTGGGAGAAAGTCTTATTTCCTTTATCTCAATGGTTTTCTGCTTCTTTCTTGCGTCCTTTTCCTTACGAGCCTTTTCATACCGAAACTTCCCGTAATCGATAATTCTGCACACCGGCGGATTGGCATTGGGGCTTATAAGAACCAAATCCAATCCCTCTTCCTTTGCTTTAATAAAAGCATCACGTGATGACATAACACCAAGCTGCTCGCCATCTGAGCCTATAAGACGAACCTCAGGTTCTCTTATTCGCTCATTAATAATATGTTCGCTAATCTCTTTACCTCCATATATAAAAAAAGATAACCATAGCATAGTTATCCACAATTCACATAGGTGATATATTTAACCCGGGTCATGCAATTATGCCAAGGTGAGAGTGGATACTCTGCTTCAACCAGTGAATACTACCATATAAAAAACTAAAAGTCAAGAAAAACTACACTGTAGACTTCAAATCGTCACAGGCAGACTTAAATATCTTGCTAAAATCAATCTCTTCACCGGTATTACGCTCTTTTTTCATAAAAGGCTGTTCTCTGGATTCTGCATCGGTGTCAAAGATATCCACTATAGCTGATACCCTAAATAATCTCTCGACCTCTATGGTAGCCTCCTTTCTGATATATTTTGATTATACAACCTAATGTGGCTATTTGCAATAGTAAATACTATATATTGTGTTATTTGCCACATATATAGTCCATTAACTGTTCTGCGCTTCTTCCTGTCCTATGACCATGGGACACTGCCCATTCATTGGCAAGCTGCAGGATTTCTTCATCAGGCATTTTTATTTTATACCTATCCTTCATACAAAGAACTATATTGTTAAACTCATCCTTATCCGGTGCCATAAAATGTATAGTAACACCAAATCTGCCGAATAATGCCAGCTTCTCCTGCATACTGTCCTGACTGTATACATCATCTTCCCTGTCGGAAAAAGTTTCCTTTACCATATGTCTCCTATTGCTGGTAGCATAAATTAATATATTATCCGGTTTCTTTTCCAGTCCGCCCTCAATCAATATTTTTAAATACTTATACTCTGTTTCAAACTCCTCAAACGACAAATCGTCCATATATAAAATAAATTTATAATTTCTGCCTTTAATTTGAGCAATCACATCATTTAACAGTCTAAGCTCATGCTTATAAACTTCTACAATCCTAAGTCCCTCATCAAAAAACTCATTGGCTAATGCCTTTATACAGGAGGATTTACCGGTACCCGAATCTCCATATAATAAGCAATTATTGGCAGGCTTACTATTTAGAAAAGCCTGGGTATTTCTGATTAATTCATGCTTTTGGTTATCAAGTCCAATTAAGTCATCAAAATGAACATTTGCAATACGATTTATAGGTGTCAACCCACCCTCAGGGCTTATACGAAATGCCTTATGAAGTCCAACCTTTCCTATTCCGTACTTATGATAGGCATTATTAAGTATATCCAAAAATTCATTGGCAGATTTAGCCCCCTGTAATGCCACTGCAATAGACATCATAATATCCCTGATATTTTCATTGAAAACTCCGCCGCTGTGAGTTTTCTTATAATTACATAAATTTGATACCTCATGTCCCAGTATTTTCGAAAAACAGGATAAATCTGAATTGTAAAGATCCATAAGTACATTAATATCATGAATTGCAAGTTCGTAGGAGCCCGGTGTATCCTTAGTTCCGCCTCTTTCAATAGTTAATGTATATGGGTTTTCATCCGTTAATAAAAAGAAAGTCACAAGAGCTTGCCAAAGATTTCCATAGAATCCATATTCCTCGCCGAAGGCTATTAAATCCTTAATAAGCCCATACATTTCATCTCTGTCCTTATCAGAGCAGGCACAACTCCCATCAGAGAATATTCTAAGATATTTTCCAATACCTGTTACTAATGGATTGGACTCCACATTATAGATTAAAAACCTGTTTTTCATGTTCTGCCTCCTATCTATTGTAATAATCACGAAGTGATTGTTACTCGTGAACGCCCCTCAGCGCAGTTTAATGGCGTTCACTCTCTATCATATCAAATAAAGACAACTGATTGGATTTTGAAAATCCCCTTAAAAGCCCCATTTCTTCCATTGACTCTAATATATTTTTAGTAACCTTGCCCCTCTCCCTTATATCATCCTTTGATGTAAACTTAGCAGCTTTAGCCGCAATTTCCAGACTTTGAGCAGCCAAAACTCCCATTCCTTCTATCGCGCTAAATGGAGGAAGCAGACTTTTTTTCCCAACAGGCTTGAATTTCAATGCCTCTGATTTATATAAATCAACAGGCATAAAATCAAATCCTCTGGCGTACATTTCCTGAACTATTCTCATATCCCTTATAATATCCTTCTCCTTTGCCTTGGGATTTTGTATTTTATTATACTCCTCTATATAGTGGCTTAATACCTCCGGTCCCTGGCACATCATTTTATAACTGAAAGCGGTAGATTTAATTGAAAAATAAGCTGCATAAAATGCCAGGGGATAATAAACCTTAAAATATCCTATTCTGTATGCCATCATAACATAGGCTGCAGCATGAGCTTTAGGAAACATATATTTGATGGTTTCACAGGACCAAATATACCAGTCCGGTATCCCTACATTTATCATATCCTGTTTCCATTCCGGGGTAAGTCCTTTTCCCTTCCTCACGCTTTCCATAATATTAAAGCTTTCCTCCTTGGGAAGCCCTTCACTAATCAGGTAAAGCATTATATCATCTCTGGTGCATATGGCAGTGCCGATATTTGCCTTGCCCTCTGCTATAAGCTCCTTGGCATTGCCGTTCCACACATCTGTACCATGGGAAAGCCCGGCAATACGCACCAAGTCCATAATTGTTTCAGGCTTTGTATCTCTTAATATACCCATGGCAAAATCCGTACCAAACTCCGGTATTCCAAGGGTTCCGAAATCACAGCCCATTATATCCGAGGGAGTAAGGTTTAACGCCTCTGTATTTTGAAATAAACTTAAGACTTTTTTGTCATCTAAAGGAATTTTCAGTACATCCACTCCTGTTATTTCCTCTAAAAGCCTTATTTGGGTGGGATCGTCCTTGCCCAGAATATCCAGCTTAAGCAAATTAGAGTCTATGGAATGAAAATCAAAATGAGTGGTTACAATATCCGTTTCCATATCATTGGCAGGATGTTGTATGGGAGTAAAGCTTTCCATTTCCTCTCCCACCGGAAGTACGATTATCCCACCCGGGTGCTGACCTGTGGTACGCTTAACCCCTGTGCAGCCCATGCTTATTCGTTCTGTTTCACATTTTCTCTTGATTATATTGTGCTTTTCGAAATAACTTTTTGTATAAGCATAAGCAGTATTCTCTTGAATAGTTCCCACTGTTCCTGCCCTAAAGGTCTGACCCTCACCAAATATCACCTCTGTATATTTATGAGCCTTATTCAAATACTCTCCGGAAAAATTAAGGTCAATATCCGGCTCCTTATTCCCCTTAAAGCCTAAAAATGTTTCAAAGGGTATATCAAATCCATGCTTACCCAAAGGGCTGCCGCATTTCGGGCATAGTCTGTCAGGCATGTCACAGCCTGCCTTTCCCGCCTGCTCCTTTACTAAATCCGAATCAAAATCCACATAATGACATTGGTCACATAGATAATGCGGTGGCAGAGGATTAACCTCTGATATACCTGCAAGGGTTGCCACAAGAGAAGAACCTACAGAACCCCGACTGCCTACCAAATATCCATCCTCATTGGATTTCCAAACCAGCTTTTGGGCAATAATATACATAAGAGCATATCCGTTATTAATAATGGAATTAAGTTCTCTGTCCAATCTTTCCTTCAATATATCAGGTAAATTTTTTCCATACATTTGCTCGGCTTTTCTTTGGCAAATATTCCTGAGCATAGTATCTGAATGTTCAATAACTGGAGGGCATTTATCGGGTCTGGTGGGATATATCCTATCACACTGCTTTGCTATCATATTAGTATTTTTTACCACAATTTCCCTTGCCTTTTTCTCTCCTAAGAACATAAAGGCTTCCAGCATTTCCTCTGTGGTTCTGAGATACAAATTAGGCTCTGTCTTTTTAATCGGTATTTTCCTTTCCGAAAGGATAATTCTTCTGTATATTTCCTCATGCTTATCCAGATAATGAGCGTCGCTTACTGCAACTACAGGCTTATTATATTCCTCGCCTAATCTTACAATTCTGGCATTTATTTTGTTAATATCCTCCAGGGAATTAATGCCATATCTATGCTCTAGAGCAAGAAGACTGCTGTTTTCTGCCGGCATAACCTCCAGATAATCATAAAATTGTACCACTCTTCTGATTTCGCTGTCATTTTTCCCTGATAATAATGAATCAAAAAGCTCACCCCTGCCTGTACCGCTTCCCAGCAAAAGCCCCTCTTTGTGCTTTATCAATTCACTTTTGGGAATTCTCGGTATCTGTCTGAAATATTTCAAATGACTTACAGATACCAGTTTATACAGATTGATTCTTCCAATATCATTTTTTGCGATTATGCTGCATTGATAGGGAAACAATTTCCCCACGAATTTTTCATCTTTAGTAAGCTTAGTATTCAATTCCCCCAGAGTGTGTATATCCTGATGTGCCAGCATTCCGATAAATTTATTATAAATCTCTCCTGTACAGGTGGCGTCATCTATTGCTCTATGATGATTTAACAGATTAATATTTAATGCCTTTGCCACATTATCAAGCTTAGTTTTAAATAAACCGGGTAAAAGTATACGAGACAGAGGAACGGTATCTATATAGCTCATTTCCCATTGAATATTAAGCCTTTTGGCATTTGCTCTTATACAGGAAATATCAAAATCTGCATTATGAGCAACTAACGGAAGATCTTTACAAAATTCTCTAAAATCCCTGAGCACAGTATCAATCTCCGGTTCGTCAATGAGCATGGAATCATCTATTCCTGTTAATTCAATAATCTCATAAGATAATGGCTTTTTAGGATTTACAAAGGCAGAAAAGCTGTCTGTTATTTCTCCATCCTTCACCTTTACTGCACCTATTTCAATTATACTTTCCTTAGAGGCATTAAGACCTGTTGTTTCCAGATCAAATATAACCATTTCACCGTCCAGCCTATAAGCTTCATCTCCCGTCTTTATATTGGCAATCGGCTTTATATCGTCACATAAATACCCCTGCATTCCATAAAGTATCTTAATATCATCCTTTGCAAATTTTGCTACCTCGGGAAATGCCTGTACATTTCCATTATCAGTAATGGCCATTGCACTATGACCCCAAAGCTTTGCTCGATTAATCAGTCTTTTTACATCAATAGTTCCGTCCTGATCACTCATTGCAGTATGTAAATGAAGCTCAACTCGTTTCACATCATAGTCATCTATCCTAACTTCCCTAAAGTCTCTGGCAATCTCAATCCCCCTGATTTGTACAAGAGAAAGCTCATTGTCAAACTTATCCAAACTTATAGAGCCTTTAATCTTAATAAATGGATTTTCCTTTAATTTTCCTTCCAGTTCATTACCTGTATCAGGATCAAGAAACAGCTTTCCGCAAATACTGTCGGTATCGTCTGTTAAATACAAAGTTAAAAGTATTTTCTCATTTTTAAGGGGCTTACTGTCAATTTTAAATACATGACACAGCAAAACCACATCCTTTAAATCAGGAACAAGGTCACTCATAGAAACAAACTGCTCTTCCTTTACGGGTTTGCCGTATAATATATTTTCCCCATAGTCCTTAGGATTTGACTTTCCCTGAGTTTTTTTAGACTTTTGCGGCTTTTTTTTTGAAATATTATTATTCTGATTCTCCATTGCCTCTGCCATGGCAAAATCATCTTTCCAGAGAGTACCCTCGCTTAAACTTTCTTCTATTTCCGGAGCTTTTATTCCCTGAATTGTAACTTCAAATTTTTCTCCGGAAAATATCTGAGTTTCAATGCTTTTTTCCAGAGAATAAATAATTTCAGGTTCCACAGGACGGCTGGCATTGACATGAATTTTAATCAATGAAGCAGAGGTATTTTTAATAATTTTATCCACAACAACATCAGACATCACCGCTTTGGTTTTGCCATCTATCTTTAAGGTAGAGAATATATCCAAAAATCCCTTGCTCACAATTTATCTATTTCCTCTTTTAGCACATTAAATAATTGGCTTTCAGGCACTTTTCTAATGATTTTTCCCTTAGAAAACAAAAGTCCCTCCCCATTGCCGCCGGCAATTCCAATATCTGCTTCCTTTGCCTCTCCGGGACCATTTACTGCACAGCCCATAACCGCTATCTTTATTTCCTTATCAATTTCCATAGCAAACTGTGTAACTCTCTGTGCCAATGGAATCAAGTCAATATTTGTCCTGCCGCAGGTGGGACATGAAACAACCTGTGCCTTAGGCTTTCTAAGTCCAAGGCTTTCCAATATTGTTCTTGCCGCATAGATTTCCTTTACCGGATCTGCACTTAAGGAAACTCTTATGGTATCTCCGATTTTTTTATTAAGCATTTGGGTAAGTCCCACAGCAGATTTAATACTTCCGAGAAATTCATCTCCTGCCTCGGTTATACCAAGGTGCAGAGGATAATCCCTTTCCTTGGCAAATAATTCATATGCTCTTTCACACATTCCCACATCAGAAGCCTTAATGCTTATAACAATATTTTCAAATCCCAATTTTTCCAGTAAATTAACCTCATACATGGCACTTTCAAAAAGACCTTCACTGGTTACTCCACCATATTTTTTAATCTGTTCACTTCTAAGAGAGCCGGAATTCACTCCCACTCTAATGGGAATATCATATTTTTGGGCATGGTACACTATTTCCCTAATATGCTCCTCTGATTTAATATTTCCCGGATTAATCCTGATTTTATCTGCACCGTTATCCATTGAAAGCAGCGCCAGCTTATAATCAAAATGAATATCACAAACCAGCGGAATATGGATAGCTTCCTTAATTTCCCCGATAGCCTCTGCCGCTTTTATATCTGGCACTGCCACACGAATAATATCACAGCCTGCAGTCTCGAGCCTTCGGATTTGTTCAACGGTTTCTTCTGTATTATCTGTTTTAGTATTGGTCATGGACTGAATAGCAATCGGATTATCCCCGCCAATCTTTACACCGCCAATATCCACAACCCTTTTGGAATATCCCATTACATTATCAGCTTTCTAATATCATTGAACATAACAAGCGCCATTAACAGCATAAGCAGTGCAAATCCTACTATATGGATACGCCCTTCAATCTCATCATTTAATTTCTTTCTCCGAATTGCCTCTACCAAAAATAATAGCAGCCTGCCACCATCCAGTGCAGGTATAGGGAGTAAATTCATAGCTCCAAGGTTTGCAGATAAAAGAACAGCAAAATTTATCATATTGAGCACTACATATAATATGCCGTAATTCATACTTTCATTATAGGTATCGCCTATCGCTTTCACAATTCCCACAGGTCCAGACATATTATTAATAGATATTTTACCTGTAACTAACATACGAAGGCTTTGAATAACCGTATATATTTGATATTTCATTTCACAAAATCCATATCCCAGTGATGAAATAACGGAAACCTTACTCTTTCCCTCATCATTGGAAACACCGATAATATAACGCCCCGTCTCTTGATTAAGCTTTGGAGTAAGCCTTGCCTTTTTTGTTTCTCCATCTCTTTTATAGGTTACTGCTATATCCTCATCATGATGAAAAAAAGTATAAACGTTAATATCTTTATAGAAATTTACAGGATAATTATTTAACTTTAATATCACATCACCCCTTTGTATTCCTGCATTTTCTGCCGGAGAATTCGCCTCTACAGAGGTAACCAAAGGCCTATCCACTCCCGTTACATTCATTAAAACCACCGCCAAAACAAATGCTAAAATAAAATTAAAAAATGGACCTGCAAATACTACGAGAGCACGCTGATACAGCGGCTTATTATTAAACGCCCTGCTGTCCTCGCTTTTTTCATCCTCTCCCTCCATCATGCAGGCACCTCCCAGCGGTAAAAGCTTAATAGAGTATTTTGTATCTCCCACAGTACGACTAATAAGATTTGGCCCAAAACCTATACAAAACTCATTAACCTTTATCCCGCATTTTTTTGCCACAAGAAAATGCCCCAATTCATGGAAAAAAATTAAGAAGGCAAATATAAGTATTGAAATTATAATGTTCATGTGTATCTCCTAATAAATCCTATTTAAACTACAGTATAGCTTACTTTACCATTTCATAAATATCAAGTATATCCTCTATCTCAGGATTTTCCTTATAGGCTATGCTATCCATTCTGCTTTGAATAAATTCCGGGATGTCCAGAAACCCTATTTGATTATTTAAAAACCTCTCCACGGCAATTTCATTTGCCGCATTTACAATAGCAGGCACATTGCCACCTCTTTCAATTGCCTCAATGCAAAGTTTTAATCCTACAAATGTGTCCAAATCCGGTTGTTTAAAGGTTAGAGAGGTTATATCGCTTAAAGAAAGAAAATTATCTCCTATAACTCTTCTTTCCGGGTAAAACATCGCATAGGCTATTGGTACCCTCATATCCGGTACCCCCAACTGTCCCATTACAGCTCCATCCTCATATTCCACAGCAGAATGAAGTATGCTTTCCCTGTGTATAAGCACTTCAATTTTTGATGGAGATACATTAAACAAATGACAGGCCTCTATTACTTCCAACCCCTTATTAATCATTGTTGCTGAGTCAATTGTAATCTTTTTCCCCATACTCCAGTTGGGATGATTTAACGCCTCATCAAGGGTCACAGAGTGAAGTTCTTCTTTGGTTTTCCCAAAAAACGGACCTCCTGACGCAGTTAATATTATTTTTTTTAACCTGTTTCCTTCATTTCCCTGTAATGACTGAAAAACAGCCGAGTGCTCACTGTCTACGGGAAGTATTGAAACTCCCTTTTTTCTTGCCAGATTCATGATAATTTCTCCGGCACAAACAAGGGTTTCCTTATTGGCAAGAGCAATATTCTTCCCCGCATTTATCGCTGAAATCGTGGGTAAAATCCCCACCATACCAACAATTGCAGTTAGTACCAGTTGAGTTTCCTCCAGGGTGGCTGCCTCAATCAGCCCCTCCATTCCATAATTTACTTTAACTTCTGTATCCTTAAGGCTTTGCTTTATGCTAAGAGCAGATTTATAATCGGAAACCACCACAAGCTTTGGTTTAAACTCCCTTGCCTGCTTTTCTAAAAGCTCAATATTCCTGCCGCAGGTAAGTGCAGAAACATTAATGTCCTTATTATTCCTTATAATAGACAGGCTTTGAGTACCAATTGAGCCTGTAGAGCCTAATATTGTGATATTTTTTTTATTCATATAAATAATTTTCTCCCTTTTGAACCTCATGCTCAGATAATCCCGCAAAATTTTGCTGCCTTAAAGCTTCATATAATCCAATAGATACACAATTAGATAAATTCAGGCTTCTTTTATCCGAATACATGGGTATTCTTACACAATCTTCTATATGGTTTTTAAGTATATCCTTAGGGATTCCATCATGCTCATGTCCAAAAAATAAATAGTTTTCCTCATGCTCAGTATAATCTGCGCCGGAATAATTTTTCTTGGAATATCTGGTAAAAAAATAGTACCCTCCTCTGTTATCTCTTGTGAAATCCTCAAAGGACGAATAAATATTCAGCTTAAGTTCATCAATATAATCAAGCCCCGCTCTTTTTAAGCTTTTATCAGACAGTATGAATCCAAGCGGTTCAATAAGGTGCAGTACAGTATTTGTAACTACACAGGTTCTCATTATGTTCCCGGTATTTTGCGGAATTGCAGGGTGAATTAATACAATATGATTCATTGCTTTAAAAATGTAAATATGTAATAGATTATCGGAGCTGTAATTAAACAGGAATCAAATCTGTCTAATATACCTCCATGCCCGGGAATAATATTCCCATAGTCTTTAATATCATAATTCCTCTTTATGGCAGACGCAGTTAAATCTCCAATCATGGAAATAAAGGCACCAATTCCCGATAATAAAGAAATTATACATATACCTGTTATACTTATATAAATCTTACTTCTAAATATATACAGGAAAATAAAGGTTAAAATAACAGACCCTAAAATTCCTCCCACAGCACCCTCAATGGATTTTTTAGGGGAAAGTATGGGAGACATTTTATGCCTGCCAATGAGCATGCCGACACAGTAAGCACAGGTATCACAGCCCCATGAGCATAGAAATATAAGCCAAACTATATATATCCCCCGTTCTAATCCTCTGGTTAAATATATATAGCTTAAAAATGTAGGTACAAAAATACAGCCGAAAAATCCCTTTGCAATATCCTCAAGTCTGAATTTGGGATAGGTAAAAACATACATTACCATATATCCTATGGCTGTAAATATTATAACAGGGAGTATATATTTATCCTGATGTACGTAAATAGCAGAAAAAAGAATTACAATATAAATTGCAGAAAGAACATGCAAGGGGTGCTCTATATTGCAGGCATTATTATATTCATATATTCCCACCGCAGAAATAAAAGTAATTGCTGCAAATAATATGGTACTTCCCAAATATATAAATAAAATCGCCAAAGCGACAAGCAGGATTCCAAATATAAGTCTGGTTTTAAACATCTTTAAACATTTTTCTAGGCGTTTCCAAATCGTCTGTTTCTACTATGATAAATTTCGATACATTTCTTAAGCTGCTCTTCATCAAATTCCGGCCAGAAACAATCTGTAAATACAAACTCGGTATAGGCAGCCTGCCATAAAAGATAGTTTGACAATCTCTCCTCTCCTCCGGTTCTGATTAACAAATCCGGATCAGGAATGTCCCTGGTATCAAGATATGAGCTGAATACATCCTCCGTAATCAAATCTGCATCCATATTATCCTGTTTAATTGCCTTTACTGCCCGAAGTATTTCATCCCTGCTCCCATAATTAATAGCAACAGTCAAATTAAGCCCTGTATTTTTTGAGCTTTTCTCCTCAAGATCTGTAATTTTATTTTGCATATCAAAAGAGAGTCCGCTTCTGTCGCCAATCATACGCACCCTCATATTATTATTAGCTGATACTTCAATGCAATTACTAAGATATTCAGAGAGAAGTGCCATTAAAGCCTCCACCTCTATCTTAGATCGCCTCCAATTTTCTGTGGAAAAGGCATACAGGGTCAGATACTTAATACCCTGCGCATACACGCTGCGACATATCCTCTCTACATTTTTAGCCCCTGCAACATGACCAAAGGTTCTGGGTTTGCCCTGAGATTTAGCCCAACGACCGTTGCCGTCCAGTATAATGGCAATATGATTTAAATTACCCATACCTATACCGTAAGGATTTCTTTGTTTTTCTCCTCAATCGCCACATCCGTTTTCTTAATGAAACTATCTGTAAGCTTCTGAGCCTCGGTCTCTAAATCCTTAACATTATCCTCAGATACGTCCTCATCCTTAGACAACTTTTTAATAAAATCATTGGCGTCACGCCTGATATTCCTGATAGCTACCTTGCATTCCTCCCCGCGTTTCTTAACCTCCTTAGCCAGTTCCTTACGTCTTTCCTCGGTAAGCTCCGGGAAAACCAGTCTGATAACTGCTCCATCATTGGTAGGGTTGATACCAATATCCGATGTAAGTATTGCTTTTTCAATCTCCTTAAGCGTGGTTTTGTCAAAGGGTGCTATTTGAATAAGTCTTGCCTCAGGCACACTAACATTTGCAAGCTGCTGCAAAGGTGTGGGAGCACCGTAGTAATCTACCCGAATTTGATCTAATACCTTTGGATTGGCTCGTCCTGCCCTCATTGTCGCAAAATCCGCCAACATCGCATTAAAGCTTTTTTGCATTTTGTTCTCAAATACCGACAATTTCTCATTCATAGCTATCTCCTTAACATGCTTACTATGCTGTAACTATTGTTCCGTCAAAGTCCTTGGGAAAATTCCCATCACTGTCAGGCATTGCACGAAGTATACTGTTCTCTCCCTGCAATTTAAATACAACAAAGGGCATTCTATTTTCCATGCACATTATTGAGGCGGCCATATCTAAAGCATTAAGCTTCATTTCCACCACCTCATCTATGGATATTCTGTCATACCTTTTGGCTTCCTTGTTTTTCCTAGGGTCATCTGTATATATTCCATCGACTGCCTTTGCCAAAAGTATACTGTCTGCATTGATTTCCAAGGCTCTTAGTACAGTTGAAGTGTCTGTGGAAAAGTAGGGGTGCCCCGTTCCGCCTGCAAATAAAACAACTCTTTTCTTTGATAAATTCTTAATGGCGGTATCCCTGTTGTAGGTTCTGGCTAAATTTCCACAGGGAAATGATGTCATAACCATAGTTTCCAATCCACATCGTCTAAGCATATCAGACATGTATATGCAGTTCATTACAGTGGCAAGCATACCTATCTGATCAGCCATTACCCTGTCCATATCACCGCTGCTTCTGCCGCGCCAAAAATTACCGCCTCCAATAACAATGGCTATTTCTGTACCACGCTTGGAAAGAATGGCTATTTCCTTTGCCACTCTATAGGTGGTATCCTCGTCAAACCCTATGCCCTTATCTCCGGATAATGCCTCTCCGCTAAGCTTTAATAGTATTCTTGACATTACTCTGAAAATAGTGCAGACACATCTGTATCAGCATAAGCTTGAGAACAGAATCCTTCAATAACAGCACCATTGTTAATTTGTACACTCTTAGACTTAACATTGCCCATCACAACTGCAGAGGTATCGACAACTACAGGGCCCTGTACATCAATATCACCCTTTATCGCACCGGCAACCACTGCACTTGTAGCCGAAATATTTCCTATCACCACACTTCCTGCACCAATCTTTATTGTTCCGGAAGCATTAATCTCTCCATCTACTCTGGCAGCATCGGCAAATACCTCACTGGCGCTGGAATTACCTGTAATCATACCTGTAACTGTAAGCTTACCCTGACAGGCAACATTTCCGTTAACACGACCCTGCACCTCAATAGAGCCGGTTGTTTCTATATCACCTGTAATTATCATTCCGGATGTAATAACTGCTGTTTCATCAGAAGCAGGCATAACAGGAGCTGAATTCTGACTGTAGGCAAAACCATTGTTTCTGGGTGCTATATCATTTAATACTTCCTGTGGTCTGCTGTTTGTATAGGTGTCCACGGAACCTGGCACCGTACTATCCACTGACTCCTCAGCAACCTTCTGCGTAGCCTTTTCCAATAATCCGTCCAATTTAGAAAGCTCCTCATCAACATTTACATTATCTGTAATAGTGTTAATCATATCACTATCAGTAACGATATCCTCAGACCCTGCCGGAATCATTTCATCTGCCATGTCTGAAAAATCATCCTTAAATTCTTTGAAAAAACCCATTTTTCCCTCCTTAGTCATTATCTGCTACAACATGCTGAATCACCGTGGTTTCATCACTAATTGGCAACAATATAGCCCCTTCACTACGGCATTTTTCAATTATCGTAGGAAGTGCCGAAACTGTTGTGTCTCTGCTGTCTCCATCATGGAAAAGTACAACAGACGTTTTGTATTTTACCACATCATTCATTACATTTTCAACTATAGTATCACTTGGCAAAGGTTTTACGGAAGCATCATTACTGGCCACATTCCAGTCAAAATATGTTATATCGTTTTCATTTAAATAATTAATATAATCATACATTTCTCCCCCTACCAAAGAATTGGAGCTTCCTCCCGGAAACCTGTAAAATCTGGTATCCTGACCGGTTGCATCTATAATAAGCTGCCTTATTCTTTCAGTATCAGAGACAAAAGCCTCTAGAGATGAATATATATCAGAATAGGAATGGGTATAGGAGTGCATACCAATTGTATGCCCTTCATCAACTATTCTTTTCATAAGTTCCCTTGACTTTTCATCATCTCTGCCTTGAACAAAAAATGTCGCCTTTACACCATAATCATCCAGTATCTTAAGGATTTCCTCAGTATTTTTACTCGGACCATCATCAAAGGTAAGATATACCTTGTGGGTATCATTTAATCCCGCCTCATTACTCTCAATAGTATCTCCCTGGGAATTTAGCAGCTTCCCCTGAACATTTTTATCCTCAATAGTTACTGTAGTCACATTAAGCTTATTGATTTGTTTTTGCAGGCTTATAACCGTAAACAGGAGGTAGCCCATAATTACAACAGAAATTATACACCAAAAAACAAGAAGCCCCACTAAGGAGGACTTAAGCCTCCTTATGCGACTCCTTTTTATTTCTTTCTTAGATCTACTAATTAAGCTATCAGATCCTGTATCCACTATACCCCCATTTGCTTTGCCACTTCCTCTGCAAAGTTCTCGGATTTCTTTTCAATACCTTCACCGGTTTCAAAGCGAATGAACTTATCTATTGTAAGCTTGCTTCCAACAGCATTGCCAACTTCCTCAATATACTTTTCAACACTTTGCTTCCCGTCTTCAGCCTTAACATATACCTGATCAAGGAGACAAATTTCCTTCATTTCCTTTTTAATACGCCCCATAACCATGCCATCCTTAACCTTGTCAGGCTTGGCGGCTTCCTTAGGATCATTATTAATCTGAGCTAAAAGAATTTCCTTTTCATGTTCAATATATTCGTTGTCAATATCCTTCTCGGAAATATATTTAGGATTAAGGGCAGCTATCTGCATTGCAATATTTGTAAGAGCCTCTTTAACCTTTTCATCCTTGCTGTCACAGGTACCGCATACAAGTACAGCAATCCTTCCGCCTCCGTGAAGATAGGAAACCACATGTCCGTTATCTGCCACAGCCACCTTTTCAAAACGCCTTATGGTAAGATTTTCTCCAATAATTGCAACCTTATCCGTAAGAGCTTCTTTTACGGTTTTTGAAGTATCTGCATTCCACTTATCCTCCATGAAAGCTGCCATATCCTCTGCCTCGGTGGAAAGTGCCTGCTTTGCAACAAGTTCAACAAAGCCCTTAAACTCATCATTTTTAGCTACAAAGTCAGTTTCTGAGTTAACTTCACATATAGCTCCTGTATTGCCCTCGACAATAAGACCGCACAGTCCCTCTGCTGCAATACGTCCAGACTTCTTTTCTGCTTTGGCAGCTCCGGATTTTCTTAAAAACTCAACTGCCTCATCCATATTTCCATCACATTCGCTAAGGGCTTTCTTGCAGTCCATCATTCCTGCACCGGTAAGCTCTCTTAACTCCTTAACCATTCCGGCTGTAATTGCCATAATTACCTCTCAATCTATACAAAACATTTCCTTTTAAATACTTTAATCTGACATAGTCCCTAATAATCAATAAATTATAGTAAACAGGTATACAGGTTACTCCTCTGTATCCTCCATTTCCTCAGCCTCTACCTCAGGCTCTGACATTTCCTCACCCTGCATTGCCTCCACAACTGCGTCTGCCATTTTGTTAACAACAAGCCTAACAGAGCGGATAGCATCATCATTCCCCGGAATAATATAATCAAGCTCGTCAGGATCACAGTTGGTATCGCACATTCCGATAATTGTAAGTCCAAGACTCTGAGCCTCCTTTATACAAATAGTTTCTTTCTTAGGGTCAACAATGAAAATGCAATCAGGAAGCCTGGTCATTTCTTTAATACCGCCAAGGTTTCTTGTAAGTCTTTCTTTTTCCTTTTTAAGATTAATAACCTCTTTTTTAGGAAGAACATCAAATGTTCCGTCCTCTTCCATTTTCTCAATTTTCTTAAGACGCTCTACTCTGGAGCGTATTGTCTTAAAGTTAGTAAGCATACCTCCAAGCCAACGCTCGTTTACATAGTACATGCCACAACGGCTTGCCTCCTCGGCAATGGCATCCTGCGCCTGTTTTTTCGTGCCTACAAAAAGAACGGTTCCGCCCTGGCTTACAATATCAAATATTGCATTATAGGCATCGTCTACCATCCATACAGTTTTCTGTAAATCAATAATGTGAATACCGTTACGCTCACAAAAGATATAGGGAGCCATCTTAGGGTTCCAACGTCTGGTCTGATGACCGAAATGTACTCCTGCCTCCAGGAGCTGTCTCATAGAAATAACACTCATTTTTACCTCCTTGGTTACTCTTCCATTCCCCATAAATCACCAAGTGCAGAGAATGTGACAATTTACAAAAGCCATAATAATTTATCATAGATTCTGCTGAATTTCAAGACAAAAAATGATTAATTATATCAAAAGTCAATGGAGAGTCAAACTAAAACACCTCAATCTCTTTTTCCTCCTGATAATTTTTTTCAAGCATCTTAACATGAGATAGAAAAGCTTTATCCTGAAAGGATTTTGCATTATATTTACATCTTTTGATACAGGAGTGACATTTGATACAGATACCACTTATAAAAGCAGGGTTTTCCATATCTATGCACCCCATTGGACATGCTCTTGAACATGCATGGCAGAATACGCATTTTGACATATCCGTAACAGGATATGCCTTTAAAAACATGGCAGGCTTCCCATCCGTCCCTAATGGAGTGTAGTATTTACTAAGGCTCCTGTCTCCGGGAATATCCTCCATATTAATTTCTGCATTTTGGATGTTCTCTATATTATTCATCCTAATTTTTTTTAATACCTTGCCGCAGTAATCCTTTATTTTATATATATCCTCATAATCAGGTCTGTATTGCCCCAGTTTATCAGTAAAACTGTGCTCCGTTGGAACTGCCATTGCACCTATGATTTTTCCGCCATTTTCCTTAATTATAGTACAAAGCTCAAACAACGCGTCATCATAACTTCTATTACCGAACGCCACAAAAGGGAAAAATAAACCATTTCCCCGAATATTCTCCCTTATATAGGGCATTATCTTGTTAGGGATACGCCCGGCAAATACGGGGAGTCCGACAAAATTTAGACTATCATTATTTAATTCCTTAATTTCAGTATTGCTCCTGTTTTTTAGACTTGTAATATCAATATATTCCACATCACTTCCAAAAAACGAAACTGCCACCTCTGACATTGTCTTTATTATTTTCTTTACATTTCCGCAGGGACTAAAATATATAGAATTGATTTTCATTTCATCTCCTGTCTATTTCCCTCAAAATCCATCGTTTCCGTTAAGTTTATATAATTTCCTTCAAAATCTTCTCCCTCACCTGTATAAATATTAATTGTGTACCAATCATATGTGGCTGTATGCCCCTGGGTACACTCATATAAGTGAATAACAGCGTTATCACCATCATAACTGTCTATCTCAACAACAGGCGGGACAGAACCATATTGTGAATATTTGCCATAATATTTTTCTGCGGCATCTGTTAATTGCTTTTCTGTAAAATTTCCAACTATAACCTCCTGAGCCTCATCTTTTGAAACTTCTTTCCGATTTTCCTCTTCCACACACGCCTTTTCTTTAGGAACATCACTATCCTCCGTGGTTACGGCTGCAGTATCATCCTTATCCGTTTTCCGGCTATCTCCACAACCCGATACAAAAAACGCAGCGAATAAGATTAACAAGATTGATTTGATAATAATTTTTTTCATAATCTCTCCATCTCCAGTAATAAAATATAATCTCTAATAAAACAATAAATCCAGTAGAAACTACCGGATTTACTGAATTTTATGAATTTACATTACAAAACATTTTAAATATAGCTTTGATAGGAATTTGCTAAGCTTGACATTGAATAATTCCCTGAAGCTCCATAGGTATTATTGGAATTGGCTGCCTTGGCATAATACCCTGTCATATATCCGTTGGTTCTAATACTGTTTCCATAA
This sequence comes from Lachnospiraceae bacterium, assembly GCA_041776485.1. GTDB lineage: Bacteria > Bacillota > Clostridia > Lachnospirales > Lachnospiraceae > JBHBQE01. The sequence goes on along the minus strand of JBHBQE010000016.1, from coordinate 3,229 downwards.
CTGCCTCTTGCAAATAACGACTTAACCTTAGACATATCGGAAGCTTTAAAGTCACTTTCATTAAGACTTAGGGTTCCATTTTTTTCAGTTGTAATGCCCACCTGAGCCAAGGTTTTTTCATAAGCTTTAGTGGTGTTTTTCATACTGTTAACATTGGCATTAACGCCTGACACTTTAGAATCAGCAGTGCTTGAAATTAAATTATTGTAGGATTCTACATAGGATTTTACACTATTATAAAGCTTTTCCTTATCATAATTTCCCGACTTATCCACAGCATAAGTCTTGCTGTCTCTAAGATTATCCACGGAATTAACCATCTTATTTGCGGCATCTGATACGCTCTGATTAGCTTTTACATTAGGATCCTTGGTATTGGCTTTGTCCTTACCTTTAGCTTCTAAATCTCTTAAATATTTTTCCTTATATCCTCTGGAGGTATGATCCTCTGCAATGCTGGATTTCTTTCTGGCACCCCCAACATCAGGAGCCTGACTTCCTGTTTTGTTATAATATGAACTTAACAGCTTTCCGTAAGAGCCTGAGCGTATACTATTATAATCAGAAAGGGTGGAGTATATCCCTCCTCCTGACATTCCTGAAAACAATGTATTAAGTCCCGATGAATCCATTCCTGACAATCTCATATATAACTCCCTTTCATTGTAACAGTCACTATATGATTGTTACTCGTAAAAGACATCAGCAATTGACCTGATATAATCTAGCTGATAATCTCCACTTCTTAGACTTCCTTGTCTATACAATAACTCTAATGTATTATATACCGTACACTAAGTAAATGCAAGTAAATTAACCTGCAAGCACTATATATTAAATTTAGAAACCTCCTTTTGAAGATTAATGGCATATTTCCCATACTATTTAATAACTTCCCTTAAATCTAATATTCTTTGATTGCTGCTTCCTCTAAACTCCAATGTAATATCCTTTTTCTCCAAAATAAATTCTCCATCTACCATAATATCCACCAGAGAAAGAATTTCATCAGTAAGCTCACATCTGGCTTTTCCATTTTTATCCAGTAAATCACTTTCTAAAGTATACCCGGTAAATACCCATATATTTTTCTTTGGGTATCTTGACTTAAATTCCCTTAAAAGCTCAATCAGCCCCCTTTGGTTTTCCACCTCCATAGGCTCTCCTCCTAAAAGAGTAAGACCGGAAATATACTCCGGTTTACAGGAATTTAATACTTCTTCCATTATCTCTTTGGTAAATGGCTTGCCATAATTAAAGTCCCAGGTATCCGGATTGAAACAGCCTTTACAGTGATGTGTACATCCGGAAACAAAAAGAGAGGTTCTAACCCCCAGACCATTGGCAATATCATAAGTTTTTATCTCGGAATAGTTCATTGCAATCCCCATATATACTATATATTGTATTCAGCAGTTACATAGCATACCATATATATACGATAATTGCAATTATAATTTTAGCAAACTAATTTTCCGCAGCTTCCTTTGATTTTAGTTTATATTTATACATTCTTTCGTCTGCCAGCTTTAATACACTGTCATAATCCCCATGTTTAATCTCACGACTCCCTGCCACACCAATGGCAACGCTTATAAATCCGCCGTCTGAGATTTCAGAATTCAATCTATCAATATTTTCCTGTAAACTGTCTAAATAAAATTTAAGCTTATACTCACTGTCCTCCCTTAAGACTATGACAAACTCATCTCCACCGTGTCTTACGCTGATGCAGTTCTCATTATTAAATACTGACTTAATACATTCCGCAAAGTTCACCAGCAGCCTGTCTCCCCTGTCATGTCCCATAGCGTCATTTATTGTCTTCAGATCATTTAAATCCATCATAATTACATAATATGGGATATTATTCTGCTCCAAATTAATCGTAAATGCCCTGGCTCCATATCTGTTGTCAAGACCTGTAAGAGGATCCTTATACGCGATTTTATTTAGCAGAGCAATCTGACCCTCATATATTTCAATCTCACCGCTTCTGATAATATGACTTATTAAAGGCGAAGTAATGGTAACCAAAACAGCTATAGAAATTAATATCCCGCTTATATTAAAGGACTGGTTTAATATTTCGATTGTGGAAACATTTATAGTATGCAGTATTGCATTTATTAGCAGTAAAACCAGTCCCATAGTATTTTCCATTCTAAGGATTTTCTCGTAGGACTTTTGCTTTTTATAATCACTTATTACTATAATAAATGCCATAGCAATAACTACTACTATTGCAATTCTGAATATTGATATGGATTGGGATATAAATAATATGCCTGCAAAGTGCAAAAGCATTAATGTAGATATAAAAATGAAATAAATCCATTTTTCCAATGTAATAATACGTCCGAACTTAGTATCCTTTTGCATAACCTCCACTGAACCTAAGTAAAAAAAGGCAGACAAATATAACGATATATACTCCATAAAAGCTACCAGCTGTAAATTATTGGTTATAACCTGCAAAAATCCGCAAACGGATACACTCCAAAGTCCTGCAAAGAATATAGCGGAAAAGGAATACAGGATATGAAAGATACTTCCCTTGCTTTTGATGATGAAAGCAATAAAAATTACAGAAACAAATCCTATGGATCCCAGAGAAAACATAAACAGACTTATCATTATGAAAAATTTATCTGAGGAAAAAATATCCATCCATACGTTATTACCCGAGTTGAACTTAAGAAAATCCACCCACATATATGGCATATTCTCTCCAGCCATCAGCTTAATATCCAAATTAGAGTACCCAGGTCTTAAATTGTTTAGTTTTATAATATGATAGCCCCTGCCAATCATCCTGTTGTCTTTGTAAAGATTTTCCCCGTAGGAATAGATTATTTCGTCATTTAAACTGACCTCAACAGCAGAACCGTAGGTTCTAAAAACCAATGACTCACCCAAATAGGTTCTCCATATTTTCCTGCTGATATGAACCTCGTCACCCCTTTTAAGAGCAGGCTGTATAAAGCTGTCAACATCAATATTTTTATAGGATATATTGTTGATTGTTAAATTAAACCTTTCCTCCTTCCAATTTTGTATACTTGGAGTTTCTGAAAAGGTAATAAAAAATATATTTACAATAATTATAAAAACAAAGGAAAATATGATTATGTGAATTCCGTTTACAACCTTTTGCATGCTACCCTGCCTTAATAAATTACTTTGAGATATTATAGCAAAAAATAGGCAATAAGTACACTATATATAT
>JBHBQE010000015.1:0-107357 GCA_041776485.1 Lachnospiraceae bacterium | reverse complement strand
CCACCTTTTCCATCCAAATATTCTAAAACAACTTTCTTCTTGAATTCAAAACTATGTTTTGCCATAAAAATACCGACCTCCTAATCGTTAGATTTTGGTCTAACTTTTGGGGGTCGGTACATAACCCCTCTCTTTTTTATTGTACTAATAAATGATTCAAGGTAGAGTGCCGATGGGAGATGTTTGACTTATATTAAAATTAATTGTTGATAAATTTTTTTTAAGAGGAAAGGGAAAATAATCTCGTTTCAAATTCCGTGCCAAATTTTTTACAAAAATGCCAAATTTTACAAAATATGGCGATAAAAATAGTAATAAAAACAAAATAAAAAAATCCCCGTAGTGTCTATTGACACAAGCTTTTAGGCAATAATGGGGATTTTATTAAAATCGGAGTGACAAGATTCGAACTTGCGGCCTCTACCTCCCTAAGGTAGCGCTCTAGCCAAACTGAGCCACACCCCGATTGCGTTAGTAAACGCAAGGGTGAGTATAACATTTCATCAATATAAAATCAACAGGTGTTTTTAAGAATTCTATATTTTGGAAAAACGGCGGAAATAAAAAATTAGTTGCTAATAGAGTTGGCCTTTGATAAAATTTAAACATATCTTTATTTCATTATGTCATTATGCAGTCAGGCTATATATTCGGTTAATTTGATTTCCCGTAAACTATTGACAAAAAATATAAATCATCGTAAAATGTTGTACGAACAAATGTTCTAATTATTAGGAGGAATTATGGCAAATATAAAAAATGAGGTGTCTCAGGAGAAACTTAGAGCGCTGGATGCAGCTATAGCACAGATAGAAAAACAATTTGGGAGAGGTTCTGTTATGAAACTTGGAGATAATTCCAAGCATATGACAGTGGAAACCATCCCAACAGGTTCCATCAGCTTGGATATAGCATTAGGGCAGGGGGGATTTCCCAAGGGCAGAATTATAGAGATATACGGTCCCGAGTCCTCAGGAAAGACAACTGTTGCTTTGCATGCCGTATCTCAGGTACAGCGGCTTGGAGGGATAGCCGGTTTTATAGATGCAGAACATGCTCTGGATCCGGTGTATGCAAGAGCAATAGGCGTGGATATTGACAATCTTTATATTTCACAGCCGGATAACGGTGAGCAGGCACTGGAAATAGCAGAAACTATGGTTCGCTCAGGGGCTGTGGATATTGTGATAGTTGACTCTGTGGCAGCATTAGTTCCAAAGGCTGAAATAGACGGAGATATGGGCGATTCCCATGTGGGATTGCAGGCACGTTTAATGTCCCAGGCTCTCAGGAAGCTTACCGCAGCTATTAACAGAGGAAACTGCATTGTTATATTTATCAATCAGCTTAGAGAAAAAATCGGTGTTATGTTTGGGAGTCCGGAAACTACTACAGGCGGAAGAGCTCTTAAATTTTATTCATCTGTCAGATTGGATGTTAGGAGAATAGACTCAATAAAGCAGCAGGGAGAAGTAATCGGGAACAGAACAAGAGTAAAGGTAGTAAAAAATAAGATTGCTCCTCCTTTCAGAGAGGCTGAATTTGATATTATGTTTGGTAAAGGAATATCCAAGGAGGGAGATATACTGGATGTTGCCTCAGACCTTGATATTATAAATAAATCAGGAGCCTGGTATTCCTATAACGGAAATAAAATAGGTCAAGGCAGAGAAAACGCAAAGCAGTATCTATGTGAGCACCCGGAGGTTGCAGAGGCTGTAGAGGAACTTATTAGAAAGCACTATAATCAGACAGAAACTTCAGATAAAACTGAGACAATAGAGAAGGAAACAGATAATATAAAAATCGGGAGTGATGGTGAATAGCCGTGCTTGTTACAGCTATTGAACCCCTATTATATTCTAAAAGTAAAGATAGATACAAGGTCTATATCCTGGATGGGAGGGACCTTGTACTTTATAAAAAAGAAATTAGTAGATTTGGAATTAATGTAGGAGAGGAGATTAGTGAATCTGTATATGCTGCTCTTTTAGAAGAAATATTTATTCCGAGAGCAAAGAGAAGGGCGATGTATTTACTTGAGAGGCAGAATAGAACCAGGGAAAATCTCAGAAATAAGCTTAGAGAAAGCGGTTATCCCATTGAGGCGGTTGAACAGGCTCTGAAAGCTTTGGATAAGTATGTTGATGATAGAAATTATGTTAAAAGCTATATACTATCAAAGCAAAATACCAGAAGTAAACGCAGAATATGTAATGAATTATATAATAAGGGCGTCTCTAAGGAGGTATTGGAGATTGCCATACGGGAGATGGAAGAGGAATATGGAGAAAATATTTTTAATGAGAGAAAGATTATTAGAAATTATATAAATAAGAACAGGAGAGCTACAGAGGATAAAATCAGTCAAAAAAAACTGGATAAAAGGATATATGATTATTTGTTAAGAAATGGATTTGCGTCGGGGGATATATTGCGTGAATTAGGGCAGGATAATTATATTTCTTGATTTTTTTCATGATAAGAAGTAAACTTGTATGCAGTTTATTTTTTGCTTTTTAATTTGCAAATAACTTTCAATACGTACTATGACAACAATAAATAAAGGAGGTGCTCCTGTGCTTACAACAGTAATCGCAGTAATAATTACTATTGTTATTGCGGTGCCCTTAACAGTAGTTATTCTTAATTCATACCATAAAAAATCTTCTCAGGAGAAGGTTGGCGGAGCCGAAATTCAGGCTAGACAGATTATAGATGACGCAGTTAAGGCCGCAGAAACAAAGAAACAAGAGTTGCTCCTAGAGGCTAAGGAAGAATCTCTCCGTATAAAAAATGAATCTGAAAAGGAAGTGAGAGAACGGAGAGCGGAGGTTTCTAAGAGCGAAAGAAGGATACAACAAAAGGAAGATAATCTTGATAGAAAAATAGATCAGGCAGAAAAGAAGGAAGCCAGTTTAAATTCAAGAGAACAACAGCTTAAAAAGGAAAAAGACTCCCTTGATAAGCTCAATCAGCAGCGTATTGCAGAGCTGGAACGTATTTCCGGATATACCTCAGAACAAGCCAAGGATATCCTGTTAAAGAGCTTAGAGGAGGATATTAAGATTGATGCAGCTAAGCTTATCAAAGAGGAAACTGCTAAGGCAAGGGAAGAGGCTAATAAAAATGCCAAGGAGGTTTTGGTCACGGCAATACAAAAATGCGCAGCAGACCATGTGTCAGAAACAACTATTTCAGTAGTACAACTTCCAAATGATGAAATGAAGGGGCGAATAATCGGTCGTGAGGGGAGAAATATCAGAACTCTTGAGTCCCTGACAGGTGTTGAGCTGATAATAGATGATACTCCGGAGGCAGTGGTACTTTCATCCTTTGACCCTGTAAGGCGCGAGATTTCACGTATTGCATTGGAAAAGCTTATTGTGGACGGTAGAATTCACCCGGCTAAAATTGAGGAGATGGTTCACAAGGCTGAAAAGGAAGTGGAGAATAACATCAAGGAGGCAGGAGAGGCAGCGGTACTTGAGGTTGGTGTACACGGAATAAACCCGGAGCTTATTAAACTATTGGGCAGGATGCGTTATAGAACAAGCTTTGGGCAGAATGCCTTAAAGCATTCCATAGAGGTAGCTCATTTATGCGGACTTTTAGCTGCAGAGGTGGGCGAAGATGTGAGAATTGCTAAACGTGCAGGACTTTTACATGATATTGGAAAGGCAGTGGATCATGAATATGGTGTGGAAGGCTCGCATATTGAGTTGGGTGTGGAGCTTTGTAAGAAATACAAAGAAAATGCCATTGTTATAAATGCGGTGCAAGCTCACCATGGTGATGTGGATCCGGAAACATTGATAGCATGTCTTGTTATGGCAGCGGATTCAATTTCGGCAGCCAGACCCGGTGCCAGAAGGGAAACATTGGATACCTACACCAATAGAATTAGGCAGTTAGAAGATATTACAAATGATTTTAGTGGGGTTGACAAATCGTTTGCAGTACAAGCAGGCAGGGAAGTGCGTATTATGGTAATCCCTGAGGAGGTTACAGACGCGGACATGGTAATCATGGCACGTGATATTTCAAAACGTATTGAAGAGGAGTTGCAATATCCCGGACAGATAAAGGTTAATGTTATTCGGGAATCACGAGTAAGTGATGTTGCAAAATAGATTATATACCCAAGGCTTATGCCTTGGGTTTTTTACAAATTGCTACAGTATATATAAAAATATTAACTGTTTCAAATTTCGGCTTTTATAAAATATAATCTGTGAATGGTAATTTTGAATTGTTTACTGTATGTTCAGATTGTTGCATACTTATGATATGAGCTGTAAATATATTTGGTAAGGAGATTATATAGCAGATATGGCATTAATTGTAAAGGGAAGATTATTCAGTAAAGAGAATTCTGTTATTTGCATTCCGATTGTGGATACCTCCTATGAGGATATTATTGAGTCGGCAAGGACAATTGCTGCCAATGGGATAGAAATGGCGGAATGGAGGGCAGATTTTTTTTCAGAGCTGATGGATACTGATAGACTTGCAGACATTCTTTTGGCATTAAAGAGCATTTTTTCCAGAACTATTTTTCTAGTGACTTTAAGAAGCAGTAATCAGGGCGGCAATTTATCAATATCTACAGAGGAACTCCAAAGGTTTTTACTGTTTATAGGGCAAAGCAGATGTCCTGATTTAATTGATGTGGAGTATTTTTCTCATGTAAATCCCCAAGCTTTAATCAGGAAAATACAGGGGAATGGTGTCAATGTTATTGCATCTTACCATGATAAAGGCAGCCCTGCTTCAGATGTGTGCTTTAGACTTTTAGAAACAATATACTCTTCGGACCCGGATATTATAAAGTTGTCTGTTACACCTAAAAGCTCTGATGACGTATTTGAGCTTGGGAGAGGGGTGACTCTGTTTAACAGAGAGCACCATAGCACTTTGGCTATCACCGGTATGGGGAAATATAGTAAAATGACAAGGGTCTTTCCGGAGGAATTTTGTTCAAGTATAAATTTTTCATATATGGAAAAACCAAGTTGTCAGGGGCAGATTAAAGTTGATAAATTCAAGAAAATAAGGGATTTATTGACATAATAATACTAATTTGTTAAAATATCGTAACAATTTGCCGGGAGAGTACAGGTAGACGTGGCGTAGTTGGATAACGCATCAGACTCCGACTCTGAAGATCGCTGGTTCGAATCCAGTCGTCTACATTAGGGCATGATGCTTAAATTAAATAGAAAAGGTAATATTAGGTAGAAAGATGGATATACAAAAAATATTGGATTTTGCTGTACACAATAAAAAAAGAGTGATTGCAGTGGCTGCATTCATATGTATAGTTATTGTTGTGGCAATAGTTGCAAAAATGAGCGCGAAGAAGGCTGACCCGTATTATAATGCTAAAGTGGACTTTAAGGAGGCTACTTCAGACGAAAAACTTAATAGTCTTATTTCCTCATATTATGAGTATTATGCAGGAGGAAATGTGGCTGAATTGGAAAAGATAGCCTATCCTATCACAGATATGGAAAAAAGCTATGTTGAGTTTATGGCGGATTACATAGAGAAGTATGAAATCGTAAAGATATACTCAAAACCCGGACTGGATAAAAAGTCTTATCTGGTATCGGCAGACGTTAATATTAAATTTAAGGATGTAAACAGCCTTTCACCGGGACTGTATTTCTTTTATTTAACTGAAGATGACAAGGGTAATTTATATATAGACAATAGATATTGTATTTTTAATCAGGAATATGTCGAGGAGGAAACAGATCCTGAGGTTCAGGCGTTAATATCGGAATATGAAAATCAGGAAGATTTTATAATGCTGCAGCATGATATTAATTCTAAGCATACGGATTTAGTAAATTCCGATGAAACTTATAAAGCATTCGTAGACACGTTAAAGACTGCAACCATTAATTGGTATACAGGATATCAGGCAGCAGTTGAGGCAGCAAGGCAGGAGGAGGCAGCGGCAGCCGCTGCAGCAGCAGAGGCTGAAGCTCAAGCACAGGCGGCAGCAGCAGAGGCGGCTGCGCAGGCAGAGGCAGCTGCACAGGAACCTCCAGCAGAGGCTGCACCTGCAGAGACACCTGCTGTACCGGCAGGCGGATATAAGGCGGGTACAGAGGTAACAGTTTCTGATATATTAAATATCAGGAGAGAACCTGACTCCAATTCAACAAAGGTTGGTGCTGTTCTTACAGGCGATAAGGTTACCGTAATTGAGGATTCAGGTGAAAATGGATGGACAAAGGTTAAAAGGAAAAATATTGAAGGCTATATAAAAACTGATTTACTGAAATAGATAGCCGCATTAAAATTATAAATCTATTAACAAAGGGGGCAATAGCCTCCTTTTTGAAAAGGTAAAATATGAGGATTAATAAATTTATTGCTCAGGCAGGTGTATGCTCCAGACGTGAGGCAGATAGACTGATTTTACAGGGTAAGGTTATTGTAGATGAAAGAGTTGCTCTGCCTGGGGATAGAATAAATCAGGATTCTATTGTGACTGTTCATGGCAGGAAAATTGAAAACAAACTGGCTAATGAAAAGAGAGTTATTCTGATTTATAATAAACCGGCAGGTCTTATATGCTCACATTCTGCTAAGGACGGAGAAACTATATTTGATTATATAGATTATCCTAAAAGGCTTTTTTATGCAGGGAGACTGGATAGGCAATCCAGAGGTCTTATGATACTTACCAATGATGGTAAATTGGCAAATAGTCTCATGCATTCAAAAAATTGTCATGAGAGAGAGTATTACGTTAAAGTAGACCCAAAAGTCTCTGATGAAATTCTAAACAAGCTAAGGCAGGGAGTATTTATCCGGGAATTAAAGGTTAAAACCAAACCCTGTAAAGTTGAGAGAATAGATGATAAATCCTTCACCATAATTCTGACTCAGGGACTTAACAGACAGATCAGGCGAATGTGTAAATCCTGCAATCTTTACGTAACAGACCTTTGTAGAGTAAGGATAGAGAATATTACTTTGGGAAAACTAAAAGAGGGAACCTATAGAAAGCTTAAAGATATAGAAAAGAAAGGGCTTTACCATGCCAATTAAGATACAAAATGATATTCCTGTAAGAAGTATATTAGAGAATGAAAAAATCTTTGTAATGGACGAAAACCGTGCCATACATCAGGATATACGACCATTGGAAATTGGGATTCTGAATTTAATGCCGTTAAAGGAGGATACTGAGCTTCATTTGCTTCGTTCTCTGGCAAATACACCTTTGCAGGTTAATGTAGATTTTATAAGAGTTAGCAGTCATGTATCTAAAAATACTGAATTAAGTCACTTAAATAAATTTTATCATTCCTTTTCTGATATAAGGGACAGAAAGTATGACGGACTTATTATAACAGGTGCACCTGTGGAGCTTATGGAATTTGAAGAGGTGGATTATTGGCAGGAATTTTGTGAGATTTTAGATTGGACGAAAACTCATGTTACCAGTACAATTCACCTTTGTTGGGGAGCACAGGCTGCTTTGTACCATGAATACGGGATAAAAAAGTTTACTTTACCTAAAAAGGTATTTGGGATATTTTCACATAATGTATATCATAGGAAGACTTTGTTACTTCGAGGCTTTGATGATATATTTAATTGTCCTCATTCCAGACACACGGATATAGATGTGGATACCTTAAGAAAGATAGAGGATATAAAGATTCTTGCTGAGTCTGATGAGGTAGGACTTCTTCTTTGTATGACAGAGGACGGAAGCAGAATTTATAATATGGGACATTTAGAATATGACAGGTTGACCTTGCAAAAGGAGTTTGAGAGGGATAGAGATAGAAGTGATGTACAGCTTCCGAAAAATTATTTTATAGATGATGACCCTGACAAAAAGGCGGTACTTACCTGGAGAGCCCATTGTAATGCCTTTTATACCAATTGGCTGAACTACTATGTATATCAGGCAACCCCTTACGATATTACAGGGATACATGAGGGGCAATAGATATGCCATTTGTTTACAGCTGTGGTATTTTAGCCTATAATTCAAATAATCCACAAGATAATATATATTGTAGACAGCAGCTACCAGACACATTAGGCTTTAGATTTAAGGATATAACCCTATAGATGGGCAGTGAGTAATGACGTTAGATAAAAATGCACTTATACGCATAGCCGATGGATTTGCCAGGGAATTTAAACTGGCAATAGGCATTTATTATGAAAATACAGAGGCAATTTTAAGCAATGAAGCCTTTAGGCGGGGCGATGTATTAAATGCTGTAAATAAGCTTGGGAATTATGGTGTAGAAAGAGTTATAGACCTTTCTGCTTCAGATAATAAAATGAGTGGAATTGCCATGAGGAATAAAGAGGGCAAGCTTTATGGGGTTTGGCTTATCAAAGCCTTGGGAAATAATTCCACTCCCTTAGATACTAAAATTTCTCTGATTGAAAATGTACTTTTTTTGTATATTAGAGAAAGAGAAGCTGCTTACAATCTGGAAAACCATATTAAGGAAAAGGAAAGGGAAGGCAGCAGTCTTAATCGGGAGCTTGCAAGAAATGAGGCAATCACTCAGATACTTAGTAAGATTGAGTCAGAAGATGATTTTGATGTTGTTGTTAAAAGCATTCTGACTATCAGCGGAGAGTTTTTAGAAGCCTCCAATGCATTTATCATTCAGTTGGATAAAAATAATGACAAGGTACATATTCTGGCGGAGTGGTTTGATAAGGACAGCGGAAGCTTTATGTTTAAGATGGATGATACCGCCTTATCTGAGATACCATTTACAGATGGATTATCCTATACTATTTCCTCAGACTCCCGAGTGCCTAAGTCCTTTAGTGCATTTCTTGAGGCATACGACATTAGTGCAGGTATATTCCTGCCAATATTCCTGGATAATGAAAATATAATGTATTTATGTACAAGTATGAATATTATTCCAAGGCATTGGACTTTGCTGGAGGCAGGATTTTTAAATACAGTACGACGCGTTATTTCATCTATTTTATCCAGGCGTATTGCAAAAAATTCCTTAGCCAGTTCCTATGCGGTGGTAGAATCAGTTCTTGAGAATATCGGATGTGGTGTAATTGTTATGGAAAAGGACAGTACAGAGACTCTTTATACCAATGATACATTCAGAAAAATGCTTTCAAATCAATCTGACAGGCAGCGTTTTGAGCGCAGAATTCAAAAGACACCGGAGAAAATGGAACAGATAAGGGAATATTATTTGGAAGAGGCAGGTATATATGTAAGTATTGCTCTTGGTATGATAAAGTGGGTGGATGATAGTTATGTTCGATTGGCTACGGTTTTTGATATTACCGAGAATAAGGAATATGAAAATCATATTGAAAGACACGCAAATATAGATGAACTTACAGGAATTTATAACAGGACTTATTTTGTTAAGGAATTGGGAAGCTTAGCTTTAGATAAGGATATTCATGGTGCTTATTTATGTATGAATCTTGATGATTTCAAGGAAATTAATATTATTTCCGGAAATACTGGGGGTGATATGCTTTTATCCTCCATTGCTAAATTTCTGCTTAAGCTTTCAGAGGAAAATGCCAGAGTATACAGGTTGGGAGCCGATGAATTTGCCATCATAATTAAGGATACCTCAAAGCTTGACCCTTTGGAAGTGTCCCGCTCCATTATAAGAAGATTTAAAGCACCCTGGCAGCTTAATTATAAGGATTGTTTTTTAACTGCATCTATTGGGATTGCAAGATTTCCTGAGGATGCAAAGGATGTGGGAAATATTTTAAAGTGCGGAGATATTGCCCTGGGATATGCGAAATCCAATGGAACGGGCAGTGTAGAATTTTATCAGGAGTATATGGAGGAGGAGTGCAGGGAGCATATTCTTCTTAAAAGTTATCTGATAGAGTCTGTGGCTGATGAATGTAATGGGATGGAGCTTTCAAAAACTAAAGCAGACTTTAATGTTTATAATACAGATTATGAGGGCGAAATAGTTAATTTGGCATGGCAGGCTCCGGAACTGGGCACTAAGCTTTTCTGTGAGTTTATGCCTATGGCGAAAAGATATAAATTATATAATGAACTTTTAGAGAGATTTATTTTATTGGCGCTTAGGGAATGCAGATACAATAATGATATAGGTTACCCGCAGTATCATATAGGAATACCTATTTCTCTTGAGGATATGGGAAATGAAAGGCTTCTTAAGTTTATTGAGGAATCTATAGATGAATGTGGAGTTAACCCGGATAATTTAGTAATTATTATTTATGGGATGTTAGTAAAGGATAAATCAAGAGCAGAAGAAAATATAGAAAGAATTAGGAAGCTTGGTATACATACTGCTCCAGGAAATACATGGGAGGGTATAAGCTGTGATCATGAGTTTGATGCTAAGATTATTTGTTGACATTTCCCATAAGGATAATTAGACTATACATTGTCACACACCGCAGGTGTGTGACCGCGCAACGTCCTAGGGACGAAGTCCCACAAAGATGGACATTGCCACCAAAAATTGTCACACACCGCAGGTGTGTGACCGCGCGACGTCCCGGGGACGAAGTCCCACAAAAATAGACGTTGCCGCAAAACATATGCAGGAGTGGCGGAATTGGCAGACGCGCAGGCTTCAGGTGCCTGTGGTGGCAACATCGTGTGGGTTCAAGTCCCATCTCCTGCACTGTCACACCCCATAGGTGTATGACCGCGCGACGTCCCGGGGATGAAGTCCCATATAAATGGGCGTTGCTTCCCAAAATTGTCACATACCGTAGGTGTGTGACAATACCCAAGAGGTGACTAAAGATATTGTAGAAGTAAATTTGTTATATAGGACTGTCTATATAGAGTTTGTTTCACGAGGTGAGATGGGTGACAGGGGCGGCACGTTGTATATGTGCCTTGTTTAAATGTTTGTGCTTACTGAGGGAGATTGAGCAATCGGTCTCCCTTTTGTTAGTAAACATTCAGGAAAGGAATAGGTTTACATATAGTGAATATGGAAAAAATAGCGGTTTTAATACCCTGCTATAATGAGGAAAAAACAATTGAGAAGGTAGTTTTGGATTTTAAAAGAGTTCTTCCAGAGGCATCTATATATGTATACAATAACAATTCTACTGATAATACTGCGGAATATGCAAGGCGTGCCGGAGCAATTGTGCGTAATGAATATATGCAGGGGAAAGGTAATGTAATAAGGCGAATGTTTAGAGATATAGACGCGGAGTGTTATATTGTAACAGACGGAGATGATACATATCCTGCTGAACATGCTCTTGAAATGTCAGATTTGATACTGAATAAAAATGCAGATATGGTTGTGGGCGACAGGCTTTCATCCACCTATTTAACAGAAAATAAAAGACCTTTTCACAATTTAGGTAATCTTTTAGTTAGAAAAAGTATAAATGTACTATTCCGCAATGATATTAATGATATTATGACAGGATACAGAGCCTTTAGCTATGAGTTTATTAAAACCTTCCCGGTGCTTTCAAAGGGCTTTGAAATTGAAACAGAAATGAGCATACATGCGGTGGAAAAAAATATGTTTGTAGAGAATGTTGTAATTGATTATAGAGATCGCCCCGAGGGAAGTGAGTCAAAGCTTAATACCTATACAGATGGCATAAAGGTATTGAGAACTATTTGGAGATTATACAGAACCTACAATCCTATGGGATTTTTTGGGATGATTTCCCTTATTTTATCCTTGGTTTCCGTTGGATTTTTTATACCGGTATTAATAGAATATCTTAATACAGGATTGGTGGCTAAATTCCCTACATTGATTGTTTGTACAGCTACTATGATTGCTGCTATTCAATCCTTTTTTGCAGGCATGCAGCTTCAAAATGCTTTAATGAAAAACAGGCAGGACTTTGAAATTGAGCTGTTGCGGGTGTCAGATAAAAAAAAGGAACTACTTAAAACTTTAGGTGGTTAAATATTTATGACAAAACTTGACGGCATAATAAAAATTGAAAATGAAATAATAATAAGGGGATATGTGCTTTCTGATAATCCTGTTGAGTTTTATTTAAAAAAAAGATTTAACAGAGATTTAGTTAAGGTGGAAGCGAAAAGGTTTAAGTATAGAAACCTTTTTGAAGAAATTGATAATCCAGAACAATATGATGAGGCAGGATTTTTCATTAAAATCCAAAGCTCAGAGGGATATACTAAACTTATTGTTGTAGAGGACGGCAAAGAAGTTTCAATGCCTATTCGTATTACGGTAAACTATTCCGGTATTACGTTTAAAACAATAGTAGACTTTATCTATTTTTGTTTTGTTAAGTTAAAGTGCAGTCTGAAGGGAAGAGGGTTTTTCGGTACAATAGTTAAAATGTTTGAAAAGATATTTAAAAATATCTTTTTTATGGATGATAAGAAGTTATATATAAAATGGCTAAAAAAGCAGAGCCTGTCTAAGGGAGAAATTGAAGCCCAAAGAAATAAACGCTTTTCCTATGAACCGTTATTTTCTATCATTGTTCCTCTTTTTGATACTCCGGAGTATTATCTGTTTGAATTAATTGCAAGTATTAAGGCCCAAACCTATGGGAATTGGGAGCTTTGTTTTTCCAATGGCAGTGCTAACAGGAGTCACCTTAGGGGAATAATTGAAAAGGAGTCTGAAATTGATGAAAGAATAAAATATATAGACAGTAAACAGGGACCTTTGGGTATATCCTCTAATACTAACCAAGCCCTGTCCATTGCCGGAGGAGATTATATAGTTTTAGGGGATCATGATGATTTGTTCAGTATAAATGCACTGTATGAATGTGTAGAGGTACTAAATAAAGAAAAAG
Source organism: Lachnospiraceae bacterium (assembly GCA_041776485.1). Taxonomy (GTDB): domain Bacteria; phylum Bacillota; class Clostridia; order Lachnospirales; family Lachnospiraceae; genus JBHBQE01. Next base: position 94,550 of record JBHBQE010000015.1, on the reverse strand, counting down.
TGGATGTAATATATACTGACGAGGATAAAACTGACGGAAGCAGCAAAAGGTTTTTTGACCCGCATTTTAAACCGGATTTTAATTTAGGCTTTTTTAGGAGTAACAATTATATTTGTCATATGTTTGTGGCTTCAAAGGAAATTGTTGATTCAGTTGGAGAGTTTTGTGACCTGTATAATGGGGCTCAGGATTATGACTTTATCCTGCGGTGTGTGGAAAGAGCAAATTCGATTTATCATATTCCCAAGATACTTTATCATTGGAGATTTCATATGAACTCTACTGCAGCGTTTCCCGAGTCCAAATTATATGCCTATGAGGCGGGCAGACTTGCTTTGGAAGCCCATTATAAAAGGCTTAATATTCCTGCAGATGTGGAAATGGGAGAGGATTACGGTTATTATAATACAATATTCCCTACAGTTAATGAGGAGGTTTCTGTAATATCCTATAATGAAAATACAGGTATTGATAAGCTGAATGAAATGGCAAGATCTGCATCCGGAAGGTACTTATTATTTATGCATGAGTCTATGGAGGCAATCAGCAAAAATTATAGCGATAGTATGTTGTCATTTTGCCAGTCTGAGGATGTGGGAGCAGTTGGTGTAAGAATATACGACAAGCAGGATAAATTAATTCAAGGTGGTGCAGTCCTTGGGATGAATAATGGTGCAGGATATTTATTTACAGGGCAAAAGGATATTGACAGCTATCATGGAAAAAGTAAGTATGTAAGTGATTACAGCATTATTTCAGGACTTTGCCTTATGACTAAAAGTGAATTGTTCCTATCGGTGGGTGGCTTTGATGAAAAATATAGTCTGTCATATTTTGATTTTGATTATTGCTTAAAACTTGGAGAGATAGGAAAGCGTATCCTGTATAATCCAAGAGCAAGCTTTTCCATAGAAGAACTGCCTAAATTAGATGAAAGAGATAGAGAGTATTTTACAGACAAATGGAAGGATAATATATACAGTGGGGATAGAGCCTATAACCCTAATTTATCCTTGAAATTCAGCGATTACAGAGTGGAAATATAAATTATGAGTATTGTAGCCTTTAAAGATAATAAGAAAAAATCCATTATAATTTTTATACTGATGACAGTATTTATTATCACTGTATTGGGGTATATCCTAAGATATACATACTATAATGGTTTAGACACAAATGTCTACCAGGAGAGTGAGCCAAGAAATTATAGGCAAGTTGAGTCCTATGAGCTTATTGAAAATGAGCTTAATGTCAGCCCGCAAAGAATCAATGGAATTGTATTAAGGTTTAAGTTTAAAGAGGCACCCCTTAGGGGAGACAGCGTAATCGTAAGTTTATTTAACGCTAAAACCGGAGAACTGGTTGGGGCGGCAGAAAGCAGCACTTCTATGTTTATTGATGATGCTAAAAAGAAATTCCTGTTTCCCAATGTTATTGAACACAAGGGTGAGCCCCTGAGGCTCAATGTCCAGTTTTCCCGGGTGGACTTTGAAGATGGACTTTTTATTCAAACGGTTGGTGATGAAGGCTCCAATATACTTGATGTAGGAACTATATCTCTTGGTGTAGACAATTATTTAATTTATGTGGCGATAATAGGAGGATTATTTCTTATTCTGGCTACAAGCTTTTTTTATATATTTTTTATAAAGAAAGGCAAGCCTAAAATGGAATATGCCTATCTTTATACGGGTATTATACTGGGAATTATTTTCAATCTACTTATTCCCGTCATGGAGGTTCCTGATGAGCCGGTTCATGCCTTTTCTGCTTATTCCCTGTCTAATGATATGTTGGGAGTTGAGAAAAATCCGGACGGAAGTTTATATATGAGAGCAGATGACAGTAACTGGGAATTTCAAATATATAAGGTAAAACGGCCCTATTTAGATGATTATTACAGCAGAATATTTTCAAAGGTTAAGGATAAAACCATTGTTACAAGTCAGTGTGTTCCCGGAACTGATACCAATAGATATTTATATTTTCTTCCGTCCTTGGGGATTACTCTGGGAAGGCTCCTTGGCTTAGGCACAGTTCCCATGTATATTTTGGGAAGGTTATTCAATCTATGTGCTTTTATATGTGCAGTTTTTTTTGGAATAAAATTTATTCCCTTTGGCAAGCATTTAGTATTCATATGGGCAATATTACCATCCGTAATACAGCAGGCAATGTCCTTTTCTCGGGATTCCATGGTGTTGTCCCTTAGTATTTTTATCATATCCATGACAATGCATATTATGTATCATAAAGAGGCAGAAACAAATAAAATGAAAAAGCTGGCTGCCCTGTTGGTATGTGTACTGTTTCTTTTACCCAGCAAGGGATTTGCTCATATTTTAATAGCTGTATTTCCGTTAATGATTATTGCGCCTAAAGGGATAAAGCTTGTAAATGAAAGAGTAGTTTCCAGATTTAAGTATGCTTGGGCTGTAATTATTGGTGTAATAATCCTGTCAGGCTCATTAACAGCAGCTAAACTCCTTAGCATATTAAATTATATAGGATATACGAATTCTGCATTGATTAAATTATTTGTAAATACACTTTGGATTCAAACCGATAACTATATTTTTTCTGCTCTGGGAAACCATCTGGGATGGATGGATATTAGCTTTCCTAAATATGTTGTGTTGCCTTTCCTGTTTTTATTGATATTAACAGCTATAAGGGAAAGGGGAGAAAAGTATATGATATCAGTTCCCGTGAAGTTAAGCATGCTTATTGCATTTTTCGGCTCCTGCTTTATTGTGTTTATTGGAATGCTTATGACATGGACAACTCCTGCCTATAATTTTATAGACGGAGTACAGGGCAGACATTTTCTGCCGGGATTAGTATTTCTGTTTTTCCCGCTATATTCAAGGCAGATTGTTTTAGCCAGGGGATTCCATACTAAGGCAGTAATGGCAGCGGTATTTTTACATATGTTTATTATAGTCGGAATAGTGATTAATCAGGTATTGCTATGGTAGTACATACATTTGTAATTCCTGCATATAGGGAAAGCCCTTATCTTGAGGATTGTATTAAGTCCCTTTTAAATCAGAGGATTAAGTCTGAGATTATTATGGTTACTTCAACAGATAATTCTCATATTAGGGATTTATCTAAAGAATATGGTATTCCGTTATTTATTAATAAAAAGGAGTCTGGAATAACTTGGGACTGGAATTTTGGCCTTTCCAAGGTAAAAACAAAATATGCTACAATAGCACATCAGGATGATATTTATGATAATGACTATAGCCTTAGAATGCTGGAATATCTGAATAAATCTAAGTATCCCCTGATTGCCTTCAGCAATTACTATGAAATAAGAGGTAAATGTAAAGCCTATAATACAAGTATGCTTAGAATAAAAAAATTTTTACTTTTTCCTCTTAGAGTAAGGTTTAATTGGGGCAATATTTTTCTTAGGCGGAGAAGTCTGTCTTTGGGTGATCCGATACCCTGTCCCTCAGTAACCTTTTGCCTTGATAATATTCCGATGCCGCTTTTTAAACATCGCTATAGAAGCTGTGAGGACTGGGAAGCCTGGGAAATGCTTTCTAAATTAAAGGGGGATTTTGTATATGTACCAAAAGCTCTTATGGGGCATAGGATACATAGTGAGTCAGAGACCAGCAAAATACTGGCGGATGGCGCCAGAATACAGGAGAATTATGAAATGTTCAGGAAGTTTTGGCCTGCATTTCTTGCTAAAATAATAAATCGTTATTATACTAAATCGGAGGAGTCCAATAATCTTTGATTAAAGCTATGAAAGAAAATTTAATAATAATTCCCGCATATAATGAGGAGTTGAATATAGAACGCCTTATTAAGGATGTAGGGGAGAGTACTTGGGATTTTGATTATATTATAGTTAATGACTGTTCAGAGGATAATACTCTTGATTTGCTAAGAGATAAGGGCTATAGTTATTTGAATTTACCCGTAAACCTTGGGATTGGCGGAGCCGTACAAACCGGCTATAGATATGCCTACTATCACGGATATAAAACTGCAGTGCAGCTGGATGGTGACGGACAGCACGATCCGGCATATTTACAGGAAATGCTAAGGGAGCTTAAGGCCTCAGACAGTGACATGGTTATCGGCTCAAGATTTATTACAAGAGAGGGCTTTCAGTCCTCTAAGCTTAGGCGTATGGGGATAAAATATTTTACCCTGTTAATCAGACTGCTTACAGGAAAAACCATTACAGACCCCACCTCGGGACTTAGGATGTGCAATAGAAGGCTTATGAAAAAATTTACATTTGAGTATCCTAAGGACTATCCGGAACCAGAGACAGTTGTATCTGTGCTTGCTGAGAGAGGCAAGGTGACGGAGATTCCTGTTATCATGCGGTCCAGACAGGGTGGGCGATCTTCAATTAATATAAAGGCAGGATTTTATTATATGATAAAGGTAAGCTTTGCTATGATATTAGCCAGAATTAAAAGATAGGGAATATACCAAGGGGAATAGATGACGGTTAAAATTCAGATTATAATAATAGTGTGTATGGTTATAAGTATAGGCTATATTGCCTTTTTAACCAGAAAAAAGAAAATTGATTTTAAGTATGCTCTGGTATGGATGCTGGTGGCAGCCATGGTTCTTGCTATGGCAATTTGGCCTAAAGCCCTGTCATTTTTATCTGATATGCTTGGAATTTCCACTCCTGTTAATATGCTTTTTTTTCTGGGATTCATATTTTCTTTGGGGATAATATTTACATTATCAAGGACAGTAAGTGAGCTGTTGGATAAGGTAAAAAAGCTTTCCCAGGAGCTTGCTATACTTCGTAAGGACACATTTGACAGTCTGAATAAAAAGTAGATATTATTTACTGTCTAAAAATGTAAGTTCAGATGATTTATTTTTAGGTGCATAAGCTTTAGATATAGATTGCAGTAAATGGTCTAAAAGGTAGAATATTAAACTTGGGTTTACAAATATCCTAAGAAAGGTTCTAAGATACAGATTATTTATTTTGTATAATCTTCGCAGGCGATTTCTTTTTTTCAATAATTTATTGTCAGGATATTTTTTAAACATCATTTCATAGAAATTTTCCACATCCTTTGCCAGCAGCTGTTCAAATGGAGAATCAGCTTTTGTGGAAACGCCGACATTTACTTCATAGTACACAAAATATTCATCAAATAATTCCATGGGCTCATTATTTAGTGCCATACTAACCTGTATTATATCCTCCTCATAAACCACTGTATTTTTAAGCTCTAAAAGGTATTTTTCCAAAAAATCTCTTTTAAATACAAATGAGGCACCAGAGGCGTTATCGCTGTATAATATAAGATTTCTAAGGATCTTATTATAATTTTTATTTCTGTAGGAATTTATATCAAAGGGGTGGTTAAATTTGGTAAAATAAATATTTCCCGTATCATCGGTATAATATGCCTGCATAATACTGAAACTTCCGGAAATACTATTATTTTCCATAAAGGAATACATGTTTTTAAGAGAATTTGCGTGGTAAATATAATCTCCGGGGCTTATAGCAAATATATAATTTCCATGACATAGCTTTAAAGCAGAAATATAGTTTAGGACAGTGCCGTTATTCTCTGTGTTTAGATTAAGTGTATAATCTGAAAAATTTTTAGTATTAAAGTAATCAATGAATTGTGATTTTAAATTATCTTTAGAACCATCGTCTGCAATAATTATTTCATATGATTCAAAGTCCTGAAAAAAAATACTGTCTAAGGTGTTTGCTACCTTATTCCATAGAGAATTATAGGTTAGAAGGATGATGGAAAAATCAGGAGCCATTATTTTTTATATAGGAAATAAAAGCCTCATAATCTCTGATATAGTCGGCTTCGTCATATAATTCGCTGGCAAGTACCATAAGTACACAATCCTCTGAGAAATCATACATTTCACGCCATACATTGCCGGAGAGATATAGACCCTCATTGGGCTTAGACAGTGCTACCTCTGCCGTTTCGCTGCCGTTGTCCAGATGAATCATACAGCTTCCGCTGGTGGCAATAAGAATTTGCTGTAAATTCTTATGAGCATGAAAGCCCCGCCTTGTACCCTTGGTTGTATCATACATATAATAAACCCTTTTAATATCAAAGGGTATATTTTTGTTCTCCTCAAGAGAAACCAGGGTTCCTGTGTAGTCTCCATGGGTTTCAAAGGAATAGGTTTGAATTTTCATGTTTTTTATTCTAGCAAAAATAGGGTATAATAGCAAGAATAGTCAAAAATCAAAATACAGAGGTAGGAAATGGCATTAACTATTGAATATTATGAGGCAAGTAAATCTCAGGAATGGGACAAATTTGTTCTGTATGACAGTATGAACGGAACGTTTTTGCAAAGCAGAAAATTTATTGAATATCATTCGAAGGACAGATTTAAAGATGTATCCTTATGTGTCAGAAAGGGTAATGAGCTGGTGGCGACAATTCTTGCCTGTGAGATTAATGAAGGTGAGCGGTATTTCTTTTCCCATAAGGGAAGTACCTACGGGGGCTTTGTAGTTTCAGAAAAAATATATTCAGCCACAGGTATTAACGAGCTTATGGATATCTTTCACAATTTTATAAAAAATGAGGGATTTTTTGGAATATACTTAAAAATGCTGCCATCTGTTTATCAAAGGAAAAATACGGATCTTCTTGATTACTTTTTATATAAAAACGGCTATTTTTGCTATAGTGAGCTTAATTATTTTATGAAATTGGATAGATACAGGCAGGATTTATTATCTCAATTTTCTAAAAACAAAAGAAGGGATTACAGATACTCTCTAAAGAATAATTTAATTTTTAGAGAAATTACAGAAAAAGAGGGAATTGCCGCATATTATGAGGTACTGCTTATGAACCTTAAAAAGCTCAATCTTACTCCGGTACATTCTCTGGAAGATCTTTTAGACCTTAAGTTTAACCGATTTAATGATAATATTAAGTTTTATGGCGTGTATTTAGAGGATAAATTAGTGGCAGGAAGTATGATATTTATTTTTGACAACAGAATTTTCCATACCCAGTATCTGTCTTCTGATGAAGAATATTTAAAGCTTTATACAATGGACTTTTTAATTACTAATTTGATTATGGCGGCTTTGGAGCTTAATATGGAAACCTTTACCTTTGGAATTTGTACTGAGGATCAGGGAAGATACCTAAACCTGGGGTTATCCAGATTTAAAGAGGGTTTTGGAGTGGAATTTGAAATTAACAGATCCTATGAAAGGAAAATTTAGAGTATGAAATCCTACGGAGGCTTTATGACGGTTTCACCGGTGGGTGATGAATACTTTAAGGATTTATCAGATAAAAATATTTTAAGGGTAAATCTGGCAAGACATGGTATATCCATTGCCTGCCGTGACGGAGGATACAAGGGTGTATATGTGCCTTTATATATTTGTAAATCAGTGCTGGATACATTGGAAGCAGATAATATACCCTATAAACTCTATCATATTAATGATGTTATGGAGCCGGATTTAGATACTATAGAACAGGACTATACCATACTCATAGTTAACTATTTTGGAATTAGTTCCCCTTCATTTTATGACAGAATGCAGGAAAAATATGGCAGAGTTATATTCGACAATACCCAGGGATTTTTCTGTGATCCAATAATAAAAAAGGATATTTATTCCATATATTCTCCCAGAAAATTTTTTCCGGTATGTGATGGAGGATATGTTGTTACAGAGTCCTTTAATAGAATATGGGACTTAGAGGAAGATTTTTCAGGAGAAAGGGCAGGATACATATTAAAGGCAACAGAGGAGGGAACCAATCCCTTATATAACAAATATAATGAAATGGAAGAGGAGCTTTGCAAATCTAAGGTATTGCGTATGTCAAAGCTTACAAGATATACTCTTTCAAATCAAGATTATGATAAAATTCAGGATATCAGGAAAAATAATTTTTCTTTTTTGTCAGAAAGGCTTGCGGATATAAACCAATTGGAGATTAATGAGCATAACCCATCTATGGTATACCCACTGTTGTTAAATACTGATATAAGAAAAGCTCTTATACAAAACGGAGTATATGTTTCCCAGTGGTGGAAATGGGTATTGGATAATAGTCCCAATGAGCATGAAAGAAAATTATCCCGGTATTTACTTCCCTTGCCCATAGATCAAAGATATGGAGAGTCTGATATGGAGGACATAGTAAATATAATCAGAGGGGCAATGTTATGAAGGTATTAATGATTGTCACCTGGTATAGCCCGAGGGACTGTGAGGTTATGGATGCAGGAAGCTTTCATTATGAGCAGTCAATGGCACTAAAAAAATATTGTGATACGGCTTTACTTTTCCCTATTGACAGCAGTGAGCATAAGGGAATAGCAAAGGCAGAGGAAAGAGGACTTTTAACCTATAGATTAGCTCAAAAGGCTAAGTTTTTACCCCTAAGATTTTTGGAAATGTTAAGGGATGCCAAGGAGGTAATCCGTGATTATAAACCTGATGTAATCCATGCCCATGTGGCAGAAATGGCAGGCGTTGTAGCCTGTATTTTAGGGAAAAAATTTAATATTCCTGTTGTAATTACTGAGCACAATCCAATTGAACTTTCTCATTTTGAAAGGCTGATTAAAAGACTTCAGGTGGGATATGCCTATAAGCGAAGCAAGGCGAATATTTGCGTATCATCAGATTCTAAAAATAAGCTTTCCGCTATATTCCCAAAATGTGAGTTTGAAGTTATTTATAATGGCACCAGTAATCCTAAAGAGATTGTACTAGAGGATAGGGATTATATGAAAAAGGACTGCATTAATTGTTTAATTGTAGGTGCCTTTTATGATAAATATATTAAGGGGTATCAATTTCTGCTGCCGGCTATAAAAGAACTAAGAGATAAGGGAGTAAAAATAATTCTGCATATATGTGGGGATGGGGATTATTTTTCCTATTACAGGGATATAGCAAAGGAGCTTAATATAGAGGAAGTATGTGTATTCCATGGACTTTGTGACAGAAAAAAGGTATATACCCTTATGAGTCAGGTGGATTTTTGTATTTCCGCTTCGATATTTGAATGTTCAGGGGTATCCGTGCAGGAGGCAATGCTGTTGGGAAATCCTCTTGTGGTAACCAAATCAGGCGGCGCAAATTCCCTTGTTACGGATAAAACTGCCATAATAGTGGACAGGGAAAGTATAGAGGCGTTATCCGCTGGTATAGAGGAAATGATAAACAGATTATCTGAATTCAACAGAGAGGATATTCGTGAATATGCTTACGAAAATTTTGAAATGGATGGGGTAAGCAAAAGGTATGTGGATATTTATAAAAGCCTGTCGGGAACAGGTTTTAAAAGATAAAATTTTAATATAATTTTGGAAGGATAATAAGGTGGATAGTGATATTATTTCAGTTATAGTTCCTGTATACAATGGAAAGGAATACTTAGAGGAGTGTATAGAAAGTATACTGAATCAGATATATAAGGATATTGAGCTGCTGTTGATAGATGATGGTTCTAAAGACAATTCTCTTGAAATATGTAAAGCCTGGGCAGACAAAGATGATAGAATAAGGGTTATACATCAGGAAAATATGGGGGTGTCTGCCGCAAGAAACAGAGGGCTTAAGGAAGCAAGGGGAAACTATATAGCATTTATTGACTCAGATGATATTATTGACAGGAATTATCTGCAGTTTCTTTATAATACTGCGAAAAAAAATAATTGCAAAATATCCACATGTAAGAGGTGCAGATTTATCGACGATTCTGCCATAGAATACGTTAAGGACACAGAGCCGGAGGAATTTTGCTCCGTTTTGTCAAAGGAGGAAGCGGTAAAAGTTGCCTTAAAAATAGGGGGATTTTTAGGATCCTGCACCAACAAGCTTTTTTCAACCTCTATATTGGTGGATGAAAATAAAAATCCGCTGGTATTTGATGAAAATATATATTTTGGAGAGGATATTCTCTTTTTTTATCAGGCACTTATGAATTCAGACAGCTTGGCGTATATTAATCTTATTATGTACTTTTACAGGGATAATCCTCGAAGTGCGGTAAATCAAAGCTGGAACTGGAAGTGGGACAGTGTAATTACTGCCCATGAAAGAGTATGTGAACTGACAAGGGAATACAATAAAGGGAAATTCTATCCTCACATATATTATCAAGAGGCTTGTATCTCTTTATTTTTAAGAAGATATAGGTCTAAAAATCCTATGGACAGTGAAATGAAAAAAAGAGTGAAAAGAGTAGTTTGGGATAGGTGGTATTACCTGTTATTTGAAAAGGATATTCATATTATTGTTAAACTCGCAGCTGTTCCTATGATGGTTTCCGTCAGGCTTACAGAGCTCCTATACAGAGTTTATCTTAAATTGACAGGAGTATTTTAATGACTGCCTCTAAAAAGACTTTTTTAAATGTAATTTTTGGGGTAATGGGTCAGGTTATTGTTATAATACTTGGAATAATTATTCCCCGTCTTGTTTTAGTGGGCTTTGGTTCTGAGGTTAATGGTCTGTTAAATTCGGTTTCACAGATTTTAGTGTATTTTAGCCTGTTTGAAGCCGGAATAGGAGCTGCCTGTCTTCAGGCATTATATGCTCCTGCGGCAAGGGAGGATAGAGATAATATCAATGGGATAATGTCCGCCACTAATATATTTTATAAAAGGGCAGGACTTTTCTATGCTCTTTCAGTGGTGGTACTTGCACTTATTTTTCCTTTTTTTGTAAAAACTCAACTGTCCTATGGCTTTATAGCAGCGGTAATATTATTTGGAGGATTAGGAAACAGCATTAATTTCCTATATGAGGGAAAGTATAAAATACTTATGCAGGTGCAGGGATATTCCTATGTAATAAGTAATATCACAACTATTGTTAATATAATTATAAGTCTTGGGAAAGCCGCTTTATTGCTGTTGGGATATGGAGTTATACATGTACAGATACTTGGCTTTGTAATAAGCATAATGCAAATGCTTTTGTATTATATATATGTGAAAAAGCACTACAGCTGGGTAGATTTATCAGCAGCGCCCAATAAAAGTGCATTATCTGAGAAAAATGCCACATTTATTCATCAAATAGCCTCAATGGTATTTAATAATACGGATATGATACTGCTTACAGTAATTACCAATAATCTTAAGATAGTAAGCATTTACAGTATGTATAATCTTGTTACAAACAGTATATTTTTAATGCTGCAGCAGATCCCTGCCGGCATTGATTTTAAAATGGGGCAGCTTTACAATACTGATAAAAAAAGGTATATCCCGCTTTTCCATATTCTGGATATGGCATATTTAATATTGGGATTTGCGGCAATGACTACGGTATATATAATTATTGTTCCGTTTATGAAGCTTTATACTGCCGGAATAAATGATATTAACTATATTGAAAAATTCTTTCCCTTGCTTTTTGTTTTAGTTCCCATTATCACAATAGGAAGATTTGCACCCCTGCATTTAATTAATCATGCAGGGCATTTTAAGAAAACTCAGTGGAGAGCGGTTATTGAGTCTGCCATAAATATTTGTGTATCTGTTGTGGGAATATATTATCTGGGGATTTACGGAGCATTGTTGGGTACAATCTGTGCACTGCTCTACAGAACCAACGATATGATATTATATTCCTTTAAGAATTTGTTAAAGGAAAATCCTATTTCTTGCTATAAACGGTGGATTGGCTGTATTGCGATTTTTATTTTAGTGGTGTACTATGTGAATATTGAAAATCTAAGCTGTAATACCTATCTAAGCATAATAGGACATGGGATTTTGTACGGTATAATACTTTTGTTGGCATATACTCTTGTACAGGCTCTTTTAAATCCAAGGGAGTTTCAGTTTTTATTTAAAATTTTAAAGGAAAAAATTAATGATAGTTTTTAATAGAGCACCGATTAACGACAAAAGTAAAGAATATGCAATTAAAGCATTGGAAAGTCACAGCGTATGTGGTGATGGAGAATATACTAAGGCCTGCAGCCGCATGCTAAAGGATATGACAGGAGCGGGTGCGGTGCTATTAACCACCAGTTGTACCCATGCTACGGAAATGACGGCTCTTTTGGCAAATATACAGCCGGAAGATGAGATTATAATGCCAAGCTATACATTTGTATCTACGGCAAATGCATTTGTGCTTCGTAAGGCTAAGGTAATATTTGTGGATATCAGACCTGATACCATGAATATAGATGAAAGCTTAATTGAGCAGGCTATTACAAAAAAAACAAAAGCTATTGTACCTGTTCATTATGCAGGAGTATCCTGTGAAATGGATAGGATAATGGAGATTGCAAGGGACAAAAAACTGACTGTAATTGAAGACGCTGCTCAGGGGATATGCAGCACCTATCATGGAGTCCCTTTAGGAACCATAGGAGACTATGGCTGTTTCAGCTTTCATGAAACAAAGAATCTATCCATGGGAGAGGGAGGAGCTCTGCTTATTAAGGATATTGAAAATCTGGAAAAGGCTGAAATAATAAGGGAAAAGGGAACCAACAGAAGCAAGTTCTTCAGAGGGCAAATAGATAAATATACCTGGGTGGAGGCAGGATCAAGTTATCTGCCCAGCGATATAAATGCTGCCTACCTTTTGGGGCAGTTGGAGGATATTGATAATATACAAAAGTATCGTATGAACATATGGGATAATTATTATAAGGCATTTAGCAAGCTTGCCGATAAAGGGGCAGTGGAGCTTCCTGCCATCCCTGAAAATTGCAGTCACAATGCTCATATGTTTTATTTAAAACTAAGGGATTTAGATACCAGAAGCAGATTTATCGAACATATGAAGGCTAAGGGAGTGTTGTGCGTATTCCATTATATACCGCTGCATTTAGCTCCGGCGGGGAAAAAATACGGAGAGTTTATCGGAGAGGATAGATATACAAAGAGAGAAAGCGAGCGTCTGGTAAGACTTCCTTTATACTATGGATTAGAAAATAATGAACAGGAGTATATAATAGAGTCTGCTTTAGATTTTTTTAGATAAATACTATGTTTTTTACATGTACAAAGAAAAAATTATATTACAAAATCAGCTTTTTACTTTTTTCCTTTTTTTGGATTACCGCATTAAGGAATTCTAATACAACTTTTTCTGCATATGAATTTGTTTTCATCCTATCTTTTGCAGGATTTATTTTTAATGCCTTAAATAAATATTTCCTGAAAACAAAATGGGATAGGATATGGAGTAATGTATTTGCAGCCCTGCTTTCCCTATGTACTGTTTTTGCAGAGCATGACCTTTTTGCAGAAATGGGAAGCTTCTTTAATAGAATATTAGTGCTTGTAATATTTATCGCAGGGATATTAATATGGAGGGAAATATTATTATTTTCACACTATCTGATAAATAATAAGGTTATAAAAGGTGGAGAAATAAAAAAAAGCTCTGCCAAAATTTTTCTTATATCCTTTGCAGGGATATCTCTGTTGAATATTTTTGTACTTATATTTGTTCATTTCCCAGGTGTACTGTTTTATGACAGTATAAGACAGCTTGAACAGATAGAGAGTGGTATTTTTTCAAACCATCATCCATATTACTATACTAAATTGATAGAAATTTTTGTTAAGACGGGACAGGGGATATTTGGCAGTCTGGAGGCGGGAATATTTACCTATTCTGTTTTTTCCGTGCTTATAATGGCAGCTATTATATCCTTTAGCATAATGACCTTACATCAGCTTAGGATTAATAAATATATAATAACGGCGGTGGGAATATTTTATGCCGTTATGCCCTATAATATAATGTTCAGCTTTACCATGACTAAAGATACATTTTTTGCAGGAGCAAGTCTAAGCCTGCTTACCGGAATATACAGAGCTGTTAAGAATATTGGAAACAAGTGGATAAACTATACAGTTATAGCATTATCAGCAATATTTGTAGGTATAGTAAGAAGCAATGGCTGGCTGGCGTTATTTATTTCTACAGCGGTATTCTTAATATTTTTTTGGAGGGAAAATAAAAAGAGAGCAATAGGGTATTTATGTGTAATTATCCTTATTATTTCCTATATTTTAAAGGGACCTGTTATAAATTCTTTAGGGATTCCACAGCCGGATACCATAGAGGCATTATCTATTCCCACGCAGCAAATAGCTAGAGTGGTTGTTGAGGATAAACCCATAGACGACAATCAGAAAAAGCTTATAGATAATATTGTGGATATAAAAAAAGTTAAAAAAATTTATTTGCCTTATATTTCAGACCCTATAAAGGAATCCATCAGAAAAAAGGATTATCAATCTGTGCTAAAGGAGAATTTTAAGGATTATTTTTTGCTTTATATTCAATTAGGTCTGGCTTATCCAAAGGAATATGTAAAGGCTTGGATTGATATGACAAAGGGTTATTATAATGGTGGTTATGATTATTGGATATGGTCTGATCATATTCATGAAAATGATTTTGGGCTGGTAAGGCAGGTTAATTCTGAATTTATATCCAATTTATTTGGCAGATATTTAGCTGTATATACAGAAATCCCATTGTTTAATATTTTTATAAGTATTGGGCTGCACACATGGATACTATGTCTTTTTATTTACATTGGCATTGTTAAAAGGGACAGAATCTTTTTATTTATGGGAATTTTTATATTAACCAATATATTTACATTGTTAGTGGCAACACCGGTATTTGCTGAATTTAGATATGCCTATTCTACATTTTTGGCATTGCCGTTTTTATTTGCCATAATATTTGATATTACCAGGAAAGTGCAGGATTAAATCAGGAAAGGAAGATAGATTCAATTGAAGATTTCATATGTCATTCCTTGCTATAAATCAGAGGAAACAATAGAGTCGGTTGTTTTAGAAATAAAAAATGAAATGGACAGGCTTAGCAAGTATACCTACGATATAATTCTTGTAAATGATGCCTCACCGGACAATACTATGGAGAAAATAAAATATCTTTGCAGTGAATATGATAATATTACGGGGGTGGAGCTTGCCAAAAATTTTGGGCAGCATTCGGCGATAATGGCAGGGATAAGCTTAGCCACAGGAGATATTGTATGCTGTCTTGATGATGATGGACAGACCCCGGCTAACGAGGTGGGAAAGCTGTTGGTGAAAATAGAAGAGGGATACGATGTAGTATATGCCAGATATCCTACCATGCAAAAGGCTGCCTGGAGGAGCTTTGGTACATTGATTAATAAGAAGATGACAGAGAGCATGCTCAATAAACCCAAAGAACTGGAGGTTACAAGTTACTTTTGCATGAAAAGCTTCGTTGCCCAGGAGATTTTAAAGTATAAAAATTCCTATCCTTATTTAATGGGTCTGGTACTGAGAAGTACCAAAAATATATGTAATGTGGATGTAAATCATAGGGCAAGAACCGTCGGTAAAAGCGGTTATTCCCTATTTACCCTCATTGCTTTGTGGATAAACGGTTTCACGGCCTTTTCTGTAAAGCCTCTTAGAATTGCAACCTTTATAGGAGTCTTTGTGGCGATTTGCGGGTTTATTTATGCTATTTGGGCAATAATCCATAAAATAATTAATCCCATTGCCCCTATGGGCTGGAGTTCAACCATTGCATTGACCCTTATTCTGGGTGGTGCGATTCTCTTTGTTCTGGGGATAATAGGTGAATATATTGGCAGAATATATATATGCATAAATAATTCACCTCAGTATGTAATTCGTAAAGTTTATACAAAGGAATAATTGCCGTGACAGGAGATACAGGAGCCGACAGAAGATTAACGGAAATAGATGCTATAAAGAGTCTTGCTATATTTTTAGTGATTATTTATCACAGCACGATTTTTGTATATGAACCAAGCAGCAGGATGAATTATCTTTTTATGTCCTTTGTTTCAATTTGTGTTCCCCTGTTCTTTTTTGCCAATGGATATCTGCTTTTTAAAAAGAAATTTATATTAAAGGATCATATAATAAAAATTTTAAAACTGGTGGTAATAACTGCTCTTTGGGCAATTATTAAACTGTTTTTCTTAATGCGTATTAGAAACGAATTCTTTTCGTTAAGGGAGATACTGGGGAAGCTTTGGAATTTAGAAATAGGCTGGCTGAACAGCCTATGGTTTATGGGGGCATTAATTAGTATGTATATTATGTTTCCCATCTTAAAAATTGTATATGATAAGGCTCAAAATATATTTATATATTTTATTGTGATATGCGGGATTTTTACCATGGGAAATACCATGATAAATGAAATAATAACATTTTTTGTATCAATATTTGTAGAACATCCCCCGATAATATATGGTTTTAATATTTTTAATTTTTTAAATCCTCAAATGACATGGGATTTTAATTTTTTCAACGTTTTTAATCCAATGAGCGGCGCCTGGGACTATGCTTATGTATATTTTTGTATAGGGGGATATATGTATCTGCACAGGGATAATGTGTCCGGTGGGAATGTGGAAAAAATGAAGGATATTGCAGTAATTGGTATTATTGTTTCATGTGCAATAAGGTTTGTGCTGGGGCTTAGTTATTCTAAATTGATTGGTGAAAGATGGGATATTGTGTGGAATGGGTACGGCAGTATTTTCACCCTTATTACCGTGCTTTGCGTGTATATATTATTTGTAAATTTAAAAGGAGATTACAGGATTATCAGGTTAATATCCCAAAATACTCTTGGCATTTATTTTATACATGAAATAATCGTTGCATTAACCATTAATAAGCTAATAAATGTTTTGGAATTTAAAAATATTTTTGCCAATATAATTTATGCCCTGTTCCTGTTATTTACAAGTCTTTGTATTGCTTTGATAATAAAGAAAATCCCGGGGATTAAAAAAAGTCTAATGGCATAGCATAGGTTAAAACCAGTATTTACCTGTTTCAATAATTTTATATATATAAATGAGTCCGGATACACATTGGTATGCAAAAAATCCAAATAATATCAGTTTTTTATATTTTCTATCATCAATTTGCAGTGTGTGAACAAGCACAATTGCAGTTGATACCCCTACAGCCAAATCGTATCCCCAGGAAAAATCACCGCTGGGACCGTTTGTAAGGAAAAACATCTGTAAAAATCCCGTAAATAATGCCATATAGGAAAACCTTAAATATAAATTGGAGAGTATCTTCGATTTATAAAACAGAAAGGCAAATATGGGGACGGGAAAGGTGGCAAGGCAGGCTCCTATGGTTCCTGTCAGGTTTAGATTATAAAAGGAGCCAAAACAAAGGGAAACAGAGGTTTCTGAATCAGATACGGATTTAATGTATATTAGCTGGAATAAAATCACCAAAAGGGGTATGGCAGGAAAGGCAAGTCTTTTAAAAAGGCTGGGTAAATCAACGGTTTTTTTGATAAAAAGATGGTCGATTAATATATAAAGAATTATACAGGGTAAAAATACCATTGCGAAATTGGGTTTAGCCAATACAGACAGTACTGTAAAAACAGTAAACAGTATCCAGTGTTTACTTTTGTTGTTTTCCATCCCTAAGAAAAACATGTAAACGGCCATAAGTCCAAAGGGTCTAACGAAGGTTATTGTGGGATTATGCCAGGGATTGGGACTGCACTGCCCCTCATAAAACCTGCCGCCTGTAAGATACCCGGCCATTACTCCAAAGAAAATATACGTAATAGAAACTATATCTATAATATATTTTTGGGTTTCATCTGGTTCACTGTCTAATGTATGATACAGAATTCTTCTTATAATAAAAATTGAAGCCAAATTTGATAGAATTAAAATTGCCGTTGCAGAGTAAGTATAATTTCCCCGGGTAAATATTGATAAAACCTTAACCAGAATATGGTACAGGGGATAGGATAGAATATGGGGAAATTGATCAATATATTCCCCGCCACCGTGAAATAAATTTCTGGCAATCTCCATATGCACCACATTGTCAGAGTCAAGCATTAGCTTGTCATATAAAATAATCCAAACTCCAACTGATAATAAACAGCAGATAAAAAAGAGGCACATTCTTTTTTTATTTTCAAAATTGTATAAAATCATATCGCTCCTTATATATGGATATGTGATAATTTCATTTATAACAAAGTGTGATATAATATAGCACTATGATTGTATTTTGTCTATACGCAGAGGGAATATGAATAATAAGACAGCAAATAATGGAATTTATATTTTAATAGGCTTGGGAATAGTTGCAGCCGCAATACTTATATACTGCTTAAGATACAGGGCAAATCTATTTATGTATTACCAGCCTGCGAGTTTTTGGAATGATGAACTTATATATTATAAGCAGATAGAGGGAATTGTTAAATATAATTTCCCCTTGGGATACTTTGGATATAATGAGGGGCATGCAGTCATTGGAAATATGGCGGCATGGAGTCCAATAATGTATATTCCTGATATTTTATTGGGTAAATTATTTGGCATAAGTTATGCAGGCATTATTATTTTTCATATATTATATATAATGCTGGCATTTATACTTTTATCAGTATTTGGGGAATTACAAATTAAAAATCTCATAGGTATAGGGGTGGGATTTGCTCTATATACATCTTTTAGCAGATATGTTATCTCGGTTATGAGCGAGGCGCTTTTAATGTCATTGTGTATTATTTATATATTACTGTTTATTCGCATCCAAAAAAGTGAGTGCAGGAAAAAGGAGCTTTTGCTGTCTGTTATAATAATATCCATATTAATCCTTATGCGGCCATATTTGATTCTTCTATGGATTCCCATATTTATGCTTTTGCTGGAGAGAAAATTTTATAAATCTACTGTATACGGCAGTGTTGCAATGGGTGTTATATTTATTTTCTACTTTTTTATTACCCAAAACTTTTCATCCCCTTATTTATTTCCGCTGATTAAAACTGAATGGTTATTGTATATTGTTGATAATCCTATGGCAGGTTTGGGTAATGCGGCTTCTTTGATAATTCAAAGCCTTGCTTACCAAAAGGCGCTTATGGTATGTGCAATTACAAAGGGAGATTTTCCGGGGGCAGTATATACGGTATTTTATTTACTTACATCCTATTTAATTTATAAATCTATTTTAGGTGAAACTAAAAGACAATATGTATCATGGTTAATTATTAATTTTTTAATGGTTTTGGCAGTAAGTCTTTGCTATGATACTATGGTGGGAAGCAGGCATTTATTGTTATTTTCACTTATTGAGCTGATATTTATATTTTCTGTCAATGAATATTCCTTTAAAAGCATTGATTTACACATACTATTGGTGGGAATTGCTTTTGTATTTTTAATTAGGCTTAATAATGAGTATGATGTTGCACTTCCATGCAAGGATAATATTCTTATTAAAGAAATGGAGTATAGTCAGGCTGAGCTTTCAAGGATCCCGATAAGTATAGATAATCCCTGGGATAATACTATGGTTTGGGTGCTTCCGGAGGATAGTGTCAATAATTTTAGACCTCTGTATTCCCTGCCCTCAGGAATGGGGATAAATATTTGCACCGGAGAATACATATTTGAGAATTTTAACAGCTTAAAATCAAAATATATTTCTGTGGAAAAGCATAGCAGTGAGTATGAAATGCTTATGAATAGTGAAAAAAATATACTTTATCAAAATGAGTATTTTGATATTGCGGTATTTCAGTTATACTAAGGTCTGGTAGTAGGGAGGATAAAATGAATGTATTAAATTTAGCCCAAATGTTGGAGTTTGCTGAAAAGGGAGATGACAGAGGACAAATGGTAGTGGTGGAGGGAATGGAGGATATTCCCTTTGATATCAAAAGAATTTTTTATATATATGGTTCAGACCGTGATGTAATAAGGGGACAACATGCTAACAGAAAAAGCCAGTTTGTTTTAATTAACGTGGCAGGAACCAGTAAGGTAAAGGTAAAGGATGGGAAAGGAAACGAAACTGTATATTCATTAAACAGACCCCGTACAGGCATTTATCTGCCAACTATGGTGTGGAAGGATATGTATGACTTTAGCAGTGATTCCGTGCTTTTGTGTTTGGCAAGCGAGCACTATGATGCAGAGGAATATATAAGAGACTATGATGAATTTGTTAAAATAATAAATAACCAGTAGGAGACAGCTTATGAAGGTATCCATTGTTATACCCGTATATTATAACGAAGATAATCTTAGACCCTTATATGACGATATAAGGGAGAAATTCATAGAAAAAATAGATTATGACTATGAAATTGTCATGGTAAATGACGGCTCCAAAGATAAAAGCTACGAGGTATTAATGGAGCTTTCTGATAAGGATTCCAATATTAAAGTTATTAGTTTATCGAGGAATTTTGGCTCACATGCAGCGGTTTTATGTGGATTGTCAAAATGCAGCGGGGACTGCGCTGTGGTAAAGGCTGCAGATTTGCAGGAACCTACGGAATTGATTTTAGAGATGGTGGAAAGCTGGAAAGCCGGAAATAATGTGGTATTGGCAGTTAGAGAGGGGCGAGATGAATCCAGGAGTCAGACTTTTTTTGCTAATTTATACTATAAGATTGTACAAAAGACAGCTTTGCCCCAAATGCCCGGTCAAGGTTTTGACGTATATCTTTTAGACAGAAAGGTGATAACGGTTCTTGAAAATCTTGATGAGAAAAACAGCGCACTTACAGGTCAAATACTATGGAGCGGATTTAGGACTGACACTGTGTATTATAGGAGACTTGCAAGAACTATTGGTACCAGCAGATGGACCTTAAGAAAAAAAATAAGACTGGTTATGGACACATTGTTTAGCTTTACCAATTTGCCTATCACAATTGTTTTAAACGTAGGTATATTTTCAATTATTGGAGCAACAATTTGGGCTGTTGTTGTAATGGCTGCAAAGTTGACGGGAGCTATTAAGGTTTCAGGCTATACAACCTTATTTATTTTTAATTTATTCAGCTTTGGAGTTATTATGATGACTTTGGGAATCTTAGGGGAGTATCTTTGGAGGACCTTTGACGCATCAAGAAACAGACCCCCATATATTATTGAGGATGAAAAAAATATAGGAGATGGAGATTGATTAAGCTCAGAGAATTAAGAAAAGATGATGCAAAGCCAATGCTTAGCTGGATGCATGACCCTGTTAGTCAAAGGGGATTTCAAAGGGATATTCTTAATGCAGGTTTAAGTGATACAGAGGAATTTTGCCAAAATGCCAAGCTGCCGGAGCATATTAGTGAGGGTGTAAGCTGTCATTTTGCAATAGCTGATGATGACAGTGATGAGTATTTTGGCACTGTAAGTATAAAGGACATTAGCCTGAGACATTCTCATGGAGAATATGCCATCGCACTCTGTCCCAAAGCCAGAGGCAGGGGGATTGCAAAGGAAGCCACCATGCTCTTACTTAAAAAGGCATTTTTTGAATATGGTCTTAACAGAGTATTCTTAAGTGTACTCCCAGATAATGAGGCGGCAATAAGGCTATATGAAAAATGTGGTTTTAAATATGAGGGCAGCTTTAGAAAACATATAAAAAGAGGAGATGAGTTTTTAGACTGGAAATGGTATGGAATATTAAAGGAGGAATATGCAGGAAATAAATAGAAAATCTAATTATGATTTCCTAAGGCTTATTGCCATGATTGGTGTGATTGTTAACCATACAAGTGATACCTTTATTTTTTTAGAGTGTGAACATAAAAGCTATGTATATCTTTTTGAAGCTTTAGGTGCCTTTTCAGTATCTGCATTTTTAATGATAACAGGGGCTTTTGTTATAGATAATTTTGAAAACAGGAATTATAAGGAATTTTATAGAAAAAAATTCTATAAATTAGTTATTCATGGACTTATATTCAGTGTTTATTACGCGTTTTGGACATTTTATGTTTTACATAATTTTATCGGTATTGATTTTCGGGAAAGTATAAGACATATTTTTAGCAGGCAAATAACCGGTTGGTTTGGTCATCCTATGTGGTATGTTTATGCTATGATCGGTATATATTTTATTATACCGTTAATAGTAGATTTGAAGTACAAATATGGAGAAAAGCCTGCATATCATATATTTGCTGTTATTTACTGTATTTGGGCATTTCTAAGTATGTATATGGATGAGGGGGCTGTTTCCTGGTCTGTTCCGCTGGTATTTGAATTTCTGGGATTTGTTGTGTTGGGAAGTGAAATTAAATATTTTTTAAAGAATAAAGAGAATAATTTGTGGTCCATATTGCTTATTTTGACTGGATTTTTAGTATATATAGCCGAATACGCAATATTATATTTGCATGTGCAAAATGGGGGTGAGTATTATACCAGATACCTCAATTCAAGAGTTGCACCCTTGTCATTACTTGGAGTTATATTAATTTTTTCAGGAATTTGCATTTTAAGTATTCGTGTTAAATTTAATATGGTGGCAAAATATTCGTTTTTTGTATATTTATTTCATAAATCAGTACTGGAGTTTTTGGTGGAAATGATTGATAGAGGAGGGTATGTTTTAGATGTTAGGATATATATCCTTCTTGTTGCCACACTAACATTTGTTATATCATTGATTTTATCGGTGGTGTATTTGCATATTTATGAGTTTTTGAAAAATAAAATAACAGCATTAAATAAATCATAAAAGAGTGTAGAGTATGATAAAACCTATAAATAAAGATATATTAAAAATAAGAACCGACAGACCTAATATTATAGAATGGTTGATTCCGGGGCTGGTATTTTTCCTGTTTTTGGTGGGATATTTCTACATTGACTGCAAAAGCCTTACAGGCTGGAGCTGCATATTTTTGGATTGTATTTTTGATGGCAGGCTATGGCGCATATACGAGGTTATTAATAAAAATCCTTTAGGCACATATCACGAGTATATGGGAGTTAATTTCATTATTTTAATACCTTGGAGTATCTGGAATATTCCCGTTTGGATTATGGAGAGATTTTTTGATGTCGATGTACTTAATCATACTCTTACCATGCTGTGGTCAAAACTATTTTTATATGCATTGGCTGTAATTATGATAATAAAATCCAATTCCCTCATGAAATTGCTTAATATAGATATAAATAAAAGGCAGTGGACAACATATTTGATAGGAACAGGAGCCGCTTTATTTTCAGGAGTAGCGTTGGCAGGACAGAATGATATATTGCTATTAGTATTCGGGGTATTTGCCGTTTATTCTCTTATACAGGGTAATGAGGTGTTATTTATCCTATTTATGGCCCTTTCCATGACTACAAAACCGTTCTTTTTATTTTCATACATTGCTGTGATTTTATTAATTGAAAAAAATATTTTTAGGGCAATATTAAAGATTATTATTCCCATGATTCCTGTCTTTTTCTTTGCGTTTATTTATAATAATGCACCTATGTATAAGGAGTCAGTGATTGGAGGCTCCCTTGCAAGATTAATAGAGGGAACAATCAAATCCTCTATTCCCGTGGGAAATGGATATATGGCACCTCTTTTTATAATGGTAATATTAATAATATATATTATTGCCTTTTGTCAGGAAAATAATGACAGGAAAAATGAATATATTATTTATATGATGATAGCTCCGATGCTTATTTATTACAGCTTTTGTGATTTTGAGTTCTATAGACTTATATATACCCTGCCATTTTTATTTATTCTGGTGGGAATAAATAATAACAGCAGAATTGGAGTATTAATATCTTCTATTATATGTATTTTAGGCTTGTTACTTGGATTTTTAAATCCCCATACAGGAGGACATCTTTCCGGGGATCCGTTTATGACGGATATTATGCAGATTAATCCCAAGCTGCTTTTTGGGGCGGAAAGAGTTGGAACATATGGCAGTATAGGAGAGTTTTTCCTTAATAAAGTTCCCTTTATACTATATCTCAGGGAAATTATGGCAGGAATGTTTACGGCGCTGAATTTAACGTTTCTTGTAATTTTTGAGCCAACAATGAAAGTGAAATTTGATATAATAGGAAAGCGAGCTGCCGAAAGATGGATATATTGGCTTCAGCCGCTACTTTTAGTTTGTATAAGTTTGATATTTGTAATTTGTTATATTAGTTAGGAGAGTATATGAATATTCCGCAAAATAGTTTAAAGATTGAATTTGAACAGTATCAGGATGAGTATGAAAAAAAAGCTATAGAGGTGCTTAGAAGTGGTTGGTACATTACCGGAGGAGAGCTGGAGGCCTTTGAAAGAGAGTGGGCGGATTATACAGGGGCAAAATATTGCGTAGGTCTGGCAAGCGGGTTAGACGCTCTGTGGATAGCGGTTAAAATGCTTGGTATTGGCAAGGGTGACGAGGTTATTGTTCAGGCAAATACCTATATTGCAACCGTTATGGGCGTAACCATTAATAATGCTACTCCAATATTTGTAGAGCCTGACAGCCATTACGGAATAGATGTAAATAAAATTGAAGAGGCGATAACCGAAAGGACAAAGGCCATACTGGTAGTTCACTTATATGGAATTCCCTGTGATATGACGGCTCTTTGCGATATTTGTAAAAGACATAATCTTAAATTAATTGAGGATTGCGCCCAATCTCATGGAGCTATGTTTGACGGAAAAATGACAGGAACCTTTGGAAATATCGGATGTTTTTCATTTTATCCCACCAAAAATCTTGGCGCTTTTGGAGACGGGGGCTGCATAATTACAGATGATGTGAAAATTTATGAGGAAACTAAGATATACAGGAATTACGGCAGCGAGAAAAGATATTACAATAAGGTTGTGGGAGCCAATTCAAGGCTTGATGAGATACAGGCGGGATTGTTAAGAGTGAAACTGTCCCATTTAAATGAAATAAAGGCATACAGAACAAGTATTGCCGACAGATATAGCAGGGGAATAAACAATCCGGAAATTAATTTGCCGATGTTAAGGGATAAGGGTGACAGTGCATGGCACCAGTATGTAATACTGTGTAAAAATAGGGATAAACTGCAGAAATATTTAAAGGAAAAGGGTATAGGAACCATAATACATTATCCTATTCCTCCGCATTTATCTGAGGCATATCAATATCTTGGCTACAAGCAGGGGGATTTTCCCATTGCCGAGGGCTTTGCAAATGAACTTTTAAGTTTGCCTATGTACAACGGTTTAAGTGAAAAAGAAGTGGACTATGTTATTAAGGTGATTAACGATTTTAGGCTATGATAGCGGTTTTACTTGCGGCATATAATGGCGAAAAATATATTATGGAAATGCTTAACTCCTTGGCAGCACAAAGCTGTCAGGAGTTTTTATGTTATATTCATGACGATGGGTCTTCGGATAATACATTAAATATTACTAAAAATTGGATAGGGGATAAGAAGGGTAAATATATTATTTTAGAGGGTGAACCTACAGGGGGAGCAAAGGAGAACTTTTTTTGGCTTCTTTCTCGGGTAGAGGCAGACTATTATATGTTTGCGGATCAGGATGATGTATGGTTACCCGAAAAAATAGAAACCTGTTATAAGGCTATACAGGAAACGGAAGAAAGCAAAAAAGATAATAGAGAGAATGCATATCCCGCATTAGTATTTAGTGATATGTATGTTACAGACAGTAATCTTAATATAATATCGGGTTCTTTTTTAGACTATATAAAAAGGGACTATAGGAACTTATCATGGCAAAGGATAATTATAGATAATCCGGTAGCAGGCTGCAGTGCTATTATAAATAAGCCTCTAAGGGATGAGGCTATATCTGTTAAGGACATAGGTTTAATTGAAATGCATGATAAATATCTTGCTGTGCTTGCAGTACTTACAGGAAGGATTTCTTATATAAACACCCCTCTTTTATACTATCGCCAGCATGGAAATAATGAAAAAGGCGCCGAAACCGAGGAGATAAAAGATAAAATTTTAAGGAATATAGGAGAAGTTTTTACCGGAAATTTTATTAGAAAAAAAAGAGAATTTCATCAAAATGAAATGAATTTAGCAAGGGCATTACTTAGCCTTAATATTTCCTTTAGACCAAGGGATAAGTTTCTGCTTGGCAGGTTATCCCATATTGATAAAATAAATAAAGTCAAAAGAATTAAGTTTTATAAAGAAAACGGTTTTAACAGGAAAACCCATAATTTCTGGTTTTTCCTTTGGGTGTGATATGGCAAGTTTATCTCTGATAGTTCCTGTATATAACGGAATAAATGATTTGGAAAAATGTCTGCAGAGTATTTTCACCCAAACAGTAGAGGAAATGGAAGTTATCTTAATTGATGACGGCTCAGCAGACGAATCCTTTGAGTACATAAAATCATGGATATCAAGAAACGATACAAAAGGCTATAATATCCAACTGAAACGTCAAAAAAATTCTGGTGTCTCTATAACGAGAAATACAGGTATAGGTATGGCAACCGGTGAGTATATTATGTTTGCCGATTGTGACGATTATTTTGACAGGGATTATTGTAAGGTTTATTTAAGTACTGCTGAGAAAAAAAATGCTGATATTGTGGTGGGGGGATATGAAAGGGTTGGAGATAATGAAAAATTAATTAAAAGGGTCTCTCTTGATAATGCACCCTTTAGTAAATACGTGGTGGTTTCACCCTGGGCACATATATATCGCAGAGAGTTTCTTATAAATAATAATATACTATTTTTAAATTCCCCCATTGGGGAGGATATTTATTTTAATTTATTGGCTTATTCCCATGCAAATCATGTGGAAATCATAAGTAATACAGGGTACAAGTGGTATTTTAATATTTCATCTGTATCAAACAGTAAACAAAATACTATTAACAGGAATATTAATCCCGGAATTCTTTTAGATAGGATATATACTGATATTAAAAATAAGGATTTCAGGGAGGATACGCTTACAGAATATTTTTTTTTAAGGTATATATGCTGGTACATGCTTTTTTCCTCTAGGGGCAGTAAAAAAAGGGATATAGATTATATGTATATTAGCCTTGACGATTGGATTAGCGAGCACTATAGTCAATTTACTAAAAACCCGTATATTAAAAGTATGCCCTGTGGAGAAGATAAAAATATCCATAGATATGTGAGAATATATTATTTATTGTATAAAATAGGTGTATTAAAGACAATATTAAAGCTATTTGGGCATAAATAATTTATGGAGGCATTTTGAATAGTTCATATTCCCCGTTATTTTCAATAGTAATACCAAACTATAACTCAGCTAAATATATTAGAAATTCTGTTTCAGATGTGCTGTCTCAAAGGGAAGGGGACTGGGAGCTGATTTTGGTAGACGACTGCTCAAGTGATGATACAATTAATATTCTTTATGAATATGAAAACCTGGATAAGAGAATAAAAGTTATTGAAAAGTCAGAAAACTCCGGACCCGGTCCCGCCAGGAATGTTGGGATTGACAATGCTAAAGGGAAATATATTTTATTTTTAGATGGAGATGACAGGTATGAGCATAATCTGCTGGAGGTTGTAAAAAAGGAAATACAACAATCAAATCCTCAGTTGATAGTCTATTCTCTTGTGGAGGAGTATGATACAGGTGCAACTTACGTACATAAAAGACCTAAGGGATATTATAATACACCGGAAGCTATACATAGACAGGCAGCTTATCTTGAAAAGGAAACCATGCTTGGCTACCCATGGAATAAAGTGTACTTATTGGAATTAATTAAAAATAATAATATAAGATTTCCAGATATTACCCATATAGAGGATATACTTTTTAATTTAGATGTAATGAACTATGTAAATAGCCTTTCTATACTGGACAATGTGCTTTATCATTATAAAAATGGGGGAAGTCTTGGCGTTACCGCAAAATATTTGCCGGATTATTTCAGTTTGCAAAAAAAGCGTGTCATTGCATTTTTAGATCAACAGGATAGCTGGCGGACATGTGATGATACAGTTCATGAAATTGCAGCGGGAATGTACTTTAGATCATTAATTTCCTATATGGAAAGAGAGTATGCTGCAGGGTATACAAGGGATAGTATTATTGCCTTTGTTCTGGATGAATTAAATTCTCCTTTATTTGATAGATTACGGGATTATACAGGGTTCGGCAAGGCTTCAAAAATACTTTATAAGCCTTTGGCATTGGGGAAGGTAAATACTGTTTATAACAGAATCAGACTTATATCCTTTATAAAAAAAAGATTTCCCGGTTTATATGCAAGATTAAAGCAGAATAGATAGTATATGGAAAGTACAAGTATCGGAATAATAACTGCATATTATAAAGGGAATAAATATCTTAATGAATATATTTATTCTCTAAAAAGGGCTTTGATGAATACAGCAGGTATATGTAGTTGCAGAATTATTTTAGTAAATGACAGTCCCTGTGAAGAAATTAATTTCGGAATTGATACAGGAGAACTGGAGATTCATATTATTAAAAATGAGTGTAATCTGGGTATTCATAAAAGCAGGATAAAAGGATTGGAGTATGCTCTGACTCAAGGTATAAAATATGTTATTTTTTTGGATCAGGATGATATACTTACAGAGGATAGTATAAATATTTTTTCAGAGGCATTACTTGAAAATGCTGCTGATATATATATTGGAAATTCTCTGTTGGAGCAAAGAAATTGGAGTGAAAAATGGATTAGAACCCGGTATCACAGCGAAAGGGTATGGGATTTGGATACTTATGTAAATATCGGTACTCAAATTATATCTCCGGGTTCTTGTTTAATAAAGGCTTCGGCAATTCCAAGGGAGTGGACAGACTTTCCTTTGTCACAAAATGGAGCAGACGACTTTTTTTTATGGATATTAATGCTGGGAAGAAAAAGCAGAGCAATATATCTTGATAAGACAGTTTATATCCATAAATATACAGGAGACAATATTTCTTCTGATACAGAAAGAACCGATGAGAGTATATTTGAGTTTATTCCTTATCTTAAAGAAAGAAATATTATTCCTGCAGCAAAAATAAAATTGCTTGAGAGAATGATTGTGTATAAGGCAAAATTTAGAAAAAGCGGAATATTCGGAAAAGCCATTGCTTCAATTTTAAATTTTGATATTTTTATTAAAAATATATGGTTTAAGATACAAACTAAAACAGGCTACGGATTTAACAGATAATATGGATATAGGGATAATAATAGCTGCACATAAAAAATATGAAATGCCCGATGATAAGGTTTATATACCCCTGCAGGCAGGAGCGGAGGGTAAAGAGGATATAGGATATATAAGAGACGATACGGGAGATAATATTTCCTACAAGAACTCCATGTATTCAGAATTAACTGCATTATATTGGGGGGTTAAAAATCTCAGCTGTGATTATTTGGGGCTGGTACATTACAGGAGATATTTTAAAGGAAGCAGAAATGCATTAAAATTTGGCATAATATCCGGTAAAGAGGTACGGGAGATATTATTAAATTACGATATAATATTACCGCAAAAAAGAAACTACTATATAGAAAGTCTATATTCCCACTATTCTCATACTTTTGATAAATCCCATCTGGATATTGCAAAAAATATAATTCTTAAAAATTATCCTGAGTATATGGAAGAATTAAATGCTGTTTATAAAAGGACATGGGGATATATGTGGAATATGGCAGTTATGAGAAAGTCTGATTTTAACAGTTATTGTAATTGGATTTTCCCGATATTAAACCAATTAGAGGATGTTATTGAGATAGAAGGTCTTGATGACTTTTACAAAAGACTTTTTGGCAGGGTGAGTGAAATCCTGTTTAATGTGTGGCTATTACATAATAAGTCAAAGTTTAAGAATATAAAGGAGCTGCCCGTAATATCCACAGAGCCTGTGCCTTGGGGCAGGAAAATATACAGTTTTTTAATGGCAAAGTTTTTTGGAAAAAAATATAGGAAAAGCTTTTAAAAGGGATATTATTATGGATATTGATATTGTTAAGATTACAAAGAATCTGGTTTCCATAGAAAGCACCAATCCGGGGAAATACGAGGGAGAGGTATTTGATTATATTATGGAATTATTATATCCATTTAAAGAGGAAATGGATATTGTATCCCATGAAGTAATGCCTGAAAGAAGCAATATTATGGCCACTGTAGCGGGTAAAAACTGTAAAAAGGAGATGGTTTTTATCTGTCATATGGATACAGTTTCTCTTGGAGAGGGGTGGGACAGTAACCCCACTGTGCCTTTAGAAAAAGACGGCAAAATATATGCCAGAGGCTCATGTGATATGAAATCCGGTCTAGCCTGCGGATTGGCAGCTTTATTTCATGCCTTGGAGTTAAAGAGAAGTAATAAACTTGCAATAAATGTAAAATTTATTGCTACAGTAGATGAAGAAGGAAACATGCAGGGAGTTGAATCTGTCATTAATGAGGGTTGGGTCAGCAAGGACAGTATGATAATGGATACGGAGCCAACTAATGGACACATACAAGGCTCCCATAAGGGAAGGGCTTGGTTTAGACTTACAGTACATGGAATAAAGGCACATGCCGCCACGCCCTGGGAAGGGATAGACGCTAATTTAGCCATGGCAGAGCTTATGTTAAAAATAAAATCTAAAATTAAATTGCTTGACAAGGATAGTGAAATGGGTGAAACTACTCTGGTGTTTGGTACCGTGCATGGAGGAGCTGACCCCTATGTGGTATCGGATATCTGTACTGCCACAGTTGATATAAGGCTGGCGTATCCAAATACGATGGACAATGCTAAAGATATAATTAATTCCTCCATAAACGAAATTAAGGCAAGCTATCCGGGGGTCAGGGCTGAATATGAAATAACCGGGGATAAACCCTATATTAAGCTGGATACAGAATCAAAACTGTATAAGCTTCTGTATAAATCTGTGAAAGCTGTAACAGGAGATATACCGAAAGTAAGCTGTTTTAACGGCTATACAGATACAGCAGTGATTGCCGCAAGACTTGGAAATAGAAATTGTATTTCTTATGGCCCGGGAAGTCTTTCTATGGCACATAAGCCCAATGAATATGTGCCCGTAGAGGATATTTTACGGTGCGAAAGGGTACTGACAGAACTTGTAGATAGATTAGGATAATTAAATTATGTATGTTTTATGTATATTTTTAGCGGCTTTTATATGGGGTGTATGTTTGGTGGGGCAGTCTGCAGGAATGGAAGTTATGGGACCCTTCTCCTTTTCGGCAGTGAGGCTTACTCTGGGAGGAGTTTCCATGATTCCTCTGGCAATAATTTTAGATATAAGAAAATCCAAAGAAAGAAAAAAAGGAGATTTGCTTCTTGAATATAAAAACGCCCTAAAGCACGCAGCAATTGCAGGTCCTATTATACTGACATGTATTTTATTTCAGCAATATGCTTTGATTTATACCAGCGTAGGTAAATGTGCTTTTATTACTGCATTTTATCTGTTTATTGTTCCAGGGCTGGAAATGCTTTTAGGCAGAAAAAATAATGCAGGGACATGGAAGGCTGTGGTACTGGCAATTATTGGGATATATATACTTACCATGTCTGGAGGTGTAGAAAAGGTTAACATAGGAGATATACTAAGCCTTGGAGTAGCGGCGACCTATTCGGTATATATGTTGGTAGTGGAAAAGCATGCTTACAGGGTAGATGTAATAAAATTTGCCATGCTGCAATTCTTGATTTGTGGACTAATTTCCTTTATATTTGCTGTTTTTCTGGAACCGGGTCAGATTACTTTAGAAAATTGTATTCACAGTATAGTGCCTATTTTAATAACGGGAATATTATCCTGTGCTGTGGGGTATACTTTGCAAATCATTGGACAATCCGGAGTTAGTGCCAGTACCTGTACAATTATATTGTCATCAGAAACTATATTTTCTCTGTTGGCGGGAATGATAATCTTAAATGAGAGGATGTATTTAAGGGAATACATAGGTTGCGGCGTTATGATAATTGCCATTATAGTTTCCCTAAGGGGTGAGTTTAAAGCTGCAAAAGATAAACCTGCAAAGGCTTAGATTACCAGAAGCTTCCTGCTCCTTTCATCTTTAATACGGGTTTTACTCTTATTGGTAAGTACGGCATTGTATACAGTATCTGCAAATAGGTCCCTTTCATAGAGCTTTAATTTTTCACCGTTTAGACTGTTTACAGCTTCCTTATAGGAAGCAAATATTGGGATAGAGGTATTTTCCTGTATCTTAGAAAGCAAATCCTTTCGATTCTTTCTTACCCCCAGAATATGTGCATAGGGAGCATAATTCTTTTTTAATAAATCTAAATCTGTCTTTGTAATATTAAGCAGTATATGGAGTAAATATCTCATTATGTGGGTAAGGGTATAGTTTTTGGATTTTAATTTATTTTTTGCAAAATCGTATATATCTATATATTCTCCTAAAAGCTTACCGGTACGATTGGCTAAGTCCTCATTTCCGTCTAAATATATATTTAATTCCTTTGAATTAAGGAGTGCATAGTGCAGAGGAAGGGAAAAATCCTCTATGGACAGGAGTTTGTTTTCATTAGATTTTTGTGAAATGGTATTATAACTGTCTATAGGTATTAATTCTTTAAGAGAGGTAAGCTCATTTTTCCTGATAATTTCTCTTATTTTTGTGGAGCTTAAAAAATCTCCCTGTCTTTTTATGGGGTAAAAGTCCATTTTGGATTTTAGATTATAGATTGCCTTTATATATTCTATTCCAAGAATGTTGTTGGGTGTGAGCAAATAATTTATATAGTCCTTATTTTCAATGATATTTTCAATAGCAGAGGCTCTGGCAGCAGGAAAGCTCATTCCGATTTTCAGATTTTTATTAAGTAAACGGCTATATTCGCTGCTTTCATTAATCAATAGATTTGCTAAATGGGAGAAAAATTCAATATGGGGATATTCAGCGCCAAATGCCAGAGTATCTACAATACCTAAAGCGTTTAATATTCCCACACCTGTATGGGCAAAGATTTCCGCACTTGAAGTGGCGGCGCATACAGGCAGCTCAATTACAAGATCTGCATGGTTTAACAGGGCAAGCCTTGTGCGTTCATATTTATCTATAATTGCAGGAATACCCCTTTGATTAAAGTTTCCGCTTATAAGGACAATAATTGTGTCGGCTTTCAGCTTATTTTTAATAAATTCAAGCTGCCAGGCATGTCCTTTGTGGAGAGGGTTATATTCTGCTATAATGCCTATGGTTTTGCTGTTCATATATGTCTCCGAATTCTGTTATTTCAGGCATAGAGCAGACATACTTTCTATATTCAAAAATTACAGCAGTATAGCTATAATATAATCTATGTGGTGCAATGCCCTGCTCTTAATTAATTATATTACAATGAATAATCTGTCAGTAATATAGTATATTTTATTAAAAATGTGCTATATAAAATTATTATATCATCTTGGCAGAATAAAGTCATATGAATTAAAATGCAATGTAAGTTCTACAGCGTCATAAAACAAAAACCGCTTGCAATTTAACCGGAAACATGATACTATCACAAAGTTCGCATGGTTGGAAATCATGTATGGAGAGGAGAACCCATGAGAAAAGATATACATCCTGACTATTATCAGGCAAATGTTACCTGTAACTGTGGAAATACTTTTGTTACAGGATCCACAAGGGAAAATATTCATGTGGAAATATGCAGCAAGTGTCATCCGTTTTACACAGGACAGCAAAAGAGTGCTCAGGCACGAGGGCGTATTGATAAGTTTAACAGGAAATACGGTCTTAAAAACGAATAGGAAGCTAAAGCCCGGCGGATACCGTCGGGTTTGTTTTTATGGGAAGTAAATATTATAACTTCCTGCTATTTACGGGGCATTAAATATATAGTGGGAATTTATTATGACAATTGAGAATTTAAGATATGCAGGCAATGAAAGGTTAACCCTGGCAGGAATTGAGGACAGCAAAAATAATGCAGATATACTGCTGTCATTTGCTACAGGAATATCCCGGGAAGAACTGGTTTTTAATTCTGAAAAAAATATATCGGAGGATATTGAAAAGAGATATTTTTATTTAATAGATAAAAGATTAAATCATATTCCTCTGCAGCATATTTTGGGAGTTTCATACTTCTATGGAAATGAATTTAAGGTCAATAAAAACGTACTTGTTCCAAGATTTGAAACTGAGATATTAGTGGAGCTTGCTTCAAAAAATCTAAGTTCCGGGGCAAGTGTTCTTGATATATGTACAGGAAGTGGCTGTATAATTATTTCTCTGGCAAAGCTTTATAAAGAAAAATTTTCCAAGGCAAGCGGGAATTTTGTAGCTGCTGACATTTCTGCTTTGGCATTAGATCTTGCCAGAGAAAATGCCCATAGACACGATATTAATATTAGGTTTTTAGAGGGAGATTTATTTTCTCCTATTCAAGATACGGAAAAATTTGATATAATTACAGGCAATCCTCCGTATATAGAAAGTGATATTATAGACAGTCTTAGCATTGAGGTTAGGGAGTATGATCCAAGGATAGCCTTAGATGGAGGAGAGGACGGCTTATATTTTTACAGAAAAATTGCTGAAGGTCTTAATAATTATCTTAAAAAAGGCGGAATTGCTTTTTTTGAAATAGGACATAATCAGGGACGGCCTGTAAAGGATATTTTTTATAAAGCCGGATACGAGGTAGTAAATATATATAAAGATTACGGAAATTACGACCGTATAATAGAAGTGAAAGGATAGTTATGTTTGACCAGTTAGAGGATCTTGTTTTACATTATCAGGAAATAATGAGAGAATTATCAGAGCCTGATGTTTCTAATAACAAGTCCCATTTCCAAAGTCTTATGAAGGAGCAGGGTGATTTAGCTCCTATTGTTAAGGCCTATGAAGAATATAAAACCTGTGAGGAAACCATTAATGACTCCATTGAAATGTTAGAGACAGAAAAGGACGAGGAAATGCGTGCCATGCTTAAGGAGGAGTTAAGCGCTGCCAGAAGTACAAAGGAGGAAAAGGAGCAGGAGCTTAAGATTCTGCTTTTGCCTAAGGATAAAAATGATGACAAAAATGTAGTGGTGGAAATAAGAGCAGGTGCCGGAGGAGATGAGGCGGCATTGTTTGCAGGAGAATTATACAGAATGTATACCCATTATGCCATTGCCAGAAACTGGAAGTGTGAGCTTATGGAGATAGAAGAAACAGGAATTGGAGGGGTTAAGTCTGTTAACTTTATGGTAAACGGACAGGGTGCCTATTCAGTTTTAAAATATGAGTCAGGGGTACATAGGGTACAGCGCGTGCCGGAGACTGAATCTGGCGGAAGAATCCACACTTCAACTGTGACCGTGGCGGTTATGCCTGAGGCTGAGGAGGTGGATGTGCAGATAGATGAGAATGATTGTCGAATCGATGTAATGAGGGCATCAGGAAATGGCGGACAGTGCGTTAATACAACAGATTCTGCGGTTCGTCTTACCCATATTCCAACGGGAATAGTTATTTATTCCCAGACAGAAAAGAGCCAGCTTCAAAATAAAAATAAGGCTTTTGCACTTCTTAGGACAAAACTTTATGACAGGGAGTTAGAGGCCAGAAGATTAGCAGAAAGCAGTGAAAGAATGAGCCAAATAGGAACGGGGGATCGTTCCGAGAAGATTCGTACCTATAATTTTCCTCAGGGCAGGGTTACAGACCATCGAATAGGTCTTACATTATATAAATTAGATAAGGTATTAAATGGAGATGTGCAGGAAATATTAGATGCATTAATTGCGGCAGATCAAACCAAGCGTCTTGCCAAAATGGAAGGTGCAGCATAAGGAGTATAATATGTCAAATTTACTGGAAATAAAGGATTTAAAGGTTAAAACAAAGGATATAGAAATACTGCATGGGGTAAATCTTTGTGTTAATCCCGGAGAGGTTCATGTAATAATGGGACCTAACGGAGCGGGGAAGTCCACCTTGGGATTTAGCATAATGGGAGATTTCAGATATGAAATCTCTCAGGGCAGTATCTTATTTAAAGGGGAGGACTTTACCCATGAGCCGGCGGATAAAAAAGCTAAGGCTGGCATGTTCCTGTCTTTCCAAAACCCTGTAGAGGTTCCAAGTATTACTCTGGCTAATTTTATTAAAACCGCAGTAAGTAACAGAACAGGGAAAAGGGTTAGAGCCTGGGACTTTAAAAAGGAAGTGGAAGCCACCATGGAAAAGCTGGATTTTGATTCTTCATATTTGGAAAGGGATTTAAATGTGGGATTTTCCGGTGGTGAGAAGAAGAAAGCAGAGATATTACAGCTATTAATGATGAAACCGGAGCTTGCGATATTAGATGAAACAGATTCCGGTTTAGATGTAGATGCTGTAAGGGTGGTATCTGACGGAATAAGGGAATATAAAAAATCCGTTAACGGTGCGTTAATTATTATTACCCATTCCACAAGGATATTAGACAGCCTTAATGTGGATTATACCCATATACTTGTGGATGGTAAAATAGTGGAAACCGGTGACGGAAGTTTAGTTAATTTAGTTAATAATGAAGGCTTTGTAAAATGGCAGAAATAAAAGAAAAAACAAATGTTGAGGATATAGACAGAAGTCTGTACGATTTTAGATTTTCCGATGATGATTCAATAAAGTTAAGTAAAGGTTTAACTAGTGAGATTGTAGCTGAATTATCAAAAGAAAAGAATGATCCGGACTGGATGAAAGAATTTAGGCTTAATTCTCTAAGGATTTATGATGAAACAGAAATGGTAGATTGGGGCCCTTCAATAGATGGGCTTGATATGGATAATATTGTAACCTATGTCAGACCCAATACTGAGAGAATGCACGAGGATTGGGATTCTGTACCGGAGGATATAAAGGACACCTTTGAAAGGCTGGGGATTCCACAGGCAGAGAGAGAATCCCTGGCTGGAGTGGGCGCTCAATATGATTCAGAGCTTGTATACCATAATCTGAGAGAAGATATGGCAAAGCAGGGTGTTATTTATACAGACCTGGAAAGTGCCATTAGAGACGATAGATATGTGGACATGATTCAAAGGCATTTTATGAAGTTAGTTCCTCCCACAGACCACAAATTTGCAGCATTACACGGGGCAGTTTGGTCAGGAGGCTCATTTGTATATGTACCTAAGGGGGTTTCAGTGGAAATACCTCTGCAAAGCTATTTTCGATTAAACGCTCCGGGAGCCGGACAGTTTGAGCATACCCTTATAATTGTTGATGAGGGGGCTTATTTGCACTTTATAGAGGGGTGTTCAGCGCCGAAATACAATGTTGCAAATCTTCATGCAGGCTGTGTGGAGCTTTATGTAGGAGAAAATGCAGGGCTTAGATATTCTACAATTGAGAACTGGTCTAAGAATATGTATAACCTTAATACAAAAAGGGCAAAGGTGGAAAAAAACGGAAAAATAGAGTGGATATCAGGGTCTTTTGGCTCCCATACATCCTATTTATATCCTATGAGTATTTTGGCAGGGGATAATTCCAAATCAGAATTTACCAGTGTAACATTTGCGGGTGCGGGACAGAACCTGGATACAGGAACCAAGGTGGTGCATAGTGGGAAAAATACTTCCTCTGTCATTAATACCAGATCCATATCTAAAAGCGGTGGCGCAAGCACCTTTAGAAGCTCCATTGTTGTTACTGAAAATGCAGATAATACAAAGTCTTCTGTATCCTGTCAGTCGCTTATGTTAGATGATATTTCCAGATCAGATACGGTGCCTGCCATGGATATTAGAAACAGCAATTGCGATATAGGTCATGAGGCCAAGATCGGCAGAATATCTGATGAGGTGGTATTCTATTTAATGAGCAGGGGTATGGGTGAGCAGGAGGCAAGGGCATTAATTGTAAGCGGTTTTGCAGATAATGTAAGTAAAGAACTTCCGCTGGAATATGCTGTGGAAATGAATAATTTAATCAGGTTGGAGATGAAAGGCAGTATAGGATGAGTAATAAAACTATAAATATTCTACCATCACCAACATTTAGGTGGTTACAGGTAAATAATGCTGCAATTGCTGATATTGACGTCGCTAACTCAAAGGAAAAGGAAATTTGCTTTGCATGTCCAAATATGGAGTTGGTAAAGCATACTTATAATTACCGGGAAAACGAAAGCGAAAATCTCAAGGTTAGTGTAAATTCCAGCATTGAGGGGGTCTTGATAATAGAAAATTCTTCCATAGGTACAGGCAGTCAGGGAGAGCTGGATATAAATATTGAGCTTAAAGATCATGCAAAATTAACTTTGGTACAGGTTATCAGTATGGACAGCAGAGATACTCTTATATCCAATATTACCATAAATCATGGAGAATTTTCCGATTTAGATATTATTCAGGTATATATGGGCGGTAAAGCATATATCAATGTTTCATCCAATCTTAACGGGCATAAATCTAAAACCGATATTCAATCAGCATATATAGTAAAAAATGAGGATGTACTTGATATTAATTATGTTATCAATCATTTTGGCACAGAGAGTGAGTGTTCATTAGAGTCAAAGGGTGTTCTTTATAGTGGAGCAAAAAAAACATATAGAGGAACAATTGATTTTAAACGAGGCTGTAAGAGGGCTCTGGGAAGTGAAACTGAAGATGTGCTTCTTATGGAGAATAATATAATAAATAAGACGGTTCCCGTTATCTTATGTGCAGAGGAGGATGTAGAGGGAAATCATGGCGCCACCATAGGAAGGCTAAGTGATGAGCTTTTATTCTATCTTTGCAGTCGGGGGATTTCAGAGGAGATGGCATATAAAATCATGTCTAATGAAAGAATAAAGTCTGTTATAAAGCTTATTCCTGAGGAGAGTACCAGGGATAGGGCAATGGAGCTTTTGGAGAAAGATAAATAATAAAGATTGTAGGTAAATATGGCGATTACAAAAAAGGATATTCAAATAAAGGGAGAGTTTCCTATATTACAAAATAGAAATGTAATATATTTAGACAATGCTGCCACAAGCCAAAAACCTCCTTGTGTTAATAATGCAGTTTCTGAATATTATACCACGGGAAATGCAAATCCGATGAGAGGATTGTATGAATTGAGTGTGGATGCCACCAATACCTATGAAGAAGCAAGGGCGGAGGTTGCCAGATTTATAAATGCCAAGTCAAGTGCTGAAATAATTTTTACCAGAAATGCTACAGAAAGCCTTAATTTGGCAGCATATTCCCTATGTCATGCTGTGCTTAAACCTGATGATGAGATTTTGATTTCCGTAATGGAACATCATTCAAATATGCTTCCATGGAGGGAAATGGCAGGGCGTATAGGGGCAAAGGTAAGGTATATTGAGTGTGACAGTAAAGGGGAAGTTACACCGGAAATGCTGGAGTCGGCAGTTAATGATAAAACCAGAATTATATGTCATACTCAAATGTCAAATGTATTTGGCAGAGAGTATGATGTTAAAGCATTTGCTGAGATTGCCCATAGAAATAATGCTTATTTTGTATGTGACGGTTCCCAGT
Source organism: Lachnospiraceae bacterium (assembly GCA_041776485.1). GTDB lineage: Bacteria > Bacillota > Clostridia > Lachnospirales > Lachnospiraceae > JBHBQE01. The sequence continues at coordinate 55,216 of JBHBQE010000015.1, read as the reverse complement.
CTGTACCACATATTCCGGTGTCGGTTCAGGACTTGGATGTGGATTTTTTGGCATTTTCAGGGCATAAAATGTTTGCTCCGATGGGAATAGGAGTATTATATGGGAAAAGGGAGCTGCTGGATATTATGCCGCCGTTTTTACACGGTGGGGAGATGATAGAGTATGTAACCTTAGAAACAGTTACCTATGCTGATGTACCTCATAAGTTTGAGGCGGGAACAGTAAATGTTGGAGGTGCAGTCGGACTGCGGGAAGCGATCCATTTTATGGAGCGTTTTGGATTAAAAGAAATAGGGAAAAGGGAAGAATTTCTTACCAGATACACAATGGAGAGAATGGCAGATATTCCCAATGTACACATTCTGGGGGCAAAAGAGCCGGAAAAACATCATGGCATAATAACCTTTGTGATAGATGGTGTGCATCCCCATGATGTGGCGGAAATTTTTAATTCAGAAAATATTGCGGTGCGGGCAGGTCATCACTGTGCACAGCCACTGCATAAATTTTTAGGAAGCATGTCAACAACCAGGGCAAGCTTGGCATTTTATAATAATGTGGATGATATGGATAGATTTTTAGATTGTCTATCCGGTATTAGAAAGAAGATGGGATATTAATGGCGAGTACATTTTATAATGAAATTCTTACAGAGCATAATGTAAATCCGGAGCATAAGCATGAGCTTACAGAGGCTAATTTGGTGCTTCAGGGGGTCAATCCCTCCTGTGGTGATGATATTATTTTAAGATTAAAGGTGGAAAATAATATTATATTGGATGGGGCTTATACGGGAGACGGCTGCGCCATATCCCAGGCAAGTGCTGATATGATGTTGGATTTAGTAATAGGACGTACTAAGGAAGAAGCTCTTAGGCTTTCTGAAATATTTATTAGAATGATTACAGGAGAGATAAGCCCTGAGGAAAAGGAAGAATTGGAGGAGGCATCTATACTTTCTGATATAGCCCATATGCCCTCCAGAGTAAAGTGTGCAGTTCTCGGCTGGCATACCCTTGAAGAAATGTTAAAGGAATAATGTCATATAGATTTATTGCAGGTCCTTCCGGCAGTGGAAAGACCAAACATTCTATAGAATATCTGCTTAACAAACTAAACTCTAAATCCGGGCAGTCTTTTTTTTATATTGTACCGGAACAGTTTACACTGGAAACTCAAAAATCTTTAGTAAAATATTGTAATTCCCATAGTGTAATGGATATTGATATCCTAAGCTTTAATCGTCTTGCCTTTAGAGTTCTAAGGAGTCTGGGGAAGGACCATTTCAATGTATTGGAGGATATGGGGAAAAGTCTGATTCTCAGGAAGCTGGCAGAGGATAATAAACATAGACTAAGGATTCTTTCTAAGAATATAGGAAAGATGAGCTATATTAATGAGCTTAAATCCATTATTTCCGAATTAATGCAGTATCAAGTCTATCCAAGTTTATTAAAGGAAAGTCTTGGTGCTGAGGGATTAAGTAATCTGCTTTCCGGTAAAATAGAGGATATTTCATTATTATATGAAAAATTTTTATCATATATTAAAAACAGTTATGTAACAGATGAAACGGTTTTAGATTTGCTATGGGAAAATATTGGTAATTCTAAACTTCTTAAGGATTCTGTTATTGTATTTGACGGCTTTACAGGCTTTACTCCAATACAGGAAAAGATAGTTAAAAGATTGTTGGAATATGCCAATGAGCTTATTTTTACTGTTACAATACAGGCGGATTCAGCAAATTTTATATCAATAAGGGAAGATGAGCTGTTTTTTATGTCCAAGGAGTATATTTCCAATATTAGAAGATATGCAGGGGATATCCATATAAAAGAGGAGGAGATGGTTATCTTAAGGGGGGAAAGACGGCCTTGTAACTGTAAAATATATGAGGTGGATGTTCCCAGAGAGGAACTTATTTTGGCGGCGGAGAATATAAGGGATATTGTAATTAATAAGGGACTTAGATATAAGGATATTGCAATACTCTGCGGAGATATTGATATATATAAGCCCTATATTGAAGAAATCTTTTCTCAATATGATATCCCTGTATTTATAGATGAAAGCAGGGATTTGGGATTCCATTCTCTTGTTTCCCTGCTGAAAAATATACAGTCAATACTTGTATATAATTTTAAAAATGAGGATATGATATCCTTTATTAAAAATTCTCTTATATCCTTAGATTGTGAGGATATTAAAAATTCTTTGGACTATTTGGAAAATTATTTGATTGCCACGGGAATAAGGGGCGAAAAAAGCTACAGGAAAGAATTTATTTATCACCCGGGGAATATATGTGATAATGAGCTTTCTGAAATAAATATTATAAAGAACAAAATATTAAATCCTATATTAACTTTTTATAAAAACTATGGAAATACAAAGAAAAAATATCTTCTGAGAGATATGAATATGGGAATATATTATCTTTTACAGGAATATGATATTGAAAGGATTCTTTTTGACAGAAATGAGGAAAATATCTATTCCCTATTTATAGATGTGTTGGAAAAAGCAGATGTGCTGTTGGGGGATAGAGGTCTTTATTTTAAGGAATATATAGATATCTTAATATCGGGGATATGTTCAGGTAAGCTTGTGAGTCTGCCGAAATCCGTTGATATGGTGGTATTTGGCGACACTGTAAGAACAAGACTTGATAATATCCATACATTATTTGTATTAGGGGCAAATGAGGGAATATTGCCAAATACAACAGGTACCGGAGGGATTTTAACCCAAAGGGAAAGACAGGTGATGGAAAATGTAGGGATTAAACTTTCCCCCGGAGAACGACAGCGGCAGTTTGCAGGTGATTTTTATATTTATTTAATGAAAACAAGGGCAAGCTCAGACTTGTTTGTTTCATACAGCAGGGTAAGTTCGGGTGGCGATAGCCTAAGGCCATCCTTTATACTAAAGGATATTAAAAGAGAGTATAATGTTGATGTCAATGAGTATGAGTATATAATAAATACGGGCAAAAGACTTGAGGATACCGGTAGCAGAATATTAAATAATATCAGGCTTCTATCAAATTTCAGACTTTCATCTAAAGAAGAGTCCATATTATCAGCATATTTTTATATTTTTAATGACAGATATACATATGTAAAAAATGAAGTATTTAGAAAGAAAGAAGATTCTCGATTAAATAAGGATGTTATATTAAAATTAAATAATAACATAATAAATTCCACAACCAGCAGAATAGAGACATATTCTAAATGTGCCTATGGATATTTTCTAAACTATATCCTGGGGTTAAAGGAAAAAGCTGTTTATGGTATTAATCCGATGGATACAGGAAATATTTACCATGACAGCCTGTATAATTTTTTTGCTCTTCTTAGAAGCAGGGCTTTAGATATTTGTGACTTAGGTCTTGAAAGCAGAAATATTTTAATTAAAGAGGCTGTAAATCTATCCTATACGCAGTTTGCAAGCAGGGGTGATTATAATTCTAAATTCTTTGAATATACAAGGGATAAGATAGAAGATACTGTGAAAAAAAATATAGAGGCACTGCTCAGACAAATTTTAAAATCAAGTTTTAAACCGAGGGATTTTGAAATAGAACTAAGGGATATGCCTGGCAGGAATTTCCTTGATAATGGAGATATTAAAATTTCATTAAATGGAAAGATTGACCGTATAGATATTATGGAGATTGAGAACAGCAGCTATATTAAGGTGGTGGACTATAAATCAGGCAATAGTCAATTCGATTATTCAAAGCTTTTTTATGGATTGCAAATACAGTTATTATTCTATTTATATGCAAAGGCAAAGTCCTTAAAAATAGAAAAGCCCGATTCCGATATTATTCCCGCAGCATTTTTTTACTATCATATTGATGACCCGATTAATGAAATTCAAGGGATTACTGATAAGGAGGCGGCAGACAAACTTTTAAATGACAGGTTAAGACCGACCGGACTTATTTTAAATGATGATAAGGTGCTGCAGGGGCTTGATGTGGATATGGCAAATGATGGGGCTTATAAATCAGATGTAATTAGGGTAAGGCGTAAAAAGGATGGGGCTTTTGACAATTATTCCCAAGTTATAGGAAAAGATGATTTAGATTATCTGATGAATTTTGTGGAGGAAAAAATTTATAATACCGCTTCTGATATATCCAAAGGTATTATTAGTAAAAACCCCTTTAGATTAGGGAATAATACAGGCTGTGAATTTTGTAAATTTCATAGTATTTGCGGTTTTGATGTAAATGCCGGAGACAGCTACAGGGAAATTTCAGTTATTAAAAATATGGAAGAATTCAGAAGAAAAAATGAAATTTAAACCTACAAAAGATCAACAACGTGTCATTAATGATAGGGGAAACAGTTTGCTTGTTGCTGCTGCCGCCGGGAGCGGCAAGACTGCTGTGCTGGTGGAGCGAATACTGAGCCTTATTTGTGATAATCTTAATCCAATTGATATAGACAGGTTTTTAATTGTTACCTATACCAAGGCAGCAGCCTTTGAAATGAAGGAAAAGATATATAATGCAATATATTCAAGGATTGAAGAAGCTGAGGATAAAAATCTTTTGCTGCACTTAAAAAAGCAGATAAAATTGCTCCCATATGCTCCCATTAGTACCATAGATAGCTTTTGTTCCAAATTACTAAAGGAAAATTTTAATGAGGTGGGTATATTACCGGACTTTTTGGTGGCAAGTGAGGAGGAGCTGAAAAATCTTTGTGAAAAGGTATTGGAGGAGTATTTTAAAGAACTTTTTGAGAATGAGGATGAAGAATTTATTAAGCTATGCAATGTGTTTGTATACAGAAATTCCATAGACAGACTTAAATCTATGGTATTAACCCTGTATAATCAGTCACAAAGTTTTCCGTGGTCAAAGGAGTGGCTGATTCAGCAAAAGCAGCCCTATCAGATAAAATGTATTCAGGATATATTGGAAGCAGACTGGTACAGGGATACTGTAGAAATAGCAAAAAGCAGACTGTTAAATGTTAGGGATGGATATAATAAGCTGTTGGATTTTGTAAGGTGTAATTTAGATACTGAAATTCCACACCCATATAATTCTTGTATAGAAAACGATTTATCGGAAATAGAATATGCCCTGGAGGATTTTGAAAACAGAGTCTCTGATATTAAGCTTTCCTCCCTGAGTACAAAGTCCCATAAGGGTGAGAATAAGGAAATACGGCAGGAGGCAAAGGATAAGAGGGATGAGTTAAAGGGAGAAATAGAGGATATACTGGGGCTTATTATCCCGGACAAGGAGGAGTATCTATCTCAAACAGTCTTTATGCAGCCCATAATAGAAAAGCTTATAGATATAACAATAGACTTTTCGGAAAGACTTTTATCAAAGAAGATAGAGGAGAATACCTTTTCCTTTGGAGATGTGGAACATTTTGCACTGGAAATACTTCGGGATAAAAATACCCATGAAGTTACAGATACTGCAGTGAGATTAAGAGAGTTTTACCTGCAGGTAATGGTGGATGAATATCAGGACTCCAACTTATTGCAGGAGGAAATACTGGCAGCTCTGGTTAAATCCGGGAGCGAAAGTAATTATTTCATGGTGGGAGATGTAAAGCAGTCCATTTATCGTTTTAGAAAGGCAAGACCCAGTCTTTTTACAGAAAAGTACAATAGCTTTAAAGACGGTGCAGATAATGCTATGGTTATTGATTTGCAAAGGAATTTTAGAAGCAGAAATGCAGTTACAGACTGTGTAAATAATATCTTTACAAATATAATGGGAAGGGATATCGGCGGAGTTGAATATGACAGTAATGCAAGCCTTGTATTTTCCGCATCCTATTATAGTGACGATACAATATCTCATATTCCTGAATTGCTTTTAGTTTCCCATGATTCGCCGGTTTTTACCGATAATCATATTGATAGGGATAGTGCAGAGGCTATGCTTATCGGTAAAAGAATAAGAGAGCTTATGCAGGAGTTTATGGTGACAGATAAAGACGGGCAAAGACCTGTTAAATATTCAGATATTGTGATACTCCATAGGTCTGCCAATAAAATATGTGATAAATATATACAGATACTGAGGGAACAGGGGATACCTGTTAATGCCACCGGGATAAGGGGATATTTTGAAAAATTTGAGGTGGAGGCAATTATGGATATGCTGATTTGCCTTAATAATCCAATTGATGACATTGCATTAACCTCTGTATTAATGAATTTCTATAACTTATCAAATGATGATTTAACTGTTTTGATAGATAAGGACAGGAGCTATGCTCGATCATTTTTAGAAAATGGGAGCTCTTGCGGTAATGAAAAAATAAATTCTGCCTATATTCAGTTTAATAAACTAAGAAATAGTGTAAAGGGAAAAAGATTGTATGAGATTATACAGATTATAAGTTCCATAGGCTATTTTAGGGATAAAATATTGGTGTCATTAAATAGAAATGCTATGGAAACCAATATAGAAAAATTGGTGGATTTAGCGATTTCCTTTGAAAAGACCCATATTGTCGGCGGGTTATATGATTTTGTTAAATATATTAAGGAGTTAAAGGAATATGATGTAAACCTTGGAGACAGTCTTAACCTTGATAAGGAGGCTGTAAGGATAATGACAATACATAAAAGTAAGGGGTTAGAGTTTCCTGTTTGCATTCTTGCAGGACTTTCCAAAAGGAAGAGCCCCAATAGGGGAGATTTTGGGATGGTAATAAGTGATAGCTATGGTGTGGGCTTTGACTACATAGATAGGGAACTATCTGTTAAAATGCCCATGAAGCATAAAATCATCCTAAGCTATTATGAAAATATGGATAATGTGGCAGAGGAACAAAGACTGTTGTATGTGGCATTAACCAGGGCTAAAGAAAAGCTTATATTGACAGGATATGAGAAAGGTGAAGATATTAAAAATAGATTTAATAAACCTCTAAAAATCTCATATACCAGCACTTACAGACTAAAAGCAAAAAGTTATCTTGATTTGATAATGCCGATCTTTTTAAAATATAATTATAGGGTTGAGGAAATCGCAGGAGATACATTACAGGAAGCTGTAGTAAAAAAAGTGGATATTAGAGACAAGGAAATATACTTGCGAAAGATAGAGGATAAACAGGATAATAGATTTATAGAAACAGTACAGGAGAATATCAGCTTTAAATATCCTATAACTGCAGGATTGAAAATAAAAAGTAAGTATTCTGTATCTGAAATTAAAAGGTATAACGACATTCACGCTGATGAGACGGAATTATTTGCTCAGGATACGCAAGATAGGGAGTTTAAAAGTAAAATTCCGGAATTTATTAAAGACAATTCCAAAGTTAATCTAGCCACTCAAAAGGGTATTGCCATGCACAGATTTATGGAGTGTGTAAATTTTTCTGAAAATATTGACATTGAAGCAGAGCTAGACAGAATGGTAAGGGGAGGATTTTTAACGGATACAGAGTATAAGCTTATTGATATTAATAAGATAAAGGGCTTTTTTGAATCTGATTTAGCAATGGATATGATAAGGGCAAAGAAAAATAATTTGCTCTTTAAGGAGAAAACTTTCGTATGTGAAAAAAAAGCTATAGAGCTTTTTCCTAAGGAAAAATTTATGCCTATGGAAAAAGAGGATACCGTGCTTATTCAGGGTGTTATTGACGCCTACTATATTCAGGGTTATACAGCTTTTATTGTTGACTATAAAACAGATAAAGTTAATAATATAAAAGAATTTTTAAGGAAGTATAAAAAGCAGCTTGATATGTATTCCATAGCGCTTTCTAATGCAATAGGTATAGAAAAGTGTGAGAAAATAATATATTCCTTTGATTTAGGTAGAAAGATAGTTATTTGAAAAAAAAATTAGTTATTTATATCCTGATGATTTCCTTTATATTGAGTTCCTGTTCTATTGGAGGGACGGATATTTACTTTTCTTCAGGAAACGGCAGTAATAATGCCTTTACTATGGATAAATTAAAATGCCCCAAAAAGGAGGCAAGGCTTTATATTCTATGTCTGACTGACTATTATAGTGATTTAGGGGGCATAAGTATTAATATTGATAAAAATAAAGAAGCAAAGGAGCTGCTCAATCAAAGTGCCCTGGCAATATTAACTAGGGTTTATTCCCTTTGTAAGTATGCGAATGATAATGATATTACTTTGTCTAAGGAGGAGACAAAGCAGGCAGAGCTTGCCGCAGCCCAATTTTATAATACTCTTTCCCAAAAGGATAAATCGGCAATTGATATGTCTAAATCTGAGATAAAGGATGTTTACAGCAGATATGCCCTGAGCATGAAGGTTTATAAAAGTCTTATGGAGGGTGTTGACAGCGATGTAACAGAGGACGAAGCCAGGATAATGCAGGCATATGTTTTACATACTCAGGATGAAAATAAACTTAATGAGTTAGATAATAGGGTTAAAAGGGGTGATGACTTTGCTGCTTTGGTACAAATCTATTCAGTGGATACAAAAGGTGTAATAACCTTTGGCAGGGATAAATTCCCTCCTGAGGTGGACGCAGTGGCATTTACTATGGAGGATGACCAGGTAAGTGATTTGATAGAAGCGGATAATGGGTATTACTATATCAAATGCGTAAAAAAATATGATGAACTGGAGTCTGAAGTTAATAAGGAAATCATCATTAAAAAGAGACAAAAGGTTCTGTTAAATCAAATCATTGCAGAACAGAGCGAAGGAAGCTTTTCTGAGATAAATGCGGAATTTTTCAAGGAAGTTTCCAAGGAAAGTCACCAAATATCCAAAGGAGAGGATTTTTTCAATATTATTGAGAGTTATATGAATTTTTAAGAGAATAGTACGGCTCATTGATTTTAGATAATCAGTTTCATATAATTAAATTTGAATATTTTGTTTTCATTATGAGAGGAAGTGACTGTATATGGCAGCAAAAGAAGCATCGAAGAAAATCACAAAGGCTCTTTCAGAAGATATTAAGGATGTGGCAAAGGAGCTTGCTATGTTAGACGCGGACCCGACAATGGACCTTAAGGAAATTACATCAAAGGTTAAATCTACAGCGAAAACTACAGCTAAAAAGGCTACGGCAACAGCTAAGAAGGCAACTGAAACTGTTAAAAAGGTGGCTGACTCGGCTAAAAAAGCGGCAAGTTCCAAGGACATATCCAGAACTGCTGTTGTAGAGTTTGCAGGGAATCAGTACATGGTGACGGATGTAATAAGCCGATGTGAGGAAAAGTTTAAATCTGAAAACAGCAAGAAAGGCTACAAGGACATAAAGGTATATATTAAGCCGGAAAATAATGCCGCATACTATGTAGTAGACGATAAAAGTGCCGGTATGATAAACCTTAGCTGATATTATTACAGTTAAATAAAGTGTAAGCCCTGCTTTATAGTAGGGCTTATTTTAAACAATCGAATTGTATTAGAAAAATATTCCGAAAATAAAACAGGAGAAATTATGATTAGTGATGTAAAATTAACCTCTTTATCTAAAACTGCGGGATGTGCTGCAAAAATCGGACCTAAAACCCTGGCTTCAATACTGGGGAAGCTGCCTAAGTTTGAAAATGAAAATTTGCTGGTGGGAATTGATACTAATGATGACGGTGCTGTTTATAGAATAAACGATGATGTAGCAATTATATCTACATTGGATTTTTTTACGCCTGTGGTGGATGATCCCTTCATATTCGGACAGATAGCGGCATGTAATGCATTAAGTGATATATATGCAATGGGAGGAGAGCCTATACTTGCCCTTAATATAGTGGCATTTTCCAATTGTCTTGACCCTGAGATTTTGGGAGAAATCCTAAAGGGTGGCGCATTAAAGGTAAAGGAGGCAGGAGCGGTACTTGCAGGGGGTCATAGCATACAGGATGATGAGCCAAAGTATGGGCTTTCTGTAAACGGAATAGTTCACCCGGATAAAATATTTACAAATTCCACTGCTAAAGCAGGGGATAAGCTTATACTGACAAAGCCTGTCGGTGTAGGCATAGTCAATACGGCAATCAAGGCAGATATGGCAAAGGAGAGCTCTGTTAAGGAGGCAATATATTCCATGACAAGTCTTAATAAAAGGGCAAAGGATGTATTTTTAAAGCATAATATTAATGCCTGTACAGATGTTACCGGATTTGGAGTTTTAGGTCATGGACTGGAAATGGCTAAGGGAAGTGATGTAAGCATAAGAATACATCCGGACAAGATATCCTATATTACAGGGGCAATGGATCTTGCAGATATGGGAATTGTGCCTGAGGGAGCATACAGAAACAGAGAGTTTGTGACAGAGGATGTGGATTTAGGAGGTACCAAAGAGGTATATATTGATTTGCTTTGTGATCCCCAAACCTCAGGAGGATTGTTGGCAAGTGTTCCTGGTGATAATGTGGAATCTGTATATTCAGAGCTTAAAAATGCAGGGGTTGAAACAGAAATTTCTATTATTGGTGAGGTGGAAGAAAAGGGTGATAAATTTATTTATGTTGCATAATTCAGGTTACCATGAGCTGTAGCAGAAAAAAGGAAAATCGACTTATTATATCCTTTGACAGTGCCTGCTTTGCCTTTGAGGCGGAGGAGCTTTTTTTTGAAAAGAAAATAGCCGGAAGATTGATTCCGCTGCCGGGAGAAATTGAAAGCGGCTGCGGCATGGCATGGTGTTCTCTGATCGAAAATAAAGAAAGGATTATAGAAGCTTTAGATAACGAGAATCTTCCCTATAATGGAATTAATGTTTTGGAGCTGTATGTATGATTAATCTGGACAATGCGGCAACAGGAATTAAAAAGCCTAAGGAGGTCATAGAGGCGGTTAATAACGCACTCTTATATCCGGGAAATCCCGGCAGAGGCGTAAATGCTGTATCAATACAGGCAGGCAGAGGTGTATATCATGCCAGAAAGGTACTTGCAGAGTTTTTCAATGCTGAAAATCCGTCCTGCGTTATCTTTACAGGAAATGCAACGGAGGGATTAAATACAGCTATATTTGGTGTATTAAAGCCCGGGGATAATGCTATTACTACTCCAATGGAGCATAATTCCGTACTGCGTCCCCTTTATGTACAAAGAAAGCGGGGAGTGGAAGTAAGCTTTGTAAGGGCAGATAAGGATGGAAAACTGGTCTATGAGGATTTTGATGATTTAATAAAACACTCTACAAAGGCAATAATTGTAACTCATATATCAAATCTGACAGGAAATTTATATGATATTGAGAGAATAGGAGAGATTGCCAGAAAAAGAGGGTTGATATTTATTGTAGATGCATCCCAAAGTGCAGGTGTTTTCCCTATAGACGTACAAAAATTAAATATAGATATACTTGTTGCTTCAGGACATAAGGGGATGCAGGGTCCACAGGGTACAGGAATTATGGTGGTATCACAGGATATTGATATTATACCGTTGAAGGTGGGTGGAAGTGGAATTAATACATATAGTAAAACCCATCCAAGTAAAATTCCGGAGCATTTAGAGGCTGGAACCTTGAATACACCCGGAATTGCCGGGCTTATGGCAGGAGCATTATACATCAAAGAATTTAGAATGGATAATATTAGAAATAAGGAAATTGAGCTTACCAAATTGTTTTATAGTTATATTAAAAAATTAAATGATATTATGATTTATGGAGATTTTACAGATTTTAACAGGGGTTCTATAGTTTGCTTAAATGTACGGGGTATGGATTCAGATACAGTGGGAGATATACTATACAGCAAATATAATATATCTGTAAGGACAGGAGGCCATTGTGCCCCTCTTGCCCATGAAAGTATCGGCACTAAAAAAATGGGGGCAGTAAGGTTTTCCTTTTCTCATTTTAATAATATAAGTGATGTGGAAAGTGCAGTAACAGCTTTAAAGGAGATTGTAAATGGAAAAAATAGTTAATGCAAAAGGTCTTGCTTGTCCGCTACCTGTAGTGGAAACTAAAAAAGCTACAGAAAATATGGCGGTGGGTGATAAAGTTTCAGTATATGTGGATAATAAGATTGCGGTAGAAAACCTTATTAAATTTGCCAAATCAAGGAATTATGAGGTAGAGAGCAAAACTATAAGTGATAAGGAATATGAGGTAATCATGGAAATTACAGAAAAGGATAAGACCGAGGAAGGCAGGGAGTTTGAATGTGAAATATACAATGATAGTTCCGTGAGTAAAAATCAGGTAGTTGTATTATCCTCTGAAACCATGGGAACAGGAGATGATAAATTAGGCAGAAATTTAATGAAAGCCTTTATATTTTCATTAACTCAGCAGGATAATCTGCCGGATACAATATTATGCTATAACGGGGGAGTAAAGCTTGCCTCTAACGGCTCTGAATCCTTAGAGGATTTAGCTGGTCTTTCCAGGGCGGGAGTTAGAATATTAAGCTGTGGAACCTGTCTTGATTTCTATGGCTTAAAGGAGGAACTGGCAGTGGGCACTGTTACCAATATGTATGAGATTGTGGAAATACTGGAACAGGCAGGCAGCATTATAAGACCCTGATATGGCTTATATTATATCTGCAGTGGGCGCCGGTGGAAAAACCAGCTTTTTGCACAGGGAAGCAATAAAATATTTAGAGGCAGGAAAAACAGTCGCATTAACAACTACGACACATATATTTAATTGTGATTTAATAAACAAAAAAGGTTATAGTGTGGTGGGGAAAGCAGAGGATAATGGGAAATTATCCTATCCCGGGGATACAGTGTTTGATAAGCTTTGTGGAGATTTTGATTATGTGTTGGTGGAGGCAGACGGATCCAGATCCATGCCTGTGAAAATTCCGAGAAGCTATGAGCCGGTTATTCCGGAAAATTCCGATGAAATACATATAATTATGGGAACTCAGGCTGTAGGCAGAAAATTATCAGAGGTATGTCAGAATTTTGTCGCCTATTCAGGAGAGGATTGCAAAGTTACCCCTGAGATTTTAAAATTTATTGCAGAAAAATATTATATTAAGCCTCTGTCCAAACAATATCCTGATTCTAAAATTTTCTACAGTCCCACCAATAAACCGGTACTTCCGGATACGGGCAAAAGAAAGCTGCTTATGGCTTTTCTTGCTTCAGGATTTAGTAGGAGATTTAAGGGGAATAAATTACTTGCTGATTATAGAGGTAAGCCTCTTTTTAAGCATATGCTGGACGAGCTTATTATGGTTAATAAAAGCTTGAATGGTATAAGTAATATTCTTGTCATAAGTACTTATGAGGATATTCTTTCTGCCTATCCCGATAGTATAAGAAATGAAAATGCTATTGAGGGAATAAGTGCCTCTATTAAGCTTGCTACAGAATATGCAATTAAAAATGATTTTACCGATGTGGGGTTTTTCCTGGCGGATATGCCTGAACTGCGAAAAGCTGATATTTTAGATTTCATCACATCTTATTTTTATTCAGAAAATGAAGCAGGCTGTATGTGTACCAGAGGCTTTTGCTCTAATCCCGGCATATTGCGATTGAATAACGAGAATGCAAAAGCACTCCTTTCCATAGAGGGTGAACAGGGTGCTATGGGAATAATAGAAAAAAACAGAGCAAAAATGTACAGACATTATTTAAGTGCAGATAAGCTTATGGATATAGACAGTACAGAGGATATAAATTAATGAGGTTTATTTATTTCTGCGTAGCTATACAGCGTATATTTGCTAAGTCCAAAAAATTCTGCAATTCTATCTCCGGATTTCATTATCAGAAAAGCACCGGAGTCATTTAAAAATCTTATTGCCTTAATTTTTTCCTCTTTACTCATAAGGGCAGGTTCTTTACCTATCAGCTTTGCACTTTGTCTTAGCAAGTCGTCTAATAAATCTACAACTGTGCTGGGAATAGATATGCTGTCCGCATTGCTGTCATCAACTCCGGTTATAAATTTAAGATTTTCCTCAATATGAACAAGCCCTGTAATATCAAAATTTATCGACAGGATATATCTTGGTTTTCCTGTATGGTCATTTAAAACTATTGTACTGCTTTTTAAAAGTCTTCCATCAGGAGTGCTGGTGTGATATGCAAAACGACTTTCCAAGGGTTCATCCTTTGCCAGCTTTTCCATGCTTTCCAACACGATTTTTGAAAGGGAGTCACCCTGTTTTCTGCCTGTAACATTGCCGTTTACTATGTGTAAAATAGTATGCTCCGGATCTTTAGACAGCAGGTCATGTATCACCACCTCACAATTTTGTCCGAATTGAGCAGCTAATGCGTTGGCTATTTGTATGAGATTATCTGTAATTGGAATATTTTTCATAGCTTTATTTTTATACCGTAAATGTAACTACAAAAGAATAGCACAAGAGGAAAATAATGGCAAATACTATTTATAAAAATATTGTGTGAATTGTATACAAGATTTTATTTTGTATATAATTTTATAGTAAAAATATACTAAAATATAGTTGACTTTTAGAGAAAGCAGGAATAGTATTAAAACAAATAATTTTTGTTGATGTAAAAATTTTTTGCATCAACAAAAGTTAGCCTATAATATAAATTTAGTATAAAATTATATTATAAAATTCTATTATTGAAAAGGTATAAGGGAGGTAGAAAATGAGCGATAGAATGACCCCAATGGCTTTTAGTCAGCTTATGACTTGGGTACTGGAGGAAAGCAGAAAGGGCAGTATTTTTGGAATGAAGAAAAAATACAAAGCCGATCCGAGTCGATTTTGTAATATATTTGGGAATAAGCTTGAGACTCCCGTAGGGCCGGCAGCAGGACCTAATACCCAGCTTACTCAAAATATAGTTGCAAGCTATGTTGGTGGTGCAAGATTTTTTGAATTAAAGACTGTTCAAAAGTTGGACGGAGAGGATTTACCGGTTTCCAAACCCTGCATTTTGGCAGATGATGAATGCTATAACTGTGAATGGTCCACAGAGCTTTATGTACCGCAGGCCTTTGATGAATATGTAAAAGCTTGGTTTATGCTTAAGTTTATTGCAAAGGAATTTGAACTGGGTGATATGGACGGATTTCAGTTTAATATGTCTGTAGGCTATGACTTGGAGGGAATAAAGCTTCCCAAAATTGATAATTTCATTGAAGGTATGAAGGAAGCGAAGGATACTCCCATATTCAAAGAGTGTTATGCCTGGTTAGAGGCTCATATTGATACGTTTAAGAACTTTACAAAGGAGGACTTGGACAGTATTTCCAGTTCTGTATGTACAAGTGCCACATTATCCACATTGCATGGATGTCCTCCGGATGAGATAGAGCGCATTGCCACCTATTTACTGGAGGAGAAAAATCTTCATACCTTTATTAAATGTAATCCCACTTTGCTGGGCTATGAATATGCCAGGAAAATTCTTGATGAAATGGGTTACGACTATATTCAGTTTACGGATTTGCATTTTAAAGAGGATTTGCAGTTTGAGGATGCAGTCCCGATGATGGAAAGACTTATGGCTCTTGCTGAAACTAAAGGTCTTGAATTCGGCGTAAAAATCACAAATACTTTTCCTGTGGATGTTAAGGAAAATCAACTTCCCAGCGAAGAAATGTATATGTCGGGGAAGTCACTTTATCCCCTTTCACTATCTGTTGCCCTTAAGCTGTCAGAGGCATTTAACGGCAAGCTTCGTATTTCCTATTCAGGAGGAGCTGATGCCAATAATATTCAAGGTCTGTTAAATATAGGTATTTGGCCTGTAACTATGGCTACCACATTGCTTAAGCCGGGAGGATATGAAAGATTTATTCAGGTGGCAGAAAAATGTCTTGAGGTGCTTCCGGGAGAGTTTAGCGGAATAAATGTGGAGGGACTTAGAACTGTACTTGAAAACGCTAAAACCGACCCCTATCATGTTAAACCGATTAAGCCTGCACCGATTCGTAAAAACGGAGGCACATCTCCACTTATTGGGTGTTTTGTTGCACCCTGTGAAGACACATGTCCGATTCATCAGGATATAACATCCTATGGAAAGCTTGTAAATAACGGAGAGTATGAAAAGGCGCTGGATATAATTCTTGATAAAAACCCGCTTCCTTATATTACAGGGACAATTTGTAATCATGCATGTATGGCGCACTGTACTAGAAACTATTATGAAAGTCCTGTAAATATCAGAAAGAATAAGCTGATAGCCGCAAAAAAGGGATATGACAGCATTATTTCCAAGATTAAAGTGCAAAAAAAGAATGGCAAAAAGGTAGTCATAATCGGAGGTGGTCCGGCAGGAATTGCTAGTGCGTACTTCTTGGCAAGGGCAGGGGCAGATGTTACTGTATATGATGAGAATGAAAAGCTGGGCGGAGTTGTTGCCAATATAATTCCGGAGTTTAGAATTTCTGATTCCGCTATAGAAAAAGACATAAGCTTTGCTGAAGCATATGGTGCAAAATTTGTTACAGGAAAGAAAATTACTGATGTAAAGGCTCTTATGGAAAGTGAAGGAGCAGCCTATGCAATCATTGCTATTGGTGCGCATAAGGAGGCTTCTTTAGAGCTTAGTGAGGGCAGTTATATTAACGCTCATAAATTCTTGGGTGAATCCAGAAAAACCAACCTTAATGTGGACTTAGGAGAAAATGTGGTTGTAATCGGTGCAGGAAATACTGCTATGGACACAGCTAGGGCTGCCAAAAAAAACAAGGGCGTTAAAAATGTTTATATAGTTTACAGACGTACCAAGCGCTATATGCCTGCAGATGAAGAGGAATTACTAGAGGCTATCCATGAGGGAGTAGAGTTTAGAGAGCTATTGGCACCTGTTGGATTAAAGGATGGCAAGCTTTCCTGCAAGAAAATGGAATTGGGAGAGATAGGTGCTGACGGCAGAAGGGGAGTTAAATCTACTGACAGGATTGTTGAGATACCCTGTGATACGTTAATTGCCTCTCTGGGTGAGGGAGTTAATAAGGACTTCTATGTGGCAAACGGCATTGATGTGGATGAAAAAGGCAGACCTGTTTTAGATTCTGCTACAGGGGAAACCAGTGTTTCCGGTATATATGCAGCAGGAGACGGCGCCATAGGCGGCTCTGTAGTTGTTAAGGCAATTGCAGGGGCTATGAAATGTGCCGAAGCAATCCTGGGTGCCCAGGTCAAGAGCTATATATTCTTTGAGACAGATGAGGACAAGATATATGACAAGAGGGGTATCATAAGGGAGGCAAATGCGGAGGCGGATGACAGATGTCTTGCCTGCAATTTTATTTGTGAAAATTGTGCTCAGGTATGTCCCAATAGAGCCAATATTGCCATTAAGGTACCGGGAATCCTTATGCACCAGATTATCCATGTGGATTATATGTGTAATGAATGTGGGAACTGTAATAGTTTCTGTCCATTTGAATCTGCCCCTTATAAGGCAAAGCTTACGTTATTTGCCAACGAAAAAGACTATAATGAGTCAGAGAATGAAGGGTTTTACTTTACAGATGAAAAGGGCAGCTACAAAATCAGGGTGAATGATAATGAGGACAATTATATAAATATAGTTAAGGCAGTTTGGAAAGACTACGGCTATATGGTGCCAAGGAGTTAGTATGTCCTTTGTTGTTAACGGAAAAACCTATGATATTAAGGGAAATAAATCTCTTTTACGATTTTTAAGGGATGATTTAAGGCTTACCTCTGTAAAAGATGGATGTTCAGAGGGCGCCTGTGGTGCCTGTACGGTCATTATAGATGGCCGTACAGTGCGAGCCTGCGTGCTGAATCTGCAAAAATGTGAAGGAAAGAATATAATAACAGTAGAGGGACTTACAAAAAAAGAACAGTCCCTTTATTCTTATGCTTTTGGGAAGGTGGGGGCTGTTCAGTGTGGTTTCTGCATACCGGGAATGGTTATGTGTGCCAAGGCTTTACTGGATAAAAATAATAATCCTGCAAATGAGGAAATTGTTTCTGCTATTAAAAACAATTATTGCAGATGTACAGGCTATGTAAAGATAATTCAGGCAATAAAGCTTGCCGGTGACTGTATTCGTAATAATGAAATTCCTGATGATTTAGAAGAGTCCTTTGATGTGGGGGGGAGTCCCATTAGGATTGATGTTAAGGAAAAGGTGACAGGAACAGGGCAATACCCGGATGATATTTATTTAGAGGGTATAACCTATGCTTCAGCTATAAGGAGTAAGTATCCAAGAGCGAGAGTGCTTTCCATTGATAAAAGTAAAGCACTGGAATTACCGGGGGTTGTGGCAGTACTTACAGCAGATGATATTCCGGAGGGTGGACAAAATATTGTAGGACATATTGTAAAGGATCAATATACTCTAATTCCGGTGGGAGAGGTTACTCATTATCTTGGTGACGCCATATGTATAGTTGTTGTCGAAGAGGAAAGTATTCTTAAAAAGGCAAAGGCATTGGTTAAGATAGAATATGAGGAATTGCCGTGTGTACATAATCCCAAGGAGGCGGCAGCACCCGATGCACCTCTTGTATTTTTGGATAAGGAAAATAATATACAGGCACATAAATTTGTCTCAAGGGGGAATGCTGCAGAAAGTATAGAAAATTCAAAGCACGTTATTTCAGGTCATTTTGAAACTCCCTGGACTGAGCACGCTTTTTTGGAGCCGGAATGTTGTGTGGCATATCCGACTCCTGAAGATGATGGTGTTATGCTTCTTACTACAGACCAAAGCTCTCATACTACATTACATGAGTGTGCAGCATTACTTGGGATAGGTCAGATCAGAACCAAGGTGCAAAACCTGCTTATAGGCGGAGGATTTGGAGGCAAAGAGGATATGTCTGTACAGCACCATGCAGCTCTCGTTGCCTACGTTACAAAAAAGCCGGTTAAGGTGAAATTTACAAGGGAGGAGTCCTTGTTAATACATCCTAAAAGACACCCGTTTTCTATGGATTTTACCCTAGGCTGTGATGAGGGTGGAAAGATAATGGGTGTAAAGGCAAAGGTTATTTCTGATACAGGAGCCTTTGCTTCCCTTGGAGGACCTGTGTTAGAGAGAGCCTGTACCCATGCAGCAGGACCCTATGCATATGAGAATTTTGAAATAGAGGGGACTGCTTATTATACCAACAACCCTCCTGCGGGGGCCTTTAGGGGATTTGGAGTTACCCAGACCAATTTTGCCATTGAGAGTCTCCTTAATATGATGGCTGAAAAAATAGGAATTAGCCCTTGGGAAATACGTTATATCAACGCAATAAGACCTGGGGAAGTTTTGCCAAACGGACAGATTGTGGGACCGGAAACAGGATTGGTGGAAACCCTGGAGGTGATAAAGCCTAAATATGATAGGGCTGTTGATCTTGGGAAACCTGTGGGTATAGCCTGTGCCATGAAAAATTCAGGAGTAGGAGTTGGACTTCCGGATTGGGGCAGAGCAAAGCTCATTATAGAGGAGGATAATAAACTTCATATATATAGCGGTGCATCCTGTATTGGGCAGGGGTTAGGTACTGTTTTAGTACAAATTGTTTGTACCAACACCTCCCTTTCAAGAGGTGATATAGTATATGAAAGGTCAAATACCTGGATTGCACCGGACTCAGGAGATACCTCAGGATCCAGGCAAACGACCATTACAGGAGAAGCAGTAAGACGTGCCTGTGAGCTGTTTAATGCGGCTTATAAGGAGGCGGAAGGCGACATAACTAAGCTTGTTGGCAGGGAGTTTTATGGGGAATATCTGGCTAAAACCGATCCTCTGGGGGCGGATGTTCCAAATCCCGTGTCACATGTGGCTTACGGATATGCGACTCAGATGGCAATTTTAGATAAGAATAGTGGAAAAATTGAAACGATAATTGCTGCCCACAATGTGGGACAGGTGGTTAATAAGGTTGCCTGTGAGGGACAGATAGAGGGTGGAGTTGTAATGAGTATGGGTTATGCCCTAAGAGAGAAATATCCAATAGGTGACAACTGTAATCCGACAGGCAGATTTGGAAAGCTGGGATTGTTTAGAGCTCATGAAATTCCCGATATTGTTCCTATTATTGTCAATAAGGAGGGGCTTAATATTGCAAATGGAGCCATAGGAATCGGAGAGATTACTTCAATCCCTACAGCCCCTGCTATAACAGAAGCATATTATCAGCTTGATGGAGTTAGAAGATATTCATTACCTATAGAGTCAGTTTATAAAAAATCCGGTGAAAAGACAGAACAACCAAAGATTAAGCTTGATAGCGAAAAATGTATAGGCTGCAGCATATGTGAAAAGCAGTGTCCGGCAGGAGCCATTCAAATGGTGGATAAGCGTCCGGATATTGATGGGAATTTATGCCTTATTTGTGGGATGTGTATATCAAAGTGTCCTAAGCAGGCACTTTGTGAGGAAGAGCAATATTGAGCAAGCTCTTATTTTTGCTTTTGTACCTGGGTCAGGATTGATTGAGTCAAACAATTCAAGATTAGCAATCACTGCGTGATTGCTGCAATATAAGAGTGAAGGATATTTCAATCATTTTGTGATTATAACATATAGAAAAAGGAGAATAATTATGGAAGTAGGTAAAAGTCATAAGAGAGTGGATGCCTTTGATAAAGTGACAGGCAGGGCTTTATATACAGATGATATATGTGACGCGTCTGCTTTGATAGTTAAAATAAAGCATTCTGAAATTACCCATGGCAGGGTTATTTCCATTGATACTAAAGAGGCAGAAAAGATTGATGGTGTGGTAAAGATTGTTACCTGCTTTGATGTACCGAAGATTAAATTTCCCACTGCAGGACATCCCTGGTCAGTGGATGTTTCCCATCAGGACGTGGCGGACAGATATTTGTTAAATACCCATGTTCGCTATTATGGTGATGAGGTGGCTGCTGTTATTGCAGAGGATGAGGTATCTGCTGTAAGGGCAGTTCGGGCAATAAAGGTGGAATATGAGGAATATCCCTTTGTAATGGACCCTGTAGAAGCCATGAAGGAAGGCGCACCTGTTATTCACAGCGAATACCCTAATAATGTATTAAAGCATACGGATATTAGAATCGGTAATTATGAAAATGCCATTAAAGAACCGGGGCTGATAAAGGTGGAGGGTGTGTATACGACACCTACAGTTCAGCATGCTCACATTGAGAATTTTATATGTTTCTGCAGAAAGGAAGCAGGCAGATTTATACTGTATTCCAGTACCCAAATACCACATATTACAAGGCGTATAGTGGGACAGGCATTGGGAATTAATTGGGGCAGAGTAAGGATAATTAAGCCTTATATTGGCGGTGGATTTGGAAATAAGCAAGACGCGTTATATGAGCCGCTATGTGCTTACTTATGTGAGGTAGTCGGCGGACGTCTTGTAAAGCTGGATGTCAGCAGAGAAGAAACCTTTGTATCTAATAGAGTAAGACATGCGCAGATATATGAAATTACTTCATGGGTAAGATCGGATGGTACATATGCTGCCAGAAAGCTGGTGCTTTATTCTAATCAGGGGGGGTATGCCAGTCATGGCCATAGTATTGCTGCCAAGGGAATGGGAGCTTTTCCGCAAATGTATCCCTGTGAAAATGTTGAGTGTGATTGTTATACAGTATTTACCAATCGTCCCGTGGCAGGAGCCATGAGGGGCTATGGTATTCCTCAGGCAATGTTTGCAATGGAAAGTCATACAGAGGATGTGGCAAGGGCACTTAATATGGACTCTCTTAAATTCCGCAGGCAAAATATTATGCCTAAGGGATATGTAGATAATTTCTCTAAAAATGAGATGTATTTCGATACCTATAATCAAAGCTTTGACAAGGCAATAGAGTATATTGATTACCATAATAAGCTTAAGGAGTATTCCAAACCTCAGACGGGACCTATCAGAAAGGGTATTGGTATGGCGGCATTTTGGTATAATACCGCAGTCTGGCCAATTGCTTTGGAGATATCCTCCTGCAGGATGATTTTAAATCAGGATGGTTCTGTTCAGGTACAGGTAGGGGAAACGGAAATAGGGCAGGGTGCGGATACGGCATTTTCTCAAATGACTGCTGATGCCGTTGGTATTCCCTTTGAAAAGGTTAACATAATATCCAATCAGGATACAGATGTAACTCCTTTTGGTACAGGTGCCTACGCTTCAAGACAAACCTATACGGCAGGTTTTGCCATTAAAGAAACAGGCATGATACTCAGAGGAAAAATATTAGGTCATGCTAAAAATATAACAAGGCAGCCAACATACAATTTGGATATTTGTGATGGAAATATTATAAGAACCACAGATGGCAGAGTCCTTATGAGCCTAGGTGAACTCGCTACTGAAGTACTTTACTCGATGACTGATGCAGAATATATTACAGCAGAGTACAGTTATCAAACCAAGAACAATGCGTATTCCTTTGGCTGCTGCTTTGCAGAAGTGGAGGTGGATGTACCTATGTGCAAGGTTAATCTGGTAAATATTGTAAATGTTCATGATTGCGGAACTCTTATCAATCCCCAATTGGCAGAGGCACAGGTACATGGCGGAATGAGTATGGGAATTGGTTTTGGTCTTTCTGAAATCTTGCTTTTTGACGAAAAAACAGGAAAACCCCTAAATAATAATTTATTGGATTATAAATTATCCACCTTTATGGATCACCCCCATTTAGAGGGCCAATTTGTTGAGAATCCTGAGCCGACCAGTGCATACGGTACAAAGGCTTTGGGAGAACCGCCTGCCTGTCCGGTGGCGCCGGCAATAAGAAATGCGGTATTAAATGCGACAGGTGTGGCAATTAATGACGCACCTTTGCGCCCCCATATACTTTATAACAGATTTAAAGAGGAAGGGCTTATTTAGAAAGGATTAGCAATGTACGATATAGGAAAATTATATGAGGCGGATTCTATAGATCATGCTATAAAACTTCTTAATCAGTACCCGGAGGCTGAAATAATAGCAGGGGGAAGTGATGTGCTGGTACAAATACGAGAGGGGAAAAGGGCAGGCGGAAGTTTTATAAGCATATATTCCATTAATGAAATGCGGGGGGTGGAAATGCTTAGTGACGGATGTATTCGGATAGGATCCCTTACAAGCTTTAGCCATATTACAGCCTCAGAGATAATAAAAAAACATCTGCTGGTATTAGGAGAGGCAGTGGATCAGGTAGGGAGCCCGCAAATAAGGAATATAGGAACAATTGGAGGAAATACCTGTAATGGTGTAACAAGTGCAGACTCAGCCTCTACATTAACAGCATTAGATGCCGAAATTGAGGTGCGGGGCATGGACGGTACCAGAATTATTCCGATTAAGGATTGGTATATAAAGGCAAAGCAGGTAAATCTTAATCCAGGAGAACTTCAAGTAGCAATCCGTATTCCCAAGGAAAGATACGAGGACTATAATGGATATTATATTAAATATGGAATGAGGAATTCCATGGAAATAGCAACACTTGGCGTTTCTGTTAATGTGAAGCTGTCAAAGGATAAGACTATAATAGAAGATGTACGTATTGGGGTTGGTGTGGCAGCACCTGTACCCATTAGGGCAGTACAGGCAGAGGCATTAGGGCAAAACAAGCCGGTATGTCAGGAGTCTGTAGACGAGATAGGAGAAGCCCTTCTTTTGGATATTAATCCCAGAGACAGCTGGAGAGCCGGTTCCGGGTTTAGAAAACAGGTGGGTGTTGAAATGGCAAAAAGAGCTCTTAAGGAGTCGATTATACGTTCAGGAGGCAAGATATGAGTGAGAGACAATATAAGCTTGTAAAATGTACAATTAACGGGAAAAAGGTAGAAAAGAATATTGATGTGCGTTCCTCCTTAACAGATATGATTAGGAATGATTATAGACTTACCAGTGTGAAAAAGGGCTGTGAGGTTGGAGAATGCGGCGCGTGTAATGTACTTATTGATGGAGAGGCATTTAATTCCTGCATTTATCTGGCGGTATGGGCTGAGGGGAAGGACATACATACTCTGGAGGGACTAATGAATACTGATGGAAGTATTAGTGATATTCAGCAGGCATTTATTGATGAGGCTGCTGTACAATGCGGTTTTTGTACCCCGGGATTTATTATGACGGCGGTGGAAATTCTTAATATGGAAAAGGATTTTACAGATGAGGAATTAAGAAAGCTTTTATCGGGACATCTATGTCGCTGCACAGGGTATGAAAATATATTCAAGGCAGTTAAAAAGACCAATAAGGCAAGGTTAAAGGCGAAGGGATTAATATGAAAACTCTTATAAAAAATGTAACAGTGGTTAGAGGGGATGGCTCCTTTATCGGAGACATATTAATTAACGGAGAAATAATAGAAAAGGTAGGGGAAAATATAAGCTGTGATGATGTCAAGGTGATAGATTCCACAGGACTTTTGGCATTTCCCGGTTTTATAGATGCTCATACCCATTTTAATCTATATGTGGCGGGTACCGTAACTGCCGACGATTTTAATTCAGGATCTAAATCAGCGGTAGCCGGGGGTACAACCACATTTATAGATTACGGTACGGCATATCCGGGTGAAAGTCTGATTACCGGAGCTGAAAATTGGCTTAAAAAGGCAAAGGCAGGAGTTTCCTGTGACTTTTCCATACACCAAACCATAACCGAATGGAATGAAGAGATAAAAAATCAGTGCCAGGATATGATTGATATGGGGATTACCACCTTTAAAATATATTTAACCTATGACATACAGCTTGAGGATCATGATGCATATCTTGCAATAAAAAGACTTAATGAGCTTGGTGCTTTTACCGGCTGTCATTGTGAAAATGCAGGTATGATAGATGCATTGAGGGAGGAATATGCCGGTGACGAAAGAATAAAGAATCCCGGTTCTCACTATAGAACAAGACCTGCCATAGCAGAGGCTGAGGCAGTTAATAGATTTTTGTATATGGCAGGGGAGCAAAATGCACCGGCAATGGTAGTTCATTTAACCTGCAAGGAAGCATTAGAGGAGGTTCGGGCTGCCAGAAAAAGAGGTCAGATAGTATTGGCAGAAACTTGCCCCCACTATCTTTTGCTGGAGGATAAAAATTTAGACAAACCGAATTTTGAGGGTGCTGCATATGTATGCGCTCCGCCCCTTAGAACCCAAAAGGATATTGAAGCGCTTTGGGAGGCTGTTTCCAATGGGGAAATAGATACCATTGCTACAGACCATTGTTCCTTTACGTTAGAGCAAAAGGAATTGGGGAAAGAGGACTTTAGGCTCATCCCCGGTGGACTGCCCGGCGTATCCATGAGGGGCAGACTCATATTTTCGGAGGGGGTTGCAAAAAACAGAATCACAAAGGAAGACATGGCAAGGCTGCTTTCGGAAAGGGCTTCCGATATATATGGGCTTTCTCATATAAAGGGCAGGATTAAAGAGGGTCTGCATGCAGATATTGTGCTTATTGACCCAGAGGCTAAAGAGGTGTATTCATGCTTAAATGACCCTTCAAAGGCAGGCTATAGTCCATATGACGGAATGACTTTACAGGGGGCAATCACAAAGGTATTCCTAAGGGGTAATCTTGTGGCTGAGGATGGGAAAATAGTATCTGAAAATAAGGGCAAATTCATTAAAAGAGAATTGCCAAAACTATAGAAATGATAATGTGAATAAATTTGATATTAAAAGGGATACAATTATTATAAGAGGAGCAGGGGATTTAGCTACAGGGGTGGCTTATTCTCTATTTAATGCGGGTTTTAGAATGCTTTTGGTGGAAACTGATATGCCTATGGCAATCAGGCGTTCGGTATCATTTTGCGAGGCTGTGTATAGCGGGAGTCAAATAGTTGAAAATATAACCTGCAGGCTGGCGGAAAGCTATAGTGAGGCAGAGAAAATTATTGACATAGAAAGAATAGCCTTAATAGTGGATTCTAGCCTGTCATTTTTACAGGACATTCCTAAACCCAAAATTCTAATCGATGCAATAATTGCAAAAAGAAACATTGGAACGAAAATAACCATGGCGGATTTTGTGATAGCCTTGGGACCGGGATTTATTGCAGGAGAGGATTGTGATTTAGTTATAGAAACCATGAGAGGGCATAACCTTGGAAGACTTATTTATAATGGAAGTGCCCTT
The DNA here is from genome assembly GCA_041776485.1 of Lachnospiraceae bacterium. Classification (GTDB taxonomy): domain Bacteria; phylum Bacillota; class Clostridia; order Lachnospirales; family Lachnospiraceae; genus JBHBQE01. The sequence continues at coordinate 29,233 of JBHBQE010000015.1, read as the reverse complement.
GCAAATACCGGGGTGCCAGGGCTTATTGCGGGTCACGATGAGGACAGAGTTATCCATGCACTGATATCAGGAGAAATAAAGCTGTTAAAAAATATTGGAGATATGGTGAGATTAGGAGAAAATTTAGCATTAATTACAGATTTAGATACTGGTAAAAATGAATATATTTATGCTACAATTTCAGGTGTGCTCCGCGGGATTATCAGAGAAAAATTTTTTGTAAATGCCGGGATGAAAATAGCGGATATTGATCCTAGAGTGAGTGAAAGAGATAATTGTTTTACTATATCAGACAAGTCCAGAAGCATTGGTAATGCTTGTCTTTTAGGGGTGATGAAATACATATCAAAAAATTTTTGTTACTAAACAAAATTTTTGTTGACTACTGTTAAATAGGCTGTATAATTGTTTTGTGGTTATTGTGCTAAGCACTAATTAATAAAGGTATTTAGAAGGGAGCCCGTTACTATGGATTTTGAAGCTATCAAAAAGAAAGCAAAGGATTATGAACCCGATATGATACAATTTCTGAGGGATATGATTAAAATTCCCAGTGAATCCTGTGAGGAGGAGGGAGTTGTAAAGCGTATAGCTGCCGAAATGGAAAAGCTTGGATATGACAAGGTAGAATTTGATAAGCTGGGTAATGTTATTGGCTGGATGGGTACAGGCGATAAAATTATAGCACTGGATTCCCATATTGATACAGTTGGTATTGGAAATATTGAAAACTGGGATTTTGATCCCTATGAGGGATTTGACGAGGGCAATCTTATAGGCGGTCGTGGCGGTTCCGATCAGGAAGGTGGAATGGCTTCCGCAACCTATGGTGCTAAGATTATGAAAGATCTTGGAATAATTCCTGATGGCTATAAGATTATGGTAGTTGGCTCTGTTCAGGAGGAGGATTGTGACGGATTATGCTGGCAATCCATAGTAAATGAGTATTTCGGCGGAGAAGAAGAGGCTAAAAAACAGGTGGAATTTGTAGTTTCCACAGAGCCTACAGATGGCGGTATATATAGAGGTCACAGGGGACGTATGGAAATAAGGGTTGATATGCACGGTGTTTCCTGCCATGGATCTGCCCCTGAAAGAGGAGATAATGCCATTATAAAAATGGCAGAGGTAATAAGCGAAGTTAAGGAATTAAATGAAAATGACGATGCTGACGGCACAAAGATTAAAGGTCTGGTTAAGATGTTAAGCAAGAAGTATAATCCTGAGCACTATGAGGATGCAAACTTCTTAGGTCGTGGAACAGTAACAGTATCCCAGATATTCTACACAAGCCCCAGCCGTTGTGCAGTGGCAGACAGCTGTGCAATTTCCCTTGACCGCCGTATGACAGCTGGAGAAACCTTTGAATCTTGCCTGCAGGAAATAAGAGACTTGCCTGCCTGCCAAAAATATAAGGATGATGTAAAGGTGTCCATGTATATGTATGACAGACCTGCCTGGAACGGTCATGTATATAAGACTGAAAGCTATTTCCCCACATGGATAAATAAGGAGAATGCAGACCATGTACAGGCTGTATATAAGGCTTATTCAGCCATGTTTGGTGAGGAAAGAATAGGTGTTCCCGAATCAATGGATAAGAGAGAGGGTCGTCCGTTAATTGATAAATGGACTTTCTCTACAAATGGAGTATCCATTCAGGGCAGGTTTGGAATTCCCTGTGTAGGCTTTGGCCCCGGAGCCGAGTCTCAGGCACATGCGCCTAATGAGGTTACATATAAGCAGGATCTGGTAACTGTAGCCGCTGTACTTGCAGCAACACCCGGAATTTATGCAGGTGATAAGTGATTATTACAATAGATAAAAAGGAGAAAAACATGTCAAAATTATCAGATTTAACTAAAAAATTAGCAACCCTTGATTATGCCCAGATGTACAATAATGATTTTTATTGGACATGGGACAAGACTGATGATGAAATAGCAGCAGTATTTACCGTTGCTAATGCGCTTAGGGATTTAAGAGAGAATAATAAGTCCTGCCGTATATTTGACTCCGGTCTTGGGATATCCATTTTCCGTGATAATTCCACCAGAACAAGGTTTTCCTTTGCAAGCGCCTGCAATCTTCTGGGACTTACAGTTTCTGATTTAGATGAGAAGAAATCTCAGATAGCCCATGGTGAAACCTTAAGAGAAACTGCAAACATGGTTTCCTTTATGGCAGATGTAATTGGTATCAGAGATGATATGTTTATCGGTGAAGGACATAAGTATCAAACCCAGTTTATGGAAGCTGTTACCGATGGAAATAAGCAGGGTATTCTTGAACAGCGTCCGACCCTTGTAAATCTTCAGTGTGATGTGGATCACCCTACTCAGTGTATGGCTGATATGGCTCATGTTATTGATTACTTTGGAGGAGTTGAGAATCTTAAGGGCAAAAAGGTTGCCATGACCTGGGCTTATTCACCCAGCTATGGAAAGCCGTTATCTGTTCCTCAGGGTGTAATAGGATTATTTACACGTTTTGGAATGGATGTTACCCTTGCTCATCCTAAGGGATATGAGGTAATGAGTGATATTGAAGAAATTGCCAGAAAGAATGCCAAGAGTACAGGTGGTTCCTTTACCAAGACTAATAGCATGGAGGAAGCCTTTAAGGATGCAGATATTGTATATCCTAAGAGCTGGGCACCTTTTGCAGCTATGGAAAAGAGAACTAAGCTTTATGCTCAGGGTGATCAGGCTGGAATTGATGCCTTGGAAAAAGAATTGTTAAAGCAGAATTCTGAGCATAAGGATTGGGCTTGTACAGAGGATATGATGAAAAAGACAAAAGACAAAAAGGCATTATATCTACATTGTCTTCCTGCTGATATTACCGGTGTTTCCTGTGATGAGGGCGAAGTTGATGCAAGCGTATTTGATCGTTATATTGTTCCTCTTTATAAGCAGGCAAGCTATAAGCCTTATGTAATTGCAGCTATGATTATGCTTTCAAAGGTTAAGGATCCGGTAACCGCCCTTAACATGCTTGATAAGCAGGATATTCTTAGAAAGAAGTTCTAACTGACCGAGTTCTTTAGAGCTCAGTTCGATAAGGTGGTAAAGATAAATTAAAATTTGGTGATATTATGAAAGATAAAAAAAGAATAGTGGTTGCTTTGGGCGGAAACGCCCTGGGCAATAATCTTCCGGAACAAATGGAAGCCTTAAAGGGAACCTCCAAGGCAATCGTAGATTTGATAGAGCAGGGTCATGAACTGGTTATTGCTCATGGTAATGGTCCTCAGGTTGGTATGATACAGGAGGCTATGTCATTGCTTACAAAGAGTAATGAGAGTAAATACCCCCCGGTACCCCTTTCTGTTTGTACAGCCATGAGTCAGGGGTATATAGGATATGATATGCAAAATGCCCTGAGAGAGGAGCTGTACAACAGGGGTATAGGCCAGGATGTTACTACAGTACTGACTCAGGTAATGGTAGATCCCGGGGACAGTGCTTTCAAGAATCCTACCAAACCGATTGGTGCCTTTATGACCAAGGATGAGGCTGAAAAGCTTCAAAGGGAAAAGGGCTATGATATTGTAGAGGATTCCGGAAGAGGTTACAGGAGAGTAGTTGCCAGCCCTAAGCCTACTCAGGTTGTGGAAATTTCCACAATAAGAGCTTTGGTAGATACCGGTCATGTAGTGGTTGCCTGCGGCGGCGGCGGAATCCCTGTTATGAAAGCAGATGGCAATCATCTGGAGGGAGCGGCGGCAGTTGTAGATAAGGACTTAGCCAGCTCACTTTTAGCCAGGGAACTTAATGCAGATGTACTGATTATCCTTACAGCAGTGGAAAAGGTGGCATTAAACTTTGGAAAGCCTGATGAAAGGCTGCTTGGTGATATTACGGTTGATGAGGCAAAGAAATATTGCAGTGAGGGTCATTTTGCTCCCGGTTCTATGCTGCCTAAGGTGGAGGCTGCTATAGATTTTGCGGGCTCAAAGGCTGGAAGGACTGCTCTTATTACAGAGCTTAGTAAGGCTAAAGAGGGTATATTAGGTCAGACCGGCACTCATATTAGAGCTTAGACTGCGGTTTATTTTTTAATACAGGACTGGAGAGAGTATGAATAAGAAAATTATTTCAACGAATAAAGCGCCTGCAGCAGTGGGACCCTATTCTCAGGCTGTTAAAGTGGGAGATTTTCTATTTGCCTCAGGACAAATTCCTTTAGATCCATCTACAGGAGAGATTGCAGGTGATACTATTGAGGAGCAGACAGTAAGGGTTTGTGAGAATATTAAGGCAGTATTAGAGGAGGCAGGGCTTTCCTTTGATGATGTTATTAAAACCACCTGTTTTTTGGCAGATATGAAATATTTTGTATCCTTTAATGAAATATACGGAAGATACTTTATCAATAATCCTGCCAGATCCTGTGTGGCAGCTAAGGAAATTCCAAAGGGTGTTTTGTGTGAGATTGAAGTAATTGCAGGGTTTAGGTAGGTTTGTTTTAAGCTAAGGATTAGAGACAGTATTTTATAACAGCTTATAAAAGAGGTTATACAGCCAAAATGAGGCGTGTATTGCCTCTTTTTTGCGGAAAGATTTAAGTAAGGCTGAGATATAGATTTTAAATATTGAGCTCGGTTCAAAGGTTATTAATGTTATTAAAGGGAACAGGAGCAGTATGTTATATTTGACTGACAAAAAAATATTTGGTATTATACCGGTGGTATATATCACTGGTATATTTTATGGAGGGAGTAAATGAACATATCAGATACCAAAGGAAAGATATTAGAAGCCGGTAAACAAGAGTTTCTAAAATGTGGATTTAAGGATGCATCTCTTAGAAATATTGCTGCCAAAGCAGGTTTTACAAAAGGGGCTTTCTATGGTTATTATCCTGATAAGGCAGCATTGTTTTATGCAATTGTTTCCGAAGCGGCAGAGGGATTAATCCGCAAATTTAAGACTGCCCAAAGTGCTCATTTTGAGCTTATTGATAAGGATAAGACTTCTGAAAGCTGGGAGCTGTCTGCACAGTATTTAAGATATTTTTTAGATTATATTTATGAGCATTTTTATGAATTCAAGCTGATTATTTGCTGTTCAGAGGGGACAAAATATTCAAACTATATTCATGATTTGGTGGAATTGGAGGTGGATTGTGCAAAAAAATATTATGAAATGCTGAGGGAAAGGGGGAAATTGAAAGGGAATATAAGTGCTGAACTTCATCATATGATAACCAGCGCATATTTTACCGCAGTTTTTGAAACAGTGGTTCATGATATGGATAAAAATAAGGCTATGGAATATATAAAGGAGCTTACCATCTTTTTTAATTCCGGTTGGCTTGGGTTGCTAAAATTTATTTAGGGCGGAATATAAAGGATAATACAATGGACAGATTGACAGAAAAATGGTCTCAGTTGGCTGTAGAAATGGGTGATTTTCATTTAAAAGAGCTGCATGAAAAAGGGAAGGAATGGGAGGAATTACTTATTAAGTACCTTAATGAGGGAGGCAGCAAAAAAGCTGTAGATGTCGGTTGTGGAACAGGGTTTATCGCTTTTATTCTGGCTAAGATGGGCTGGGATGTTGTGGCTATAGATAATAATGAAGCCATGATTATAGAGGCGAAAAAAAGGGCTGATGATTTGGGACTGAAAGATAAAATTAAATTTGCAGTTGCCAATGCATGGTCAACCGGATTGAGGAATAATTTATATGATGCAGTAGTATCCAGACATAGTTCATGGCTATTTTTGGAACCTAAGAGGGCCTATAAAGAGTGGTTTAAATTATTGAGACCCGGAGGCTGTATGCTAAACCTTGACGCTAATTGGCTGCTTCCAATATGGAATAATGAAGCGGCGGAACAATTTAAATCAGATGAAGAAAAGCTTATTAAATTATATGGTGAATTTAAAGATTATTATCATGACACAAAGGCAATAGCTGCTTTTAAAACGCTTCCCCTTGTCTATAAAAAACGTCCGCAATGGGACTTAGAGGTATTGGAGGAAATTGGTTTTTGTAATATTGAAATTGAAATACTTTCACAGAATAAATATTGGAATGATTTTTTAGCCAGAAGGTATAGTGTAATGCCAACATTTGCAGTAAAGGCAGAGAAAATGGAGAATATTTAAAAATGGATATGACAGGAAACAAAACATCTAAATGGGAGATAAGGGACGTAATAACAACGGTGCTTCTAAGCTTACTGTTGATTGTAGTGCAATTTATTGTAAATATGGTATGTATGGCAAATCATTTTGTCAGTATGGTACTGTCCGTTGGATTTACAATGTTCTTATGCGGCCCTGTTTATGTTTTGCTGCTGAATAGGGTAAGAAAACATTTTGTTACGGTTGTATATATGACAATGGTTGGAATTATCTTTCTTTTAATGGGTAATTGGTACCTTTTGCCGTATTTTATTGTAGTCGGGATAATATGTGAAATAGTTTTATGGAAGGATTGCAGTGAAAGGAAAGGGAAACAGGTTATAGCAGCCTGGACAATTTCAAGCCTTTTGTATAACGGATTAAATCTACTTCCTCTTCTGTTTTTTTGGGATACATATTATGAATTTGCCCGTCAAAGCGGAATGGAGCAAAGCTATATAGATTCATATGTATATTATTTTAAAACAACTGGTTGGGTTATATTTATTTTGATATTTACCACAATATGCGGATTTCTTGGCAGTTTAATTGGAAGTAAATTAATGGATAAGCACTTCAAAAAAGCGGGTGTGCTTTAATTAATATGGTTGGGGTTTCTGTTATTACAAAGATTTGGGCATTTTTTTGTGTACTCATAGCAATATCGTTGGGCAGGAATATTTTATTAAGCAGTATTCTTACTATGCTGGCGTTTGTTCAGCTTGCAGTCGGTAAAAACTTTAGAATAATGCTTTCCTATAGTGTATTTTATATATTGCTCGGTATGCTGCTATATATTATTCGTTATCATGGACTGCATATGGTAATTTTCTCAGAGTTTTATGTATTGATGTTTTGGAGCCTTTCACCAATTGTAATAGTATCCTGGGATTTGATTACCACATTTCCAGGTGAAATATCTGCATTTTTGAGTAAAATACACACACCTAAGCCTGTTATTTTGGGATTGTTGGTTGTTTTTCGATTTTTTCCTACCATGAAAGCAGAGTTAAAAAGCGTACAGCTTTCTATGAAAAATAGAGGACTGACAAATATAGTACATATTGTAAAACATCCTATAAAAACCTGTGAATACGTTCTAATCCCATTTTTATTCAGAGTGCTGATGATAGCGGATCAGCTTTCTGTTTCTGCAGTGGTAAGAGGTGCGGAGGCTGCGGGAATAAGAGGAAGCTACTATGGGAAAAAGGTTGGAGCTTATGATTTGACTTTAATGGTTCTTTGGCTTGTTTTTACCATAATTTACCTGGTCGCAGGAGGAACTAAGATATGATTAAAATGCAGGATGTTTCCTTTAAGTATTATGGGAGTAAGCAAGGAGTATTCAATATTGACTTAACTGTTAAGGATGGGGAATGTGTTGCGATAACGGGAGAGTCCGGTTGTGGAAAGACAACTGTTACAAGGCTGATAAACGGACTTGCGCCCAACTATTATTCAGGCATAAAAACAGGAAATATAAATATTAATGAAAATGATATTTCAAAGCTGCCAATGTATGATATTGGGAAAATGGTAGGAAGTATTTTTCAGGATCCGAGGAGACAATTTTTTTCTTCAGAGCTTCAGGGAGAAGTGGCCTTTGCCTGTGAAAACTATGGTTTTTTAAGGGAAGAAATAAGGGAGAGAACTGATAATGCAATTGCAAAAATGGACTTGGAGTATTTGAGAAATACTGCTTTAGATGTGCTATCTTCGGGTGAAAAACAGCGTGCAGCAATAGCCTCCGTATATGCTCTGTATCCTTCGGTATTTGTATTTGATGAACCTACGTCTAATATGGATTTAAGCGGTATTATGAAGCTGAAGGATATAATGTCTATGCTTAAAGCTGCCGGACACACACTGTTAATTTCGGAGCATCGACTGGATTGGCTTTTTGATATTTGTGACAGATATATTTACATGAAAAATGGCAGGGTAATATGTGAATATACCTCCAAAGAATTTATCGAAATGGGGAAAAATGAGAGAATAGAAAAGGGATTACGGTATAAACCAGAGAGTAGAATTGATAAAATCCCTTCTCCCGATATCGGGAGTACAGCTGCTATAAGGGCAGAGGGAATATCCTGCAAAATAAATAAAAAGCAGATATTAAGGGATTTACATATCCATATTAATGAGAAAAGCATAACTGCATTAACCGGGAAAAACGGAAGAGGTAAAACAACTTTAGCTCTTGCTTTAAGTGGGTTAATACCTGTTCAGAGTGGAAATATATATATTGAGAATAAAAAGGTAAGGAGAGGCATTAATAGGCTTGTTTATTATTGTTCAAATGATACAGGTACTCAGTTTTTTACCAGCAGTGTTTCAAAGGAGCTTTTGCTGGATTCTGATTACAGCGAAAGCAGTTTGGAAAAAGCGAGATATTTGCTGAAAACATTGAATTTATATGAATATAAAGATGTACATCCTGCAGCCATGTCAGGAGGACAAAGACAGAGGCTTGCAGTATGTTGTGCACTTCTTTCACGCAAAAATATTTTAATTCTTGATGAACCCACAAGCGGGCTAGACGGCAGGAATATGCTTTTAATTGCCGAGGAATTAAAGAAAGCGGTAAAGAGCGGTAAAACAATACTGGTAATCACACATGATGAGGAGCTGATTGAATACTGCGATTATCGGATTAATATGGATAAGGCAGTCTCCGGATTGATTTGACCAATAATGAAATATTTGGTAATATGCTGCCTTATATTATGAAAATAAAAAAAACCTACCTTGCAGTTACATATATAATTATATCAGCCTTTTGCTTTACTGTTATGAACCTTTGTATCAGATATGCAGGGGATATGCCGGTATTTGAAAAATCTTTTTTCAGAAATTTGATTTCCCTTATGATTGCAGGCTTTATACTAAAAAAGGACAGACTAAACTATAAATTCAAGGGAGGTGAGGATATAGCCGTTTTGCTGTTAAGATCTCTTTTTGGTTCTGTTGGAATTTTCTGTAATTTCTATGCTGTGGATCATTTATTAATTGCGGACGCATCCATACTAAATAAAATGTCCCCGTTTTTTGCTATTATTTTTTCTTTTTTTATTTTAAGTGAAAGGGTAAAGCCTTATCAGATAATATGTATTTTTATTGCTTTTATTGGGGTGTTGTTTGTTATTAAACCTGGAGGAAGTGTGGTTTTATCTTTTCCGTTTTTAGTAGGCTTGTTTGGGGGAATGTGTGCAGGACTTGCCTATACCATGGTAAGATATGCTAAAAAACGTGATATTCCCACTTCCTTTATTGTTTTCTTTTTTTCAGTATTTTCCTGCGTGTTTTCTCTAATGTTCTCTGTACCAGATTTTGTAGTTCCAAGCATATCACAGGTATTGATAATGATTCTTGCAGGACTTTCAGCGGCAGGTGGACAGTTTGCCATCACTTCAGCCTATTCCCATGCTCCGGCATCGGAAATATCTATATACGAGTATGCACAAATTATTTTCGCTTCGCTTTTAGGTGCTGTTTTGTTTCTTGAAATGCCTGACAGATACAGTATATTAGGTTATATAATAATTTTCGGCACATCTTTATTTATGTTTTTTAAAGTAAAAAATATGGAATAAAATTTCTTGAGTTTCTGTTGACTTTTATCACCACACATTATAATATAAATTATACAAATTTTTTTGTTTTTTTACAAAATTTTTGGTAAAAGTTAGGAGGAAGCTATGATATTGGTAGGTAATGGTAGATTAGTTACAAGGGACAGTAACAATCCATTTTATGAATGTGGTGCTGTTGCTATTGATGGAAACTCTATTGTGGAGGTGGGAGAGTATTCTGTTTTAAAGGAAAAATATAAGGAAGCGGAGTTTATTGACGCTAAATCCCATATTATTATGCCTGCATTTATCAATATGCATGAGCATATATACTCAGCCTTTGCCAGAGGTCTTTCTATCAATGGGTATAATCCCAATGGATTTTTAGAGATATTAGACGGTTTATGGTGGACGATTGACAGGAACTTAGATAACGAACTTACTAAGCTTTCTGCAATATCCACATATATGGACTGTATTAAATGCGGCGTTACCACAATATTTGACCACCATGCCAGCTTTGGTGAAATTGCAGGTTCTTTATTTGCGATAGAAGAGGCGGCAAGGGAAATGGGAGTTAGAAGCTGTCTTTGCTACGAAATATCAGATCGTGACGGTATGGATAAATCCAGAGCGGCAGTAAAGGAGAATGTAGATTTTATTAAGCATGCTCAAAAGGATAAAACTGATATGATAGCAGGAATGATGGGTATGCATGCCAGCTTTACTATTGGTGATGAAACAATGGGACTTATAAGAGACAGTATGCCGGATGATACAGGCATTCATTTACATGTTGCAGAGGGGATACTGGATCTGCATGAGTGCCTTAAAAAGCATGGAAAGCGTATAGTGGACAGGATTTATGACTGGAATCTGCTGGGAAGTAAATCTATGCTTGCTCACTGTATTTATATTAATGACCATGAAATGGAACTTATAAGGGATACAGATACTATGGTGGTTCATAATCCCGAATCAAATATGGGCAATGCCTGTGGCTGTCCTCCAACCATGGCTATATATCATAAGGGCGTGCTTACAGGACTTGGAACAGACGGATATACCCACGATATGACAGAGTCATATAAGGTGGCTAATGTGCTTCATAAGCACCATTTATGTGATCCTAATGCAGCCTGGGGAGAAGTACCGGATATGTTATTTAATAATAACCCTAAAATGGCAAACCGCTACTTTAAAAAGGATTTGGGCGTATTAAAAGCAGGGGCAGCCGCTGATGTTATAGTTCTTGACTATATACCTAATACTCCTATGAATGGAGATAATGTAAACAGTCATGTTCTCTTTGGTATGATGGGCAGGAATGTTACAGATACCATCGGAAATGGAAAAGTACTTATGAGGAACAGGGAACTTACTATGGTGGATGAAGAAAGAGAATGGGCCAGAGTCAGAGAAGCCGCAGCAAAGCTTGCCAAAAAGATTAACGGTTAATTATCAGGTACTAAAAAGCATTAACTGCCCCCTTTACAGGAGCTATTCTGTAAAGGGGGTATGCTATGCACTTTTCAGATTCTTAAAGGCACCGGCAAGCATGAGTTTTATTCTGTTAAGCTGGTTTACCTCGGAGGCACCCGGATCATAGTCAATTGCAGTTATATTTGCATTTGGATACATGGATCGAATCTTTTTCACTACACCCTTACCCACTATATGATTGGGCAGACAACCGAAGGGCTGGATACAAACAATATTTTCCGCACCCTGCTCAATTAATTCCAGCATTTCACCGGTTAAAAACCAGCCTTCGCCGGTCTGATTACCAACAGAAACAATAGGCTTTGCCATATCAGCAAGATCCATTATATGTGCAGGGGGATTAAAGTGAACAGATTTTTCCAATTCATTTCTGGCAGCAGATCTTAACCATTCAAAGAATCCGATTCCTATATTGGACAAAAATGCAGCCTTTTTGCTCATTCCCAAATGCTCTGCCTTAAAGTTTGCATTATAAAAGGTATAGAGAATAAAATCAGTTAAATCAGGGATAACAGCCTCAGCTCCTTCTCTTTCCAGTAAGTCAGCCAGTTCATTATTTGCTCCCGGATGGAATTTAACAAGGATTTCCCCCACGATACCAACTCTCGGCTTTCTTATATTCAAAACAGGGAGTTTGTCAAAGTCCCTTATTATCTCACTACAAAGCTTTTTAAATTTAGAGTGGGATAGTATACCCGGCTTTGATATAAACTCAATAACTCTCTGCTTCCATTTTTCATGGAGTTTATTTGTGGAGCCCTCAACTTTTTCATAGGGCCTCATTCTATAAACAACCCTAAGGAAAATATCCCCGAAAATAAGGGCATATAATGCATGTTGGATTAAGCTGGGTGTAAATTTAAATCCCGGATTTGATTCAAGCCCCGAAATATTAAGGGATACCACAGGTACATGGTCATAACCTACTCTTGCCAGAGCACGCCTGATAAATCCGCAGTAGTTGCTGGCTCGACAGCCACCGCCTGTTTGACTCATAATTATGGCAGTTCTTTCCATATCGTAATCACCGGATAAGACTGCTGCCATAATTTGACCGATAGTTACAAGGGATGGATAGCAGGCGTCGTTATTTACAAACTTAAGACCCATATCTACACAGGCTCTTGTAGGGATTTTAGGTACCACAAAATTGTATCCGCAGGTTTTAAATGCCTCCACTAATATTTCAAAATGTATGGGACTCATTTCAGGTACAAGAATGGTATAATTATCCCTCATTTTTTCAGTAAATATTTTTCTTTTATACTTTTCTGTTTTGACCTTAGGTTTTGAAAAGCTTTCTTTTTGTCTTATTCTAAGGGCGGCAATCAGGCTTCTGATACGAATCCTTGCAGCACCCAAATTGTTAACCTCATCTATCTTAAGTGCTGTATATATTTTGCCGGAGCCGGTTAATATGTCTGAAACCTGATCCGTTGTAACGGCATCCACTCCACAGCCAAAGGAGTTTAACTGAATACAGTCAAGGTAATCAACCTTTTTAACATAATTGGCAGCAGCATACATTCTTGTATGGTACATCCACTGGTCTAACACTATTAGAGGGCGTTCCAGTTTTCCTAAATGGGATATGGAGTCCTCTGTAAGTACTGCCATTCCGTATCCGGTAATTAATTCCGGTATTCCATGATGTATTTCCGGATCAATATGGTAAGGGCGTCCGCACAATACAATCCCATGTTTGTCTGTTTTTTTAAGGTATTTAAGGGTTCTTTCCCCTTCCTTTTTAATGTCTTCTTTGAAATTAATAAGTTCCTGCCAGGCATGCTTACAAGCCTTTTTTATTTCGGTATTCTCTATTGAGAATTCCTGAGAAAATACCTTAACAAGCTGTCTGGTAAGTATTTTTTCGTTAGTAAATGCCATAAACGGATTTAAAAATTTAATCTTACCTGAGGTGATTTCCTCAACATTATTTTTAATGTTTTCCGCATAGCTTGTGACTATTGGGCAGTTATAATGGTTATTTGAGTCAGGAAATTCATTTTGCTCGTAGGGTACGCAGGGGTAAAATATAAAATCACATTCATTATCTATAAGCCACTGTATATGTCCGTGGGCAAGCTTTGCAGGGTAGCATTCAGACTCACTTGGAATTGAGGAGATACCAAGCTCATATATTTTTCTGTTGCTGTCCGGAGATAGTTTTACCCTAAAGCCAAGCTCCTTAAAAAATGCCGCCCAATATGGATAGTTTTCGTACATATTAAGTACTCGTGGAATACCAACTGTTCCGCGATATGCTTCGCTCTCTGTAAGAGGCAAAAGTTCCTCATGGTGAAACAGTCTGTTATATTTATATTCATAAAGATTGGGAATATTATCAATATTCTTTTCACCTCCAATACCCTTTTCGCAGCGATTTCCTGTAATAAAATGCTTGCCATTTGAAAACTGGTTTACGGTGAGCATACATTTATTAATACAATGCTGACACCGTACCATTTTTGTTTTAAAGTTAAGATTAAGGATTTCATCCAGAGAAAGCATTGCAAAACTTCCTGTTTTAGGGTATCTTTCCTTAGCCACCAGTGCTGCACCGAAGGCTCCCATAATACCTGCAATATCAGGTCTTATACAGGTAATACCGGCGGTTTTTTCGAGGCTCCTTAAAACGGCATTGTTATAAAAGGTTCCGCCTTGAACCACCACATTTTTTCCCAGATCTGAGGCATCCGTCAGCTTTATAACCTTAAATAGAGCATTTTTTATTACAGAATAGGCAAGACCTGCTGAAATATCAGAAACCAAAGCACCTTCCTTTTGAGCTTGCTTTACCTTGGAATTCATAAATACCGTGCAGCGTGTTCCTAAATCAATGGGATATTCAGCGAATAATGCCTCTTTGGCAAAGGCTTCCATTTCCATATCCAGAGATTTGGCAAAGGTTTCAATAAAGGAGCCGCAGCCGGAGGAGCAAGCTTCATTTAACTGTACATTGTCCACATATCCATCTTTAATGCGAATACATTTCATATCCTGACCGCCAATATCCAGAATACAATCCACCTTTGGATTAAAAAAGGAGGCAGCATAGTAATGAGCAATGGTTTCCACCTCACCATGATCTAAATTAAAGGCATTTTTAAGTAATGCCTCTCCGTATCCTGTTGAGCAGGACTGGACAATTTTTGCAGTATCAGGGAGAAGTTCCTTGATTTGTCCCATGGCACGAATAGCTGTTAAAAGAGGACTTCCGTCGTTGTTGGAGTAAAAGGAGTACAGAAGTTCGCCATCTTCGCCGATTAAAGCAACCTTTGTGGTGGTACTGCCTGCATCTATTCCAAGATAGCAGTTTCCGGAGTAATTATTAATATCTCCTTTAACCACATGGTATTTACTATGGCGAGCGTTAAATTCATCAAACTCTCTTTGGTCTTTAAATAATGGCTCAAGCCTTGCCACTTCAAATTCCATTTTTATCTCATTGGATAAATCAGAATATAGCTTACTCAGAAAAACAGTAGTATTTACATCAGCATTAAGAGCAGAACCAATGGCGGCAAATAAATGGGAATTTTCCGGAACAATAGTATGCTCATTATCTAATTTTAATGTACGAATAAATGCAGCTTGGAGTTCATCCAGAAAATGCAGTGGACCGCCAAGAAATGCCACATGTCCTTGTATGGGTTTGCCGCAGGCAAGTCCGGATATAGTTTGATTTACTACGGCTTGAAAAATAGAGGCGGATAAATCCTCTCGTGTTGCTCCCTCATTAATTAGAGGCTGGATATCAGTTTTCGCAAAGACTCCACATCTGGCTGCAATGGGATATACTTCCTTATAGTTTTTGGCATATTTGTTAAGCCCGGAGGCATCGGTTTTTATCAGGCTTGCCATTTGGTCAATAAAGGAGCCTGTACCTCCTGCACAGATACCGTTCATACGCTGCTCAACATTTTTGTTTTCAAAATAAATAATTTTTGCGTCTTCACCGCCAAGCTCAATTGCCACATCCGTATTGGGAGCAGTATGCTCAATAGCAGTGGCAACAGCCACCACCTCCTGGATGAAAGGTATGCCTAAATGTTTTGCCAGAGTAAGTCCGCCACTGCCGGTAATCATAGGTGCAATATTAATGTCTCCTGAGGCATTTACTGCATCACCTATAAGGCCCTGCAGGGTTTCTCTGATATTAGCAAAATGTCTTTTGTAATCGCTGAAAACTATATTATGTTCATCATCTAAAAGGGCTATCTTTACAGTGGTAGAGCCTATATCAATGCCTAATGTATACATACTTTTCCTTTCTGAAAATATCCTTAGTTAAAGGAATATCAGTTCATTGGATATGGTATGGATTTTAATTGGTTAATACAATATACAAAATCAGTGTTTTGTATATTGTATTATGGTTTTAATCCGTAATCCCAGTTGACAGAACCCATATAGACAACATATAATTAAAAGTTGTTTTTGCTTTAGAAAGGTATGTATGTTAAATAAATTAGAACGTAAATTAGGAAGATTTGCTATACCCAATTTGATGAACTATTTAATAGCCGGTTATATTATAGGATATGTATGTACCCTGTTTTTGCCTGATATTTTAGGCTATATGACTTTGGAGCCAAAATTGATAATCAGTAATTTTCAGTTTTGGAGGATTATTACTTGGGTACTTATTCCTCCCCAAAGTCCCGGGATTTTTACAATCATTATGTTGTTTTTCTACTGGCAGTTAGGGAGACAACTGGAAAATATGTGGGGGACATTCAGATTTAATCTATATATTATCGGAGGAATATTAATAACTGTAATAGGTGCTTTTATCTATTACGGAACGGTTCTTTTGGTGGATAATATTGGCATTGGAATGGGGCAGTATTTCAGCACATATTACATAAATATGTCTATATTCCTGGCATTTGCATTAAGTATACCGGACATGCAGATACTTCTTTATTTTATTATTCCCATAAAAATGAAATGGCTGGCAATAGTTTATGCCGCCTTTGTGACCTATTCTTTCCTTACCACCCCTGTAATTACGGAAAAGGTTTCAATAGGCTGTTCTCTCCTGAACTTTATTATATTTTTCCTAAGCTCCAGAGAGTTTAAAGATATACGTGGAAATATATTTGGTAAGAAAAGCAGAGGCAGAAAAACCTATAGTAACGGCAGCAATTATTCCAATAGATTTGGGAATGGATTCAATCCCTACAGCTCTGCAAGAGCAAGGAATACCGGGGCTGACAGCAGGAATGCCACCAGCCAGTCGGGAGGACAGATTTCCAGACATAAGTGTGCAATTTGCGGGAGAACTGAAATAAGTAATCCGGAATTGGAATTTAGGTTTTGTTCAAAATGTAATGGTAATTATGAATATTGCAATGAGCATTTATTTGATCACAAACATATAAACTAAGGATTAAAATTTAATGGCAATACCGGGTAGGAGTTGATTTATGCTTTTACTTCGGGATATGTTTCAATATGGTCCAGTCAATTATTTCGTAATTGTTACGGTGGCTAAGGCAGGAGATAAATATGGAAGAAAAGATTTCTCGTAATTTTATTCAGCAGGAAATAGATAAGGACTTGGAAGCTGGCAGATACAATGAGGTGGTGACCAGATTTCCGCCAGAGCCTAATGGCTACCTACATATAGGTCATGCTAAAAGCATACTTTTAAATTATGGTTTAGCCTGCGAGTATGGCGGGAAATTTAATATGCGATTTGATGATACCAATCCCACCAAGGAAAAGATAGAGTTTGTGGACTCAATCCTTGAGGACATTAAATGGTTAGGAGCAAAGTGGGATGGTGAGGTTAGATATGCCTCCAACTACTTTGAGGAAATGTATAAGGGAGCAGTAAAGCTTATTAATAAAGGTCTTGCTTATGTTTCAGATTTGAATCCGGAGGAAATAAGGGAATACAGAGGAACCCTTACTGAAACAGGAAAAAATGACCCGAATCGTGACAGACCTATCGAGGAAAATCTTAAAATTTTTACGGAGATGAAAGAGGGAAGGTACTCGGACGGGGAATATGTGCTAAGGGCAAAAATAGATATGTCCTCTCCCAACATCAATATGAGGGATCCTATTATATACAGGATAGCACATATAAGCCACCACAATACAGGAGATGAATGGTGTATTTATCCTATGTATGATTATGCTCATCCTGTAGAGGATGCTATAGAGGGGATTACCCATTCTATTTGTACTCTTGAATTTGAGGATCACAGACCATTATATGAATGGGTGGTAAATAATTTGGATTATAAATTTCCACCAAGACAGATAGAGTTTGCAAAGCTTTATCTGACCAATGTGGTTACGGGTAAACGTTATATCAAAAAACTGGTGGAGGATGGCATTGTAGACGGTTGGGATGACCCGAGGCTGGTTAGTATTGCCGGACTCCGCCGCAGAGGCTATACAAGTGATACCATAAAAAGCTTTATTAATCTTTGTGGAGTTTCAAAGGGCAATTCCAGCGTGGATTATGCCATGCTTGATTATGCTGCAAGAGAGGATATGAAATTAAGCGGCAAAAGGGTAATGGCAGTGCTGGATCCTGTTGAGCTTGTGATTGATAATTATGAGGATGGCAAAACAGAGGAGCTTATTGTTCCAAATAATCAGGAAAATGAGGAACTGGGCACCAGAAGCGTTACCTTTTCCAAAAGACTCTATATTGAGAGGGAGGATTTCATGGAAGAGCCGGTAAAGAAATACTTCCGCATGTTCCCAGGGAACGAGGTTCGATTAATGAATGCCTATTTAGTTACCTGTACAGGTTGCGATAAGGATGAAAATGGGAATATTGTAAGGGTTCATGCTGATTATGACCCTGAAACTAAGGGTGGTAATGCACCAGATGGGCATAAAGTAAAGGGAACCATTCATTGGGTAGAGGCAGGTACCTCTTTTGAAGCCACTGTAAGACTATATGAAAATCTGGTAAATGAAGAATTAGGGGTATATAATAAGGACGGAAGTGTTAATATTAATCCCAACTCCCTTGTAATATGCAGCAATGCCAAGTTAGAGGCATCTTTAAGGGAAGCAAAGCTTGCAGATAGATTTCAATTTGTAAGAAACGGGTATTTTGCGATAGACTCAAAGGATAATAGTGATGAACGTATGGTGTTTAATCGTGTAGTATCCTTAAAAAGTTCATTTAAGCTGTAATAATGAGTACAGAAAACAATAATACAAAGTATACATATACAGGTTTTGCGCCTCAGCCTATGGAGGTATATATCAAGGGACTTTCCGGTCTCAGGTTCCTTGGCATTTTTGGTGTGATTTTATACCATATGTATCCATATCACATTAAAGGTGGATTCCTGGGAGTAACTTTGCTTTTTATTTTGTCAGGATATTTACTGGCAGTTAAAAGTGAGGAATCAAGAAGGCTTCATAATTTTAACACTCTGGACTTTTATAAAAAAAGGATTAAAAGACTGTATCCCCAATTGATTATTGTTTTGCTGGTTACTGCGGCTGTACTGAAGTTTACTGCTCCCAGTGCGCTGATTGGCATAAGGCAGGAGGCAGCTTCTATTATATTTGGTTATAATAATATATGGCAAATATTCCAAAATGCCTCATATTTTGATAGGATAGCCAATTCTTCCCCCTTTACCCATATGTGGTCTTTGGCAAATGAAGTCCAGTTTTTTGTTATTTGGCCTTTGATTTTTGCCATATTTATATACGCCACAAAGCATTGGGGCATTAAATGGGCAATAAATATCATTGGAATTTTGGCTGTAATAACTGCAATTATTATGCCGATTGTATATTTTACAAATCCTGATGGAGATGTTACAAGAATATACTATGGTACCGATACAAGAATTTTTTCGTTTTTCACAGGGGCATATATTGGCTTTAGAAGAGTGGAATACAGGAAGAATGTTAGGATAAAAAATCCGGGATTTTTTATAAACCTGTTTATGTTTCTTACCGGTATTGTATTGCTTTGCTATGTTTTTGTAAGGGGTGAAGCAGGCTATACCTATATGGGCGGAATGCTTTTAGTAAATATTATTATGGCGATTATGCTTTATCTCGTTGTGGAGGGACGACTTCCCATTGGTGAGCTTTTGGAAAAGAGAGTATTTAAGTTCTTTGGACAAATCTCCTATGAAATGTATTTATGGATGTATCCTGTAATCTACGTATTTTACAGAATGAAGTTAAATAAATATATGCTTGCCCCACTGTTGATACTTTTAACGATAATCATACTTTCCTATTGGTTAAACAGATTTGCTGTTATTTTGGTTAATAAAAGATTTGATATGAGCGGCAGCTGGATATATAGGCTTGCTAAACTGGGATTTGTGCTTATTTCCATTTGTTTTATTTTGGGGGTAGGATTTGGCAGCTATTCCATGGCTATAGCCCCAAAGGACAATAGCGAAGAGATAGCTATTATGCAAAGAGAAATGGAGCGAAATATACGGAAAATAAAGATGGAAAACGAAGAGTACTCTACCAATGTTGCTGCCAGTTCCGTAAATATTGTGGATACTTCCAATGAGAATGCAGAAGAACCTAAAGATACCATACCTAATATCATAACGGCAGTCGGTGATTCTGTAATGCTTGGCGCTTCACCCTCGATAATGAATTTGACACCTGCCTGTATTATAGATGCTACGGAATCCAGACAGGCAGCTAATACTTTAGAGGCTATTAAGGCATTAGATGCAGAGGGTAAGTTGGGTCGCACAGTAATAATAGGGGTTGGCACCAATGGTCCGTTTAGTGAAAGTGTAGGACAGGAGATAATAGACTATCTTGGTAAGAATAGAAATATTTATTGGGTGAATGTGTATGCTGAAAGCATTCAATGGGTTTCACAATCCAACAGTGTTATTAACAGGCTTGTAGAAAAAAATAAAAATGTAACTTTAATTGATTGGTATTCTCTGGGCGAAAGTCATCCGGAGTGGTTTTATAATGATGGAGTTCATCTGCGTGAGGATAGTAAGGGTCAGGGGCAAAGCGGTTATGCAAAATTTATTGTGGACTCCATAGCAGCAAGCAATATGGAGGCAAAGGAGACTCAGGGAAAGCAATAGCTGATTATTGAGCAGTACAGATAGTAGTATGTTTAATTAAATAATAGTAAAATATAAAATGTGTAAATATGGATATATTATGAAAACAATTAAATTTATTATACTTGTTTTTATAATCATGTTTTCCCTTTCTATAGCAGCATTTGCTGACACATATCCGATGATGGAACAGATTTGCAAATAGACACTGAGACTATCACGCAGCGAGATTATTCGGGCATAGCAGTAACAGATAAGTGTGATTATGCTCTAAGAAATAAGCTGCTTATTTGCCGCTTATTTTTGAATTTACGGGCTCATGACCTTACCATTTTGGGTTACTTTCATAAATACTTATAACACGTTGACTTGTGTTTGTAAGAAATTGGTTTACCAGCACAAAGCCTGTATTTTCAACATGCGCCTGTTCATTAGGATATTTTAATATAAGTATCATTTTTCTGGGGCGTCTATAGTAGGACTCCTTTAAATTGATACAAACTTTTTTGAATACTTCTCCGTAAAAAGGTGAGAAAAAAAAGAAAAAATTATATTTATCCAATTCATTTTTTACGGTCTGCGCATCTGCATTTATGCATTCTATTTCATAATTTTTATCTAAATTTAATTTTCGTATATTATCTACCAACACATCATAGATACCCTTTTCAAACTCTATTCCGCCTATTTTTTTAAATCCATAATCTAAAAATGAAATCATCGGACCACCTTTTCCACATCCTAAGTCGATAATAGCATCTTCATCTGAAGGTTTAATATGTGCCCGATCAAAAATAGGAAATATATCCTTTTGATCAGTCATAGAATAATGTCCGCCGGTTTGTGGATTAACCTGATTCATTTCCTTATAATAAATTGCGCTTATAATATTGCATTCATATTTATATTCCAGCCACTCCATAAATTGAATATCTCGCCGTCCTGATTTTCTGCGTTTAAATGGATTCTCATTACCCCCCCCCCCGGAAAATTGATCATTACCATATATGATTTTACAAAAATCAAAATATGTAATGTTTTCCACATATCCGTATTCATTTAGATAATTATGCAATTTTTCATCCATTGGAAGGGCGACCCACACAATTGCATTACTTACATCCTTATAATTCATACGCAATAAGTTATCAGAAAAAAGCCCGTCCTCATAAGGGGGCAGCTGTTGATGTCGTCTTTCTGAAATAATATAATCAACGTCAATTCCATGATAATAGGAGGCATACCAATTTAAAAATTGCCCTGAATATCCATAACCATAAATAAGTATCCTTTTATGGATACACTTTATCATCA
Organism: Lachnospiraceae bacterium; assembly: GCA_041776485.1. GTDB lineage: Bacteria > Bacillota > Clostridia > Lachnospirales > Lachnospiraceae > JBHBQE01. The sequence continues at coordinate 7,652 of JBHBQE010000015.1, read as the reverse complement.
CATCTGACAATCTGTTTCTGAGTTCATCAAAATGAGGCAACATTATATTTTAACCTACTTTCATGTGATTATAGCGTATTCGTCAATGATAAAGAGTCAATAGCATTTTTAATTCTTGTAACAGACTCCTCTTTTCCCAGTATTTCCAGTAATTCTGTAGCTCCTCCGGGGGTCATTTGTTTGCCTGATAGTGCAGTGCGTATAGGCCACAGCACATATCCGTTTTTGTAGTCTCTTTCCTTGGCAAAATCAGATAATGCTGAAAAGAGAGTGTCATTTTGATATGTATCCAATGCCTCTAACAAAGGAAGAACCTCCTTAAGAATTGAAAGAGAGCTCTCTTTGGTTGTTTTCATTTTTTTATGGATATACATATCAAGGTCATATTCAGGTACCTTTTCAAAAAAATCTATATGTACCGGTATTTCTGTAAAAAGGTCTATCCTTGATTGTATCATTTTCGCTATAGCGGCATAGTCTAAATCCTTTGAAATTACTGTTTTGATAATTGGGAGAGCCATTTCATAGAATTTCTCAAATTCCATGGAATGTATATATTCTCCATTCATCCATTTAAGCTTATTTAAATCAAATACTGCAGGGGATTTATTGATATGGTGGTAATCAAAAGTGTTTATAAGCTTCTTTATAGGCATAATTTCTGTATTATCCACAGGTGACCAGCCCAAAAGTGCCACAAAGTTTACAATGGCTTCCGGCAAAAATCCTGCCTCCAGCAAATCCTCAAAGGATGAATGTCCCTCTCTTTTTGAAAGCTTTTTGTGCTCTTCATTTGTGATGGTAGGACAATGTATATATTTGGGAATGTCCCAGCCAAATGCTTGATAGAGTCTGTTGTACTTAGGGGATGAAGAAAGATATTCATTTCCCCTAACTACATGGGTAATCCCCATTAAATGATCATCTACCACATTGGCAAAGTTATAGGTGGGGTATCCGTCGGATTTTATAAGTATCATATCATCAAGCTCGCTGTTTTCTACAACAATACTTCCATATACCTCATCTACAAATTCGGTTTGTCCTGTTCTGGGGTTATTCTGCCTAATGCAGTAGGGACAACCGGAGTTTAATTTATCCTTGATTTCAGCTTTAGATAGGGACAGACAGTGCTTGTCATAAATTGCAAATTCTTTAGCTTCCTCTCCTTCACCTGATTTCTCCTTTAATCCTGCAATTCTTTCAGGTGTGCAGAAGCAGTAGTAAGCTTCACCCTTATCAATGAGTTTCTTGGCATAGTCCAAATAAATGCTTAAGCGTTCGCTTTGAATATAGGGGGCATAGTTACCGCCTATTCCGGGCCCCTCGTCTGCCTGTAAACCTGCAAGCTTTAGGGTGTTATATATAATATCCAAGGCTTTTTCCATAAATCTTTCTCTGTCCGTATCCTCTATACGGAGGATAAAGTCCCCATCTTCATGCTTTGCTACTAAATAAGCATAAAGAGCTGTTCTTAAATTTCCCACATGCATTTTTCCCGTGGGGGAGGGTGCAAATCTTGTTCTAACTTTCATTATTATCTCCTATATTGTTATTATTCGTGAAAACTTTCGGGGTTGAGCCGAGGTAGTTGAATCATATTCCTGTAGTTTGGCTCAACACATTTAAGCTAGATTACAGAGTCGGATTCCACTCTTTCATTGTAATTTCCACAGGGCAATGGTCAGAGCCTAGTATATCTGCGTGTATTTTTGAATCTATCATTTTATCCGCTATGGAGTTTGATACAATAAAATAATCAATACGCCACCCTGCATTTCTGCTTCTGGCATTGAATCTGTAAGACCACCAGGAATATGCTTCTTTTAAATCAGGATAAAAATATCTGAAGCTGTCGGTAAATCCCGAGTCTAAAAGCACGGAAAGCTTATCCCTTTCCTCATCGGTAAATCCCGCGTTATGATGATTACTGCTTGGGTTTTTAAGGTCAATTTCCTTGTGGGCAACATTTAAATCACCGCAGTAAATGACAGGCTTTTTCTTATCTAAATCACACAAATATTTCCTTAAATCATCCTCCCATTCCATACGATAGGACAGCCTTTTAAGCTCATTTTGTGAATTGGGGGTATAGCAGCATACAAAATAAAAATCATTATATTCTAAGGTTATCAATCTGCCTTCTTTATCATGTATATCTTTCCCCATACCGTAGCTTACACTTAAGGGCTTGCTTTTGGTAAATACGGCAGTGCCGGAATACCCCTTTTTCTCAGCATAATTCCAGTATTGGATATAGCCGGGCAAATCAAGTTCGATTTGTCCTTCTTGAAGCTTTGTTTCCTGCAGGCAGAATATATCCGCATCAAGGGCATTAAAGCTGTCTAAAAATCCCTTATTAACAATGGCTCTAAGCCCATTTACATTCCACGATATTAGTTTCATAATACTCCCTTTTAAAATATGTTAAATTTAAACCCACAAGGAATTTTAGCCAAAATATAATAAAGTTTCAAGGCTAATAGGACAAATTCTGCAAAGTTACAGTTGTTTTATTAAAAAATTTTATTATAATATATCAAGTGATAAAACTAAGAAAGGCGAATTTATGAAATATTTTGGAACAGATGGCTTTAGAGGTCAGGCAGGAGTTACTTTAACGAGTGAACATGCTTACAAGATAGGAAGATATTTAGGCTGGTATTATGGCAGAAACGGCAGGGGGAAAATTGCCATTGGAAAGGATACCAGAAGATCCAGCTATACCCTGGAGTATGGATTGGTAGCGGGAATAACCGCCTCCGGTTCTGATGCATACATTATGCATGTTACCACAACACCGTCTGTTGCCTATGCAGTACGTACAGAGGATTTTGACTGTGGAATTATGGTAAGTGCCAGTCATAACCCTTATTTTGACAATGGTATAAAAATAATAGACGGGAATGGTCATAAAATATCCTCTAATATTGAGGTAAATATTGAAAAATATATAGACGGTGAAATCGGAGAACTTCCCTTTGCAACAGGGGAGGATATTGGTATGGCAAAGGATCATGCTATAGGGAGAAACAGATATATCGGTTATCTGATTTCTCTGGCTACCCGTTCCTATAATGGAATGAGAGTAGGAATAGATGCTTCCAACGGCTCAGGGTTTGCCATTGCAAAATCCGTATTTGATGCTTTAGGTGCCAAAACTTATGTGGTTGCCAATGAACCGGATGGTCTTAATATTAATAAGGACTGTGGATCCACCCATATAGAAAACCTTGTTTCACTGGTTAAGGAAAAGGAACTGGACTGTGGCTTTGCTTTGGATGGTGATGCAGACAGATGTATAGCCGTTGATGAAAATGGAAACATAATTGACGGAGATTTCATGCTTTATATTTGTGGCGGCTATTTGAAACGTCATAATAAGCTTGATAAAAACCATATTGTTGCCACGGTTATGAGTAATCTGGGACTGTTTAGAGCTTTAGACAAGCTTAATATCGAATATGAGATGACCAGAGTGGGTGATAAGTATGTAAATGATAATATGGTTCAAAATGATTATGTGCTTGGTGGTGAACAGTCAGGGCATATTATTTTTTCAAGATATGCTACTACAGGGGATGGCATACTTACAGCGATAATGCTTATGGAAGTAATTACAGAGGAGAAAAAGACCCTTGGCGCTTTGGCAAGTGGAATGAAGAAATACCCTCAAAGGCTTAAGAATGTTCCGGTAGTTAAAAAATCCAATGTAACAGAAAATGAAAAAGTGTTGGCATTGGTGAAGGAGATAGATGAAGAATTATCCCATGAGGGCAGGCTACTGTTAAGAGAAAGTGGAACGGAACCGTTAATTAGAATAATGGTGGAGGCAGAGACACTGGAGCTTTGCGATAAATATGTGAAAAAAATTGCGGATTTAATTTATAGTGAAGGATTAGACAAGTGAGTAATAAAAGGGTAGATATTTTATTTATTACCCAAGCTTCATTGATTGCGGCAGTGTATACGGTAATTACCATGTATGTAAGCAGTTTTGGGTTAGCCAATGGTGCTATACAAATAAGGCTTTCAGAGGCTCTTTGTATACTTCCGGTATTTACGGGTGCTGCAGTTCCGGGTCTGTTTATTGGCTGTTTAATCAGTAATATTTTAACCGGCTGCGTTATTTGGGATGTTGTTTTTGGCTCAATAACCACAGGACTGGCGGCATATTTAACCTATAGATTAAGAGACACAAAAGTCTTATATTATATTCCGCCAGTAGCTCTTAATGCCATTATTATTCCTCTTATCCTCCATTTTGCATATGGATTAAGAGAGGGAATATGGTTTCTGATTTTAACAGTGGGGATGGGTGAGCTAATATCCGTTGGAATATTTGGTACATTATTAAAGCGTATTCTTTGGAGCAGTAGACATAAAATATTTAGAAAAGATGTATTATGATAGAGTTAATTCAGGAAATTCAGGCAAAGGTTGAAGAGGGATTTGTAAAGGCGGGCTATCCAAAAGAGGCAGGGCGCGTAACCATATCAAACAGACCGGATTTGTGTGAATATCAGTGTAACGGGGCAATGGCAATAGCAAAGAAGCTTAAGAAAAATCCCCTTGAAATCGCCGGGACTGTGGCAGATATATTATCCTCGGAATCATTTTTTGAAAAAGTATCTGCGGTACAGCCTGGATTTATTAATATAAATATTTCACCCAAGGCTTTGCTTGATTATTTAGACAGGATGTTAAATGATGACAGCTTATCTCTTCCGGATAATGAGGGGCATTATTTTCTGGATTATGGCGGACCAAATGTGGCAAAGCCCCTTCATGTGGGACATTTAAGAAGTGCAATAATAGGAGAGAGCCTTAAGTCTATATTAAAAGCTTTAGGTTACAAGGTAACCGGTGATATTCATTTAGGTGACTGGGGTCAGCAAATGGGGCTTATTATTGCTGAGCTAAGGGAAAGACAACCAGATTTATGTTATTTTGATGAAGATTATATCGGAGAGTATCCTAATGAATCCCCCTTTACATTAAGCCAATTAGAAGAAATATATCCCTTTGCAAGCGCTAAGGCTAAAGAAAATGAAGAATTTAAAGCCCTTGCGATGGAGGCTACAAATAAATTACAGAAAGGTGATAAGGCATATAATGCAATTCTAAAGCATATACTAAACCTTAGTATTGCAGATTTAAAGAAAAATTACGAAAGACTAAGGGTATCCTTTGATCTGTGGAAAGGGGAAAGTGACGCAGCGCCTTATATTAATGATATGGTAGAGGATATTAAATCCAAGGGGTTTGCTGTGGAAAGTGAGGGTGCTTTAGTGGTTCCTGTTGCTTTAGAATCTGATAAAAAGGAAGTTCCTCCTTGTATGATATTAAAATCTGATGGTGCAGCTCTTTATAATACTACTGATTTGGCAACTCTTGTATGGAGAATTAATGACTATAATCCTGATAAGCTGGTTTATATTGTAGATAAGCGCCAGGATCTTTACTTTACTCAGGTTTTCCGTTGTTCAAAAAAGGTGGGTATTGTACCGGAGGATAGAGAGTTAACGTTTTTAGGCTTTGGAACCATGAACGGAACTGACGGAAAACCATTTAAAACCAGAGAGGGCGGTGTAATGAGGCTGTCTGTACTGCTGGATGAGGTTAAAGAGGCTTGCCTTGCGAAGATAAGCGGCAATGATTCTATTCCGGAGGAATCCAGAGAGGATATTGCGGAAAAAATAGCCATTGCTGCAATAAAATATGGGGATTTAAGTAATGCCCCATCTAAGGATTATATATTTGATATATCAAAGTTCATTTCCTTTGAAGGGAATACAGGACCATATATTCTGTATACGATAGTAAGAGCAAATTCTATACTGAAAAAATATGTTTCCCAAGGTGGTGATGTGAGTGAATGCAGGCTGTTAGCGCCTAAAGATCAGATCACCAAGAATTTAATGATTATATTAAGCAGATTTAATACTGCTGTTATTTCCGCCGGAAGTGAGCTTGCACCTAATAAAATTTGCGGGTATATATATGAGCTTTCCAATGCCTTTAATAGCTTTTACCACGAAACCAGGATTTTATCCTGTGAAGATGAAGAAGAAAAGCAGGGATATATAAAGCTTTTGGATTTGACCTACGAGGTACTGGTTAAATCAATTGATATGCTGGGATTTAGCGCTCCAGAAAGAATGTAAGTTTATTATGTAAAATATACAAGCTCTTCCTCTGGTGGATTTGCAGGCATTATCTCTATAGGATATAAAACAGGACCGACTCCTGAGTACTCTTTAGTAAATTTACATTTTATTCTGGCTTTGAGATTTACCCAGCTTTTATGCTTAACCTGTGAACTGTCCTTATATTTGCACATTAATCCCAAAAATTGTATATCATCAGCACAGCAGGTCATGGCAAATCTGCCGGGAACAAAGGTGTTTCCTCTAAGCTGTCCATTGCCTGTTGTGGGATTATACACCAGTGCCAGGAAGGATACTATCTTTCCATCATATTTTTCAGGATTGTCCATGCAATCCATAAACCAAAGAGCATAGTCTGTATCTGAGATTTCAAGACATTCCTTAGATAAATCAAAAGGAAGTTCGGGCTTGCTTTCATCAATTGAATGATCCGTCCTTTCATAGATGATTTGAGCCATTTTATTTATACTTCTTATATTTGCTCTAAATTTTGCCTTAGAGAAACTGTTTTCATATCTGTTGAAAATAATAACATCAGCCATTTTTATAGATTCTGCCATCATTTGCCGCATATTTTGCATATACATTTCAAAGGTTTCGCAGTTGATTGTACAGAGAGTTTGAGCAATTGCCCAGTTATCAAACTCTTTCATGTTAAAAATCTTATCTACACTCCAGGTTCCGTTATATTCAATAAAAACAGCTTTGGGATTATGTGCTGAATTTAGCTCCATAAGTTTTTGTGCATTAAAATCCTCCTCTTCTTCTATATGGACAATAGTGCCTCCTATATGGGACAGATCAGTGTCGGTGATTTTCTCATCCCCGTCCTCACAGGAGATAATTAGAAACTTGTCAATTTCCTTGGAAATAAAACCATTTAAAAATATGGTTTCACTTATAAGAGAGGTTTTGCCGCTGTCAATGAAGCCTGTAAATAAATATACCGGTACTTCCAATTTAATTCTCCTATTTGCTTATCGCATTTTTCAGTGCATTTTTGTTTAAATCTGTGCCAATTACTACGATACGTCCGCTATAATCCGGTTCCCCGCTTCTTACTTCCCATTCACCCTCTACATAATCAAAGTAAATCCAGCCCTCAGTGCTATTAACAATACCCTTGGCTCTGAGAATATTTCCATATTCAGAGTCATCTGATGAAAAGTCTGACAATAGATTTTCGACATGGGATTTATCAAATTCTATAGCAGTTTCAATTCCCCATGTATCAAATATTTCATCTGCATGATGAGTGTGTTCGCCCTCGTGATTATGGCAGCAGCCGTGTCCCTTGTGGTGATGATGAGTGTGGTGGTGACCTTCATGCTCATCGTTGTGATGGTGTTCATGATGGTGGTGTTCTTCATGTTTATCCTTGTGGTTATGGCAGCAGTCATGCTCATCGTTGTGATGGTGTTCATGATGGTGGTGTTCTTCATGTTTATCCTTGTGGTTATGGCAGCAGTCATGCTCATCGTT
>JBHBQE010000014.1:0-39952 GCA_041776485.1 Lachnospiraceae bacterium | reverse complement strand
CCTGACAATATAGCCAAAATCCTTAATGGTAACTATGACGATAGTGGGGGCGGCACAACTGAAAATAAAAGCAAATATTGCGATATTGAGGGCAATGCACCCTTAAAAATCGACCCTGAGAAAACAATAACTCTGAGAGGTTCACCTTTTCTTTACAGACCACCTCAGATGGGGCTAAATGGTTCATAAAAAAAATAGCTAAAATTAAAGGATTACAAGATGACTAAAATTAAAAAAATAAAGGCATTTTTTAAATCTATCCGAAAAACACAAAATAGTCTGCAGAACATGCAAATGCTATCAGAGCAGATTTTTACGCAGCTTACAAAGACTAACAAACCTTTGAGCGATATAAAGATACAAACATCTCTTGTCAACAAACAAGAGGAGTTACAGCTTAAATACATTGAGCTTAATCTCAAAATTGAAGCTAAAAAGATTGAGCTTTTAGAGCGCATAAATAAGGCTCAAGATATAATATTTGCGTTCCCTAAAAAAGAGCATCAAGCCGTTTTACAGTTATATTACTGTGTAAGACAGATGACGGTAAGCCTATGACCTTTGAAGCCATAGCGGATATGCTCGGTTATTCTGAAAGGCATATCCGGAGGTTGCACAGAGAGGCTTTAGTGGTAGCGGAGCATTATTAAAAAAAAAATACATAAAAACCTTGACAAATACGTATGATACACGTATAATAAAATTTGTCAGGGAGGAAAGCAATGAAGCGAAAAGACTTAATAAAAAAGCTGGAAAACAAAGGGTGGTATTTGTTAAGGAGCGGGGCTAATCATGATATATATACCAACGGTAAGGAAATAGAACCTATACCAAGGCATAGGGAAATAAAAGAAAATTTAGCAAAAGCTATAATTAGGAAAAGGGAACTATAGCCCCCTAATCCTAAGAAAAATAACTTATAGACAAGCGGAGGATTAGAAAATGAGAACTGCATATAAAATTATTTTAAGTAAAGACGATGGAGGCGGGTATTTAGTTACAGTACCTGACTTTGAATGTCATACACAGGGAGAAGATATAGCAGAAGCTATGTATATGGCAAGAGATGTAATCGGACTTATGGGGATAACCATGGAGGACATGGGAAAAAAAATCCCGGAACCCGATACAAATACCTATACATTTGAACTCGCTGATGATGACATGGTGCTTTATGTGGATGTTGATTTCTTGGATTATCGAAAGCGAAATGAAAATAAAAAGGTTAAGAAAACGCTGACTATTCCATCTTGGCTAAATGAAAAAGCCGAAGACGAGCAAATAAATTTTTCAAGATTACTTGAGGAGGCATTGTTAAGTAAATTACACTTAGGAAGCAGGCAAAGCTAGGATTAAAAATACATAAGAATACAAAACATGTCCTGTTATGTCCGGTTTTTTTGTGATAATATAGTACCGTAAAAATGGGTTAGGTGATAACTGTTAAAGTATTGCCTAGCCCATTTGGTTTATAAGGCTTGCAGGGATGCCACCCTAATATCCTACTTGCAAGTCTTATATTATTTGATTAAATAATAAATTGACAAATTTATGAGGGTTTGAAATATGACAAAAAAACAAAAAATGTTTGTGGAAGAATATCTGATAGACTTAAATGTAAATGCAACTCAAGCGGCGATAAGGGCGGGCTATTCTGTTAATTGTGCAAGAGAGATAGCATCGGAGCTATTGACAAAACCTTACATTCAAGCGGGGGTTGATAAGGCTCTTGCGGCAAGAAGCAGAAGAACGGGAATAAACCAGGATAGGGTTGTAAACGAGCTTGCAAAGATAGCTTTTGCAAATGCTAAAGATATTATTGATTCAAAGACGGGAATGGTAAGAGAGGGTGTCAGTGATGATGATACAGCCTGTATTCAGTCAATTAAGGTTAAGACAATTAGCGACAGTAAAGTAAAAGGCAATGTCACTGAATGCGAGGTTAGGCTCTATGATAAAAAACAAGCCCTTGAGCTTTTAGGCAAGCACTTAGGAATGTTTAGTGACAAAATAAACATGAATATAGATTTACCTGTTGTAATAGCCGGGGAGGACGGATTGGAGGATTAAAAAATGAAGTATGGATAAAACAAATGGAAAGCAAGTAATAAGCCTGCCTGAGGTTGTAGGCAAGGGATACCAATTTTGGAATTTTAAGGGCAGATATAGGATAGTAAAGGGGTCAAGAGCCTCTAAAAAGTCAAAGACAACCGTTCTTTGGTATATAACTAACCTGATTAAGTACCCGGTGGCTAATTTGCTTGTTATAAGGAAAACATATAGGACAATCAAGGATTCGTGCTTTACAGAGCTAAAATGGGCAGCAAAGCGGTTAGGAGTAGACCGCTTTTTTTATTTCAAGGAATCACCCCTTGAAATTACATACAAGCCAACAGGACAAAAAATATATTTTAGAGGGCTAGATGATCCTCTAAAGGTCACATCAACAACAGTTGATGTTGGATACCTATAAATATAGATTTTTATGAATAATTTTTTCAATATATTTGTTAAGCATTATAGGTATTAAGACTTTAAAGATAGAGCATTTCTTTATTATTTTTTGAATTTGCTACAGTTAGTTTTTCTATACACTTATATTCAACTGGATATTGTTTGATTAAAACATATTTGTATTATGAATATTATTGTAATACAATTGGTAGGACAGGGTCTGGTATATACTGTTATATGATATAGAGCTTTATTGAAATTTGAAAGGTGATAAATTGGATATAGGTGAATTCTGGAAAGATGTACTGAGTCAAAACCCTGATAAATTAGCCGAATATTTCCATAAAAATGCTGTTATACGCTGGCATTGTACTAATGAGCTTTTTACAGCTCAGGAATATGTAAGAGCAAATTGTGAATATCCCGGAGTATGGGAGGGTGAAATTGAGCGCATAGAGGAGATTGGTGATACAGTTATTTCGGTTGTTAAGGTGTATCCTGTTGATGAAAGTGTGTTTTTTCATGTGGTTAGCTTTATAAAGTTTGCAGATGGGCTGATTATTGAAATGGATGAATATTGGGCAGATGATGGAGTCCCTCCTCAATGGAGACGGGAAATGAAAATAGGAAAGTCAATTAATAGTTAAACATTATATAAGAAATATTCTTATAATTGCAATAATGGATAAATGCAGCGGATAGAAAATATAAAATATCCATTTTGAAAATTTATTGCTTTTTCCTTGTTCTCCATTATAAAAATAAAATAAAAATATTGGAAGTATATAGCCTAACATATAATAGTAATCTGCAATATAACTTATATCAAAGGTTTTTTCATAAATTAAGCTCCAAAAAGGTGAGGTTAGTATTTCTAACACGTCAAATGCACAAGCGGCAACGATAATGTACCCGAATATCTGATTTTTCCGATTGCCGTAATAATAATCTAAAACAAGCATTGTAATTATGCCGTAAACCGCGTAATCTGCAGGCATACTTGCTATAATTAATAAAAGAATAATGCCTGTTTTAAGGAAGATATTTTCAATGTTTCTTCTTGTGTGGATTGCCAAAACCCCCAGCAAAATTGTAAAAATAACATTTAGTCTCAGAATATTGAAAGTATCATTCCATGCGTACATAAATGGCAGATAGCTAATAGCAGCAAATATAAATAATCTGGATATATATTTTTTGAAATCCTTTGTATGGTGATAGCCTTCAACTGCTGAAAAGAACATAACAGGACCTGTGATTCTTCCAATTAATGTCATGATTGAATATAAATGGGAGGGTTCTTCTATAAAAGCATTGGCTATATGGTCAATCAGCATTGCCGCAATCGCTATGTACTTTATGGCGTTTATTGATAATCCCTTTATGTTGTTTTGACTATTATTTGTTCTGTTTAAATCCAAAGCATTCTCCTGGCCCTACATTTTTCGATAAGCTGTTTACATGTTTACATAAAAATAAGTATAACATTTGTTATCTTCCTTTTAAATAATCTTTTTCAACAGCTTTTTAACCTAAATCTTACAAAGAGAATGACGGCGGGATTCTTTCAGCAGTAAAGCCCATTACTATGTTTTTATGATGAGGTTTCTTGTTTCCTCCGGTAGCATATCAAATTAGTCTATATAACAATTTGTTCCGATAGCTTTTGTTAACGCTATTATTTGATGGTAAACTTTGTCTTTATGAAGTGTGGCATATTTATAACACAAGATATGGGAGTGTTTTAAAATGTTTCACGTGAAACCATAACAAAGTATCATTATATTGAAAAAAATCAAAATAAAAATCTACATATAGAAAAGTCTTAAAAATGTTTCACGCGAAACATCTACATATAGATAATATAATCAGAATTAAATAAAATTTAATGAAAATGCCTAGAAAAAATCTCCTAATGTGATATACTTAACACTGTTTGGAAAATAGAAAGGAACATACATGGGCGAAGTAATTGCCGTAGCGAATCAAAAGGGTGGCGTCGGCAAAACCACCACAACAATTAATTTATCAGCTTGCTTAGCAGAGTTAGGCAAGAAAGTTTTAGTAGTAGATATTGATCCTCAGGGAAATACGACGAGTGGATTTGGTGTTGAGGAAGAAAAGATAAATTCCACAATTTATGAATTGATTTTAGGGAACGCAAGCATAAAAGACAGCACCGTAAATATATATAAAAACCTATATATAATTCCTTCTGATGTAAATTTGGCAGGCGCCGAGATAGAGCTTATCGACGTAAAGGAAAAGGAGTATGTGCTTAAAAATGAAATAGATTATATTAGGGCACAGTATGACTATATTCTTATAGACTGCCCTCCGTCATTATCAATGCTTACCATAAATGCGATGACGACTGCGGATTCCATCCTTGTACCCATTCAGTGTGAATACTATGCCCTGGAGGGAATCAGCCAGCTTATGCATACAATCAATCTTGTCAACAAAAAGCTTAATCCATCGCTAAATATTAACGGTGTGGTATTTACCATGTTTGACGGCAGGACTAAGTTGTCTTCAGATGTAGTTGATTCAGTTAAAGAGAATTTAAATGCTCATGTATATAATACGGTGATTCCAAGGAACGTGCGTTTGGCAGAGGCTCCATCCCATGGCTTGCCGATAAATATGTATGACGCAAAATCAGCAGGAGCATTAAGCTATCAGGAATTAGCAAGGGAGCTTTCGGAAAGGAAGGATAAATAATATGGCGGCGAAAAGAGGTTTAGGAGGAAAGGGCTTAGGAGCGCTTATTCCCGGTGTTGAAGATGAAGCGTCACAAGCCAAGATAGAGGGTGCTACATTATTGCCAATTGATAAAATAGAGCCAAACCCTAATCAGCCCAGAAAAAATTTTGATGAGGATGCATTAAATGACCTTGTTGAGTCAGTTAAAATTCATGGAATTATAGAGCCTTTAATTGTCAGGAAAAAGGATAACTATTATGAGATAGTTGGCGGAGAGAGAAGGTGGAGAGCTTCAAGAAAAGCAGGGCTTAAGGAGCTTCCCGTTATTGTAAAGGATTATACCGACAGGCAGGTTGCGGAGATAGGTCTAATTGATAACATCCAAAGAGAAGATTTAAATCCTATAGAGGAAGCGGAGGCATTTAAGCAATTGATTGATGAGTTTGGGTTAAAGCATGATGAGGTGGCAGAGAGGGTGTCAAAGAGCAGAGCTGCAATCACAAACTCTATGAGACTGCTTAAGCTTGACAAGAAGGTTCAGGAAATGCTTATAAGCGGAATGATTTCCACAGGTCATGCAAGAGCTATGCTGGCAATTCCCGGGGGTGAGGATCAAATAAGATTTGCGGAGAGAGTTTTTGATGAAAAAATGAGCGTTCATGAAGTGGAACGTGAAATCAGAAGCATGCAAAGAGATGGAAGCAAAAGGAATAAGACACAAAAGGCTAGTCCGCAATTAAGGGCAGTTTACGGTGAAATAGAGGAGAGACTGAAAACAAGTCTTGGAACAAAGGTAAGAATTATTGCCAGGGATGATAATAAGGGCAGTATAGAATTGGAGTATTATTCAAAGGAACAGTTTGAGGAAATTATAGAAAAGCTGGAGGGATAGATGATTGAATACTATACAGGGATAAGTCCGGATTATTTTATAATAGGCTTAGGAGCGGCATTTTTAATTTTGCTTTTGCTGTTAATAATCTTAATGGTTAAGTTTTCGGGATTGAAGAAAAAATATAAGATATTTATGGAGGGAAATGACGCAGGCTCTCTTGAGGATACCCTAATACTACGGTTGGATCAGGTGGATGAGCTTATAGCCTCAAACAATAAAAATGAGCGAAATATTGAGGATATAAACAGGAGACTTCATTTTGCGATAGATAAGTACGGAATAGTAAGATACGATGCATTAGAAGAATTGGGAGGCAAGCTGAGTTACGCAATAGCTCTGTTAGATGAGGGGGACAACGGATTTATTATTAATTATATGCATGGGCGAGATGGAAGTTATAGCTATTTAAAGGAAGTAATAAACCAAAATACAGTGTCTAATCTTTCAGAGGAGGAAAAGGCGGCACTTTCAAAGGCTATATCAGGAAAAGACAGATAATGCATAAATATCTTAGGGCAATTGGCTTTCAACGGATTACAAATGAGCAGCTGGATAAGCTTTATTTTGATGCCTTGAAAAATCCTGACAGAATTTCCAAGTCTCAGGATAGTGACGGGAATTTATATTCGGAATATAGGATTGCGGTATCTAAGGGGGCAGGAATAGCATTTAGGGGACGGCAGAGTAATGAGGAGAATTTTCGGCTGGAGTATTATTTTCCTTATATAATTGGAAGTGCCCTTTCCACAAAGGAAAAAGTTGAAGTTATAAAAGCCTCAGACCGTGAGGGATATCATGGTATGTGCGATGAGTTAAATCTGGGGGTGGAGTTGATTTTTTTTCTGCAGGATATGGTACCTCATGCTGCAGAGCTTCAAATAAACAGTCCTAACAATAAATTAAGGGGAATCAGATTGGCAGCATTAGCAACCAAGGCAACAGTCGTTCTTCCTATCAGACAGACTGTAGGTCAGGTGAAGCGCACAAGAGAATTTAATTCTAAAAGACAAAGTCTTATGTCTGCCGCGAGGAACGGTGATGAAGAGGCTATTGAAGAACTTGCAAAAAGAGAAATGGATTTATATGCAAAGGCTAATTTAAGGGCAGAATCCGAGGATATCCTTACAATAGTTAACACATATTTTATGCCGGAGGGAATTGAAAGCGATAAATATTCTATTTTAGGAACAATAACATCTATAAGAAGCATGGAAAACGCCTATACCGGTGAAAATATACAGGTTATGACTTTAAGCTGTAACCGCATAAGATTTGATTTGTGTGTAAATTCCAGGGACTTAACAGGAGAACCTGCCGTAGGCAGAAGACTCAGGGCTAACATTTGGATGCAGGGAATGTTCAACCAATAACTTATTTGTGGGCTGTTTATTGAATTAATTTTTATAGGATTAAATTTTGCAGGATTTTTCCTGCCGGTTATAATTGCAGAAACCCTTGTCCTGATTAATACCATACATAGAATCATTAATCTCATTTAAACGCTATTTTTTACTAAGCATATTTATATAGGCTATAAATGAAATTTAAAAATAGAATCGTTTATCCAATCCCTTTATGTGTCGGGATTATTAATGTGTATCGAAGCTGTTGGATATGGGATTTGCCTTCTCTTTGTGTGAGGAAGCAGAATGGAATAGTGACATAAAAATTACTTGACAATATATGGCAATCAGGTAACATTGTAGTTGCTGTCGCTATAGCTCAGCAGGATAGAGCGACCGCCTCCTAAGCGGTAGGTCGGAGGTTCGAATCCTCTTAGCGACGCTTGTCCACTCCGAAAGGAGTGGATTTTTTGTGGGAAGAATAAATAGAAAATCATGGTTTCTCAGGAAAAATTTTTGATTTAACGAACCATAAAAAGAAAAATCTGTTAAGTAAAGTGACGGATTCTTTTAGGCAGAGATAAACAAATAATTTATGAAAAGATAATTAAGTCCATCTTTAATATTGGGGCAATACCTTGAATAATAGGGTTTAGTGTGCTATCATTGCCCCAAATAGTAGCCAATAATGATATAAAATGGGGATTGGATATGGAAAACAAGAAAAAGGGCAAGTTTAGTAAAGATATTGCAATTTCAATTATAAGCGGTATTCTGGCAATATTACTTATTGCTACAGATATATATATACTTAAAACTCAGGGTATAGAAAGTATTGTGGTGGCGGCAATTGTTGCCTTTACTGCAATTTTAATGTTAATCATATGTGTCACCACCATTATGGGCGAAAAGAGCGCAGATAATTCCGGATATGAGGATATATATAAGGCACAGAAAGCCTCATATCTTATGATAAAGGAAAATTTCACCAAATTACAGGAGAGGGTTGAAGAAATTGAGCAGGGAGGTGATTTACCTGCAGCTAATGAAATAATCGAGGCTCAAAAGGCAATGGCTAAGGTAACAATTAACCGTTCCAAGGAAAACACGGACGCATTGATTAACAGCAATGCAGAGCTCATGAGCAGAATTACGGATCTTGAAGGAAAAATTTCCGATAACAATAGCCTTATTATTAAGGAACAGCAAAGCATTCTTGAGGAAACGCAAAAAGAGATTATAGAGAGCAATTCCGACATAGAGAAAAAGATTGAGCAGGTAAATGAGACAATTAAGGGATTGCAGGTAAATTTAGCAAATTTGGAACAAACACAAAGGTCTCTATCTATGCAGCAGCCTATGATGATGGTGCAGGCAATGCCCATGCAAATGCCTAATATGCCAAATATAATGACACCTCAAATGCAGGTAATGCCAAATCAGCAAATGCCGCAGCAGGCACAGGTGATGACTGAGCAGATGGTGCCGAATCCGTCGTCTGTTCCGGGGGCAGTGTCTATCCCCGAACAGGCATTTGTGCCGGCAGAGGAACCTATGGATGAGGGCGTTAAGGAGGTTTTAGAGGAAAGGGCAAAAGTTCCTACAGAACCTGTGATTCCAGCGGCAGAGTCGGCAAAGGAGCAAGAGTTAGCCGGGCAGGAATCAATATCTGAAGCTGTCGCAGAGCCGGTGCCAGAACCTGTCATTGAGTCGGAGATTGTAGAGGAGACGGCTGCTATACAGGATTCCGAGACTGTAGCTTTAGAGAAACCTGCACCGGCTGCGGCGCCTGACGAGAATCCGAATAAAAAGCTGTCTCCGGAGGAGATAGCTGCAATGTTTGAGGGAAATACAGCAGAGCAAATAGCGGAACCGGAAGCCGAGCCAATAAAGGATCCGGCTGTTACACCGGCTCCTGAGACCGTAGCATTAGAGAAACCTGCACCGGCTGCGGCACCTGACGAAGATCCGAATAAAAAGCTGTCTCCGGAGGAGATAGCCGCAATGTTTGCAGGGAATACAACAGGACAGGCAGCGGCGCCAGTTACGGAATCGGTTTCTGATTCTGATACAAACCCTAATAAAATCATGTCTCCGGAAGAGATAGAAGCGATGTTTGCTAAAATGTAGGTGGTGTTGAAATATATGAGAAAGTTAAGCAATATAAAGATTTTAATAACATTTTTATGTGCAACAATGATTTGTATTTGTTCTTGCACATCAAACAGTAAGGATATTCCAAAACAGCCTCCCCAGCGCGATAATTGGGAAGTTACTCAGTATGTCGGTGATTCAGGCGGACCGGAGATGTTCTATACAATTTATGACGAAGAAAAAGATATTTTGATTGTGGTCGACGGTGGATGCACTGAAACTGAAAATCAGGTTAGAGAAGTAATAAAATCAAAAGGAAATAGAGTTAGCGCATGGTTTTTAACACATTATCATAATGATCATGTTGGGGTATTAAATGAGATTTTAGCTAATCCTCAAGAAATAACAATTGATAAAATATATGCCTCTCCAATTGACTATGATAGATATATGGCTGAAGCACAGTGGTGGGATGCGGCAGAATATTATACAAGATTCAGAGAATTAACAAACGGCTTAACAAATGTTGTTTATTGTCAAAGGTTTGATGAAATAAGTGTTGGTGATATGAAAGTAAAGGTTCTTAACGCTTATGATGATATATTTATTGCTGCCAACACAGGAGATATACACAATAATGGCGGTTTAGTGCTTAGGTTTGATTCGAAAAATAAAAGCATGTTGTTTATGGGGGATGTACACAACCAGGAAACAGCACAGCTGTTGCTGGATAATTGTAAAGATGATTTATCGTGTGATTATACACAGATAGGTCACCACGGGAATAACACTATTGATTATTCATTTTATGACCAGATTGGTGTTAAAGAAGCCTTCTTTGATGGTCCGGGATGGCTGATGGAGAGTGAAGAACATTACGCAAAGCCGCTTCTTGAGTATTTTGGAGAAAAAGGAATAAAGTGCTATGACTATAGAAGCGGAAGTAATACCGTTATTATGGATTAGAGAGTTCTGGACTATGTTTGTCAAAATGCAACAATAGATTGATTTGTCGGGTGTTTAAAAGCGGCAGGACTTAAGTAAAATTAAAAAATAGTACTTGCATTTTTATTTATGCTTGGATATAATGAACAACAGTTTCAAATTCGCGCGATTAGCTCAGTTGGTAGAGCACCTGACTCTTAATCAGGGTGTCCAGGGTTCGAACCCCTGATCGCGTATATAAAGTCTTGATTTTGCGAGGTAAGTCGCGGGGTTGGGGCTTTTTTTATTGACAAAACAATATTTCCCTGATACATTAGTTCCTGACCTTTAAAACAGGTATAGATATAATAAATTTAATACAAGGTATGTATAGCGGAAGCTGGTGAAAATCCACTCAGTCCCGCTACCGTGAAGCTGCATATGTAGATAAGACGGATACACTATACATATTATAGCTGCGAGGACAGGGATTTAACATAGAGTTATTACTGCTCTAATGGTTTGTTGCATTTCTCTCAGGCTATTGGAGCTTTTTTATTGGTAAGTTATATTTTGGCGATGAAGCTGTAACGAACAGCAAGATATGGGCGGAGGTAAATTTGAAAACAGTCGTTAAAAATTTTTTTTAATAGATTATATCCTTCCTAAGGAAAAGGCTTTAGGAGAGATACCTGGCACCGGGGAAATTTATAACCAATACTTAAAATTAGCATGGCCCTCTGCTATGCAGGGATTTTTGATGGATTTGATGATGGCTATTGACTTGGCGATGGTCGGTTCATTGGGTGCAAAAGCGTTAGCTTCTGTGGGTATCATGGGACAGCCTAAGATGGTTCTGTTCATTTTTGCAAGAGCCATAGCGGTTCCAATTACCGCTATGGTTGCCAGGCGAAAGGGAGAAGGCAGGATAGAGGATATGAATTCTGTCCTTAAGCAGGGAATATTAATAACCCTGTTGGTATATATACCGATATTGGCATTGTCCATGATTTTTCTAAAGGATATTCTACTGATAGCAGGGTCAAAGGAAAGTATTCTAGAGGCTGCCATGGGCTACGGTTCTTATATTATAATTGCCATAGGGTTTTCCGTTTTAACTCAAGCTATAGGGGCGGGTTTAATTGGAACAGGAGAAACGAAAAAGGTTTTTCAGGCTAATGCCATTGGAAATGTAATTAATACTGTGATGAACCTTTTCCTAATATACGGAATATGGATTTTTCCTAAAATGGGAGTTAGGGGAGCAGGACTTGCAACAATGATAGGAAATGCAGTGTCATTTATCTTAATTTGTGCCGCTATTTTAGGGGGAGATAAGGAGCTTAATATGCTCACTAAGGGGAGTTTTCGATTTGAAAGGCACACCCTTACTTCCATGGCAAAGCTGGGGGGAAGCTCATTTGGTGAACAGATTTGTGAACGTTTTGGAATGTTTGTATACACAAGAATGGTTGCACAGTTGGGGGTAGTAGCGTTAGCAACTCACTATGTTTGTATGAATCTTTGTGATATATTTTATTCATTTGATATGGGGCTGGGATATGCCGGGGCTTCATTGACAGGCCAAAATCTCGGAAAGAAACGCTCTGATTTGGCAGAGGCATATGGGAAGGTTGGAATTAGAGTAGGTCTTATTTTAGCTTCCATAGCCTGTGTAATATATATTGTTTTCAGACACCAATTGGCGGGAATATATACCAATGACACAGGTGTTATAGGCATGGCTGCCGGGCTTATTATAATAATGGGAATAGTGTCTTTCCCACAAACTTTTCAACTGGTATTTTCCGGTGTGCTGAAGGGGGCGGGAGACAACTTCTATGTAATGATGTATTCTCTTGGTATTATAGCGGTATTTAGACCTATACTTACCTATGTGCTGTGTTTTTTGCTTGGATTTGGGATAACGGGAGCATGGATAGCATTGCTTTGCGACCAAAGTCTTAGAATGACATTTTCCGGTATAAGATTCTTAAGCGGAAAATGGAAACATATAAAGCTATAAATATTGATTAATCAGTTACATTAAAGTCATTTGACTGTTTGTATAATAGATTTTAGGAGGGAAAGAAATGAAACTATTAAAAAGATTTTTAGCAGTAACATTGGCAGCAGCCGTGGTTTTGCCAATGGCAGGCTGCGGTGACAAGACAGGCGGCACAGGGGGTACAGCCGGAGGAGATGGAGAGAAGGTGTTAAACTTTGGTTGTTATGTGTACTCCACTTCCTTTGACCCTGCCCATTATCAAAATGCCTCATGGCAGTCTATGAGGTGGGGAATTACAGAAACTTTGTACAAGTTTAATGATGATGGCTCCATGAAGCCTTGGGTGGCAGATGATTATTCAGTTTCTGAGGATCATAAAACTTGGACTTTCCATATTAATGACAATGTAAAGTTCTCTAACGGAAATGCTTGTGATGCCCAGGCAGTTGCAGATTGCTATAATAGGCTGTTTAATGTTTGTAACGGCGAGGAATATTCATCTACCCCATATCAGTATTTGGACATGGAAAGCATTACTGCTGACAATGGCACCAATGAAGTGACAATAGTTACAAAAAGACCCTACGCGGATTTAAGAGGAAATTTAGCATTTCCATTTTATGGAATCATAGATGTGGAGGGTGATTTGACAGATAAAAATCATGAGGGTGGTTATACAACCTCTGTAATAGGAACCGGTCCGTATAAGCTTGATAGCTTTGATGATGTAAGTAAGAGCGGAACTGTGGTTAAAAATGAGAACTTCTGGAACGGGGAGGTTCCCTATGATACCGTGAATTTCACCTTTATTGAGGATGATACCACAAAGGCAATGGCGCTTAAAAGCGGAGATATAGATTTAACGGAAAATGTTGCTACAATAAGTGATCTTCAAAGCCTTATGGATGATGAAAAATACCATGTATCCATGAAAAACGGTGTGAGAACAGGTTTTTCCTATATAAATTTTGAGGGAATTCTTAAGAATGAGGATTTAAGGCATGCGGTATTTATGGCAGTTGACGGACCTTCATTATGTGATGTAACTGTAGGCGGCATGTATTCCTATGGCCCTGGAATTTTACCCTCTAACCTGACCTATAAAGACGAAAACCTTAACAATCCTTTTGCCTATGATGTTGAGGCTGCCAAGAAGATACTGGATGACGCAGGAATTGTGGATAAGGATGGAGATGGAATAAGAGAGCTGAACGGTAAGAATGTAGAAATTAATTTTGTTACATATAAAAGTAGGTGCTTAAGTGATTTTGCAGAGGCAATTCAGCTTCAGCTGGCTAAGATTGGGCTTGATGTAAAGGTTAATGTGACAGATAGCGACACTAACTGGATGTTAATGCAGGCAGGAGAATATGATATGCTAAACTCTAACTGGACAACGGTTGCCACAGGTGACCCCACCAGCTTCCTGCTTAACTGGTATGGAAACGGCGGAAAGAACTTCTTTAGCGAAGATAATGGTGACGCTTCTTGCTATTGTAAATATGACAGTGCTGAATTTAATGAGCTTTATGATAAATTTGTAGCCTCAACTGATGAGGAAGAAAGAAATCAGCTTGTTGTGGATATGGAGCAGGTACTGATTAATGATTCGGCCGTTTTAGTTCATGGTTATTATAAATCAACCATGATTAGTAACAAGGAAAAGGTAAAGGATGCAGAAATATCTTCCTTTGATTATTATTGGTTAAGCGAAGATATTAAGCCGGCAAATTAATATAATTTAGTTAAGGGGCGGATTAGTCTGCCCCTGTTTTTATTTTAAACAGGCTACCCTTTGGAAAGGGTGCAAATCATAGTGTCAATATAATGTTGTATGCCCAATATAGGGGTTAGTGGTTGTATAGCTATATTCTCGCAAACCAAGGAGAAATTCAATGAAAGCAAGCCTTATTGTAAAAAGACTTATACAAATGTTCATTATATTGTTGGGTATAAGCTTTTTTACCTTTCTGTTAATGTATATATCCCCCGGGGATCCTGTAAGGTCTATGTATTTAGCCAACGGTATCCAGCCTACTCAAACTATGATAGACAATAGAAGAGAGGAGATGGGATTAAATGAGCCGTTTATTGTACAGTATAAGGATTGGCTTTTCGGCTGCCTTAATGGAGACTTTGGGAAATCCTATGCATTAAATAAACCGGTATCGGATTTATTGCTGTTAAGACTTATGCCAACCATTAAATTATCTTTGCTTTCTATGGTAATTATGCTTGCTATAGCTATCCCTTTTGGAATGTTGGCGGCAATATATAAAGAAAAACCCCTGGACTATATTATAAGAGGATGTACATTTTTTGGTGTTTCCATGCCTAATTTCTGGGTGGGGCTTATGCTTTTATATATAGTTGCGCTAAAACTGGGACTGCTTCCTGTGGTATCCACCGGAGATGGATTTGACAAGCTGATACTGCCCGCTGTTACATTGGCTTTTGCCATGTCAGCAAAATATACCAGACAGGTTAGGGCTACAGTTATTGAGGAATTAAATCAGGATTATGTGGTGGGAGCGAGAGCAAGAGGCCTTAAGGAAAGCGACATTCTTTGGAAGCATATTTTCCCTAATTCTTTACTTCCTTTAATAACTTTGTTGGGACTATCCCTTGGTTCTCTTTTGGGGGGAACTGCGGTAGTTGAGGTAATATTTTCTTATCAAGGACTTGGAAATCTGGCAGTTACAGCTATTACGGCCATGGATTATCCCTTGATACAGGGTTATGTACTTTGGATAGCCGTTATATATATGGTGATAAATCTTATAGTGGATATCTCCTACGGCTATGTTGACCCAAGGCTTAGAGGGGAGAAAAGATAGAATGAATGGAAAATTTGATTTCATTAAAGGGCATAAAAGGTTCATGGTTTTTTCCCTATTGGCTTTCATAATAATTTTGATTGCGGTATTTGCACCTGTAATAGCCCCCTATACAGCAAATGAGTCGGAGCTTTGTGACGCTTTGCAGGCACCGGGGAAAGAGCATATATTTGGAACGGATAATTTGGGAAAAGATGTTTTTTCTTCCGTTATATATGGAGCCAGAGTTTCAATATTTTCCACTTTGGTTTTGGTGACATTAGTATTTTTAACAGGAAGTATATTGGGTATTATAGCAGGATATTTTGGCGGCTGGATAGATACAGTGGTAATGAGACTTGCTGATATTATGATCGCATTTCCGGGAATGGTACTTGCTATAGCGGTGGCGGGAGTGCTGGGACCCAGTATAACCAATGCTATTATTGCGGTAACTATCGTTACTTGGCCTAAATATGCAAGATTGGCAAGAAGTTTAGTTCTAAAAACAAAGAATTTTGATTATGTTGTGGCAGCTCGTGTGGCAGGTGGGAAAACAGGACATATACTTGTAAGATATATGTTCCCTAATGTTACTCCTGTACTGGTTGTAACCGCCTCTATGGATATAGGAAGTATGATGTTGGAGCTGGCGGCACTTTCTTTTTTGGGATTTGGCGCCAGGCCTCCTATGGCAGAGTGGGGATTGATGTTAAGCTCAGGAAGACCATTTATGCAGGACGCACCTTGGCTTATGCTGTTTCCCGGTTTAGCCATATTTATAGTAGTGGTAATCTTTAATCTTTTGGGGGACAGTTTAAGGGATGTTTTGGATCCCAAGGAGGCATAGGGGGGGGAGGATATGGCAGATAGAATTTTAAGTATAAAGGATTTAACCATAAGCTATGGAAATAACAATGGGGCCTCTGTAAAGGACTTTAATCTTGAAGTAGATCAGGGTCAGATTGTAAGTATTGTGGGAGAAAGCGGCAGTGGTAAAACTACAGTAATCAGAGCAGTGCTTGGGTTATTATCCGGCGGTGGAAAAATTGTCAAGGGGGATATTGTTTTCCGGGGAAAATCCCTGTTAGACCTTAATAAGGAGGAGTGGAGAAGGCTTAGAGGAACAGATATATCAATGATATTTCAGGATTCCAGGGCAATAATTAATCCCATTAAAAAGATAGGAACCCAGTTTGTAGAATATATAAGAACCCACGAAAAGGTTAGTAAGGATGAGGCATATAAAAAAGCAGTAGATATGCTTAATAAAATGAGACTTCCCGATGGGGATAATATTATGAATAGCTATGCATTTCAGCTTTCCGGCGGAATGTGCCAAAGGGTAAGTATAGCCATGGGTATGACATTTTCTCCCAAGCTTTTAATGGCGGATGAGGCAACCAGCGCATTGGATGTTACCACTCAATCTCAAATAGTAAAGCAGATTATGGAGCTTAGAAAACGGTTTAATACTGCGGTAATTATGGTTACCCATAATATCGGTCTGGCAGCCTATATGGGAGATAAGCTGATTGTAATGGAGCGTGGTAAGATTGTGGACTGTGGAAGCAGAGAGGATGTGTTAAAAAATCCTAAAAGTGGATATACCGAAAATTTGTTAAAGGCTGTGCCTGAGATAGGAGGCAAGCGTTATGTCTGATGAATTAATCTTAGAGGCAAGGCATATAACTAAGAAATTTCCGGCAGACAAGAGAAGAGAGTTGGTAGCTTGTGATAATATAAATTTAAGTGTTTATAAGGGCAAAACTCTGGGAATAGTTGGAGAAAGCGGCTGTGGAAAATCTACCTTTGTAAAGATGATTGCCCAGATATTAGAGCCTACTAATGGAGAAATAATATATAGAGGACAAAATATATTTAAACTCAAGGGAGAGGCTCTTAGACAAAACAGAAAGAATATACAAATGGTATTTCAGGATCCCGCTTTGGCGCTAAATCCTAAAATGCAGATTATAGATATTATTACAGAGCCCCTCTTTAACTTTAAAATGATAAAAAGGGAAGAAAAGGCGGAAAGAGCAAAAAAACTTCTGGAGATGGTGGAGCTTTCTGAGGAATTCCTGTATCGCTATCCCCATGGCATGAGCGGAGGACAAAGGCAGAGGGTTGGAATCGCAAGAGCATTGGCACTAGAGCCGGAAATTCTGGTTTGTGATGAAGCTACCTCAGCCCTTGATGTGTCTGTGCAGGATAAGATTATAGAGTTGCTCGTAAAGCTTCAAAGGGAAAAGGGGATTTCCATTATATTTATATGTCATGATGTTGCTCTTGTTCAATCCTTTTCCCATGAAACTGTTGTTATGTATTTGGGAAATGTAATGGAGATTATTCCGGAGGGGAAAATAAAGGAAAAGGCAGCACATCCCTATACCAGGGCATTGTTAACCTCTATTTTTTCCATAAATATGGACTTTGAGCAGGAAATTACATGTTTAAACAAAGATGTACCAAGCCCCTTAGATGTACCTAAGGGTTGCCCCTTTCAAAACAGGTGCAGTAAATGTGACAAGCTATGCAAAAGCCAAAAGCCGGATCTTAAGAAGTTTGAGGATGGGCACTTTATTGCCTGTCATTTCCCGGGAAATTAAACTGTTTTTTTCGCCACAATTTTAAATATGGGATGCCCTTGGCTTTGGAATTTAATCTCATATTCTGTGGGGATATTTTTAGAAAATAAGACAGGATCATTATACAGGTCTGTGGTTTGAGAAATGGTTTCAAAATGGGGACAATTAGTAAAGCTTTCCAGGGAGAAGTTATATAGATTTTCATTATCGGTTTTAAATTCAATAAATCCATCTTTATCCAGGATTGTATTATATATTTCCAGAAACCTGTCAGAAGTAAGTCTTCTTTTGGCATGACGTTTTTTATGCCAGGGATCAGAGAAATTCAGATAAATACCGCTAATCTCACCGCAGCCGAAACAATCCAAAAGATATTCCGCTCGATAGCATAGAAATCCGATATTATTGCTGCCACTGACCTCTGCCTTTTTTACTGCCTGGAAAAGTACGCTTTCATACTGTTCCATTCCTAAGTAGTAGTTTTGTGAATTTTCCAGAGCAAGCCTTGTGATAAATTGTCCTTTTCCACAGCCAACCTCTAAAAATATTGGCTTATTATTAGATAAAGACTTTTTCCAGTTGTCCCTATATTTCTCTATGCCCTTTATGCAAAGGGGACTTTTGTCAATAATGTCATATGCCTTTGGATTATTTTTAAGTCGCATATACGCCTTTCCTTTAAGCTATAATAGGTAAATTTATTTTTTATACCTAAAAACAGGGTATTAGAGTGATAAATTTTTCATTTTTATTTGCATAGTAGATAGTAAGTGATTATACTACATTATATGATTAAAATACAAAAATTTATACCAAGAATATTTTTAGCATTATTTGCCGCAGTTTTATTCACTAGCAATTTAACAGCCTATGCAGGTACCGACAATAGCTTAAGTTCCAATACTTTAATTGCAAAAAATGTGAGTGAACAAGCCCCTGAGATAATCTGGCCATCGGGGCCGGAAATTGAATCAATGTCGGGAGTTGTAATGGATTTTGAAACAGGAACCATTGCTTATGAAAAATCTGGAAAAGAGGCTCATTATCCAGCCAGTATCACAAAGATAATGACAGCGTTAGTCGCCCTTGAAAATTCAAGTCTTGATGAAATAGTAGTTTTTTCTGCAAATGCAGTTTACAATATTGAATTTGGAAGCTCCAGCATTGCCAGGGACGTGGATGAAGAGCTTACCATGGAACAGTGCCTGTACGGACTTTTGCTGGAGTCTGCCAACGAATGTGGAAATGCTATTGCGGAGCATGTGGGTGGGAGTACGGAGGCTTTTGTACAGATGATGAATGATAAGGCGGAGGAATTGGGCTGTGTAAATACCCACTTTGCCAATCCTCATGGACTGCATGACAGTAACCACTATACCTGCGCATATGATATGGCGTTAATTGCAAGGGCGGCATATGCCAATCCGACATTTGCCATAATTACAGGATCTAAAAATTATATAATACCTCCCACAAATAAGCATGAGGAGGAAACCAGGCTGAATAATCACCATGCAATGCTTAACTATTATCGTACCAATGAATATATATATGAGGGGTGTGTGGGAGGAAAGACAGGCTATACCTCAGACGCCTTAGGAACCCTCGTAACCTACGCTAAAAGAAATGGGAGCACACTTATCTGTGTGGTAATGTGTGTTCCGGCTACCGGAAATTACAAGGATACAATAACGTTATTTGACTATTATTTCAATAATATGCAAAGCGTAAGGGTGGGAGATATCGGACATGATTTTAACAGTGCACTTGGCAGCAGTGTAAGTTCGCTGTTAAGAGAAGATGAAATACCCTTTGCAGTAGATGAAAATGCCACCATTTACGTACCTGTAGGCGCAGATTTAGGAAATATACAGGCAGAATTTGTAGCCGTCCCTAAAAATTCCGGCGGAATAGGAAGTATGAGGTTTACTTACGGCGACAGACAGGTGGGAACAGCCGGTATAATAGGCAGAGAAATAGAAGCATATCCTTTTTTAAATACCGGAGAAGATAAATATATTAAAATTAATTTGGGAAAGACAATTTTATTGACACTGCTTTTCATAGCTGTGACATTAATATTAATAAAGGTTTTTATGGGCGCCAGTGCGGGGATTGCCGTTGCTAAAAGGAAGCGCAGGGAAAACAGAGATCCCCACAAAAATATGAGGGTAATAAAACGTCGCAGGAGAAACAGGAGATCCAGATAGAGCTATTTCATGTTTATTAATGAATTTAAGAGGATTGCCAGAGCGCTTTTGTTTTTGGTATAGAAAATAAAGCCCTCTGAGGTATCCAATATGGTAATGTATTTATCCTTAAGGGTGGCGGATTCCTCAATAAGCTTCAGAAGATAGCTTTTATATTCGGGGGAAAGGGCAAGAAACAGGGTTTCATATTCTGAAAGCTCCACAATCTGTGCGTAGGAGCGCTTCAGCAGATGGGAAACCTCGGCATCCTGTTTAAGCTGAGTTTTGGTTTTGTCAATAAGGAGAAAGCCCTCTTCGTCCTTGGGAAGATCCATCGCCTTGATGGCACGCTGAACCTGTTTAACCAATCCGGCACTTGGAGGATATAGGGACTCAAAATAGTTCATGAAATCCATAGCATTTTTAAAATGAACATTGCGTCCGTTTTCCAGTACTTCCGTCATAAGGATTCTGCGTATGGTCTCCTCACAGGATTTCCTGGAGGGGCTTTTGGGAGTTCTTTCCATGATAACCTCCAATAAAGACATAAATAATTGTCTTTTAGAGTATATATTACATATTACAGAAAATCAATAGGTAGATTATGACAAATGATTTAATTAACAGATTTATAAAAAAAAGAGGTCCCCTAAAAGCTGAGGAAATAATTGAGGCAGGGTATAGCTACAAGGAAATTCTGGAATTAGAGGCACAGGGGAAAATAAGCAGGTTTAAAAACGGATACTATACCTGTCCTGAGGTTAAAGTTCCTGAGGAGGAGTTGGTATTTTCCCTGTTTCCCGATGGGGTATTTACCATGGAAACAGCTCTGTATTATCATGGTTACCTGCCGCAAAGACCATACTATTGGAGTATCGCCATATCGAAAAATGCTTCAAAATCAAGGTTTAATATGAACTATCCGTTAATTCATCCCTTTTATACAGAGCCTAAGGTGCTGGCGTCAGGAGTTGAGAAATTAGATTTAGAGCAGGGTAGCATAAGTCTGTATGAAAAGGACAGGCTTATTTGTGAAATCTTAAAATATGAGGATAAAATGGAGCGGGATGACTTTAAACTGGCTATCCTTTCCTATATCAGAGATGAGAGTAAGGATATAGCAAAATTTTTAGCCTATGCAAAGGAAAGGCGGGTTATCGAAAAAGCTCGCTCGGTAATCGGACCATGGCTCTGAGCGTAAGGGAAATCGCAGAGGGAAATGATATATCTTACGAAAAGCTGCTTGGAGGTTTGGCAAGAGAGGAAATGGTAGCAAGACTGGCAAATTCCTTGTTTGGTAAATATTTATGGTTTTGTGAGCCGGAGAATCTTGGGATATCATCCTACATACAAAATGTGGACAGAGTATTGAACTTTGGCTATATGGAGGACAACAGAGCTAAAGTGGACGGCACCCCCGGAGCAAGGCTGAATGACAAACTTAAGGGAGCCATAATTTTAGCGATAGCAGGGGTTTCACCTAAGGGCAGTGAAAGGATTGAGGGCAAGCCGGGAGCGGATAAGGATATATATTTTGATGTATATATTGAGGGAATGAGAACGCCCCTAAGGGTAAATATTTTCCCGGTCAATTCACCTAATCTTCACCCTGCAAAACGGGAATTCAGACTGCTTAGAACCAATGAAATCATTTCCTATTTCCACTATCCCGTTGAAGCGGTTATCGCAAAGGATATTTTTACCATATTAAGCAGTTTGGATTTAATATATGATATGGAGGCATATGATAGGGTATATAAAGGAATAACAAGTATTCCGTTAGAAGGAAAACTTGTGTGGAGCGAGCTAAATGAACTTTTAAAGCCAGGGTTTGCTCTGTCAAATCCCGGTATTACAGAATATTTGGAAAGCTTTAAAGACGACAGAAATATGTATAAAAAATGGAATAAATATATAAAAAGACATAATTATTTATCCTCAGACTGGAAAAGGACTATTAATGCTCTGAAGATTTTTATAGATCCCATATGGGACGCTCTCAGGGAGGATAGACCGTTTCTTGGAGATTGGGTGCCGGAGCTGGGCAGATTTCTATGAATTTATTTAACAGATTGCAGGAATATAATAATAAAAACCCCTATAGATTTCATATGCCGGGACATAAAGGCAGGCTTCAGGGATTTGATTTATACGGAATGGACATTACGGAAATTCCGGGAATGGATGATTTACATGAGCCTGCAGGGATTATAAGGGATATGGAGCAAAGGTTGGCAAGTCTCTACGGGGCGTCCTCGGCACATTTTCTGGTAAATGGCACAACTCTTGGGATTATGTGCGGAATATTTGCCATGGTACAGGAGGGAGACAGGGTATTAGTTCAGAGAAATTCCCATAGATGTGTTTATAATGGGCTGATGCTTAGAAAAGCCGAGCCGGTATTTATTAATACCGGGGTGGATAAATATGGTATTCCCAAGGCAGTTTCAGCTGCAGAAGTAGAGGAAATCCTGAGGGATATAGACAGTATCAAACTTGCAATTTTAACCAATCCGACTTATGAAGGTGTCGTCACAGAACTAAAAGACATATCTGCGATATTGCGGGATAAGAGAATTCCTTTGCTTGTTGACGCTGCACATGGAGCGCATTTTGGATTTTTTGAGGAAACGGAAAATCCTGTAAATGCAGGGGCAGATATTGCAGTGGAAAGTCTGCATAAAACATTGCCCTTTCTTACCCAAAGCTCTGTTCTTTTATATTCGAAAAATGGAGAAAAATACAGAGAAAGGGTGAAATTTTATTTAAACTGTTTTGAAAGCAGTTCCCCATCCTATATATTAATGGCAGCAGGAGACAAGGGGATTGACGTTTTAGAGGAGCAGGGGGAAAGGCTTTTTAAAGGATTAGAAGAAAATTTAGAGGAATTTTATAACAGAGCAAGTAATCTTTCTCACATAAGGGTAGTGGAAAGCAAAAACAGGGATAGAAGTAAAATTATAATTACATTAGAAAATGCAGAAGGTGCAACTATACGGGAGATATATGAAGAATTGCTTTCCCGAAATATTGTTCCTGAAATGATGAATAACAGGTATATTTTATGTATGACGTCCCTGATGAATACCCGGGAGGACATGGAAGCCCTTTTGAGAGTACTGGAAGAAATGGATGAAAAGCTTGTATCTGAAAAGCGGAATTTATGCTGTAGAGAAATGGAATTTATACATCCAAAGGCTGCTATGGCAATGGCAGAGGCTATTAATGAGGAAGGAATAAGCATACCTTTTAGAGAGGCTTTAGGGAAAATCTCCGGTGATTTTGTGGAAATATTTCCGCCGGGGATACCTTTAATATTACCGGGGGAAATAATAGATACTGAAGTTATAGAGAGTATCGAAAGCAGTTTAAATGCCGATTTAGAGGTTAGAGGAATAAGTAATGGCAAAATTATTTGTATTAATGGGGAAAAGCTCTACCGGTAAGGACAGTATTTACAGGGAATTGCTGGAAAGAAAGGAATTAAGCCTAAAAAAAATTATTTCCTATACCACCAGACCCATTAGAATTGGAGAACATAACGGAGAGGATTATTTTTTCTGTACACAGGAGAAAATGCAGGAGCTCTCTGATAGTGGTAAAATTATAGAGAAACGTGCCTATGATACGGTTCATGGAACCTGGTATTATTTTACGGCAGATGACGGACAGATTGATTGGGGGGGTGAGGATAATATTATTATCGGAACTCTGGAATCATTAAAGGCTTTACGAAAATATTACAATAATAGAGATATTATACCGATATATATAGAAGTAGAGGATGGGCTTAGGCTGCTTAGGGCAGTGGAAAGAGAAAGACAGGAGAAGGAGCCTAAGTATGAGGAGCTTTGCAGGAGGTTTCTTGCAGACGCAAAGGATTTTTCTATGGATAAATTGCGGGAGTTGGGAATAAGCCGCTCCTTTAGAAACGAAAGTATTGATAAAACGGTAGATGAAATAATCGACTTTATTCAAAAGGTATAGGCGATGGATATTAAGGTAAATGAGGTAAATCAAGCCCCTAAGGTGACAGCCGCTGTTGAGACAAAGGAAAATGACGGTAAGTTTAAGTTTACTCTGACCTCGGTTTTAGAGGAGGGGGAGCTTAAGGACAAGCTTACGAGCCTTGCTAAAAGTATTGAGGAGCAGGGTGAAAAAATAGCTAAGCACATGGACATAAGGGATATGAAAACCTATAGGAGCCTGATTAAGGAATTCCTGAATGAGGTTGTAACCCATTCCCATGAGTTTTCCAGAGAAAATTTTCTGGATAGGAGAGGACGCCACAGGGTTTACGGCATAATAAAGCTGGTGGATAAAAACCTGGACGATTTGGCAGGTGAGCTGGTTAAGGAGGAAAAGGATCATATTGCCATTTTAAATCGTGTAGATGAAATCAGAGGATTACTTTTAGACATATCAACATAATGCAGTTCCCATTAATCGGTCAGGACCAAATACAAGAATTTATAGAAATGTCAATTAATAAGAGCAGGATTCCCCATGCTCTTATTCTTAGCGGACAAAGCGGCTCAGGTAAGTTTGAAATCGCAAAATACTATGCTCTGCAAATTCTAAATACAGAAAATCAGGAGCACCCGGATATTTACCATATAGATTTAAGAGAACAGGGATTAAAATATACGGATATTATCAAAGATGAGTTGATTAGACGAATTGATTTGCAGCCTGTGCAGGGGGAACATAAGATTTTCATTGTATCGGGAGCGGGGAATATGCCGTTGCAAGCTCAAAATGCCCTGTTAAAATCTCTGGAGGAGCCTCCGGAATATGTAGTGATAATTCTATTATCCGAGGAGGCGGGAGGGCTTATTCCCACAATACGTTCAAGGGCGGTAAAGCTTTCTGTGAAGTCTTTAGACAATAGGCAAATATCAAAATATCTGGTGGAAATGGGGGTAGATAAAAAAAGAGCTTCTCTGTGCTCAGCACTTTCCCAGGGAGTATTAAAAAAGGCTGTTATAATATCCGAGGAAGAAGGATATTTAGAATTTGCAGAGGAAGTAATTACTATGTTTAAAAAGCTGGCCCGTGGCGGAACACCTTTAGATTACTTTTTAAGAGTAAAAGACTATACAGATAATATTCAGGAATTTTTGTATATTATGGAAATTATATTAAGAGATGTGTTAGTATATAAAGGTTCAAATGCAGAAGATTTAATTGCGCTAGAAGGCTGGAGCGGTTATATCAAAATAATAGCAAATTCCTGTTCCTATGAAAAGCTGGGGAAAATAAGGGAGCAAATAATTAAAATCCATAGAGCCTTTGAAGCTAATGTTAAAGGAAAAGAAAGCCTGGAATTGCTTTTAGCAATAATTGGAGGAAATAATTGAAGAAATTAGTAGGAGTTGGGTTTAGAGAAACCGGCAGAGCCACATATATGGATCCCCAGGGGGAGAGCTATGATGTGGGAGATAGGATAATTGTGGAGATTGACGAGGGGGAAGAGCTTGCTACAATAACAGTCCCGCCTATTGAGATTTCTGATGAAAAAGTACCCTCTAAGCTTTATTCAATAAAAAGGAGAGCCACAGAAGCGGATATAGAGAGGGATAAAAAAAATAAAGAGGAAGAATACTCAGCCTATAAATTTGCCCAGAAAAAAATAATCGAAAGAGAGCTGGAAATGAAGCTTACTAAGGTGGAATATACCTTTTCGAGAAGTAAGCTTATTTTCTATTTCACGGCGGACGGCAGAGTGGATTTCAGGGAATTGGTTAAGGATCTGGCAGGGAATTTTCACACCAGAATAGAGCTTA
The DNA here is from genome assembly GCA_041776485.1 of Lachnospiraceae bacterium. Lineage (GTDB taxonomy): Bacteria > Bacillota > Clostridia > Lachnospirales > Lachnospiraceae > JBHBQE01. The sequence continues at coordinate 14,146 of JBHBQE010000014.1, read as the reverse complement.
GACAGATAGGTGTAAGAGACGAAACCAGAAAGCTTGGAGGTATGGGAATGTGCGGCAGGGCATTTTGCTGTAAAACCTTCCTTACAGAGTTTGATCCGGTATCCATTAAAATGGCAAAGGAACAGAGACTTTCGCTTAATCCTACCAAGATTTCCGGAGTTTGCGGACGTCTTATGTGCTGTCTTAAAAACGAGGAGGAAACCTATGAGTATCTGAATAAAACCTTGCCGTCTAAGGGCGAGATTGTAAGGGCTGGCGGCCGAGAGGGAAGTGTATATTCAATAAATATATTAAAGCAATTGGTTACAGTTCTCTTTGAGGAAAACGACGAAAAGGAAACTGTGGAATATTCTCTGGCAGACATCAAACGCATAAATCAAAAGAGAAAAAATCATAAAAAAGAGGATAAAGATTGTTAAATTCCGGTGAAAGGCTTGATGATTTGGGGAGAGGGTTATTTTTAATTCAAGACCCTAAGCTTTTTTGCTTTGGAATAGACGCAGTACTGTTAAGCTCGTACGCAAAGGTACGTAGGAATGAAACCGTTGTGGACCTTTGCAGCGGCAATGGGATAATCCCAATATTATTATCCAAAAAGACAAGCGCCAAAGAGCTTATCGGGATAGAGATACAAAAGGCACCCTGCGATATGGCAGTCAGAAGTGTTGATTATAATAGGCTGTCTGATAGGGTAAAAATGCTGAATGCAGATATCAGGGAGCTTGACAGGATAATTCCCGGTTTTAAAGCGGATGTAATTACTGTTAATCCCCCCTATATGAAGTCAAATGCAGGCGCAGGAAACGACAGAAAGGAGCTTAGAGTGGCACGCTTTGAGGAGGAATGTACATTAAAGGATGTGCTTTATGCCTCTAAAAAGCTTCTCAAAGAAAAAGGCAGGCTTTATATGGTGCACCGTCCCCTTAGATTGGTGGAAATATTTAAAACAATGTCAGATTATGGAATTGAGCCGAAGAAAATGAGGCTGGTACAGCCATTTGCGGGGGAGGAGCCTAATCTGGTGCTGATAGAGGGTGTACTTGGAGCGGGCTCAGAGCTTAGAGTGGAGGCCCCCCTTGTTATTTATGACAGCCCGGGGAATTATACTAAGGAGGTTAGAAGCTGGTATGGCTATGAGCAGTAGTGAGGGTAAGCTATATATTTGTCCCACTCCCATTGGCAACCTTAAGGATATAACTTTGCGGGTGATTGAAGTCTTAAAAGAAGTGGATTTGATTGCCTGCGAGGACACCAGAGAGTCAGGAAAGCTTCTATCCCATTACAATATACATACAAGTCTTACTTCATACCATGACCATAATAGAACAGGTAAGGGAAAAAAATTAGTTGAACTTCTTTTGTCGGGGAAATCTATAGCCCTTATTTCCGATGCAGGGATGCCGGGAATATCAGACCCGGGTGAGGATATAATAAGGGAATGCATAGAGTATGGCATTGAATATACGGTACTTCCGGGCGCCTCTGCCGGAATAGCGGCATTGATAAGCAGCGGGCTACCCGCGGGTCGTTTCGTTTTTGAAGGATTTATCCCGAAAATCGGCAAGGAGCGAAAAAGCAGACTATCAGAGCTTACTGCAGAAAGAAGAACCGTCATAATATATGAGTCACCCCATAATCTTTTAAAGACACTGGTGGATTTAAAGGAAGCTTTAGGTCTAAGAAAGCTTACCGTTATCAGGGAGTTATCTAAAAAATTTGAAGAGAAAATCTATACAGATACATATGGAGCAATAGAGCTTTTTAAAGACAAGCCTCCAAGGGGTGAGTTTGTATTGGTAGTTTCAGGAATAAGTGATGAAGAGCTGCAGGAGAAAAAAGCTGAAAAGTACGCTGATGTACCCATGGAAGAACATTTGAAAATGTATGTGGACAGGGGCATTAAAAAGAACGAAGCCATGAAAATGGTGGCAGGCGATTTGGGAATAAGTAAGAGAGAAGTGTATTCCAGGCTATTGAAAGATTAAATCAGTATCTTCGTGAGGTTTTGCTTTCATACAGCTTATCTTACCTTATGGCGGCATTTAGAAAAATTGGAATTTTGTTGATTTGATTTTAAAGCGTGATATATTTAGCAGATTGTTTTTAAAGGTTTATAACAGTGGAGAGTTGGTAACATTGGTTTAGTAGTAAATTTATTATAGAAAGTTATAGAAAATAAAGTGTATAAAATGAAAAAATTATTATGGGCTATCTCTGTAATTCCTTTGACTATTTCCCTTATAATACTGCCGATTATTCCTGATACTATTCCGGCACACTACAATAGTGCCTGGGAAATAGATAGATGGGGCTCTAAATATGAGTTGCTGATAATCCCTATAATGACAATTTTATTTACATTGATAATCTCTCTAATTATTGTGTATCTGAAAAAGAAATCTGTTAAACCCTGTGGAAAAATACCGAAAACTTCTATGCAAATAGTGCAGGGACTTACGATTGCAGGAATTTACATGGCAATCGTTTTTGGAATTATGCAATTAATTTTTTTGTATACCTCATATACAGGTGCGGGTTTATAGGTTTGTCCTAGCTAACTGTTTTCGGGCTATTTTACTTGATATTTAATTTCTTGGGTATATAATTGACCGTGAAGTAAAGAAAAATGATAGGAGGTTTTCAATATGGCTTATGTAATTTCAGACGCTTGCATTAACTGCGGTTCTTGCACAGGGGAGTGTCCTGTAGGCGCTATTTCTGAGGGTGATTCACAATATGTAATCAATGCTGACGCTTGCATTGATTGTGGTGCTTGTTCAGGTGTATGTCCTGTAGGCGCTATTTCTCAGGGATGATTAACCCCAAAGAATATTAAAGTTAAACCGAGGCAATGCCTCGGTTTTTTGTTACACCCCTCCCAACATGTATTACATTACTGAATATACGGCTCTAGTACAGAAGCTGACATGCTGAATGAATCAAATTTTTAATTGCAATATCGGTAAATTGAGGGGTTAATTTGTTTAAATCAGAGGTTCCTATAATAATAATCGTATATGCCTCTGAAAATAACATGAAATTATCAATAGATTTTGTAGTGGCAAGCTTACTCATCATAAATTCCCCATTTTCCTCTATTTTCGAGCTTCGATTATCCAGCAAGCCGTATTTTTCCTGCAATATATTGTAGTCATCTTGAGTAATGTATCTGTAGATATTATGGTTTGAGATTGAATTGAACAAAAACTGCTCCATAGCATCAATAGGAATCCCATTGGGGTATTCCTCAGATAATGATATGAATCGTTTCACCGATTCATCCTTTTTTTTCTTTATCAGCCATATAATAAATTCATCCTTGCTTTTAAAAAAATTATAGAAGGTTCCTGTCCCTATTCCGACAGAGGCGGCAATATCAACGATTTTTAATTTTTTATATCCAAATTTTTTTAGAAGAAAAAAACCTTGTTTGTAAAATTTTTCTATTAGGATTCTTTTTTCTTCTTTTGTAAAGTTCGCCGGCATTTGTTCACCTCCAGTCAAAAATTATAGTTATATTCTAGCAGGCATATACGATAAAGTCAATGAATATAAATATATTTATATTCATTGACTTTTCCGGTTTTTAGTGCTATACTGGCGCCAATGAATAAATAATTAAAAATATTCACTGAAAAGGACTGTTTAGATGATCGAATTTACAAACTTTTGTTTTGCTTATGATGGAGAAGCAACACCTGCCCTGAATAATATAAATTTAAAGATTAATACAGGAGAGTGTGTTATTTTAACAGGACTTAGCGGCTGTGGAAAAACTACATTGCTCAGAATTATAAACGGTCTTTGCCCCAGTGTATTTCAGGGTGTAGCTACAGGAAGCTTTAAAACCGATTTTTATGATTATAAAAATAGCTTTGCCGGACTTAATTCAAAGTATGTCGGAAGCATTTTGCAAGACCCCAAAAGCGGTTTTTTGTTTTCTGACGCCGGCGATGAATGCAAATACTCTTCAAAATGTATCGGAAAAAGCAAAGAAGAGATAGAAAACAAATTTGCCTTATTGAATGATAAGTATTCAAGGTTATTATTCCACGAAAATACTTTGAATTTGTCAAGCGGAGAAGCGCAAACACTCAGTGTATTGAGTTCCTATATCAAGGCGCCCCGCATAGTTGTTATGGATGAGCCTACTGCAAATTTAGATATTAATGAAATAGACGAACTAAAAAAGCATATTAATGAGCTTAAGAAGCATAATGTAACAATAATTATTGCAGAACATAGAGTCGGATATCTCAAAGATATTTGCGACAAGGTTTATATAATGCAAAACAAAACATTAATAAATGACAATAAGTTTAAGGTTAGAAGCGAAAACATAATTTTCTCAAATATCAGAGAATATTATAACGGTAAAACAAATGAAAGTTTAGAAATATTAAATCTAAGCTATCGCTTTAAGGACAAAGAGATTCTTAAGAATATATCTTTATCTGTCAAAGCAAATAGGGTAACGGCAATCATAGGCAGAAACGGTTCCGGAAAAAGTACGCTGGGAAAGCTTATTGCAGGGCTTATTAATCATAATAAATCTATTTTCGCCTTTAACAACAGAATCCTTTCCAAAAATGAACTAATAAATAATTCATATTTTTGTATGCAGGACAGTTATCATCATATGGTTACGGCTTCAGTAAAGGAAGAGCTTCTTTTGCAAAATAATAAATTAACGGATTTTGAAATACGAAAGCTCCTTAGCATGGCAGATATGAGCGAAACAGAAAGCAAACACCCGTCCAAGCTTTCAGGGGGACAGGCTTTAAGGTTGGCGGTGCTTTTGGCATATGTTAGCAGCGATAAAATTGTAATTTTAGATGAGCCTACCAGCGGATTGGATTTTAAGAGGATGAATCATATTTGCACATTGATAAAGAAGATGAGAGACGAAGGAAGATTTGTAATTTTAATTTCTCATGACCTGGAGCTGTTATCAAAGGTTGCTGATGAATATATTCTTTTGGAAAGCGGAAGGGTAACTACACATAGGGAGATAAAGAATCAATATGATTTTAGCGAAATGGTATATAAGCTTAAATCCGGCAGCAATGCAAAAAGCAAAATTGACATGGAAAGAAGAAGCATAGAATCCCCCGGTATTAACCCAATTGTTAATTTAATTGTATTTTTTACAGCTGCCAATGCCGTATTTTTTTATCCCTCAGGGCAAAGCTCAATTTATTTAATGGGTCTGTTAGCTATTGTATTTTTGTTAAACAAAAATTATAAGCTTGCAATTAAAATGTCATTTTTTTATTTTTTACTAAGCAGGCTTAAAATATTTTCCCCGTTATATTATCAGGTTTTCATTGAGATCTTTATTATAAGAGGGATGATTTGCGGTTATGCGCTAAAAAATTTAACAATAAATACAAAGCTTATAACAATTATAGAAGCTTTAGAAAAAATAAAGCTGACAGATTATATTATTATTCCAATCATTTCATTTATAAGGCTGTTTCCGACAATGAAGCATGACTTTTCCATTGCTTATATGAGTTTAAAAACCAGAAAGCTAATCAAAAATAAAAATCCGGCAGATACCTGGCAATATATAATTGTACCGATTGTTTTCGGGTTAATAAGAAGTGCAGAAAATTTATCCTTAGGAATTGAAACAAAAGGAATGATAATCAATAAAAAAAGGACATTGCTCACAGAAGTAAATTTTAAAATTACTGATTATATATTGCTTATTATGTACGTATCGGTTTACACATTTTTAATTATTGGAGGAATAAAATGGATAACAAATTAACAGTCAAAGATTTAGTATTAGTAGCAGCTTTTTCGGTATTGGGAATTGCGTTTATGTATCTTATACCTATGCCCTTCCTTTTTACCCCATATACGATTTTAATTTCACCTATTGCGCAAAGTTTATTTTTAGCGCTGCCATTCATATTAACAGGCGCCAAAGTTCAAAAGAAATGGGCCATATTAATTTATTGTACAATATGGGGATTAGGCGGAATTATGCCTTATTATATAGCAATGATGGTTATTTCCGGAATAATTGCTGAATTGATATTGGCTAAAAGTACAAATAGATTCAAAGGTCTTAGCTTAGCCTTCATTATCGCTATGCTTTGTCATTATGTTGGGGGTACTGTAATTCCTTATATAATCACTAAAGAACAGCAGCTTGAAATGATTAAGCAAATGTATGGACAGGACTATGCAATGAAAATACAGGAGCTTAAAACGATACCCATGATGATTATAATTGCGGCAGCAATTGTCGTAGTTTCGTTCATAGGTGCTGTTATTGCAAAAAAATTCTGTAAAAAACACTTTTAAACATTAAGAGGATATAGTGAATGCTTGAGTTAAAACATATAACAAAGAGATATAAAAAGTTTCTTGCTCTAATTGACTTTTCATATACTTTTGAAAGCAAAACCCTATATGGAATATTAGGTGTAAATGGAGCCGGGAAAACCACACTGATTAATTGTATAACTAAAAACATATCCTTTAATGGCGAACTGAACTATGGGGATTTAAATATCTGGGACATAGGATATGTCCCCCAGGAGCTGGCAATATATCCTGATCTGTCTGTAATGGATAATATGCTATTTTTTGCTTCTGTTTACAAAATGGATAAAAAAGAAGCAAAAAACAGAAGTATAGAATTGATTGAAGCCGCAGGTTTGCAGGAAAAAATATCCACTAAAGCAAGTAATTTATCCGGAGGAATGAAGAGAAAATTAAACTTGATAACCGGGCTTATTCATAATCCCAAGCTTTTGATTTGTGATGAGGTTTGTGTCGGGATTGATCCGATTTCCAGAAAAGAAATATTGGAATATCTTAAAAAATTAAAAACTGACGGATTAAATATTATTTATACATCTCATTATTTGGATGAAGTTGAATACCTGTGCGATAGAATAATTTTTTTGGATAGGGGAAAGCTTGTTTTAGAAGGAAACCCTCAAATGCTGATAGAAGAGATATCCAAAGGGAAAAGCAAAAAAGCGAGTTTAGCAGATGTTTTTGTAAAGGTTTTACGCAAAGACGGTGAATAATATGTTAAAGAAAGAAATAAAGGAAATTATTAAAAATCCGGTGTATTTCGTCATTATGATATTGCCTCAGCTTATTACATTTATTATGAGTGAAGGCACTAAAGGCTATTTATCACAGCATATGCAAAACGCTCCGGTGGTAAATACCGCAAAGGAAATCATCCTGTACGATGGTATATTGCTGGATTCAAAAGCACAGTTTGCCGTCAGCGAGCTTAATTTTATGTTGATGATGTTTGCGATTTTAGCAGGACTTAGCATTTTTGAGGAAAGAAGGCTTCATATATGGGACAGAATAGTGGGGAAGGGCAAATTTATAATAATAAAATTTTTTACACACTATATATTTGCACTAATAATGATTATTTTCAATATTTTAGGATTCTGCATATTATTTAATATTAATTTTCAAATAAGTTCCTTATATATTTTCTTTAGCGTTCCGATTATAAGCATTCTTTTGGGATTATTTGCAGGAATTATAGCCGGCAGCAGAGCTATTATATCAAATGCGGTTTTAATGATCGTTATGATGACAGGATACTTTAGCGGAGCCTTGAGTCTGACTTCAGTTTTAGCAAACACAAAATTCATGAATGCCCTTATGTATCTGTCCCCTTTAACAATGGCAAATAAATTGATTTTCAAGGACTTAATTAATGTAAATTGGGGAAATGACTTACTAATATGGACTTTAATCATACTTATACTTACGGCAGGATTTATTTCCTTAATAGGAAGGAGAGTGAAAAATGGGGCAAGCATTTAAATTCACCCTTATAATACTCAGAAATACCAGGGGGTTTATCACTTCAATGGTTGTTATGCCTATTTTGATGATTTTACTTATCAGTATCACTCTCGCTTATTCAGATATCCCTGTTGTAGGATATATAGGAGAAAAAGCTCCAAATGCTGCAAATGTGAAAATGGTTAGTATTTCAGAAAATGATAAAGATTATTTTCTGGGTCTTTCACAGGGAACCTTGGTTATAAAGACAGATAAACAAGGAAATGTTGAAAGCTACTACAGCAGTATACCGAATAATCCTTTAATACAGGTAATAGAAAACAGCAATCCGGACAATACCCCTTTTAGTGAAAAGCCTAAACTTAGCTATTCAGTAGGAATTATATTGTTCAAATTGCTAACGGCAGCAGGACTGCTCGCAACTGTATTAATTAAAGAAAAAGAAAACGGAATACTTTTAAGAATCAAAAACTCCAAGACAAGATTAAGCTCATATATCTTAGGGAAAAGCTTAACAGTAATATTTGTTTATGAAGCAGCTACTTTGCTAATACTGCTGTTTTATAAGCTGGCAGGCTTTGACTTGGGTAAATCAAATATTATACAGCTTGGCATTTTATTTACCGTTACACTGTTTATTTCCACAGGACTATATATTTTCTTATCAGCTATAATCAGGAATGAAGGATATATCTGGGCAATATCAACGGGGGTTATATTCCCCTTGAGTTTATTTTCCGGAATTTTATTCCCGATTGAATATATGGCTGATTGGATGAAGCTTATTGCTCATATATCACCTTTATATTATCTGCAAAGCTCCGTTATCAACGGGAAAATTGATATGATCCCGATTTTATCAATGCTGGTAATTTCATCAGCTTTTGCGGCTTATGGAATAAAAATAATGAGTAAACGAGCATAAGACTAAGTCTTACATACCCCTAATCATACACACTTGCAATCTGATTTCTGGCTCTTTCCAGATTAACAAATCTGGTGTATTTCGCCAACCACTTGAGACGGATAGTTCCTGTAGGGCCGTTTCTTTGCTTTGCAACAATTATTTCTGAAATTCCCTTTTCCTTTGATTCGTCCTTATTATAATAATCATCTCGATATAAAAGCATAACCACATCCGCGTCCTGCTCAATGGCACCGGAATCTCTAAGATCTGAAAGCATAGGTCTTTTGTCCTCCCTCTGCTCCACACCTCTGTTAAGCTGGGAAAGGGCAATAACCGGTATGTCAAGCTCCCTTGCCAATGCCTTTAGAGAACGGGAAATATTGGATATTTCCTGCTGCCTGGACTCCTGATTTCCATTTGATGAAATAAGCTGGAGGTAATCTATTACCACAAGCTGAATATCCTGCTGCTGCTTATATTTTCTGCATTTACTGCGAATTTCCGATATTGTAATAGAGGGCGCCTCATCAATAATCAATTTGCTTCGACCTATGGTTTTTGCACTTTCCTCAAGTCTTGGCCACTCATAGTCCTCAAGATCACCTGTGCGAATATTTTTTGCGTCAATGCCTGAATCAATTGAAAATAAACGATTTACCAGACTCTCCTGAGACATTTCCAATGAAAAAATCACCACCGGCAAATCTCTTTTCAGAACTACATAGCTTGCAATATTTAAAGCAAAGGCAGTTTTGCCCATTGAGGGTCTTGCCGCTACTAAAATCAAATCTGACCTTTGCATTCCCGCCGTCATACTGTCAAGATCTATAAAGCCTGTAGGAATACCTGTTATATCGGCTTTATTCTCATATGCTTCATAGATTTTTTCCATGGCATTATTAACAATCTGACCTATGGGGGTTGCGTCACTGGCGCCCCGCCTTTGCAGCAATGCCAGAAAATTCTGTTCTGTTGTATCTAATATGTTCTCAACAGACTCTCCCTCGGAAAAACAAAGCTCCTCTATCTCCCTGTTTTTATCAATTATCTGTCTAAGAAGAGATTTGTTTTTTACTATTTGGGCATAGCTTAAAACATTTCCCACAATAGGAACAGACTCCGCCAAATATTTAAGGTGCTCTCCGTCCCTGATTTCCAAAGGAGCATTTTTCTGCACAAGCCTGTCTGTAATGGTCACCAAATCGGGGGTTATTCCCTCATTTGTCAGCTCTATTATAGCTTCAAATACAATACCATAGTGCTGATAGTAGAAATCTTCCATTTGGATGATTTCTGCTGTTTCATCTAAAAATGAGCTGTCCATAATCAATGCCCCGATTACTGACTGCTCGGCTTCTAAACTATTAGGCTTTACCCTTGTAACAACACTGTCTGCCACTACTCCTGCTCCACCTGTACCTTAATTACTGCGGTTACGTCTGTATGAAGTCTTATTTTCACTTCATGCTCACCCAGAGATTTAATTGGCTCATCTAAAATGATTTTCTTTTTATCTATCTCTCTCCCGTATTGATCCATGCATGCCTTGACTATTTCTTTGGAAGATACTGAACCGAAAACCTTCCCCCCGTCACCAACCTTTACAGTGGCATTAATTATCCATGTTCCCATTTCCTCGGCTAATTTCTTTGCCTCCTGCAAATTTTCCTCATCTATTTTCGCCTTATGTTCCCTTTGAAGCTTGAGATCGTTTAATGCTTTAGGCGTAGCCTCAACCCCCTGTTTTTTCCTTATTAAAACATTTCTTGCATATCCGTCACTGACCTCTATTACCTCCCCTTTTTTACCATGGGAACGCACATCCTCTAAAAGAATTACTTTCATTTTATAAGCCCTTCCTCTATCATATCATCAATTATACCCTTGATTTTCTCAATAACTTCATCAACTGTACTGTCGTCAATCTGCGCCCCTGCAATATTAAGGTGTCCGCCACCACCTAGCCTTTCCATTACCAACTGAACATCTATTTCATCTATGGATCTGGAACTGACAAAAATCTTTCCCCTATATTCTGTAAGTACAAAGGACGCCTTTATGCCGACAATATTTAATAACTCATTGGAAGCCTGCGCTCCAACAACTGTGGGGCTTTCCAAATCCGGTGTATCACATACGGAAATCGCAAATGCTTCTCTATAAACTGTAGCCTGTCTCACAATTTCTGCCCTTGCCTTATAAGCATTAATATCTTCCCTTAAAAGCTTCCTCACCCTTGAAGCCTCTGCACCCATTCGTCTTAAATACGCTGCCGCTTCAAAGGTTCTCACTCCGGTTTTTGCCATAAAGTTATTGGTATCAATAAGCATGCCGGCATATAATGCGTCTGCCTCCTGATAGGTTATTTGAATACTATCCGAGAAATACTGCAATATTTCCGCCACCATTTCACAGGTAGAGGAAGCGTAAGGCTCAATATAAGAAAGTATTGTGTCTGTAATTGTATCAATCCCCTGTCTATGATGGTCGATAACGACAATATTTTTCGTCTTATTAAAAATTTCAGGACATTCTGAGTTGGACCGTCTGTTTGTATCAACAATAACTACAAGGGTATCTTCATCTAATATTTCCAGCGCCCTCTCACTGGTAATAAATAAATCCTCCGGGAAAGCTTCATCTTCTGTAAAAGTTTCTATAATAGGGCGAAGAGATCTTGTGATAGTATTTAAGATAATATTGGCAGGCTTCCCCAAGTCTCTTGCCGCCGCGAAAATACCTATAGCCGCTCCCACACAATCCGTATCTCCTATACCATGTCCCATTATAAGGATACGCTCTCTTGTTTCCATTATCTCTCGCAGAGCTTCAGCCTTAACCCTTGCCTTAACTCTGGCATTTTTGGTTATTTCCTTGCCCTTAATTCCATATATGGAAACTTCTCTGCCCTCTTTTATAACTACCTGGGAACCACCCCTGCCCAGAGCGAGACTCATGGCAGTTTTAGCATACTCAAAATCCTTGGCATAAGTTTCTCCGTTTAATCCTATCCCTACACTTATTGTAACCTGCAGATCGTTTCCGAATTTTGTATTCTTAATCTCCTCTAAAATAGAGAATTTATCTTCCACTAAATTCCCCAGAAATCGTTTGGGAAATACAAGGAAGAATTTATCCTTTTCAAGCTTTTTTATAATTGCGTCAGCCGCACCAAAATATTTCCTGATTTTTCGTTCTGTAACTCCCTGCAAAAGAGAAGCCTTTACCTCATCCACAGTGCTAATCATTTCCTCATAATTATCTATGGAAATGTTTGCAACTACCAGTTTTTGAGCCTCCAGCTTCTTGCTGAGCAAAACCTTTTCGGTTTCATCAAAAAGCATTAAGGCATAGAGGGTTACCTCCTCCTCTACTGCCTCACCTTGGGTGATTTTGTCCAGTGTTGCCAAATAATTTCTGTCATTATAATTTATATAAATATTTTTTCTTTCATTGTCTAACGCCCTTAGTTCCTCAGCACCAATTTCCTTAAATAAAGAAGAAACATTTTTCATATGTTCCGTCTGTTCCCCAAAAATACTGGTAAAGCTGTTATTTTCCCACATAATTCTGCCGGTTTTTTCCAAAATCGCATAAGGTATTACCATATTTTCAATAGATGATCTTTGAGATGTTTCAATCTGAGTTGCCATGTCCACTAAGGACTTAATACATCTTTTTTGAAGAACAATATAAGAAACAACAGCTACTACGGCATATAAAGCCACTATAACTACTGAATGCATTATGAATTTGTTTTCATAAACACATAGTGAAACAAGGGTGAGCACTATAGGTATAAGCATATAAAGGGGAAGTCTTAAATATCCCTTTATAGCACCTTTTATTTCCACCTTATCCATAAAATTTCTCCGAATAAAAATGCCCAAAAGCTAAGGTATCCCCTTCACTTTCGGGCAAAATAAATGTTTAAATTTCTAAAATCGAACCGAAAGGTTAATCGGATACATATGATATAAGGGCAAGGTGACGTGCTCTTTTAATAGCTGTCGTAAGCTCTCTCTGGTGTTTTGCACAGCTTCCCGTAATTCTTCTGGGAAGAATCTTATGTCTTTCTGAAACAAACTTCTTTAGCCTAGCTACATCCTTATAATCAATTGCTCCCTCTTCACCGCAGAAAGCACAAACCTTTTTTCTTCTGCGAATGGTGGTTCTTTTCTTAAATCCGTCTTTGTCACCTTTTATAGCCATTTTAATTTCCTTTCTTAATTAAACCTAATTAAAGGGCAGTTCTTCCTCTATACTGTCGGGAATATTCATAAAGTCATCACTGATATCGACCCCTCCCGGAGCTTCATATCCTGAATTTTCTTCTGCACTGCGTTTACTCTCTGCAAACTCTATCTGGTTTGCAATAACTCTCATACCGTAAACCTTCTGCCCGTCTTTATTCTCATAGTTGTTATTCTGTAATTCACCGTCTAAGAGGATTTTTGTACCTTTCCTAAGGTATTTTTCTACAAATTCTCCCAGCTTTCCAAAGGCTGTGCAGTCAAAAAAGTCTGTACTTGGCTGTCCTTCCCTTTTAAACCTTCTGTCTACCGCTATAGAAAATCTTGCTATAGCCATATTTGAGGAACCGCCGTAGCGTACCTCCGGATCTCTTGTTAAACGGCCCATTAAAATAACTTTGTTCATAAATCTTCCTTCCTATTTCTCATCCTGACGGATAATTAGGAAACGTAGGATCCCATCAATAATTCTAATGTTTTCTTCGATTTGTGCCGGTGCTGTTGCGTCAGATGAAAAGTGGATAAAATAATAATATCCCTCGCGCATTTTCTGAATCTCGTAGGCTAAAAGCTTTTTACCCCACTCATCAATGTCTTTGATTTCTCCTCCGAAACGAGTAATATATTCCTTTACCCGCTCCAGCAGAGCCGTCCTCTCGTCGTCCTCAATTCTCGCATTCAGGACAAGAGCTAATTCATAATTGTTCATTTCTTCCTCCTTTTGGTCTTGGCCCCACAACGGGAGCAAGGATATAGTCACGGACTAGTATCATATCACGTTTATTTGTTTTTAGCAAGTGGGAAATTCTAAGATTAGTCCGGGATACCCATAAAATATTCACAATATCAATATTATTCGGATACTCTTTTTGTTTACTGTGTATTGTAATGATATACTTTCACGCTATACTGTTTTTGCAAAATAGTTTTAGTTTGGAAATTTATCAGTCGTATTTTTTTAACAGATGATTAAAAACTATAACACTGATAAACACTTGGCTAATCAAATATGCTCCTAAATAAATTACAATATATTCTGTATCCATGATATTCAAAACACCAAGCACAGAATACACCATAATAGATAGAGCTATAATAAACATGCCAATCCAATAAGTATATTTCCCCGCTTTATCTCTCAATTTTTGTTTTAATTCATCATTCTGTTCAATTTCTTCAATTT
>JBHBQE010000013.1:0-106410 GCA_041776485.1 Lachnospiraceae bacterium | reverse complement strand
TCAAAGAGATAATAGTAAGAAAATTGATTTTTGGAAAAGCCTTGATTTATCAGGGCTTTTCTTTATGTAAAAATATGCAAAAATGAGAAGCGTTTTCCTAAACCATATTGACTTTTAATTTATTTCTTTTAACATTAGCTTAGGGAGAGTGATTATGGATAGGGCACTTTATTCAAATTTTATTAGCATTCTAAGGGAGGAGCTTGTTCCTGCCTTTGGCTGCACAGAACCGATAGCCCTTGCTTATGCAGGAGCTATTGCCAGAGAAACCTTAGGTACTATGCCTGATAAAATTCTGGCAGAGGTCAGCGGCAGTATCATTAAAAACGTTAAGTCTGTAATTGTACCAAACACAAATCATTTAAAGGGTATACCCGCTGCATTGGCAGCAGGCATCGTAGCAGGAAAATCCGACAAAAAATTAGAAGTTATTGCTGAAGTTTCTATGGAGCAGATAGAAAAAATGAGGGATTTTTTATCCCGGACAGAAATAGAAATAAAGCATATTGATAGAGGAATAACCTTTGATATTATTATAACAGCCTATCATGGCAGGGATTATGCAAGGGTAAGAATTGCAAGCTATCATACTAATGTTGTGCTCATTGAAAAAAATGGTGAGATTTTAAAGGAAATAAAAGTTTGTGATGAGCAGGATAGTAATGATGGGTTAACTGACCGAAATATTCTTACTATGGAGAGAATTTGGGATTTTACCAATACTGTAAATATTGATGATGTAAGTGATATTCTTGACAAACAGATTAATATGAATATGGCAATTGCCAATGAGGGTATAAGCAATAATTATGGTGCCAATATCGGCACCGTGCTTTTAAGGACAGGACCTGATACTCTAGAAAACAAGGCAAAGGCTATGGCGGCAGCAGGCTCAGATGCCAGAATGAACGGTTGTGAGCTGCCTGTTATTATTAATTCGGGAAGCGGTAATCAGGGAATTACAGCTTCTGTACCTGTAATAGTATATGGACAGGGAATTAAGGCGGGAAGTGAAAAAATATATAGGGCACTGGTTTTATCTAATCTTACGGCAATTCATCAGAAAACGGGAATAGGAAGATTATCTGCTTATTGCGGTGCCGTTAGTGCCGGTGCCGGTGCCGGTGCCGGAATTGCCTATCTTGATGGAGGCGATTATAATTATGTAATTCATACTGTAGTAAATTCCCTTGCCATCGTTTCCGGAATAGTTTGCGACGGAGCAAAGGCATCCTGTGCAGCTAAGATTGCTGCTTCTGTGGACGCAGGAATGCTTGGATACAATATGTACAAATGTGGTCAGCAATTCTATGGTGGTGATGGAATTGTGACTACAGGAGTTGAAAATACCATTGCCAATGTTGGGAGATTGGGAAAGGATGGAATGAGAGAAACAAATAACGAGATTATCAGGATTATGATAGGAGAGTAAATCATGAAAAAGTTTTTGACAAGTTTGCCTGTTAGACTTCTTTTGGGAGTTATATTAGGCATATTAGTGGGTCAGGTGGCGGATCATAGACTAATGACAGTGGTGGTTTCCATTAAGTATATTATGGGACAGGTAATTATGTTCTGCGTACCTCTTATTGTTATTGGATTTATTGCTCCCAGTATTACCAAGCTAGGGAATAATGCTTCTAAAATGTTGGGAGTTGCAGTGGTACTGGCATATATATCCTCAATTGGAGCGGCATTTGCTTCTATGATTGCAGGATATTCTATTATCCCTCATTTATCAATAGTTTCCAGTGTTGACGGACTAAAGGAGCTTCCTGAATTGGTGTTTGAGCTTAATATACCTCAGATAATGCCGGTTATGAGCGCCTTGGTATTTTCCCTTTTACTGGGTCTTGCAGCCACATGGACTAAGGCAAAGACCATGACAAATCTGTTGCTGGAATTTCAAAAAATAGTGTTAGAGATAGTTCAGAAAGTGGTTATTCCCATTCTTCCTGTATTTATTGCTTTTACATTTATGGCTCTTTCCTATGAGGGAACTATAACAAAACAGCTTCCGGTGTTCTTAAAGGTGGTAGTAATTGTTATGGTAGGTCACTTTATTTGGATGACTTTGCTTTATGTAATTGCCGGAATCTACTCAGGCAGCAACCCTATGGATGTAGTTAAAAATTATGGCCCCGCTTATATCACCGCAGTGGGAACCATGTCATCTGCGGCAACGCTGGCAGTCGCTCTAAAATGTGCGAAAAAATCAGAGCCAACCCTTAGAGATGATATGGTGGACTTTGGTATTCCGTTGTTTGCTAATATTCATCTTTGCGGTTCTGTTCTTACAGAGGTGTTTTTTGTAATGACAGTATCACAAATTCTTTATGGTCATATGCCTTCCATAGGAACTATGATAATTTTCTGTCTGCTACTGGGTATTTTTGCTATTGGAGCACCGGGAGTGCCGGGTGGTACAGTTATGGCTTCTCTCGGAATAATAGTTGGAGTTTTAGGCTTTGATGAAACAGGAACGGCTTTAATGCTTACAATTTTTGCACTGCAGGATAGCTTTGGAACCGCTTGTAACGTAACCGGTGACGGCGCCCTTACATTAATGCTCACAGGTTTTGCAAAAAGACATAAAATTGAAAAGCAAAATATTAGCGTAGATTTATAGATTAAGGATATTTAATCCTGTTTAAACAGTAAATACAGCACTCAATTTACTTTTGACTATATGTCAGGTATGTGAATTGAGTGTTTGTTTATATGGATTTTTATTATAAATGCGTTATAATTATTACAGATATTTTTTAAAGGAGCAGGATATGAAATATAAGAGAATTTTTGTAATAGTTATTGACAGTCTTGGCGTAGGTGAAATGTCAGATTCTTCGGATTTTGGCGATATAGGTGTGGATACTCTGGGACATATTGCTCAGAAAATGGACAGCTTTAATATTCCTAATCTGCAAAAGCTTGGAATAGCTAACCTTCATAGCATTGAAAAGGTTACACCCGTGGAGAGCCCGATGGGATATTTTACCAAGCTTTCAGAAAAAAGCATGGGCAAGGATACCATGACAGGACATTGGGAGATGATGGGGCTGCATATTACAGAGGCATTTAAATCCTTTGGAGATACCGGCTTTCCCCGGGAATTAATACAGGAACTGGAAAAACGCACAGGGAGAACCATCATTGGGAATAAAGCTGCTTCCGGAACAGAAATACTGGAGGAGCTGGCTTTAGAGGAGATAAATAAGGGGCATTTAATTGTATATACTTCGGCAGATTCCGTACTGCAAATTTGCGGTAATGAGGAAACTATGGGAGTGGAAACTCTGTATAAATACTGCGAAATTGCAAGGGAACTGACTATGAAACCGGAATGGAAGGTGGGTCGAGTAATAGCAAGACCATATACAGGGTTAAAAAAAGGAGAATTTAAACGAACCTCCAACAGACATGATTATGCCCTAAAGCCCTATGGAAAAACTGTCTTAGATGTATTAAAGGAAAGTGGCTATGACGTTATTTCGATAGGAAAAATTGCAGATATATTTGCCAACTGCGGGATTACAAATGCTCAAAAATCAAAGTCCTCAGTACACGGTATGGAGCAGACGATAGAGACTGCCAAGGGTGATTTTCATGGGCTTTGCTACGTGAATCTTGTGGATTTTGACGCACTTTGGGGGCACAGAAGAGAGCCTGTTGGCTACGGAAAGGAGCTTGAAAGCTTTGATGTGAAGCTTGGAGAGCTTATGGGAGTATTAAATTCTGAGGACTTAATGATTATAACAGCAGACCACGGAAATGACCCTACATATAAGGGAACAGACCATACCCGGGAAAAGGTTCCGTTTATAGCCTGGTCTCCCTCCATGAAAGAAGGAGGAGAGCTTTTGCCTCAGGATACATTTGCTGTAATTGCAGCGACTATTGCAGATAACTTTGATATAAAAATGCCCGAAAATACAATAGGCACATCCTTATTGGAGTATTTAAGATAATGTCAATGAAAATACAAATAGAGGATGATTTTGATCTTATAAAAATAATAAACAGCGGACAATGCTTTAGACCCTGTGAGATATCCGAGGGATTATTCCGGTTCATTACCAAGGATAAGGTGCTTTTTATCAAACCTCATTTTAAAAATGAGTTTGAAATAAGCTGTGATAAGGATATTTGGGAAAGGGTGTGGATACATTATTTTGACTTAAATTCCTGCTATAGGGATAAACGAGCTGAAATTCCCAGGGAAGACAGCTTTATGACAAGGGCAGGGCAAATGGGATCGGGAATCAGAATTTTAAATCAGGATTATTTTGAAACACTAATTTCCTTTATTATTTCCCAAAGGAAAAGCATTCCTGCCATAAGAACCTCAATAGAGGCAATATGTGATATATATGGTAAGACTGCTGAAACTGAATACGGAAGAGTTAAGCTTTTCCCTACATCAAAGGATATAGAGGAAATTGGATATGAGGAGCTTGCCAAATGCTCTCTTGGCTATAGACTTCCCTATATAACAGAGGTTATAAGGGATATTAATGCTGGAATCCTTGATTTGGACAAATTAAGCACAGAAGATGATGAAAGCCTAATGTCCGGACTTATGGCAATAAAGGGTGTGGGAATCAAGGTGGCAAGCTGTGTTGCATTGTTTGCCTATTCAAGAGGTGCGCTTGCTCCCGTAGATGTATGGATTGATAGGGTTATAAATAATTACTATGGCGGAATAAATCCCTTCCCTGGTTTTGGAAGTAATTCCGGAATCTATCAGCAATATGCCTTTTATTTAATAAAATCAGAGGGTGCAATGAAATGAGATTTCGCCCCTGTATTGATATCCACAATGGGAAAGTAAAGCAGATAGTCGGATCCTCATTAAAAGATAAGGATAATATGTCAGGAGCAGTGGATAATTTTGTTTCTGAAAAGTCTGGGAGCTATTATGCTAATTTGTATAAGGAATTAGGATTATCCGGTGGACATGTTATTATGCTGAATGCCCCGGGAGATATAAAGTATAATGATACGAAGAAAGAGGCAGAGGCTGCAATAGCAGCCTACCCTTTTGGACTTCAAGTTGGTGGGGGGCTCAACTTAAATAACTCTGATGTATGGATAGACAGGGGAGCCAGCCATGTGATAATAACTTCCTTTGTATTCCATGATGCAAATATTGATTGGGATAATTTACAAAGGCTATATGAGCGTATTGGCAGAGAACACCTGGTTTTGGATTTAAGTGCAAAAAAAGTTGATGATAGATATTTTATTGCCACAGACAGGTGGCAGAAGGTTTCCAAGGAAGAGCTGTCACTTTCATTAATGGATAAACTCTCTGTTTACTGTGATGAGTTCCTGGTTCATGCTACGGATATTGAGGGTAAACAGGGCGGAATAGATACAAAGCTTGTTTCTATGTTGGGGGAGTGGCAGGGAAATATTGTTACCTATGCCGGTGGAATAAAGGATATTGGAGACATTGAGAAGATAGTAAGCTTATCTAGGGGCAGACTTGATTTTACGGTTGGATCAGCCCTGGACATTTTTGGTGGAAATATTAGCATTGAAGAAATTTGCAGATTTATTAACTGATAAACAAATTAAAATTTTAGGGAGAATATATATTGTTTTTTTGGCAATTACTCCCTTTCTTTTAACGTTGATTATAGAATTATCCTATGGCAATGATATTTTTTCCATTAGGTTACTTCCTCTTATAGCAGAGCTTTTGTCCCTTACCATGATTGAGTTTATAGCCATAGGATTTTTACCGTTCTATTCCATAGGGTTAATTCTTTGCTATGTGCTGACTATTTTATTTGCTATGGCAAATTTTTATTGTATTAAATTCAGAGGAATCCCCTTAATGTTAATGGATCTTTTGGAGGTAAGTACGGCTTTTGAGGTTTCTAATAGCTACGATTTTAGGCTTTCTTTTGAGGAAATGACAGGAATATTTATTTTTCTGGGGGCAATGGCATTTATTCTTTTAATTAATCCGTTTGTAAAAAAATATTTTCAGAAAAAATTTTCCTATATTAAATCTCTGATATTAGGAGGATCTTCTCTTTTAGTATTTACCCTTGCACTGTTTTTTATAAGCTTTTCAGGAGATTTAGGCATTGTAATGAATATGTGGCAGCCTATACTCACCTATGAAGAAAATGGAGCACTTTCATCTTTCATTTGCTATGCTCAATTTTCTGTAATTAAAAAGCCCAAAGGGTACAGTAAAGAGGAGGTAATCAGGGTATTGAGAGAGGCTGAGCAGAAATATGACAGCACTCATGTATCTCTTGAGAATAATATTAATCCCACCATTATTTCTATCATGAATGAATCCTTTTCCGATTTATCTGTGCTGGGACCTTTGGAATGTACCAAAAATCATTTGGCATTTTATAATTCCCTAAAGGAGGATCCCGGGACTATTTGGCATGGCTACCACTATGTATCCACCTATGGAGGAGGCACTGCAAGGAGTGAATACGAATGGCTTACAGGGTATTCTATGAGGATGTATCCAAGTGCTCTTCCCTATTCTCAATTTAATTTTACAAATATTGCAACCTGTGTAGATGCATTAAGTTTAAGCGGATATACAGCAGTTGCCATGCACCCGGAAAATCCGAATAATTACAGAAGAAATACTGTATATAGTCAAATGGGGTTTGATAAGTTTTTATCTAAAGATGATTTTGCAGGATATGAGAAATTGGATATACTTAGGAAAAGATATTCCGACTGGGGGGATTATTCCAGGTTAATTAAGGAATTTGAGACTATTGAAACAAATAAATTTTTTCACAATGTTACCATGCAAAATCATGGAGGATTTGATTTTTATATTAGACCGGAACATACCGTGAGTGTAGATAAAGAATATAGGGGTGAAAGTGAGCTTATATGTTATGAAACCCTGTTGGCAGGAAGTGATAGGGCAGTTGAAAGATTAATCAACTATTTTAAAAATGTCAAAGAACCTGTTATTATTTGTATGTACGGGGATCATTTGCCGGGAATGCCTGTGGAGTTTACTCAAAAGCTCATGGAAAAAGGGTATGATGAATCTCTAAATCAAGTGGAAAATGAAGAAAGAAAATATAAGGTGCCCTTTTTCATTTGGGCAAATTATGAGCTGGAGGATTATGTTAAAGAGTATAAAAGAAATGGTGAGCTTATAACCAGTACCAATTATTTAGGGGTGGTAACAAGGGCAAATGCAGGTGAAAAGCTCAGTGCCTTTGACAAATATTTATTGCTTCTCAGAGAGAAAATTCCGGTTATAAATGAGCATGGATATGTGGCGGGAGGTAGATGGTATGGCAGAGATGATAAAAGTGATTATGAGCATTTATTAAATGAATATGAATGTATCCAGTATGCTGGAATGTTTGATTTAGACAATATAGAGTATTTATTTGGAGGGCAAAATGGCAAATAACGGCAATAAATCAAAAGACTCTTTCTTAAAAAGGAAAAATATTGAAATTTCCCCTAAGCGTTATGGAATAGACGCTATGGGGGCTATGGCTAAGGGGCTGTTTTGCTCTTTACTGATTGGAACCATATTAAATACCCTTGGAGCCCAGTTTAATATAGCAATTTTAAACAATGAGATCGCCAATATTGGCGGGGTGGGATATACTCTTGGGGGATTAGCAGGTGTAATGGCAGGACCAGCCATGGCAATTGCGGTGGGATATGCTCTTTTGGCGCCGCCTTTAGTCTTATTTTCATTAATTACTGTAGGATTTATATGTAATACGTTGGCAGGGGCAGGGGGACCTTTGGCAGTATTATTTATTGCCATAGCTACAACGGAAATAGGAAAGGTTGTGGCAGGAGAAACTAAGGTGGATATTTTGATTACTCCTCTGGTTACCATATCTGTAGGTGTGGCACTTTCCTACTGGTGGGCGCCTTCTTTAGGAAATTTTGCCATGAAGGTGGGAGATTTGATTATTTGGGGAACTAATTTGCAGCCATTGTTTATGGGGGTATTAATTTCTGTTGTAGTTGGTATAGCCTTAACACTGCCTATTTCCTCAGCGGCAATCTGTGCGGCTCTCGGACTTACGGGACTTGCGGGTGGGGCAGCGTTAGCCGGCTGCTGTGCTCAAATGATAGGCTTTGCAGTTATCTCGTTTGAGGACAATAAATGGGGTGGGCTTTTGTCTCAAGGACTTGGAACCAGTATGCTTCAAATGGGGAATATTATTAAGAAGCCTAAAATTTGGATAGCTCCTATTTTAGCAAGTGCCATAACAGGACCTGTGGCAACTTGTGTGTTTCATATGGAAATGAACGGTGCAGCCATTGCAAGCGGTATGGGAACATGTGGTATGGTGGGACCTATAGGGCTTTATACCGGTTGGGTAAATGATGTGGCAGCAGGAAATAAAGCGGCGATAACCGGCATAGATTGGCTGGGATTAGCTTGCGTATGTTTTGTCTTGCCTGCATTTTTGTCGCTGCTTTTTAACAGTGGACTGAAAAAGCTTGGTTGGATACATCCGGGAGACATGAAAATTTAATATTAATCTTCAAAAAGCTTTTTTATACTTTCTGTATAGGGTGGGAAGGAAATCCCCTTTTCCGTAATAATAGCGGTTATTAGGCTGTGGTCTGTCACATCGAAGGAGGGATTATAGCATTTTACTGAATCTAAGGCGGTTGGCTTTTCGTAAAATTTAGTTTTTATTTCTTCAGGAGAACGCAGCTCAATTTCAATGTCCCCTCCGGTTTTGGCATTCATATCAATACTTGAAAGAGGTCCCAGAACATAAAATGGAATATTGTAATGCTTTGCAAGAATTGCTACGGAGCTGGTGCCTATTTTATTGGCAGTATCGCCATTTGCTGCAACTCTGTCACAACCTACCATGCAGGCATTTATCCAGCCGTTTTTCATAACAAGGCTTGCCATATTATCGCAGATTAGAGTAACATCAACACCTGCATTTTCCAGTTCATAACTGGTAAGCCTGGCTCCCTGTAACAGCGGTCTTGTTTCATCTGCATAAACTTTGATATTTATACCTCGTTCCTTTGCTAAATATAATGGACCCTGTCCTGTGCCATATCTGCTGGTGGCTAATGGACCGGCATTGCAGTGGGTAAGCACACCATAGCCATTTTTAAGCAGAGATAGTCCGTATTCTGAAATTGCAAGGCAGGTTTTGATATCATTTTGATGAATATTAATTGCCTCAAGACGGAGTAACTCCCTTATTTCAGTTACGGATTTATTCTTATTTTGGTTAATAATATCTGTCATTTTATTAATTGCCCAGCTTAAATTAACTGCTGTGGGACGTGAAGAATTAAGGTAACTGCCATATTTTTCCATTTTACATTTAAATTCTGAATAGTTTTCAGACAATATGCTCATAGAGAGTATGTACATGCAGTAACCGGCGCAAATTCCTATGGCAGGCGCACCCCTTACCTTTAAATGATAAATAGCATTCCACATATCCTCTGGAGAATATAAATGGATATATTCCAGTTTGTTTGGCAGGAGGCTTTGGTCAATTATAGTGACACAGCCCCTGTCTGTATCTAAAGTAATGTTATCGATATGTGTTACATTTTTAATATTAGAATTCATAATACTCCCTTAAACAGCTTATTATAGATTAAATTATCAATGCTATTTTACCATAAATCAACCGGACTGCTATTGATTATGAAAAGAAATTGTACTAAAATTATAAATCGAATTTTCAGCACCTGTAGAAGAAAAGAGGAACTATGAATGTTGCGGTAATGGGATATGGAACTGTAGGAAGTGGAGTGGTTGAAATTCTCCATGAAAACAGAGAGGAAATATCCAAAAGAGCAGGGTTTCCTATAGAAGTTAAAAAAGTATTAGTAAGAAGAGATTTTTCCGGGGATTCTTTAATTTCCGATATCACCACAAAAGATTATATGGATATTGTAAATGATGAGGATATTGATATAGTTGTTGAGGCTATGGGAGGATTAGAACCTGCCTATACATATGTTAAGGCTATGCTCAATGCAAAAAAGCATGTTACCACTTCCAACAAGGCACTGGTGGCAGAGTATGGTCATGAGCTTATGGAAATTGCCAGAGAAAACAGTGTAAACTTTCAAATGGAGGCCTCTGTGGCAGGGGGGATTCCTATTATCCGCCCTTTAGCAGAAAACCTCTCCGGGGAAAAAATTGAGTTAATAGAAGGGATTATTAACGGCACCACAAATTATATACTAACCAGAATGAGCACAGAGGAAATGCCTTTTGATGTTGCATTAAAGGAGGCACAGGATTTAGGCTATGCAGAGGCCGATCCGACTAATGATGTGGAGGGGTTTGACGTATCCAGAAAAATAGCCATATTAACCTCCATTGCCAGTGGCAGGCAAGTGGATTTTAAGGATATTCCCGTTGAAGGAATCAGCCGGATAGAGCTTTTAGACTTTAAATATGCTCAGAAATTAAATAGGGAAATCAAATTAATTGCCAGAACAAAGAGAGTAGGAGACACCTATATAATAAGAGTAGCCCCCTATATGATTTCCATTTCCCACCCGTTATCTAATGTAAACTACGGATTTAACGGTATATTTATCACAGGCAATATGGTGGGTGATTTAATGTTTTATGGAAGCGGTGCAGGTAAGCTTCCCACAGCCAGCGCTGTTGTTGGAGATATTGTTGACATGGCAAGGAATGTGGAGAAGAATTTATCTGTGTTATGGAGTGGAGAAAAACTTAAGCTGGCAAATGCCCTGGATACGGAAACAAGATTTTTCCTAAGAGCCGGCGACAATGAGATACAAAAGGCTATAAAAATAGAGGAAATTATAGATGTGGGTATTTCAGGAGAAAAGGGGTATGTTACGGCTCTAATAAATGAAAGGGAGTTTTTTGAAAAAGTAGATGGCTTGTCTGATATTTCAGGAATAATCAGACTGGCGTAAGGAGTGTAAATATGCTTTATGTGAAAAAATTTGGAGGAACCTCGGTAGCTACACCAGAGCGTATTATGAATGTGGCAAAACGTGTTGCAGCCGATTATAGACAGGGACACCAGATAGTTTTGGTACTCTCTGCAATGGGTGATGCCACAGATGAACTAATTGATTTGGCAAGGCAGGTTAATCCCAATCCCCCTAAAAGGGAAATGGATATGCTTCTTGCCACAGGAGAGCAAACAAGCGTTTCATTAATGTCTATGGCATTGGCAAGTATTGGCATTCCGGCTGTATCACTAAATGCTTTTCAGGTTCCGATGAAAACCAACTCTACTTATGGTGCAGCCAGATTAAAAAGTATACGCAGTGAGAGAATTAAAAATGAACTTGAAAGCGGAAGGATTGTAGTTATTACAGGATTTCAGGGTGTTAATAAAAGCGAAGATGTAACTACGCTGGGCAGGGGGGGATCCGATACAACTGCTGTGGCAATTGCGGCAGAGCTTAGGGCAGATATGTGTGAAATATATACCGATGTGGATGGAGTATTTACAGCAGATCCCAGAGTGGTTCCCAATGCAAAAAAGCTTAATGAGATTACATACGATGAAATGCTGGAATTGGCTTCATTAGGGGCAAAAGTATTGCATAATCGTTCTGTAGAAATGGCAAAGAAGTATGGTGTGGTGCTGGTGGTGCGTTCCTCTCTTAATGAACATGAGGGAACTGTGGTAAAGGAGGTTACACAAGTGGAAAGAATGCTTATAAGTGGAGTGGCTGTGGATAAAAATGTTGCCAGAATTGCACTTATCGGAGTAGAAAACAGCCCGGGAATAGCCTTTAGAATATTTGATTTGCTGGCTAAGGAAAATATTAATATTGATGTTATTTTACAGTCGGTGGGGAGAGATGGAACAAAGGATATTTCCTTTACCGTCGCATTGGCTGATGTGGATGAAACGATGGAAATTCTTCAGAAAAACCAAAAGCGTCTTACCATACAGGAGATAGAGGCGGAACTTGATGTTGCCAAGGTTTCTGTGGTAGGTGCCGGAATGCAGTCAAATGCAGGGGTTGCAGCAAAAATGTTCGAGGCATTATATAATTGCGGTGTAAATATTCGAATGATTTCATCATCTGAGATTAAGGTTACAGTAATGATTGGAGAGGAAGACGTGGACGAGGTAGTAAAGGCAGTTCACGATAAGTTTATTGCATAATGAAAATTATAAGTTTTGCTATTCCCTGTTATAATTCAGCGGAATATATGTCTAAATGTATAGAGTCCATACTTCCCGGAGGGGATGATGTGGAAATATTGGTTATTGACGATGGTTCCAGTGATGATACCCTTAAGGTTGCAAAGGAATATGAAGAAAAATATCCGGGTATTGTAAGAGCGATACATCAGGAGAATAAAGGTCATGGAGGGGCTGTTAATACCGGTATAAGTGAAGCAAAAGGAATTTACTACAAGGTGGTCGACTCTGATGATTGGCTGGATGAAAAAGGCTATGAAAAGCTGCTTGAAAAGGCAAGAACTCTTCTTAGGGAGGGTAAGATTGTAGATATGTTCCTTACAAATTTTGTTTACAATAACAGTGCCAGACGAAGGAACAGGCGTATGTTCTACACCGCCTTTTTTGATGAGTCAGATGATTTAAGCTGGTCTGATATGAAACATCATATAAAGGGAATTAATATATTAATGCATTCAGTGACATTTAGAACATCAATGCTTAGGG
This sequence comes from Lachnospiraceae bacterium, assembly GCA_041776485.1. Taxonomy (GTDB): domain Bacteria; phylum Bacillota; class Clostridia; order Lachnospirales; family Lachnospiraceae; genus JBHBQE01. The sequence continues at coordinate 93,745 of JBHBQE010000013.1, read as the reverse complement.
ATGAATGCAAGCTTAGACTTCCTGAGCATACCTTTTATGTTGACAATATTTTTGTATATTTGCCATTGCCCTATGTTAAAAGGATTTGTTACCTAAACGTTACTCTTTATCACTATTTTATAGGCAGAGAGGGACAGTCTGTGGCAGAGCAAACTATGGTAAAACGCTTTGACCAGCAGCTTAGAGTTAACTATATTATGATAGATTCGGTGGATTTAAGGAAAATTTCCAATAGGGACCTTAGAAAATATATGACCGCCTATTTGGAAATGATTACAGTTGTAACCACTACCATTGCCTATATATCCCATGATCAGGAAAATGTGAAAAAGGCAAAGGAAATTTGGAAATATATTAAGGATAAGGACAGAAAAACCTGGAGGAGAATGCGTTTCGGTATTTTTGGTAATGTGGTAAATATTCCCACTAAGCAGGGCAGGAAAATCACCTATGGTATCTACAAGGTATTCCAAAGGCTTGTAGGATTTAATTGACAATAGTAAAAATTTTGTGATAGAATACTTCGTCAGGTCTCGACATTAGAGACAGTGAATACTTAGTCACGCTTCGCGGGTCTATAGTTACATCCCTTACGGGATGCAACAAAATAAGAGGCAAAGCCATTGAAAGAGGGACTTCGTCCGTTGTCACATACCGTAGGTGTGTGACCAAATAGGGCTTTGTGTGGTCACATGCTTTCAGCATGCGACAATATGGAGAAGTACCCAAGCTGGCCGAAGGGGCTCCCCTGGAAAGGGAGTAGGTCGTTAATAGCGGCGCGAGGGTTCAAATCCCTCCTTCTCCGTTGTAAAATTATATGAAAATCATAGAATGGAGGCGGAATATGGGTTTATGGAATAAGCTTGGTATTTGGGCAGGTGGTATATTAATCGGCACTGCTGGGATTGCAATATTAAGTTCTAGTGATGCTAAAAAGGTATACACCCATGCCACTGCAGCAGCAAAAAGATGTGGTGACGCTGTTATGAAAACAGTGACAACTATTAAGGAAAATTGCGAGGATATTTGTGCAGAGGCAGATGATATAAACGAAAATCGTGCCAGACTGAAGGAAGAGCGTGAAATTGCTGACGCAAAGGCAGTTTTGGAAAAGTATAATGTAAAGGCCTCACAGGGTAAGGACAAATAGGAGCCTTATTTAATAGTTTAATGTACAATTAAAATTAAAGCAGGTCATGCCTGCTTTTTCTTATATTTATTTGGAAAGGTGATTTATGAAATGTCAAATACTCCATGAGTCTAAAAACAGAATAAGAGTACATCTGGTTCAAAGACGAATGACAATGGAACAGGCGGATATATTAGAATATTATTTAAGGGATATTGGATTTATAACAGACGCAAGGGTTAGAGAGAGAACCTGCGATGTAACTATCAGATATTATGCCACAGCAGAAAATAGAGAAAAATTAATTCAGCTTTTAAGTGTATTTTCCTACGAGGACGAATATGCTATTAGTCTTGTACCTGAAAAAACAGGAAGAGAACTTTCAAGAGCCTACGAAAGACAGTTGGTGCTTAAGCTGGCAGGAAGAATATTCAGAAAATTATTCTTTCCGGCGCCATTAATGATTGCTTGGACTGTAATAGGCAGTATAGGTTTTATTCTCAGAGGCATAAAATCTCTGCTGAGATGGAAAATTGAGATTTCGGTTTTAGACGCAATTGCCATATTAGCCTCAATGATAAGGGCTGATTTTGAAACTGCATCTTCAGTTATGTTTCTGCTGGAGATAGGAGAAATCCTGGAGCAGTGGACTTACAGAAAGTCTGTAGATGATTTGGCTCGCTCTATGTCACTTAATGTGGATAAGGTGTGGCTGAATACAGGGTCGGAGGATGTTTTAGTAGATATTAAATCCATTGAGGTAGGGGATAAAATCAGTGTAGGTTCTTCAAATATCATTCCCTTAGACGGAAAGGTTGTTGCAGGCTATGCTACAGTAAATCAGGCTTCTATGACGGGAGAGTCCGTGCCGGTGGAAAAGACTGTAGATGGATATGTTTATGCAGGGACAGTAGTGGAAGAGGGAGAACTTGTTATTGAGGTTGTAAAGAAAATTGGAAGCGGTAAATATGACCAGATAGTTAAGATGATTGAGGAAAATGAAAAATTAAAATCCAATACTGAGACAAGGGCATATAAGCTGGCGGATAAACTGGTTCCCTATTCTCTGATCGGTGCAGTAGGAACTTGGATTTTAACCAGAAATGTTGAGAGAGCAATTGCATTTTTAATGGTGGATTTTTCCTGTGCATTAAAACTTTCAATGCCTTTGTCAGTATTATCAGCCATAAAGGAGGCGGGTGCTCTCGGAATAACTGTTAAGGGTGGTAAATATGTTGAAACTGTAGCAGAAGCAGATACAATTGTCTTTGATAAAACCGGAACCTTAACCCATGCCACACCAACTGTGGTGAAAATTGATACATTTGGAGAAATTGATGAGCAGGAGGTTCTAAAAATAGCTGCTTGTCTTGAGGAGCATTATCCCCACTCTATCGCTAATGCAGTTGTAGATGAGGCTAAAAAACGACATATTGAGCACAAGGAAATGCATTCTCAGGTTCAGTATGTGGTTGCTCATGGAATAGTCAGTTCTATAGATGGGAAAAGAGCCTTGATTGGGAGTTATCATTTTGTTTTTGAAGATGAAGGCTGCCAAATCTCCAAAGAAGAAGAGGAGAAAATTTCCAAGCTTCCCAGCGAATATTCTCACTTATATTTGGCAATTGACGGAAAGCTGGCAGGAGTTTTGCATATCTTTGATCCTTTGCGAAAAGAGGCTGTTTCTGTAATTAACAGTCTGCATAAATTGGGATTTAAGCATATTTGTATGATGACAGGGGATAATTCCAATACAGCCAAGGCTATAGCAGATAAGCTTAGTATAGATGAATATGAGGCAGGGGTACTTCCTGAGGATAAGGCAGAGTTTATTAGAAATAAAAGAAGTCAAAATAAAAAGGTAATTATGATAGGAGATGGAATCAATGATACCCCGGCATTATCAGAAGCAGACTGTGGAATAGCTATTAGCTCAGGTGCGGCTATAGCCAGGGAAATAGCAGATATTACCATTACTGCAGACAGCTTGGAGCAGCTATTATTCTTTAGAATATTAGCCCAAAGGTTAACAGAAAGAATTAAAGGGAATTACAACTTCATAATTGGATTTAACACCATGTTAATAATATTGGGGGTATTGGGAGTTATTTCTCCTGCAAGTTCTGCATTATTACATAATACCTCTACAATTGTGACTGGTCTAAGAAGTATGTCTCCACTTTTAAAAAAAGGAGAGACGCCTCAGTCTGTTATATAAAGCAAGCAACTTTTTGGAAAATTTAATTGTCAAATGATATGTGATGTGTTAATATTTTGAAACCGTTTTATTAACCGATAGCTTAAAAGGATATAAGTATGAGCTCAAAGACATTTTTTTACATTTTAAAACGAATTCTACTGGCTATACTTACTGTGTGGGTGGTAATTACAGTTACATTTTTTGTAAGCAGAATGGTTCCGGGCGGACCTTTCGTGGGTGAGAAAGCGGTCACTGCTGAGGTGCAGGCGGCTATGGAGGCGAAATACGGCCTTGATAAGCCGGTTATGGAGCAGTATAGTACTTATCTTTTGGATCTTGTAACAAAATTTGATTTTGGACCTTCCCTTAAGCAAAGAGGCAGAGATGTTTTGGATGTTATGACAGATGGAATGAAAACGTCGGTTAAGCTTGGTGTAATAGCCGCAATGGTAGCTACCATAATAGGGGTTATTCTGGGTGCTGCCGCTGCACTTAGAAGAAATACAATAATTGACCGTGTTATTATGGTTATTACCACTGCATTTGTATCCATGCCATCCTTTATAATAGGTACTCTTATTTTATATCTTTTCTCAGTAAAGCTTCACATGTTTCCGGCTAACGGTTCTACAGCGGAGGGATTGGTACTGCCAATCGTAACTTTGGCTCTATACCCTATGTCATATATTACAAGGCTTACCAGATCTTCCATGCTTGATGTGCTGGGGCAGGATTATATTCGTACAGCAAAGGCAAAGGGTGTTAGCAATATAAAGGTGATATTTGGTCATGCACTTAAGAATTCACTTATTCCGGTTATTACTTATATTGGTCCTATGCTTGCGTATATTGTTACCGGTTCATTAATCGTGGAGCAGGTGTTTGCAGTACCGGGAATTGGGCGAGCCTTTGTCCAAAGCATTATAAACAGGGATTATCCCCTTATAATGGGTACCACAATACTTCTTGCAACCTTAATAGTTTTTATGAATCTGGTAAGTGATATATTATATAAAATTGTTGACCCTAGAATTGATTTCAGTTGAGTTGGAGATAGTACATGGAACAGAAGTCACCCTTTAGTTTACAGGTTAATATGGAGGATTTTATTCCCGCTACAGAGGCAGAAAAGGAATATATGGTACAAATGCGCCCACCCTCTACATTTTTTAAGGACGGAGTTAAAAGGCTTTTAAAGAATAAGGTGGCAACTGTAAGCTTCTTTATAATCCTTATTATAACTATTGGCGCAATTGTTATTCCCATGGTGTGGCCCTATTCCTATGAAGGTCAGTTAGGTGTAGTTCCCGGGAAACCGGTGGATGCTTCCTTTAAAAACCTCAAACCCTTTGAATATGGGCGTTCAGAGATTAAGCGAATGGAGGAGGGTGAAAAGGTATTTCCTCATATATTTGGAACAGACTCTGCTGGCAGGGATTATTTCATCAGGGTTGTTTACGGAACCAGAATCTCTTTGGCAGTAGGATTTTTTGCAAGTATTATTGTTCTGATTATCGGAATGGCAATCGGTGCAATATCCGGATATTTTGGGGGTAAGGTGGATCTTATAATAATGAGAATAGTGGATATTATCTATTCTCTGCCTGATATGCTTATGACAATTCTTCTGGCTGCGATGATTCAGAAGCCTATGTCAGAGGCTCTGTCAGGTACGGTTTTTGAAAAAATAGGTACCAATATTATTTCATTGTTTATTGTATTTGCCCTATTATACTGGGTATCCATGTCACGACTTATCAGAGGACAAATCCTTTCTCTAAGAGAGCAGGAGTATGTATTGTCTGCTCAGGCTACAGGAGCAAAGGGTAACTGGATTATTGTAAAGCATTTAATTCCCAACTGCATAAGTGTAATCATTATTTCAGCAGCGTTACAGATACCAAATGCAATCTTTACAGAAAGTTATTTAAGCTTCTTGGGGCTTGGAGTTAATGCCCCCATGCCATCTCTGGGCTCTTTGGCATCTGATGCATTAGATGGATTATCTTCATATCCATACAGGCTTATAATACCGGCAATTGTTGTATCACTTATAGTATTATCATTAAATCTCTTCGGTGATGGATTGCGTGATGCATTTGACCCGAAGCTCAATGTCTAGGAGAGAGTCATGGCACTTCTTGAAGTTAAAAATTTACAAACATCATTTTTTACAGATGCAGGAGAGGTGAAGGCGGTTAACGATGTGTCCTTTACTTTGGATAGAGGAAAGGTGTTGGGTATTGTTGGGGAGTCAGGCTCCGGGAAATCCGTTACTGCATACTCAATAATGCAGATTCTTGCCAGTGCAGGAAAGATTATAGGAGGTTCTGTATTATTAGAGGGGCAGGAATTAGTTGATTCCGGCGAACCTGTTATGAGAAATGTCAGAGGGAATAAGGTATCAATTATTTTTCAAGATCCTATGACATCTTTAAATCCAACCTATACCATAGGCCATCAGCTTACAGAGGCAATTTTGCTTCATACTGACAGAAACAGAAAAGAGGCTAAGGCGAGAGCCGTCGAAATGCTTAAGCTTGTAAATGTTAATGATCCTGAAAAAAGGATAAAACAGTACCCTTATGAACTTTCAGGGGGAATGAGACAACGTGTTATGATAGCCATGGCATTGGCATGTGAACCTGACATACTGATTGCAGATGAGCCCACAACGGCCCTTGATGTTACAATACAACTGCAAATTCTGGAACTAATGCAGTCTCTTCAAAGGGAAATGGGGATGGCTATTATTATGATAACCCATGATTTGGGTGTAATTGCCCAAATGTGTGACGAGGTTATAGTAATGTACGCAGGAAGTATATGTGAGCAGGGTACTGCCGATGAAATATTTTATAATCCCAGGCATGAATATACCAAGGGATTGCTGAAATCTATTCCGACTGCTGATTCTAAGGGTGAAAAGTTGGAGCCGATAGCAGGAACCCCTATAGATTTGCTTAATATGCCAAAGGGATGTCCCTTTGCTCCTAGATGTGACGCCGCTATGAAGATCTGTATCAGGGAAAAGGCAAACGCTGTGGATATAAATGAGAATCACAGAGCGGCTTGCTGGATGAATGTAAAATTGCAAATGAATAAGGAGTAAAAAATGCCCCAGAATGAAACTTTGGTGCAGGTTAACCACCTGAAAAAATATTTTGATATCAATATGGGCATGTTTCAAACAAAGCCCTTAAAGGCTGTGGATGATGTATCCTTTTCTATAAAAAAGGGCGAGACCCTTGGTTTGGTTGGTGAGTCCGGCTGTGGAAAAACTACGGTTGGAAGAACTATACTTCATTTATATAAGCCAACTGGTGGTGAGATCGTATTTAACGGAAACAGTGTAAAAACTTCCGGGGATATCAGGGAATATAGGAAAAAAGCCACAATGGTCTTCCAGGATCCTTATTCCTCGTTAAATCCCCGTATGACAGTTTCAGATATTATAGGGGAGCCGATAGATGTACATAAGCTTTATCCCGATAAGGCGGATAGACAAAATCGAATTTTGGAGCTTATGGATTATGTTGGACTTAACTCAGAGCACGCTTCCAGATATGCCCATGAATTTTCAGGGGGACAGAGGCAAAGAATAGGGATTGCAAGGGCTTTGGCAGTTAATCCGGAATTTATTGTATGTGATGAGCCTGTTAGTGCTTTGGACGTTTCCATTCAGGCACAGGTTATAAATATGTTTGACAAGCTTCAGGAGGAGTTGGGGCTTACCTACCTTTTCATAGCCCACGACCTTCTGGTGGTTAGACATATTTCCGATAGAATTGCAGTAATGTATTTAGGAAAAATGGTGGAGCTTGCAGGCGCAGACACGATTTATAACAAACCATTACACCCCTATTCCAAATCTCTGCTCTCAGCGGTTCCCATACCGGACCCTAAGATTGCAAGAAACAGTGAACATATTGTATTATCCGGGGATATACCAAGTCCACTTAATGCTCCCAGCGGATGTCCTTTCAGAACAAGGTGTCAGTATGCTGCAAAGGTATGTGAAGAGGCTATGCCGGAGTTTGAAGAGGTGGAGAAAAATCACTTTGTTGCCTGTCATAGGCTTGCAGAGATAAATTAGTATCAGATGTGCATTGCACATTGAAATATTCATAAAAAGGAGGAAATGGATATGAAAAAAATACTTTCACTGCTTTTGGTGACTGCACTTACAGTTACCCTGGCAGCTTGTGGCGGAGATTCCTCTGACACAGGCACAAAAAAAAGCTCTGGAGGAGGAGCAAAGGATGATAAGACTATTTCTGTTTGCCTTGCTTCCGAACCAGATACAATCGACCCTGCCCTTAATTCGGCAGTAGATGGGGCTTCCCTTTGTATTCACCTGTTTTCAGGTCTTGCAAAGTGGAATGAAAAGAATGAAATAGTTCCTGATGCAGCAGAAGAACTGGTTGAGGGTGTTGAAAATGAAGATGGAACAGTAACTTACACCTATACACTTCGTGACGGCTTAACCTGGTCTGACGGTGAGCCTGTTACTGCAAAAGATTTTGAATTTGCATGGAAAAGAGCTGCTTCACCTGACCTTGCAGCAGACTACGGATATATGTTTGAGGTAGTAGATGGCTATACAGAGGTTTGGGAGCAAAATGACAATGAGGAGTTTCTTAATCCTGATGCAGAGCTTAATGTTAAAGCAATTGATGATAAGACTTTAGAGGTTACAACAGACAGCTATATTTCTTATTGGAACGAGCTTCTTGCTTTTCCTACATATTTCCCTGTTCGTGAGGATGTTGTATCAAACGAATCCTGGGCAACAGACCCTTCTACGTATATAAGCAATGGTTTATACAAGTTGACTGCCTGGGAGCATAATAGCGTTATAACTCTTGAGAAGAATGAGAATCATCCTGATACAGATACAGTTAAGATGGATGCAATTAAGTTTTATCTGTCTGATGATGAGAATAATATGCTTTCAAACTTCCAGAATGGTACGTGGCAGCTTATTGATACAGTTCCTAATAATGAAATTGCTGCACTAAAGGAAAATGAGCCGGATCAGTTCTTTGTAGAGGGACAGCTTGGAACTTACTATGCTTGCTGGAATGTTAATGAAAACATCCTTCCTAAGGGAAGCACTCTTAAGGGCGAAGAGGCAGAAAAGGCTAAGGCGGAAATCAGACAGGCAGTTTCACTTCTGCTTGACAGAAACTACATTGTTGAGGATATAGCTCAGGCAGGACAGGTTCCCGCTTCTTCTTTCGTAGCAATGGGCCTTACTGATGCTGATGGAAACCAGTTCTATGAGTCTGCAGGAAATAACAGCAAGTACAACGGATATTATGATGTATCTGAGGCTGCTGTTGAAAGCAACTATGAGGCTGCTATAGAAATATTAAAGAAGTATTATACCTATGATGAAGAAAAGGCAGTCTTTACAGATATGCCGTCTTCACTTACTTATCTTTATAATACAGATGAGGGACATAAGGCTATTGGAGAGTACATCCAAAGCGCTATGGGTACGGTAGGCATGGATGTTCAGCTTGAAAATCAGGAGTGGGCAACCTTCCTTAATACACGTAAGGCAGGAGATTATTCCATAGCAAGAAACGGCTGGTTAGCTGATTATAATGATCCTATTTGTTTCCTTGATATGTGGGTTACAAACTCAGGAAATAATGATATTCAGTTTGGTCGTGGAGAGCATGAAAAACTTAAGTTGTACGATTTGGATTTAACGGATTTAGGCTATGATATTAATGTAAAGGGCGGAACTTGGGCTGAAACCTATGATGTTCTTGTTTCCACAATTAAATCCTGTGCAGATGCTAAAACTCGTACAGTGCTTCTTCACAGAGCAGAGGACTTATTAATGTCCACAGGCTGCGTAATGCCTATTTATTACTATACGGATATTTATATGCTTGATTCTACAGTGCAGGGATTCTACACAAATCCTTTAGGATATAAGTATTTTATGTACTGTGAGTATAAATAAGTGTAAATAAATTATAAATCCTCGGTATTTTCCCATGGGAATTATAAAAAATATCTTAGACGAATGGTGTAACCTCAGTAATCTGGGGTTACACTTTTTTATGATATGCTTTTGTGTGTAGATAAATCCTATGTTTATCTCTATCTAATCTTCCCACCTTATTGACCTAAAGACCGATAAGTATCCCTCGCTCAAAGAGCTCGGTCAATTGTGTTTTATTATTAATTATGCTATATTTTCAATATGTTAAATAAGCATATACTTATAACAGGAGAGATTGGTGCAGGGAAAACCACACTTATAAAATCCCTTGTTGAACTGTCAAACAGAAATAAAAGGGGATTTTTTACTGTTTCTAAAAAATATAACGAAGATGGATATAAGGGGATTTATATGCTGCCGGCAGATAAATCTGTCAGTGAGCTTTCCGATAAAAATCATATAGCTGATTGCAATTCCAGGGGAAGTATAATAATTAATGATATATTTAATACTCTCGGTGTTGAGTACCTTGCCAGTGGACAAGAGGATATGATTATAATGGATGAGTTAGGATTTTTAGAATCGGATTCAAAAGAATTTTGTGACATGGTTGTATCATGTTTCAACAATGAAATTCCCGTTATTGCAGCAGTAAAAATGTTTAAATCGGAGTTTTTAGATAAGGTGAGAGGACACCATAATATAAATTTATATATGTTGACTAAGGAAAATAGAGAAGAATTATATAATACCCTTAAGCCGATAGTAGAAAGCTGGAATTTGCGGTAATGGTAGGTTATTCAAAGCGGTCCTGGACAATAATAGGAACGGCGGCACTTCTTTTAATGTTTGTCTTTATTTTTTCCTTTGTAATTGGCCATTATGATGTGCCTATATATCAGGTAATAAAAATAATATTTAATAAAATTATCCCTCTTAATGTTACATGGACTGATAAAATGGAAATAGCCGTTATAAATATCAGATTTCCCAGAATATTTCTTGCCTGCATGGTGGGAGCAATGTTGTCTCTGGCAGGTGCATCCTATCAAAGTGTATTTCAAAATCCCATGGCTTCCCCTGACATACTGGGTGCTTCTTCAGGAGCTTGCTTTGGTGCGTCTCTTGGGATATTAACAGAGCAGGGACAGCTTGGCATTATATTTTTTGCCTTTGGTTTCAGTTTGCTTTCAATATTTTTGGTATATTTTGTGGCAGGACGTACCAGAGGTAACCCGGTGGTTAAAATTATTTTGGCAGGAATGGTTATAGGCTCTTTGTTTTCCTCCGGTACCTCATATATTAAACTGGTAGCAGATCCTAGCACCAAATTGCCGGCAATCACCTATTGGTTAATCGGAAGTCTTTCAGGTGCAAAAATGGCGGAAATAAAATTTGCACTGATTCCCATGGTAATTTCCATGACAATAGTTATGATATTAAGGTGGAGAATAAACTTGCTTACTCTGGGTGAAGAAGAACCCAAAACTATGGGGGTTGATGTGAAAAGGCTCAGACTGATTATAATTATTTGTGCTACTATATTAACTGCCACTAGCGTATCTGTAAGCGGAATGATAGGCTGGGTAGGACTTATTATACCGCATATTGCAAGGAAGCTTGTGGGAAATAATTGCAGCTTTCTTATGCCTGCCTCGGTGATATTGGGAGCATTATTCTTACTTATAGTGGATAATATATCCAGAAATTTGCTTTTAGTGGAACTTCCTATTGGTATTCTAACATCCTTTATAGGTGCTCCGTTTTTTATTTATTTAATGACAAAGAGGGAGCAGGTAATATGATTCTATCCGTAAACAATCTAAGCTTTTCCTATGATAAAAAGGAGATACTTTCAGAGGTAACATTCGATGTAAATGAGGGTGAGTTTCTATCGGTGTTGGGACCAAACGGTGCGGGAAAAAGTACGTTATTTAAATGTATACTGGGGATAATTTCAAAATACAAGGGAATTATATGTATTAATGAAAGGAATCTTACGGAATATACAGGCAGAGAGCTTGCGGGCTATATTGCTTACATCCCCCAAATACATAGACCGGTCTTTGGGTATACTGCCATGGATATTGTGTTAATGGGTATGGTAAGGCAAATATCGGTATTTTCTAAGCCTGGTAAGAAGCATATTGAGGCGGCAAGGCGAGCTATGAATGAAGTAGGAATTGACAATCTGAGGGATAGGAATATTTCCGGATTAAGCGGCGGGGAGCAGCAGCTTGTTTATATTGCCAGAGCAATAGCCCAAAATTCCAAAATAATTGTTATGGATGAGCCAACCTCTGCCCTTGATTACGGGAATCAGCTTAGGGTTTTAAGGCTGGTAAAAAATCTTACTGCCAAGGGTTACACGCTTTTGGTTTCAACACATAATCCTCAACATGCATTAAGCTTTTCTGATAAGATATTGGCATTGTATAATGGCAGGGTAAAAAGCTTTGGAGATACAAAAAAGTTTTTGAACGATGAATTAATATATGAATTATATAAAGTAAGGTCAGCTATTGTGAACAGAAGGGGCAGAGGCTTTATTTTTTCGGAGATATAATTTTATATTCTTAAATAATATCCAAACAATATCCGGATAAATAATGTTAAATATATTGTTTGCCAGGGAAAACCTGTATAACTTGACAAGCTGTATTAAACCTGCTAGAATTACAAATTGTAACAAATCTGTAACAAGTTGAAATAATTCAGAAATAATTATATTAATTATTCTGGGAGGATAGAATGCAATTAGCTAAAAAAATCATATCATTTCTTTTGGTAATGATAATTGTTGCGGGTGTGGCAAAGATAGAAAGTAGTGCTACAGTTTTACTGAATAATGGACATGAAGGTACTACCGCCGGAGCTACAGCAACATTGAGAGAAATCCATTTAGAAATAATAGATGGAGAAACAGGGGATATTGATCCCGAAAATGAAGGAATTGAGACAGTTAATCCTGCTGAGAACCATGAAGCTGATGAGTGGACAAGTAAGCTTATGGCTAATGTGGAGGAAAAGCTTAATGTAAGAGCGACTCCAGAGGATGATGGGGAATTAACAGGGAAGCTTAGGCGAGGAGATGTGGCGGATATCCTTGAGACGACAGAGGGGTGGTATAAGATTACTTCGGGAAACGTAGAGGGATATGTAAATGCATCCTACTGTGTTACGGGAGCAGATGCCTATGCACTTTCCAAGGAGCTTTGTAAGGAATATGCCACAAGTACAACAGATGGGCTTAGAATTAGAAAAGAAGCCAGTGAAGAGGCTGATATTTTGGATTTAATAGCAATAGAATCTTCCTTGGAGGTAAATAAGGAAGCGGATCCTGTTGAGGGATGGGTTGCAGTGATTTCTGAAAAGGGGAATGGGTATGTAAACGCAGAATATGTATCCGTTGCAACCAAGTATTCCACTGGTATTACCATGGAAGAAGAACGAGAGGCTATTGCCAAGGAAAAGGCTGAAAAAGCAGGTCATAAAAAGGGGCAGGCTATGAGTGCAGGTGCTGATGAAGTTACCTTGCTGGGAGCTATCATTCAGTGTGAAGCCGGAAGTGCAGGCTATGAGGGTATGCTTGCTGTAGGCGCTGTAGTTGTTAATAGAGCAAGGCGTGGTTATGGCGGAGGCTCTATAATCGGAGTAATCTATCAGCCGGGACAATTCCCGCCGGCTACAAACGGTATAATGGATGGTATTTTAGCCAGAGGTGTAAGCGCTTCTTGTATGGCGGCAGCCAGTGATGCTTTAGCAGGTATAGATAATACCGGCGGCGCAACATCCTTTAGACCTGCCAGCAGTGGCTATGGTGGGACTGTAATCGGAGGAAATGTATTCTTTTAAGCATAGATAAAGTCAGTTAGCTTATAAAAGTACCTGTCGAAAGGCGGGTATTTTTTTTATTAAAATGTCTTGACTTGTCCCTTAGGGGCAGTATTATCCTATTATGCAGGAGGTGGTAGAATATGCTAAGAAATGAAGTACAGGAAAGAACGGGGCTTACCAGAAAAGCTATTGAGTATTATGAGGAAAGGGGACTGATTAAACCGCAAAAGCTGGAAAACGGATATAGAGATTATAGTATAAAAGATTTAGAAACTCTAAAGAAAATATCCTTGTACAGAAAAGTTGGAATCAGCTTATGTGAAATTGAAAGACTGATGTCGTCAAGGATAAATATATTATCCTCAATTTTAAGGGATAAAGAATATCAGATAGAGATTGATGAGAAAAAAAGAACTGTACTAGAGATGATTATAAATGGTGATGATCAAGAGGTTATTATAGAGAAAATGTCCTTAATTGAAAGTGAAGAAACTATTTATCAAAGGCTGGAAAGAGCGTTTCCCGGATATTTGGGGCAAATGTTTTTTTGTGCTTATCAGCCATTTTTAAATGAACCATTAACAGAACAAGGTGAGAATGCCTATAAGGAGTATGTAAAATTCTTAGATGAATTGCCGGTTTTAGAGTTAACTGATAAGGAACGGATATATATCGAAGAAATCAGCCCATCATTAAATATGGACAGTTTGAAAGAGATAAATAAAAATAAAATTAATGCTATTAAAAATTTTAATGAATGGATAAAAGAAAATAAAGATATTATCAATCAGTATGAGGCTTTTAAAAACAGTGAAGAATATTTATCTAGTCCGATAAAGCAAATTAAAGATAAGCTGCAAAAATTTATGATAGAAAACAAGTATTATGAAACAGCAATACCGCTTATAAGAAAATTTAGCAGAAGCTATGATGAATACTATAAAAAATTAGTTGAGGCTGATGAAAATTATACAGAGCTATTACAGTAAGCTTTAATCTTTAGTTTATTTAACTAAAAGCAATACTGTTCTGAAATAAACAAAATAACCATCGAATACTCGATGATTACAGGCTTTTAACGTGCGTGAGAGGATTCGAACCCCCGACCTTTTGGTCCGTAGCCAAACGCTCTATCCAGCTGAGCTACACGCACCCATATTTTGTTTTAATAAATCAATGAAATCCGAGCTGCGTCCGTGGGTTCTGCCTGGTAAATCGACTGTATATTACCAAATCTTACCTGAGATTTAATTACCCCTTAAGCAGGTAGCGCTCTTAAAAGAGTGCTAAGGTACATGGACCTTCAGGGACTCGAACCCCGGACAAACCGGTTATGAGCCGGTTGCTCTAACCAACTGAGCTAAAGGTCCTTTGGTTATGCGATAAGCACAGTAAATAATTCTACTATTATTTAAAATAAATGTCAATTCATTTAGTAAATATTTTAAGGGATTTTTAATTTTACAATCCATATTGACAAAGACAATTTAGGATGATAGTATTTTTAATATAGAATATCTTTTTATTATCTGCTGGGAGTTCTCAGTCAAACACGTGAATTCAAAGTATGTTGTATAGTAAACTGAGTCCATGTTGATCCATGGGAGTTATTTTTTTACATAAAGAAATCGACTTTAATACAACATTATTTCTTATAAATTTCCAGATGATTCACAGCCCTGTAACATTTAAAAGATTATAAATTTGAACATTTAAAACGTTATTTCCATAACGAAAGGAGATACTGTGCATGGAAAAAATTAAGAACATTATTGTATTTATGCTTTTATTTTGTATTTTAATTGTAATACCGTTAAATCTTGTGTTTGCTGATGAAACGGATATTAATATGATAGATATTGAATTATCCAAGGAGGAGGAATTGGCGAAGGAAGTCGAAAATATAGAGAGCAATGCAGGAACGGTATCAGAGGATAATCAATCGAAAAGTTCCGATGATAATATTGATACAAATTTAAAGGATAAAAATGTCGGGGATAAAGAAACAAGGAATATGGTTTCGCAGGAGGGAGATATTATTCCTGCAGAAAACATGATACAGACAACTCAAGATTATATTAAAAAAAATATTAACGCAGATTATGCAAGACTAATAAAATTTGAGGCAGCAGACGCATTACTTGTAAAGCAGACATTTGCGCAGAAATCCCTTATGCCAAAGGATAATCTTACCATTAACGGCTTATGGGAAAGAAAAGAGGGGGATGATATTGAAAGCTTTGGAAGGGCGTTTATTACTGTAAACGAAAGTGCTGTGTATATGTATAATACTGATGATGAAAGCCGATATTTTGTAGCCTATATAAATCCTATGGTGGATGATTCGGGGATAGAAACAACCGATGTGGTGTTTGCCAAAAATAATTTAAATGGGGAGGTTTACAATGATTGCATATATGACAGCAGAACGGGCATAGCTTATATCCCAAAGAAATATAATACCGAGGCTGTGGGCAAGATAATAGATGAGTATGGTAATTTTCAGGAATTTAGCGGGGTATACTTTAATTCCCAATGTCAACTCTTGCAACTGGTTAATTCTAAGGAAAGCACCTGTGAAGTTGATGTTATTGTGGAAGCAGATAATGTTGAAAATGACATTGAGAAGGAAATATCTACAGAGGGGGCATTTATATCAAGGATTATTGATATGGAGACCACTATAAATATTACAGATACTCCGGAATTATTAAATTCTGTTTTAGATGAAGAAATATCAGTATATGTTGATGATGGTGAAATCCCCTGGGATAATATTACGATAGATAGGGGAAATGGAACTGTTACAATACCGGTGGCACCATCTAATATTGACAGTGTAAGGATAGAGATTCAGGGAAAAACTGTATTTACTAAAATTATGGATAAATTAACCGGTATGATAAAGCCCCTTAAAGCTGCTGCAGCCACTGTATTTTTTGCAGGGAAATCGGTTAATACGCTTCCGCTTATTTGGAGATATAAAGGCAGCGCAGATGAACTGAAAAATATTTTAAGCAGCACTTCCAGTATATCCAGAGAAAATACTGAAAATTTCGGTGTAGTGTATGATAGAACCCAAATTCAGCCGGGGATTGATACTACCAATTCAGAGCTTTATCTAAAAGCAAGACAGGATATATCCTATATGTTGGGAAAGCTGGATGAAAACCCCTCAGTTTATCACCCGGATGGGACAACCCCGGATTATTATCATGATATAACCGATAAGGGCAGACCTTTGGCTGATTATATTATGGGACGGGGTGCAATTCCGGATTTGGACTCTATGAACAATTCTGTAAACCCCATGTTTAGCATTATTCTACCTAATGAATTTAGCTTAAGTGCCGGTGGGGAAAGTATAGATATTGTACTTGAGGATGAAAAGGATAATCCGAATTTAAAGTATGTAAAAAGGAATGATGGTTGTGTAGTTCTTCCCATGCAATGTGTACATATAGAATCACCCCTGGGCGTTAAAGGGGGAACCTCAACTATGTGGACTAATACTCCCGGCAAAGAGGAACTGGAAGCTGCAAAAGCACCACATGAAAAGGATATTCTTGCTGTTCGTGCACTGGATTATAGGATTGATGAAAACGGAAGCGGAGAAGTTTTAATTAGCGTTATTAGTCAGCGTGCCTTTGATCAAACAGGAATATCCATTTTTGCAGTGCCTTTTAAAAGGGCAACAGGAGGTCTGCAAATAAAGAAAAGCAGTTCTAATTCTCCTCTGACTTTTGGAAATCCCTTGTATTCCTTTTCTGGACTTACCTTTGGGGTGTATGAGGATAATGGCGGCAACAGTATTGAAAATGCTAAAAATGATGTTCAAAGAATTGGTACATTAATATGCGATGAAAAGGGTAATACCAATGCTTTGGACAATTTGATTCCCGGAGATTATTTGGTAAAGGAGCTGGAGAATACAGCCAGACAAAAATCAGGTTATAAACTTAATTCTAAAATATATAAAGCAAATGTTAAAATGGATAGTACTGCACTTATTGAAGCAGAGAACATCCCTAAAGCAGAGCCTGTAAGAATTAAAATACAAAAGGCAGATCCGGTAACGGGAAAATTGATTCCTCAGGGGCTTGGAAGCTTTAAGGGTGCAGAATATACCGTAAAATATTATTCTGTTTTTCCGGATGATACGGGAAAAAGAGATGTAAATAATAAAATTATTTATAAGGATCCGGCGCTAAACGCAGTTGTTCCGCTAAAAACTTGGATATATGTTACAAATAATGAGGGGATGATAGAGTTAAGTGATAAGTCCTATAGGGCGGGCGGCGATGAACTTTTTTTTGATAAAAACAATCAAGTCATATTTCCGATGGGGACAATTACAATTGAGGAAACCAAAGCCTCCCATGGGCATGATGTAGAAAAAAGCAAATATGTATTTTTGGTAGATGGAGAAGTTTCTACAGTAATAAGGGAGAGCCTTGTGGTTAAAGAGCCTGTAATATATGGTGGGATTTTTGTAACTAAGTATGATACTGAATTGGATAAGTCGGAGGGGTTATTAAATGATGGTTTAAGTAATATAGAATTCTCGGTGTATAATAACTCTGGAAAAGCAATAGCAATACGGGATAAGGTCTATAATAACGGCGAGATTGTCAGTAAAATTAAAACTACACTTAATAAAAAGCAAGGTAAGTATACTGCCAGTACGGGACGTTATGAGCTTCCTACAGGTAATTATATTGTAAAGGAGAGTAAATCTAACCCTGCCTACAATATAAATGATACCTTTTACAATATTGAAATAGGAGGCACCAAAGACTGTCATGGGAAACTGGTTAATCTGGATATTAACGGAAAAGAGCTTATATTTAAAAATAGTATAAAACGTAGAGACGTGGAGTTTGAAAAGGTAGCGGATTCCAGTTTAAAGAGACTTTCTGTTGCATTCCTGTTAACTAATAATAATACAAAGGAATCACATATAGTAGTTAGTGACGAAAACGGGGAACTGGATACCAGCAGCAGCTTCAATAAGCATGATTATATGACAAATGATAACGATAGGTTATATTTTGATGAAGAGGGAAAAGTCATATATGATGAAACAAATCCTATAAAATCTGAGGATATAAATACAGAAAGCGGAGTATATTTTGGGATTGGGGAAAATGGCTCAAAGGTAAAGCCGGATAATAATTTGGGGGCATTGCCCTATGGTGAATATACACTTAGAGAGCTTAGGTGTGAGGATAATATAGGTTTTAAACTGTTAAATATTGATTTTAAAGTAACCAGGGATATGCCTGCAAGGCCTATTGATTTATCTACTGTGACTAACGACCCGGAAGAGCTTTTTTCTGCAAAGAAATATATCGTGAATAAGGGTGAGCTTGTAACTTCAAAAATGCTTGTTTCCGGTGAGGAATACAGATACAGGCTCTATTTACAGGCAAATGATTCTAATATAAGTAATATTGAATTTATAGATATGATAGAAAAAAGTGGTGGGGTTGTTCTTGGGAAATATAGGGATATAGATATTTCAAACTTAATAAAATCAGGTTTTAATCCGGAAATTTCCTATACCGGTGATAACGGAAAAAGCTGGAATAGTAATCCTGATAAATATGTGGATGGAGTAAAGATCTCTCTGGACAAAACATTAAACAGAGGAGAAAGTGTATATATTGATATCCTAATGACTGCTCCCAAGGAGGCATTAAATACTACGGCATATAATGATTACACACTTTTTTATCACGGCGGAGGCATTAAATCAAATCAGGTTTCTGTCAGTATAGAAAAAAGAGAAAATCTGGAAATACCAAAGCTTGGTGCACCGCCGGAGGCAGAAAACCCGACCCCGGAAAAGCCTGTACCAAAGGAAGAATATTCCAAAATCGCAGGAGTATTTCCGGTGCCTAAAACCGGTGAGGGACTGGGAATATATCTTGCTATACTTTTATTGATAGCAGGAATTGTGGTTGTAAATATATATGAAAGGATAAAAAGGAGAAAAGACAGGTTATAATGGGAAATGATATAAAATACACCAGCAAGCTTATTGGAACAAATTTAATTAAGCTTATACTATACATTCCTCTTTTTATTTTGATTGTCTTCCTATGTAAAAACATAGGAGGACATTACCTTGAAAACAGAATAATCAGGAATGTTGCTTCAGGTATTGAGAGAAAAAATAATATACAAAATAATGATATATATAGGGATTTTCAGGCGGATTTATGTTTAGACAGCATTAATCCGCTGGATAGGAAGGTAGATTTTGATGCATTACAGGAAATAAATCAGGATATTATCGGGTGGATTTATATACCTCATACAGAAGTTGATTATCCGATTTTGCAGGCAAAGGCTGGAAAGGACGCAGATTATTATCTTAATAGGGATATGTTTTTAAGGGATAGCAAATATGGTTGTATCTATATTCAACCAAACTCGAGTGAGAGCCTAAAAGATAAATTAACCGTCATTTTCGGGCATAATATGAGGGATAATTCTATGTTTGGCAGTATAGCAAAATATAAAAGTCATGAATATTTTAATAACCATGATAAAATTTATATCTATACCCCTTACGAAACAAAAGTATATACCGCTTTAGCATTTTTATCCAGAGATAATGAACCTCTGCAAAATGAGGTGGATGTATTAAATGAGGATTTTAATAGGAGGTTTATGAATTATATAAGCAATAATTCTGTGGTTTTTAATGAAAATGCAGAGGGGGAAAGCTTCATAGCATTACAGACCTGCAGCAGCAGGGACGGAAAGAATATTAAGGATATTTTGGTGGGAATAAATTAGGGGAAGTATAAATTCCCAATATATCTATATGGCAAAATAAATATGAAACGCAAATATTAGTTATTGAAGCAATAGATACAGTAATAATCTTATAGTTTTTTACACTAATAATTTTATTATAAGTAGATAGAATTTAAGGGTATACATACCCGGATGGATGTATTTGCTATATTTTGAAGCACACTGTGAGGTTAAGTATAAACACGGTATGATATATAAGTTGCAAAATTATCTATATAGAATATAATAGTTTCTTATACGCTTGGAATATATAAGAATGTAAAATCCCTGCGGTTAGAAAGTGATTATTAGGATTGTGTAAAAAGTATAAGGATTGTGGGATTTAGAAAGATAATGACCCCAACGGGAATCGAACCCGTGTTACCGCCGTGAAAGGGCGATGTCTTAACCGCTTGACCATGGGGCCACTGTACGACACAGCTCTCAAATACTACCATAGAAAAAATAAAAAAGCAAGTGATTTTAAAAAATATGTTAGATTTTTTGGTGAAAATAACAGATATATTTATGGAAAGATATCCGGGATGTTTTTTCCATACAGTTACGGGATTTTATTGCCCGGGCTGTGGCGGTACCAGAGCTTTAAGAGCAATTTTAACCGGACACCCTATTATCAGCTTTTGCTATAATCCGATAGTTCTATATATGATATTTTTGTTTATTGCTCAGACCTTTAAAATAATTAAATATAAATTTAATAAAGTAAAAAGTAAAAACCTTTCAGAGACTAAAAATAACAGTATATATTTACCGGATTGGTTCTATTATTTGGGATTATTTGTGGTGGGGCTGCATTTTATTGTCAGAAATCTGCTTTTGGTTATTTGCAATATTCATATTTAGAATACTGGACATAAAGTTAAAAATCCATTATCATAATATGTAGTTTTATTCAAAATCGTTAATAAAATTCTAATGTATCATTTATGCCAAGGAGATGTGTATGACACCAGAAGAGATAGAAGCCAGAGAAGAAAAGGAAAAAAGTTATCTGTTTTTTAAAACTATGCAATGTAATATTTGTGAAAAAAGTTTTAAATGGAGGACAACTAAATCCGGTAAGCTTCGTCTTATAGGTCAGGATAAGGATCTTAGGCAGAAGTATGCGGGAATAGATGTAAACAGATATCATGTAGTTTCCTGTCCCCATTGTGGTTATACCGCTTTGGAAAGGTATTTTACAGCAGCAAAGCCTTCTATTTGTGTTAAGGCAATAAAAGAACTTCTTAAGACAGTCACACCTTTGGGAAATGATCCGGAGATTATAACCTATAAGCAGGCATTTGAACGCTATCATCTGGCACTTCAATGCGCTTCTGGGAAAAAGCAAAGTGCAAAGGCTTCGGAACAGGCATATATTTGTTTAAAAACTGCCTGGCTTATCAGGGGCGAAAAAGAGGAATTGCTGGAGCAAAATAAAGTTGAAGAGGCAAAACAACTGGGCAGAACGGAAGGGTTGTTTTTGAAAAATTCCTATAACCAGTTTATTCAGGCAAAAATGCAGGAAAGCTATCCAATATGTGGCATGAATGAAAGCTCCTTGGATTTATTACTTGCCGCTCTTGCCATGGCAAATGGAGAAAGAACCACTGCATTAAAGCTATTATCCTCAGTAATTACTTCACTAAGTGCCAGTTCAGGCATTAAGGATAAGGCAAGGACCATGAAAGAGGAACTGGTTAAAAGGGACTAAAATATAGTAATTTGTGAAATTTAATGAATTATTATAATTTTTTACTTTACATTTGTATATTTTGGATATATACTGTTTTTTTAGCTGGAGTTTACTGTGCTTAAAGATTGGCAGGTAAGAAAGCGGGTATTATGGATTTAGGTGTAAAAGGTATAACACCGGGCGTAAATTTAGGAAATGACAGCGTTGGAGCTAAAAATGTTTCCAACGAAGAAAATGATGCTATAAAGGAATCCGAAAAGAAGTCCGAAAAAGTAATTAGTCCTCTCTGGGGTAACGAGACAGAAAATTCTGAATTGGAAAATGTAATTGCCATGTCTGCTGATGGTGATACACTTCAGGTGGAGCAGGCTGTTTCTAATGACAGTTTAGAAGAGAATGGTACTGTCGTGAATAAAACCGGAGAAGATAAAAGACCTGAGGAAATTATGGGCAGTACAAGCAGGGAAATAGATATAAAGGAGACCTTAGAGGATAAGCCAAGGAAGATTACCTCCTTTGCAGGATATACGTTCCAGCAAATAGAACAGTTATATCGGCAGGGACGCATATCTAGGCAGGAATATGAGAAGCAGTTGAAAATAAAAAAGGAAAATGCTGAGGAAGCAAGAAATGATAATGAGGATAAAATAGAGGAACTATCTAAATTAAACAGGGAGTATACTAATACTCAAATGGATAGTGAGGCTATTGTAACAGCTTTTTCCGGGGAGGCAAACTCCAATGCAAAGGTAAGTGCCAAGGAGAGGTTGGATATCATAGAAAATATGCAGAATGCGAATAACATAGACAGATTAAACAACAATGGGGTAAGTAATTAATGGGATTATCAGTTTCAAGTCTGAATCCGATTTCATCGGCTGCTTATGTAGTTAACAGTCAGCATGCACGCAGTATCGAAAATGAAAGTGCCATATCCTCTGCCTACAGAGAATCAGTAGGTAACACTGCTACCAATGAAGGTGTGCTGGGACCGGCACCGGTGCAGTATACCGGCAGAAGGAATGTATTATCGGGTATAAGCAGACATATTACCGAAAATCAAAGGGTATCTAAGGGACTTAATAATATTGCTGCAGAATTTAGCGGCGTAAACACATTCTATGATAGAAACTTTGCGGCAAATTCCTATGCTGTAGTGGGTCAGGGATTGGATTTAATGGCTTAGCTTGCGTTAAACGAAAAAATTTATAGCTTATAAAACTCTGCCACGGCGGGGTTTTATTTTTTATGGATCGTGAGCCGGTTGAGTTCATAAAGCACAGGAAAAATAATCTATTCGCATATGTAAGAGGTTCATTTTTGTTAGATAAAATCTAATGAGAGGTATTTGCCTAAAAGCTGCACTATGGAGTTTTTGTGGCAGCAGCATTTTGTGGACTTTTAGTATAGATCTATACTTATGACATAAAAAAGGCTCCTGTGAGAGCCTTTTATTGGTTATACTATACGCAAGATGCGCTTTTAAGGGTGAAAGTCAACATAATGTAATATAGCAGGATTATTTAATAAATACAAGGGACAGGTAAGGTACATAAGTTATTATAGCCAAAGCTATAAAGCTGATTAAGAGCATTGGGAATACGTATTTAAACATATCCTGCAGCCTGACTTTTCCTACTGCAGCACCTACAAATAAATTGCAGCCATAGGGCGGGGTACAAAGTCCTATAGCCAGATTAACTGCCATTACTACCCCAAAATGGATCGGATTTATTTGAAGAGCATTTATAGTGGGAAGAAGTAAAGGCGCCATTACAATAATTGCCGGAACTGTATCAAGGAAGCAGCCTACAAACAACAAAATTATGTTGATAAATAAAAGTACAATCATGGGATTATCAGATATACCCGTCAAAAATCTGGTAATTCCCTGAGGGACTCCTTCGTATGTCATAAATGTTGAGAATACCGTGGAATAGCCAAGTAAAAATGAAGTTATCCCATTTAATACAGCAGTATTTAAAAATACATTTTTCATGTCCTGCCATGTCATTTCTTTGTAGACAAACATGCTGATTATTATGGAGTATACAACGGATATACATGCTGCTTCGGTGGGAGTAAAGGCTCCGCTATATATTCCGCCTAAAATTATAACAGGAGAAAGCAATGCCCAAAATCCGTCTTTAATGCTTTTAAAAAGTGCATTTAATCGAGAGCTCATAACCTTCTTAATGGAAATTGTTTCATTAGTATTATCTGAAAATTTTTCACCTGCTAAATCAGTTTTTGTCTTGGTGCAATAGACGGTATTTGCTGCGATAAATATTATGCCGATTAGAATACCGGGTAAAATGCCTGCTAAAAACAAATCAGATACAGAAATTCCGGTGGCGGCACCATAGAGTACAAAGGACAGGCTTGGCGGAATTATTGGGCCCACAATTCCACCAAAGCATACCAGGGTAGCTGCATAGGAGGGGTTGTACCCACGCTTTTTCATTTCAGGTATCATCATTCCCCCAATGGCGGAGGTTGTAGCCATTCCCGAGCCGGAAAGAGCACCGAAAAACATACATGATATTAGGGTGACGCTCCCTATTGCACCGTGAATAAAGCCAATAAGTGCAGAGGCAAAATTAACTATTTTTCTTGCTATGCCGCCGGTGGACATAATGGTTCCTGCCAGCATGAAAAATGGTATAGCCATAACTGTGAATGAAAAAATACTGCTGTAGGAATACTGTGCGCTTATTATCATATTCAGGTCCGAACAGGTAAACATAGAAACCATAGTGGCGCCGCCAATGGCAAATCCAACAGGTACTCCTATCAAAAGGAGGATAAATAATACAATAAATAAAACTGCTACTGCCATTATTTTTCACCTCCCTCTGGAATTTTTTCAGAGTCGAAATTTATAGTGTAATTAACAATATGGGCGGCAGATCTAAATGACATAAAGATACAGCCGAGTATCAGAGATAGGTATCCCCACATTGTGCTTATTTTTATAGCTGCATAGGGAACATTTACCTGAACCGTCATCATTTTCATTCCGTAATAAGAGGTAGTGAGACAAATAATCATCAAAATAACTTCGATTATAATATTGATAATAATTTGTCCTTTGCGGGACAGCTTATCTGTAAGCAGTGTGATTGCTATATGCTCACGTTTTCTGTGTCCTAAACTGATACCCAGCCACGAAATCCAAACAAATATAAATTTTCCCAACTCCTCGGACCAAACCAAGGAGTTGTTGAAAACATACCTCATTATTACCTGAAGAAATATAACTGATACCATAATTACAAATAATATAATTAATATTTCTTCCTCAATCTTATCAAATATTTTTGCAAGTTTTTTGAACATAATAACTCCTTACAAAATGCAGCTGTTTACGGGCGAGTATCCAACCATTTTTGAAGCATTTCTTCTCCTACAATTTCTCTTTGATCATCATAGACTGACTGACAAGCTTCAGTAAATCCGGCAATTTCATTATCTGTGAGGGTATAAATAGTTGCTCCGTTTTTTTCAAAAGTTGCAAGATAATCCTGTTCATTCTTATATTCTTCCGCTCTTTGCTGCTTTGCAACTTCGTGTACAGCTTCCTCTAAAACATCTCTGTCTGCCTTATCCAGAGATTCTATCCATTTTTTGGAGCAAATAATAGGGAAAGGGGATGAGCAGTGATTTGTAATTGTTACATAAGGTGCAATATCTGTAAGGTTAAAATCGTTGAAAACACCAAGGGAATGATCAAGAGCGTCAATTTGTCCCTGGGAAAGAGACGTAACTACTTCACCCCAAGCCATAGGAGTGGGATTTGCTCCCATAGAATTCCATATTTTAATGTTAAGATCATTTTGTGTGATTCTCACTTTTTGCCCTTTGAAATCATCGGAGTTATGATAAACTTTTTCTCTGCTTATTATATTTCTCATTCCGTTATAGTACATATCAATACAGTAATACCCTGCATCAGATATTGTTTCGTTAAATAATTCCAGACCGCCATTCTCAAAGGTTCCCTTTTCCCAGTCCTCAAATGAAGGGTATAGGTAGGGCAAATCTATGCAGGTTGAAGCAGGACCGGCAGTAGCGGTAATAGCTGATGAAAGATCAAACATCATTGTAACGGTACCTGTTAATACTCCGGATACCAAATCCGGTGTATCACCGAGGGCACCGTTGGCAAATACTTCTACCTTAAACCTGCCAGGCGCCTTTGCATCTAATATTTCCTGTAGTTTTTCACTGTAAACATTTGTGGAGCGGGAAGGGGAGTCGGTATGTCCGATTTTAATTGTTATCACATCATCGGTAACTGTTGATGTTTCTTTGCTATCTTCACCTTTGCAACCACAGGTTAGGGTTATTGCGGTAATGACAGCAAGTCCAAGTGATAATAGTTTTTTGATTTTCATTTTGACATCCTTTCTAAAAATTAATATGTACGATAAAATATTCAGCAAAAGCCATACCAGAAAAATATGGTTTAGTAAAAATTCTTAATTTAAAGGATATTCAAAATATTCTCATAGTATTGAAATGATATAAATGAAGTTTATTTCACAGTAAATAAAGTATACCGTGAAAAATAATTCACACTATTTTTTATCTAAAGAAATATTAAATTGCGATATTTTGTTCCACAGATGTCTTGTACTTAATCCTAGTTCAAATGCAGTATTTACAACATTGTAATCATTTTTTAAAAGAGCTTCTGAAATATAGGTTTTTTCAAAGTTTGCACGGGCGTCCTTTAAGGATAATCCGGTGGAATCAGGAGCTGTTTCCTGTTTTGTCAAAATATCAATGGGCATAAGAATTTCCTTTAGAGTTATGATTCCATCCTTTGACAGAGCAATCATTCGCTCTACGATATTTTTAAGTTCGCGTACGTTACCGGGGTAATCGTATTTGTAAAGAAATGTGAGCACATCATCATCTATTTTTCGTATTTTTTTCTTTTGATCCGCCTCTGTTTTTATTATAAAAAAGTTAAGAAGTTCTTTTATATCTTCTTTTCTTTCTCTAAGAGGAGGAAGCTCCAAAGACAGTGTATTAATTCTATAATATAAGTCTTCGCGGA
Source organism: Lachnospiraceae bacterium (assembly GCA_041776485.1). Lineage (GTDB taxonomy): Bacteria > Bacillota > Clostridia > Lachnospirales > Lachnospiraceae > JBHBQE01. The sequence continues at coordinate 67,049 of JBHBQE010000013.1, read as the reverse complement.
ACGATCCGTCTGCAACCTTTGCAGATAAATCCTTGTTGGTAGCTGAAATGAATTTTACATCCAAATTAATTTGCTTATTACTGCCAAGTCTTTCTATGGTTCTGGTTTCAATTGCTCTAAGAAGCTTACCCTGGGTTTCCAATGGCAAATCACCTATTTCATCAAGAAATATGGTTCCATAATTTGCCTGTTCAAATTTTCCGATACGGCTTCCGATAGCTCCGGTAAAAGCTCCCTTTTCGTGCCCGAAAAGTTCAGATTCGATAACCCCGGGAGGGAAAGCCTGACAGTTTACCGCAACGAATGGCTCCTGACATCTGTTGCTTAGGCGGTGAATATGGTTTGCGATAACCTCTTTCCCGGTACCTGACTCACCCAGAAGAAGTATATTGATACCTGAATTTGCTGTAAGGTGACAGGTTTCTAATATTTCCAGATATTTCGGATTTTTTGAATCGAGAAAAACCTGTGGGTTATGAATACTTCCCCTTAATATAAGGTTTTTTCGCTCAAGCTCCCGCATTTTTATTACTCGCTCAATTTTTAGAACAAGTTCATCCAGATCTCTGCTTTTTACAAAATAATCAATTGCACCGTATTTCATGGAATCTACAGCACTTTCAATGCTGGCATAGGCGGTTATTACAATAATATCTGTGTTAACGCCTGATTGATGAATATTTTTTATTAGGGTCTCGCCATCCATAATTGGCATTTTTAAGTCAGTTATAAGTAAATCTACCTGATTTGATTTCCAGTAGGATAAGGCATCCTCACCGTTGGAGCAGCAGTGGGTATCATAACCCAAATCGGCAAGAATGAGAGAAAGTACCTTTTGGTATTCTATTTCATCATCAACTATCAGTATTTTATAACGGCTGTTTTGTTTTGTTTTTCTTCCCATACTAATCCCTTCCCAAGGGTAAAAATACCTTAAATTCTGTTCCCTCATTTATATTACTTGTAACGCTTATACTGCCGTTTATCTTATTTAGTTCTGTGGTTAATATATATAATCCAAGGCCGGTTCCCTGACTTTTTGTGGAAAAAAACGGATTAAATATTTCTTCGATTTTATCCTTTGGGATTCCGGGACCGTTATCCTTAACTGAAATCTTTAGTCCATTATCATCAGATGAAATGGAAATAGATATAGTTTTAGCAGGTATTTCATAATTATCCAAGGCGTCTATCCCGTTGTTAATTAGGTTTAGGAGAACCACCTTAAGCACATCGTCATTTATTTTAAGACTGTTGAATCTGAGGTTTTTATAATTTACAGTCATTTTTATATTAGATTGATGAAGACGCTTGTGCTCCAGTTGAAGGGTGCTGTCTATCAGTTTTGATATATTTACTAATTTTGCTTCACCACCGGACAGTCTTGAAAAATGCAGCAAATTTTCAACAAGAGAATTAATTCGCGATACATTATCATTTATTGCAATAACGGCATTGCTGCTTATTTCATCATTGCAATATTTCCTTAATATATATCCGTAGCTTTTTATAATTCCCAGAGGATTTCGTATTTCATGAGCCAGTCCTGCTGATAACTGTCCTACTGCAATCATTTTAGCCTCTTGCCTTGCCTGTCGTTCCTGAAGAAATTTTTCTGTATAGTCTTCAATAATAATAATTTTTTTATCCTCTGTAAAGCTTTGGGAGCTGATATAATAATATTTATTTCCGACAGGAAATGGTTTATTCATATTTTCCTTGACTAAAAATGGCTCAAGGAGTGAAATATCCGCCAGAGGTTTGGATATAATATCCTCCTTGGAAATATTTGTAAAATTTGTTATCCAATTATTACAGGCAATGACTTTTGAGTTGTTTTGTATTACCAGGATTCCATTTTGCAGTGTATTGATTATACTGTTAAGTTCTTCTTTACTTTCTGACAATTCACGAGTTCGTTCATTTACCTGTTTTGTAATTACATAATTCCATACTGAAAAAATAACCATAATGGAAAATACTGCAATTATTGTATTATGTATCCAATTTAGCTGATTAATAGTGAGAAAATTATTATTATAGCTTCCGATCCATTTTTCCTGAGATTGGGCTATAAGCCCTTTGCTTTGCATATCCAGAATACTTTTATTTACGGTATTTAGAAGGGCTTCGTTATCCTTATTCAGTGCAAGGCATATATTATCCTCATAGAAAACCTCGTTTAAAAATCTATACCGATTACTGTTTCCTGTAACACGTGCAAAATATGACGCTTCCAGATCATCACATAAAAATCCTTTAACTACTCCCTTTTTTAAAAGTGCAAAGCACTGATATATATTGTCGGATTTAATAACTGCTGCAGTGTCAAACAGATCATGGCCTGCATACATATTTGTATTGGTATTTTGCTTTATCACCAACATTTCACCTTTTAGGTTATCAGAGTCTTTAATGTCAGAGTTATTTAATACGAGAATTTTATATTGAGATTGATAAATTGGCAGGGAAAGTGCAAAACGGTTATCATCTTTTACCTGGCTTTCCCTTACCATAACAAGGCTTAAGTCTCCGTTTTCCAGCTTATCTAAATTGGATTCTACATTATTTGTAGTGGTATTTATGGGTACACCAAGCTCTAGTCCCATAAGGGCTGTAAAATCCGGCATTAATCCTACGTTTGAGTCATCACCCTGATTTAAAAAGGCATAGGGTGGGTTTTCATTTAGACCTATAGTGATATTAATATCCTTTAGAGTATTTTTGATATATTTTGTGGAAATATTACTGTATTTATAGTAATCCTTAAGATTTATATTGTAACGAAGGTATGTATCGAGCAAATTTATTCCCAAGGCAGCCAGACAAACCATGAAAATGATAAGAATTATATGTGGTTTGATTAGTTTCATATTTTAATAATCCTCAACGCCGGATTTACTGCGAATATACAATATAATATAGTATAGTGCATAAATTCATATCTAATATTTGCCATATGCCAACATGAAGCATGACTAATCCGCAAAGCAATATTACAAATAAATTAATTATTATTGTTTCTACTATATCATATATTGAATAAATCGTACCAGACCGGGGTTTTATTTTTTTTAAAACGAAGTATAATATTCATAGTGTAATTTGATATTACCAGTAGTTAAGGCTGTGAAAGAAATAGCTTTTTAACTGATTTTCCCATACCAAGGATTGCGGAAACGAGCATTAGGATACAAGCAATAATTGAATAAAATTTTTTAGACAAAAGTTTAGCGGCTCGTGGTAAGCCGAGCCGCTAGAGGGGAGTATAAGTAAGTAATAAGGGGGTAAGAGTGGTAACTCTTACAATAACTATTATAGGCGCAGTAAATAAAAGTTCAATAGTTTCAAGGCACATTTAATAAAGACTTAATAGTTTGTTAATAATCTTAATAATTAACAATAGATTGGATAGAATATGCAATATAAAATAATATTGTTTTCTCATTTTGGCATGGAGGCTGTTTTAAAAAGAGAGGTTTTAAACCTAGGTTATGAAACTTTGTTTGTAGAGGACGGGCGAGTATGCTTTTTGGGGGATGAAAGAGCAATTGTAAGGGCAAATATCTTTTTAAGGACTGCTAAAAAGGTTATGATTTTGCTGGATGAGTTTCCCGCAGAAAGCTTTGAGGAGTTATTTAACGGAGTATACAGTATACCCTTTGAAGATTATTTGCCAAGCAACGCCAACTTTCCTGTGGCAAAAGCAAGTTTTATTAACAGTAGCTTAATAAGCAGCAAGGATATACAGTCTATTACTAAGAAAGCGATTGTAAAGCGGCTGGAAAAGCATTATAGGATATCCTGGTTTAGTGAGGATGGCGCAAAATATCCTATAAGGGTTTTTATTAAGGATAATAAGGCAAGCATTTATCTGGATACAACAGGGGAGCCTTTGCATAAAAGGGGGTATAAAAAGAGAATATCCAAAGCTCCCATCGCAGAAACCCTGGCTGCCGCACTTATTATGCTTACACCCTATAGGGAGGATAGGATATTTTTAGATCCCTTTTGCGGAACAGGTACCTTTGCGATTGAAGCTGCATTAATAGCAAAAAATATTGCCCCGGGAATAAACAGGAGATTTCAGTCTATGGACTGGAATAATTTCATTCAGGAAAAACTGTGGCAGGAGGGAATAAAAGAGGGGAGATCTTTAATTAAGAATGATATTAATCCAAGAATTTATGGCTATGATATTGATTCTGTTAATATTGGAAATGCCAAAGCAAATGCGGCATCAGCTAATGTTGAAGGTTCAATCCACTATAAAACCTGCGACATAAGAAACGCTTCTAAGGATTTTTATAAATATAAGGATGAATATGGTTTTATTGTTACTAATCCGCCTTATGGCAACAGACTTACCGACACAAAGCTTGGAGAGCTGTATGGGGAACTTGGCAAGCTCAGCAATACACTGGATACCTGGTCACTTTATTTTATAAGTGCATATAATGAAGCAATAAAAGCTGTAGGGAAAAAACCGTCTAAAAACAGAAAAATATATAATGGTATGATTAAATCATATTTTTATCAATATCCGGGGCCGAAGCCTGTGAATAGGAAATAGTGCAGTAAATGGAAAAACGTCTGCTGATATATTCAAATATAATATTGGTTCTTTTAGCAGTGATTTTTTCGGTTGTTTTTCTATGTTTTCCCAATATATATAAGCTAAATATTGATTATATCAATGAAAACGGTTTTGACGACTCCATAAAAAGCCATATCAGAAGCGAAAGATTACTTACAGATTCCATGGGGAATCCGCATGATTTAAGACTTGAATTTCCAAGCAATGTTCAGCTTGATAAAATTAAAACAGAAGAAAATTATATGGAAAGGACAAATGCGCTGTATATACGTGGCATTGATGAAATGTATTACATGGATTTTCCCATAATTGGAAAATGTGATGGAATACGGGATATTATATATTATAGCAGAGAAAACACAGGTGTTATGGAAATTTTCACTCAAGATGTAAGAGTATTAAGAACTACAATGGAAGATAGATTTTTATATTTGGATTTTATACCGCCAGAGGATATATATGATAAAATAGTGGTGATTGACCCTGGACATGGGGGCACTGATATTGGTACGGTAAATGGCAATATTGCAGAAAAGGACATTAATATTAAGATAGCCCTGCAGCTATATGATATGCTTAAGGATGAAGAAGGGCTTGGGGTATTTATAACAAGACTTGGAGATGAAACTGTACCCAGGCATGCACGTATAGATATGGCAAATAATATTCAGGCAGATTTGTTTGTTTCCATACATCAAAATTCCACTGCAAGCGGCAGAATATCCGATATAAACGGAACTGAAGTGATGTATTTTAATGCGGATATAGATGGAAATTCAAAGAAACTGGCGGAAAAGCTGCAAAAAAACCTTGTCAATAAGCTGGGAAGCAGAGACAGAGGTCTTGTACCCGGGGATAATATAGAGGTACTTCGTAAGGCAAATTGTCCGGCAGCTCTTGTGGAGGTAGGCTTTATGTCGAACCCGGCGGAGCTTCGGAAGTTAAATAGTGAAAAATATCAAAGAGATTGTGCTAATGCGCTATATACAGGAATAATGGAGAGTTTAAATGAAAATACTAATAGCGACAGGGAATAAAAATAAGGTTCGTGAAATCGGTCAAATATTAAATTCTGAATACTATGATTTGATTTCCATGGAGGATGCGGGCATTTCCTGTGAAATAATTGAAGACGGTGATAGCTTTATGGAAAACTCCAGAATAAAGGCAAGGACAGTTAAAAAATATTGGGATGGAATTGTTATAGCAGACGATTCGGGGCTGGTTATTGATGCGCTTGGGGGAAAACCGGGAATTATGTCGGCACGCTTTATGGGAGAGAATACAAGCTATATTACAAAGTGTGAGGCAATTTTAAGGGAAATGGAAAACGTCCCGGATGGAAAGAGGAATGCAAGGTTTGTTTGTGCAATTACTGCGATTATGCCAGATGGCAGAGAAATATGTATAGAAGAAAATTTTGAAGGAGAAATTGCTAAGACCTATGAAGGGGAAAATGGATTTGGATATGATCCTATATTCTATGTGCCTCAAAAGAATTGCACCTCAGCAATGCTTAGCGAATATGAAAAAAATAGCATAAGTCATAGAGGGAAGGCATTATCAAAACTAAAGGTCCTGCTTTCACCGATACGTCTTATTACTCAGGAAATGAAGAAAAATTCCGGCATTATGGCTTCTGCAAGCCATGAAGTTCGAATTAATGCCCTTAAAATAATGCAGAAAATGCTTAAGGAAAATAAGCAGAAGATATTTAATGCCAATAAAAAGGATATTGATAGTGCAAAAGCGGATGGCATAGGAGAGGAAATAATTAAAAGACTAAAATTTGATGATGACAAGCTTTCCTCTGTATTGTCCGGTATAGATACCCTGATTAAACTACCGGATCCCATAGGGGAAGTCAGACTTAATAGAGAGTTAAGTCCGGGACTTAACCTTAGGAGAGTATCAACTCCAATAGGTGTTATAGGAGTTATTTTTGAGGCAAGGCCGGATGCCCTGGTTCAAATTGCCGGACTTTGTGTTAAGAGTGGAAATATGTGTATTTTAAAGGGTGGTAAAGAAACAGAAACTACCAATAGGGTGATTTTTGATGTGCTGTATAATGCCTGCAAAGAAGCCGGATTGTGTGAAAATTGCCTTGTTAAAGTGTCCGGTCACGACGAAATAAGGGAGCTTTTAACCTGTGAGGAGACAGTGGATTTGATTATTCCAAGAGGGTCCAATTCCTTTGTTAAATATATTATGGACAATACTGCAATTCCTGTCTTAGGACATGCTGATGGTATATGTCACACTTACGTTGATTCATGTGTAAACTTAGATATGGCAGTATCTGTTGTTATTGATGCGAAAACTCAATATCCGGCGGCATGTAATGCCACGGAAACTCTTTTGGTTGCAAAATCTGTTTCCACAGAATTTCTGCTTAGATTATATGCAGAATGTAGAAAAACAGGTGTAAATATATTAGGCACCAGAGAGGTGGCTGATATTATTCAATGTGAGATTATTTCAGATAATGATTTTAAAAACGAATATCTGGGACTTACCCTAGGTGTAAAACTGGTGGATGATGTATATTCTGCAGTGGAGCATATTAATCTTTATGGTTCACATCATACTGACGCTATAATAACTGAGGATGACGGTGCTTGGGAGTATTTCAGTCAGAGGGTGGACAGTGCCGGGGTATACAGAAATGCCTCGACTAGATTTGCGGACGGCTTTAGATATGGTTTCGGTGCAGAGGTTGGAATATCTACCTCAAAAATTCATGCAAGAGGACCTGTGGGGCTTTTCGGACTTATGACCTATAAATATTTGCTGGAAGGAGAAGGGCATATTGTAAAGGCTTTTGAAGCAGGAGAAAAGTTTTATACTTTTAAAGATTTTGATTGACATGGTTGATAAATTAAATTATAATAACCCTTGCGTTTTTATCCTCGGATGGGATACGGGGTGTGGCTCAGCTTGGCTAGAGCACCTGGTTTGGGACCAGGGGGTCGCAGGTTCGAATCCTGTCACCCCGAGTTGTAAAGGCGTGTGGCATAGATTAAGATATTACATCGATTTGCACGTTTCAATCATGCGGGTGTAGTTCAATGGTAGAACACCAGCCTTCCAAGCTGGATACGTGGGTTCGATTCCCATCACCCGCTGTTTTATTGCAAAATTTGCAATATTTGTATCCGTAGCTCAGCAGGATAGAGCAACGGCCTTCTAAGCCGTGGGTCGGGGGTTCGAATCCCTTCGGATACGGCAAGAGTATTTTATGGTGGGTATAGCACAGTTGGTTAGCGCGCCAGATTGTGGTTCTGGAGGTCGAGGGTTCGAATCCCTCTATCCACCCGCAGGATACAAAGCCATTAAGAGAGTCTTTGCCCTTTATCACATATCTTGTGTTTAAGGTAGGCTTTGTTGGGGTTACATCCCTTGCAAGATGTAACAGCAGTCACATATCTGTGGCATGCAGCAATGTAGAATAGTGGGCTGTCGCCAAGTGGTAAGGCACAGGATTTTGATTCCTGCATCCGTGGGTTCGAATCCCGCCAGCCCAGTTATAATCATAAAAGTTGTTTTGTATATACAGGGGCCACTAGCTCAGTCGGTAGAGCACTTGACTTTTAATCAAGTTGTCCGGGGTTCGATTCCCCGGTGGCTCACTAAATGAATTTAGTAAATGTTAGGATAGGGTTAGTTAAATATTTGGTTATTGTCAGTTGGCAGTAGCCATTTTTATTTTCATAGTAAAAAAGGAAAGTTTATGGTTGAAATTATCAAAGCAGTATTGTTTGGAATGTTAGAGGGTGTTACAGAGTGGCTGCCTATTTCCAGTACGGGACATTTAATATTGTTAAATGAATTTATTAAGCTGGATGTGTCAAGGGAATTTTATGAAATGTTTCAGGTGGTTATTCAGCTTGGAGCGATTATGGCAGTAGTGGTTTTGTTCTTTAATAAAATTTTTCCTTTTAAATTAATAAGTCCGGACAATTCACAGAATAAATCTTCTAAGTCAAAAATTAGTGTGGATAAAGATATTATGGTACTTTGGTGCAAAATCATTGTATCATGTCTGCCTGCAGCGGTAGTAGGCGTATTATTTGATGATATATTCGAAAGATATTTTTATAATCATATATGTGTTTCTATTGCATTAATATTTTTCGGAGTAGCTTTTGTAGTAATAGAAAAAGTCAATAGAAATACCGCTAAGGAAAAGATCGACTCTTTGAAGATGATTAGTTTTAAAATGGCAATTATTATTGGACTTTTCCAACTGATAGCGGCAATTTTTCCGGGAACATCCAGATCCGGAGCTACCATTTTGGGGGCTTTATTAATAGGTGTATCCAGAGTAATTGCAGCAGAATATACCTTTTATCTGGCAATTCCCGTAATGGTTGGGGCAAGTTTGTTAAAAATTATTAAATTTGGTTTTAATTTTTCGGCTCATGAGGGGATTATACTTGCGATAGGAGTGATTACAGCCTTTATGACCTCTATTTTAGTAATACGCTTTCTGATGAAATTTATAAAAAATCATGATTTTACAGGCTTTGGAGTATATCGTATCGTTTTAGGTGCTGCAGTAATTATATACTTTATAATGGAAAATTTCGTATTTTCCTGAAATAGACAGGCATATGCTAATATACAGTCTTTTGATGTTCTAAATACAGGCAGTCCATTTCAGAAACAATAATAAGGGATTGAAAAATTAAAGTATAAAAAGAATAATAAAAAAATCCCTTATAATTCAGCCAAAATCAAGGCATTGCTGATTATAAGGGGGTTAGTTATTCTGCGGATGACAGGAATTGAACCTGCACGGGAGATCCCACTAGAACCTAAATCTAGCGCGTCTGCCAGTTCCGCCACATCCGCACATTGTTGCGCCCTGCATACTGTATTTGTGCAAGATACTACAGGGACAACGGATTAGAGAATAGCATAATTAAATTTAAATGTCAAATTCGTATATACATGGATGTGGACTTAATTTTCTTTGAAATAATCCGATATAATTTATGTTATATAGTTGATTGAGTAATTAATAAAATCGTTTCTTAATAAACTTCAAAAGTATTTTAATTTGCAGTGCAAAGGTTATTTTTTGAAACTCAAATGTGGATAGCAGAATAGTTGAAAAATAACACAACTATATAGTTTCTGATGTTTTCTTGTATTATTTGTAATAAGATATATTAAAAGTTAGAATGTGGAAAATGTGAATAACTTTGTTGATAATCAAATCCACTTTATTTTTTAGAATTAATTATTTAGCAAAAATTAGTTTCAACCAAATAAATTGTTAATATACAATCAATTTCTTTACAATTACCTCATAATATGGTAAATTTTTCCTTGCGTATTAATTATTACTATTTGGAGGTAAAGGATGAAGCAAGGTAGCGTTAAGTGGTTTAGCAATCAAAAGGGATATGGATTTATCACCGATGACGGCGGAGATGATGTTTTCGTGCATTTTTCCGCAATCAATATGGAAGGTTTCAAGTCTGTTTCTGAGGGTGCAAGAGTTGAATTCGAGGTTGAGGACGGACCTAAGGGTGCTCAAGCAAAAAATGTAACAGTTATAAACTGAGAATTACGGGGCAGCAGCTGCCCCTGTTTTATTTTGTTTCATCGGATTTTGGTGTATTAATATATTTTAAGTTATCATTTGTATGATTCATTAAGTTCTATTAAGAGTTTATTCTTATTATCTGGAAAATTAAAGTCTATGGAAAGTAATATGATAGGAAGCAAAAAGTCAGAGATTTTTAATATTTTAATTTTACTGCTAATTTCCCTTTCGATTATTTCATGCTCTTCAGTGGAGGATGGTGTTCATCTGGCAAGGGATTATGTTACCTCAACAAAAATCGGCAAACCTCGGATTTTAGACAGTGTTTCCACAGAAAAATATGTCTATTCAACATTAAATGAAAACGAGAAAATTCTATACGATCAAATATATAACTGTATTATTGGATTTGATAGTGAGTGTCCAATTTCCACAAAGGATCCAAAAGAGTTAAATAAAATATTTTCCTGCGTTGTTGCAGACTATGGCGATATATTCTGGATAGATGGCTATGAATATATGACCTATACCAGCGGAAGCTATATTACCGGTATTACCTTTACGCCCAGTTATACCATGGACAGAAGCAAAAAGGACGAACTACAAAGTGAGATAGATGAGGTTTGCAGCTCTTGGCTCGCTGAGCTTCCTGACGGTGCTGATGATTATGAAAAGTCAAAATTTGTATTTGAAAAGCTGATTGAAAATGTAGATTATGTTTATAATGCTAACAACAGTCAGAATATTTTAAGTGTCTTTTTAGGAGGTGCAACGGTATGCCAGGGATATGCCCAGGCAAGCGCCTATCTTTTGTCCAGATTGGGTATTCCTGCGGTAGTATTATCTGGTAAGGCTAATAATGAAAGCCATGCTTGGAATCTTATCAGGCTGGATGGAGAATATTACTATTTTGATGTTACATGGGGCAACAGTACCTACCGTACAGAGGGGGCTTCTGAGAAGTTTATTGACTATACTTATCTAAATACTACAACAGCTCAGATGGAGGGTAGCCATGAACTTGATGTGGTATTTTCCGTACCGGAATGTACTTCTATAGTTAACAGCTATTTTGTAAGGGAAGGGCTATTTTTCCGGGAATTTAATCCTGATGAAGTGGGTGCGTCTATTACTGAAGCATATTTATCCTCAAAATCCAGCATATCACTAAAGTTTGATAATCCGGTTGCCTACAATAAAGCCTTTGATTATATAATCGGAGAAAAGCATTTTGCAGACTACTGTCCCGGACTGTTAAGTATTGCCTATCTGGAAGACTCAGTGAACAACGTACTTACTCTGGAATTTATATAGGAAATATATTTTTTTGGAAGAGATATTTCGCTATAGATACTTTTGTATTCTACAGAGTCAATGCTTTCAATATAGTTTTTGGTAAAAGACTTAAATATTCCGTGGGATTGTGCTATATCCACCCCTTTATTATAGCATATTGCAGCATATATCTCATTGTCAAAGCTTCCCAGAAAGAAATTGCCATTAATATGTATATGCACTTGAAAAGTATTTCCGGTTATTTTTTCTATTTTAGAAACCCCGATAAATTTATTGATAATTAAAATATTTTCATATCTATAGTCTAAGTTATCATTATTTACAAATTTAAAATCTCTGCCGGATATTCCGTACTGTTTGATTCCGTATCTGGCATTTAGGGAATATTGAGTGCCATAGTCATTTACAAAAAGATGTCCTCCTCTTTTCATTATCGTGTGGCTGCTGTAGTAGAACAAATCCTCATTATCAAATTTAAGCTCGATATCCGAGCTTAAATAATAGGAAAAATAACTTCCCCTAAGATAAATGGGTGTTTTAAAGTAAATGCCATTGTCCCTTAAATTAACCAGAGAAACAACTTTTTGAAAGGGAAGAACTTCAATATAGTTCCTGTAATTTATAAGGGAAACATTCTTATTTCCAAAGATAAAAACAGCTTCTTTATAGGCTTTTGAGGCAGATTTTTCAGAGGAAAAGCTGCCTAAACTGATTTTTTTCCCCTGCCTGTTTATGCTGGAACGGAAATAGATACTTCCATCCTTTTTTTTTGCTGTAAAAATTCCCTTTGCCATAGGAAAATAATAGCATAAATTTAATAATGTGGTATAATTCTTTTATTGTCGCAAGCTCACGGGGTGAGATTGCGGCTCTCGCGGCGCCTGGGGACGAAGTTCCGATTTTAATGGATGTTGCCTATTTTCATTAATCGGCTGTATTAAATAGAGAGGGTAAAATGTCTACTTATTATAAAAGTACAAGAAATACTGATTTAAAGGTAACCGCTTCCTTTGCAATATTACAGGGATTATCAGAGGAGGGCGGGTTGTTTGTTCCGGATAAAATCCCGCCGCTTAATAAAGAATTGCAGGAATATGCAGATATGACTTACAAGGAAGTGGCATTCGATATAATGAGGGATTATCTTTCTGATTTTACAGATGAAGAGCTTTGGGAATGTATTAACGGAGCATATGATGAGAAATTTGATACCAGGGAGATTGCACCTATTATGGAGGCAGATGGAGCTTTTTTCCTGGAATTATACCATGGTAAGACCATAGCTTTTAAGGATATGGCTCTTTCTATTTTACCCTATTTAATGAAAATGGCAGCCAAAAAACAAAATGAGGACAAGGAGATAGTGATTCTTACAGCCACCAGTGGTGACACAGGCAAGGCTGCAATGTCAGGTTTTGCCGATGTGGAGGGTACAAAAATAGTTGTATTTTATCCCAAATCAGGGGTAAGTCCCTTGCAGGAGAAACAAATGACTACTCAAAAGGGGAATAACATTAAGGTAATTGGTATAAGAGGAAATTTTGATGAGGCTCAGTCCGGTGTAAAGGCGATGTTTAAGGATAAGACTTTAGCCGCTAAGATGGCACAGGCTAAAATGAGATTTTCATCAGCTAATTCCATTAATATAGGCAGGCTTGTGCCTCAGATTGTTTATTATGTTTATGCATATTCAAGATTATTAAAGGCAGAGGTTATAGAGGATGGGGATATGATAAATATTACTGTTCCCACAGGTAACTTTGGTAATATCCTTGCAGCATATTATGCTAAGAGTATGGGACTTCCCGTACACAAATTAATATGTGCTTCTAACAGTAATAAAGTATTATTTGACTTTTTTGAAACCCACATCTATGACACAGATAGGGAATTTTATGTTACCAGTTCTCCCTCAATGGATATACTTATTTCCAGCAATCTGGAAAGGTTAATTTTCAAAATAACAGGAGAAAGTCAGGAAAAAACTGTTGCACTTATGGAGGATTTAGCAAAAAAGGGTAAGTTTGAGATAGATGAGGACATGAAAGAGGGACTTTCCGATTTCTTCGGCGGTTACGCTACCGAAGAGGATACAAGGAATGTAATATGCAGGATATTTAATAAAGATAGGTATTTGATTGATCCCCATACTGCAGTGGCTGCTCATGTGTATGAAATTTATTGTGATGAAACCGGTGATACCATACCTACGATTATTGCCTCTACAGCCAGCCCGTATAAGTTTACTGAGGCTGTTGCAGCTTCTATAGGTATAGAAACCAAGGATGTGGAAGATATGGAATTGGCAGAGATTTTGCAGGAAAAAAGCGGGGCAGTTATTCCCAATGCTGTAGAGGAAATAAGGAATGCCCCGATAATTCACGATACTGTTTGTGATGTCAGTAAAATGAGTGAGGAACTGGAAAAGTTCCTAGGTATTTAATAAAAATATGTGAATACTTCCAAAAGGATAAACAAATGGTACTATAACCGCTTGGTCAGTTAGATCCACATTATCTCTGTTTAAAGGGGGATCTAAGGTAAGTTCCAGTGAATATATATTGGATAAATTCACACAGAATAGCCCATTGTGCAGGTTTATAAAATCCTCCAGAGAGGCGGCAACATAGTCATCGAATTCTTCAAAGTCCATTTCAGCATATCTGGAGGCAAATTTTATTGCTGCAGATTTTTCCATACTGATTCCGGTTAAGAAATTAAGACTTCCCATTATCCCCTGAGTTACACAATATTCCCCATTGTATTCATTGTAAGGAATAGGCGGGAGGGGAGTGAAATCATCTCCGATAAACCGCACCAAATTATTAAACAACAGGTGCATATACATAAGGGAATGTTTGCTAAGTTCAATTGTGGAGGAGGCATTAAAGAACCTCTTTATACTTTCCTTAAGGGTATTGTTGATTTCCTCTTCAGAGGTATCCATGGAAAGGGCGCAGTAAATTCCATAGGGGCTTTCTGCATTATAACTTTCCAAAAGCTCATTAAGCTGGGTGTTTGTAATAATGTTGGCATCCACCAATGCCTGTCCAAGCCTTAGATAGTCCGGCACCTGAGAGCTTAAAAGGGCATTCAGGTCATCACAGCTTATAAAATTTCTTTCCAGGGCAATTTCGCCAAAATGCTTATCCTCTCTACGCTGGATATAGCAGCATTCATCCACCTGTTCACTGGTCATATAACCCTTATACATTGCAAGAGTACCAAGTTTTATATGGGAATGGCTCATATTTGTTATCGCAATACGCAAATCCTCTGTGGTAATTATTTTTTTATTTAATAAATAACTTCCGAAAAATTGTCCGTGCATTTTAAATTCCTATCATTTTGAATAAAATTTGATTATTTCACTAACCTGATCCTTAGAAAAGGGCTTTTGTATAAAATCACTGGCACCTGCCTCTATGGCAGCGGTAATTTCCTTTTTGGTACCAATGGTTGATACTATTATGATAGTTGCTTTAGGGTTAGCAGCGATAATATTTTTAACAGCCCCGATACCGTCTAAAACCGGCATAACAATATCAATGAATACCAGATCGGGTGCAAAATCCTTATAGATTTCAGAGCACTCCGCCCCGTTCTTAGCCTCCTTTATTTGTGCATCTTCTCTTAATTCCTTAATGGTGTCAGATAGTTGTTTTCTGGCAAGGATGGAATCGTCACATATCAGGAACTTCATATAATACCCCTCCTTTTTATGAATATTTCAATCAAACATCTTAAATTCTTTATGGCTGATAGTTGACATATAGGCAGGTCTCATTATTTTACCTCTGTGGCAAACCTCCTCTATACGGTGTGCGGACCAGCCTGAAATCCGTGCAATGGCAAAAATGGGAGTATACAGTTTGGCAGGAAGTCCCAGCATTTGATAGGCAAATCCTGAATAAAAGTCTACATTTACACAAACACCCTTATATATTTTGCGTTTATCTGCAATAAGCTTTGGAGCATTTCGTTCGATTATTTTGTAGAGCATAAAATCCTTTTCTCTGTTTTTTTCCTTTGCCAATGCCTCTACATAGGATTCAAATAACTTTGCTCTGGGATCCGAAATAGAGTATACTGCATGACCTGTTCCATAGATTAGTCCGGAACCGTCAAAGGCATCCCCGTCAAGAATTTTATCAAGGTAAGCACATACTTCTTCTTCGTCATTAATATTTGACACATTTTTCTTAATGTTTTGTATCATGCTGACAACTTTGATATTAGCTCCTCCATGTTTTGGCCCCTTTAAGGAGCCGAGAGCGGCTGCCATGGTGGAGTAGGTGTCGGTACCGGAACTTGAAAGCAGATGTGTGGCAAAAGTTGAGTTATTCCCGCCTCCATGCTCTGCATGAATAATTAATGATATATCTAAAAGCTTTGCTTCTAAAGGTGTAAAGTTTCCATCAGCTCTGAGACAATGAAGAATATTTTCTGCTGTGGAAAAGTTTTCCTTGGGTCTATGTATAATAAGAGAATCGTTTTTGTGGTAATATCTATATGCCCTGTATCCATATACGGAAAGTACAGGAAATTTAGCAATAAGCTCCATACATTGCCGAAGCACATTAGGTATTGAAGTATCATCCGGATTGTCATCATAGGAATAAAGCATTAATACACTTCTGGCTAAGGTATTCATCATATCACTGCTGGATTTTTTAAGAATAATGTCTCTGAAAAAATGTTTAGGCAGATTTCTGAAGGTGCTAAGCATAGCGCAGAATAAATCAAATTCCTTTCGATCGGGCAGACTTCCAAATAAAAGTAAAAAGGTGCATAATTCAAAACCAAAATGGAAGTCCTCAGGAAGTTTTGAAATAATATCTTCTATATTATATCCTCTGTAAAACAATTCACCTTCAATAGGAACTCGTTTTCCATCCGCTTCACGCATTGCATTAATTTCAGAGATGTTTGTTATTCCAACCAGCACACCTCGTCCATTAAGGTCACGAAGCCCTCTTTTAACATCATTCTCAATATATAAATCAGGGTCTATAAAAGAGGCTTTTTCAGAATGTTTGGCAAGTCTTTCTATTTCCGGAATAAGTTTACTGTAAACTAATCTTGACAAATTATTTCTCCCTATTATCTAAAAATTAATAAATTATGGTTAACTTGCCGTATTATATCATAATAATTGACAATTGACAAAGCTTTGCTTATTGTATCATAATTAAAACGATTATAGAAACTAAATTTAAACAGGAGGTAGATTATGTCCACAAAAGCAGGATATAAGTTGGAAGAGATTGGAGCAGGCAAGGTAGGGTTTTCTAAAACCCGTTCCATTATAGAGGCGCCATTTTATGGGAATAATGTTATAAAAATCAATACATTAAGAGAGGCTTATGAGCTGGCAAAAAACAGCCCGGGCACTGTTGTTACAGATATGCCTGTAAAGGAGGCAGAACTTTTGGGTTTGGAGGCAGACTCAAAGGTATTACTATTTAATGATGGGGCTGTAACCGGTCGTTATGCAGCAGCTCGCCGTATAAAAGGCGAGCCTGGCGTGGATGCGGAAAAGCTTGATAAGGTAGTGATGAGTGCAGTATATGAAACCCGTTGGAAAACTCTGTATCATGCAGAGTGCTTCATAGGTCTTGACAAGGAATTTATGGTAAAGGCACATCTTCTTATTCCCGAGGGTGAGGAGAATATATTATATAACTGGATGCTTAATTTTCAGTATATGTCCAATGAATATGTGAGAATGTATAAGGACTCAAAGGCAATAGGAAATGGAACCGAACCGGATATTTATATTTTCAGTGATCCCCAGTGGGAGCCGTTAGTCAGACCTGATGTGGATTATTCCTGTCTTAATGATCCTCTTACCCTATGCTATTTTGATACTGATCAAAACTGTGCGGCAATACTTGGAATGAGGTATTTCGGTGAGCATAAGAAGGGAACCCTTACAATGGCATGGGCATTGGCTAATCGTAACGGTTATGCCTCTTGCCACGGCGGACAAAAGGAATATATATTGGAGGATGGCAGACATTTTGTTGCCAGTGTATATGGACTTTCAGGTTCCGGTAAATCCACCCTTACCCATGCCAAGCATAATGATAAATATAAGGCAATAAAAGTGCTTCATGATGACGCATTTATTATAAACACGGACACCTGTGCTTCAATTGCGTTAGAGCCCACATATTTTGATAAAACCTCTGACTATCCAGTGGGAAGTGAGGATAATGAATATTTACTTACGGTGCAAAATTGTTCTGCCACAATGGATAGTGAGGGCAGAATACAGGTGGTAACCGAGGATGTTAGAAATGGTAACGGCAGGGCAATCAAGTCAAAATTATGGTCCCCTAACAGGGTGGACAAGATAGACTCTCCTGTTAATGCAATCTTTTGGATAATGAAGGATCCTACAATCCCGCCTTGTGTAAAGCTAAAGGGTGCAGACCTTGCATCGGTGATGGGTGCCACCCTTGCCACTAAGACCTCCACTGCAGAGCGTGTGGCAGCAGGAACTGATTTGAATGCAATAAGAATAGTTCCCTATGCAAACCCATTTAGAACTTACCCATTAGCAAATGACTATGAGAAGTTCAAAAAGCTGGTTAAGGAAAAGAATGTAGATTGCTACATTATTAATACAGGGGATTTTATGGGCAAAAAGGTTACCAAGGAGGATACCCTGGGAATACTTGAGGCAATAGTTGAGGATAAAGCAAAATTCAAGCCATGGGGCCCGTTTAGCGACATTGAAATAATTGACTGGAAGGGATTTGACGCTGATTTAAGCAATAAGGACTATGCTTTGGAATTAAAGAAAGCAATGGAAACAAGACAAAAGAGCGTAGAGGATTTTGCAGCTAAGAAAGAAGGCTATGATAAGCTTCCGGATGAGGCACTGGAGGCAATTAAAAGGATTGTAGAGTCACTATAGAAACTAGGAGGTAAAGCCCGTTGAAAGCAGAGCTTCGCTCCGGGGCTTTACTCGGTCACAATCTCACTTCGTGAGTTTGCGACAGTGCATGCCTAAAGAACGCGGTTAAGCCTACTATTTTTGAACCTACATTTTTATGAATGGGCATCCATATAGTATTGTGGCTGTCAAGCCTCATTATTCGGTGGAAGGCAAAAGCAATACCAAGGTAGCCCACCTGGCTGTGGCTAGGAATCAAAAATATTAGGTGTGCCTCTTTGGGCTATTATAAGGAATGGTATGAAATCAAAATTAGAAGAAATAGAAGGAAAAATCAAATCGTTAATTAACAATGCCGCCTCCATAGAGAAGCTGGAGGAAATTCGCATTGGAATACTTGGTAAAAAGGGAGAATTAACAAATCTTTTAAAAGGGTTGAAGGATATTGATCCAAAGGATCGTCCTGCAATGGGAGCCTTAGTTAACAGTACAAAGGCGGAGCTTGAGGAGCTTTTAAATGTTAAAAGAAAAGAGCTTAAGAGAAAAGAACTGGACAAAAGGTTAAGCGCTGAAAAAATAGATATTACATTACCTGCCAGAAAGCAGCCTAAAGGTCATATACACCCTTGCACAAAAGCATTGCGAGAGGTGGAGGACATATTTATAGGCATGGGATATACGGTTGTTTCCGGTCCTGAGATAGAGTATGACTATTACAATTTTGAAGCTTTAAATATTCCAAAGGATCACCCTGCAAAGGATGAGCAGGATACATTTTTCATAACGGAGGATATATTGCTTCGTACTCAGACTTCATCAGTTCAAGTAAGGGAAATGGAAAAGGGAAATCTCCCCATCAGAATAATTGCACCGGGAAGGGTTTTCCGTTCTGATGATGTGGATGCTACTCATTCTCCATCCTTTCATCAGGTGGAGGGGCTTCTAATTGATAAAAATATCAGATTTTCAGATTTAAAGGGCACTCTGGCATTATTTGCCCAAAAGCTTTTTGGGGCGGATACAAAAGTTAAGTTTAGGCCTCACCACTTCCCATTTACAGAGCCTTCAGCAGAGGTGGACGTTACTTGTTTTAAATGCCATGGCAAGGGTTGCCGTTTCTGTAAAAATGAGGGATTTATTGAGATTTTGGGCTGCGGGCAGGTTCACCCCAGAGTTTTGGAAATGAGGGGAATTAATCCTGATGAATATACTGGATTTGCCTTTGGTGTAGGGCTTGAACGAATAGCACTTCTAAAATATGAAATAGATGATATGCGACTATTGTATGAAAATGATATTAGATTTTTGGAGCAGTTTTAAATGAAGACTTCTTATAAGTGGATACGGGACTTAGTTCCCGGATTGGATTTAGATATAGAAACTTACTGTGACGGCATGACAATGTCCGGTACTAAGGTGGAATTTTTTACCCCCATGGGAAAGGACCTTGAAAATATTGTTATTGGTGAAATTAAGGAGATTAAAAAACATCCTGATGCAGACAAGCTTTTAATCTGTCAGGTAGATATAGGGGGAAAGGTAATTCAAATTGTTACAGGTGTAGCCAATGTGTTTGAGGGAGCAAAAATACCGGTGGTGCTTCCGGGAGGCAGAGTGGCAGGTACACATAAAGATGGTCAAAAAGAGGGTGGGACCGTTATTGAGGCAGGCAAACTTCGCGGAGTAGAAAGCTTTGGCATGATGTGCTCTCCCGGGGAATTAGGCTGTGACATAAACCTATACCCTGACGCAGCTTCCGATGGAATATATATTTTAAAGCCTGATGCTGTGGTAGGGGAAAGTGCAATAGAGTACCTTGGACTTGATGATACCATTATAGAATATGAAGTAACTTCAAATAGAGTGGACTGTTATTCTGTTCTGGGAATCGCCAGAGAGGCGGCAGCTACCTTTAATCTTAAATATGAGCCTCCAAAGGTTATTGATACGGGAAATACAGATGATGTGGATGATTATATAAAGGTTTCCATAGTAAATGAAAATCTGTGTAAAAGATTTACCGCAAGGGTTATTAAAAATTTAAAAATTGAGGAAAGTCCCGACTGGATAAAAAAGAGACTGGCTGCCCATGGTATTCGTCCCATTAATAATATTGTGGATATTACAAATTATGTAATGGTGGAGTACGGACAGCCCATGCACGCTTATGATTTGAATACAATACAGGGCGGAGAGATTATTGTTGATAATGCAAAGTCGGGAGAGGAATTTATTACATTAGACGGGCAAACAAGACAGCTAAGCCAAGATATGCTTATGATAAAGGATAGGTCTCGGTCAATAGGAGTCGCCGGTATCATGGGGGGTGAAAATACTATGATAACAGACTCCGCTGAAACCTTGGTTTTAGAGGTGGCTTGCTTTAACGGCGCCAATATCAGGCAAAGTGCAAAGGCATTGGGCATGCGTACAGAAGCAAGTTCAATATTTGAAAAGGGACTGGATCCGGAAAATACTATCCTTGCAATGAACAGAGCCTGTGCATTAATCGAGGAATTAGGGGCAGGTACTGTGGTTAAAGGCGTGGTTGATGTATATCCCAAACCGATTAAACAGGTACAGTTGCCCTTTGAGCCGGAAAGATATAATGCATTGCTTGGTACGGATATTTCTGCCCAAAAGCAGCTTGAAATATTAGAAAGGGTGGGAATCACATGTGATAGTGATAATATCCTTAGTATTCCAAGTTTTAGACAGGATATCCTATGTTTTGCAGATATTGCAGAGGAAGTGGCAAGATTTTACGGGTATGATAAAATCCCTACCACCCTGCCTCAAAGCGGAAATTCTATAGGCGGCAGGGATGGCAATGATATCATGGGCATTCTTGCAGAAAATACTTTAAGAGCCTACGGCTATTCGGAGGGATATAGCTATTCCTTTGAAAGCCCTAAGGTTTTTGATAAGCTGCTTTTTCCTGAAAATGCAGCGGAAAGGGAGGCGATAAAAATAGTAAACCCCTTGGGAGAAGATTTCTCAATTATGAGAACTACGCCTGTGGCAGGTATGCTTTCCATGTTAGCAACCAATTCTGCCAGAAATAATGAGAATGTTAAGCTGTATGAAAGGGGACATATTTATATTCCTGTTTCCATGCCTCTTAAGGAACTTCCCAAGGAAGAGTCGGTTATTACCTTCGGATTTTATGGTGATGGAGATTTTTATGATTTAAAGGCAGCCTTTGAGGATGTACTCATGTCAATTAATCTTAAGGGAACTGTAAAATATTTAGTTAATGAGGACAATCCGTTTTTACACCCGGGGAGAAAGGCGGCGGCAAAATACGATAATAAGGATATTGGATATTTAGGACAGGTACATCCCCTGGTTTGTGAAAATTTCGGAATAAGGGGTGAGGCATATATTGGTGTTATTAACTTAAGCATTATATCAGATATTGAGTTATCGGAAACAAAGTATAAACCAATTGGGAATTTTCCCAAGGCGGTTATAGATTTAAGCATGTTGGTGCCGGATTCGGTAAACGCCGGCAGAATAGAGGACATAATTATAGAAAACGGTGGAGAATACTTAGAAAGTATTAAGCTTTTCGACATATATAAGGGTAAGCAGGTAAAAGAGGGTTATAAGTCAATGGCATATTCTCTTATATTTAGAGCAAGGGACAAATCCCTGTCCGAAGCTGAGATAAATAATGCAAGAGCCAGGGTTTTAGAGGCTTTAAAAGGAGAGGGTATAGACCTTAGAAGCTAGTATGGGTACCTTATTAATAAAAAACATTGACACTCTGGTTTCCTGCGATGATGGGGATAGGGTATATACTAATACCAATATATTTTGTAAAGACGGCATTATAGAGTATATTGGCACAAAAGCTAAAGAGGCGGATACTGTTGTTTATGCCAAGGACATGTTTTGCTATCCGGGGCTTGTTAATACACATCATCATCTGTACCAAGCTTTTTCAAGAAATTTACCCAGTGTACAAAATCTTGAACTGTTCCCCTGGCTTAAAAAGCTTTATGAAATATGGAAAAATCTAAATGAGGATACAGTGTACTTATCTTCCCTAACCGGGATGGGTGAGCTTATGAAAAATGGCTGTACTACTGTATTTGACCATCATTATATTTT
The DNA here is from genome assembly GCA_041776485.1 of Lachnospiraceae bacterium. Taxonomy (GTDB): domain Bacteria; phylum Bacillota; class Clostridia; order Lachnospirales; family Lachnospiraceae; genus JBHBQE01. The sequence continues at coordinate 44,582 of JBHBQE010000013.1, read as the reverse complement.
CCCGGAACATTCTAAAGATATAATAGATGCTCAGATTAGAGCAGGAGATACTTTAGGGATTAGAATGTACTTATCCCGAGGAAGTATGGATTTGTCAGTGAAGGATGGCGGATTACCGCCGGACTCTGTGGTTCAGTCAATAGATGAAATAATCAAGGATAGTATCAGATTAATAGAAAAGTATAATGATACAAGCTTTGGATCCAAAATTCGATTAGCTTTGGCCCCCTGCTCACCCTTTTCTGTATCAAGGGAGCTGCTTAGAGAAAGCGAGAAACTTGCAAGGTCATATCATGTAAGACTGCATACACATCTTTGTGAAACAATAGATGAGGAAAATTATACTTTGGAGAAGTTGGGACTTAGGCCTCTAGCGTATATGGAAAGCTTAGACTGGCTGGGCTCTGACGTGTGGTTTGCCCATGGTATTCATTTTAATGATGAGGAGTTGAAGCTTTTAGCGGATACCGGTACAGGTATTTGTCATTGCCCCATATCCAATATGAAGCTTTCCTCAGGAATAGCCAGGGTTCCCCAAATGCTTAAATTACAAATTCCCATTGGTTTAGGAGTAGACGGTTCTGCTTCGAATGACGGTTCAAATATGCTGGAGGAGATACGGGTAGCATATCTTCTGCATAGATTAAATTCAAGTAATAAAGCCCCTAGTGGATATGAAATACTTAAAATGGCAACCATTGGAGGTGCAAGGGTGCTTGGCATGGAAAAGGAAATTGGCTCAATTGAGATTGGGAAATGTGCAGATTTATTTTTATTAAACAAAAACAGAATGGAATTGGTTGGTGCCGGATTTGATCCTATGTCTGTGCTGGGAACAGTGGGTGTAAAACGGTCTGTGGATTATACAATAGTTAATGGTAAAATAACTGTAAAAAACGGCAAACTACTGGGAATAGATGAAGATAGGTTAGTTGCCGAGTCTAATATTCATCTGGAAAGGTATTTAAAAAACAGGGATTAGGGAGGTACAGCCATGGGTACAAAATCACAGGACTTTATTTTAAAGGGAACAGTTATTTACAATATAAAAAGTGATGAGGGGTATGCCAGGGATAATTCCTATATAGTATGTGTGGATGGCAGGAGCTGTGGGGTATTTGAGGAAATCCCGGAAAAATATAAGGATCTTTCAGTTATTGATTATGGGGATAAACTTATTCTTCCAGGGATGACAGATTTGCATTTACATGCACCCCAATATACTTTTCGCGGCACAGGTATGGACTGTGAGCTGATGGATTGGTTAAACAAATATACCTTTCCCGAGGAATCAAGATATCAAGACATAGAGTATGCGGATACCGCCTATTCCATTTTTGTAGAGGATTTAAAGCATACAGTAGCAACAAGGGCAGTATGTTTTGCAACAATTCATAGAGGAGCCACCAAGCTGTTAATGGACAAACTTGAGGACTCAGGTTTAGTATCCTATGTGGGTCTGGTGTGTATGAATCAGAATTCTCCTGATATTCTGAGGCAAAGCAGCACGGAGGAAGCCATGTCGGAAGTAAGGGCATGGCTGTCAGAGACTAAAGACTCTTACAAAAATACATATCCCATTATAACCCCCAGATTTGCTCCCAGCTGTACGGAGGATTTACTCAAGGAATTAGGATATTTACAGACTGAAAGCGGGATTCCGGTACAAAGTCATTTATCGGAAAATTTTGGTGAAATAGCTTTTGTAAAGGAACTTTTCCCTTGGTCTAAATTCTATGGAGAAGTATATGATAAGTATGGATTATTTGGTGGTGATAACTGCAAAACCATAATGGCACATTGCGTCCATTGTTCCGAGGGGGAGATTAAGCTTTTAAGGGAACGGGGTGTGTATATCGCCCACTGTCCTGATTCCAATACAAATCTTACCAGCGGTGTTGCACCTGTAAGGCGATATTTGCAGGACAATATGAACATTGGACTGGGCAGTGATGTTTCCGGCGGAGCAATACTTAATTTGCTGAATGTAATGGGTGAGACAATCAGAACCTCAAAGCTTCGCTACAGACTTTTGGATGACAGATTAAAACCTGTTACTGTATGGGAAAGCCTATATATGGCAACCCTTGGTGGAGGTCAGTTTTTTGGAAAGGTGGGCTCTTTTAGCGAGGGCTATGAGTTTGACGCAGTTGTTTTGGATGACAGTACTTATAAAACGCCTAAAAAACTTACACCAATTGAAAGACTGGAAAGATTATTCTATATTGGAAGCTGTAGAGATACAGTACAAAAATATGTTAGGGGAAGGTCGGTTCTTTAAATATTTTTAAGAAACATAATGCCATTCATATTTCCTCTAAGCCCTTTGGTATACCTGTGGGAATACAGGAGGGAGTGGTTTTCATAAGTACATATACTGCTAAAATATATATTTGCCGTATCTATTCCGGCATTTTTTAATACATAAAAGCAGGCAGCCCATAAATCCAACTGAAAATGGTTTTCATAGGTGGGGATTGCAATATCCTCCATTTCAATATTATTAAATCCTGCTTTAAATTCCTCTATCACATCGGAACTTACCTCATAATTTTCAAGACTGATAGAGGGACCTATTAAGGCGATTATATTTTTAGGATTGCTTCCCAATTCAGTAAGATATGAAACAGCTTTTGCACCGATACCTGCCACTGTACCTCTCCAACCGGAATGAACCAGAGCTATGGTATGAACACTGGGATCATAAAGATAGATGGGGGTACAGTCAGCGCCGCCAACGCATAATACTGGGGTTGTTTTATCAGTGAAAAAACCATCAGTATCAGGATATTTTACATTCTCTGAAGTATAGGGCGTAAAATTATCATCAATATACATTATATTGGTTTTATGAACCTGATTTCCTCTGACAAAGGATTTTATATCTATCCCCAGACTTTCTGATAATAATCCATAATTTTTGTAAACATTTCCGGGAATATCACTTTGATCATCATCAAGGTTAAGAGAAGATAAATACCCTGTGCTTACACCTCCTGCCTTAGTGGTAAAAACAGCTTCAATGGGGAAATCATTAAAGCAATTAAAGCGAATTAAGGGAAGCTTATCATTCCCGGATAAGTAAGCGTTATTAATATTTTTATCTAAATAAAAATCAGATTTTGAACGGTGATGGATTAATGTATTCATATTTTAATCCTAGCATAATTTTACATATTAATACAGAAGATATTATAATATTGCTTTTTTTTATCTTATTGGTATAATTTTCCCTATGACTTTATCAGATTATGATTTTACGCTGCCAAAGGAGCTAATCGCTCAGGATCCAATAGAGAATAGAAGTGACTCACGTCTTTTCGTGATAGATAGAAAAAGCGGATCCTTTGCTCACGACAGATTTTATAATATAGGAAATTACCTAAACCCTGATGATGTGCTTGTCATTAATAATACCAAGGTCATTCCTGCCAGATTATTTGGAAATAGAACTACGGGAGCTGCTATTGAGGTTCTCCTTTTAAAACGAATTACGGAAGACAGCTGGGAGGTACTTACCAAGCCGGGGAAACGGGCAGGAATTGGAACGGAGATTGTATTTGGTGATAATCTTCTTAGGGCAAAGGTGATAGATATTAAAAATGATGGAGTAAGAATACTTCAGTTTTTCTATAGTGGAATATTCGAGGAGATTTTAGATGTACTCGGACAGATGCCTCTGCCGCCTTATATCACACATGAGCTTGTAGATAAGTCCAGATATCAAACTGTATATGCCAAATACGATGGTTCCGCTGCGGCTCCCACTGCAGGGCTTCATTTTACACCTGAAGTATTGGAGGAAATACGGATCGGCGGTGTAAGTATAGCAGAGATTACACTTCATGTAGGTCTTGGTACTTTTCGCCCTGTTAAGCATGAAAATATACTTGAGCATGAAATGCACAAGGAATTTTATGAAGTAACTAATGAAGCATGTGATATCATCAATACTGCCAAACAAAATGGCGGAAGAATTGTTGCTGTGGGAACTACCTGTGTAAGAACTTTGGAAACGGCAGCAAAATCCGGTGAAATTGTACCATGCTCAGGTGAAACGGATATCTTTATATATCCGGGATTTAAGTTTAATGCGGTGGATTCTATAATTACAAATTTTCATTTGCCAAAGTCCACACTGCTAATGCTTATTTCAGCTTTCACAAAAAGAGAGTTGATTTTATCGGCATATCAGGAGGCAATAAGGGAGAAGTATAGATTTTTTTCCTTTGGAGATGCTATGCTGATAATCTAAAAATGGCAAGCTGCTATTGTATTTCAACCGTATGTGAGCATAACTGATATTATATTGCAATAATTAATATATAAGGAGTTTAAGCTTGTCTACTTGTATCATTGCCTGCTCAATGCTTAAAAAGGAGCTGGAATATGCAATTTCTATATCTGGTGCAGACTACCCTGTGTTTTGGCTCAGCAGAAGCCTTCATTCCAGTCCTTCCAATTTAGGTAAGGAATTACAAAAAAAAATTTTTCAGTGTGAAAAGGAATATGACAGGATTTTACTGGGATACTGTCTATGCGGAAATGCTCTGGAGGGTATCACATCTAAAAGAGCTGTAATAATTATTCCCTGTTTTCATGACTGTATTGATATGTGGCTTTGGGATGGGAGAAAAAATATTTCAAAAAGAGATAATAAAACTCTGTATTTTACTCCTGAATGGACTATTGATAATGAGTTTTTGGGAAATGAGTATATCAGGACAGAAAAACAATATGGACATGATGTTGCCGTAAAAATGTATAGTGATATTTTAAAAAATTATGAAAACATATCCTATATAGAAACGGCAAACAGTAATGATATTGAAGTAAAACAAATTTTAAGGGATTTAGCATATAAATTAAATCTTAATTTTATTACTTGTAAAGGAAGCTGTAATCCCTTGGTTAAGCTGATCTCAGGAGATATTGACAAGGGCTTTCATATACTATATCCAGGCGAAATTATTAAAGTGACTGAAATTTTAGACAAAATTGTTACGAAATTGTAAAAAACTCTTGACAGAATATTGAAATCCTGCTATTCTTTCAAAGAACTTTGATTGTAACAAATTTGTAATATATTATTTTTTGACATAAGAGGATACTATGAATAGAAATCATCAAATTAAAACTATGGCAGTAGCGCTTTCAGCAGGTGTTATTGTCAGTGCAGCTCCAATTAATGTTTCAGCCGCACCTGTAGCAGGAGCGGTAGCATCCGTTTTAAGTACAGCTACAGTTTCTGCAGACAGTACGGTAAATTCATCTATTAGCTCTGGTGTAAGCCAGACACTTTCAGAAATATTAGCAGAGACTCATTCAGGTGAGGCGGTTACCTGTGAAGCAGTTCCTGAGGCTTCGGCACCGGAGCAGATACAGGTATTGGTACCGGGTCAGCCTGCTGCTGTTGTTGAGCAGGTGCCTGTGGCACAGCCTGGAGGAGAGTTTGCTAATATCGCAATAGCAAATGTTAATGATTATGTTAATATTCGTACGGAACCCTCTGAAGAGAGTGAGCCTGCAGGCAAGCTTTATGCAAATGGTGCCGCTACAGTTCAGGGGATAGAGGGTGAATGGGTACATATTACATCAGGCAACTGTGAGGGATATATCAAGGGTGAATTTCTTGTTATAGGTGATGAGCAGCTTTGCCTTGATAATTCAAGTATTGTGGCAAGTGTTAATACAGATGGACTTAATGTTCGTGAAGATACCAGTACAGAGTCCGGAATAATTTCTGTCAAGGGTACCGGCGACAGACTGACTGTAGTAGATACACTTGCAGATAATCCTGAGTGGGTTAAGGTTAGCACAGGAGATGCAGAAGGCTTTGTTGCTGCTGAATTTGTTGAGGTGGACAGGAGATATAATAGTGTAGCTGAAACAAAAGAAGAGGAAGAAGCCAGATTAGAGAAGGAACGTCAGGAGGCTCAGGCTAAAGCCAAGTCAGGTTCTGGCGGTGGTTCAGGTTATGCAGCACCCTCAGGCGGTGGCGGTGACAGTGTTGCAAGCTTTGCCTGCCAGTTTGTGGGGAACCCTTATGTATATGGCGGTTCAAGCCTTACAGATGGTACGGATTGTTCGGGATTTGTCATGGCAGTATATTCAAACTTTGGAGTTGGTTTGCCCCATTCTTCCTCGGCTATGAGAGGTGTGGGATATGAGGTTGGGGTAGACGGAATGAGCCCCGGAGATATTGTATGCTATAGCGGTCATGTAGGTATAGCCATAGGAGGCGGACAGATAGTACATGCTTCCACAGCAAGTACAGGCATAAAGATTAGCTCAGCTTATTACAAGGATATTTTGTCAGTAAGGAGAATATTTTAAGAGTTAAAAGTATGTGCCTCCGAGGAATCTCGGAGGCTTTTTTTATTGTAAATATTAATTAAAATATATGAATAAAAAACCGGAACTGCTGGCACCGGCAGGAAATATGGAGGCAGTATATGCTGCAGTAAATGCCGGTGCAGATGCAGTCTATCTTGCAGGAAATAAATTTGGAGCCAGAGCATATGCAGATAATCTTAGCAATGAGGAGATTATCCTTGCGATAGAGTATGCTCATCTTTTTGGTATAAAAATTTATTTAACGGTAAATACATTGGTTAAGGAAAGAGAGCTGGAAAGTCTTTGTGTGTTTTTAGAGACATTTTATTCTAAAGGTTTAGATGGAGTTATTGTGCAGGATTTAGGAGCCGCAAAGACAATCAGAGATAGCTTCCCTGCCATTGCAATCCATGCCAGTACTCAAATGAGCGTAACTTCGCCTGGTGAAGTAAATATGCTATATAATTTCGGTTTTAAGAGAATAATCCCTTCCAGAGAACTTACCATAGAGGAGATATATAAATTAATATCATGCTCTCCGGCGGAAATAGAGATATTTATACATGGTGCCATGTGCTATTCCTACTCAGGACAGTGCTTATTTTCATCCATGCTTGGAGACAGAAGTGCCAATAGAGGAAGGTGTGCGGCACCCTGCAGACAAGTATATTCCTATAAAGGTTCCCCTAAAAAATATATGCTCAGCCTAAAGGATATGATGAGCATAGAATATTTGCCTGAATTGATTGATATGGGTGTTTCATCCTTTAAGATTGAAGGGAGAATGAAACCGCCGCTGTATACAGCGGGGATTACCTCGGTATACAGGAAATATATAGATATATATGTGAAGCATAAAAATAAGCCGCTTAATATTGACAAGGAGGATGCCAAGCTGCTGTCAAGTCTTTATATCAGATCCGGTACAGAGTGTGGATATATTGGAGCCAAAAGAGGCAAAGATATGGTAAGTCTTGATAGTCCGGCCTATACAGAGACGGATTTTAGTATATTTTCTGCTATCGAAAGCAGATATATAAAGAATAAAAGAAAAATAAAGCTTAACCTTAAAATAAAGCTTATTGTGAATTCTGCGGCAGAGCTTATAATTACATATAATAATATACAGGTCAATATTTTGGGAAGTATAGTGGAAAGTCCAAAAAATGCCCCGTTATGTCATGAAGGTATAAAGAGATCAATAGCAAAATTAGGGAATACGGAGTTTGAGGCAGAGGATATTGTTGTTTATATGCCAAAACCCGGTTTTATTCCGGTAAGTGAGTTAAACCGACTAAGAAGAGAGGGTGTAATTGCAATCAGAAAAGAAATTCTTAATCAATACCAAAACCGGTAAGCAATTAGATTCTGTAAACAAAATTATATCGGGATTTGATTTTTCTGATAGATGTATTGTTTTATCTAACGGTAAAAATGATGAGTATATTCTGATAAAGACTTTGGATGAATTGCAATCTTCCGATAACAGACAGAGGATAATAGATAATACTTTGCCTATATGGAATACTGCAAGCATAAGTGCAATTGAAGAGCTTGCACAAGATAAAGTATCCTGGGTTGCTTCATATGAATTAATGTTTCAGGAGATTTGCGATATTTCTTCCAGTTGTTTCATACCTGCCTATGGTTATATCCCCGTTATGAAAACTAAAAATTGTATCAGGTTAACAAATGATGATTGCAGAAAGCAGAGTGGATTTGAGGAAATTTGTGACAGAAAGAATATTGCCTTTCCTGTGGAATGTGATTGCAGTTCCTGCATAAATATAATTTATAATTCTGTGCCACTCTCAATTCATAATATAATAAATAAAAGGGCATTGTATAATATGAATTATTATTTTAATTTTACTGTTGAAACGGGTGAGACTACGGAGGCTATCATTAATTACTATTTTTCTCTGTTTTCAGGGGAAGATAAGGGGGTCTTTCCGGTACAGAACTATACTACCGGGCATTTTCAAAAAGCTGTATTGTAACTTATCAACAGTTTCCACAATTTTGTGTTTATATAATCAAAATATAATAAATTGGAGGAGTATATTTTACTAAGCCATTTCTTGAAATATTCATTATCAATACATGTAAATATGCATAATTTAATTAATAAAAAATGTTTACGGATTTGTAAATATGCTATATAATAGCTTTTGATATATGCAAATAGCATAAAATATTTCATATGAAATTGTGCATTTATCAGGTATGCATTTTTAATTGTCTTAGTGAAAGTTAGGGAGGTTACTATGCTTTCAAATCACATACTACAAAGGACAGTATCTACAACCAGCAAGCTTACAGGGGAAGATATATCTGTATACAGCGGAGACGGAGTTTTGCTATTTTCTTCCAATCCTGACAAGGAAGATATGGGAGATGCTGTAATGGATTTTTATAACTCTCCTGCGGAGATACAGACCGCCTTTGGACTTCAGTTTTTCAAGGTTTTTGATGATAAGAGAGTGGACTATGTGGTAATTACCGGTGAAAATGAAGGGGGTGAAATGGCAGGAAGACTAGTTACTTTCCAGCTTGCCGAGCTGACCTCTGCCTATAGAGACAGGCTTGATAAAGATAATTTTATCAAAAACCTGCTTTTAGATAATCTTCTTCTGGTGGATATATATAGTAGAGCAAAGAAGCTTCATATTGAGATGGAGGATAGGCGAGTAGTCATTTTAGTTAAATTTCCTAGAGATCATGATGGAAATGAAATAAGCAGAATAAAGGATACTTTACAGCCTAAGAATTCAGATTTTGTTACTGCCGTAACCGAAAATTCCGTTGTTATTGTCACCTGCTTAGAGGATAAAAACGAAGAAGAGGATATAGAGGCAAAGGCTGAAGTTATATTAGATGGTTTCCAGGATCCTTTAAGAGACAGAGTTAGGATTTCCTATGGAAGTATTGTCACAGAGCTAAAGGAGGTATCAAAGTCCTATAAGGAAGCTATTATGGCAATGGAAATAGGAGAGATATTCTTTAAGGAAAGACAGATTGTAGCCTATTCTGAGCTTGGTATTGGCAGATTGGTTTATCAACTTCCCATACCGCTTTGTAAAATGTTTATTAAGGAAATCTTCAAGGATAAAAGACCTGATGATTTTGATGACGAAATGCTTGCTACTATTAACAAGTTCTTTGAAAACAGCCTGAATGTATCGGAAACTTCAAGGCAGCTATATATCCACAGGAATACTCTGGTGTATAGATTAGATAAGCTTCAGAAATTCACCGGTCTTGACCTTAGGACTTTTGAGGACGCTATTACCTTTAAAATTGCAATGATGGTGGTGGAATATATGAGATATATGGAGACGGAACGACAATGATTCGCTTTGAACATGTATCAAAAACCTATGATGGCAAGGATCAGGCTGTTAATGACGTAAGCTTCCATATCAAACCGGGGGAATTTGTTTTTATAATGGGAGATTCCGGTTCCGGAAAATCTACTCTTATTAGGCTGCTTTTAAGGGAAATCAACGCTTCAGAGGGAAAAATAATAGTAAACGGTAAAAATATTGAGCAGATTAAAAGGAGAAGAATACCGGAATATCGCAGGAATATAGGATGTGTTTTTCAGGACTTCAGGCTTCTTTCAGACCGAAATGTCTATGAAAATATTGCCTTTGCTCAAAGGGTTATAATGACACCTAAAAGTGTCATTAAAAAGAAAGTACCATATATGCTCAGCATGGTGGGCCTTGCGCACAAATACAGAGCCTTACCCAAACAGCTTTCAGGAGGAGAGCAGCAGAGGGTGGCTATTGCAAGGGCTTTAATTAATGAGCCTAAAATAATTTTAGCAGATGAGCCTACAGGAAACTTAGATACCAATAATGGCTGGGAAATTATAAGATTATTAGATGAGATAAATAAAAGAGGAACTACAGTCGTGGTGGTTACCCATAATACTGAATTTGCCCCGATAATGAAAAAACGTGTTATTCAAATTAATCGAGGCAATATTGTTAAGGATGAATATAATGAGGGTTAGTACATTTTTATATTTATTAGGGCAAGGTTTGTCTAACATATGGCGAAACAAGATGTTCTCTCTTGCCTCAGTTGCTACAATGACGATATGTATTTTTTTGTTTGGGGTTTTTTATTCCATTGGTGAAAATTTCGCGGGTATTGTATCTCAGGCAGAGAAGGACGTATCCGTTACTGTATATTTCAATGAGGGAATTACTCAGGAGCAGATTGATGATATAGGATACCAAATCAGTACAAGAAGTGAAGCTGCAGAATACAGATATATTTCCGGTGACGAAGCTTGGGAGTATTATAAGGAGGTCTGGCTTGAGGGTCGGGAGGAGTTGGCAGAGGGATTCACTGAAAATCCGTTGGCAGACAGTTCGAATTATGAGGTAAAGCTTTCAGATGTATCCAAGCAGGATGAACTGTGCAAATTCCTGGAAAGTCTTTCCGGTGTGAGAGAGGTTAAAAAGTCTAAGGAGCTGGCAGATGTATTAACAGACTTGAATAATTTAATTGCACTTATTTTTTCAGGGATAATTATTATGCTGGTATTGGTGGCAATGTTTCTTATTAATAATACTATTAGCATTGGTATTTCCACCAGAAGTGAGGAGATTGCTATTATGAAGCTGATTGGGGCAAAGGATAGTTTTGTTCGAGCACCCTTTATTTTTGAGGGGGTGTTTATAGGAGTTTTGGGTACAATTTTACCTCTGGGGATTTTGTACTTTTTATATGGAAATATGTTGTATTATGTTAATAACAAGTTTGTAGTTATTACAAATTTATTCACTTTAGTGGATAGAAAAATTATCTTTTCTGTTTTGCTTCCTATTTCTATTGCAATGGGAATTGGCATTGGATTTCTGGGAAGCCGAATGGCAGTCAGGAGACATTTAAAGGTATAGTGGGAGTTAAAATGAAAAGCGATATTGAAATTGCTCAGTCTGTAAATCCAAACGATATATGTGATGTTGCCAGGGCTGTTAATATAAATTCAGACAGTCTTGAACAGTATGGTAAATACAAGGCTAAAATATCAGGGGCTTTTTTAAATAATATGGAAAAAAAGCCAAAGGGTAAGCTTATCTTAGTTACTGCTATTACCCCAACACCGGCAGGGGAGGGTAAAACTACAACTTCTGTGGGATTAAATGATGCCCTTAGACGGTTGAATAAAAATTCCGTATTAGCTCTTAGAGAGCCTTCTTTGGGTCCGGTATTTGGTATTAAAGGCGGCGCAGCAGGAGGGGGGCATGCTCAGGTTATTCCGATGGAGGATATAAACCTGCATTTTACCGGAGATTTTCATGCCATCGGCGCAGCCAATAATCTGTTGGCGGCAATGCTTGATAATCATATTCAACAGGGAAATGAACTCGGAATTAACAGTAAATCCATTACATTAAAAAGGGTTGTGGATATAAATGATAGACAGCTTAGGCATATTGTAGACGGTTTAGGGGGTGAATTCCAGGGTGTTCCCAGAGAGGATGGCTTTGATATTACAGTAGCTTCAGAAGTAATGGCAATATTGTGTTTATCAAAGGATATACAGGATTTAAAGGAAAGATTATCCAGAATAATTGTAGGGTACACCTATGGGAAAAAGCCGATAACCGCAGGTGATTTGAAGGCACAGGGCGCTATGGCGGTACTTCTTAAGGAGGCAATAAAGCCAAACTTAGTTCAGTCCCTTGAGAAAAATCCTGTGTTTATCCATGGTGGTCCATTTGCAAACATTGCCCATGGTTGCAACTCCATTATTGCCACTAACCTTTCCATGCAACTTTCAGATTATACGGTTACTGAGGCGGGCTTTGCTGCGGATTTAGGTGCGGAGAAGTTTTTTGATATTAAGTGCAGATTATCAGGGATTACTCCCTCTTGTGTAGTTCTTGTTGCAACAATTAGGGCATTAAAATATCATGGAGGTGTTGATAAATCCAAGTTGGATATTGAAAATGTAGAGGCTCTTAGAAATGGACTGCCAAATCTGTTTAGGCATGTTTCCAATATAAGAGACGTATTTGGGCTTCCCTGTGTTGTGGCGGTGAATGCTTTTCCAAAGGACACCGAAAAAGAAATTACCGTTCTTAAGGATGAGTGCAAAGCTAGAGATATTAAGGTTGCCCTGTCAGAGGTTTGGGCTTTCGGCGGTGAGGGTGGATTGGAGCTTGCCAGGGAAGTTATAAATCTCTGTGACGTTCCCAATGAGTTTAAATTTGCATATAAACTTGAGGATAGCATTAAAGATAAGCTTAATAGCATATGTACTAAAATTTACAGAGCGGACAAGGTGATTATAAGTGATAAGGCTGAGAGTAAGATAAAAGAGATAGAAAATCTTGGATATGATAATCTTCCGATATGTATGGCTAAGACTCAATATTCATTTTCTGATAATCCGAAGCTTATTGGTGCACCAAAATCCTTTGATATAACTGTTAAGGATATAAGGCTGGCAGCAGGTGCCGGGTTTATCGTGGCTTATACAGGGGATATTATGACAATGCCGGGACTGCCTAAGGTTCCTGCTGCAGAAAGCATTGATATAAAAGGGGACGGGACAATTACAGGATTATTTTAATTTGAAAGGATAATAAGTGAAGGACAAAACCTGCAGAGAATTTACAGATTTATTAGCCAGTAGGGCTCCGGTGCCGGGGGGTGGTGGAGCAGCCGCTCTTTGCGGAGCGATAGGTATATCTTTAGGCTCAATGGTGGGCGAATATACAGTTAATAAAAAAAATTATGAAAATGTGCAGGGGGATATTACGTTACTCCTTAAAAGGGCAGAAGCTTTGAGAGAGAAATTCCTTGCTTTAATTGATGAAGACGCAAAGGCATTTTTATCATTATCAGAGGCTTATGCTGTTTCTAAAGAGAATCCTGAAAGATTGGGTTTGTTTGAGACTGCAACCGTTACCGCCGCCACACCGCCATTAGAGATGGTTAGGTGCTGTGGTGAAGCCTTGGAGATTCTTAGAGATTTTCAGATAAAGGGAAATAAAATGCTTATTTCAGACGCCGGCTGTGGAGTAATTATATGCAGGGCAGCAATGGAGGCAGCAGCTATGAACGTACATATTAATACCAAAAATCTTATGGACAAAAAGCTTGCAAAGGAAATGGACGAGGAGGTTCAGGAGTTACTGGATAGATATATCCCACTATCAGATGCCATTATATCTTCAGTGTTAAACTCCCTATAGACTAAAATGGCAAATATATTAAGCGGCGCCCCTGTGGCGGAATCAATTCTAAAAAAAGTAAGGATAGAGGCGGATAATTTGAAAAAAAAAGGCGTAAGTCCTACCTTGGTGATTCTTAGAGTGGGAGAAAATCCTTCTGATTTAGCCTATGAAAGAAGTATATTAAAATGTGCCGAGGCAAATAATATTTTCATAAAGAAGTTTGTTTTGAACAAATTTGCTGAGAGAGAGGAAATCATCAGTGCTGTGGAAGAAATTAATGCTGATAATAATATTCATGGGGCATTAATTTTTAGACCCTTGTCAGATAAAAATGTGGAAAATGAGGTTTGCAGCAAGCTTTCCCCTGAAAAGGATGTGGATGGTATTACAGGGACTTCAGTTGCTTCTGTGTTTACTGACGACAATACAGGCTTTGCCCCCTGTACAGCTAGGGCTTGTATAGAATTATTAAAATATTACAATATACCTATTTCGGGGAAAAGGGTTACTGTAGTAGGAAGAAGTATGGTTATCGGAAAGCCGGTTTCCATGTTGCTTTTAAAGGAGAATGCAACCGTTAAAATTTGTCATAGCAAAACTCTTGATTTAAAGGAGGAATGTAAAGGGGCGGATATTATAGTTGCAGCCACAGGTAATCCAAAATTTTTAAATGATACTTACGTTAGCAAAAGCCAAATTGTTATTGATGTGGGTATTAATATTGACGAATCCGGAAAATTATGCGGGGATGTTGATTATGATAAGGTGTTGCCTATAGTATCAGGGATAAGCCCGGTATTTCCCGGAGTGGGTACTGTTACTACAGCAATTTTAATGTCTAATATTATTTTTTCTGCAAAAAAAGTAATTTCTTAAGTTATCTGTAATTAAATAATATAGAAGATTTGTTTTTAAGAATTTTTTAAGGAGATATCTTGAATATACGAGAAGATTTAGAGGCGATAGAAGCAAATACCTTAAGCCCCTACGCTACTCTTAGCAAAAATTCCAGGGGCAGGTCTAAAGAGGAGCCGCTATGTGATATTAGACCTATTTTTCAGCGGGATAGGGATAGAATTATTCATTCAAAGGCGTTTAGAAGATTAAAAAATAAAACTCAGGTGTTCCTTTCCCCCAAGGGGGATCATTACAGAACCAGATTGTCCCATACTCTTGAGGTAAGTCAGATAGCCAGGACCATAGCTAAGGCTCTCAGGCTAAATGAGGATTTAGTGGAAGCCATTGCACTGGGGCATGATCTTGGACATACTCCCTATGGTCATGCAGGGGAATTCGCTCTAAACAAGGCAAGTACCTGCGGGTTTGTTCATAGTGAGCAAAGTGTAAGGGTATGTGAGTGTTTGGAAAAGGATGGACTTGGACTTAATTTATCCTTTGAGGTATTAGATGGAATCAAGAACCATCAAACATCCTCTATGCCAAGTACTTTAGAGGGACAGATAGTAAGGATTTCCGATAAGGTGGCTTATGTAAGCTCTGATATTGACGATGCTATAAGAGCAGGGATTTTAGTTGCAGAGGATGTTCCTCTTGCCATTAGAAATGAATTGGGAAACAGCATTAGACAAAGGATAAATACCCTTACTCACGACCTGATTATAAATAGCAATAATGCTCCTGTTATAAAAATGTCTGATGAAAAGCAGGAGGCACTGACAGAGCTTAGAAGCTTTTTGTTTACAAATGTATATACAAATAGTGTGGCAAAAAGTGAAGAAGTTAAGGCTAAGCTTATGATAGAAGAAATGTATAAATATTTTATACAGAATACAGACAAATTACCTTTACGATATAAAAAGATGATTGACAATAAAATTGACAAGGCGGATAGAGTGGTATGTGACTATATTTCCGGCATGACAGATTTATATGCCAATGAAAAGTTTTCAGAAATTTTCATACCTCAGGCATGGGGAGACTGATTTGGCTTTTTATTCTCAAGAATTAATAAATGAAGTTAGAGAAAAAAACGATATTACGGAGGTGATATCCGCTTACGTCAATTTGGAAAGACGTGGGAATAAATATTTTGGACATTGCCCTTTTCACAATGAAAAGACTCCATCTTTTTGTGTAACTCCTCACAACCAGCTATTTTATTGTTTTGGCTGTCATGAAAGCGGAAATGTAATTAGCTTTATGATGAAACAAGAAAATATGGAGTTTACGGAGGCTATAGAGGCGCTGGCGGAACGTGTCGGAATAAGATTAGAATCGCAGCATACCGGTGAAAATTATAATATAAAAAAAAGGAAAAGGGAGGAGCTGCTTGCCGTGAACAAAGCAGCTGCAGAATATTATTATAAGCTATTAAGAACCAGAGAGGGGGAAAGAGGTTTTAAATATTTTACAGACAGGGGATTACATAACAGTATGCTCAATTCCTTTGGCTTAGGATATACAGGACAGGGAAGCGGTAAGCTTAATGAGCACTTGAGCAATAACGGATTTTCTGATGAGATACAAATGGAGGCCGGATTAATTACCTTTGATGAAAAAAGCGGTAAAAGGGACAGGTTTTTTAATAGGGTTATATTTCCGATAATGGATCAGGGGAGACATGTTATAGGCTTTGGTGCCAGAGTTATGGGAGATGGACAGCCTAAATATTTAAATTCCAGAGAAAGCGATGTCTTTAAGAAAAAGGAAACTTTATACGGTCTGTTTGCCGCCAGACGCTCCCAAAGAAAGGAATTTATTTTATGCGAGGGTTATATGGATGTGATAACTGCCCATAGCTTTGGCTTTGACAATGCTATTGCTACTCTGGGGACAGCACTTACCATTGAGCATGCGAATATTTTATCCAAGTTTCACAAGCCAATTTACCTTTGCTATGATTCTGATAATGCGGGGAAACAGGCGGCAAGGAGGGGGTATGAAATACTAAGACAGGTGGGTTTACAGGTAAAAATAATTGAACTGTCTCCCTATAAGGATCCGGATGAGTTTATTAATAAACTTGGGGTTGAGGAATTTGAAAAAAGGATATACAGAGCAGATAACGCGCTATATATTATAAAAAAATGGGACTTTGAAAAAATAGACCAAAACAATCCTGATGAGAGGACAGAATTTGTCCATGGATTATATGAAAGTATCAGGGAGTTTAAGGATGAGTCTGCCAGAGAGGAATATATAAGACGTTTTGCAAAGGACTTTAATATAGATAGCGGAATATTAAAAAGAGGTGTCAATAATATAAAAACTGCTCCCGGTCAGGGCTTAAAATATAAGAAATCCATAAAGTCCAATCTTAGTCCGGAAATGGCTCTTAAGATAAATGAGGCAAGATTACTATACTATTTACTGGATAGAGGATATTTTGAAAAATGCGGTCATTTAGTAGAAAAGAGAGATTTTAAAGAGAAAATATTTCAGGAAATATTTGAAAATATAAGAAGCAGGATGAATGAGAATAAGCCTGTTTTGGCGGCAGATATAATAAGTAATATTGAAGATGAAAAGTTAAATAAATTTTTAATAAGAAATTTTTTTGAAGCGCAGGAAGAAAAGGATAGGGGCGATACCGGCAGTGAAAGGGAGGTAATGCTTAAAGTTAAAAGAGCCTCTCTAAAAAGAATTGACAATGAGAGGACTGATAAATCCCTGGCTGCTACAAATGAATTCTGGGAAATAACTAAAGAAGTTATTGATGAAATAGAGCAGGTATTTAAGTAAATATAAGGAGTGAATATGCCAAAGAAAACAGAATCAGATAATACTAAAAATGCCGAAAATGAAGTAAAGGATCCGAAAGCAAAAAATGCTAAGGCAGAAAAGGAAGCAGAGCCTAAGGAGAAAAGTGCAAAATCCAAATCTTCTGAAGCATTAGAGTCAAAGGATAAGAAAGCTGATACTGCAGAATTGTACGAAAAAAAGCTGCAGGAATTATTAAAGCTGGCAGAAAAGAAGAAAAAGGTATTGGAGTATGATGAAATTAATGATATCTTAATGGATCTTCACCTGAGAGAGAGCCAGATAGAGAGGATACTGGATTTTCTTGAAAAGCATGGGATAGATGTTATTAGAATGAACGAAGAGCCTGATGAGGATAGCTTCCTGTTAGATACAGAGGATGACGAGGAAGACGGAGATTTGGAGCAAACAGATATTTTTGCTCTGGAGGGAATTGGTACAGAGGATCCTGTTCGTATGTATTTAAAGGAGATAGGCAAGGTTCCCTTACTTACTGCTAATCAGGAAATAGAGCTGGCCAAGCGTATGGAACAGGGGGATTGGGAGGCAAGGAGACAGCTTTCTGAGGCAAACCTGCGTTTGGTGGTCAGTATTGCCAAAAGATATGTGGGGAGAGGGATGTTGTTTCTTGATTTAATTCAAGAAGGAAACCTTGGTCTTATTAAGGCTGTAGAGAAGTTTGATTACAGAAAAGGATATAAATTCTCCACCTATGCAACATGGTGGATTAGACAGGCTATTACAAGGGCTATTGCTGATCAGGCAAGAACAATTAGAATACCTGTGCATATGGTGGAAACCATCAACAAACTTATTAGGATTTCCAGACAATTATTACAGGAATTAGGCAGGGAGCCAACCACAGAGGAAATAGCTAAAGAAATGGAGCTTACTGTAGAGAAAGTAAGGCAGATACAAAAAATCAGTATGGATCCGGTATCATTGGAGACACCAATAGGTGAGGAGGAGGACTCTCATTTGGGTGACTTTATTCCTGATGAAAATGTGCCGGTCCCTGTGGATGCTGCCACATATACTCTCCTTAGGGAGCAGCTTGATGAGGTATTGGATACCCTTACCGAAAGAGAAAGAAAGGTGCTTATTCTAAGGTTTGGATTAGATGATGGAAGAGCCAGAACCCTTGAGGAGGTAGGTAAGGAGTTTAATGTTACCAGAGAGAGGATACGTCAGATTGAGGCTAAAGCACTAAGGAAATTGAGACATCCTTCAAGAAGCAGGAAGCTAAGGGATTATCTTGAGGACTGATATTCCAAAAATATCAAGGCGCCTAAGTGCTATTGCCAATATGATACCTCAAGGGAGTATTATATGTGATATAGGCTGCGACCATGGACTTTTGCCCATATATTTGATAAAAAGCGGGCATATACTATCTGCAATTGCCATTGATATTGGTGAAGGTCCCCTGGCAGGAGCTAGATCTAATATACAGGAATTTGGGCTGGAGGATAAAATTGCATTAAGGCTTGGCAATGGTTTTTCTGCGCTGAAGCCAAATGAAGCAGATACAGCCGTTATTGCAGGTATGGGTGGTATGCTCATGCTGGATATATTAAGACAGGGGAAAGATAAATGGGAGAGTATGAATAGTATAATTCTCTCACCCCAAAGGGACGAAAAGTTAATTAGGGAATATATGTCCGATCTGTGTTATTATGAAACGGACATGACGGTTTTTGAGGGGAATGAATTTTATTCAATAATGAAATTTAACCCGCAAAGAGCTCCATATGCAATATCGCAAAAACAAAAGCTATATGGGATAAACCCTTCCGTAATGTTTTTAGAACATAAAAAAAACATAATCATTAATATTTTAGATTCAATGTCCAATAGTAGAGATATCAATAATCTAAGGAAAGAAACTTTGATGTTGGAATTGGAAATATTAGATGATTTGTTAGGAAAATAAAGAGAACAGGTTTGTTTCCCGTTGTTTCGATAAATCGGCAATGGACGGGATACGATGGAAATTATCGGGTACAAAGAAGAATGACGGTTAAAGATTTTTTAAATGAAATGAATAGGCTTGCACCATTTAAGTCAGCACTGGAGTGGGATAATGTAGGACTTTTAGTAGGAAGATTAGACAGCAGTATAGAAAAAGTATTTGTTGCTCTTGATGTGTCAGATTCTGCTATAGAAAAAGCTGTAAGTAATAGCTGCCAGCTTATACTTACCCATCACCCTATGATTTTCAGCCCGATTAGTTCTGTTAGTGAATATACTCCTGTAGGCAGGAATCTTCTTACTATGATAGAGAATAAAATAAATCATATTGCAATGCATACAAATTTTGATATTCATATAATGGGAGGTATTGTTGCAAAAAAATTAGGATTAACGCAATGGGAAGTACTTGATATAATAGAGGAAGAACCTGAAAACAGAGGGATAGGGATTATTTTTCGGCTTGATAAAACTATGGATTTGTTGTCTATGGCAGAGAGCATAAAAAAAGCATTTAAATTACCCTATGTAACAATTTATGGCAATGAAAAAAGTAATATAGATACAGTGGCAATCGTTCCGGGCTCGGGAAAGGATGAAATAGAAATTGCTGTTTCAAAAGGATCAGAGGTATTAATAACAGGAGATATTCCATATCACCATGCCATGGATAGCAGGGCATTAAATCTTAATATAATAGATGCTGGACATTATGGACTGGAATATATTTTTATTGAATACATGGGTGAATATATTAAAAATAAATTTAGTGGTATTAATGTGATTTGTGAGGAAATAAAATTTCCTGGGAGGGTGATTTGATGGAAGAAGTAAAAATAATTGTAGAGGGTAAGGAATACAGCTATCCGAAGGGCACTATGATTGAACAGGTGGCTTTGGATTTATATAGTGATGCAAAAGAAAGGATTACCCTTAGTATATATAACGGAATATTAAGGGAACTTAGTACTCCCATTACTGAGGGTGGAGAGCTGATTTTTGAGGATGCCAGTACTGTTAATGGCATGAGAACCTATAAAAGAAGTGTTATTTTTCTTTTGCAAAAGGCATTAGATGATATGTGTAATGGTATATCCCATGAATTACACGTTATGTACAGTATATCCCATGGTTATTACTGCCAGCTTAGGGAAGAAACTGAGATTACCGAGGAGTTTTTGTCCGGTATAAAGGAAAGAATGTTTGAGCTGGTTAAGCAGGATATTCCCCTTAATAAAAGCTCTGTTAAAACGAATTATGCCAGAGAAATCTTTAATAAAAACGGAATGAAAAATAAGGAACGCCTTTTGTATTACAGAAAGGACTCCCACACAAATATATATGATTTAGAGGGAACTTATGATTATTTCTATGGTTATATGGTGCCCAGTACAGGATATTTAACCAGATTCGATTTGGTAAAGTTTGATGAGGGATTTATACTTCAGTTTCCCAGCCATGCTGATATAACGAGAGTTGCAGATTTTGACCCTCCAAAGAAGCTTTTCGGTGTATTAAAAAATTCCAAGGAATGGTCAAAAACCATGAACATTCCTATGGTAGGTGCATTAAATGATACTATAGCCACAGGGAAAATAGGAGATATTATCTTAATGCAGGAAGCCTTGATGGAGGCGCAAATAGGAGAGTTGGCAGAAAAGATAGCTAAACGACAGGGGGTAAAGTTTATTATGATAGCCGGACCTTCTTCGTCAGGGAAAACTACATTTTCCCATAGGCTTTCTGTACAACTTAGGGCAAAGGGATTATCTCCTCATCCGGTACCGTTAGATGACTTTTACTTAAATAGGGTAGATATTCCACTGGATGAGTTTGGTGAAAAGGATTTTGAAACCATTAAGGGAATTGATATTGAGCGCTTTAATCAGGATATGCAGAGCCTTTTACAGGGCAGAGAAACAGAGCTTCCCCTGTTTGATTTTGTTTTGGGTGAAAGAAAGCCTAAGGGCAGGACGCTTAAGCTTGAAAAGGACGATGTGCTTGTTATAGAGGGAATACACGGGCTTAATGATGAATTAAGCTACAGCCTGCCTGTGGAAAGTAAATTTAAAATTTATATTTCCGCATTATCAATGCTTGCAATTGATGAGCATAATCCGTTGTCCACCACAGATTGCAGGCTTCTTAGGCGTATTGTGAGGGATGCAAGAACCAGAGGAACTGCTCCTAAGGATACAATAGCTATGTGGTCCTCAGTAAAACGGGGAGAGGAGAATAATATATTTCCATTTCAAGAGGGTGCGGACGAAATGTTTAATTCTGCTTTAATTTATGAAATGGCAGTTATGAAATTATACGCTGAACCTCAGCTATATGCAATAAAGCCTGAGGATAAGGAATATGCCGAGGCAAAAAGATTGCTTAAGCTGTTGGCATATGTACTCCCTATGCCAACTGAAGCTATACCGAACAATTCCATTATGAGGGAGTTTATAGGAGGAAGCTGCTTTAAAGTCTAAGAAGTGGTCGCTGCCGCAGACTATGTTTGCGGGAGAGGAAAGTCCGGGCTCCACAGGGCAGAATGCCGGATAACATCCGGCGGAGGCGACTCTAGGGAAAGTGCAACAGAAAATATACCGGCGAAAGCTAAGGGTGAAAAGGCGAGGTAAGAGCTCACCGCTTTTTTGGCAACAAAAAAGGCATTGTAAACCCCATTCGGAGCAAGACCAAACAAAAGTGATGTGCTGCCCGCACTGCATGGCACACTTTGGGTAGGTTGCTAAAGCCTGCTGGTGACAGCAGGATTAGATAGATGACCACAGGAAACAGAACCCGGCTTATCTTAGGCTTTAAAACAGCTTCTTTATGGTAGAATATGGGAATTTTTTTTCGAGTTAAAAAGGGTGAAATAGATAAGGCAATTAACAGGCTTTATAATGCCTATAGGCAAGGTCTGTTAAGGGAGGAAAGACGGATACTGGGTCCCTTCGGTACCACTGTTTTCTCCTCGGATATGGCATATCTTGTTATGCTTTTTTCCGGGCTTTATGGTATTCCTAATAATTGTAAATGTGACAGGAAGTCTGTTTCTATAAACACTGCTACTGTATATGCTGCAAATCTTGATATTATCCTTTCCTATCTTGCTTTAAAATATAAATTTCCTAAAAGGAATTTTCCTATATTAAGACGGGCATATAAAATATCATCCATGTATTATTCTAAAAAATCGGAAACGCTGCAGGAGCTTATTAGAGAGTACAGGGAGGCAAAGGATGATATAAATATGGATCCTGAGTCCATTGCCTCTATCTTTGGAAATATATTATCTGAAATATTTTTATGGAAAGAGGATGAACATAAGGAAAATCTTAGAAACATGGGATATTATCTTGGGAAATACTATTTTTATCAAACATCCTATCGTAAGCTCAGAAGAAATGAAAAAAGAGGAAAATACAACCCTCTTATGTTTATAAAGAAAAATGATCCGGAGTCCTTTGAAATCTACATTAGACAAATGCTTAAAACCCAGCTTAAAGCAGGGATGGAGGCATTAAACAGTCTGCCTATAAGAGAAAACTCCACAATCATACAAAGCGCATTATATGCCGGAATATGTAAGGGCAACAATATTAAGCCGGAGGAGCTGTAAATATGAAAAATTTAAGAGAACTATTTAAAAATATAGAATATAGGATAATATCCGGTGAGCTTATCGGTGACATAACAGAGCTTGTGTATGACAGTAGATGTATAGTAGAAAATTGCATTTATGTTGCTATTTCCGGTGCCAGTTTTGACGGACATGATTTCGTAGGTGAAGCTTTGGCAGGAAATGCAAAGGCAGTGGTTATTGAAAGGGATATTGAAATAAAAACAAATAAATTAGTTATCAGAGTGGATGATACAAGACTGGCTCTTGCATATCTGTCTGCTGCGTATTTTGATTATCCGGCAAATGAAATAGGTGTGATTGGAATTACCGGCACAAAGGGGAAAACTACAGGCACCTATATGATTAAAGAGGTACTTGACACTGCAGGTTTCCCTTGCGGTCTTATGGGAACCAATGAAACTATAATAGGAAATGAGCATATTCATGCAGTCAATACAACTCCCGAAAGCTATATAATCCACAGGGATTTAAGAAAAATGGTGAATGCGGGAATGAAATATTGTGTTATGGAAGCCTCATCCCAGGGGTTTTTAATGAAACGTACAGCAGGACTTAATTTTAAAGTGGGTATTTTTACCAATTTAAGTCCTGATCATATAGGTCCCAATGAGCATACGGATTTTGAAGATTACTTAAATTGTAAAGCCATGCTTTTTCGCCAATGTGAAATTGGAATTGTAAATGCTGATGATAAATATTTCAAGGATATATTAAGGGATAACAGCTGTAGTACGATTACCACATTTGGAATAGAAAATAAGGCAGATTATAGTGCTCAGAATATAGAATATATTAATAAGCCGGGAAGGCTTGGAACCAGATTTAGGGTTATTTCAAAGGAAAACTTTGATATGGAGATTCCGCTGCCGGGGCGTTTTAGCATATATAACGCATTGGCATGTATTTGTGCCTGTAAAATGCTTAACATAGATACAGAAAGTATTCAAGCTGCCCTTAAGGATATTAAAGTAAAAGGACGAATTGAACTTGTGGAAACGGGAGGAGATTTTGCTCTGATAATTGACTATTCCCATAATGCAGTTGCTCTGGAAAGTATATTAAAGGTATTGAGAGACAGCGGTGCAAAAAGACTCGTGACAATATTCGGCTGCGGCGGGAATAGAGATAGGCAAAGGAGATTTTCTATGGGGAGGGTTAGTGGAGAATTTTCAGACTTTACGATTATAACCTCAGATAATCCAAGGTTTGAGGATCCTGTGGCTATTATGGAGGATATCAAAGCAGGAATAGAGCCTACCGGTGGGGAATATATTATGATTGAGGATAGGGGTGAAGCGGTAAAATATGCTGTAAGTCACGCAAAATCCGGAGATGTAATATTACTTGCAGGGAAGGGGCATGAGGATTATCAGGAGATACAGGGGAAAAGATATTATATGGATGAGCTTACCCTATGTAAAAACGCATTAAATGCAGTATTGTAATGTTATTATAGATATAAATCACGAGGCGATTGACAGACCGTTTCAGTATATTCTTCCAAAGGAAATAGAAAATAGAGTTAAAATAGGCTCTATAGTTAAGGTTCCCTTTGGTTCAGGTAATAGGCTTAAAAATGCCTATGTAATTGGATTTTCAAATATTCCCGATATTGACCCGGAAAAACTTAAAACAATTAATTCTATAGAGGATGGCGAGATAAGTGTGGAAACAGAGCTTATTACTCTTGCACTTTGGATTTCCAAATATTATGGTGCCACCACTGCCTCTGCTCTGAAAACAGTTCTTCCGGTGTCAAGAAAAATAAAATTGCCTCTATTAAAGGAGGTAAGTTTAATTGCAGAAAATGAGAAAGCAAAAGGATATCTTTTCAATCTAAAGAAAAATAAAAATTATAGTTTATCTAAAGAGAAGCTGATACAGGAACTTATAAGGGAGAGAGCTTTACCATGGGAGGTTATTACCAAAAAGCTAAATATAAGCTCTAATATAATAAGGGATTTGGAAAAAAGAGAGATATTATCGGTAACGGAGATCCCTAAAGATTATTCACCAGTGAATGTTTTAAATATTAAAGAGAATAATATTATATATAATTATGAGCAAAGAGAATGTATAAAAAGCTTTAAGGATGATTGGACAAGTGGGATACACGGGAAATATTTACTCCATGGAATAACAGGAAGCGGCAAAACAGAGGTTTATATGGCTATGCTTGAAACCGTTCTTTTGTCAGGGAAAGAAGCCATAGTACTTATTCCGGAAATTGCGCTGACCTATCAAACCCTTATGAGATTTTACCATCATTTTGGAAATATTGTGGGAGTTATTAACTCAAGGCTTAGTCAGGGAGAGCGTTATGAGGTGCTTGAAAGGGCAAAGCAGGGCTTGATTAAAATAATTATAGGTCCAAGAAGTGCTCTGTTTACCCCCTTTAGAAATCTTGGCATTATTATAATTGATGAGGAGCACGAAAGCAGTTATAAAAGTGAGAAAATGCCCAGATATCATGCCAGAGAATGTGCGGAAAAAAGAGCAGAGATATCCGGGGCAAGCTTGGTGCTTGGAAGTGCCACACCTAGTGTGGAAAGCTATTATAGAGCTAAGCATGGTGAAATCAAGCTCCTTAAACTTACAAAAAGGGCGGGAAATGCAAAGCCCGCCGATTGTGAAATAGTTGATTTAAGGGAGGAGTTAAGGCGAGGAAACCGCAGCATTATAAGTAAAAGATTAAGGGAGGAAATTAATATTTCCCTTGAGAATAAAAAACAGGTTATGTTGTTTTTAAACAGGCGGGGGATGTTGGCTAGCCTTTCTTGCAGGAGCTGCGGTGAAGTGATAAAATGTCCTCATTGTGATATATCCCTGTCACTTCATAGGGATAATAGACTATATTGTCACTATTGTGGATATAATGTAAAAATGCCCGATACCTGCCCATCCTGTGATTCTAAATATATAGGAGGCTTTAGGGCAGGAACTCAAAAAATTGAAGAGGAAATACAGTCTATTTTTCCGGGTGCCAGAGTCCTTAGGATGGATGCAGATAGCACAAAGGGCAAGGATGGCTTTGAGAAGATATTATCCAGGTTTTCAAATTTCAAAGCAGATATTCTGGTGGGAACCCAGATGATTGTAAAAGGGCATGATTTTGAAAGAGTTTCACTGGTAGGGATTTTAGCAGCAGATCTTTCTTTAAACGTAAATGATTTCAGATGTGGGGAAAGAACCTTTGATTTAATCACTCAAGCTTCCGGCAGGGCAGGAAGAGGGAATGATGCCGGAAAGGTTATAATACAAACCTATAATCCCGGTCATTATGCTGTGTTATATGGTGCAAAGCAGGACTATGAGGGATTTTTTGAAAAGGAAATAGGCTATAGAAAGTTGCTGCAATATCCTCCACTGGGGCACTTACTTTTGATAATGCTATTGTCTAAGGATGAATTATTAATTGAGAAAACCGGAAATAAGCTTCTTAGGGATATGAGGAATTGGGACAATAGACTGTGGATTAGCAATTTAGTTTCCCCCTCAGTATCTAAGCTTATGGATGTGCACAGGAGAATGATATATATTAAATCTGAAAATATCCAATATTTAATTGATATAAGAACGAAATTAAATATTGATTTAATAAATAATAAAAATATAACAGTATATTATGATATAGATCCGGTAAATATATAGGATTGGAGGAAAAATGGCAACTAGAGCTATAAGAGAAGAAGGAGATCCTGTTTTAAACAAGGAATGTAAAGAGGTAAAAGAGATTACTCCTAAAATAAAGGAACTCATTGAGGATATGATTGAAACCATGCATGAGGCAGAGGGTGTTGGTTTAGCGGCTCCTCAGGTTGGAATTTTAAGGAGGCTTTGTGTGATTGATGTAGGGGAGGAATTTGGAACTCCCAAACCTGTGGTACTTATTAATCCTAAAATTATCCAAACAGAGGGGGAGCAGTTTGGCCAAGAGGGTTGTCTGTCGCTGCCCGGATATGTGGGAGATGTCAGACGTCCCATGAAAGTTGTGGTAAAGGGTTATGATGTTAATTTTAAGGAGTTTGAGATTACCGGGGAAGGATTGCTTGCAAGGGCATTATGCCATGAGATCGACCATTTAAGCGGACATCTATATACAGAGCTTGTAGAGGGAGGGCTAAGACAGGTTGGTTCAGAAGGAGAGGAGGAAGAGAAATAGTGCGTTGTCTGTTTATGGGAACTCCGGATTTTGGAGTAAGCATACTTGAGGCTATGGAAAATGCCGGGCATGAAATTGCTCTTGTGGTAACTCAGCCGGATAAGCCTGTTGGGAGGAAGAAATTACTTACAGCGCCACCTGTTAAGGTATGGGCAGAAAAAAGAAATATTCCGGTATTTCAGCCCAAGAAGATAAGGGATACTGAGGCAGTTAAGGAGATTTTAAAATATAATTTGGATATTGGTGTAGTTGCCGCATATGGGCAGATAATTCCTATGGATATATTGTCAGCACCAAAATACGGATGTATTAATGTCCATGCTTCGCTGTTGCCAAAATATAGAGGTGCCAGTCCTATACAATGGTCTATTTTAAACGGAGATGAAGTTACAGGGGTTACCATTATGCAAATGGAGGAGGGGCTGGACAGTGGTGATATTATATCTTTGGAGTCCATTAATATAGAAAATGATGATACAGGGGAAAGCCTTTTTAATAAGCTGGCAAAGCTGGGGGGAGAGACTTGCTGCAGAGCAATGGTGGAAATTGAAGAAGGCAGGTCAAAGCCTGTGCCGCAAAACGATAATGAAGCCACCTATGTTACCACCATGAAAAAGGAATTTGGGGAAATAAATTTTTATGATAGCGCTGAGTATATTGAAAGAAAAATAAGGGCGTTATATCCATGGCCGTCAGCGTATACATACTATAAGGGAAAGAGCCTTAAAATACTGGAGGCAAAGGTGGTAAATCCGGAGGAGTTGCCGACCGGCATAGAGGGTGTTAATAGAGAGATAATTTTAAATTTTTCTCCCGGAACAGTGGTACATACAGATAATTCTCAAATTATTGTTAAAGCTAAAATAGGATACTTATCCATAACAAAGCTTCAGCTTGCAGGGAAAAATCCCTTGGATGTAAAGGATTTTCTAAATGGAAATAATCTTTTAATTGGAACAGTGCTGGGGAAGTAGTATATCAGTCGTCGGATATTATTACAGCGGAAATTCAAGAAACATTCTCATTGACAAAATATATCAATCGGGTTATAATAATCTGTCACATAATTAACTGCTAGTTAGAAAGGAGGGCACCCATGGCAAACCCAATAATTGACATTATTAATATTCCTCGTCAGGCGAGATCGGGTAGCCCTGAAACAGAGGGTTTTAACTAGATACATCTTCTTTTGTTTAAATTAAATATTAATTTTGTATACATTAGGAGGTATAATTATGAGCATTGATAAGTTAACCGAGCAGTATGTAAATGATGTTGCACAAAAGAGGGATACCATGAAAGCCTCTACCAAGGATGGTGAGAAGTATTGTGAGATGGTGGAGGATTTGGCAGAGACATCAGGTGCGCCACAGGGAATATTGGAAAATATGGAGGCTGCCGGAGAAATCATATCCGATACGGTTGATGAAACTGTGGAAATGATATCTGAGCACAGCCAAGAGGTTGCAAAAAACAGACATACTTTAGAGAGCTTTACTAAACCAGATGAAGCCAACTATGAAAAGATGGTTGAGGATATGGCAAAGGCTTCCGGCGTGAAAAAATAATAAATGCAGTCAAAGGAAAGAAGTTTCGCTCTTAGCAGTTTATTAAGAACATTTACTGAAAATGAATTTTCAGGGAAATTAATCAATGAATACTGTGCTAAGCTCCCCAAAAGGGAGCAGCACAGTTTTTTTACGGCTGTTTTTTTAGGAACCTTAGACAATATTATTTTACTGGATGAAATAATAAAGTATGCTTCCACCCGTAAACTAAAAGATATTAATATAGTTGTAAAAAATATTCTTAGATTAAGCCTGTATCAAATATATTTCCTTGACAGAGTCCCTAATGCAGCTATAGTATCTACAGCTCATATTCTATGTGAGGAAAAGGGTCAGCACAGAGCCAAGCCTTTTGTAAACGGTATTCTTCGATATATAATTAGAAACAAAGATAGAATACTTCGCGGTATATATAAAAATAAATCTCCGATAGAACAAATGAATCTTAAATATTCCATGCCGGCATGGATAACTGACTATTTGTTAAATTCCGTGGATATTGATAGTATAGAAAATATATATAAAAATTTCAGCAAAAATCATTTTTTGACTCTTAGGGTATCCTGTAAAATCACAATGAATGAAGCTTTGGAATTACTGGGAGAATTTAACCCCTTACAAATCGGTGATTTGCCTATGGTGCGTCTTGGAGTAAATACGGGGATACAAAATTTACCGGGGTTTAATAAGGGCTATTTTTATGTACAGGACATTTCCTCAGTTGAAGCGGTGCTGGAAACTCATATAAAAAAAGATGATTTTATTATGGACTTATGTGCAGCACCAGGTGGGAAAGGGTTGTTTGCGGCGGAACTGGCAGAAACCGGTTTTGTATCAATGAGGGATATTTCCGGTAAAAAAACAAATATAGTCAGAGAAAATGCAAAGGTTCTTAATATTGAAAATATTGAAATAAAGGAATATGATGCCAGGGAAATTGATAAAGAGTATGTGGGAAGGGCTGATATTGTTATCTGTGATTTGCCTTGCTCAGGACTGGGTACGATAGGGAATAAGCCGGAGCTTAAGTATAGAGTTAAAAGAGAGGATATTGATGAGCTGGCCAAGCTTCAAAGACGGATTTTGGAAACTGCAATTTTATATCTAAAGCCAAAGGGGAAGATTTTATATTCCACCTGTACTATGGGAGAGGTTGAAAATATTGAGAATGTTCGCTGGTTTCTACATGAATATAGAGACTTTAAGCTTATACATTACAAAGATATTTATCCCGATGGGCTGGGTGGAGACGGATTTTTTTATGCGGTTTTAGCCAAGGGAGAATATAGTGCTTGATATAAAATCCCTGTCCTATCAGGAATTAATCGATTATATAACTTCTCTTGGTGAGCCGAAATATAGAGGAAAGCAGATATTTTCATGGCTTCATGAGAAATGTGTGGCGGATTTTGCTGATATGAGTAATCTGTCCAGAAAACTTAGGGAATCATTACAAAAAAAGGCATATATTACAGAGTATGAAATTGTAAAGATATCCGTTTCAAAGGATGGAACCGGGAAGTTTTTATTTAGATTATCAGATGATAATTTAATAGAAAGCGTATTGATGAAATATGAGCATGGACTAAGCGTTTGTATTTCCACTCAAGTAGGCTGCGGTATGGGCTGTACATTTTGTGCTTCCGGAATGAATGGGTTTGTGAGAAACCTTACTGTTTCGGAGATATTAGAGGAGGTATATTCTGTAATTCGTCATACAGGAAAAAGGATAAATAATATTGTATTTATGGGAATGGGAGAACCATTACTAAACTATGATAATTTAGTGAAAGCTATAAGGATATTTTCCCATGAAACAGGACAGAATTTAAGCCCCAGGCATATTACAATTTCAACCTGTGGAATTATCCCCGGAATTATGGCGTTGGCACAGGAGGATTTACCGATAACTTTAGCGCTTTCACTGCATTTTCCAACTCAAAAACAGAGGCAGGAAATAATGCCGATATCCAAAACATACCGTCTCAATGAGGTGATTTCCGCTTGTAAATACTATAGAAACAAAACCGGCAGACGAATTACCTATGAGTATTGTTATCAAAAGGGTAATGACAGAGATATTGATGTTGAAAAATTGGCTGAATTATTGGCAGGACAGGATGCCCATATTAATCTAATCCCGCTTCATAGGGTGGAGGGACTTTTGACAAGGCAGGGAAGAAATATTGTGGACTTTAAGAAAAAACTTGAAAAAAAGGGCTTAAATGTTACTATAAGAAGGGAGCTGGGACAGGATATAGATGGAGCCTGTGGTCAGCTTAGAATGAAATATCTATAGGCATTAGGAGGAAGATTATTTTAGAATATAAGGCAGCCAGTGATATTGGAAAAAAAAGAGAATTAAATGAGGATAGCTACTATGCCTCTAATGAAAGTATTGGTAGGCTTAGTAACCTTTTTATTGTGGCAGACGGAATGGGTGGACATAACGCCGGAGAGGTTGCCAGCAGGCTTTGCGTAGATACGATATTGTCATCTGTAGGGGAGTCAAATCTGGATAATCCCATAGAAATTATTAAAGAGGCTGTTAATTGTGCTAATAATAAGGTGCGTGAATATGCCTTTTTAGACAAAAATAAAAGGGGAATGGGAACTACAGTTGTAGTTGCTACCATATACATGGGGAGAATTATTGCGTTAAGTGTTGGAGACAGCAGGCTATATATATACTCCAATAATAAGCTATCCCAGATTACCAGAGATCATTCTGTTGTGGCAGAAATGCTTAGAATGGGAAGCATATCTAAATGTGATGCGAATACTCACCCGAAAAGGCATATGCTGACTCGTGCAGTGGGTGCAGAGCCTGAGATTGATATAGATGTTTTTGATTTACCCATAAAGGGGGTAAGCCAAATTCTTATGGCAACAGACGGTCTTACCAATATGGTAGGCGATAAGGATATTCTGGATATTCTGCAGAGCCAGAGCGATATAGATACAAAAGTATCCAAGCTGGTCAGGGATGCCTTAGATAACGGTGGAAACGACAATATTACATTGATTTTAATAGAAAACAGGGAGTGATTTAATGATAGATAAGGGAGCTGTTTTAGCAGACAGATACGAAATAATTGATATTATCGGCATAGGGGGAATGTCGGTTGTATTTAAAGCGCTTGATATGTCTTTGACTAGAGAAGTGGCAATAAAGGTATTAAAGGATGAGTATATTACAGATAATGCTTTTGTTTCAAAATTTCGTGCAGAAGCAACTGCTGCCGCAGGACTTGAGCACCCCAATATTGTAAATGTATATGATGTGGGAACTCAGGAGGGTACTCATTTTATTGTTATGGAATATGTAGAGGGAATAACACTAAAAAGCTATATATCTAAAAAGGGTTATCTTTCCAGTAATGAACTTTTGTCAGTGGCTATTCAGGTGGGCAGGGGAATTGAAGCTGCTCACAAGAAAAATATAATTCATAGAGACATTAAACCTCAGAATATTATTATTTCCAAGGATGGAAAGGTTAAGGTGACAGATTTTGGTATAGCAAGGGCTGTTACCAGTAATACAATAAATGCAGATCGGATGGGGAGTGTCCACTATTCATCCCCTGAGCAGACCAGAAATGGTCATGTTACCTTCCAAAGCGATATATATTCTCTGGGGATGGTAATGTATGAAATGTGTACAGGCGAAGTTCCTTTTGATGGCGAAACGGTAGTTGCCATTGCCCTTAAACATTTACAGTCTGAGCTTACTCCGCCAAGTGAGATTGTGGATAATGTGCCCATCAGTGTAGAAAAAATAATTATGAGGGCATCGATGAAAAGCCCGGATAGACGGTACAGGGATATGACCGAAATGCTCACAGATTTAAAGCGAGCATTGATAAGCCCTGATGAGGATTTTGTATTTATACCTTCTCAAAATGATGGCGGCAATGAAGAAGATTTACAAGAGGAAGAGGTCAAGCCTGAAAAAAGAAAGCCTAAAGCAAAAAGGGCTGCCAAATCAGGAAAGAAAAAATTTATGCTGCCGCTTTTAAATGACGACAATGAGGATGAAGAGGATCAGGGTGGTATCAGCCGTAAAATGGATAAGGCTGTTACTATTATGGGAATTATTGCCGCAGTGGTAATTATCCTTATTGTTGTGTACTTGTTAGGTACATTTTTTGGATTTTTTGCCTCTAAAAATAAGAATAAGGAGCCTGTAGCAAGCAGTGTAAGTGCTGAACAGGTTCAGGTGCCGGATATTTTGGGTAAAACTGAAGCGGAGGCAATAAGAGCTATTGAAGCAGCAGGATTTAAGTACAAGAAATTAGGGGAGGCCTCCAGCAAGGATTATAAGGAGGGTCAAGTAATGGAGCAAAATCCCGGGACAAAGGAAAAGGCTTCCAAGGGTTCTTCTATTTCCTTTATGATAAGCTCAGGAGAGGGGACAATAGATGTTCCCAACGTTGTCGGCAGTACTCAGGAGCAGGCAATGAGCCGAATAAAAGAAGCGGGATTTGAGAGCAATATTCAAACGGAGTATAGTGATGTTGAGCAGGGAAAGGTGACCAGACAAAATCCGGCGGCAGGTCAGAAGGCTAATAAAAAGGATACCATAACAATTTGGATAAGCAGAGGCCAGGAATTGGTGAGTGTGCCGGGCGTTGTTAATTATACCGAGGACGAGGCAAGAAATGCATTAGCAAGAGCAGGATTTCCCGTAACAGTTGTAAGCAGCAATTCCGACACAGTAGAAGCAGGTCGAATCATTAGCCAGTCCCATACAGGGCAGGTTAACCCTGGGACAGCAGTTACTATTACCGTAAGCCTTGGGAAAAAGGTTACATACAGTTATTCTGTAAGAGTTGTTCCGGCAGAGGGTGAGCAGATAATAGTTGTTCTTCAGGATGAGTCAGGCAATCAATTGGGTGAGGCAAGGACTGTCACTACAGATTCCACCTTAACCTATTCAGGAATGAGCGTTTCAAAGGGTATATTGTTTTATAATGGAGTTAGTCAAGGCATGGTTAACTTTACGCCCAATCCATAATGGAGGGAGTAGTAACTAAGGCTTTGGCAGACTTTTATTATGTATTTGCCGAGGGGAAGACCTATCAGTGTAAAGCCAAGGGAATCTTTAAGAAACATAATTTAACTCCCCTTGTGGGGGATAAGGTAGAAATTGAACTTACCAATGCTGAGGATATAGAGGGAAAAATTGTTTCCATACATACCAGGAAAAATCAGTTAAACAGACCCAGTGTGGCAAATATAGATACCATGCTGGTGGTTTTTGCCATAGCTGATCCGAAGCCGAACCTATACCTGCTGGATAGATTTCTTGCCATCATAGAAAACCTTGATTTAGACATAATCATTGTTTTTAACAAGTTGGATATTTGTAAAGATGAGGAGTACTTATATTATAAAAGTCTTTACAACAAAGTAGGTTATAACTGCATATTAACAAGTACATTTGAAAATACTGGAATTACAGAGCTAAAGGAGAGCATACAGGGTAAACGGGTATCTGTTGCAGGGCCATCCGGGGTTGGAAAATCTTCCATAATAAATGCACTTTTAGGAATAAGCTTAATGGAAATAGGTCAGATAAGTCGAAAGAATAAAAGGGGGAAGCAAACTACCAGACATACGGAGCTTGTATATCTTGGAGACAATACCTTTATAGTGGATACACCCGGGTTTTCCAGCACAAATATAACGGATATTGAAATAAGAGATTTAGACCATTGTTTTGCAGAATTTAGAGAGCATATATATAAATGCAGATTTTCCACCTGCTCCCATTTAAGTGAACCGGATTGCGGTATATTATCTGCAGTGGAGGCAGGATATATATACATAAGCAGGTATGAAAGCTACCAAAAAATGTATAATGAAATAAAGGATACTAAAAAATATTAAAAAGGAGGATAATATGAATTGCTTGGCACCTTCATTGCTTTCTGCAGATATATGTAATATAGGTGAAGCGGTAAAAAGAGTTGACGAAGCCGGGGCACATTATATTCATATTGATGTTATGGACGGAGCATATGTTCCCAAAATAACTTTCGGAGACAATTTAGTATCCGGAATCAGAAAAATCACAGATAAAATCCTCGATGTACATTTAATGGTTAATGAACCCGATATACATATTGACGACTTTGCCAGAGCCGGTGCAGATATTATTACAGTTCATCAGGAGTCCTGTACTCACCTTGACAGAACCATACATAGAATAAAGGATAACGGGGTTATGGCAGGAGTTGCCTTAAATCCTGCCACAGGAATTGAAACGCTTTCCCATGTACTGCCGCTTTTAGATATGGTATTGATTATGTCAGTGAATCCTGGCTTTGGCGGACAAAGCTTTATAGAATACAGTTTGGATAAAATAGAGAGCTTGAGTAAAAGGGTAAAGGAAATGGGGCTTTCCACGGATATTGAAGTGGACGGCGGTATTACCGTAGATAATGCTCAGGATATATTATATGCAGGAGCGAATGTCCTGGTGGCAGGTACGGCTGTTTTTTCCGGAAATATAGAGGCTAATGTGGAGGCTTTTTTAGATAGAATGTAGAGGGTGCAATGGAAAATGAAAAAAGGTCGGAAAATAGAACGGGATTAAAATCCAAGGCTATCCTTAAGATAATTCAAATGGAAAACGGGAGAAACCTTCCGCCTATTGAGGTAGAAATAACTGATATTTCACCGGCGGGCATAGGCTTCAAAACAGAGCACCAGCTTATGATTGGAGAAATGTTTCAGGGTGAGATTTCTCTTTGGACAAAGCAGAAGATGGAGGTTGTCATTAAGATAGTCCGATCTGCCCTTGAAAAGGAGGGTTACAGCTATGGAAGTTTGTTTGTAGGTGCTCAATGCAATGACAGTAACAGAATAAAAATTTATCAATTATTTAATGGCGATGAGTGAATCTTCAATAATATTCCCGGGATTGAATATAGTGTTTAAAAATGTGAAAAGCGGATTTGAAGTCTTTGGATTTCATATTGCTTTTTACGGTATTGTAATTGCCTTTGGTATGTTGTGTGCCAGTCTTTTCATTTCATGGAACGCCAAGCATTATGGAGAGGATAGTGACAGATACTATAATTTGACTATTTTAAGCATTATAGCCGGAATAATGGGGGCAAGACTTTATTATGTGGTATTTTCCTGGGATTTATATAAAGACAATATTTTTTCCATATTAAACTTAAGGGCAGGAGGGTTGGCAATATATGGGGGGATAATCGGAGGCTCTGTTTTAGTATATATCTATACCAGGAAAAATCATCTTTCTATGACAAAGGCTTGTGATATTATGTTTCCGGGTGTTGCTATAGGGCAGATATTTGGAAGATTCGGCAATTTCTTTAACAGGGAGGCCTTTGGAGAATATTCAGATAATTTTCTTAGAATGGGTCTTCCCATCACATCTGTAAGAAGCAGCCTTGATATAACAGAGGAAATGGTTAAAAACTCTCAGGAAATTTCCGGTATAGAATTTATTTTTGTACATCCCACATTTTTATATGAGTCCCTTTGGAATATCGGAGTATTGGTGCTTTTGATTCTGATAGGTAAAAAGGCGGTTGGGGATGGAAGGGTTCTTGCTGCATATCTGTTTTGTTATGGGATAGGCCGTTTCCTAATAGAAAGATTGAGAACAGACCAGCTTTTAATTATGAATACTAATATCCCCATATCCATGGTGGTGTCTTTAATATGCATTATTATTGCTCTGTATATTTTCCTGAAAATCTATATTGACAAAAGAAAACGCAAAGTATATACTGAATGAGCTGTTTTTGATTAATTTATCGGAGGTGCGATATGTCTATATGTCCTAAAAATAAATCTTCCAAGGGAAGACGTGATAAGAGAAGAGCTAATTGGAAGATGGTTAGCCCTACTTTAGTAAAGTGCTCTCGCTGTGGTGAGCTTATGATGCCCCATAGAGTTTGCAAGGCTTGCGGCTCTTATAATAAGAGAGAGATAGTTTCCAAGGCTTAGGTCAGGTAGATTTCTGCTTTAGTATATTTTCGCATAATCGGCGCTTGCCGGTTATGTTTTTTTATTTCTGAAATATTTAAAAAATCATGAGTAATTGTAGAAGTATTAGTGCTTTTTGGTTAATATTTCCTTGTTAAAGCATATATATAGTGGTAGAATAATAAAGAAATGTTAACACTATTAAGGAGATGTGCTATGAATATTTTTATTGTAAATTGTGGAAGCTCATCACTGAAATATCAGGTGATTAATGCTGAAACAGGGGAGGTTTTAGCTAAGGGGCTTTGTGAAAGGATAGGTATCGACGGTGCCTTGACCTATCAAAAGGCAGGTGGAGAAAAGGAAAAGTCGAATCCGCCCATGCCGACTCATAAGGAAGCCATCAGATATGTGTTAGAGGCGCTTACAAATGAAAAAACCGGTGCTCTGAAGACGTTATCTGATATTGACGCTGTCGGGCATAGAATAGTTCATGGCGGCGAGAAATTTACCAAGAGCGCAGTTATTGACGACGAAATGATAAAGGCAGTTGAGGAGTGTAACGAATTAGCACCTCTGCATAATCCTGCCAACATAATAGGCATAAATGCTTGCAGAGAGCTTATGCCGGGTGTTCCAATGGTGGGGGTGTTTGATACGGCATTTCATCAAACTATGCCTCCAAAGGCATATATGTATGCGATACCCTATAAGTATTATGAAAATTATAAAATACGCCGATATGGTTTTCATGGAACAAGCCATTCCTTCGTAGCCAAAAGGCTATGTGAGATTACAGGTAAGGATATAAACAATTCCAAGATCATAGTTTGCCATCTTGGAAATGGTGCCTCTGTAACTGCAATATTAAACGGTAAAAGCGTGGATACATCTATGGGTCTTACCCCATTAGAGGGATTGGTAATGGGCACAAGGTCCGGGGACATTGATCCGGGAGCTTTGGAATTTATTGCCCATAAGGAAAACCTGACCTTAGACCAGCTTCTTAATATTTTAAACAAGGAGTCCGGAGTATATGGAATCAGCTGTGGCAAGTCAGATTTCAGAGACTTGGATATAGGTGCAAAGGATGGGGACAATAAATGCGCTTTAGCAGTGGATATGTTTGCATATCGTGTAGCCAAGTATGTTGGTTCCTATGTGGCAGCCATGAATGGAGTGGACTATATAGCCTTTACCGCAGGCATAGGTGAAAATGATGATGTGGTTAGAGAAAAGATTTGCGAATATTTTGGATATTTAGGAATTGATATTAATAAAGAGGCAAATTCCACCAGAGGAGAAGAGATCATGCTGTCTACGGCGAACTCAAAAGTGGGAGTTTATATAATTCCGACAAATGAGGAATTGGCAATAGCAAGAGAAACAGTAGCATTAATTAAAAAATAAGATTACAGAAAGGACATTAAGATGAAAGTTGCAGTTGTTGGAACAGGAACAATGGGCATGGGTATCGGACAGGTGTTTGCTCAGGCGGGAGACACGGTGGCTATGTGTATAGTTACAGGCAGTGATCCGGCACCTAAAACAGAAAAGTTTAATAAATCCATTCAGCGTTTAGTGGATAAGGGTAAAATGGAACAGGCAAAATGTGATGAAATATGTGGCAGAGTTACCTTTGGCCCGTTGGATTTAGCAAAGGATGCAGACCTTGTTATTGAGTCGGCGGTTGAGGAGCTTCCTAAAAAGCTTGAGGTGTTTAGCAAGTTAAAGGCTATCTGCAAGGATGAAGCTATGTTTGCAACTAATACCTCATCTCTTTCAATAACAGAGATTATGGGGCTTATTGATCGTCCTATAATAGGCATGCATTTCTTTAATCCTGCCCCTCTTATGAAGCTGATAGAGGTAATTCCCGGTCTTAACACTCCTAATGATATGACAGATGCGATTGTTAAAAAGTGTGAAGAAATCGGAAAAACCTGTGTAATGGTACAGGATGGTCCCGGATTTGTGGTAAATCGCATACTTATTCCGCTTGTAAACGAGGCAATATCAATTCTTGCAGATGGTCTTGCTACTGCCGAGGATATTGATACGGCTATGAAGCTTGGTGCAAATCATCCTATAGGACCTCTTGCTTTGGGTGATTTGGTAGGTCTTGATGTTTGCCTTGAGATAATGAATGTATTATATGGTGAAACAGGTGATCCTAAATATCGCCCTCACTATCTTTTAAAGAAAATGGTAAGGGCTGGAAAGCTGGGAAGAAAGAGCGGAGAGGGCTTTTTCAAGTACAACTAATACGTCTGCAGGCGGGCTCATTTAAGCCCGCCTGTGTTATTATTAAATCGCATTTATGTATTTTGATTATGGAGGAAATCTGATTTTGAAGGTGAAAAATAAAAGATTGTTAAGTTTGGTATTATCATTTGCTATTATGTTTGGTATAGCTTTTCAGGATGTAAGTGTATTTGCCGGTGAGCTTAACACAGGAAATACAGAAACAATGTCTCAGACAGGGGATACTGCAGCTACTGGCGGAGAAAACGCAGAAAATATAGAATCTAATTTACCTATAGACAACAGTATAGAAGGAAATACCAATACTCAGGAGGCTGATTTGAGCCTTAACAGTGATGAGGAAAATAGTGCAAATACTACTCAGAGTAATTCTGGAGAGTCTGCTAAAATAATACAGGGGATTGATAGTGTAAGATATATTGTTATAGATGAGCCTGCGCTTAGTATTGGGATGACCCAGGTGATTGCAATTGGTATTGAAGAGGGGGTACAGACAGAAAATGCAGTTTTAACTGTATTGAAGGAGGGGAGTAATGAAATTTTAGAGTTTTCTGTTTCAGTCAATATTCCCGGTGCTTTAGCATTTAATTGTGATTACAGTGAATTTAGTCAGGGTGTGTATCGACTTTTTGCACTTAATTTCAATATTGGCGATAAAAGTTATGAGATTAATCTGACAGAGGGAGACTATCGCTTTGGTGTGGATACAGACGTAAATAATAACCCGGATGATTATTTACAAAAGCAGGAGGATATGCCTCAGGGAGATGTGGTAGTTACCGACGAAAATGGTAATGTGGTAAATGAAACCTCTATTGAGGATGCTATAGAAAATGCAAATATCGGTGGCGTAAAAAAGCGTGCTGCCAATGGTGATTTAATCATTACACTCGACCCGGGACACTGCAGCGCCCATGGAGGTGCAAGTGCCAACGGAGAGAGCGAAGCCAATATTACCCTTAGAACTGCTCAGTGGTTAAAGCATGAGCTTGAACAGTATAATGGGGTTAAGGTATATATGACAAGGCATACCGCAGCTTGCCCCTTTGGCGGAAGTCTGGCAAATTGTCTGGAGCAAAGAGCTGTCTATGCAGCCAATGTGGGTTCTGATTTGTTTGTTTCATTGCACTTTAATTCCACAGGCAAGGGAAATGCCAGAGGTGCCGAGGTTTGGTATCCAAATCGAAATGCCAGACCGGACTTATCTGATATAGGAGCCGCAGCTGCTCAGAATATACTGAATGAGCTGGTGGCTCTGGGACTTAAGAACAGAGGAATTAAGGTAAGGACTGCCTCGAATGGTTCAGACTATTATGCAGTTATCAGACATTGCAAAAACAGAGGTATAGCAGGAATAATAGTTGAGCATGCTTTTATGGACAATGTTGCTGATTTTACTACATTTATCAATGATGATAATAAGCTGCACAATCTTGCAATAGCAGACGCTATTGGTATAGCAAAAACCTATAACTTAACAAAGGGATCTCAAATAAAGGATTATGAGCCGGTATTTAATGCGATTTATTATTGGAATAACTATTCGGATTTACAGAAGATTTTTGCTAAGCCTGCCAAAGAAAATGATAGTAATGCAGTGGCATTGCTTAATCATTTTATTCAATATGGTATGAGAGAAAGACGCCAGGCTACGCCGGGATTTAATGTAAACTATTATTATAGAAGATATGAAGATTTAAGGGCAGTATTCCGCAATGACTGGGTTAGCTACTATAGACATTATATCCAATCTGGATATAAAGAGGGCAGAGATGCTGCTACGCCTATTGCCGAGGTATCAACTCCGGTTACCGCATTAAATGGTGTAGATTACAGTAAAGTATATGATCTGAAATATTATTTAGCTAACAATCCGGACATTCAGAATGCCTTTGGCGGAGATGAGTTTGCTACGTTAGAGCATTTTGTTAATTACGGAATGAAAGAGGGCAGACAGGCAATTGCAAACTTTGATGTTAGGAGTTATTATTTTGCTCATCCGGATTTAAGGAGAGTATTTGGAAATGATTTTAGAAGCTACTACTACCATTATATGAATTATGGATATAAGGAGGGTAGAATTGCTACCGGTGTGACCCGAATGCAGGGAGCGAATACTGTATATAATGGTATCAATTACGCGGCAGTATATAATTTTAATGAATATTTAGACAGATATGGGGATTTAAGGGCAATATTCAGCTTAGATGAAAATGGTGCCATGGCGCATTTTATCAATCACGGTATGAGTGAGGGCAGAATGGGTAATAACTCCTTTGATATCAGGAGCTATTATAACCAATATGTAGATCTTAGAAATGCCTATGCAACTGACTTTAGACCATATTTCATCCATTATATCAATTTCGGCAGAAATGAGGGACGTATAACTTCAGGTGTTACGGTTCGTAATGGTAATGTAAGTACGTTAGATGGAGTGGATTATTCAAAGGTATATGATTATGATATATATCGCAATAATTATGCTGACTTAAGAGATGTATTCGGTACTGATGAGTGGGGACTGTTAAGACATTTTGTAAATTTTGGCATGAGTGAAGGCAGAACAGGGGATAATGCCTTTTATGTAAATAGTTATTATAATCAGTATCCGGATTTAAGAAGGGTTTATGGATCAAACCTTAAGGCCTATTATTATCATTATATGAATTATGGACATAAGGAGGGAAGAAAAGCACCTTATGGTGCAGCTTATGTGGAGGACACTACGCCGGTTTCACCAAGTGGATATGCAATTATGGGTACTTCAGCAACTACCGTTGCAAAAATGGTGAGTGTATTAGGTT
Source organism: Lachnospiraceae bacterium (assembly GCA_041776485.1). Classification (GTDB taxonomy): domain Bacteria; phylum Bacillota; class Clostridia; order Lachnospirales; family Lachnospiraceae; genus JBHBQE01. The sequence goes on along the minus strand of JBHBQE010000013.1, from coordinate 2,940 downwards.
CAAGAAATGGAGCTTTTAACTCAGCTTTATACCAGATGTCTTTAGAGCAATTTTGTCAGAATTACTATAATATATGCCAAATGGAAGGGATTCGTGCGGAGGTTGCCTTTGGGCAGATGTGTTTAGAAACAGGATATCTTAAGTATGGCGGAGATGTTCAGCCTCATCAGTACAATTTTGCAGGAATCGGAGCTACAGGCGGCGGGAATCCCGGTAATTCCTTTGCTACAACTGATCAGGGGATGATTGCCCACGTACAGCATTTAAAGCTTTATGCGGGATATGTGTATCCCAATGGATATTATTATCATCCGCTGCTGGATCCAAGACACTTTCCGGGAATTGCAGGGAAGGCAAAGGATGTTCAGTCACTTCAGGGGACTTGGGCAATGAGTACAACCTATGCAAATTCCCTTATGAAAGTTATTAACAACCTTATTAGATAATTTAATCCGGGAGAAATACATGCTTTTAGTATATGTTAAGGCAGGGGTAGGATGTAAGTTTATAAAAAGGGCTATAGCACATGCATTGTGTGCTATAGCTTTATTCAGCCTGTTTCAGTCTGTTTTTGCAATGGAGCCTGCGCAGGCAAAAACCTATGAAATAAACTTTACATCAGGCTATATGGAGCCTTTAATAGAGGAAATTGACGAGCCGAAGGAGACTGATACTGTAAATATGCGAATGCGTTCCTATGGTACAGCTCCCAGCGGCAGCAGTGCCTATTGGAAAAAATTTTCATCGTCCTATTACAGAAACAGACTTAGTACAGCGGAGAGGAACTTCTATGACGGTTTATATAATAAGTGTGATTCCTGGCTTACAGGTACTGAAAATATAAACTATAAAAGCCCGGAATCCGCGGTGATTGCCAATGGCTTGACCGGTACTCAGTTAAAATATACCTATCAGTTTTTCCTTAATTCTAATCCGCAGTTTTATTTTATAGAGAATAATGCTCAATATTCAGTAAATAATGGGGTTTGCAAGTTCTATATGAAGCCTTATCCCGGATATGAAAATGGACAGACAAGAGCAAATGCAACCAATAATGTATATAATAAGCTTAATACCTGGCTATCTCAGATTAATGGGGATAGTTATGACAAGGTTAAGAAAATATATGAAGTAGTTGCGGCTAATGTTGCATATGATTATGCGGCATTGAATAATAGTACTTTATTATATACCTACCAATCAGTACATAAAATTTTTTCTGAAGGTAAGGCTGTATGTGCAGGCTATTCAGAGCTGCTTGCAATGCTTTGTCAGGCTTCAGGAGTAAGATGTATTACAGTTACAAGCTTAGATCATGAATGGAATCAGGTACAGCTTGGGGATTATTGGTATAATCTTGATATCACCTTTGATGATATTGGTGCAATTTGTAAATATGATTTGTTTTTATTAAAGGATGAAAGCTTTCAGCAAATGGCATATCCCCACCATATTCCGGATGGTATAAGCCAAAGATACAGACCGTTATGTCCATACAATTATGGGGCTGCACCGGTTTATACAGGTTCATATGTATACAATGGGGTGGATTATTCACCTGTATTTAATCCATATTATTATTCCTCTCATTTTGAGGATTTAGAGGGGATTTACGGTACAGATACAAAAGGTTTGTTTGAGCATTTTATCAGCTATGGAATGAGTGAGGGGCGACAGGCGATTGCCGTATTTAATCCCGTATACTATAAGAATCGCTATTATGATTTAAGAAAAGTCTTTGGAGATGATTTACCTAAATATTATGAGCACTATTGTTTGTTTGGTATTAAAGAGGGCAGAGATGGTGCTACTGTAATGGCAGAACCGGATATTACCGGCAGAACAGAATATGGTGGTATAGAATATGGCAAAGTGTATGATTTTAAATACTATCAAAACACAAATCCTGACATTAAAAGTGCTTTTGGAAACGATGATATTGCTACCCTAAGACATTTTATTAATTATGGAATGGCAGAGGGAAGACGAGGGAACAACAGTTTTGATGTCAATTCCTATAGACTGAGATATGCTGATTTACGCAGCTGTTTTGGTAGTGATGTTAAGGCATATTATATGCATTATATTAATTATGGCGCAATGGAAGGACGAAATGGCAGTCCCGGTGCTATAGAATTAAGCAGTCCGTTAGCTTCAATGTATGGGGTGGATTATTCTGCAGTATATAATTTCTCATATTATCAAAGTGCATATCCGGATATTAGAGAGGCATTTGGAAATGATGATGTTGCCACTCTAAAACATTTTATCTCCCATGGAATGAAAGAGGGCAGGCAAGGAAGTGAGGACTTTGATGTAAATTCCTACAGATTTGCCTATGGAGATTTACGAGGTGCCTTTGGAGATAATCTGGAACAATATTATCTGCATTATATTAACTATGGAAAGAGTGAGGGAAGGAAGGGTACCGGTACTGCAAGCATACAAAATGCTATTTCTGCTATAGAGGGTTATGACTATAGCTTGGTATATGATTTTAACTATTATCAAAATGCTAATCCGGATATTAAAAATATCTTTGGTAATGATGAAAATGCTACTCTGCAGCATTTTGTAGAATATGGTATGTCTGAAGGACGTGTTGCCAGACCTGAATTTAATGTAAATAATTATATGAATAGGTATGAGGATTTAAGAAATATATATGGAGGAGATTTAAAGGCATATTATATTCATTATATTTCCCATGGAGCCGCAGAGGGCAGAGATGGGAGATAGGAAATAGTTTAGCCGTCAATATGGATATTATATTTTGTGCTAAGGAAAAGGAGAGGATAATGATGTGACCCCCAAAAGTTAGACTTTTTTAGCGTAGCAGTTTATATGGCTGTTACGCTATTTTTATGCAGCCAAGAGTCTAAGCCTGTATTGCACTGGACTTAGCCATCCTAGTTTTTCTTTAATTCTTTGTTCATTGTA